>NZ_JALKEV010000048.1 GCF_023017105.1 Halalkalibacter sp. APA_J-10(15) | reverse complement strand
GTCCCAATCAGGTTGTCAAAGGCTCTTTTCACTTTGACAATCTGATTGGGATGTGGAACACTCCATGAATGGTTGTTGTGCAGAAAAAACTTAATCTTTTGGTGTCCGGAATCTTGACATAGATCCAGGTATTATATTTTTTAGATGGGTTAAAATTAAACAACTTTATTATCTCTACACAAAATTGTAAGTTTAAAATAAAGTCGCGACGTTTGCAAAAAAGATGCGATGTTTAAAACAAAGTCACGATGTTTATAAAAAAGTTGCGAAGTTTCACCCCTTTGGATACGATTGTCTAAAGGGGTGTTTTTGTGGCGAAACGAAAAAGAACATCTAAAGTCGATAAGTGGATTAAAGAAGGTAGAGGAACTGGCAGTGGGGCAGATTACCAGCCTTGGCTAAAAGTTCAAGATGTTTCCTCATTAGGTCGGTCAACGAGATTAAAAGGTACAAAAGCCGGTAGATGTGTCTTTGTAAAAATCTCCTGAGCCATGTATTAATGTTTTGTCATCTGTAAAAAACATTTGAGTTGGGATACCCCTAACCCACCCATTCCAACTCTTTTTTCCAAGCCCGAGAGACGACCTACCCGTCGTTTCCTCGGGCTTTTTTTCTTTCCGTAAGCGTCAAATAACGCACACATTCTACTAATACCCAAGCTATGAGATACTCTTTCTATCAAATAGAAAAGGGTGTTGTCATGAACCGAAAAGACAAGTATGAACGTTGGAAAACACGTATGGAA
>NZ_JALKEV010000004.1 GCF_023017105.1 Halalkalibacter sp. APA_J-10(15) | reverse complement strand
CCCTGTCCTTTTTTCACTTATATTATAGAAAAAAACTGATTACCTGTCTTTATTTTGAAGAGAAGCAACATTCCTTTTTCCCACTAGAAAAAGCGGACGGGATGGGAGGGTCGACTCCTGCAGGAGGGAAGGGCAGGTTGAAATCCACCGGCGCAGCCGGTTAGTTCAACGCCCGCCTGCGGAAAGCGTGCCCCCCATCCCGGTAGCGAGATCGGAGGGCCGAACCCTGACTACTAAACAAAAAAGCCTGTCGACAAAGTCGACAGGCTGAGAGCTTAGCTTAATAAGCTAAACTCCTTCTGTTACATATTCATTTTCTTTTGTGGTTGATTGAAGTTGACCATCTTCTTCATAGAAACTCTCATCAAATTTCTGTAGTGTTTCTTCAAACATTTCAATAAACTCGTTTCCGTAAATATGACGAAGAATACTCATAATTTCAGAGAATTCAGGGAATTTACCATACAATCCTTTGATTGGTAAAGCTCCTTGAAAGACACCATACGTATCAGGCTGATAGCATTCCAATGTTTGAAGGAAGAGAGCCTTGCCTTCCTCTGTTAATTGGACATACGTATTTCGTTTATCGTTTTCCTTCTTTGAAAATAGCAGCAAGCCTCTATCTTCTAGTTTTTTCGAAAAATTAAAGGCGGTAGACACGTGCATCACTCCGTACTTCGCAATATCCGAAATCGATGCACCGTCCTGGTGATAGGCAATCCATAAAATATGGTGCTCATTAATATTTAAATCAAATGGTTTAATCCAACTTTGCCAATCTTTCTCTACGGACTTCCACAATGCTTTACTTAATTGTGCAACTTTGTGACTAAAAATAACGGACTGTTTTAAGGAGCTTTCTGCCGACTGTTCCATAATCCTCCCCCTAACGAATAGATCTCTTCCTCCAAAATAGAACCTAGCTTCTTATTTATCTCTATCACAATATAACTTCCTTATATTATGACAAGGTTCATAGAAAAAGAAAAGGTAAATATGTGTTTATTTCAAACTTTTCGAAAATTTAATTTGTTCTTGCAAGTTCAGCTTAGTCACAATCTTTCAAGTTATTTACTTGCTGTTGCAAACTATTAATATCGTTTTTCAATCGTTCTAGTGATGGTTCGATATCCTGACGATAGTTCTCGATGATTTCTTTTGATTCATGGGCTAATTCTTGGCCTTGTTCTTTTGTAATGTGAATGGTTTGTTTTAATTTGGCTGTTGTGTCAGAGCATTGTTGCTTTAGTTGCTGAAAAGATCCTTTTCCGGCTTTTAATCGTTTGGCGTATCGTGCTTGTAATTCCTTACCGGACGTCGGTGTGATGAATAGTGTGATACCACTTGCAATAAGTGAACCAGCAATTAGACCGATTGATAAAGACTTCACGTTCATTCTATCCCTCCTTCTATTTTCTGAACGTCTTTCGCCTATAGTCTATTTCCTTTCCACCCTTCATATACATAGGTAAGGAGGGAAAACAGATGGAGGCGCTGACGTTATTGTTTGTTTCAATTTTTCTATTAACAACCTATAGTCTTATATACATAAGTATTCGACTTATAAAGGAAAAGAAAAAGGAAAGTAAGAAGGTTTTCTATCGTTCATTTAGTTACATTGTGATAACATTTTTTATTAGTGGTTGTATGGTTATTTATTGTTTACTTATGTTATAAAAGGAGGTATCTTATTGGAGATGTTCACTCCTATAAGATACCTAGCATGTACTTTATGACTTTTCTTGGAATGACTTCATGAAGTCACGAAGCTTTTCACATGCTTCAACTGGAACAGCGTTATACGTTGAAGCGCGACAGCCGCCAACAGAACGGTGACCATTTAAACCGACAAAACCTAGTTCCTTTGCTTCTGCTAAGAAGGCTTTATTGTGTTCCTCGCTAGGAAGGTTGAAGGTAATATTCATATTCGAACGTGCTTCTTCAGCATGACCTCTATAAAAACCATTGCTTTCATCGATTGCATCGTATATAAGCTTTGCTTTAGCTACGTTTCGTTTCTCGAGTATCTCGACGCCACCTTGCTCTTTCACCCATCTTAGAACTTGGTTTAGCACATAGATGGAAAAAGACGGTGGTGTGTTATAAAGAGAATTCGCATTAGAGTGAGTTTTGTACTGAAGCATAGTTGGTACATGCGAAACATCTGCTTCTAATAAGTCTTCGCGGACAATCGCAACTGTTACACCAGATGGTCCAAGGTTCTTCTGAGCACCTGCATAAATAATTCCAAATTGATCGACATTAAGCGAACGTGAAAGGATATCACTAGACATATCAGCAATTAACGGGGCATGAGTGATCGTTGGGAATTCATGCCATTGCGTGCCGAAAATCGTATTATTAGATGTAAGATGAACATAAGCATCATTTTCGTTATATTGCAATGATTGAATGTCAGGAATTGAGCGAAACTGATTCTCTTTTGCTGAACCACCGATAAACGTTTCGCCAATTAATTTAGCTTCTTTTATCGCTTTCTCTGACCATGAGCCTGTTATAATGTAATTTCCAATTTTCCCTTCAATTAAAAACTGTAATGGAATCATAGCAAATTGTAGACTTGCTCCACCTTGAAGCAAGAGAATTTGATAGTTATCAGGAATGTTTAATAGCTCCTTCAAATGATCAATTGCTTCTTGATGAACAGCCTCATACTCTTTACTTCTATGGCTTAATTCCATCACGGACATACCTGTATTGGAGAAATTTGTTAGTTCCTGCTGAGCACGCTCAAGAACTTCCTTAGGTAATGCTGAAGGACCAGCATTAAAATTGTAAACAGCTTCCATGTTTTCATCCATCTCCTTTTTCCCTTAGCTTAAATATGATAGTACGTCATTAACCTTATCCTATCATAAAAAGAGTGAAATATGTTTTGTGTTTTTTGTATTTTCCGAAAGTTTCATAAAAAAAATGTGCAAACGTTAGCTTTTTATAAAAGTGGAAATGGCTTTTGCAGCTTGCTGTAATTCATTTTGTGTATATTCAGAGCTATGGTCTTTCCATACAGCTCCGTAGCCATCTCCTTTTCCAAAACGGGGGATTAAGTGAATGTGATAATGGAAAACGGTTTGTCCTGCTTTTTCACCGTTGTTGTTAATCATATTCATTCCTATTGGATTTAGAGCATGCTTTAAACCGTTAGCGATTTTAGGGACAACGGAGAAAAGGTGACTAGCGATGTTAGTTGGTAACTCAAATACATCTTTGTAATGTTCTTTTGGAATGATCAACGTATGTCCTTTCGTTACTTGGCTAATGTCTAAAAAGGCGTAGACGTGATCATCTTCATACAATTTGTAAGAAGGAATATCTCCTCTTATTATTTTGCAGAAAATACAATTTGGATCGTGCGTCATTGTGATCATCCTTCCATATTTTTCTTTCACTATACCGACTTAAAGACGCTGTTGCAAGTGAAGCTTCACAGGATTGCTATACTTGTCTGCTACTTGAAATGATATACTGAAGGAAAGAGTTCGTAGAGGTGATAGAATGAAGAAGATATTTATTGGATTCGCATTGGCGTTCTTATTATTAGGGTGTACTGATGGAGAAGAAACAGAGAAGGCTTCTCCTCATAACGGTCATCAAATAAATGGAGATTTGCGTGAAGAAACAGCAGCAGAGGAATTACCACAATTTTTAGATCATTATTCAGACACGATTGCAGATATATACAGTCGAGCCGTTCATTATGAGGATGTACTCGTTCATATTCCTTGCTATTGTGGGTGCGGAGAGTTCGTCGGTCATCGACATACTTACGATTGCTTCATTTATGAGCGCGAAGAAGAATCAGTTGTTTGGGACGACCATGGAGCAAAATGTGGAGTGTGCTTAGAAATTGCTCACATGTCAATGGTATTAACAGATCAAGGTTTGTCTGTTGATGAGATTCGTCAAATTGTGGATGACGTGTATCAACAAGGATATCCTGAGCCGACACCTACACCTGTTTTATAGAAAGGGTTAAATAAGTAAGCCAAAAGATGCGTGATCTTTCGGCTTACTTTCTATATAAACCTGTTCAAAAAGCATCAAAAAAATATGGCGATAGCTTCGTTCGCTACGCGTCTTGTGGCGAGGAAACCACTCACTACAAGATTTTAAAAGATATAGCGACTACACTACTTGCTTAGAGGTCAAGTCGAAAGAGCAAAAGCTTTGTCAAGATAGTAGAGAATATATGTCCATTTTTGGTAATATAGAAGGGAAGGAGTGGTGACGCTATGTCAAAAGGGTTGCAAATTCAAGATTTAACAGGAGGGTACCACCCACGAAAGCCTGTTTTACATCATATTTCATTTTCAGTAGAGCCTGCTGAAATGGTTGGATTAATTGGATTGAATGGGGCTGGGAAGAGCACGACTATTAAGCATATTCTGGGTTTATTACAAGCAGATCAAGGGACAATTCATGTGAATGGAATGACTTTACAAGATGATTTACATACATATCGTCGTTCACTTGCTTATATTCCAGAAACGCCAATTTTATACGATGAACTGACGCTGTGGGAGCATTTAGAAGTGACAGCACTTGCTTACGATCTTGAAATGGATACGTTTGAAGAACGTGCGAATACATTATTAACTGAATTTCGAATGGAAAAGATGAGACACTGGTTTCCTAGTCACTTTTCAAAAGGAATGCGCCAAAAAGTGATGATCATGAGTGCTTTTTTAGTTGAACCACCTGTTTACATCGTAGACGAGCCGATCGTTGGACTTGATCCAATTGGCATTCAATCGTTTTTAACCTGGTTAGATACGATGAAAACCAAAGGGGCTGCGGTCTTAATGTCGACTCACATTCTGGCGACAGCAGAACGTTATTGTGACCGGTTTGTTATGTTACATGAAGGGAAAGTGTTACTTGAAGGTACTTTACAGCAAATGCAAGAGCAAACAGGGATGAAGAATGCAACGTTGGATGATATTTATATCGAAATGACGAAGGAAGAACGCGTATGAAAGATGGATTAACTTTGTGGCGAGAAAGGCTGACTGTTTACTGGAATGAAGCGATTCGTTATTTACGTTTAATCGGAAACAGTGGCTTTCTATTTACAGTATACTTTCTCATTATTATTGGAAGTTATTATTATAGCCTCTTTTTAGATTGGCTTCCAGCGGACTTCCCGGCAATATGGGTGTATGTTCTCGTGTTTGGGCATTTACTCACTAGAAGTGGTGTACGTACTTTTGTAAAGCCTGGTGATCTAGTGTTTCTATTACCATATGAATCACAGCTATCTGGTTACTTTCAAGCTTGTAAATGGTATTCATATGCCATTCAAAGTGTATTCGTTCTAGTTGCATTTGTTCTGTTATCCCCTTTATATATGAATTATTCTAGTTATGCAGGTCCTATTATTTATATAATAGGTATGCTAATTATCGTAAAAGGTTGGAATGTCTTAACAAGCTTTGAGGAGCAGAGGTTCCAACATGCAATAGAACGTCATTCTCATTTTGCTTTACGTGGAGTTATTAATGTTGCTTTTATTTACTTGCTTTTCTCAGGAGCTGATTTGGTTTTAATACTTGCATTACTAGCGTTAATGGCGATCCTTTACTGTTTTTATTTTGCTAAAATAGCGAACAAACAAACGATTAAGTGGGAGCATTTATTAGATGTTGAGCGTGGAATGGTGACCTTTTTCTATCGAATTGCCAATGCTTTTACGGATGTTCCTCAATTGAAAAATAAAGTCCGTGAACGTCGTTATTTACAATGGTTCTTACATTCGATTAAACCGAGTCCGTCTGTCTACCACTATTTATTTACTCGAACTTTTCTACGCGCAAATGATTATGCGGGTATTTATATTCGGTTAGTTGTTATTCTTGCGATCATATTGGCTGTCTTACCAACTGGCTGGTTACAACTGGCGATTATGCTGTTATTTATGCATATGATTACAACGCAATTGTCAACGATTTGGTATCATTATGATACGAGCCTATGGGTAGATCTCTATCCCATTGAACAATCTGTTAAGAGACAGGCGTTAACGCAACTTTGCTTTCGCTTATTATTAGGGGCAACAGCCGCTCAAGTATTCATTCTATTACTTACATCAGAGTGGCTGATTACGGTTACGGCCCTACTGATCGGTGTGTTCTATAGCTATATGGGTAGTCATACACTCATTCATAAAAGGAGAAAGTCGTAAAGGAGGGACACGCTGTGTATGAAGAAACGGTTTACGAAGAACTTGATCGATGGAAACGAAAACTGACGAAGCGTCAATCAATGATGGGGCGTTATACAAAAGGTTTACAGGCTAAGGTTAATGGGTTAATCCCAGAAAAGGTGCATACATTTGTGACCACAAGTATAAAAAATATGACACATGCTACGTTAATTGGGTCAGAGTACACAACGAAAATAGAACCTAAACAAGGGTTGAGTCTTTCTGAACGTGATAAAAGTTTCAAGGAAATTCTCACTTCGTATAAACGAACCGCGGCACTTGAAGGGGCTGGTACAGGAGCTGGGGGCATTATACTTGGTATGGTTGATTTTCCCCTGTTATTAAGTATTAAAATGAAATTTTTGTTTGATACAGCTTCAACTTATGGCTATGATGTTCGGGATTATCGTGAGCGGTTATTCGTCCTATATTTATTTCAACTCGCATTTGCTCGTGAAGAAAAACGACCTGCGTTACTTGAGCGGATTGAGAATTGGGAAGAAGAAAAAGAGAAATTACCTTCAAAGGATGTCTATTTGGCAGAAGTTGATTGGAAGTCATTTCAACTAGATTATCGCGATTATATTGATTTACCTAAGATGCTACAGCTTATCCCTGGATTTGGAGCCATTGTTGGAGCAACTGCTAATTATCGCTTTTTAGAGATTTTAGGTGAAACAGCGATGAATGGTTATCGGATCAGATTGTTAAAGGATAAGAAAGAATCCAGAGGGAAACCGTAAAAAGTGAGGAGCTTTTTACGGTTTTTGTACTTATATATGGTTATTTTAGAGTGGGTATATAAACTCATTTCATATGATTATATAATGAAGTCTATATAAACTGGTCATGATGATTCTAAGTTCAACATAGAGGGAGATTGTTCTTATGACATTTGATAAGGAAGATCGGGTGCGCATGGATTCTCGTTTGAGAAAGGAAGAACTTATAGATGTATTACGTAACGTTCATGATGCTATTTTTGTTATTGCATTAAACAAGGAATTAAAAATAGAAGGTTTTGTAGAAGTAAATGAAGCAGCTTGTAAGCTGTTGAAGTATAGTCGTAAGGAGCTATTATCCTTGTCACCATTAGAGATTATTGATCCTAGTGCTTTGCATTTTGTTTATAAAGAACTTAAAGATATTCGAAAAGGAGAGCCAATTACGATTGAGTCTATGCATATAACAAAAGAAGGGGAACGAATTCCAGTTGTAGTGAGTCATCGTATAATTAAAATGGCAGGAGGCCATAGTTTCATCATGTGCACTGTTCGAGATTATAGGAAGCCAGGAGAAACGCAACGACTGTTAGATAAAACGATAAAACAATTTGATTCATTGTTCTACTATAATCCAGATATTATCTTTTCGTTAGATGAGAATGGAGCGTTTACGAATCTTAATCCTACTGGTGAGTTTATTTTGAAGTATAAGTTGAGTGAATTAATAGGTACGTCTTATGAAACAGTTATAACTCCTGATAAGCGAGAAGAAACGATAGACGCCTTTCAGAAAAACATTCAAGGTCAAACGATGAAATTTGAAAGTGCAATTATGAGTAAGTTTGACCAAAGGATTGATTTAAGTGTTACATCCGTTCCGATTATTTTAAACGAACTAGTCATAGGTGTTATTGCTATTGCAAGAGATGTCACTCTTCAAAATAGGACGAAAAGGCTTTTGGAGGAAAGTGAACAACGATATAAATCATTATTTGAATTTAATGTAGATGCAATCTTAACATTTGATTTAGAGGGACGGTTCCTACAAGTAAATAAGGCAACTGAACGCTTAACCGGCTATTTGGCTGATGAGCTATTAGAAATGTCTTTTTTACCGCTTATTGTACCAGAGGAAAGGGAAAGGACTCTTCATCATTTTAGTAAAGCATTGGAAGGAACTCCACATCAATATGAAACGTCTATTTACAATAAAAAAGGGGAAAGAGTGTACTTCCATATTACGATCATTCCAATTTATATTGATCAAAAGCTGACTGGCATTCATTGCATTGGTAAGAACATAACTGAAAAGAAAAAAATAGAAGAAAAATTGAATCACTTAGCATTCCATGATGCGTTAACAAAGCTACCGAATCAACGCTTGTTTCGTTTGAACGGTGACCAAGCTCTTAAAGAAGCAAAAGAAAATAGTGAAATGGTCGCTGTTTGTTTTTTGGATTTAGATCGCTTTAAATTCATTAATGATAATTTAGGTCATGAAATAGGAGATCTTTTATTAAAAAAAGTATCGAATCGATTAAGCAAAGTGTTAAAGGATATAGGAAAGGCTTTTCGTTATGGTGGTGACGAATTTATCCTTTTATTGAAGAATACGAGTGAGGAAGAGGTCATTTCTGCTGCGAAGAATGTGATCGAGACTATTTCTAAGCCTGTTAATTTAAATGGGGTTGAAGCCGTTGTTACGGCTAGTATGGGCATAAGTTTTTTTCCTCATCATGGAGAGGACATTCTTGCTTTAATTAAAAAGTCTGACAACGCGATGTACCATGCAAAAAGGCAAGGGAAAAACCATTTTCAAATTTATGGGAATCATGTTAGAGGTATGACGAACAACAATTTAAAGCTGGAGACTTTATTGTACAAAGCACTAGAACGGCAAGAATTTCTGTTACTTTTCCAACCTCAAATTGCTGTGAAAACAAATGAGTTGTATGGGGTTGAAGCACTTATTAGATGGCATAACGATGAATTAGGAATTGTTTCACCTCATGAATTTATACCGATAGCCGAGGAGACGGGGCTTATCGTACCAATCGGAGAATGGGTGATCAGAACCGCTTGTAAGCAAAATAAAGAGTGGCAGCAAAAAGGGTTATCCCCGATTGTCGTATCTGTGAACCTGTCTATTCGTCAATTTTATCAATCAGACTTAATTGAAAAAATAGATGCTATTTTAAAGGAAACACAGTTAGATCCATGCTTTCTTGAATTGGAAATTACTGAATCGATGGCGATGCATGCCGATACGGCAATCGTCATTCTCAAAGAATTAAAGAAATTAGGTGTGAAGATTGCAATCGATGACTTTGGAACAGGATTCAGTTCGTTAAACTATTTAAAACGATTTCCTATTGATCATTTAAAGGTAGATCAATCTTTTGTGAAAGATATACAAGTAGATGATGATCGGGATATTATCACTACTATCATTGCTTTAGGCCATAATCTAAAGATGAAGGTTATTGCGGAAGGAGTTGAAACGAAAGAACAAGTGGCATTTCTAAAAAAATCCAAGTGTGACATCCTTCAAGGATATTATTACAGTAAGCCACTTGATTCCAAATTGATTGAAGGAGTGCTTTTCCATCAATCGTAAAACAAACGTAAGGCTGATGACGTAATCTGTTCGTTAAAGTTGCTTAATGGATATGTTTCAATTTAGTTAGATTCCAAATGGGACAAACCTGGCTAAATAGGCCGAGATCGTACTGTATTGTCCGGTGAATAATAGAACTCCTAATATGACCATAATAACACCACTCCCTTTTTGAATTTTAGGGAGCCATTTGTTTAAGCGGCGTACTTTATCAAGTGATTTTGACCAAATAAGAGAGACGAGGAGAAATGGAACTCCAAGACCAATCGAATAGACGAATAACATAAAAACTCCTGTCATCATTGTTTCTGAACTGCTTGCAAGAAGAAGAATCGATGAAAGGACAAGTCCTATACATGGTGACCAGCCTGTACCAAACAAAAAGCCAATTAAAATCGAGTTAGCAAAGCTCTTTGATTTCCTTGGTTTTACATTTAACCGTTTCTCACTCATAAGCATACGAATTGATATGATTCCCATCATTTGTAACCCAAATACTGCAATAATAATCCCACCGAGCTGTTCAATCAATTGACGATTCCCTGAATAGAGCTGTCCAATGAACGTTGATGATAGACCAAGCATTAAAAAAATCGTTGTAAATCCGATAATGAAGCCGATACTACGTGAAAAAATAAAACGTCGATCTACTTGAATTTGATTATCTGTAACTGAAGTACCAGTTAATTGAGCTAAGTAAGCTGGTACGAGTGGGAAAATACATGGTGATAAAAAAGATATAATTCCAGCAAAAAAAGCGAGCCAGATTGAAACTTCCATTATGAAACCTCCTCATTTATACAACGAACGTTCATTTAAATGTATTCTAAAACAAATCGATTTTATAAATCAAATAATTAAAAAGCTGATATTTATTATTAGGAGTATGGGAACTTTCCACGAGATATTCGTGTGGAATACTTATAGCTCAGTCTATTATATCGCAATTATTCATTAAAAATAGGATGATCCATGAAAGTTCACGGAAAGGACAAGAGACTGAGTGTTCTCTCAGTCTAAAGTCTGAGAGAAAAACAATCTTGAGAGTGGCTACAGTAAATCGAGTGTCCTGTATGATAAGAGTAGATTCAAGAAGGAGGACATAGCAATGAAAATAACAGGAAAAGTGTTTGTCGGTTTTTTACTTATTTTTATTGGAGCAAGTATGCTACTAAGCTTGATTGGAATACATCTTGGAGGATTGCTAGGACTTGCAATTGGAGCTGCTCTGTTGTATTGGGGGTACTGCCGCTACCAAGAGCATGGACGCTGGTCATTATCTAGCATTATTCTGGTTGTTCTGGGAATAAGCTTTTTATTCGGAGGCATAGGAGGTGTCATTAGTTTATTAATTGGTGGGTTTTTAGTTTATGTTGGTTATCAATTTATGACAAAAAATGATATGAATAAGGACGAGGAAGCGGAAGAGGAAAGCTTGGATTACTCGAAATCAACATATGATTCATTAGATGAAGAAATCGATCGCTTATTAGAAAAGAAATAGTAGGAGGATGCTAAAGATGGATATGACAAAGCGAGTTCAGCAATTTTTTAAGGCTTATGTAAATGAAGGGTTAGAAAAGATGGAAGATCCTGTTATAATGGTGAAGCAATATATGCGAGATGTGAATGTAGAAATAAAACGAATGACACAATTAATTAAAAAGAAGCAAGAGCTTTCTGAAACGTTAAGAAAGGATGCTGAGCAGTTGAAGGAAACAATTGCGAAGCGAGAAAAGCAAGCGAAAATCGCCTTAGAAAATGAGGATGAGGAACTAGCAAAAAAGCTATTAAACAACAAGCATGATGCGTATGAGCAGAAAAATCGTTATGATGCTTTATTTGAGCGTAATGAGGAGCAGCTTGTTGAACAAAAGGCTGAATTAGAGCAGTTACTTGTGAAGTATCAAAAGCTAAAGGAACGTAAGCTTGATCTGTTATTACGAATGGAAGCAGTTGAATCAAAACGCCATGTTGAACAGTTGGAGAAGCAAGGCATCCGTCGCTCGCAAATACAGGAAGATCCATTTGAACGATGGGAAGAGAGAATAACGGAAATGGAACGACACCAAGGGAAGACGCATAAGCACGAAACCTTTCAGGTAAATCAATTAGTAATGGATGAGTTAAAGCAATTAAAGGCTAAATTAAACGAACAGAGATTATGAGTACAGTCGTGTGGGGATTGGAGTATTTTTCTTTCCTTCCCTCACGACTTTATCGCATGTAAGAATAGCCGCTGCGCGGTTTTCTTAAGTGAATGGGGGACTTATCATGAAATCTTTATTGGGGATCGCTTTAATTATCTTTGGTGTAATCATCGTTGTGTCTGCTGTTTGGCCAGCGTGGTCAACAATGAACAAGGATGAGGTAGGGGACTATTTACAGGAATCCACGGATCAATTGAATCAGGTGAAGCTTTCTGGTGTGTCAGTGGATTGGGAAATTGAAGAGTCAGATAGCTCATATATTGAAGTTGAGTTAGTAAATAAGCATAATAGTACGAATATGTATTCTTCTGTGCAAAATGGTGCATTAACAGTAGAGGTTAAACGAGAACAACGCTTTGCCTTTCTATCATTTGATTTTTCTTTTCAGCAAGAGCAAGCAATTGCTAGAATTCCAGCAGATTATATGGATTCTATTGAAGTTCATTCTGTCTCAGGTGACATACTCATGCGTGAATCGTCAAGCGTAAATTCTATTGTTCTAAAAACGGTATCAGGTGATATAAAGGCTGATTCTCTTACTATTGACTCGGAAGCGGATTTCAAAACGACCTCTGGCGATATTTTAATAGAGAGTATATTGGCAGAAGAAGTGAAGGCTGAGACAGTTTCAGGAGACATTGGTATCCTAACTATTCAGGGAGCTCTAGTTGCCAAGACGACTTCAGGAGATATTCAGGCAGAATTTCAGAATGAGCATAAGGAAGCGGCACTACGAACGATTTCAGGCGATGTACTTGTAGACTTGGCCAATGCGAATGCAGATTTATCATTAAAGACGACCTCTGGCGATTTAATGGTTGTACCGAGTTTGTCAAATCAGCAGCTTTCCAATCGTAAAATTTCTGGTAAGATTGGTGAGGGGGAATATCCAGTCTCGGTTACTACGACCTCCGGAGATATTGTAATTAAATAAATTGTTGGAAAGGAGCGGTTCTCATGAAGAAACAAACATTAATTGGAATTATTATTGCCATTATCGGATTAAATCTTCTGTTTAATTCCTTTCATCTTTCAATTGGTTCTTTAATTGGACCGCTCATTTTTATATTGTTGGCGATATTTTTTTACCAAAAGGGTCATCGCTTCTTAAGTTTGCTATTTTTTATCATTTTTTTAACAGTTGTGTTTGATTTCATTTTTTCTATCAATTTCTTTTCCCTTTTCATTGCAGGTGTGGCAATTTATTTTGGGATTCGTTTATTGCGCTCTAACAACAATGGTAATCAAGAAAACATTTACGAAACAAAATGGGAAACGGATGAAAATGATCAGAAGGAAATAGAACCACGACAGGAGCATAGCGCTTATCATGATGATGCGCCACTTATTCGTAGAAGTATTATTGGTGAGATTGATTATCGTGAATCATTCGAACTAAGAGATATGACAGTGTGGAACGGTATAGGAGAAGTTCGTCTAGATTTATCAAGGGCTATTATACCAGAAGGTGAGACGGTTGTTATTGTTCAAGGGTTGATTGGCGAAGTTCAGATTTATATTCCTGACGACCTAGCTGTTTCAGTGCAAGCTTCCACGATCCTAGGGGAAGTAGCTGTTCTTCATGAGCGGCATAGCGGTATTAATCCGAACTTAAGTATTACAACGAAAGGATATAAAGAATCCTCTCGACGTGTCAAGCTCATATTGTCAACCTCGATTGGGGAAGTGAAGGTGCGTTCACTATGAGAAAACGGCTTGCGCGTATTCAATGGCAGTTCATTCGACATAATTTAGTTGCGATGTTTCTTATTTCATTTTTCCTTATTTTTATGATTACGTATGAAAGCAGCCGTGGTTTTCTATTGTTAATTGATTATTCACTTGCAGGTATTCCAGTGTTAGTATTGTGTATTGCCGTTATTATTATGACAGGAATTGTAAGTGGCTATCTTCAAGCATTACCGATGCGGAGAAGAATGGATCAACTTGTGCATGCTGCCGCGAAATATGAGAGGGGAACTTTTGCTTACCGAACAGAAATAAGTGGTGAAGATGAAGTGTCAGAGCTAGCTGATCGTATGAACAGAATGGCGGCTCATATTGAGGAGCAAGTAGCATCTTTGCAACGTTTATCAGCCGAACGAGCTCGTATGCAGGATTCAATGAAGAAAGCCGCTGTTACGGAGGAAAGGCAGCGATTAGCACGGGAGTTACATGATGCTGTTAGTCAGCAATTATTTGCGATTTCCATGATGACTGCAGCGATTAAACAAAGCCTTGAGGAAAAAGAGGATTCTTCTGTTGAGCAAGTGAAGGTAGTGGAGAAAATGGCTAATACGGCACAGGCTGAAATGAGGGCATTATTGCTTCATTTGCGTCCTGCTCATTTAGAAGGAAAGAGTCTTCATGAGGGAGTTGAGCAGCTTCTTACTGAGTTAAAGCAAAAATATCAAATACGAATTCAAGTGAAAATAGCAGACGGTTTATTGATGCCAAAAGGAATAGAAGATCAATTGTTTCGTATGGTTCAGGAAGCGATTTCGAATGTTCTTAGGCATGCAAAAGCATCACAGCTCGAATTTGATTTGAAACAAACGGATAAAGAAGTCAAATTAAAGTTAATTGATAACGGTGTTGGCTTCTCTGAGAAGGACGTTCAGCAGAGCTCTTATGGTTTGCAAACAATGAAAGAACGAATGAATGAAATTGGTGGTACATTACATATCGTTTCCGTACCGAATAAAGGAACACAAATAGAGGCAAACATTCCAGTCACATGGAGGGACGAACAATGATTCGAGTCGTATTAGTTGATGATCACGA
Source organism: Halalkalibacter sp. APA_J-10(15) (assembly GCF_023017105.1). Taxonomy (GTDB): domain Bacteria; phylum Bacillota; class Bacilli; order Bacillales; family Bacillaceae_D; genus Halalkalibacter. Next base: position 284,043 of record NZ_JALKEV010000004.1, on the reverse strand, counting down.
AATGGTACGTATGGGACTGTCCGCTTTTTTATCAACACAAGCTGATATTGAAGTTGTCGGAGAGGCTAGCAATGGCCAACTAGGAGTTGATTTAGTATTAAACAAAAAGCCTGACGTTGTATTAATGGATCTAGTAATGGAAACGATGGATGGAATAACAGCCACATCAGCCATTACAGAAAAGCTGCCAAATGTTAAAGTGATTGTTTTGACAAGCTTTATTGATGATGAAAAAGTATATCCTGTTATTGAAGCTGGAGCATTTAGCTATTTGTTAAAGACCTCCTCTGCCAATGAAATAGCAACGGCGATAAGAAGTGCAGCTAAGGGAGAAGCAATTGTAGAGGCTCAAGTAACGAATAAAATGATGCAAAGGATGCGAAGTGCGAAGGAGAAACCCCTTCACGACAGCTTAACGAGACGTGAGCATGAGGTGTTGCTGCTCATAGGTGAAGGAAAGAGCAATCAGGAGATTGCTGATACGCTTTTTATCGGGATAAAAACCGTGAAGACACATGTAAGCCATATTCTTCAGAAACTAATGCTTGAAGATCGGACGCAAATTGCTGTATATGCTCATCGATTTGGGTTAGTTGAATAAATTAAGATATAGATGTTACGAATCATTCTATGGAGTAGACTAGTGTTATCCTCTTTAGGATGGATTCATATGTTAATTGAATTGTTTTTATGGGTATTCGTATGGATCTTGGTGTACATAGCTAATATTAAAAAAGGAAGGTGTAAAGAGCTACATTCATGCAGACCTCATTATTTACACCATCTTCGCAAGTAACAGGTCTCATTGCGGAATATATTATTCAGTATTTATCTCAAGTGTTTCTGAGGCATCTTTCAAAGTACAAACGTTATGAAGGTATAATTAAATAGTTGATAGGCTTGAGTATACTCACTTTTATGTGAGTATTTTTTAGCGTGAAAGAGATGTAGCGATTTGAAGATTCCATCGACATTTTATGATAAAATTTGCATAAAGCTAAAGCTGATGATTCGCATTATTAAATAATAATCGTTATGATAAAAAGAAACATATGTACGTTAAAGGGGGTGTATACATGACAATGAAAAAGCGGATAGTTCTCTGGTTTGGAGGCTCTATCACACTTATATTATTAGCTTTTATTATATATCTTACTTTTCTATTAACTGGCCAATATGTCATTGATGAAGAGAAGCTCGTTATGAAATCAACGACATCATTAGTCGATCAAAATGGCGAATTAATTACTCAATTATATCGTGAAAATAGAGAACCAATCTCAATAATAGATGTACCAGAATATGTTCGAGATGCCTTTGTGGCCATAGAAGATGTCCGCTATTATGAGCATCAAGGGTTTGATATGAGAGCAATTGGCCGTGCCTTGTATCGAGATATTGCAGCAGGTGCAAAGGGTGAAGGTGGTAGCACGATTACACAGCAACTTGCCAAAAATGTCTTTTTGTCAAATGAGAAATCATGGTTAAGAAAGACACAGGAAGTTTCAATTGCGATGAATTTAGAGAGACGGTATAGCAAAGATGAGATACTAGAGATGTATTTAAATCAAATTTATTTTGGGCACGGTGTGTATGGTATTCAAGCAGCAGCCACACTTTACTTTAATAAAAATGTTTCAGAATTAACGGTGGATGAAGGAGCGTTGTTAGCAGGCTTACCGAAAGCTCCTAATGCCTATTCACCACTTGTTGATATTGAGCGTAGTAAAGAGCGTCGTGACCTTGTATTATCTGTTATGCAACAAAATGGGTTCTTATCAGCTGATGAGGCTGTTCGTCTGAAAGGAAGAACTGTCGCGGTTGCCGAGCGCAAGGATCTTAATCTCGACCCATATTTTACGTATATCGATATGGTCATGAATGAAGCGGAAGAGCGTTATCAGCTGACAAATGAAGAGCTTCTAACTGGAGGTTATACGATCGTCGTCCCGATGGATGAGCAATTATTAATCGATGCTTATACAAAACTACAAGCTGATCACTATTTTCCTTCTGAAGACGCTCATGCTGAAGCGGCATTTGTCCTAATTGATCATCAAACAGGTGGCGTACTAGCAGCTCATGGTGGTCGTGAGTATGTAAGGAAAGGATTGAATCGTGTTGATGTTAAACGTCAGCCAGGATCGTCCATTAAGCCGATTGCTGTCTTTGCTCCAGCAATGATGAATGGGTATGAGCCTTATTCACTATTAAAGGATGAGCGAATCGATTATGATGGGTACTCTCCGAGAAATTATCATGATCACTATCAAGGTGAAATCTCTCTTTATGAAGCAATCATACAATCGACAAACGCGCCGGCGGTTTGGTTACTTGATCAAATAGGATTGGACGATTCGATAGCACTACTCAATGACGTTCAAATTGAAATTGAGGATCGAGGGTTAGCAATAGCTTTAGGTGGATTAAGTGAAGGTGTATCTCCGCTTGAATTGGCGGCTGCTTATCAAATCTTTGCGAATGGTGGTTATTATGTGAAGCCGTCTTTTATTTCAGAAATTTACTCGCGTGATGGAGAGAAATTAGGTGAAGCAAGTCAGGAAAAACGAGCAGTTGTAAATCGACAGCTAGCCTGGGATATGACAAGGATGCTTGAATCTGTTGTTCAGGAGGGGACAGCAGCTGTTGGAAATACTCAGTGGTCTTTAGCAGGAAAGACAGGTACGACATCCTTTCCTGATGTTCAGGGTGCTACTCGCGATGCATGGTTTGTTGGATACACTCCGAAAGCGGTCGGAGCAGTGTGGATGGGGTATGATGTAACGACAACTGATCAATACTTCAATGGTGGTAGTCAGTATCCTACGGTATTGTTTAAGGATATTATTAGTGAACACAGAAGTGAGAATAGCTTACTTACATTTAATAAGCCGATCAATGTTAATGAATTAGAACGACCTATAAGAATGCCTACTTCTCTTGAATTGCAAGCTTCCAAGGCGTTTGGTGGCCGAGCCCCATTTAGTGTACGATTAAATTGGACTGAAACGGAAGATGGGCGGGTACAGTATACGATCTATGAAATAAATGAAGAGAGTAAGGAAGAGGTTGCGACTGTTATGGGTATTCATGAATATACATTGCCCATCTATAATCCATTTATAACAAAGACCTATCAAGTTGTATCGTACAATTATCAAACAGAGCAATCAGGTGAAGCTTCTAATTTGGTTGAAGCAACCTTTCAGTTTGGATTTCATTAGATATGGGCGTCGGCTTCGCTCGTTACACGCATTTCTGAAAGTACCCCATTTTCAGAAATGCTCATACCACTGTAACGGTTACGCGCGACGTTATTAAGAAAAGGCGCTATTGCGTATTTCTTAGGCGATTTTTTGACATTGTGTTGGAATGTGTATACAGCTAACAGTTGGGTGATTATAGTAGAAGTAGTAATTAAAAGAACGGATGAATAGGTGAAGGAGTGGCGAAATGACACAATCTAATTTTAATGACGCGTTTTTAAAGGCATGCCGAGGCGAGGTGCATGATCATGTACCTGTTTGGTATATGAGGCAAGCAGGACGGTCACAGCCAGAATATCGAGCATTGAAAGAAAAATATTCTTTATTTGAAATTACTCATGATCCTGAGATATGTGCATATGTGACGAAATTGCCGGTCGATCAATATAACAATGATGCTGCAATCTTATACAAAGATATTATGACACCACTTCCGGCCATTGGAGTCGATGTTGATATTAAGTCAGGCATTGGTCCGGTTATTGACAACCCAATTCGTTCTATAACCGATGTGGAACGATTAGGTTTCATACGTCCTGAAGAAGATGTACCTTACGTATTAGATACGATTAAGCTTTTAAGAAAACAGCTTTCTGTACCATTAATTAGCTTTGGAGGAGCCCCCTTTACTCTTGCGAGCTATATGATTGAAGGAGGGCCTTCGAAAAATTACAATAAAACAAAAGCTTTTATGTATGCTGAACCTAATGCGTGGCATCTACTCATGGACAAGCTTGGAGAAATGACGATTACATATGTGAAGTCACAAATTGCTGCTGGTGCGCAAGCGATTCAAATTTTTGATTCGTGGGTTGGAACCCTTAATGTGGCAGATTATTGTACATACGTAAAGCCAGTTATGACGAAAATTTTCACCGCTTTAAAAGAGGAGGGTGTTCCACTCATTATGTTTGGAGTCGGCGCGAGTCACCTCATTCATGAGTGGAACGAACTACCTTTAGATGTCGTTGGTCTTGATTGGCGACTATCGATTCAAGAGGCACGGGGGTTAGGCGTAACAAAATCCGTTCAAGGTAACTTAGATCCAGCGATTTTATTAGCGCCTTGGAATGTAATTGAAGAGCGAACGAAAGCAATTTTAGATGAAGGAATGCAAACACCAAACTTTATTTTCAATTTAGGACATGGTGTATTTCCTGATGTTAACCCAGATACGTTAAGAAAATTAACTGCATTTGTTCATGAATATACAACGACGAAATAGGAGGATATCTATATGACAAAGAAGAAAATTGGGCTACTTATAATGGCTTATGGTACACCAAGAAAAAAAGAAGAAATTGAACCTTATTACACGCACATTAGACATGGTCGAAAACCATCACAGGAAGCGCTAGATGATTTAACAGAACGTTATGAAGCCATTGGTGGGATTAGCCCATTAGCAAAAATTACAGAGGATCAAGCATATGGTCTTGAACGAACTTTAAATGAACGATTTGAACATATTGAATTTAAGGCATATCTTGGGTTAAAGCATATAGATCCATTTGTTGAGGATGCGGTACAACAAATGAAGCAAGATGGCATTGAAGAAGCTGTTAGTATTGTACTTGCGCCACATTTCTCTACATTCAGTGTGAAATCTTATAATGGACGTGCTCATGAAAAATCAGAGAAAATAGCTGGTCCACGTATTACGAGTGTAGAAAGTTGGTACGATGAACCACTATTCATTGACTATTGGGTAAGGCAAGTCAAAGAAACAATGAAGCTTATAAAGGATGATGACAAATCTTGCGTCATTTTTTCTGCACATAGTTTGCCAGAACGTATCTTACAAGTTGGGGATCCTTATCCTCATCAATTACGAGAAACGGCAGATCTTATTGCGAAGCAGGCAGGGGTTAAGCACTATGAAATAGGCTGGCAAAGTGAGGGAAATACACCTGACCCTTGGTTAGGACCTGATGTACAAGACTTAACGAAAAGCTTGTATGAACAGCATGGGTATACTTCATTTGTTTATTGCCCAGTTGGATTCGTGGCGGATCACCTCGAAGTTTTATATGACAATGATTACGAATGTAAGGTCGTAACGGATGAGCTTGGTGTTGATTATTATCGACCTGAAATGCCTAATGCAAAGCAGGAGTTTCTTGATTGTTTAGCAACAGTTGTTGAAAAAAAGCTTTTTGGAAATGAGTGAGGACGTTGAAGAAACGAATCGCAATCATTGGTGGAGGAATAACCGGGCTAGCAGCTGCTTGTCATTTAGAGCAAGCCATTGCTAGAGGAGCGAACATTGAATATGACTTGTATGAAGCTACTAATCGATTAGGTGGAAAAATCCGTACGGAATATCGCAATGGCTTCATCATTGAACGAGGGCCCGATTCTTTTTTAGCACGAAAGCAAAGTATGGCACGTCTCGCTAAGGAAATTGGGATGGAGGATGAGCTCCTTGCCAATGATACAGGACAAGCTTTTATTTTGAAGGGTGAGACGTTACACCCAATGCCTGAAGGAGCTGTTATGGGCATTCCTACACAATTAAAGCCTTTTTTGAAGACAGGCTTACTATCTCCTATCGGGAAGGTTGTTGCTTTAAAAGATTTGATGCTACCCCCTGTTACAGAGTCGGATGAGGATATTTCGTTAGGTCATTTCTTTCGAAGGAGATTAGGGGATGAAGTAGTCGATCATCTGATAGAGCCTCTATTATCAGGAATTTACGCGGGAGACCTTGATCGATTAAGCTTGAAATCAACCTTCCCCCAGTTTCAAAAGATGGAGGAGGAGCATGGTAGTCTCATTAAAGGCATTTCTAAGCAACGTGCAAAGAATCAAACATTCACAAAGTCAAATGAGAAAAAGCAAGGGATGTTTCTATCGTTTAAACGGGGATTAGAGTCATTTGTAGATGGAATTGAAGCTTATTTACAGAACGGAAGGATTTATAAAAATGCTCACATTAACGAAATTGTAAAGACTGAAAACAGCTATAACGTACATTTGATGAATAACTCTAGACGATATGATGCGGTTATCGTCTCAACACCTGCTCCGGTCGCAGGACAGTTGTTTAACGATGATCAGCATTTCTCTTATTTGAACGAGATGAAAGCAACATCTGTCGCAACGGTTGCGATGGCTTTTAGAGAGGAACAGGTTATTTTACCATATGACGGAACAGGATTTGTTGTCTCAAAGAAAGGTAATCACGTGATTACAGCATGTACATGGACTCATAAGAAGTGGAAGCATACTGCACCGGAAGGATATGCATTACTTAGAGCATATGTCGGTAGACCGAATGATTCAAATATTGTCGATCAATCGGATGAACAAATTGTGAAAGCCGCATTAGATGATTTAAAAACGATCACACATATTGAAGGTGAACCTGAATTTTTCTATGTGACTCGATGGAAGGAAGCGATGCCTCAGTATGAGGTAGGCCATTCTTTCAAAGTGGAGAAGCTAACGGAAGATATCGAAAAATTATATCCAGGTGCTTATTTAGCTGGTGGAGCGTATAAAGGAATTGGTTTGCCGGACTGTATTGATCAAGGAGAAGCAGCTGCCAAAGATGCTTTAATGTTTGTGAAGGGATCGTTATGATCGTTACATTGAATGTAGAATAAAAAAACACGGCCCATGTGAATTGAGGTGCCGTGTTTTTTCTGTATTTTGACTTATTCTGCTTCTAAAATTGCATCAAGCTTTGACGTATCAACAAATCCATCTAGATTTGGTTCAGCATCCATAAATTTCAGCTCATAAGAAGCATCAGCCCAATCTTGCAACGCTTCTGGATGCGTTTCGGTTGTTACAACCATACGTGTCCAAGCTTTTTCTAAAACAGCGTCTGGTAAGCGATTTTGTGTGAGCTCGTATAAATGATCATTAATCGCGCTTAACGTGTCTCCTGTGTTTTCTTGCGTATATTCAACGGCTTGCTTATGTCCACGAAGAACAGCCTCTACAGCTTCAGGATTTTCTTCTAGAAATTCATTCGTTGTGACAATGACGACACTTGGTAACGTTTCGCCAATGAATACATTATCCCATTCAGCGACAACATTCGCATTTAACTCTAGCTCTAAATAGGTTCCCCAAGGCTCAGGTGCTGCAGCGGCATCAATTTGTCCTTGTTCGAACATCGCCACCATGTTTGCGGGTGGTATACGTGATTGGTGTTCAACTGTACCACCGACACGATTTGATTCGAGTCCAAGTTCTTTTAACATAATCTCAAGCTGAACGTTGTGTGTACATCCATTCCCTGGAGTACAAAATGACTTTCCGTCGAAGTCATCTAAGGATTCTATTCCAGAATCCTCACGGGAAACGATTAATGTTGCTCCATTTGCGGCCGCTCCAAGAACAACAACATCGCCACCTGTTAAGAAATAGTTAATGGCAGGACCAGGTCCAACATAACCAATATCTAATGAACCAGTTGAAAGTGCATCAATAAAGTCATTTCCATTTGGAAAGTGAGTATATTCTGAACCTCGATTGCCTAATTCTTCATCGAAGTACCCTTTTTCCTTGCCGATAATCGCTGCTGCGTGATCTAAGTTAGGAAAGTAGCCAATCCTAACATCTTCACCCGGAGCTTCTTCGTCTGAATTCTCCCCTGTTGTACTTTCATTCGCTGTTCCACATGCTGCAATGAATGTCAATAGTGTAGCTGAAGTGATCAGTAAGATCCATTTTTTCATGATGTTTCTCTCTCCTTTTACTTATAAAATCTATTATTATTTTGCATATCCCCAACGAGTTAACACTTTTCGTTCGATTGGATTGAATATGAAATATTCAACAATAAGTCCGATAACCGCAATAATAATCATAATCGCAATTACGAGCTCCATATTAAAGAAATCACGTGCATCCATTAATGTCCTTCCTAATCCACCACGACCTAACAATTCAGCGGCCATTAGAGCTCGCCAACCGAATGCCCAAGAAAGACGAATACCTGTTAAAGCGGATGGAATAGACGCAGGAATCATGACCTTCCAAATAAGCTCAAAGCCGCGGTAGCCCATCGTCCTCGCGGCCCGAATGAGAATGGGCTGAACATTCTTCATACCCATTCTTACGTTCATCGTCATCGGCCATGTTCCCCCGAGAATCACGACGAACAAAATCGCCATTGGTCCACCTTGGAACATGACAAGTGCAAGTGGTAGCCAAACAATACTTGGTACGGATTGTAGGGCAACAACTAGTGAACCAAGTGTTTCATCTGCCAACTTTGACGTTGCAAGGGTAATTCCTAAAATAGAACCGATAATGATAGCAAGTGCAAACCCGAGCAAGATTCGGCCTAAGCTTGTTGTCAGTGCGGCGGTTAAAATCCCTGTTTCAAAAAATCCTTTATAAAGTTCTACGAACGAAAGAAAGGGAGACGGAAACATTTGCGTTCCGAAAACGTCTAATCTATATACGATCTCCCATATCCCGATGAGAACTGTAAAGAAGAGTAGCCTTCTGACTACGGTAATCATCTCCCATCTCCTCCTTCATCACTTTATCTATTTCTCCAGCTAGACGCTGACTAATTCGTTCCTCTAATGAAGTAAAAGCTTCATCACTTGTTTTACGTGGACGAGGTAATGGAACATCATAGGTTTCAATAATTCCTCCAGGTCTTGTTCCCATTAAGACAATTCGATCAGATAGTAAAATCGATTCACGAATGTTATGAGTCACAAACAGAATCGTTTTCTTTGTTTGTTGCCAAATATATTGCACTTCCTTATGAAGCATGGAGCGGGTTTGCTCATCAAGAGCACCGAATGGCTCATCCATCAATAACACTTCTGGGTCCATAGCAAGAGCTCGGGCAATCGATACACGCTGCTTCATTCCTCCAGATAATTCATGAGGATAAGAGTTAATAAATTTACTTAAATGAACCAGCTTTAAATATTCGATGGCGCGATCCTTCGCTTTTTTCTTGCCATATCGCTTCTTTATCGAAAACATAACATTATCCAGTACGGTCATCCATGGCATAAGTGCTGCTTCTTGGAAGACGACTCCACGGTCTGCACCAGGTCCCTTAACTGCAGTGTCTCCAACATAGACGACACCATTGCTTGCATGATCAAGTCCAGCAACAATGTTTAATAAGGTTGACTTTCCGCACCCAGAAGGACCGAGTAAGGATACGAATTCACCTGATTGAACATCTAAATGAATATCATTAAAAACGGTATAGGATGTTTTTTCTTCTTTATTTTCAAATGTTTTCCCAACATTTTCAATTTTGACATTAGCCATTTATAAGCTCCTCCTCTCTTCGTTGAGCTATAAAATTGATAATTCATACTTCTCTTGTCGGTTTTAACTTGTTTTAGTATAACAGATTCGTGAATGCTGTCAATTCCCGAGTTCACTGGAAATGTTGGGTTTTTAACTTTTTTTAGTGAATGTTCAGTAATGAGCGGAAAGTTGTCTTATTTGAAAAGCTTGATACGATTGTTTTTTTTGTATCAAGCACGCAACGAGTGTAGTCATGGCTACTCAAATAAAAGGGACTGAAAAAGTTGATTGGTCCTTTTTCAGTGTCCTCTAAATTCACTTTTTTGCTGGTGAAGAAGGATGGAATTGGCAATCTTTCATCAATATATAAAGAAATCCACTACGAATCTCTATGTCCTCCCCTTATTTCAATTAGTTTGTGGTAAGATATCGATAGAAAAAGATTGAACGAACTAATTACGATAGGGGAACGAGGAAGCAATGGTAGAAAAAGATGTCATTAATGCGTTACGTCATGCTAGACATGATTGGTTAAATATTATCCAATTAATTAAAGCGAACGTAGAACTTAAGCGGTATGATCGAATTGAAGACATTATCGAGAAAGCGGCTCAGCAAGCTTTTTGTGAAAGTCGACTATCGTCCTTGTATGTGACGAAAGTCGAATATTATCTTCTTACTTATCATTGGAATCAACATCCTGTTCAATTGGAACTAGAGGTCATTGGGGAGCCTTTTTCTCTTAAGCATGAAGAAGATCGTCTTTTTCGATTATGTCAGTCAGTATTGGAAAAACTAAATGATACGTGTACCGAAGATGCAGAGCATAATGTACTTATTTCTTTTCTTTTTAAAGAAAAGACTTGTCACATAACGTTTGATTTTCATGGAGTTGTGAAAATGAATGAAGATGAGTGGGAGACATTAGAACCGTTTAATCTTCAAGTTGAAGAATTCCATGAGCATGAATGTCTGTTATCTGCATCCTTCTGGAAAAAATGAGGTGAAACATCGATGTTTGTTGATAAGGTAAAAGTGTATGTAAAAGGCGGAGATGGCGGGAACGGTCAAGTTTCGTTCCGTCGTGAAAAGTATGTTCCTGATGGCGGGCCAGCAGGTGGAGATGGTGGACGCGGAGCAAGTGTTGTCTTTGAAGTGGAAGAAGGATTACGAACGTTAATGGATTTTCGTTATCAACGTCACTTTAAAGCCCAAAGAGGTGACCATGGTAGGCCGAAGAATCAGCATGGAAAGAATGCTGAGGATATGATTGTGAAGGTGCCACCTGGGACAACGGTAATGGATGCTGAGACCGAGCAAGTATTAGCTGATTTAACGGAGCATGGTCAACGTGCGGTGATTGCAAAAGGAGGTCGCGGAGGTCGCGGGAATACGCGTTTTGCTACCCCGGCGAACCCAGCACCGGAAATTGCTGAAAATGGAGAACCCGGGCAAGAGCGTGATGTCATTCTTGAGTTGAAAGTATTAGCGGATGTTGGATTAGTTGGCTTTCCTAGTGTAGGGAAATCAACGTTATTATCTGTTGTATCAGCTGCAAAGCCGAAAATTGCTGATTATCATTTTACGACGATTGCTCCTAACCTTGGTGTCGTTGAAACGGATGATCAACGAAGCTTCGTTATGGCCGATTTGCCAGGCTTAATTGAAGGGGCACATGAAGGAGTTGGTCTTGGTCATCAATTCCTAAGACATATTGAACGAACGAGAGTCATTGTACACGTTATTGATATGTCTGCTCTTGAAGGGCGAGACCCTTATGAGGATTTCTTGCTCATTAATGATGAGTTAAAGCAATACAATTTGCGTCTGCTAGAACGTCCACAAATTATCGTTGCGAATAAAATGGACATGCCTGAATCAGAAGAAAATCTAGAGAAATTTAAAGAGAAACTTACGGAGGATTACTCGATTTATCCAATATCAGCTGTGACCAAGCAAGGCTTACGTGAATTATTGCTTACGATTGCTGATAAAATTGAAGAAACTCCTGAATTTCCGCTTTATGAGGAAACAGAGGAATCCACTCGTGTGTTGTATAAGCATACGAAAGAGGACATACCGTTTGTTATAACTCGTGATGACGATGGAGCCTATGTATTATCAGGTGCTCAAATCGAGAAGCTGTTTAAGATGACAGACTTTTCACGTGAGGAATCGATACGTCGTTTTTCAAGACAAATGCGAGGGATGGGTGTTGATGAAGCATTACGCGAGCGCGGTGCAAAAGATGGTGACATCGTTCGCTTACTAAGCTTCGAATTTGAATTTATTGACTAAGAAAACCGCGTAGCAGTTTTCTTAAATGCGTCGGGTAAAGACATGACAAGGTTGTAGGTAGACTGAAAATGGTCTTCTTTCTGTCTACCGTGTCATGAGCGAAGCTGACGCTCTCCATTGAAATCACAAAAGTCTCTTTGTTTAAGGTTTTAAGCTTTTGACAAAATCAGAAAACCGCGTAGCAGTTTTCTTAAATGCTTTTGCTTAATTTGAAATAGCCTACACGATTGTACGATCTTCTCGTATGTTGTGTAGGCTGTTTGCATGAAAGAGCTTTTTTCATATTGTCAAATAGGGGTTGCACTCTTATAATAGGAAAGATAATGTAGTGGTGAAAGTAGGTGCTGATTTTGACATCACGGAAAGATTTTTATCTTGTTCGCGCTGATATGTTAACAGAGGCAATGGAGAAAACATTGCAAGCAAAAGAACTGCTTCATTCTGGTAAAGTAACAAAAATTAACGAAGCGGTTCATAAGGTTGGCATGAGCCGTAGTGCGTTTTATAAATACAAAGATGGGATATTCCCTTTTCATACGATGGTTCGTGAAAAGATTGTCACCTTATCGATCATTTTAGTTGATCGATCTGGCTCTTTGTCTCAGTTACTCGGAAAAGTAGCTGAAACAGGAGCGAACGTTTTAACGATTAATCAAACGATCCCATTACAAGGTCGTGCACAAATGACCATTACGATTGATACAGCTCCAATGCAGCTTGAGCTTGGAGATTTAATTGATTGGATTGAACAATTAGAGGCAGTTGAAAAGGTAGAATTGGTGGGAACTGGATCATAAAAGGAGCGGAAGACAATATGAAGGTTGGCTATTTAGGACCTAGAGGAACATTCACAGAAATGGCAGCACGGGGCTTGTTTGTTAAGGAAGACCTCATAGCATACCGAACGATTCCTGCATGTATGGATGCCGTTGCAAAAGAAGAAGTAGAGCTTGCTATTGTACCAATTGAAAATGCGATTGAGGGTACTGTTAATTTGACGCTAGATTATTTAATTCATAAACAACGCCTACCAATTGTTGGTGGAGTGACGTTACCAATTGTGCAACATTGTTTAATTCATCCACAAAATAAAGAAAAGCATGTAGAAAAGATTGTCTCTCATCCACATGCTATAGCTCAATGTCATGACTTTCTACAAAAAACGCATCCAAATGCTGAGTGGGAATATATGAATTCAACAGCAGCAGCAGCCGAATATGTCGCTAATCATCCAGAATTACCTGTTGCGGCTATTGCCAACGATTTGGCAGCCGAAGAATATGAATTAAAGGTTGCTCATGCGAATGTGCATGATTATCAGCAAAACCGCACTAGCTTCATCGTTCTTCGTAAGACGACAAAAGCCATTTCAATTGATGGAGCAGAACGCTCTGAGGATAAGACGACATTAATGGTGACATTACCTTCAGATTTTTCTGGAGCACTTCATCAAGTATTATCAGCATTTGCATGGAGGAAGTTAAATTTAACAAAAATAGAGTCAAGACCTATGAAAACAGGTTTAGGGAATTATTTCTTTATCATTGATGTCGAAGAGAAGCAAGACAACGTGCTAATTCCAGGAGTTATTTCTGAGCTAGAAGCACTTGGGTGTGGAGTAGAGATACTTGGTAGCTATCCTTGCTATGACTTGGCGATCGTAAAGACGGAAGCGTAGAAAGAAAAAAGAAGGATAAAAGAATGGGACAAAAAAGTACAGCCAAAGTAAAGCCTACATGGTGATTTAATGTAAAGCGTGCCTGCTCTCCATAAGATGGGATTCGAAGCGGCTGTGCTCTCTATACAAAAAAAGGCATTAAACCTCGTTTAACGCCTTTTTTTTGTATTAGGATTATGTCGCTTATACCTTCTGTACATGTTAAATAGGGAATGGATCAAGTAACCGATAATCAGTATAACAAGAACGGTAGCTACCACGGAAGTGTATTGACGGTATCCTAGTAGAAGAAAGAGGGCGAAGATAATAAACGAATAGAAAAGTAGCTTGAAACCTCTACTCATTATTGTTTCACCTGTTTGGTTATAGGACGTTCTCGATTATTCATATTCATCCAATAGAAAACCTTTCCTACTAAGTTCTAGTACGGCTTTATCAATTTGAGCTTCTGTTGCCGCTTCAACTAAATGAAGGTGCACACCATCGGTTAATTCTGAGAGCAACGATGAGTTGGTCTCTTCAACACGTTTACAAAATTGCTCGGCCTCATGGCGTGATGACACCATAAGGGATGCTGTTATTTCTCCGTAAATCGCATGCTCAACCATCACTTGTGACACCGTTAGTCCGTGATCGACTAGAATAAATAGCTCTTCTTTTGCCTGTTCACGATAATGCTTGCAGGCGATCATTCGTTTAGCTAGTACTGTTTCTTTCATTTGGTTGTATAGATACCCTTGAGCTGTAGCAATGATCGGATGCTTTTTTGCCTTTAATATCGAAATATCTTGAACGATGACTTGTCTACTCACATTTGATCTTTTTGATAATTCACTACCCGTGATTGGAGTATGAGTCGATGTTAACCAATTGATAATTTGCTTTCTGCGTTCTTCTCCTAATAATTTCTTACCATTGCTCATATGCATTGCTCCTTTAATACCGTTCGAGAATCTCATGTATGGCTACTATTAGTTTATCGATATCTTGTAACGTTGTCCATCGTCCAAATGTAATTCGAATTAACTCGAATGCCTCCTCCTTCGACCTCCCAATACTCATTAACGTTGAAGATGGATTTGTATCACCGACACGACAGGCTGATCCAGTTGAAATAGAAAAGCCTCTCCGGTTACATTCAAGCATGAGAAGCTGTCCTTCTATCCCTTTGATCCGAATAGCTAAATGAAATGGAAGTCTCTTTATCGGATGTCCTTCAAGAATGATACGCTTCTCCTGCTCAAACGCCTGTAAAAAATGAAGGCGAAGTTTTGATAAGCGGTTCATTTCTTCATCCTGTTTTTGGAAAGATTCTTCAGCGGTAGCAGCAAATGCAGCGATTCCTGGAGTATCAACCGTACCAGCTCTAAAGCCACCCTCGTGAGTCGTTCCTTCAAAGAATGGGTTCCATGGAAGTCGGCTTTGAATAAACGTTAGACCAACTCCCTTTGGACCATAACACTTATGTGCTGAAGCGCTCATACTCGATAACAAAGCTAATGGTATAGGTAGTTTTCCGAATGTTTGTACGCAATCACTATGAAAAAGGACATCATGCTTTCTTAACAGTTGACCAATTGCTGTAAGGTCTTGAATAGTTCCTACTTCACTATTGGCATGTCCAATGGAGGCAAGAATGACATCACTATTGAGTAGATGTTCCAAATGATCCATTTGAATACGCCCAAATTCATCGACTGAAATATAATCGATTTTAAAGTCGAAACCTTCTAAGTAGTTCAATGCTTGATGAACAGAATGATGCTCTCCTCTCGTGGTCAAAATCGTACTCCCTTTATGTTGATGTGCAAAGGCTAGTCCGGTTAAAGCGAGAAAGGTCGATTCTGATCCTGAACCTGTAAAATAAAGCTCCTGTGGTCGACAACTTAATATTTGCGCCAATGATTGACGACTGTATTCAATGATATCAGCACTTTCTTGACCATGAGTATGCAAGCTACGACTATTTCCAAAGAACTCACTCGCCACTCGATTATACGTTTCAATCGCAATGTCAGACATAGGAGTTGTTGCGCTGTAATCGAAATATATCATTCATTTTCCACCACTTTCTATATAAATCTAAAAAAACAATACAACTTCCCAAAATAACGTCTTGTCACTTTAATCATTTTATGTAAAGATAGGTGACAAGACAAGTGTTAAGTTTAAATGGAGGTGAAGGCATGGTTGATAGGACAGCTGATGTCATCATCATAGGTAGTGGTGTAGCTGGATTAATGACTGCTCACTTATTAGCTGACGAATTAAATGTGATGATTATCACAAAGTCAAATGTCGAAATAAGTAATTCAAGTTGGGCACAAGGTGGAATGGCTGCATCACTCGGAAAAGATGACACGTGGCAACAGCATTATGCAGATACATTACGAGCAGGATTAAATCATCATGACGAACAGCATGTCGAACACCTAGTCAAACATGCCCCTACTATTGTTAAGCAATTGCAGAAGCTAGGTGTAACTTTTGATCATAATGAGAGTGAGCTTGTCCTTGGAATGGAAGGAGCTCATCAACGAAGAAGAATTGTCCATGCAAATGGAGACCAGACTGGAAAGGCGCTTACTCATGCATTAATACATGCTGTAAAGGGGCGTGTCCAAATAGAAGAGCAAACCCATGTTTACTCGTTACTGAAAAAGAAGGAGCGAGTGATTGGGGTTCAGACAAATAAGGGAGCTATTTTTGCCAAAGCAACAGTGCTTGCAACAGGAGGTTTAGGTCAGATCTATTCGTATTCCTCCAATGTACGTGAAGCAACAGGGGATGGCTATGCTATTGCTTATCGAGCCGGAGCTACGTTGAAGGATATGGAATTTATTCAATTTCACCCGACATTGTTCATTCATAATGATCAATCTCAAGGGTTAGTGAGTGAGGCAGTGCGTGGTGAAGGAGGAAGGTTAATCAATCAAGCTGGAGAGTTTATTATGGCGCACCATCCTGAACGTGAGCTTGCTCCACGTGATGTCGTAAGCCGGGCCATTTATAGGATGATTGAACAAGGAGAAAACGTATATCTTGATTGCCGATCTATTGCAAATATAAAGGTTCGTTTCCCTGGTTTAGCAAAACGAGCAGGCAAAGTTGGTGTTGACCTTACAACGACGCCGATCCAGGTAGCGCCTGGAGCTCATTTTTGTAGTGGTGGAGTCGAAGTAGACCTTTACGGTAAAACGACTGTGGCAGGTTTATATGCGGTGGGCGAGGTAGCTTGTACAGGTGTTCATGGAGCAAATCGATTGGCAAGCAACTCATTGTTAGAAGGGTTCGTTTTTGCCCAAAAGCTGAGTGAAGCTGTAAAAGAAGAGGTGCAAACGGTCAAACTGGTATCTATATTGATATCAAGGAATCATCGTCAAGTTTCTGATCAGCTGCCAGAAAAAGAAGAGATTCAACAGAAAATGATGAAACATGCTGGAATTGAACGAACCGCTATTGGTTTACTGACATTAAAAAATTGGTTAGATCGATTTAAAGAGAAGTTTCTAGAAGTTGGATATGAGGACGAAGAACGGATTGAACGAAAAAATATGCTTCTGACAGCTAGCCTTATTGTTCATGCTGCTTTACAAAGGACAGAAAGCCGAGGAGGACATTACCGTTCAGATTTTCCAAATCAGAAGGATTATTGGTTAAAAAGATATGTCAAGCATGATTTAAATGAAAATAAAAAAAGAGAAACCCATGTCATATAAGGAGATAAAGGGTAAGGGGATGAGGAACATGAATCAGCTGTTGCTGAAGAGAAAGTTAGAAGAGTTTTTCCTAGAAGATGTTGGTGAAGGAGATGTGACAACAGAGTCATTGCTCGTAAGTGGTGAATATAGACGCGCCAACATTGTAGCAAAGGAAGAAGGAGTGTTGGCGGGAACTGACGTGATTAATGCCGGTTATGAAGTTATAAATAATGACATGATCGTTAAGCTTTTTAAAAAAGATGGAGAAGCATTTGAAAAAGGAGAAGTTTTGGCAACTGTTGCTGGTAAGGTTAATGATTTATTAGCTGGTGAGCGAGTCATTTTAAATTTATTACAACGAATGTCCGGTATTGCAACAATGGCTAGACGAGCGAAATCGGTATTAAACGATGAATCAATTCGGATTTGTGACACGAGAAAGACGACACCAGGTTTACGTATGTTTGAGAAGTATGCTGTTCGATGTGGTGGGGCTTATAATCATCGTCGTAGCTTAAGTGATGCGGTTCTTTTAAAGGAAAATCATCTTCTAGCTAGCGGTGGAGTGAAAAAAGCGGTCGAAGCTGTACGTGAGCGAATTGGTCACATGGTGAAGGTAGAAGTGGAGACGACAAATGAGAAGGAAGTACTCGAGGCCGTAACGGCAAACGTTGATGTCATCATGTTTGATAATGCAACACCAAAAGAGGTGAAAGCTTACCAGCAGCTTGTACCGGGACATATTGTGACAGAAGCTTCAGGAGGAATTAATTTAAATACGTTAGCGGAATATGCTGGTTGTGGTTGCCATTATATTTCACTTGGCTGTCTAACCCATTCCGTTCAATCAACAGATATTAGCTTTTTGCTAATAGAGGAGGAACAACGATGAGCATATTAGAACAATTAACAAAAATGGATCGAGTACCAGAACATTATCGAGAATTAGTGCTTGATGAGAAGCGTGAACGGATTTGGGCCATTAAAAAACGGTTAGGTAAGCGTTTGTTCATTCCTGGACATCACTATCAACGAGATGAAGTCATTGAATTTGCAGATGCGACAGGTGATTCTTTGCAGCTTGCTCAATTATCTCAAGATAATAAGGATGCCGAATATATCGTTTTTTGTGGTGTGCATTTCATGGCTGAAACTGCTGATATGCTAACAACCGATGAGCAACATGTCATTTTGCCTGATCTGAAGGCTGGCTGTTCAATGGCTGATATGGCAGATATCGACCAGACGGAATATGCATGGACGATTCTGCAAGATATGTTCAGTGACACGATTCTTCCACTAACATATGTGAATAGCACAGCAGCAATTAAAGCGTTTTGTGGTAGATACGGTGGTGCGACTGTGACTTCTTCAAATGCGAAGAAAATGGTCGAATGGGCGTTTACACAGAAAGAACGCTTGCTTTTCTTACCAGATCAACACCTTGGACGCAATACGGCTTACGACCTAGGAATTAGATTAGATGAGATGGCTGTGTGGGATCCAATTAATCGAAAGCTAGAATTTGAAGGTGACTTTGAACGGGTAAAGGTTATTCTTTGGAAAGGGCATTGCTCTGTTCATGAAAAATTTACTGTACCACAAATTGAACAATTCCGCCAAAACTCACCTGACACGAGCGTTATTGTTCATCCAGAATGCCCATATGAAGTTGTACAGGCGGCTGACTTAAATGGGTCTACGCATTATATTATCGAAACGATTCGCAAAGCTAAATCAGGTACATCATGGGCAGTTGGTACTGAAATGAATTTAGTTAATCGACTTGCTCAACAATTTCCAGATAAAAAAATTGTATCATTAAATCCGACTATGTGTCCTTGCTTAACAATGAATCGCATTGATATTGATCATTTACTTTGGTCATTGGAGGAGTTAGAAAAGGGCAATCTTCATTATCCAATTACTGTCGAGTCCAATACAACGAAGGAGGCATGTTTAGCATTAGAACGGATGCTTGAACGTAAGTAAATAGGGTATTAGAGCGAGATCTTCTATGGAGGTTTCGCTCTTTTTTAGGTGAGAATGATTAGACTCCTGCGCTGTCTAATATAAGGCCACTGAAAAAGTGGAAATCGCGAGGTCACTGAAAAAGTCCTTTCTAGTAACTCAAGGAAGAGTAATGGCTCCGCTCGTTGCGCGCCTTGCTATGAGAAACCCACTCATTGCAAGGCTTTCAAAATCGGGCAACGGCTACGCACATTACTTCAAAGCCACTGAAAAAGTTAAAACCAAACTTTTTCAGTGGCCTCGAAATCGCAGTTTTTCAGTGACCTCGTCTAATATGAGTGTTGGATCTGAATTATGGTAAAAAGTTTTAAGCGTATGTTCAAAGGTACCAAAAAAATATAGCAATGGCCTGTTCGCTACTCGTCATGTTGCGAGAAAAGCATTCACCACATGACTTTAAAGCTGTAGCGACTACACTAGATGTTTAAAGAGGGGGAAATTACCATTTTTGAACAATCTCTTTAAGAAAAGGTACTAAGCGATTTTCTAATTAGGCATAAACCTTTTTTTATAACATAAAATGTGCTAAAAGCCGTTTTCTATTCGAATTCTTCTTATTTTTTGTGAAAGGGCTCGTGTCATTTCGCCTACATTCACATAGGATGATATAGAGAACAAGAGGAGGGGAAGGAAAGTGAAAATTCATATTGTCCAAAAAGGCGACACTCTTTGGAAGCTTGCACAAAAGTACGGTGTGGACTTTGATCAACTGAAGGCTGCCAATGCCCAATTATCAAACCCGAATATGATCATGCCAGGAATGAAAATTAAAATCCCAACTGGAAGTGTTCCGGTCAAAAAAGAGTCACCGGCACAAATGGCTCCTGTAAAAGAGCAGCCTATTCAAATGCAACCGAAAGAGCAGCCAAAGAAAGAGCAACCGATACCAAAAGAACAGCCAATTGAAAAGCCACCAATTATGGAGATGCCAACGAAGGAAATGCCGGCACCACAACCTCCACCACAGCCACCTTCAAAGAAATTTGATTATAAGAAGAATGTGTACGAAACAAATATTCATTTTTATAAACCGCAACCACAACCGATTAAAAAGCCGGCACCACCTATGAAGGAAAAGCCAGTAAAGAAAGAAAAAATAAAACCAGAACTAAAGAAACCAGAAGTGACAAAACCGCAACCGACAAAAACCCAACCACAAATGCAGCCTAAAACCCAACCACAAATGCAACCTAAAGCACAACCACAAATGCAGCCGCAACTACAACCAATGCATCAACAACCGATGAAGCCACAACACCACCAACCAATGATGATGCCAATTGATTGTGGCCCAACACCAATTAGTCCAATGGTGCCTGGGTGTGCACCTAAGCATGGGCCATTTCAACAGGTGCAGCCAATGCATGGGACCCAACCGATGCCTTATTATCCTCAGCAAACTCATCAAATGAATATGGGATGTCAAGATTGCGGTCCTGGTCCACAGCCATTTTTCGATCCAATGATGCAACAGCAACCAATGATGTCAGCACCACAGCCACAACAAATGACTCAGCAACATCAGATGCTTGATCCATATCAGCAGCCGATGTATCAGCAACAACCGATGCAAGGGCCAAGTCAAATGCAAGCTTCACCGATGCAACCACAGCAACCGATACCACAAGCACCACCATATCCAGAACAAATGTCAATGCCTTATAATAACAATAATATGACTGAACAGCTTGCTCAATTAAATCCTTATCAGGAAACAGACGATTATGATGACTAATTATATTTAAATGCCGGTACAAATGTATCGGCTTTTTTCATATAGTATATGGTTAAACGTATTTTTGAAAAAGACACTTCAAAAAACTCAGCTGTGCACGACACAATTAAAAAAGCCTGTTAAGGGGGGACAAAAAGTTAAAAACCAAACTTTTAGTGATCTCTGCTAATGCGTTTTCATATCCAAGACTTAACAGACTAAAATGAGGTTCTCTAAGCCATTCTAAATGGTGAAAGGGGGAATTTCATTTGAAGAAAATAGCGATGACAGTCGCAACCGCTACGATACTTTTAGGTGGTTTTGCAGGTTGTGGTACTGATAATCAAGAAACAGGAATGAATGCACAAAATAATCGAACGGGTATTCATTCTCAAGATATGGGAGCAACTGGTACAACTGGTCGTCACCACGGTGAAGGACCTATAACAGATATGATGACACCAGACCGTGGACATCGAGGCGGATTTGGTACAACGAATCATAACCAGAACTTTGGTGGTCAAGGTGAGCGAGGAACTTATGGAACAAGCCGTGCTCAAGGCCATACGAATTATCATGGCACACTCGACAATCAACAACGTGGTGGTGGCTATGGGTTAAATGCTGGAGAAGGTCAGGGACGTACTCACTTAAATAATTATCATACACTAGGTGATGAACGAGGGTTTTTTGGTACGCAAGAAGGACGTACTCCAGGTATGGGGAGAACAGGATTGAATGAAGGAAGAATGGGAGCTCAAGCGACACAAGGTGGGTTTGGAGCAAGAGGAATTACTGGAAATGACCGTCCAGGGATGGTTGATGAGGATGGTGTTCTTCGTGAACGTGGAGGCAATCGTGTAGGAATGCAAAACCGTCATCAATCGAATCAACGTCAAGGAATGGGTGCTTTAAACTTAAACCCTCGACATAAGCAAGAGCGTTCGAGAGCTGTTGGTATGGAAAATAGTGCTACCCGTGGTTATCGCGATGCGCTTAATAATGAATTTGGTGTTGAAACTGGTGTAAATCGTCAAGATCGTCAACAAACGACTCGTGCGACAGAAAATAATCAAGGTCAAAAGGCTAACTACCACCGTAGTTACGATAGTCAAACAGTCGAGAAGATTAATAAAGAATTAAGAGGAATTAAAGGATTAAATGATTCACGTGTTATTGTTCATGATGATGATATCGTCGTGGGTGTACAAGCTGAACGCAATAGCGATGATGTACGTGATCGTGTAGAGGATCGAGTAAACGATATCGCAGATGGAAAGAATGTTCGTGTTGTATCTGATTCTGATGCGTTTGGTCGTATTCGTACGATGGATGATGAGCTTCGTGGAGGAGCTGCATTTGAAGAAGTCGGAGCAACCTTCGAAGATATGTTACGTGATTTAGGAAATGCTGTTCAACGCCCTTTTGAACGTTCACGTTAAGTATATGTTTTAAAAAGGCTACTGAAGATACGTTCAGTAGCCTTTTAATTTTGTGAATTAACATCATAGAGAGAAGGTTGGTTGAAAGACTACGGTAAAGCATGAAGCAATTAAGGTTTTCTTACTGAATAAAAAATTACTACTTTGGTAATGCTTATGTTGTATACACAATTTAAGAAAAATACGGTGGTGAACACGTATGAGAACAAAATCTTATCAGCTCATATTATTAGCTGTTTTAATCGGAACTTTTTTCTATATGAAGAATTCAACAGGTACCATTCAAGAAGAACATGTTGAAAGTGAGTCAGAAGCATATGAGGTTCTTGCTCCACAAACAGTCCAAGTTGTTTTAGAAAGAGTTTATTTAGATGGCGAAAAAAGCAAGGAATATGTAGAAGAAACGATATTATCGATGGAGGACTTTTGGGCTTTCTATGAAGATTGGGAGTTAATTAATCAAAGCGGTGAAGAAATTATTTTTCGAAAAGAGATGTATGATATTTCACCACTGTTAAAAATAAACGGCTATTTTGGTTTGACGGAGGAAGGTGTATTGACGATTTTTGAGGGAGAGCCTAGTCACGAGAAGGTGATTCAAACATTTTTCTATATCGATACATCAAAATTAAAAAGTCATCATTATACGGAGCTTGAAAACGGGATACCTGTAAAGGATTTACGGAACTATGAAGAAGTGTTGCAAGTATTTAGTCAATATAAGGCGAAGGAAATATGACAAACCAAGGGGGGAAGGTTGATTTCTCCTTTGGTTTTTTTGTTTATTCAGCATAGTGCAAAATAAGAAAAGATCGCTGAGCAGTTTTTCATATATCTTCATAGAGACTACAAGTAAGTTATGGTAAAATAGAATGTACTGTGTTGAGAGGAGAATATGAAAGTGATTGATTACATTCGTGGTCCGTTGGTTGAAATAGAATTGTCTTATATTGTCATTGATCATCAAGGTTTAGGTTATCAAATTTATTGTCCGAATCCGTTTCGATTTCAAGCTAATGTAGGTGAAGCGATTCAAATTTATACATATCATTATGTTCGTGAGGATGTTTTGCGTTTATACGGTTTTGCTGCTAAGGAAGAGCGGATACTATTTGAGAAGCTTTTAAATGTTTCAGGTATCGGTCCAAAAGGAGCATTGGCTATATTAGCCTCAGGGGAGCCTGAAAATGTCATTGCTGCCATTGAGCAAGAGGATGAGGCGTTTCTCGTTCGTTTTCCTGGTGTCGGTAAAAAAACAGCTCGACAAATGATTCTTGATTTGAAAGGAAAGCTTGAAGAACTAACAACTAATTTAACATCTAATCAGGAAGTTATTGAACGAGTAAGCACAGCACCTTCTGAGCTAGAAGAGGCTTTAGAAGCATTACGGGCATTAGGTTATGTTGAGAAAGAGCTTAAAAAGGTTCGACCGCATTTAGAGAACGAAGAGCTTACAACAGATGGTTATATTAAAAGAGCGCTACAATATATGTTAAAAAGCTAGGGAAGGGAGGAAGTGTTGGTGGAGGAACGAGTCGTTTCAGCGGAGGAGCAAGGTTATGAGGATTCACTTGATCAACAAGTCCGCCCACAGCAGATTGCTCAATATATTGGACAAGAAAAAGTAAAGCAAAATCTAAACGTATTTATGGAAGCTGCGAAAATGCGTGAGGAAAGCTTGGATCATGTTTTACTTTATGGGCCTCCAGGGCTAGGAAAAACAACGTTATCAGCGATCATAGCTAGTGAAATGGGTGTGAATATGCGGACAACATCTGGTCCAGCAATCGAACGTCCCGGTGATCTAGCAGCTATTCTTTCAGGTTTAGAGCCCGGGGATGTCCTTTTTATAGATGAAATTCATCGTTTAAACCGGATGGTAGAAGAAGTGCTATACCCTGCGATGGAGGATTTCTGTCTCGATATTGTCATTGGAAAAGGTCCGACAGCGAGGTCTGTCCGTCTTGATTTACCTCCATTCACATTAGTGGGGGCGACAACAAGAGCAGGGATGCTCTCTGCACCATTACGTGATCGATTTGGCGTGATGGCAAGGTTAGAGTATTATACAGAATCTGAGTTAACACAGATTGTCCGAAGAACGGCCGAGATTTTTCAAGCTGATATTGATGGGGAGGCAGCTGTTGAAATTGCGCGCCGCTCACGTGGAACACCTCGTATTGCTAATCGCTTGCTCCGTCGAGTCCGTGACTTTGCGCAAGTTCAAGGTGATGGTACGATTTCATTGGCGATAGCCGCACATTCACTTGAACAGCTCCAGGTTGATGAGTTAGGGCTTGATCATATTGACCATAAGCTACTGCTTGGAATGATCGAAAAGTTTAGAGGAGGTCCCGTTGGTTTAGAAACGATCGCTGCGACAATTGGTGAAGAAGCGGAAACGATTGAAGACGTGTATGAACCGTATTTGTTGCAAATAGGCTTTTTGCAACGAACACCGCGTGGACGTATCGTTAGTCCTATTTGCTATAAACATTTTCATTTGGAGGAGCCAAAATGAATATAGCAAAAGTCTTAATCAGCTTAGGTGTTTTGTTTATTATCATTGGTGTGCTGTGGATGTTGATTGGACGTTTTTTACCATTGGGGAAGCTACCTGGTGACATTGTTATAAAGAGAGAAAATATGACTGTTTATTTTCCAATTATGACAAGCATTATTGTTAGTATTGTTTTGTCACTGCTTTTCCTCCTTTTTCGAAGATAGTGAAAGACATTGCTCTTTTGCTTCGGTTTCGATATGATAACGTAGGAAAAGATGACGAAGACAGATTAAAGGTGAGAGACTAATGAATGTTGAAGATTTTGATTTTGACTTACCAGAGGAATTAATTGCGCAGACGCCGCTACTTGATCGGACGGCGTCTCGTTTGCTTGTGTTGGATCGCAACCGAGAAGACATGAAGGATCGTACGTTTATGAATGTACTTGATGAAATTCAAGCTGGTGATTGCTTAGTATTAAATGATAGCCGTGTGTTACCTGCTCGTCTTTATGGAACAAAGCACGAAACGGGTGCCCATATTGAAGTTTTACTTCTGAAGCAAGAGGAAGGTCACGTGTGGGAAACGTTGGTGAAGCCCGCCAAACGAGTGAAAGAGGGCACTGTCATTATGTTTGGTAATGGTCAACTGCGAGCAACATGTGTAGGTGAAGCGGATCATGGTGGTCGGATGTTAGAAATGAAATTTGAGGGTATTTTTCATGAAGTATTAGAAGAGCTAGGAGAAATGCCGTTGCCACCGTATATTAAGGAGACGCTACCGGATCAAGAGCGTTATCAGACGGTTTACTCGAAACATAGTGGCTCTGCAGCAGCTCCAACAGCAGGACTTCATTTTACAAATGAGCTACTAGAAGAAGTAAAAGCGAAGGGTGTACATGTCGCGTTTGTCACTCTTCATGTTGGACTTGGTACATTTCGCCCTGTTAGTGTGGGTACAATAGAAGAGCACAAAATGCATGCTGAGTTTTACCAAATGAGTGCACAGACCGCTCAATTGTTAAACTCTGTTCATGAGCAGGGAGGACGAATTATTGCGGTTGGAACGACGTCTGCCAGAACACTAGAGACCATTATGAGTGAGCATAGTGCTTTTAAGGAATGCTCAGGGTGGACATCCATTTTTATTTACCCAGGATATGAATTTAAAGGAATCGATGGCTTGCTAACGAACTTTCATTTACCGAAATCAACACTAATGATGCTCGTTAGTGCGTTTGGTGGAAAAGACTTTATGATGAGAGCATACGCTCATGCGATACGAGAGCGTTATCGTTTCTTTAGCTTCGGTGATGCGATGCTTATAATATAAGGAGGAACGTTGATGGCGGCCATAACATATGAACATCTAAAAACATGTAAACAATCAGGAGCGCGCCTCGGTCGTGTCCATACACCACATGGCTCCTTTGAAACGCCAATCTTCATGCCAGTAGGGACGCTGGCAACAGTAAAGACTATGAGTCCAGAAGATTTGAAAGAAATGAATGCACAAATTATTTTAAGTAATACGTATCACCTCTGGCTTCGTCCTGGTCATGATATTGTGCAAGAAGCAGGGGGCTTACATCGATTTATGAACTGGAATCGTCCCATTTTAACAGATTCCGGTGGGTTTCAAGTATTTAGTTTAAGTGATTTGCGTAAAATTGAAGAAGAAGGTGTTCATTTTCGAAACCATTTGAACGGTGACAAGTTATTTCTCAGTCCTGAGGGAGCAATGGAGATTCAAAATGCATTAGGCTCTGATATTATGATGGCCTTTGATGAATGTCCACCATATCCTGCTGAATATGATTATATGAAGGAGTCTGTTGAGCGAACGAGCCGTTGGGCTGAACGGTGTTTAGAAGGGCATAAGCGTCCAGATGCACAAGGGTTGTTTGGGATTGTTCAAGGTGGTGAATACGAAGAGCTTCGTAAGCAAAGTGCTCGTGATCTTGTTTCGCTTGATTTTCCAGGCTATGCAATTGGAGGTCTTTCGGTTGGTGAACCGAAAGATGTCATGAATCGAGTATTGGAGTTTACGACTCCACATTTACCATTTGATAAGCCCCGTTATTTAATGGGAGTCGGTTCAGCTGATTCACTTATTGATGGAGCAATCCGAGGTATTGATATGTTTGACTGTGTGCTACCGACACGAATTGCTCGAAATGGGACGTTAATGACAAGTGAAGGAAGACTCGTCGTTCGCAATGCGAAATATGCGCGTGACTTCCGGCCGCTCGATGAAAATTGTGATTGTCATGTGTGCAAAAATTACACAAGAGCTTACATTCGTCACTTAATAAAATGTGAAGAAACGTTCGGATTTAGACTTACCTCTTATCATAATCTCTATTTCCTGTTAAACTTAATGGAGCAAGTAAGACAAGCGATTCGAGATGATCGTTTGCTTGACTTTAGAGAAGATTTTTTTGAGCAATATGGTTTTAATAAACCAAATGCCAAAAACTTCTAATGAATGATTAACTGAATGAAGGGAGGGAACAAAATGGAACTAATGGCTACAGTCATACCACTTATTTTAATGTTTGCGATTTTTTATTTCCTTTTAATTCGTCCACAGCAAAAGAAACAGAAGGCGATTAATGAAATGCATAGTGCATTACAACGTGGAGATAAAATTATTACAATTGGTGGCTTACACGGTACAATTGATGCCATCGATGAAGATCGTATTGTGATCCTTGTAAATGACAACCGTAAGCTTACTTTTGATCGCACAGCTATTCGTGAAATTGTTAACCCAGATTGATACATAGTAAGGGGTAACGAAACCATGTGTGAACATGAATCAAAAAAAGATTCTCAACCTTTTCGGGTGGGAATCTTTTTTATTATAATGGCT
The DNA here is from genome assembly GCF_023017105.1 of Halalkalibacter sp. APA_J-10(15). Taxonomy (GTDB): domain Bacteria; phylum Bacillota; class Bacilli; order Bacillales; family Bacillaceae_D; genus Halalkalibacter. Next base: position 256,293 of record NZ_JALKEV010000004.1, on the reverse strand, counting down.
CGATTATTCACTTGAAAGGTTAACTCCGACGATTCCGCCTATTGCTCCTGTTAATATATATAATCCATGGAATAGATATTGTTCATTTGAAAAACTAACATCAAAACCTAAAAATTGAATAAGAAATGTGAGCAAAGAGAACATAAGTGCCGTTATTGCCCCTACTAATAAGCCTTTCTCTTTCGCACGTCCTCCAGCTATTAAGCCTCCAGTAAACATCGCTAAAAAGGCAATCGTAATAATAAACCAATGTACGGATTGTTCTGTTAACGAGCTAAATGACAGAATAAGCGAAATAACAAGGCTCGTCGTCAAGATAAGGACGAGAATAGTCATGAAACCGAATAAAATTGCGGGGAAAAATCCTCGGTTATTCATAAAGTAAGACACACCTTTCTGATTATATTTTATTAAAGCTTATTCAGGCTTGTTCAAAATAGACGTATTTCCTAAAAGAAAAGGTAGACATGTTTAAGTAAGACAAGTCATACGATGGTAGAAATGAGTGGAAGGGAGTTCATTTCATGGCCGTCACCTTAGCCTTAGTCATTTTTTTAGCGAGCTATTTTTTTATCATCATTGAAAAGTTTAATCGAGCGGTGATTGCTTGTTTTGGTGGAGTTCTTATGCTCGTTTTCGGTGTATATGATATTAACATCGCTTTTTTACATCATATTGATTGGCATACGATTACGTTGCTATTAGCAATGATGATTTTAGTTTCTATTACGAGTCAGAGTGGTTTTTTTGAATATATAGCTGTCTCTTTAGCAAAGAAAGTTCAAGGTCGTCCGCTTCCGTTACTTTTTGCTGTAGCGAGTCTAACAGCTGTCGGTTCAGCATTTTTAAATAATGTGACGACTGTATTATTGCTAGTACCGATTATATTTACATTAACGTCATTATTGAAGTTGCCACCAGTTCCTTTTTTACTAACCGTTGTGATGGCATCTAATATTGGAGGGACAGCAACGCTCATTGGTGATCCTCCGAACTTAATGATTGGTCAAGCAGTGTCACATTTAACCTTTAATGATTTTTTAATAAATTTAAGCCCTGTTGTCATATTGATCTTTTTCGTTGTAATGTTTGGACTGCTTTGGATGTATCGCAAACAATTGCTTGTATCGGATCAAGATCGAAAGAAATTAATGGCGATTAATCCTGCTCTCTATATTAAAAATAAGACGTTACTCGTTAAATCTGTCTCGATATTAACGATTACGACGATTGGCTTTATCATTCAACCTTTTATTCATGTGGATTTAACAAGCATTGCAATGGTAGGGGCATTATTATTAATGCTTGTCACACATGATGAACAGGATATGGAGGATGTATTTCGCTCGGTTGAATGGGTAACCTTGTTTTTCTTTGTCGGCCTTTTTTTACTTGTTGGTGGTCTTAAGGAAGTTGGAATTATAGATGAACTGGCGAAGGCGATTATTTATTATACAGAAGGGGACTTACCGAAAACAGCGATTTTTATTTTGTGGGGATCTGGAATATTATCAGGCTTTGTTGATAACATTCCTTTTGTAGCCGCAATGATTCCAGTCATATTGGAATTCCAAGAGTTTGGGATGAATGAGTTAGATCCACTTTGGTGGGCATTGGCGTTAGGTGCTTGCTTAGGTGGGAACGCAACGATTATCGGTGCGACAGCTAATGTAATTGTTGCCGGTATGGCACTTAGAGCGAAATGTCCATTTAGTTATTGGGAATTTCTAAAGGTCGGTGCACCGATTGCCTTTGTTTCCTTTTTCATTTCGACTATTTATTTATATTTTCGCTATTTAGTTGAGTTCCTTTAACTACCATCTGAATAAGATGTAAATTAGGTCATACTACAATTATAAGGCAATTTAAAAGGAGAGCGTGCTGATGGATTATTTAACAATCATCGTTAGGGCAGTGTTCATTTATTTCATTGTGCTTTTCGCGATACGATTGTGTCAGAAGCGTGAATGGTTAAATATCGTTGTCGTCTTTATGATCGCTCAGCTCGGTGTCGTGTTTCTTATTTATGTTGAGAAGCCCCTATTACTCTTTTTGCTTCCGACTCTTACCTTACTTCTTATTCATTTATTATATATGTGGCTTGTGAAGAAAGAGGAGGAAATGGTTGAGCGTTTTCAAGATAACGGTGAGAAACAGCAGTTGCTCCAACAAATGATCGAAAGCAGTCATTCGAGGAAAGAGGATGTAAGAAGACGAACGGTTGTACTAATCATTGATGGTCAAATTCAGTTTCAATCTCTTCAAGACTTGAAAAAAACAGAATTTTGGCTAAGAAAGCAGCTAAAACAGCTTGGTTTTCGTAGTGTTAAGGATATTTCTTACTGCTCGCTTAAGGATGAAGGTACATTTTATATAGAAGAAAGTTCTCAGGATTATTCATGAAAGGAATAAAAGTGTTAAAGCAGATGTCTGTAATAAAGGAGAATAGGATGGCGGCTAAATACGCAACTACGCATAAAAATACGAAATTAAATTCAGTTGAAATGTCGAGTCTTTGGCGCGGTTATACGATTGAAACGGTGGCTCATTACATGTTTGAGTATTTTCTTGTGCACGTTGAAGACCGTGATATTAAGAAATTAATACAAACTTGTCACAAGATGACGAAGGAGCAAGTTGAGCTATATGAGAGCTTATTTAAAAAAGAACATTTTCCAGTTCCAAGAGCGATCCTTTTAGAAGATGTCAACCTACAGGCACCAAGATTATTTACAGATGCCTATTATATTAATTATATTAAAACGATGACGAAATTTATGATTTTAGAATATACGAACTCTTTTACAGAAGTGACAAGAGATGATTTAGAGAAGGTATTTAGCAATTTTATTAGTAATTTGAAAAAGCTTGAGCTACAAGCAACGGATTTAATGCTGTCTAAAGGATTATATACACATCCACCATTGGTCCCTGTACCAGAAACGATTGATTTCGTTAAGGATCAAAGCTTTATAGGAAACATGATTCATTCGAGTAGGCCATTAAATGTCACTGAAGTTGCCAATTTATTTACTGTTGCGGAGGCTAATGCTCTTGGAAAGGCAACATTGATGGCATTTTCGCAAGTCGCACAGGATACGAAAGTTAAACAATATTTGCTACGAGGAAAAGAGATTGCTCATAAATATATTCACATCTTTAATGATATTCTATTGGAGGAAGACATCTCAACCGTAAAAACGTATGATAATGAAATAACAGATTGTCAAGTTTCGCCGTTCTCAGATCGCTTTATGCTTATTCAAACGAACTTATTAATTACAAAAGGAATTGGCAATTATGGAGCAGCTTTAGCCGCGGACCAAAGAAAGGATTTAGCAACTCATTTTGCTAGAATTATGATGGAGGTTGCTACGTATGGTGGGGATGGGATGAAGTTACTAATAGGAAAAGGCTGGATGGAACAACCACCACTTGCTGTAAATCGCAATAAGTTAGCTGCTAAAAAGTAATTTATGTAAGTAAGTTTTTTTTGAGGAGGGTGTTGTATCCCTACCTATGTTCACGTATTTTTGAAATAGGAAATAGGAATTCACTTCTTAGAAAAGCTTAGCCTTTTTGTAACGACTCTCCACACAAAGAAATTAAAAAGACACTGAAAAAGTAAATGAGTACTTTTTCAGTGTCTTTGTAGTTGCTCGCTTGTTACGGGAAAACCAAATCGTATCAAACTTTTAAAAATAGGTAACGCATTGCACAATTACCATTGCTGAGCAACTTTTTTCGCTTGTTCAATTCCTTTAGAGATAATAGTTTCAGCTTCATCAGGGAATTGATTGTGACCTTCAATAATAACCTTTGTAAGGTCAGTAACACCCCAAAATTGTAGCAGTGCTGTAACATAGTTGACGGCCATTTCATTTGCTTGTGCTGGCCCCTCTGAATAAACACCACCACGAGCATTTAATAGAACAACCTTCTTCTCAGGTAGTAACCCAACTGGACCTTCAGGTGTATAACGGAATGTTTTGCCTGCTTGAGCTAAATAATCTAGATAAGTGTGTAACACGGCAGGAACCGTAAAGTTCCAAAGAGGGAATGCAAAAACGACTTTATCTGCATCTAAAAATTGATTAAGGTAGTGGGTTACTAAATTTGCTGATTCTTGCTCATTTGCTGTTAGTTCGATTCCGTTACCTAATTTGAACATTCCGTTAATTTTATCTGTGTCATAATAAGGTAAATTTTCTTTGAATAGATCAAGCTCAATGATTTCATCTTCGGGATGAGTTTTCTTGTACTCCTGAAGAAACGCTTCGTATAATTGTACACTAACTGCTTGTTCTACTGGTCGAGAATTTGCTTTAATAAATAATACGTTTGCCATGAATAAAAAACCTCCAACTGAATGTAAATGGTTGTTGTAGCAACCTTTTTTATTGTTTAAGTTGTTATAGCAACAAAAAGAGCGTAAGGTGCTCGTTCATTACTGAACATTTTCTCTAATTTTCAAAAGTAACCGTTCAAGCTCATGAATCTCATCTCGGGACAGACCATTTGTGACATGATTATTAAATTGTTCGGCGATTGGAATGATTTCATTGCCTAAATTCTGTCCACAAGCTGTTAAATAGAGCTTCATTAGTCGTCTATCATTAGGACAGTGCTCCCTTTTAACAAAGCCTTTTGACTCTAAACTTGCCGCCATTCGTGCAATATTCGTTTTATCTTTATTTAGCTTTTCGACTAGTTGATTTTGTGATAAGCCGTCTTTCTCCCATAGCAGCATCATAATAAGGTTCTGCTCTGGTGCAAGGTTAAAGGGTGCAAGCTTAGATTTTATGACACTTGTTAGGACTAAGTCTGTTCTATGAATGGAAATACTAATGTAATCCTGAAAGGTTAGATTCATGTGCATCCCTCACTATTTGGTTGCTATACATACTAAGTAACAAAAGTTAGTATAACGAATAATGAATAGAATTGTCAAATAGAATCATTCTCAATTATAAAAAAGCTAATAGGCGTTTGAATAGAAATGCGTAATTACATTTTCAATTAAACAACGATGTGTTTGTCGTCATGTATTTCTTTTAAGCTTTCTGCTACAAGCTTTGCTATATGAAAAGCACCTAGCTCTGAAAAGTGAGTATCGTCCATCACTCGTTCAGGATGAAAACCAAATTCTGATGGTTCAAGCCACATAAAGAGACTTTTGGTTGTACGTGGTCCTAAACGTTCAAAAAGAGATTTGCTTTTCAAAGCAAGATCAATACAACTAGCGTGTTGTTTAGCGGCGACTTCTTTCATAGCTTGCAAATAATCATCATGTGTATTTATAATCTTTTCGCATTGATCAAATTTACGGCGATGCATCGGAGTCACAAGGATAGGATAGGCACCATGCTTATTTGCAGTATGTATGAACGTATTCAAGTTAGCTGTATAGGATGAATACGGTTTTGTACCACCTTTATTATCTTTTTCGTCGTTATGACCGAATTGGATCATCATAATGTCATCTTTTTGTAGAAGTTTTTCAATATCTTCAAGTCGATTTTCTTCAATAAAGCTTTTCGTACTTCTGCCTGAACGGGCATGGTTTGAAACAACGGCGTGTTCGGTTAAGAAGTTGGGTAGAAATTGCCCCCAGCCTGTGTAGGGGTATTGGCTGGCTGGTTGGTTCACAACCGTAGAATCTCCACAAAGGAAAATCGTGCGAATATCATGATGACGTGATAATTCAATGGAGCGGATAGCTGGGTGTATACCTGTAAAAGCGAGACGGAGCTCTTTTGAATGAACAGGAACTGCGGCAAGTATCGTTTTCGACTGCCCTTTATCAACATGAATGAGATGATGAATTCTTTGACCAGCTCCTGCAATAACAGTCGTGCACGAATCATAGTGATCTGAACCGAATGTGATTTTCATTTGATAGTTTCCATTTTCTACTTGAATGATTAAGCTAGGAGCGAACGGAAGTGTATAGTTCCCTGGGTAAGAGTCATGTTTGTCTTCATTGTTTGAAATAGGTGTATCAAATAGAAACCCATAGCCTTTGTAAGGGGAAAAGAGTGTATCTGGAGATAAAAAAACAACGTTATTATTACATGCTAGTTCAAAGCCTTCTAACAAAGCCATATAAATTCCTCCTCATTTGTGCTTACAATTAGTATAACTGATTTATACTGATTTTTTAATATTTTCCTAAATTAGTTAAGTTATAATCAACTTATTATGCAGATGCTCATTTCAAACCAAACAATTGTTACTAAGAATCCAAATAAGGGTCAAAGTACATATTTTGTTCAACATAGTGACATTTGATCGTCTATCGACATAATGGGATGAGAAATAACTTTGAAAAAAGGGAAATAATGAAACGAAAAGCAAGATAGACTCGTCAAAGTGGTGAGGAAGGGGTGAGAGAATGGACCGTGTCGAACGATTTACGAATCATCAGTCCGTTTCATCACAGTATGAGCTACTTGATGAAATGATGGATTGCTACGGACAAGCTATACAGCAGCTTGTGTATACATATGTGAAAGATTACGCAACAGCAGAAGATTTAACTCAAGAAATATTTATTAAAGCTTTTAAAAAGCTACATACTTTTCGGCATCAAGCTTCAGTTAAAACGTGGTTGTTTCGAATTGCCATGAATCATTTCAAAGATTATTTGAAAAGTTGGCATTACCGTCAAATTGTATTAGATAACGATTTCGTTCATAATACGATCGCCAATGAAGTTCAAATTGAGCAAAGATTCATGCAACAGTCTGAAGAGAAAAGGCTTGCGAATGCAGTATTGAAGCTACCTTTAGCATATAGAGAAGTTGTTTATTTGTATTATTACGAGGAATGGACGACTAGAGAAATTAGTCAAATGACTCAAAAAAATGAAAATACGATTAAAAAGAGATTAAACCGTGCTAGAAAGCTGATTAAAAATTTATTAAGTCAGGAGGAGAGCGAATGAATGATCCACTAATGAACGTAAAACATGCGTTTGACAAAACGGTATTTGAACGTGTGCAATTTACAGAAAATCAAAAAAAGAAAACATTGATACAAGTCGATCCATTGAAGCAAAAAAAAATAGAAATTATGATTTTACAAACGTTATATGATTCAACTAAAACGGGGTTTGCGATTCTGAACGATCTAAAGAAGAGAATAGGGAAAGAGGATTTTCAAAACAATGAAGGTTCCGTGTACATTTTGTTACATCAATTAGAAAGCAAACGATATATTCAATCACAATGGGAAGATAACAAAGGGGCAAAAATTAAATACTATCATATCGAAAACAAAGGAAGAAAACGTTTAGTCGAAATAGAAAATGAAGAGGGAAATAAAACATCTTTCCGTCTAGATTGGGAAGGTGGTTTAAGAGGATGAGTAGGCAAGTGTTCAAACAATTTATAAACGAAGTAAAAGCACAAATCCGTTCAAAAGAAGCGCAACAGTTTGTAGAGGCTGAATTGACGAGTCACTTTATAGAGCGTAAACAAGAAATGTTGACAGAAGGGTTATCTGAAATAGAATCAGAGAAAAAGGCAGTTGAACAATTAGGAAATCCGTTAACACTTGGAAAGAAAATGCATCAAATTCATAAACCTAAAATCGATTGGTGGACGATTGGGTTATTGCTGGCTGTTATTAGCATTGGAATGGTGACTTTATATTCTCTGCCAACATTTTCTGGAATCTCAAGTTTACATTATGTTCGAGTTCAACTCATTTCAAGCATCATTGCTTTGGTTGTAATGACTGGGATTATGTTTTTGGATTATCGTAAAATGGAAAGATATTGGATGTATCTTTTGGTAGTGGGAATTATTTTATCCTTTTTCTTTTTTTATTTAAGTTCTTCAAGGAACGGCATTCTCTATTTAGATATGAGATATTTTGATATTACTTTTTGGTCTATAAGCTTGTTATACATTCTTGCATTAGCGGGGATTTTAAGTTCAAAGCATTTAAAAGGCTTTATGAAAGTGTTACTCGCGACTGTTGTGATTTGGCTTTTAGTTGCTCTTACTTACCTTTCACTAGGAAGTGCGATGATGATCTTTTTAGCTACGTGTCTGATCATGTCGGCAGTAGCGCCGATGAAGAGAAAAAGAATATTCTATATCGTAAATAGCGTTCTTTTATTAATAGGAAGTACGGTCTTCGCATTGTTTCTTGCAGAGCATCAAATGGAACGAATCGTAGGTTTTTTGTATCCAGAGGATTATGCAAGTAGCTATGGCTATATCTACGTGGTGATCAAAGAACTATTGCGAGAGGCTACTTTTTTGTGGAATGATTATACATTTATAGGTGAAAAGCTCCCTGAAGCACATACAGACTTCATTATTGTCTCTATCATTCATCAGTTCGGTTGGGGGGTTGGAAGCTTAATATTTATTACGTTGTTTGCATTTCTAATTAGAATTCTTCAAATTGTCAAGAAAACAAATGATCCTTTTGGTCGTATCATCGCTTTAGCAAGTATGGCGGTGATTGGGGTAACGAGCGTTTGGAATATGGGAATGGTCTTTGGGCTATTACCGATAATAGGAATCTCCTTACCGTTCACAAGTTATGGTGGAGCATCCATGATTTTATATAGTATTTATGTTGGCTTTATTCTGAGTGTCTATCGGAGGAAAGATTTAGTCCAACATCAAACAAGTAGAGCTGTTTGAAACGTTAACAGCTCTTTTTTCGTATATAATGAAGGATAGTCGAATATCGTTTAGAAATAGTATAACAGGGAATATCATTCGTATGAGAAAAGGATAGGAAGGGTTGTGTCGAACGTGCATGTGTCATTAATTGTGGCAATGGATAAAAATAGAGTGATTGGTAAGGACAACCACTTGCCATGGAGCATTCCTCATGATTGGGCTTATGTTATGAAGAAAACGGAGGGGATACCCATTATCCTCGGAAGAAAAAATGCTGAATCTAACGGGAAAGCACTCCCTGGAAGACGCAATATTGTTGTGACAAGGAATAAGCAGTTTATGTACCCTGGATGTGAGATTGCTCATTCTGTTGAAGATGTGTTTGCTTTATGTCGAGATGAAAAGGAGATTTTTATATTTGGTGGCGAGCAAATCTATGAGCTGTTCATGCCTTATGTCGAAACGATGTACATAACAAAGATTGAGCATCAATTCGAAGGTGATACTTTTTTCCCGGAAGTGGATAGGACTGAGTGGCAGGAAATTTCTGTTGAAAAAGGACTTAAGAATGAAGAGAACCCGTATGATTATTATTTTTGTGTGTATGAACGTAAGAAGTGATAGAGAAATAGAACATAATGAGATTTAGTAAAGAGTGTCTAGAACCATCAACAAATTATATTTTTACTCAAAGGTAGGAGAAGTATGGTTCAAACTGAAAAAGTATTTATAGAAGTAGATGGACATCAACTAGGAATGTTTATTGAGACAGTAAATGAAGATCACCCAGTTTTGTTATTTTTGCATGGAGGGCCAGGCTTTCCACAATATCCAATGATCAAGAAGTCTGAACTTAGGTTGGAGGCGGAATTTACCGTTTGTTATTGGGATCAGCGTGGAGCAGGAATGTCGTATAATGCTAGGACGCAAGGTGAATTAACCTTGGATAAAGCGATAAAAGATACATTGGAAGTGACCCAGTTTTTAAAAGAAAGATTTCGCAAAGAGAAAATTTATCTATTTGGACATTCGTGGGGTGCTTTGTTAGGAAGCGTTGTAGCAAGTCGATTTGGAGAGCATTATGCTGCTTATATCGGTTCGGGTCAGTTCGGTCGCCATAATCAATCGAATGAAGAAACCTATCAATTTCTATTACATACCGCGATTGAGAAAGGGGATCAAAAAGCTGAAAAGGATATTCGTGCGTATACGTTTGATGAAAATTTCTATCAGAGTCAGACGTACAGAAAGATCTTGAGCAAGTATTTAACGAAGTATGGTGGAGGGATGAAACGCGAGAGTTATACGCAGTGGGACGGATTAAAAGAATGGTTTACATGTAAAGAGTATACGTGGGGAGAAAGATTCAATCTTCCTAAAGGGGTTTTTGCTTCTTATGATGCTTTATCAGAAACGATGGCCAAAGCTGATGCAACGCTACTTGCACCGAATTTTCAAATGCCTGTATACATTTTTCAAGGTAAATATGATTATCAAACGAGTTACAAAGAAGCTAAAAGATTTTTTGAATTGATTAAAGCCCCACATAAACAATTCTATTCATTTGACAATTGCGCTCACTCTCCATTTTTGGAGGAAGCAAGTAGAGTTCTATCGATCTTAAAAGAGGAAGTATTGAGAACACCTATAGAGAAGGGAACTGGTAAAGTTTAATTTTCAACTTTTTTGGTGCTCTCAGAGCGAGGAAGCTTAGTTAGAAAGGCTTCCTCACTTTTCTTTTTAGGTTATAGTTTCTAGTAGATCTTTGAGTATATGACAAAGGATACAAAGATAGTAGTGATCATTAGCGCAATTAATACATATAGTAATTCGTTCGCATTCAACGTGATGAACTCAAGCTGTAAGCCAAATATAAAAAGGATAAAATAAACCATTAATACAATAAAGGATGCGAACATCCCCTTCTCTCTAATGCGTCTCATGCGTTCATCTTTTTGTTTAAATTGTGGGTAAAGGTAAGCGAGGCAAAAACACATAATCGCTTGTGCTAGAAACAAATACATAACCATTAATGGTGGTTTACTTGTGAAAAGGCTAACGAAAAGTAATAACCCACTGAAACCAATGAAGCTAAATCCAAATAGTGAAAATATTCTTTTCATATACTCCTCCTGTCATCATAACTCACTTTTCCATTTATAATTTACTTGGAAAAACTATATCTTCTCGCTCGATTATGAACATTCCTTCATCCTAATGAGATCCTTTTGATCATTGATGAAGCTTTCTCGCAATCGACTCTAATATATAAACAACAGGGACTTGAGTTGTCACATTTGCGTTTTCGCAATGCTCGACTGTCACGTAGTATGGGATATTAATTGTTGAGATTTTCGCAACGGTTGAATGTTTATCATTCGTAATACTGATGATTGTGCTGTTTACTTTTTTTAGTTGGTTCATTTGAGCTAATGTAAAAGGTGTTTCACCAGATACGGATAAAGCAATGGTCACACTATTATTACGAAATTTAGCATGGATGGGGAAATGAGGATCTTTAATATAAATTGAGAATTTACCCATACTAGAGAAATAACGGGCACCGTATTCAGCGAGAATTCCCGAACTACCCGTTCCAATGAAGATGACCGTATCTGCTTCCGTAATTGTTTTTGCAGCTTGATTCATTTTATTCTCTATATCCCCTTCTAACGTTCGTTCAAAAAATTCTGTGATCGACTGTTGAGGCGTTTTGATCGATGTTTTTGTTTTTCTTCCATTTTCCATCTTAAGTTTCACTTTAAACTCAGAGAAGCCTTCACAGTTTATTTTTCGACAAAACCGTAAAATGGTTGCAGTTGATACATGGGTTTCATCAGCTAGTTCACGAATACGCATATAAGCCACTTTCTCACTGTTTTGAGAAATATAATTGTAAAGAGAGGTTTCTAAATCATTAAAGGATGCGATCATTTCGGCTGTAAACATTTATCGTACTCCTCATCATTTGTTATTTCATTAGTTTACCATAAAGTAACATAGCGTTACATCGTTGAAACATTTCACTTGTTCTGTTATATGAAACAGGATGGTCATAATTGCTATGAAGCGATAATGGATACGATATACTTGAACTAGAAATCGAATGGAGGAGGATTTATTATGAGTCATTTGAATACATTACAATTTCCAAAAGGATTCTTATGGGGAGGCGCAACGGCAGCTAATCAGCTAGAAGGTGCCTACAATGAAGGTGGAAAAGGATTAAATTTAGCCGATGTTTTACCAGGTGGTAAAGTAAGGATGAATATTATTAAAGAAACAGGTTTCAATTTTGAAATTGATCAAGAACAATACACATATCCAAATCATGATGGGATTGATCATTACCATCGTTATAAAGAAGACATTGCTTTATTTGCTGAAATGGGCTTTAAAACGTACCGTATGTCGATTGCATGGTCACGTATATTTCCAAATGGTGATGAAACAGAGCCAAATGAAGAAGGATTAGCCTTTTATGACCGTGTGTTTGATGAACTGCATAAGTATGGAATTGAACCAGTTGTGACGATATCGCATTATGAAATGCCGTTATATCTTATTAAAAAATATGGCGGATGGAGAAGTCGTGAAGTCATTCCGATGTTTGTGAAATACGCAGAAACGCTATTTAATCGTTATAAAGGAAAAGTGAACTATTGGATGACGTTTAATGAAATTAATAGTGCGGTCTTTCATCCGATTATGAGCTTAGGCTTTTCTCCAGACAATGAGGAATCAAAGCTCCAAGAAACGTTTCAAGGCTTGCACCACCAATTTGTTGCAAGTAGCTTAGCAACGAAAGCATGTCATGAAATCATTCCTGGTTCACAAATTGGTTGTATGATTTTATATGCTCCTGTTTACTCAGGCGATTGTAACCCTAATAATATATTAAACGCTTTAAAGGAAGAGCAAATCTTTGATTACATTTGTGGTGATGTTCATGTCCGTGGTGAATATCCGGCCTTTACGAAGCGCTACTTCAAAGAAAACGGTATAAAGCTTGATATTCAGGAAGGTGACTTAGATATCATTAAAGAGTATACCGTCGATTATATCGCTTTAAGCTATTATATGTCGCGTACTGAAGTAAAGGAAGAAGGAGACGGTGATTATACAGCCGGAAATTTCTTCACTGGGATGAAAAATCCATTTCTAAAAGCGAGTGATTGGGGATGGGAGATTGATCCAGTTGGCCTACGTATCTCTCTTAATCAATTATATGACCGTTATCAAGTGCCTCTATTTGTCGTTGAGAACGGTTTAGGAGCTTATGATACGGTTGAAGAGGACGGATCGATCAACGATGATTATCGCATCGAGTATTTACGTGAGCATATTAGATCCATTGGCGAAGCAATCGAAGATGGCGTTGAGGTGATGGGGTATACGGCTTGGGGATGTATTGATTTAGTTAGTGCATCAACAGGTGAAATGTCTAAACGTTATGGGTTCATTTATGTGGACAAGCATGATGACGGAAGTGGGACACTTGAGCGAAAGAAGAAAAAGTCATTCTTCTGGTATCAGAATGTGATTGCAACGAATGGAGAAGAGTTATAATCGTAGCTAATGTATAACTAGCCTAAGACTGGACAAAAGGTTCCGAACATTGATTTTTGATGTTCGGAACCTTTTTTAGTAAGATCGTTCGGGGCATTTGATCCAATAGGTGCTTTTGGCAATTATATGTCCAATGATGTAAAATAAAATCAGATAACGGAAAATGTTTAAAGTAGAAGAATGTTTCGTGGTTTCTGACATTCGTTGCATTGTTTTAAGCCATAGTTAAAATTCTGTAAACTTTTGTGATTTTCCATCCTTTTTATGAATAAATTAGTAAAATGGTGCTACACGTACTGAGGATGGTGAATTCATGAGGAAGTTTTCAAAACAAGAAACTAGTTGGATGTTCTATGATTGGGCGAGCAATGCCTTTTCAGTCATTATTACGACTGCGGTTTTTCCGATATTTTATAAAGCACAGGCCACATTAGCAGGTATTGATGGTGCGGATTCAACAGCATATCTTGGGTATACAATTGCCATTTTTACATTTATTTTAGCTATTATTGGGCCAATATTAGGAACAATTGCCGATTATGAAGGATATAAGAAACGATTTTTCATTAGTTTTTTACTATTAGGAATAGTTTCTACCTTCAGTCTCGTTTTTGTTCCAGAGGGGGAATGGCTATTATTATTAGTTTTTTATACGCTAGCTTCTCTTGGGTCAACAGGTGCCAATCTTTTTTATGATGCTTTTTTAGTCGACGTCACGGAAAATAAGAGGATGAACAAAGTTTCAGCTAGAGGGTTCGGCTATGGGTATATCGGTGGAGCGATCCCATTTGTTTTAAGTATTGTTGTCATTTTAATGGCTCAACAGGGGATGATTCCGATCTCAAGTACAACTGCGAGCAAAATCGCCTTTTTGATTGCTTGTATCTGGTGGGCGTTCTTTGCCATTCCATTGTTGAAAAATGTTAAACAAATCCATGCAATCAAACGCGACAAAAAGCCAATTCGTACAAGCTTTCTTCGTCTTAAAGAAACGATTACACATATTAGTCAATATAAGTACATAACAATTTTTTTAATTGCTTACTTCTTCTATATAGATGGTGTTGGTACAATTATTTCAATGGCAACCGCTTATGGAACAGATGTTGGAGTTGATTCGACGGTATTATTAATCGTACTTTTTGTAACACAAATTGTCGCAGCTCCTTTTGCATTGCTGTATGGGAAGTTAGCTGATCGTTTTTCCGCAAAGCTCATGTTAAACGTCGGTATTGTGATCTACATCATTGTGTGCGTGTATGGATATTTCCTTGAAACGGCATTGGATTTTTGGATTCTTGCCATGCTCGTTGCCACATCACAAGGGGGAATGCAAGCACTGAGTCGCTCGTATTTTGCTAAGATGGTACCAAAACATAAGTCGAATGAGTTCTTTGGTTTTTACAATATCTTTGGTAAGTTTGCATCTGTGACAGGGCCTTTATTAGTCGGCGTCACAGCGCAAGTGACCGGCAAATCAAATGCTGGTGTATTAAGCCTAATTGTATTGTTTATTATCGGAGCGATCGTGTTATTTTTTGTTCCTTCTGATAAGAAAATAGAGCAGTTTAACAATGAAGCTACTTTAAAGAGTAGGAAAATTTAAAAAGTCTAGGAGAGCCTGAGCTCAAGTTAAAATAGAGGAGTGTTTTCCAGTGAAGCGGAATAATACGATAATCGTAATGGGGATAGTGTGGACGGTCATTTTTTCAGGGATGAGCTTTTATTGGGCAATGGGTGGCATGATAGGTGTTAGGTCGCTAGGAGGGTCAATTTACGAAATGTCTCTAGATCCTTCTCCTTCGTTCGTCGCAGTTGTTTGGCTTTCTGGCTTCATTAAGCTACTTGGTGTCATTGTATTATCGATGCTGTTTGTTCAATGGAAGAAGCTGATAATAATTAAAATTCTTTATTACATAACGAAAGGTGTAGGAATCTTTTTATTTTTATATGGATTTCTTAATTTTGTTACGATTACATTAAGTGCATTTGCTATTTTAGATTTTGATTTAGAAAATGATGCGACGTTTTGGAGGTTAACTTTTTGGGAGCCTTTTTGGATGATCGGAGGTATTTTTTATTTCTTTTCTGTTAAAAAGAGTAAGCTGTAACTGAGCTTGTTCCGAACCCTTTGATAGAGTCTGCTTTATATTTATAGAGACTACTGCAAAAGTATAAATGAATATTTCTAATGTTTTTCATTCGAGTAGCAATGGCATCAAACGTTGTGCGCTTGATACGAGAAGATCACTCGTATCAAGCTTTTCATAATAACGAAGGATCATTTTTAAAAAATTGCAGAAACCTTTTAATTAGTTTGATGAAATTTTAACAGCTGTCCCGTATGCAATAATCTCTGCAGCAGAAGCCATAACTGTTGACGTTTGTAAACGAAATCCAATAATTGCATTAGCACCTTGACTTTCGGCGTTTTCAACCATACGGCCGATAGCCACTTTACGAGCTTGCTCCATCATTTCGTTATAGCCACTAATTTCACCACCAACAAGCCCTTTCAATGAAGCGGTAATATCACGGCCGACATGCTTCGTCTGTACCGTACTTCCTTTCACATACCCTATTACTTCTACTATTTCACGGTTTGCCACTTCATTAGTAGTCACGATCATCATATTGATCTTCCTCCTTTTTCTCTTTCAATCGTTCTTTTATAAACAATATAAATAGTAAGACGACGGTAACCCCGTAGAGAGCAAATACAACGAGTGCCCATTTTAAAGAGTAAATTAATAGCCAAAAAGCTGCAATATGTAAAATGACAATCAATAAAATGAGCAGTAATTTGCTCTTCACGTATTTTTCTTTCATTGGCATTCCATCCATTTCTTTGTTGTGTCTATATCTTTACGTTTTGTTTAACTGAATTGTTTCATATTTTGTTCAAGTTCATGAAAAAATTTAGAATGTATGTACTCGTTCATGATATTGTTAGAATAAAATGATGCAATTGGTTGTCATTAACATTGATTTCTAAAGAAACTGATATAATAATAAAAGTAAGCAAATAGATGGAAGGATATGTGATGAAGTGTGATGGAACTAAAAACAAGAGAAGAAATAAATGAGCGTAAATCATTACGACATCATATAAGACAAGTAGTAGAGCATCGATATTTTCAACCTACCGTGATTGGGATTATTTTATTGAATGGATTGATCATTGTTGCTGAAACGTACGCAACAGGAAACTCTTTATTGATCACATTAGATAAAATCATTGTTTGGGTCTTTGTTGTAGAATTGATTTTAAAATTAATCGGATTAGGGTTTAGAGGTTATTTCTCTGATCGTTGGAATCTATTTGATTTTGCTATTGTAATAGGTAGTTTAGTCTTCTATTCTACACCATTTGTTAGTGTGTTACGACTTATTCGTGTCTTACGATTAATAAGAATGATACCTGCAATACCAGCATTACGAAAGATTATTGATTCGCTCTTAAAATCAGTACCAGCTTTAACGGGCATTTTAGGCTTATCGATTTTGATTTTTTCTATTTATGCGATTATTGGAACGACATTTTTTAGTGACGTCTTACCGTATGAGTTTTTTGGGAGCTTTCATACATCGTTATTTACATTAATGCAAGTCGTAACGTTCGAATCATGGGCAAGCCAAGTGGCACGACCGATCATTAATGAAATCCCATGGTCATGGGCGTATTTTGTTTCGTTTATTATCATTGGTGCTCTTGTCATCTTAAATCTTGTTGTAGCTGTGATTTTAAGTTATTTAGGTCAAGAGGATGATGCAGAGCGTGATAAGCAAATGAATCGTTTGTATGAAGAAAATAAGGCATTAAAGCAAGATGTAGCTGAGATTAAAGAGATCTTGTTGAAGGGACAAAAGAGTCAATAAGGAAAAGAAAATAGCGTTAATAAAGGATCATGCTGACTAAGGCTGTTTGGAGATCACAAGGGTTACTTTACATTTGTAGGCTGATTATGATGAAATGGTATCAAAAGGAGAGATGTTTATGTCTTTACATCAAACGGTTACTCATTTAAATCGTGTTCGAGAACAAAATCCACTAGTGCACAATATAACGAATGTGGTGGTGACAAATTTTACAGCGAATGGTTTGTATGCACTTGGCGCTTCACCAGTCATGGCTTATGCGAAAGAGGAAGTAGCCGATATGGCGCAAATTGCTGGTGCACTCGTATTAAATATCGGTACGCTGAAAGAAGAAGACGTGGAGGCGATGCTCATTGCCGGGAAATCAGCAAATGAGCATGGAGTTCCTATCATTTTTGACCCAGTTGGTGCAGGAGCAACTGTTTATCGAACGGAAACGTCTCGTAAAATTCTCGATGAACTCAATGTTTCGGTTATCCGTGGAAATGCAGCTGAGATTGCAAATGTGATCGGTGAGCAATCTGAAATTAAAGGCGTCGATGGCGGGAGTGGTCGCCATAATTCAGTTGAATTAGCGGAGAAGGCAGCTAAACACCTTGATACAATTGTTGTGATTACGGGTAAAGAGGATGTCATAACTGATGGTCAGTCGACATTTATTGGACGAAACGGACATCCGATGTTAACAAAAGTGACCGGAGCGGGATGCCTATTAAGCTCTGTCGTAGGAGCATTTGCCGCTGTTGAGGAAAATCTCGTATTAGCTTGTGTATCAGCAGTATCTGTTTATGGTGTGGCAGCTGAATTTGCAGCAGATCAATCGGCAGAAGAAGGACCTGGTAGCTTTCAAATAGAGTTTCTAAATCAATTATCGAAGGTAAGTACAAAGCATTTGGATGAGCGTCTAGCAGTTAATAAGAAGTAATAGGAAATCCCTAAGCTGAGCGCTTTTAGGGATTTCTCTAAAAAAGAAACTGAATGGAATTCTTCCTGATCTCCTTTTAACCTTAAGAGGTAAAAGATGCTAAGTATTTTCCAATATAGGGAATCCTCTTTAATTCTTCTGATTTGACTAAGCCAAGTGCAAGAGTAAGGGCACAATAAAATAGAACAGTAATGGAGATAGTCAGTAAAGTATGAACAAAGAGTGATGATTGTGTAAAAGCATATTCAGATAATAGATAGCCAACCCAGCCCGAGATGAGGATAAGAAAGATGGATTTTAGCACCATCTTTGTATCGATTGTAAAGCTGATTGATTTAGCAACAGAAGCAAAATGAAGCAGCGTGACAAGAATAAAGCCGATCACAATAGCGAGAGCGGCTCCCATAATGCCGAACTCAGGCCTAGTGGCTAAGGCGAAAATAGCAACGATTTTCACAACGGCTCCAAAGAGACTATTCATCATGGCCGCCTTTGCTAAATCGAGGGCTTGTAATGTTGCTTGTAGGGGTGCTTGAAAATAGAGAAATAACGTAAAAGGAGCCATAAGCTTTACATAGGTGGCAACGGTTGGTGCGTCGTACATGAGTGTCATAATCGGCTCTGAATAAATATAAAGCACGACAACAGAAATACCACCAGAAAGCATCGCGAGTCTTAAAGCTTGATTTAGTCTGAAATGAACGGTTTGATAATGATCACGAGCAACAGCTTCGCTAATAGCAGGAACCAAAGAGACAGATAGCGAATACGTAATAAATGTAGGAAGTAGAATCAAAGGAATGACAAATCCTGTTAGCTCTCCATATTGCTTCGTTGCCATAACGGTTGTCACGCCAGCGATTGCTAGACTATGGGCAACGACAATCGGTTCAAAGAAGAGACCAACGGAGCCAATTAAGCGGCTCCCGGTTGTCGGCAAAGCAATGCCCATTAGATCACGAAATGTTTTTTTCCCATCCTTTACATATTGGAAGAAATGACGACGAACCTTAAAGCGTTTATTTGTTTTAAACATGAAGATCATATAAAGCAACGACGCAAGTTCTCCAAAGACGACAGAAATCATAGCGCCTGCAGCAGCATATTCAATTCCTAACGGTAAGAAAGCTGAAGTTGTAATGGCTACTAGTGTGATACGAACCACTTGTTCAATTACTTGTGACATGGCTGTTGGTTTCATATTTTGCTTACCTTGGAAATAGCCTCTCATAACAGATGAGAGTGCGACGATCGGAACAATGGGAGCGATCGCAATAAGTGGATAATAAGCTCGTTCATCCGTTAAAAGCGTCTGTGCGACAAATGGAGCAAAAATGATCATAGCAGTTGTGAAGATAAGACTTAATATAGCAGTGATCGAAATGGAGACGACGAGAATTTTTTTGATTTTCCCGCGATCATTGTTTGCTTCGGCTTCAGCAACTAGCTTAGAAATGGCTACAGGTAGTCCTAATTGTGTTAGTGTGATAACGAGTATTAGTGTTGGAACGGCCATCATATATAGACCAACACCTTCAGCACCCATAATGCGAGCGACGACAATTCTATTCACAAACCCTAGAAATCTAGTGATTAAGCCTGCAATGATTAGGATAAACGCTCCTTTTAGAAACGTTTGTTTTGACATGGGCACCCCTACTTTCTTGAAAAAAATGATGGATATTTGCGGTATTTATTTATATGCTTAATAGTGGGTCAAGCATGACAAGTTGTTTACTAGAAAGAGATCATATTTATTTACTTACTGTTATCCGTTTTCCGAAAACTGGAGCGTATCGTGTTGGTTTAGCAGCAATTTTACAAAAGGGAGGAAGCAAGTATGACAGAAAAACAACAATTTGAAGTGTGGAAGGAAGATGTGGAACCGGCGTTACGTAGCAAAGTCGATGAGTTTCATCTATTGGGCTATGATCGCGCTACGATGGAGGACGTATGGACATGTGTCTTGTATCAATTAAGGAAGAAAAAAGAATACATGCATAAACATACTTTTGTGAATCACATTTTAACGTTGAAATCACAGACATATATGACATGGTTGACGATGCATGCTTTTAAAGAGCCAACGGATTGGTTTACTGAATTTGAAGAGAAAGAGGCTTAGATAAAAACATCTCTTGCTGGCTGATATTAATGATAAGAAACGATAACATTTAAGGGGATTCAAAGAAAAAACCGTTTTGGAAGCCACTGAAAAAGTCCGAATCAACTTTTTCAGTACCCTACCGCTTTGCGGTTTTTCTTTAGGCAAGATATAATGGAAATTATTGTAGTCACGGGATTAGAGAAGGGGGCAAAAGAGACATATGGTTAAGAAAGGGCGAATTGTCGCTTTTTTTCTCATTGTTGCTTTAATTGCTGGTCTTATTTGGCAGACAGCGATGGACGTGGCAACGGAGATTAAGCTAGGGCTTGACCTTCAAGGTGGATTTGAAGTGCTTTATGAAGTGAAGCCTGCTAATGAAGGAGACATTATAAATGATGAGGCACTTGAAGCGACAGCAAGTGCATTGAATCAAAGAATTAACGTCATCGGGGTATCTGAGCCATTCATTGGGATTGAGGGTGATGATCGGATACGTGTGCAATTAGCCGGTGTTGAGGATCAGCAATCAGCGAGAGAGATACTCGCAACGGAAGCAGAACTATCGATTCGAAATGTGTATGATGAAGTTCTAGCGCATGGTAGTGATTTACGACAAGGTGGGGCAAATGCCAATCTACATCCAGATACGAACGACCCAATTGTGAATCTTACGTTTCAAGATTCGCGATTAATGCAAGAGATTACTGGGGAGTTATACCATGGTCCTCCTGAAGAGAACATGCTTGTCGTATGGCTCGATTTTGAAGAAGGAGTAGACTCATACGAAGAAGAGCGAATGAAAGATGATCCGAAATATTTATCAGCTGCTGTTGTTCGAGATGTGATCACGAGTCCTACCGCTACGATTAGTGGTGACTTTACAGTAGAGGAAACGAGACAGCTAGCGGAAATTTTAAATGCAGGTGCGCTTCCGACAACATTAGAGGAGCTATCCTCGAATTCAGTTGGGGCATCACTTGGTGAAAGAGCTATGGAGCAAACGATATATGCTGGCTTTATCGGCATTGCACTCGTATTTATTTATATGATCATCTATTATCGTTTTATGGGAGCCGTAGCAGTTGTCACATTGAGTGCGTATATTTATTTAGTGCTACTCGTCTTTAATTTGATGAATGCTGTACTAACATTACCGGGTATTGCTGCGCTTATTCTTGGTGTTGGGATGGCGGTGGATGCGAACATTATTACATACGAACGGATTAAGGATGAAATTCGTTCAGGTAAGTCTGTTTTATCTTCATTTAAAGCAGGAGCGAAACGATCTCTATCAACGATTTTAGATGCGAACATCACGACGATTTTAGCAGCAGCTGTTCTGTTTTGGTTTGGGACAAGCTCTGTACAAGGATTTGCGGTGATGCTGATTGTCAGTATTTTAACAAGCTTCATCACAGCTGTATTTGGTACGAGATTGCTCCTCGGACTTTGGGTGAAGAGTCGTGCTCTTGATAAGAAATATCGTTTGTTTGGGGTAAAGGAGGATGAGATAAATGATCTTTAATTTTCAAAACAAAGACATTGACTTTGTGAAGCATCGTAAGAAATTCTTCCTTTTCTCAGGCTCCTTTGCACTACTTGGGATCATTCTATTACTTACATTTGGTTTAAATTTAGGGATTGATTTTGATAGTGGCTCACGAGTTGACCTTTTATCTAATGAATCGATAACGGAAGAAGAGCTTATTGAAGACTTTGAACAGTTAGGACATAGTATTACAGTGAATGATATTACGCTCGCTGGAGATACCTTCGATATGGCGAGTGTACGATTTGTCGGTGTATTAGATTCAAATGAAATAGCAGAAATCCAAACGTTCTACAATGATAAGTTCGGTGCTGAACCAAATATTAGTACGGTTGATCCGCGAATTGGTCGAGAGCTTGCTCGCAATGCATTAATGGCTGTGGCGATAGCATCGGTTGGGATTATCATTTATGTCTCAATTCGGTTTGAATATTTATATGGAATTGCGGCCATTGTTGCCTTACTTCATGATGCGTTCTTTATTATTGCCGTCTTTAGCTTGTTGCAAATAGAGGTGAATGTACCGTTTATTGCTGCCGTCCTAACAATCGTCGGGTACTCAATTAATGACACGATCGTCACCTTTGACCGAATTAGGGAGAATATGAAGCTAGCGAAGAGGGTAAAGGACTTTGCTGATTTAGCTGCCATTGTGAATAAGAGTCTTGTCCAAACTTTAGCTCGTTCGATTAATACGGTCTTAACTGTAGTCTTTGCTGCAGGCGCTATCTTCTTATTTGGAGGAGAAGCGATTCGTACGTTTGCGTTTGCTCTAGTAGTAGGGTTAGTTGCAGGAACGTATTCATCCATGTTCCTTGCTTCTCAGCTATGGTTAGTTTGGAAATCAAAACAACTTGCGAAGAAACGATTTGATGCACAAAAGCAAGATCCAGAGGGAAATCCGACTGTATAAGAAGAAAGGGTACATGAGCAATTAATATGTTGCTTATGTACCCTTTTGTCGCTAGAAAACGAGTGATGATAGAAGATTTCGGGTATACTTAAGAAGAATAGAGGTTCGGTCTGACTTAAGTAACCCGAATGAAAAGTAGGTGTGAATGTTGGTAGGAGCAGAATCAGAGGTTCGTTATAAAAAAGTCCGATTTGCAGCGTGGGTAGGGATCGTTGGAAATGTGATTCTTGCAATTGTAAAGGCTATTATTGGTGTAATGTCAAATAGTAAAGCATTAATTGCTGATGCAGCTCACTCAGCGTCCGACGTAGTCGGTTCCGTTGTCGTATTAATTGGCGTTCGTGCTGCCAAGCTACCTCCTGATCGTGATCATCCATATGGACATGGAAAAGCAGAATCTGTGGCAGCGATCATAGTGGCGGTGCTATTATTTATTGTAGGGTTTGAAATTGCGATTCGTGCTATCCATTCATTTTTTGAACCTGTTGTCGTACCGAAGGCGATTGCGATTTATGCTG
This sequence comes from Halalkalibacter sp. APA_J-10(15), assembly GCF_023017105.1. Lineage (GTDB taxonomy): Bacteria > Bacillota > Bacilli > Bacillales > Bacillaceae_D > Halalkalibacter. Next base: position 233,188 of record NZ_JALKEV010000004.1, on the reverse strand, counting down.
TTCTTTTTTCAATAATTGTAAAGGAATGTATGTTTAGATATAAGCATTACTTGGGTAATAAATATAAGAGTGAAGCGTTAGTGACAGATGCGTGGCATCATCGCTCTGATGTGTTTTCCTCATTAGCAGCCTTGATAGGGATCGGGGCGGCTTTGCTCGGGGGGCGTATGAATATTGCTTGGCTCGTTTATGGAGATGCGATAGCAAGTGCCTTCGTTGCGATTCTAATTGCGAAAATGGCTTGGTCTCTTGGGCAACAGTCGATTCATAATGCGTTGGATCATGTCCTTCATGAAGAGGATACAGTGGAGATGAAGCGCATGGCTCAAGAAGTAGATGGTGTGATGAATATTGATGAATTCTATGCGCGTGAGCATGGGCATTATGTCATTATTGATATTAAGGTTGCTGTAGATCCATATATCACTGTTGAAGAAGGCCATGCAATTGGTAAGCAGGTGAAGGCGAAACTAACGGAGGATAAGCAAGTTCAAGATGTTCTCGTTCATATTAACCCATATGATGTAGATGGAGACGAAGATGAGAAGGAGGAGACGTGATGCGAGGACAATGGGCACTCATAATAAGTCTAGTTATAGCGATTATTATTTCCGTTTTTGCTATTATTAATGTTGAAGCTGTACCTGTCAATTATTTATTTGGTGTGGCAGAATGGCCTCTTATTTTAATAATATTAGGGTCAGTACTAATGGGGGCTATTATTGCCGGAGCAATTGGGATGGTTCGAATTTATCGGTTACAGTATGAATTGAAACGAACTAAGCAAGCACAGGCAGTAGCAGAGTTTGATAGTGAAGCTAATCAGACAATTGAGGAAGAAGTCGAAAGCACATCCAATGACAAGAAGTAATACAAGAGACCACTGAAAAAATTAAAACTAAACTTTTTCAGTGCCTTTAATAGAGAGCATTGTCACCCTTTGACCACTCCTGTATAATGGGAAGGTCAAGGGGTGTTTGTATGTTAAAATCTAAAGCACGATGGAAGGTTGAAACACAGCCAAAAGAACGTGTTGAACAATTAGTTGACAAGCTTCAAGTTGCACCATTAGTTGCAAAGCTACTGTTGAATAGAGGGATTGATACTGTAGAGGCAGCTCGAAGGTTTTTATATAAAGAAGAGATGAACTACCACGATCCATTTTTACTAGATGATATGGATCGTCTAGTTGTCCGTGTAAAGGAAGCTATTGAGAAGCAGGAACGAATGTTAATATTCGGTGATTATGATGCTGATGGTGTAAGCAGTACAGCTCTCATGTATGAAGCTTTAACTTCACTAGGAGCACACGTCGATTACTACATACCGAACCGTTTTACAGAAGGATATGGACCAAATGAGCCAGCCATTCGTCAAGCAAAAGAAGACGGTGTTGACCTCGTGATAACGGTTGATACTGGTATTGCTGCTGTTGATGTTGCACGTGTCGCTAAAGAGATAGAGCTTGATTTCATCGTTACTGATCACCATGAGGCACCACCGCAATTACCTAATGCATTGGCAATCGTGAATCCGAAGAAGCCAGGCTGCGAGTACCCATTCAAAGGGCTAGCAGGAGTCGGAGTCGTGCTAAAGGTAGTACAAGCACTTTTAGGGCGTGTGCCGACTGAATGGCTTGATATAGCTGTTATTGGGACTGTCGCTGATCTTGTTCCACTAGTAGACGAAAATCGCCTTCTTGTTATGGAAGGGTTACAAACTCTACAGGAAACTTCGAGACCTGGCTTAATTGCTTTAAAGAAAATGTGCGGCTTAGACGGTCAAGTTCTCCAATCGGATCATGTAGGGTTTGGTATAGGTCCGAGAATTAATGCAGCTGGTCGATTAGACTCAGCTGATCCTGCTGTTGAATTATTACTGACAAATGATAGCGATGAAGCGGAACAGCTAGCATTAGAAATTGACCGTTTAAATAAAGAGAGAAAATCGGTTGTTGCGACAATTGCCGATGCTGCCATTGCTAAGGTCGAGTCTGAATTTCCAGCAAATGAAAATGAAGTGCTTGTCATTGCAGGTGAGGGATGGAATCCAGGTGTAATTGGTATTGTCGCATCGCGATTAGTCGAACGTTATTATCGACCAACAATCGTTCTTAGTATTGATGCAGAAAAAGGATTAGCCAAAGGGTCAGCTCGAAGCATTGAAGGGTTCGATATGTTTGCAGAATTATCAAAGAGCCGTGACATATTGCCCCATTTCGGAGGTCATCCAATGGCTGCGGGGTTGACGATGAATGTAACTGATGTTGATGAGCTAAGAGCACGCTTGCTCCAACAGGCAAAAGAGGGATTAACAGAAGAAGATTTTAAGCCTGTAACAAAAGTAGACCTCATTGCAACGGTTGAAGAGGTATCAGTATCCGTTATTCAGCAGATGGAGCGTTTAGCTCCATTTGGAGTAAACAATCCAACACCGAAAGTGATGCTTGAGAATGTCTCTCTTTCACAAATGCGAAAGATAGGCAGTGAATCTAATCACTTAAAAGTGTTATTTTCTCAAGCGGCAGCAAATCTAGACGGCATCGGTTTTCATTTAGGGTATTTATTTGAGCAAATGACCCATCAGGCGAAAATTTCTGCTGTTGGAACGTTATCGATTAATGAATGGAATGGTCACATAAAGCCACAATTAATGCTAGAGGATTTGGCGGTTCATACCTGGCAGCTATTTGATTGGCGAAGTGCACAACAGGCTAAGTTGAAGGAGAGACTTGAGGGAATAGCTGAAGAAGAACGCTTGTTAGTCGTATTTCAAAATGAGACGATTGATGATTTAGCTCTTCATGACTTAGACGTGACGCTTGCTCAAAATGTGAGAACGACTGATGATCGTTATCTCGTATTACTTGATGCTCCTAAACATTTGCAACAGTTAAAGGAATTACTTAAAAAAGGGAAGCCGAACAGGATTTATGTTGTTTTTCATCAAAAAGAGGATCATTTTTTCTCAACTCAGCCTAACCGTGAACAGTTTAAATGGTTTTATGCTTTTTTAATCAAACGAACGATATTTCCATTAAATCAGAGCCATGATTTGGCGAAGCATAAAGGCTGGTCCAAGGATACGGTAGAGTTTATGATAAAAGTGTTTTGTGAGCTAGGATTTGCTACAATAGAAGGTGAGAGCTTATCAGTTGTTTCGAATCCAGAAAAGAAGCATTTAGAGGATTCTGCTAGCTTTAGACATAGATTAGAGCAAACGAAAATTGAAAATGAGCTTATTTATTCTTCCTACGATCAATTAAAGCTATGGTTTGAACAAGAATTGGAATATGATCAAATGAAAATCAAGGAGACGGTGTAAGATGGATTTTAAACAATTTATTACGATTGTCGAGGACTATCCAAAAGAAGGTATTCGTTTCAAGGATATTACAACATTAATGCAAAACGGTGAAGCTTATAAGAAGGCCATTGATGAAATGGTTCAATTTGCTTCGCAGAAAAAGGCAGATGTCATTGTTGGACCTGAGGCGCGAGGGTTTGTGGTTGGGTGTCCTATGTCCTATGCGCTTGAAGCCGGGTTTGTTCCTGTGCGCAAACCAGGGAAGTTACCACGTGAAGTGATTTCGCAAGGCTATGGACTTGAATATGGGAAAGACGAATTAACACTACATCGCGACTCGATTCAGAAAGGACAACGTGTTGTGATTGCGGATGATTTATTGGCAACAGGTGGTACGATTGAAGCAACGGTTAAATTAGTCGAGCAACTCGGCGGTGAAGTCGTTGGGATTGCGTTTATGATTGAATTAGGTTATCTAAATGGTAGACAACGATTAGATGGGTATGACGTATTCTCATTAATGACATACAACTAAGAAATGAAGGAAAGGTTCCGCAATTGTGGTGCCTTTTTCTTGTATACATGTTGGTATTGTAACGTTTTGGTTAGAATCTTGAAACGTTCTTAAAGAATAGTATGTGAATGAAAAGGCGAACTTCATAATTGTTTTCGATTTTTCTCTTTACATAAGCGACAAACTTCACCATAATATAAAGAAATATCGAATCGTAAAAAATTAGGTGATTCCATGACTTTAGATCAAGTATTAGAGCAAGCGGGTCTTTATTTAAATGAAAAAGATGTCGCTTTTATACGAAAGGCCTATGAATTTGCTGAAAGAGCCCATGAAGGTCAATATCGTAAATCAGGTGAACCATATATTCTTCATCCTATTCAGGTGGCAGGCATTGTCGTTGATCTTCAACTTGATCCGAACTCAGTGGCAGCAGCATTTCTCCATGATGTTGTTGAAGATACGGATATTACCGTTGAGAAGATTGAAGAGGAATTTAACGATCAAGTGGCTATGCTCGTTGATGGTGTAACGAAGCTGAAGAAGTTTAAGTACAAGTCAAAAGAAGAGCAGCAAGCAGAAAACCATCGTAAAATGCTGATTGCCATGGCAAAGGATATACGCGTCATTATGATTAAACTTGCTGATCGCCTTCATAATATGAGAACGTTGAAGTTTATGCCACCACATAAACAGCAAATTACGTCAAATGAAACGTTAGAAATCTTTGCGCCACTTGCTCATCGATTAGGGATTTCGAAAATAAAGTGGGAGCTTGAAGATACCGCACTTCGCTATTTAGACCCTCAACAATACTATCGGATCGTTAATCTAATGAAACGAAAACGCGCGGAACGAGAGCAGTACCTTTCTGAAGTCATGGATACAATTAATGAAAATTTAGATGACGTACATGTAAAGGCAGAAATATCGGGACGGCCGAAGCATCTTTATAGTATTTATCGAAAAATGAATTTGCAGCATAAACAATTTAACGAAATCTATGATTTGTTAGCTGTTCGCATTATCGTTGGAAGTATAAAGGACTGCTATGCCGTTCTTGGCGTAATCCATACATCATGGAAGCCAATGCCTGGTCGCTTTAAGGATTATATTGCGATGCCAAAGGCGAATATGTATCAGTCCATTCATACGACCGTTGTCGGTCCATATGGTGATCCATTAGAGGTTCAAATCAGAACTCAGGATATGCATCAAATAGCAGAATTCGGGGTTGCTGCTCACTGGGCTTATAAGGAAGGCAAGACGATTAACCCAAATAAGAATACATTTGAGGATCGATTGACATGGTTTAGAGATGTAATTGAATCACAAACGGATACGAATGATGCACAGGAATTTATGGAATCATTAAAGATGGATTTGTTCTCAGATATGGTATTTGTCTTTACACCAAATGGTGATGTAATGGAGCTTCCACAAGGCTCGATTCCAATCGATTTTGCCTACCGCATTCATAGTGAGATCGGAAATCGCTGCATTGGAGCGAAGGTAAATGGCAAGATGGTTCCGCTTGATCACGAGTTAAATACCGGTGATATTATTGAAGTGATGACATCGAAGCATTCATACGGGCCAAGTCAGGATTGGTTGAAAATTGCTAAGTCGTCACATGCGAAAAATAAAATAAGACAATGGTTTAAAAAGGAACGTCGTGAAGAAAATATTGAAAAAGGTCGCGAATTAATCGAAAAGGAAATACGCGAACGTGATTTTGATGTGAAGGTCGTTCTGACGGAAGAAAATATTGCTGATGCCGCTCATAAGTTTAGCTTTGTTGGTGAAGAGGATATGTTTGCTGCAACTGGTTATGGCGGTGTAAGTGTTAAGCAAATTGTTAATCGATTAACGGAAAAGCTTCAAAAGCAAATCGATCAAGAGCAAGAAGAACAATCATTAGCTGAAGCGATCTCTGATGTGCAAACGAAAGGGACGCAAAAAAAAGCAACCTCAGGTGTTCGTGTGAAAGGCGTAGACAATTTATTGACACGCTTATCACGGTGCTGTACCCCCGTACCCGGTGATGATATCATTGGGTACATAACAAAAGGTCGTGGTGTATCTGTTCACCGGGCAGATTGTCCTAATATTCAAAATGAGTCAGAGGAACGATTACTAGAAGTGGAGTGGGAAGGTAATCAACGCGAAGGAAAAGCCTATAATGTTGACATTGAAATAACAGGCTTTGATCGCAATGGATTATTAAATGAAATCTTATATGCTGTGTCTGAATCACGAACACCGATTAATAAAGTGTCGGGACAATCAGATAATCGACAAAAGCTCGCAACAGTTCATTTAACGATTTCAATTACAAACATAGATCACTTGCATAAGATTGTTGAAAAGATTAAACAGCTACGGGATATCTACTCAGTTCGCAGAGTGACACATTAAGGTAAGGTTTTGTGTCGTAAGGAGAAGGAACGATGAAGGTTGTATTACAACGTACGAAGGAAGCAGCAGTACATGTTGATGGAGAATGTGTTGGCCGCATCAAACGTGGGGTGATGCTTTTAGTCGGAGTAACCCATGAAGACACGATCGCGGATGCAGCGTATTTAGCTGAAAAAATTGCCCATCTTCGTATATTTGAAGATGAAAATGGAAAAATGAATCATTCTTTAAAGAATGTAGGAGGAGAAGCGTTATCTGTTTCGCAATTCACATTGTATGGTGATACTCGCAAAGGTAGAAGACCAAATTTTATGAATGCAGCAAAGCCTGATTGTGCTAAAGAATTATACAAGCATTTTAATCAGCTTTTGCAAGAAAAGGGCATACATGTAGAAACAGGAACGTTCGGAGCTATGATGGATGTTTCATTAGTTAATGATGGGCCTGTTACATTAATTTTAGAAAGTAAATAGAATGTAACTTTCCTCTGTTTTTGGGCAAGCTAGTAAAAAACGGAGGAATGAGAATGCGCTCTAATAAAAGACAGCTTGCTCAACAAAAGGCCGGACCATTGTTTCAAATGAATGCTCATAACGAGAAGCAAGATTGTCATGTAGAACTGACTTGTGAGTTGGGTTTGTCACGAGAAGAAGTTCAGCTATTGAAAAATCAGCTATCTCGTAATTAAGCATTGACAGTTGATTGGACAATTCGTATGATGTATACATCATCATTTTGAATCCATTGAAGAGGAATAGTAATTAAGAGATCAAGTAGTCTAGAGAGGAAAGGTCGTGGCTGAGAGCCTTCCCTATTTGTCTTAATGAAAGAACACCTCTGAGGAGTTTCTCTGAACGACTTCTAGCTAGTAGGAGAAAACGTGAACAGGCGTTAACTGTTTAAAGTGGAAGCGTAGGCTTCAAGTAAGGGTGGCACCACGGGTATAACTCTCGTCCCTGATGTATGTTAGGCATCAGTGGCGGGAGTTTTTTATATTTTTGAAAAAGAGGAGTGAGAGGATGAGTATTCATATTCCACGTGGGACACAGGATATTCTACCTGGTGACGTAGAGTTATGGCAATACATAGAAGCGAAGGCAAAAGAGGTGTGTCGTACGTATCATTATAAAGAAATTCGTACACCAATATTTGAACATACGGAGCTGTTTCAACGTGGTGTCGGTGACACGACAGATATTGTTCAAAAGGAGATGTACACATTCACTGATCGTGGTGATCGGAGTCTGACCCTTCGTCCTGAGGGAACTGCAGGAGTTGCACGGTCATTTGTTGAGAAGAAAATGTTTGGAAACCCGAATCAGCCTGTTAAGCTATATTACCAAGGGCCTATGTTCCGCTATGAACGTCCTCAATCAGGAAGAATGCGGCAGTTTGTTCAATTTGGTGTTGAAGCGATTGGCAGTTCAGATCCGACGATTGATGCGGAGGTTTTGGCACTAGCGATGAGTATTTATGAAGAGCTTGGATTAACAGATGTCAAGCTCGTCTTAAATAGCTTAGGTGATAAGGAAAGTCGTGATGCGCATCGACAGGCTTTAATCGATCATTTTAAACCAAACATACACGAGTTTTGTGAAGATTGTCAATCAAGATTGGAGAAAAATCCGTTACGTATTCTTGATTGTAAGAAGGATCGTGAGCACCCATTAATGCAAACAGCGCCTTCAATTCTCGATCATCTTAATGATGAATCAAGAGCTTACTTTGAAAAGGTTCGTAATATTTTAGATCAATTAGGCATTCAGTATGAGGTGGACCCAACACTCGTTCGAGGGCTTGATTATTATTATCATACAGCTTTTGAAATTATGGCTGATGGTGAAGGATTTGGTGCCATTACGACACTATGCGGTGGTGGTCGTTACACTGGACTAGTTGAGGATTTAGGTGGGCCGTCTGCACCAGGAATTGGGTTTGCTTTTAGTATTGAACGTTTGATTATGGCTTTAAAAGCCAAAGGGTTGGACAAGCCGTCTGTTGAAACGCTTGATTGCTTTATTGTAGCACTTGGTGATGAGGCGAAGGATAAAGCAGCAGAGCTTCTCTATCAATTGCGCAAAGCTGGAGTGAGCTGTGATAAAGACTATCTCGATCGCAAAATGAAAGCACAATTTAAATCGGCAGATCGCTATCAAGCTCGTTATACAGCTATTCTAGGTGAAAATGAATTAAAGCAAGGTCTTATTAACGTAAAAGTAATGGAATCAGGTGAACAAAAAGCAGTAGCTTTAACAGAGTTTATTCAATATATGCAGGATCAACGATAAATAAGGGGGAAGAAGAATGAGTCAAAGAACACATCATTGTGGTAACATTCGTGAAGAACAAGTTGGAGAAGTCGTATCGTTAAAAGGGTGGGTCCAACGTCGTCGTGACCTAGGACAAGTCGTATTTTTAGATTTACGTGATCGTTCGGGAATTGTTCAAGTTGTATTTAGCCCAGAAGTAGATAAGGATGCCCTAGCTATTGCTGATCGTGTTCGAAATGAATATGTATTAGAACTAGAGGGCAAGGTTGTGAAGCGTGATCCAAGTACGGTTAATGAGAAGCTCGAAACAGGTACGGTTGAGGTTCATGCGACATCTGTGGCTATTTTGAATGCTTCAAAATCATTACCGTTCCAAATTGAAGCCGATACAGATGCTTCAGAAGATATTCGGTTAAAATACCGCTATTTGGATTTACGACGTCCTGATATGCAAGAGACGATGATCTTACGTCATAAGACGACAAAGCTTATACGTGATTTCTTGGATGAGAAAGCGTTCCTTGAAATTGAAACACCGATGCTAACGAAAAGCACACCAGAAGGAGCGCGTGATTATTTAGTTCCGAGTCGTGTGCACCATGGTGAATTTTATGCGTTACCACAATCGCCGCAGCTTTTTAAACAAATGCTGATGGTTTCAGGGTTTGAGCGTTACTTCCAAGTTGTTCGCTGTTTCCGTGATGAAGATTTACGAGCAGATCGTCAGCCTGAATTTACACAAGTGGATATTGAGACATCCTTTATGGATAAGGAAGAGCTACTAGCGATGGCTGAAGAAATGATGGCAAAAGTATTAAAAGAGCTAAAAGGAGTAGAGGTAACAACGCCATTTCCACGATTAACGTATGATGAAGCCATGAATCGATATGGATCAGATAAGCCTGACGTTCGTTTTGACATGGAGCTTGTTGAGTTATCTGAGATTGTGAAGGATGCTAACTTTAAAGTATTCCAAGGAGCCATTTCTAGTGGAGGAATTGTAAAAGGGTTAAACTTAAAAGGCGGTGCGGATAAGCTTTCTCGTAAAGAAATTGATGGACTAACGGATTTTGTGAAGCAATACGGAGCAAAAGGGTTAGCCTGGCTAAAAGTCGAAGAGGATGGCCTAAAAGGACCGATTGCGAAATTCTTTGAAGAAGACGTACAAGAAGCGATGAAGGCCGCGTTAAATGCTGAAGCTGGTGACTTATTGTTCTTTGGTGCTGACAAGCATCAAATTGTTTTCGATAGCTTAGGAGCTCTTCGTCTACGCTTCGGGAAAGAGTTTGGTTTGATTGATAAAACGAGATTCAATTTCCTATGGGTCGTAGATTTTCCATTAGTCGAGTATGATGAAGCAGCAAAGCGCTATGTAGCATTGCACCACCCATTCACAAGTCCACGAAAAGAAGACCTTGAATTGCTTGAAACAGATCCAGCAAGTGTTCGAGCAAATGCGTATGACCTTGTCTTAAATGGATATGAGCTTGGTGGTGGATCACAACGTATTTATCAGCGTAATGTACAAGAGCAGATGTTTAAGGCGCTAGGTTTTACGGAGGAACAAGCGAAAGAAGAATTTGGTTTCTTACTTGAGGCATTTGAATACGGTACACCTCCACATGGAGGCATTGCCTTTGGATTAGATCGCCTTGTTATGTTGCTTGCTGGACGGACAAACTTACGAGATACGATTGCTTTCCCGAAAACAGCAAGTGCGAGTGATTTATTAACGGATGCTCCTGGTGAAGTAAGTGTTGAACAATTAATTGATTTAAATTTATCAATTATTGGTAAGAAGGTTGAGCGTACAGAAGGATAATCGTGTAGAAGTAGTTGTCTCATTTGCTCTAAGGTTGGAGTAATGAGACAACTTCTTTCAAGTTTTGAGTGCACAGATAGAGAAACGTGTAGCAGAGGTAGGGGATTATCGATGATACAAGTGGGGTTAATTGGCTATGGGACTGTTGGGAGCGGTGTTTATGAGCGTATACATCAGTCAGAGGAATTAGAATTATTACTTGGTGAGCCAGTTGAAGTGAAGGCTATTTTAGTGAAAGATCGGCAAAAGCAGAGAGCGATTCATATTCCAGCTATCGTGACGTCAGAGTGGGAGCAGTTTTGTGAAGTGGCTCATTATGATGTTATTTTTGAGGCAATCGGTGGAATTGAGTCTGCTTATTTATATACAAAGCATTGGCTTCAAAAAGGGGTTCCAGTCATAACAGCTAATAAGAAGCTCGTAGCCGAGAAAGGAAAAGAGCTTGAGGTATTGGCTAGCAATCAACATACGTATTACGGGTATGAAGCATCGGTTGGTGGTGGTATTCCGATTATTAATGCATTAAAGGGAACGTTGAGCGCAACTGCCATTTCACGCGTTTCAGGAATCTTAAATGGGACAACTAACTATGTACTTACGGAGATGACTGAGCATAATCGTTTATTAGCAGAAGCGTTAGAGGATGCTAGAGAAAAAGGCTATACAGAATCAAATCCGAGTGAAGATTTAGACGGGTATGATTCATGGTATAAAATTCGTATATTAAGCCGGCTTTGCTTTGGAGAGTGGCCGAATGGGTTGCAGCTAATCCGTCAGGGGATATCAGAATTAGAGGATTGGCATGTTGAAGCTGGAGAAAAGTTTGGTTTTACAATAAAGCTAATAGGTGAAGCCTGGAAACAGGGCAGCTCGATTGTTGGTGGCGTATATCCTGCTTTCCTATGTCAATCGGAGCAGCTTACTTATGTGAATGGAGTCACAAATGGAATATCGATTGAAGGAGAACAAATCGACCAGTTATTGTTTATCGGTCCGGGTGCCGGAAAGGGTGCAACAGCTAATAGCATGATTGAAGATTTTCTTTTCCACCATCGGTTCGGTCAATGGCAGCGTTCGTATTCATCTTCAGCCCTATTAGAGCACCCATATTCACATATGTTAGTTTGTGTAACACACACCCAAAGGGAAAAGGCTCTGCAATGGGTGAAGGAAACTGGCATTGAAGTGTTAGATACGTATACGCATCATGATGGTGAAGGCTGGATTATCGCCAATTGGAATAAAGGTGATCTGCCATATCCGCATTATCCAATTTACGGTGATGTTTCTTTAAGAAAACGAGTCAAAGCCTTATATTCAGCGCAATTCGGGACGATCTAACTTAAGTTGTTGATAAGCACTTAATAATGAGGTCGGTTCTTCTTTAATATAGAAAGTCCGTACTCCATTTGCAGTGTGTAAATAAAGAAAGCCCATATCTTGCGAGTGAGGCTTCTTTCGATACGAAATATCAAAAATCGAAGTAAGTGGGAAACGCTCTTGTTTGACGGTTATACATTCATCGTATAATTTCATTTCATAGACCGTTTCAACTGTGACTTTCTCTGTCCACTTTATTTGTTGTTCAATTTCAATACAATGCTGAGTAGCTAGCAAATCCATGAATGACACCTCACTGAATGATTGTTCTACTGTAAGTGTATCATAACTTAAAATGGATTGCTTTTTTTGACACGATGGAAATGTTACATAATAAGGGATGAAAGGAGAATAGAATGTTACATCAATTTTCACGAAATGAACTGGCGATTGGTCATGATGGTTTAGAACGCTTAAAAGGAAGTACGGTAGCAGTATTAGGGATTGGAGGTGTTGGTTCCTTTTCAGCAGAGGCGTTAGCACGTTCAGGAGTTGGCAAGCTTGTACTCGTTGATAAGGATGATGTAGATATTACGAATGTGAATCGTCAAATTCATGCATTACTATCAACAGTTGGAAAGCAAAAGGTTGAATTAATGAAAGAGCGTATTATGGATATTAACTCAGAATGCGAAGTCGTCGCTTTGAAAATGTTTTATACGGAGGAAACGTATGAACAATTCTTCAGCTATGATATAGATTATGTGATTGATGCAAGTGATACGATTTCGTATAAAATTCACTTAATGAAGGAATGTCTTAATCGAAACATCCCAATCATTTCTAGCATGGGGGCAGCAAATAAAATGGACCCAACACGTTTGCGAATTACGGATATTTCCAAGACTACTCATGATCCGATTGCAAAAGTGATTCGAACGAGACTACGTAAGGAAGGGATTCGAAAAGGAATTGAAGTTGTGTATTCGGATGAGCAACCTATTCGAATTCGTGAGGACATTCGAAAAGAGATTGTCCCAGAAGCAGCAGAAGCAGGAAAGATTCGTAAGGCCAAAATGCCTCCATCATCAAATGCATTTGTTCCTTCAGTAGCCGGACTTATAATGGCTGGTCATGTTGTTACGAATTTGCTTGCAGGAATAGAAATTAATAGAGGATGAAGTGAGCATTCTCTTTTCTGTGGATTGAAAGTAATGAGGAGCTATATGTCAGGCCTGTTATTCTAGTTCGTAACAGACCTGACATTTGTTTGTCTTCTGTTTATTTAATGGGGCTCTTTGTGAGTTGCCATATTTCTGATGCGTACTGTTGAATGGTTCGATCGCTCGAGAACTTTCCAGAATAAGCAATGTTTGTAATGCTTTTATTAAGCCATATTGAACGATCGCGGTAAGCTTGCTCTACAAGCTCGTGAGTTTCAATATAGGGATCGAAATCCTTTAAAACAAAGTATGGATCATTATGATATAAAATATTATAGTAGAGGTCCTTAAATTCCATTTCTTGTTCACCAAATACACCACTGTTTAACTGATCTAGGATTCGACTAATTCGATCATCGGTATTATAAATGTCTCGTGCCGAATAACCTCCATGCTCATAATAGTGGAGTACTTCATCAGAAGTAAGTCCGAACATAAAAATGTGTTGATCTCCTACTAAATCACGTATTTCAATATTCGCTCCATCCATCGTGCCTACTGTTAATGCTCCGTTCATCATCATTTTCATATTCCCAGTACCAGAAGCTTCCTTACTAGCGGTGGAAATTTGTTCACTAATATCCGCTGCCGGTATAATTTTTTCCGCTAAACTAACATTATAGTTTTCTAAAAAAATTACCTTAATTCTATCCGCAACGTCAGGGTCATGGTTTACTAAAGAAGCGACCGTATGAATGAGTTTAATGACTTCTTTTGCAAGATGATAGCTAGGAGCCGCTTTTGCTCCAAAAATAAAGGTACGTGGTGTAAGGTCAAGCTTGGGATTATCCTTTAATTCATTGTATAAGTAAATGACATGGAAAATGTTCAAAAGCTGACGCTTGTATTCATGAAGTCGTTTAATTTGAACATCAAAGATGGACTTCTCGTTCACTTTTATTCCCATTCTGTCATAAATAAATTGAGCTAGTGTTCGTTTGTTTTGTAATTTGACCTGCTCTATTTGTTGGAGAAAGGCTGCATCGTTCGAATAACGAAGTAAGCTAATAAGCTGATTTGGACGTTTAATCCATGCTGGACCGATGACATCTGTTATGACGTTAGCTAGGTGCGGGTTCACTTGAAGAAGCCATCTTCTGTGTGTAATGCCGTTTGTTTTATTATTAAATCGTTTCGGGAAAAGCTGATAAAAAAGCTTCATTTCTTTCTTCTTTAAAATCTCTGTATGGAGCCTAGCAACACCGTTAACACTATAGCTTCCAACGATAGCTAAACGTGCCATGTGAATTTGTTCATCAGCGATAATCGCTAGCTCGGGAATATGGTCTCGTAACTCAGGATAATCAAACCATAAGCCTTGGCAAAAACGTTCATTTATTTCATCAATAATCATGTATATTCTTGGAAGAAGGCTTTGAACCATCCCTTTTGGCCACTTTTCGAGGGCTTCACTTAGTGTTGTATGATTTGTATAAGCAATCGTCTTATGAGTTGTTTCCCACGCTTGGTCCCAATCAAGATCGTAAATATCCATTAACAGTCTCATTAACTCAGGAATCGCTAAACTAGGGTGTGTATCATTAATTTGAATGACAATATGATCGGATAATTGTGTAAGTGAGCCGCGTCCTTCGTTTAAGTATTGACGTAATATATTCTGAATACTTGCTGAAACGAGAAAGTATTGCTGTTTCAAACGAAGCTCTTTACCCTCATAGCTCGAGTCGTCAGGATATAAGAAACCGGATATTTGGTCAATGGAGTGAGTATGATCAAGCGCATGATAATATTGATCATTGTGATTTGCGACACCATTTCTATCTTGTGATTCGGCACTCCAGAGTCGTAACGTATTAACCGTATGATTATGATAACCACTGATCGGAATGTCGTATGGAACAGCAATAACTTCATCGGTATTTTCGTAACGGAATTCTAAAGAACCGTTTGCACGATGATGCATGTGTACACTCCCACCAAAATAAACATAAATACGCTCTTCTGACTTTCGAGTTTCCCAAGGATACTCTTCTTTTAACCAGTAGTCAGGCAATTCGATTTGATGGCCATGAATGATCCGTTGTTCAAATAACCCATAACGGTAACGAATGCCGCAGCCGTGTCCTGGATATTGAAGTGAGGCAAGTGAATCGAGAAAGCAGGCGGCTAAACGTCCTAAGCCACCATTTCCAAGTCCAGCATCATGCTCATGAATAAATACCGCATCTCGTGTAAAACCAAGTTTTTTCAAAGCGTTGTTCGTAATATCTAGAAGCCCACAATTTAGTAAATTGCTTTCAAGAAGTCGACCGATCAAGAACTCCATTGATAAGTAATAGACCTTTTTTACTTTTTTTTGCTCGTAATGCCCATTTGTTTTATGCCAATGGGGATGCATTTCATCGTTGACGATGGATGCAAGAGCATAATAGAGGTCTTTTTCGTTAACGTCGTTTAACTCTTTATCGAAAAGTGTGCGAATCTTTTCAGTTATTTGGCTGATGAATTCATCCACATTTTGATAGGTCAATTTTGACTCACTCCTTGTTCTGTCAACACTTTTGTGTATAAACGAGTATATTCAGCTGCTGAATGCTTCCAGTCGTATTTGCATTTGTTTATGTTTTTACATAGTTGCTTCCAATTTCCGTCATCGTGAAAGATTCGCAATGAGTAGTGAAGAACGGTTAGCAAATCATGGGCATTATAATTAGTGAAACTAAATCCATTTCCTTCACCTGTAAGTTCATTATAAGAAGAAACCGTATCCTTTAAGCCACCCGTTTCTCTAACGATTGGTACCGTCTTATACTGGAGAGCGATAAGCTGAGATAATCCACACGGTTCAAATAGAGAAGGCATGAGAAAAAAGTCAGCGCTGGCATATAACTTGCGTGAGAGAGCCTCATCAAAGGTTAAAATTGCTGCTGACTTGGATGGGTATTTATTAGCTAGATAAGAAAAGTAATGTTCAAATTCTCGTTCACCGGTTCCTAATACGATAAATTGAATGTCCTCTTGTAAAAACTCTTCTAAAATACATTGAATTAAGTGAAGTCCTTTTTGCTCAACTAAACGTGTAACCATAACATATAACGGTTTTTCTTCACTCATTTGAAGATTAAGCTCCTCTTGAAGAGCTAACTTATTTAATTTCTTCTTTGCACGGGAGTAGCTATATGGTACATCTACATGTGGATCCTTTAGTGGATTATACTCATCCGTATTAATACCATTTAAAATTCCACAGAAGTCAGCTTTACGATCATTTAATAAAGGATGAAGTCCTTCACTATAGTAAGGGTTTTTCAGTTCATTCGCGTAGCTCGGGCTAACGGTTGTTATTTTATCAGCATGAAACATACCTGCTTTTAAACAATTCAGCATTCCATTCCATTCCATCCCTCCGATATGCTCTCTCGGTAGAGAAAAGAAATCTTCATACATATCAAGTGGTATCAGACCTTGATATTTCATATTGTGTATAGTGAAAACCGTTTTCATCTCTTCAATAGGCTGATAAATTTTTGCGAAGGCTATTGCTAGCCCCGCTTGCCAATCATGAGCATGGAGAATATTAGGGACGAAATCTAAGTAATCAAGTGATGAAATGACAGCCTTGCTAAAGAATAAGAATCTTTCACCATCATCATAGTAGCCATAGACCCCTTTTCTTTCATAATAAAATGTGTTTGCTAGGAAGTAATAGTGTACACCTTCATAATTTAAACAATAAAGCTCAGCTGTTTGATTGCGCCAACCAATTTCTACAGGGACAATCGCTTTAAATTCCATTTGATTCTTCCAATCTTGAGAGATTTCATCATAAAGTGGAAGAATGACGCTAACATTCAGGTGTTCATGAGTTTTTAATGCATGTGGAAGAGATCCTATTACATCAGCTAATCCTCCGGTTTTAATAAAGGGCGTACATTCAGAAGCGACAAATAATACATGATTCATCCGATCTCTTCTCCTTTCAGAATAAGTTTAATGTTGTTTATTACTGATTAAATGATTTTTCGTTTCGGGACAACATATGGTTTATCAACACTTCCCACTAATGTTTGACCGTCTGATATGTTGACATCTTTATCGAGAATAACATTTTCTAAATAGGCGTTAGCTTGAACAGTACAGTTTTGCATAATAATTGAGTTTTTAATCGTCGCTCCTTCTTGAACTTTTACGCCTCGAAATAAGACACTGTTCTTAATATTTCCTTTAATGTCACAACCGTTAGCAAGTAAAGATGATATGACCTTTGCTTCATTACGATACTTAGTCGGAGGTTCATTGCTAATTTTTGTTAAAACAAAAGGTTTTTGATAAAAGAGACTTTTATAATGGTCTGTAGAGAGTAAATTCATGTTATGACGATAATAGCTTTCAATTGAATCGATAAAAGAGCTATATCCTCTATGTTTGTAAGATTGAACAATTAATGAATCTAGGTTGGCAATGATCCCATTAGTGAAAAGGTTCTCTTTATGATAAGCAATACATTGATCTACAAGTTTCATTAAGCACTTTTTCGTTATAATATATACACCAGTAAATAACTGTGGGTTTGTCGTATCGTGTGTCATATGGGTGACACGATTATGCTCGTCTTGTTCGATACGCATACAAGCTTGATGTTCAGGCTTATCTTCTGCTACATATGTAGTAATAAGCGTTACATCGGCATTTGCTTCTAAATGTAGTTGAAAGGCTTCTTTATAATCACATGTTGCAACAAATTGACTGCCACTTATTAAGATATAATCTGAATTGCTTCGTTCAAAATAATCACGATTGTTATGGAAATGCCTAAGATCGCCTTTTGAAATATCAGTTGGATCATTCCAGTCTGGAGGAAGGATGAATAGGCCTCCATATCTGCGGTCAAGGTTCCAATCAGCACCTGTTCCAAGATGATCCATAAGAGAGCGGTACTTATTTCGTGTGAAGATGGCGACCTCTGTTATATCAGATTGGACCATGTTTGAAAGAGTAAAATCGATTAGGCGATATCGACCGGCAAAAGGAACAGCTGCACCGCAACGGAAATAGGTTAATTCATTTAAAAAATCTCGTTCATTCTCTAAGTTTATAACACCCATCATCGTTTCTATTTGAATTCCTCCTTACAGTTTATTATGATTTCGACATCATTAATTCTAAACTAGATTGGTCTATGACAAGTGGCTCGTTATGAGGAATAGATGAAATGTGAAACCCTTCAGGAATAACGGTATTTTCCATAACGATGACGCGTTCAAGTGTAACATTTTTTCCTACTGTAACATTCGGGTGTAAAATGGATTGTTTGATGGAGCTTTCAATATCAATGGAAACATTTTTTGAAATAATGGAGTGATCAATCGAACCACAAATCCAGCATCCAGAATTGATCAATGAATGTTTTACAACAGCATTTTCTCCTAAAAACTGTGGTGGGAAATTTGAGTCTTGCGTATATGTTCGCCAATTTTTATGGTTTAAGGACAAGGTTAAATCATCATCAAGTAAGTCCATGTTTGCTTCCCAGTAGCTTTGAACCGTACCGACATCTTTCCAATAACCATCAAATCGATATGCATAGAGAGACTGATTATGAAGGAGCATGGAAGGAATAATATTTTTTCCGAAGTCATGAGAAGAATCTTGTTTTATTTGATCATCGAGTAAATATTTTTTTAATGTTTGCCAATTGAATATATAAATTCCCATTGAAGCTAAGTTGCTTTTTGGAGTAGCTGGTTTTTCGTCAAATTCATAAATTCGCAAGTTGTCCATTGTATTTAAGATTCCGAAACGTGAAGCCTCAGCCCAATTCACTTCCATTACGGAGATGGTCGCATCAGCACCAGTCTCTTTATGCTGCTGGAGCATCTCTTGATAATTCATTTGGTAAATATGATCACCTGATATGACTAATAAGTACTCTGGATCATATTGTTCAATATAATGAATGTTTTTATAGATGGCATCAGCCGTACCTGAATACCAGCTTCCACCACCTTTTGCTGTGTAAGGTGATAGGATTGAAACACCATCGTGCTGCCGGTCCAAATCCCAAGGTTTGCCGATTCCAATGTGCTTGTTTAATTCAAATGGAGAATATTGAGTTAATACGCCAACCGTATGAATACCTGAATTCGTACAATTGCTTAACGTAAAATCAATAATTCGATATTTTCCTCCAAAGTGTACGGCTGGCTTTGCTACATTCTTCGTTAATAGTCCTAAACGTTTGCCTTCTCCTCCTGCCAATAGCATCCCGATACATTCTTTTTTCATCCAATATCCTCCTCAAGTACTGACTCCCTTAGATGGTGTTGAAAAAACAGATATGGCTAATGGTGGAATTTTGATTTTGATATGTTGGTTATGACCATGCCACTTCTCAGGGAAGCTGAAATAACGACCAACATTTAATTGATTAGATCCTCCATATTTATCCGCATCTGAATTGAACACCTCTTTATATGTACCTGGGTATGGTACACCGATCTTATAGTCATAATAGACATTCGGGGTGAAATTACAAACAATAATAAGCTCTTCATTAGAAAAATCACCTCGCCTCAAAAAGACTATGATACTTTGATCGATATTATGAGGGTCAATCCAATCAAATCCGTGCACTTCGTGATCACATTCGTATAGAGAGGGTTCGTGCTTATAAAAATGGTTTAGGTCCTTTACGAAATCGAACATCGCTTTATGCAATGGATAGTCGAGTAAATGCCAATCAAGTTGCTCCTTGTCTTTCCATTCAGAGTAAAGGCCTAGCTCTCCACCCATGAATAGTAGCTTCTTACCTGGATGTGTCATCATATAGCCGTATAACAATCTAAGGTTTGCGAATTGTTGCCATTGGTCACCAGGCATTTTGTTCAATAATGATTTCTTTCCATGTACAACTTCATCGTGCGAAAGAGGAAGAAGAAAATTCTCTGAGTACGTGTACATAATTGGGAATGTTAAGCATTGATGATGCCATTTTCGATAAACAGGGTCACACTCCATAAAGTCAAGCGTGTCATTCATCCAGCCCATGTTCCATTTGAAATTGAATCCGAGTCCACCAGAATAAGTGGGGCTTGTTATAAGTGGAATATCTGTACTGTCTTCTGCCATCATCAAGGTGTGAGGTTTATAGTCGAAAACGACTTCATTTAACTTTCTTAAAAAAGCAGCTGCTTCAAGATTTTCTTCTCCACCATAGCTGTTGTACAATTTCTCTTCTTCATCGTAATTGTCAAAGTTTAAGTAGAGCATGCTGGCAACGGCATCGACTCTAAGTCCATCAATATGAAATTCCTTTAACCAAAAGAGAGCGTTTGATATTAAAAAGCTTTGTACTTCTGGTCTGCCAAAATCAAAAGTAAGTGTCCCCCAATTCCGTTTCTCAGCTTTACGTGGATCGGCATATTCGTAGGTTGGGGTTCCATCAAATAGGCGTAAGCCATGATCATCTTTACAAAAGTGCCCCGGTACCCAGTCTAAAATGACACCAATCTCATTTAAGTGGCATTCATTTATAAAGTATTTCAAATCATTAGGATGACCATAGCGTGATGTGACAGAATAATAGCCTGTTTGTTGGTATCCCCAAGACAAATCAAATGGATGTTCACCAAGTGGAAGTAGCTCGATATGGGTGTAGCCGAGAGATTTCACATAAGGAATTAATTCTTTTGCAAGCTCTTTATAGCTGTAAAGTGTACCATCTGCATGTGTTCTCCAAGATCCTATATGGACTTCATAAATATTAATCGGCTTTTTTAAAGGATTGGTTTCTTCTTGTAATAGTTTCCACTGTTTATCATCCCATTGAAATGTTGAATCAGTTGTCAAAATCGAAGCTGTCGCAGGTCTAACCTCAGATTGAAACGCATACGGGTCTGCTTTTAAAAATGGAATATCTGATTCTGAGAGTATTTCATACTTGTATGAAGAACCAGCAGGAATAGAAGGGAAAAAACGATGCCACAGTCCTTGATTAGAAATTTTTTCAAGCTTGAAATGAGAACCTTCCCATTTGTTAAAATCACCGACTACCCTTACTTCCGAGGCGTTTGGAGCCCAAACGGTGAAAAAATATCCTTTTTTAAAATCAACTGTAGCTGGATGTGATCCAAGAAATTGGTAACTTAAGTAATGTGTACCTTGGTGAAATAAGTAGATGTCATGTTCCGTGATGAACTCGTTCATGAAGCAAGAATCTCCTTTCATAGACGAATGTTTACGATTTTTATGGGATTTTTACAATTTAACATGAATCTTGAAAGAAAATGATACGTAGTCGTAGTCGTAGTTGTTTATTGTAGGTATTGTTATGATGAGACTAGAGGTGACAAGCTTGTTTTCAAGTTGATATGAATACATTATAAAGGAAGTTGAAAGAAATGTAAGAAAAAGTGTTAGACAATTTAACGCAGGAATTTAGGGGGTTGTGTCCATTTATGACGAACAAATTATTGAGAAATAGCACTAAATAAAATGATTAAAAATTGAAACAATGTCCAAAATGAAAATAGAAATCTAATCCACTTAATGATGAATTTTGAGAATGAATAACATTAATGAAGTTTTATGAATAACGTAATGTGAGATAAATAAATAAGAAAAGAGGTGTGTCCAGTGTCTTCTACGATCGCTTGGTTAGATGATGTTCATGATTTGAGACTAACGTCAGAAGGGTTAGAGGAGCTATCATTTAATACCCCTCTTCTTATAAAAGGGAAGAAGCAAAATTTTTCTGTGCAATTTGTCGGTATAGAAGGAGAGAACACAGCAAAATTTCATGTGGAAGAACCCCTTCCATTAGGAGAAGAACTATCCCTATACATCGAAGGAAAGCGTTTTCGAATCTATCCTAGAAAAATTATTAGAACGGATTGGTTTGAGCAAAATTATACGAACATTAACATTGAATTAGGAGCAATATGCACGAAAGATGACACTAAATTTAGATTATGGGCACCGACAGCTACATCAGTTAAGTTATATATAAATAATATTATTATGTCACTAAAAAAATATGAAAATGGCATTTGGCAAGAAGAGATTCAAGGAGACATGCATGGGATCCCTTATGAATATGAGCTTGTCGTGAATGGAGAAGTGGTTCGAGCTATTGATCCATACACTAAGGCATTACTTGCTAATAGCGAAAAAGGAGTGGTTGTAGATCTAAAAAGGTTAAAAGGATCAACTAAAGTAGAGAGGAACTGTCACGAAATAGCAGTATTGAATGATGCGATCATTTATGAGATTCACGTTCGGGATGCAACGATTTCTGAAAAGAGTGGAGTTAGGGAAAAGGGCAAATTCATTGGATTAACAGAAACAAAAACAACTACCCCAAACGGATTCTCGACAGGAATATCATATATAAAGGATTTAGGAATCACACATGTGCAATTACTACCAATTAACGATTTTGCTCGGGTGAATGAGCTTGAACCAGAAGAGAGCTATAACTGGGGGTATGACCCATTATTTTTTCAAGTACCCGAAGGTAGCTATTCAACCGATGTTCAAAATCCGATTACTCGACTGGAAGAATGTAAAGAAATGATCTCATCTTTTCATAAGGAAGGATTGGGTGTGATTGTAGATGTCGTCTTTAATCATGTATACATTCGAGAAGAATCCTCATTTGAAAAGATCGTTCCAGGTTATTACTTTAGGTATGATGATAATGGAGAGGTTAGTAATGGAACAGGTGTTGGAAATGATTTTGCAACAGAACGAATAATGGCAAGGAAATTCATATTAGATTCTATTGAATATTGGCTTCAAGAATATCAAGTTGATGGTTTTCGTTTTGATTTAATGGGAGCAATGGATGTAGAAACGATAAAGGCGATTGAAAAAAGGTGTCAAAAAGAAGAGCGCCCGATTCTTTTACTTGGAGAAGGCTGGGATTTACCTACTGCATTACGATACGAATTGAAAACAACACCTGATAAAGCCAAGCAACTACGAAAGGTTGGTTTTTTTAATGATTTATTCCGAGATTCGTTAAAAGGTCAACTATTCAGTGATCAAGATCAAGGCTATGTGAATGGAGAAGGCATTTTTGTAGAAAGGCTACCACACCTTATAACAGGTTCTGTTTTAGAAGAGTATGGAATACCATTTGTTTCAGAGCCGAGTCAATCTATTAATTATGTTGAATGTCATGACAATCATACACTTTGGGACCGTCTCGAAAATACTAATCCCATACACAATGAAGAAACACGAAAACGAATGCACCAATTGGCAACTGGAATCACACTTCTAAGCCAAGGAATCCCATTTCTCCATGCAGGTCAGGAATGGTTCCGTACAAAGCATGGTGATGAAAATAGCTATATATCAGGAGACAAAGTAAATAAGCTTGATTGGGAAAAAAGAGAGGTAGAAGCCGAAAATATAGAATTTATACGAAGGTTAATGACAATAAGAAAAAAATATCCTGTTTTTCGTTTACGTTCGAAGGAACAAATACGCAAACAAATTCATTTTTTGAAAGTGAAATCGCCTATTTTAGGATATATTCTATTAGATGTAAATACAGATTTAGTCGTATTTGTGAATCCGACTGATCAAAAGCACCGTTTGCGTTTGCCTTCTTCAGCATCATGGGAAGTAATAGCATCGAATGATAATCAGGATGATGTCATTTATAAAGGCGAATTTGCAATGATTAAGCCATTTGAGCTATGTGTATTGGAAAAATCACGATTGTAAGAGTGTGAAATATAAATAGTTCTTTACAAAACACGAAGAGGTTGGGACTGAAACAAAATTGCCCCACCTCCTTCGTGTTTTATGATTCTACAAACGTTTAATCAGCATAATAAAGTGAGTTGAAATTTGGATAAGACTAATAATGAAGATTCTCAGGAGGAAAGTAATGCATATTTCCCTTATTAGACATGGGGAATCATACATTAACGAAAAGGTAAGGTAAATAGCGATCAATTTTCTGAATGGATTAAAAAAAATGATCTAGCAAGTGTTAAAAGAGAGGGAGATTCCCCTCCAGCACTTTGGAGGAGGTTGGTCATGCTAAGTAATTATAACTAGCATTCTCTTACGTTCGATTCAATTTGCGAACTTGTTAACGATGGATCGAAGCTATTACTCTGATTCACTATATCGTGAAGTAGAGATGCCAATATTTCCGTGGAAATGGAAATAGTTAAAAATAAAGACGAAGTTGTGATCTGTTCTTATGAGAATTTGTTGTTTTTTTGAGTATTCAAAAGAATGGGGATGTTGTTTTAATTGGTCATGTTTTTTTATCGTTTTGTTGGTAAGGAATTAGTGAAAAGAGGGTGGAGTGGTTCCAGTAAGCCAAGTTCAATCCCTGGAATTGTACATCTTATAACTGTAAACTTAAGAAATGAACAAAGTGAGTGATTCGTGTATAGTGGAATAAGTAAATATGAAGTTAGAAACGCTTTTACTTCTCGAAGCTGTATTTAAATAGTCTAGATGAACTACTATTACTCAATCGATATAGGTGTAATAAACTAGGATAATTTTGATTAAAATAAGACTTGTTTGACCTGTAATGTTTTTGTTGTTTATTAATAGTTTTTGAACATTTTTAGTATATCGTTTCACTTCACATCTTTGTATAATGTACACACTTCTTAGATTACACATTAATAAATTGTAAGCGTTTTAAAGGAGGCACAGTTCATATTGCGTTTTAGAATCCATACTGAGCCAAACGTGTAATGAAAAAGAAGGAGTATGATAGAAAAGGAGTCTTGCCATTTTTATGTTATTTTCAATGTTTTCTAGTGTAGGATCAAGTACTTCAGCTGAAAGTAATGAAGGTGTGAATGATTTAGAAGTGACTCATATAACGGATCATTCGGTCACTTTGAAGTGGTCTGCTTATCATAAAGCTGATGAATATGCTATTTATTGGGCAAATAAAGATACTGAAAACATGCAGTATCAACGTGTCGATACGGTAATGAGCACATCTTATCTATTTGAACGTTCCACACATGTGCCACATTACTTTAAAGTAGCTGCTGTTGTTGGCGAAGAAGAAGTCGCTACTTCTCATACGGTACGATCAGAAATAAAAAAGCAATTTTCAGTTCAATTAGAAGATTTAGATCGTGGTTTAGTAGCAGCCTCAACCTCAGAAGGAGTGTTTCTAAGCTGGCGCCTGCTAGCGGATGAAGTGACAGGTTATTCTGACTTCGGCTTGAGAGGTACTAATTTTCATGTGTATCGTGACGGTGAAAGGATGGCTACTGTTACAAATAGTACAAATTATTTAGATACAGAAGGAACGGATTCTTCACAATATTATGTGAGCGCTGTTGTTGATGGAGAAGAAATTGGTGATGTAAGTGAAGTGGTCACACCTTGGGAACACTCTTATTATGATATACCATTGCAAAAGCCAGAGGACGGTGTGACACCTGTTGGGGAGACTTATACGTATTCAGCAAATGATATGAGTGTTGGTGACGTAAATGGTGACGGTCAGTATGAGTATATTGTTAAATGGGACCCTTCTAATTCCAAGGATGTGTCTCAAGTTGGTTATACAGGCAATACGTATATTGATACGTACAAGCTCGATGGAACGCTTTTGTACAGAATTGATCTAGGTGTTAATATTCGTTCAGGTGCTCATTACACTCAATTTCTCGTGTATGACTTTGATGGGAACGGAAAAGCAGAAATAATGTTCAAGACAGCTCCAGGAACGAAAGTCATTCACTATGATGAGGACGGTAACGTGGTTTCTGAAGAATACATTTCGATACCACAAGGTGATATAGATGCTGGATATAGTCATGAGGATGATTACCGTTTTAGTTCTGAAGATTATTATGAACATGTTGTTGAAATGTTCTTAGGTTGGCATGAGCATGCTGAAGTTGTGGCTGGAAATTGGCCAGCTACTTTAGAAGAAAGTTTCGGGATAGACATTCAATATGAATATCCACTATCTCGTGAGGATGCGGAAGCATTAACGGACTACTTTATGGATGTTTATGCGCCGAGTAGAAGTGAGCGTAATGATTTACGGAATTTTGAAGGGTTTGTTGTAACAGGCCCTGAATATTTGTCCGTGTTTGCTGGTGATACAGGTGCTGAGTTAGAAACGATTCGTTATGAACCTGGACGTGGCGATGATGGTTTATTGTGGGGTGATTATGCTTATCCGCACATTGAACCTGGCAATCGTGTTGATCGATTTAATGCTGGGGTTGCTTACTTAGATGGAGAACGACCATCGGCTTTCTTTAATCGAGGTTATTATACTCGTGCTGTGTTTGCGGCATATAACTGGAATGGCCACCATTTAGAAAAATTATGGATTGCAGATAGTGGTCACGTCGTAATGGAGAACCCATTTAATAGTGGTCCACATGGTGGACCAGGTGCAAATGATCCATTAGCTAGGTTAGCTGGACAAGGTAACCATGCCATTAGTGTTGCGGATGTTGATGGTGATGGCAAGCATGAAATTATTCACGGTGGTGCGACTTTAGATCATGATGGATCATTGTTATACAGTTCAATGGAGGACTTACCAGAAGGAAGCGGGGCACCTGGTGATTATGTCATTTTTGGACATGGTGATGCACTTCATGTCGCGGATGTAAATCCTGATCGGCCAGGGTTGGAAATCTATTCCGTGTTTGAAGCAGGTCCTTGGGCCCCTTATGGCTTTGCGCTTAGAAGTGCCGAAGACGGAGAGGTCCTTTACGGTGAGCACACTGGAGATGACACTGGTCGTGGAATGATTGGTGATGTTGTTCGCGGTGAGAGAGGTCTTGAAACATGGGCTATTAGTCTTCGAACAGCTGATGGCCGTGTATTGGGCGCTAGCCGTCCAGGGACGAATATGAATATCAAGTGGGCCGGAGATATGTCTACGCAAATTATCAATGGTTCTGGAAATCATACTCCTACAATTGATGACTGGGAAGTTGGACGTATGCTGACAGCAGAAGGGACATTGACGAATAACGGTACAAAAGGGAATCCTTCCTTAGTTGCTGATGTCTTTGGAGATTGGCGTGAAGAGTTGCTCGTACGGACGGCGGATAGTACTGCTATTCGGATTTATATGAATACTGAAGTAACTGACCGGAAGCTTTATACGTTAATGCATGATAGTCAATACCGTACGGGAATTGCTTGGCAAAATTCAAGTTACAATCAACCTTCTTATCCAAGCTTCTACTTTGCATCAGATATCGATTGGGGATATGTCCCGATTCCTAATTTCTATGGTGATATAGAGTATATGGAAGAGGAAGGACCTGATTTAGATAAATCAAGGCTTGAAAGCAAGGATGAGGACTTCGTATAGGAGCTGGCAGAAGCATTAGCATGATGATCAGTCACATCCTCAAACCGTAACTAATCTATTTAATGTTTGATTATTGGGTTAATAGTCCTGAAAGCGGGCTTTAGTTTATTATTTGCATGTAAGCGATTTGTGAGATAACAGTGATTATGAAATGAACGTAATAGGGTCGTGCTTAGTTGGTGCCTTAAGAGGTTTGTTGGAACCTTGTAAAGGCACCTTCTTTTAGCATGATAACGGGGCATCAAAGAAGGTAGCTTTTGTAGCGATATAACGTACCTAGTAAATGAATAAGTCTTTTTGCTTATGACAGAAAAAAAACTAGTTAAATAGATGGATGTTTATTAAATTTATGGGATTTAAAGGTATCTATATGTATAATGATATGTAAATAGAAAGAATAAACATCTATCTCATACTTTACTAGACTGATAAAGCTTTCTTGCAGTATTTAAGCTAGTCCTAACTGAAGGGAATGAAAGGTAATGAGTGTACACAAGGATCCCCCATACATTCGTATCTCAAAGCATTACTGTCAGCAAGCAGGGATGAATCCAAATGATGTGAAGCAACCAAATATTGTCATGACAAGTGAAGAATTAATGGAAAAGAGAGAAGAATACAATGAAATACTAGAAGTTGTAAGTTTCTTTTCATATAAATTGTTAAAGGCACTTGAAGGGACACCTATATTGCTTGTTATGTCAGACAAGGATGGATTCATCTTAGATATTGTTGGGGACGAGTCGATTAAAGAAATGGTCACAAAGCTTGGTATTTGTTTGGGAGCCCAATTTACTGAGGAAGAAATGGGTACAAATGTCATTAGTTTAGCTTTAAAGCATCGACATCCAATTCAATTAATTGGTGATGATCACTATTATCGCTTTTTACATGATACAGCATGCTATGGTGTTTCGTTTCATTATACGGACATTGATAATCTTTTAGGAAGCCTCTCCATAATGACAACGACAGAGCAACAAAATCCACTGTTCTTGAATATGCTATCCAATGTTGTCGACTCCATTGAAAGAGAATTACTTCTACGAAAGCAAAATCGAAAGCTCAATATTTTAAATCAAATTATGTTAAGAAGAACGAGAAACGCCATTATCATTACGAATGAAGATGGGACAGTAACTGAATTTAATCAGTTTGCTGAAACGATATCGGGAAATAATCGCGATGATATAATTGGACGGAATATTCTTGATTCCTCTATACTCGGATTGTACTTTGAAAAAGTAATTGAAGATGAACATGTCTTTAAAGACGTGGAGTTGAAATTTACAAATCAAAAAGGCGAGGACATTGTTGCCCTGTTTGATGCTCAACCGATATATGATCATAAAAATGCTAAGATGATAGGATCATTTGCCCAACTTCGTGATATAACCGAACGCTACATGATGGAAGAGAAATACAATTATTTAGCCTATCATGATGAATTAACGGGCCTTCCGAATCGTCGTTACTTTCATACGGAGGTTAGAACGACACTCGAAGAAAAAAATCGAGATGAAGAAATTGCTCTTCTCTTAATTGATTTAGATCGATTCAAATCGATTAATGATACATTTGGCCATAGTAATGGTGATAAATTACTTATTTCTGTAACTGAACGAGTGAAGCGTTGCTTACGGCAAGAGGATATGTTAGCGAGAATAAGTGGTGATGAATTTATCGTCCTGCTTAAAAATATAGGAGGTGAGGATGAAGCAAAAAAAGTAGCTAGTCGTATTATAGAAGAGTTTCAACAACCATTTATTATTAATCATTTTCATTTTCACACAACAGCAAGTATTGGAATAGCTTTATACCCGAAAGAAAATATTGATATTGAAGATTTTATGGTACAGGTCGATCTAGCTATGTATCAAGCGAAGGCGCATGGTAAGAATGGTTATGTTTTTTATAAAAATGATATGCATCAAGATGCAAGTGATGAATTCTCACTTGAAAACCATTTAAGAAAGGCACTTGAACAAAATGAGTTTGAATTGTTCTATCAAGCGCAAATCAATAGTCAAACAGGTGAAGTGATAGGTGTTGAGGCGTTATTACGTTGGAATCACCCTGAACTAGGAATGATTTTGCCGAATATTTTTATCCCATTAGCTGAGAAAATCGGATTGATTGTTCCAATCGGCGAGTGGGTCATTATGGAAGCTTGCAGGCAAAATAAAATGTGGCAAGAAAATGGTCTTCCTTATATGAAAGTGAGTGTGAATTTATCAACACAGCAATTTTTAAAGCAAAACCTAGTTGATGTCGTTCAACAAGTATTGCAATCAACACAATTAAATCCACAATTTCTAGAGCTTGAAATTACTGAATCGATGGCTATGGATTATAAATATGCTCGTAAAGTTATTGATCAATTGAGAGGTTTAGGAGTAGCTGTTAGTATTGATGATTTTGGTACTGGATACAGTTCGTTAAAAAACTTGAAGTGCTTCGCGATCAATCGTATTAAAATCGATAAGTGCTTTGTTATGAATGTTCTTCATAATCAAAATGATGAACAAATTGTTAGCGCGATTATAGCTATGGCTCATGGATTAGGGGTGAATGTCGTTGCTGAAGGTGTCGAAAATGAGGAACAGCTTCATTATCTACACTCTCAGGAATGCTATAACATACAAGGTTATTATTTTATGAAACCACTACCTGCCTATGAATTCACAGATCAATATCCACAATTGGTAGAGGAATTCAAAAAGAAAAAGGAGATTATTCATGAAAAAAGTAGCCACTATTTTAGCTGAGCAGTTTAGGAGTTGGGGAGTCTCACATGTTTTTGGTATTCCAGGGAAAGCAGTCGTTCCACTAGCAGTTGAGATTGATAAAGCGGGCTTATCATTTGTCGCAAGCAGACATGAATGTGGAGCAGGGTATGAAGCTACTGGATTTTCATTACTTAGTGAGAAGTTGGGTGTAGCAGTTGGAACGTCTGGTCCAGGTGGAACGAATTTAATTACAGCAGCGGGACAAGCTATGGCGTCTCATATTCCGCTACTCATTATTACGGGGCATCCTTCTATGAGTGATACGGGTAAGGCCTTAGGGCAAGATTCTACAGCATTTGGTACAGATGTTGTAGAAATGTTTAAGCCTGTAACTAAGTTTAGTGCAAGAATTGAACGCTCAGACTTAGTTGAATCGTATGTAAGACATGCATTAGAAAAAGCATTTATTGGTATAAAAGGCCCTGTTCACTTATCGATTCCAGCCGACGTACTGCTTGCTGAGATCGAATCATTTCAACTAGACCTTCCAAAGGAACAGCATGTGATATCACCGAATTTAGAAGAGGTGATAGATCTATTAGAACAAGCCGAACGGCCACTCTTATTTTTAGGTAAAGGTGTTCATTCAAGTAAGGCATATGAAGAAGTTCAAGTATTTGCTGAAACTTGGAATATTCCCGTTATGACTACACCAGGAGGTAAAGGATCCTTTGTCAGCTATCATTCCTTGTCATTAGGTGCGTTTGGATTAGGTGGTCATGAACAAGCCCATAGCTATTTGGAGGAAGGCGTTGATGTGATGGTTGTTATGGGGACCAAATTAAGTGATATGTCAGTGGCTGGATTATCAGAAGAGCATTTTCCAGAAAAAGTAATTCAATTTGACTACGATCCAATGTTTGTTGGGAAAACCATTACAGTGCCAACCTTATTTATTTATGGAGATCTTAAAATGAATGTGGCCACATTACTGCAAAAGAAAGGAATTGAATTGTTACAAAGGCAGGAGATTGTAGGGGTCGAGAGTGTAGAGCATTTGGGGTATCGCAAGCTTGAGCTGCATGATTTTCCGTTTAGTGATGAGTGGCAAAGGTCCGCAGTACAAACAAAGGAAGAACATTTCTTCCATGAGGATGCAACATCTGAAGAAAGTGGGCAAGCTCTTGCATTAAAGGAACGAGAGCAGGAGTTTATGTCGTCAGCTCATGCTCTTACGATTTTGGACAACTATTTACCTGCAAACACGATTATGTTCGGTGATGCTGGTAGCCACTCATTTTATGCGATTAAGCACTATGGAATTAAAAAACATGGGACGTTCTTCTTTGATGATGTTTTTGGAGCAATGGGTCATGCGATTGGCTATTCGATCGGTGCTAAGCTAGCTGCACCTGAAGTTCCCATTGTTTGTTTAACTGGAGATGGCTGCTTTATGATGCATGGAACGGAGCTTTCGACAGCTGTAAATGCTGGCTCAAATGTACTGTTTATTATTTTAAATAATGAAGGGTTGGACATGGTTGATAAAGGGATGAAGGCTCATGTTGGGAGGTCTGTTGGGACAATGCTTGACCATCCGGTTGATATCCAACAATTTGCTCATTCTTTTGGGGCAAATGCATACAAATGTCGCACAGAAGAAGAGTTAACATTTGCTTTAAATCAAGTTATTACGGCTGAGTTTAGTGAACCGAATGTGATTGAAGTGATAGTGGACACAAATGAAATCCCGCCAACTATGAGAAGGGGCTAAAGGAGTGAGTGGTGTGAGTATACGAGATGAAAGCTATGAAAAAGGGATGGATATATTAAGACAGATTAGAGGCGAGCAAGGGATAGATCAAGTTCAACGCTTTCAAAGTATTCATCCTGCTTTTGAGGAAATGATGATGTCATTTGGGTATGGTGAGGTTTGGTCGCGAACAGAGCTTGATCATAAACAACGAGCGCTCATCACATTGTCGTCACTTGTGACACAAGGAATTCCAGAAGCATTAAGGTTTCATGTTCATACTGCTATTCATGTAGGTGTGACACCGAAAGAGATTTTAGAGCTTGTTTTACATTGTGCCGCGTATGCTGGTTTTCCGAAATCAGTGGCTGCTTTTCCAGTTATATTAGAAGTCTTTGAAGAAATTGGTGTGGAAGTAGACTGGTGACAAGTTAAAGGTTTACAAGGGGGCTCAAGCTTTTGGGCGCCC
Source organism: Halalkalibacter sp. APA_J-10(15) (assembly GCF_023017105.1). Taxonomy (GTDB): domain Bacteria; phylum Bacillota; class Bacilli; order Bacillales; family Bacillaceae_D; genus Halalkalibacter. The sequence goes on along the minus strand of NZ_JALKEV010000004.1, from coordinate 201,056 downwards.
TTTCTTACATTAAATAGTAGTCATAGGAAGCTTTATATAACATCCTTGTTTATCAATTCATAAGAAACGTTTATACTAAAGATGTAGAAATTACTTCAGACACAGGGAATGAAGTCGTATGGTAGAGAAGGTCTTAATTGTAGAAGGTACCAATGATCGTAAAAGAGTGAAAAAGGTGTTACATGAAAAGGTTACGATTATTTGTACACATGGTACATTAAGTAACGAGAAGCTTGAGGAATTCATTTTACCAATAGAGAATGAAGATGTGTATGTTTTAGTTGATGCGGATGATTCAGGGGATAAGATTCGGAAGCAATTGAAGCGTGAATTACCGAATGCTGTTCATCTTTATACGATAAGAGAATATGGTCAAGTTGAAACGACACCCCTTGACTATTTAGCACAAATACTGAGAGCCCACTTTCAAGTGAAAGAAAAGGTGGAAAAGAAGTTTACAAGTAGGAGCCTCGAATGAAAGTCGTCCCCTTTCATTCGAGGTTCTCATTCATACATACTTTTATGATTGCTTATACGGATCAATGGTTTGAATGGTTCCGTCTTCGTTGTAATGGAGCTCAGTAAATTTGACAGAGCGTTTATGATTGACGCCATCAGACAACGAACAGTCATGATAGAATAAATACCACTTATTATTAAATTCGACGATTGAATGATGAGTCGTCCAACCAATGACAGGATTTAAAATCGTTCCTTTGAACTCAAAAGGCCCCTCTGGACTTTTGCTTATTGCGTAAACAATTTTATGAGTCGTTCCTGTTGAATAGGATAAATAATAATAGTCATTATACTTATGAATCCAAGGGCCTTCGAAGTAACGTCGGTCCTCATCACCTGCTACAATAGGCTTTCCATCTTCATCGACAATTGAAATTTCTTTAGGTTCTGTCTTAAATGAAAGCATGTCCTCGCTTAATTCGGCAACGCGTGGTCCAATTGCTGGTTGATCTATTGCGGGGCCTTCTTCTACATGTGGAAGGAAGGTTCCTGTTTGCCACTTTTCTAATTGGCCTCCCCACAAACCACCGAAGTAACAGTATGCTCGATTATCTTGATCAACAAATACAGCAGGATCGATACTATAGCTTCCTTCAATGTAATTCTCTTCAGGCTTAAATGGTCCCGTTGGTGATTGGCTTGTTGCGACACCAATTCGAAAAACTCCATCATGATCTCGAGCTGGGAAGTAAAAATAGTATGTTCCATTTTTGTAAGCAGCATCAGGAGCCCACATTTGCTTTGATGCCCATGGAACATCACGAACATGAAGCGCTTCATCGTGATCTTCAACAGGGCCGTCAATCGATTTCATTGATAAAACGTGATAATCCTCCATGCGGTATTGGTCACCATTATCATTATCTGGCCCATCATGATCGAGGTCATGCGAAGGATAAATGTACAATTTACCATCAAATACATGGGCAGATGGGTCTGCTGTGTACAAATGAGTTACAATTGGTTCATTTTGATGTACTTTTTTCGTCACTGCACGTCTCTCCTATCGATTAAGAAGTTTATACAGTGCCTAATTATAAGGAGGGTGTAACACAATGTAAACGGTTAAACTATAGATTTTATCTAAAAAAGAATAGATGGAAACGAGTAACGTATGAGACCACTGAAATGTTATGAAAACTTTTTCAGTGGCCACCCTGAATTGAATATATAAGAGGGCGTCAAGTAACCATCCTAACCATGTTGAGATAAGGACATCTTTGTCTTTTCTCATTATTGTGCTCCTTCCCTACTCTTCAAATGAAAGGTTAATCGGTTCATGGTTTACTTGTGAAGTATAATCAATATTTGTGGTCGGGGTTCGGTTATCAACAATACTAAGCGATAGACTATCCATCCATAATTGACCTTTACCAGATAGAAGAGCTCCAAAAGAAATGATCCCACTATCTTGAGGAACATCTAATACAATTGAATGATGATTCCAATCACAGTCCGTTGTAATGGGACGATCTGCCATGTTATCAAATTGCAATATGTCTCCGTAGGTACTGTCTACTCTCATCCAAAAACCACAGAAACCTTCAATATCCTTTGCCTTTAAAAATCCAGAAAATTTCAATCGCTTATTTCGATAATGGTCAGCTTTCACTTGCTGCATAATGGTCGCGAATTCGTGCTCTGACTCTGTTGAAATTGATTTTAATGTGGCTGAGCGTCTACCTTGATGAAAGACTTCTTCGTCTATATCGATTTTGAAGTGAAACGGGTGACTTCCACTTAAAAACCAACCTTTTATTTTTTGTGGCTCCATTGAGGTATTCTCCTTTTTTTGTAATTTTAATTTTGACATGAGCTTTCGATATTGTCCAGGTGGCAGGTGATAGGCTTTTTTAAAGGATCGAGTAAAGGATTCCTGTGATTCAAAGCGAAAATAAAAGGCGATATCAATAATTTTCTCGTCAGACTGTAATAAAAGATGAGCTGCATTTGCAAGTCGACGAGATCGTACATAGTCCATGACAGATTGCCCGATTTCCTTATAAAAAAGACGATGAAAATGATATTTAGAAAAGCCAGCATGTTTAGCAATGGACTCTAGAGAAAGTCGCTCATGTAAGTTGTTTTCGATGAATGCGATGATTTGTTTACTGATTGTATAATGGTTCATCATGACCTCCTGTATGATTAATGTACCATAATGTACCGTTTGATTTTTGACCTGTATTGCTTTATGAATTGAAGTATCTGTATAAAAATTGTGTTGAAAAACGTCAAGAGTAAAAGAATTGATGAAAAAAGATGAGTTTTTTTATAACTTACCTAACTTTTCTTCATTTTAATGTAAGCGATTACAAAATAGAATAGAAGTATCACAAGAAAGGGGGAAATATGATGAAGAAGCTCATGTATGTGTTTGGAATCTGTTTGTTTTTACTATTGATTGCAGCTTGTAATTCACAAAGTGAAGAGGCTGATGCACCGTCAACAGGAGGGGAAGAGGAAATACCTAATGAAGAGGTACAAACAAATGGTGATGAGGAAGAAATTGAACTAAGGATTACTTGGTGGGGCGGACAAGAGAGACATGATCGTACGTTGAAGGTCATTGAGTTGTATGAAGAACAGAATCCGCATGTCACGATTGTACCCGAATATTCTGGGTTTGATGGGTATTTTGATAAGCTTTCAACACAGCTTGCAGCAGGAAATGCACCTGATATTGTTCAGTATGGAGGTAATTTAAACGACTTCGTTGCTCGTGGTACAGTACTTCCACTAGATGATTATGTTGGAAATGAGCTTGATTTAAGTCAGCATGATCAAAGTATGATTGACGCTGCTACATTTGATGGACAGTTTTATGGAGTAACATTGGGGACGAATGCAAGAGGGGTTCTGTTAAATAAAACGTTATTCGATGAAGCTGGTGTAGCGCTTCCGAGTGAAGATTGGTCATGGGAAGATTTTCATGAGATTGCTAATGAGTTATCAGCAGCGTTGGATGGTATTTATGGGACGGCTGACTTTGAAGAGGATGGGTTTGGAACCTTTTTAGCACAACGGGATAAATGGACATATTTAGATGGTGAGATTGGTTTTGAATCACAAGATGTAAAGGATTGGTTTTCACTTTGGAAGGAGTTAAGAGAAGCTGGAGGTGCTGCAATTCCAGAGGTTCAAGTAACAGCGACTCAGACACCAGAACAGTCATTAATTGTGCAACGTACCGTAGCAATGGAAGCGATTGCGAGTAATCAGCTAGGGGCCTATCAAGGTGCCACTGAAGATGAGTTGATCTTATTTATTAATCCTTACAATAGTGAATCAGGTCAGAATGGAGTAGGGCTAAGGCCAAGTCAATTTTTAGCAGGTACAAATACGACCGATCACCCGGAAGAGGTGGCTAAGTTCTTAGGTTTCTTTGTCAATGATTTAGAGGCAACTGAAATTCTCGGGAATGATCGTGGAGCACCGGTCAATGCCGAAGTTCGTGACTCTCTCTTAGATTCAGGGGATGTTGTAGATCAAGAAATATTTGCTTATATTGACTGGGTTAGCTCAACATCGGATGCACCATATATTCCGAATTTACCTGGCTACAACGAGAATACTCAACTTTTTCAAGAGACAGCTGAGCGAATCTACTTTGAACAATCGACTGTTGAAGAGGCTTCAGAAAATTACTTCAATGAATTAATAGCTAATATTGAACGGTATTCGGAAGAATAATAGAATGATCGAGTGGCTCAGGTTCAATCTAATAATGAGAGTGAAGTGGAGCCACTCTCAACATGTAATAAAGAAATTTGAATTCGTTTAAAAAATAGAGAGTAGGAGGGATCGTTGTGGAGAACCCTACGGAAAAGATAAATCCGATTATCCAAATAAAAGCAGTAACGAAACAAAAACGAGATCGAAAGCATAGCTTCATTGCATATATGTTTTTATTACCATGGCTAATTGGCTTTTTCGGATTAGTATTAGGCCCGATGATTAGTTCATTGTACTTGTCATTTACTCGCTTCGACTTAATGAATCCACCGCGATGGATTGGTCTAGCCAATTATCAAAATCTCTTTCAAGATCAACGTTTTTGGGATTCTGTGCAAGTGACAGCTACGTTTGTGATTATTGCTGTCCCAACCCAGCTAATAGCTGCTTTGTTAGTAGCTATTTTGTTGAATCGTAGTATGAAAGGGATTGGCATTTATCGAACCGTTTATTATATTCCTTCGTTATTAGGAGGAAGTGTTGCGATAGCTTTATTATGGAAAAATATTTTTGGCATTGATGGTTTAGTGAATCAAGTACTTGCTTTTTTAAATATTACGGGAAAGGGTTGGGTTGCTCACCCGGACTTTGCATTAGGAACATTAATCATTTTAGCAACGTGGCAGTTCGGTGCCTCGATGGTGATCTTTCTTGCGGGCTTGAAGCAAATTCCGTCCGAGCTTTATGAAGCAGCATCGGTTGATGGAGCGAACAATATAAGTAAGTTTTTTAAGATTACATTACCACTGTTAACTCCTGTATTGTTCTTTAACTTAGTCATTGAGCTCATTAAATCGATTCAAGTATTCACCTCTTCCTACATTATTAGTGAAGGGACAGGTGGGCCAATTAACTCGACTTTGTTCTACACACTGTATTTATATCAAAAAGGGTTTTCTCATTTTGAAATGGGATACGCTTCAGCAATGGCTTGGATTCTAGTTATGGTACTAGGAACATTGACTGCGTTTATCTTTATCTCATCTAAATATTGGGTCTACTATGAGGATGGAGGGAAATCATAAATGAGGAGAAAAGTTAGTGGAAAGCGAATCGTCGTTCATATATTTATCATTTCCTTCGGTCTTCTTATGCTCTATCCTGTTTTATGGATGATTTCAAGCTCGTTAAAGCCAGAGTATTTAATTTTCTCATCACCAGGGCTATGGCCGACAGAAATAACGCTCGATAATTATTTAAATGGTTGGAATGTTGTAAGAGATGTGACCTTTGGCTCTTTTTTCAAAAATTCCTTCTTAATTAGTTCAATTAGCGTCATTGCGAATATTGTTACGTGTTCAATGGCAGCATACGCCTTTTCTCGTTTGAAATTCCCGTTAAAGAAGCTGTTGTTTGCATGTATGCTGATGACCATTATGCTACCGGCTCACGTTACATTAGTACCGCAATATACGATCTTTCATCAGCTTGATTGGATTAATACAATCTTACCATTAACAGTACCAAAGCTATTAGCAACGGATGCTTTCTTTATCTTTTTAATGGTGCAGTTCTTCCGAGGAATTCCTCGTGAATTAGATGAAAGTGCAACGATGGATGGATGTGGTATCATTCAAATTTATTTTCGAATTATCATTCCACTAGCGTTGCCTGTGTTAATTACAACAGCGATCTTTACCTTTATTTGGACATGGGATGATTTCTTTAGTCAAATTCTTTATTTAAATACGATTGATCAATTTACGGTGCCCTTAGGCCTACGTCTTTTCTTAGATTCACAAGGACAATCCTCTTGGGGGGCAGTGTTTGCGATGTCTGTTCTTTCTTTAATACCTATTTCTACGGTCTTCTTTATCTTTCAAAAGTATATTGTTGAAGGGATTGCGACAACAGGTCTGAAAGGGTAGAATGCAAGAAAGCGTTTTCTTTGCTAAATAAAGAAAAAAGGATGGCCATCTCTAATGTTCAAAAAATTAACGACGATAATGGTAATAAGTTTTGTATTAGTGAATGGAGTTTTTCTCGCGGCACTTAGCATGGCTTCTTATCGCTCCTTTTTTAACTTTACGTCCGAGGAAATTAGTGAAACGAGACTGACATTGTTGAATGAAAGTGCTAAAAAGCTTGCTGGATTTATTTCAAGTGTCAGTGAGGCAGGTGTATACATTGCTATTAATCGTAACGTTATTGAAATGTTTTCTGATGAGCCAGACAATGCTTATGACGCGATAAGTGATCAACGAGAATTAATTAGCATTATGAATGGTGTCACAAGTATGAAGACTTTTATTCATTCTATCGAAGTTTACACAAACCATTATGAGGACTATCCAATTGTTTCTAGTGAAGTGGTTCAACCGATTAATCATGTGATGAATGAAAAGTGGTTCCCTTCTCTTTTTTCAAAAGCAGATTATGCATGGATTCCTAAGCATGAATCCATTTATTCGAATGAGGAGTTCATTAGTTATATGCATAGACTGATGAATCAACGTGGTGAGACAGTTGGTTATATTAAAGTGAATGTAACAGCCGAAGCGTTTTTTGAATATATGTCGGATAAAGAGTTGCTAAATCAAACGAGTGAACCTCTTATTCTTGTAAATACGGGTAGCAGAATTGTAGCGGAGACTCACACATCAGAAGCGTTTCCTGTCCTTGATCGAGTAGTCTCATCTATGAAAGATGAACCGTTCTCAACATTAACAGAAGACTATCAACAAATAACGAATCATCATGAGTTAATTAGGTATGATAATGACTACTTTCTATTGTTGTTATCAGAGCCTAATTATGATCAGTGGAGGTTAGCCCAAGTAATTCCGGTCGATGGTTTATATACAGAAACGAGACAAATGGGTATTATGATCTTTGCTATGGGCTTACTCGGCCTGTTGATTTCCATACCGATTGTTTACTGGATCGGAAAACGGTTTTCTCTACCAATCTCAAATTTAATTAAAGGAATGAGAAGTATTGAAAAAGGAGATTTCAATCAGAAGGTTGGGCCTTATTACATTGAAGAATATGATGTTCTTGCTTCTAATTTCAACAGAATGACAAAGGAATTGAATGAATCTGTTAAACGGTTGAAAGCTGAAAGCGGTTATAGGAGAGAGGCGGAAATCCGTGCCTTACAAAGTCAAATTATGCCTCATTTCTTATATAACACGCTAGATATGATCAGATGGAAGGCGATGGACCATCGTGCAGATGATATTAGTGATATGGTCAATCAGCTCAGCAGAATGCTACGAATTGGATTGAGTGGTGGTAATAAGTTTATCCTGCTTCGTGATGAATTAGAGCATGTGAAAAGCTATATTCAAATACAGCAGACAAGGCTTACAAGCCAGGTTCATTATCATGAAAGAGTAAAGGCGTCATTGAAGGATTTATATGTCCCGAAAATCATTTTACAGCCTTTCATCGAAAATAGTATAAGACACGGGTATCCATCATCGTATAAAGAAACGATTCATATTGGGGTAGAAGGAAGGATAATTGAAGAAGATCATCAACCCATGTTAGAGTTATTTGTTTCAGATAAGGGAATTGGACTTGCAGATGAGTGGAGCATTGAGACATGTACTGGAATTGGAATTAAAAATGTAGAAGAACGGATTTGGATGTATTGTGGAGATCCTTATCGGATTCAAATTCGAAATCGATGTGAGGGAGGGGTAGGCGTTCAAATCGTCTTACCGATTATTGAAGGGGAACATGCGTTACAGCAATGGATATGTAAGCAGCAAGAATGGCTTGATGGTTATAAGGGAGGTCAGTCATGAAGACGGTATATATTATCGATGATGATAAAGTAATTCGTGATGGCTTAGTTAAGCATGTACGCTGGCAAGAGCTTGGCTTTGAAATTGTGGAAACAGCTAAGGATGGCTTAGAGGCATTACACAAAATTGAACATAATCCTCCTGATGTCGTCATTACTGATATATATATGCCAAACATGACTGGACTAGAATTAACGAAAAAGTTATACGATCAATTTCCATCTATTCAAATCATTATCCAAAGTGGTTATGATCATTTTGAGAATGCACGTGAAGCGATTCAATATGGTGTTAAACACTTTTTCTTAAAGCCAGCCCCTATTCAAGAAATTGAGAACGTCTTAATTGAAATTAAACAAAAAATAGAAAGTGAAGAAAAGCAAAGAAAGCTACTAGCAAGCTATGAGAATCAACGTACGGAATATTTAATTTATACAAAAGATGCTCTTATTCGTGACATGTTAACGAAGCGATATAAGAAGGGAGCGATCCCGACAGAGAAACTTAAACTTTTACATATATCTCCTTTACAAAAAGTCATTGTTAGTACGTTAACGGTTATTCGTCCAGCCTATTTAACGAAAGCCCATGAGCGTGATTGGCAGCTAATGAAATTCAGTGTTCAAAATATCATTACAGAGTTAATTGAAACGGATAAGCGGACGAATAAGGTTGACCTTCATGTTGTCGACTATTCAGATTCAACATTTGTTCTCGTAGTTTTTGAGAATGAATATAAGGACTGCCTTGAGAAGTTATGTGAGGAGCTTGCGAATGAATTGATGAGTACATTGCTTTTCTATTTGAAGGTTTCAGTCATAATCGGAATTGGTCGTGTGAAACAAGGAATTCACGAGATGATCGACTCTTATCTTGAGAGTCAGCGAGCGTTAGAGGCTGCTGAGTATCAAGAGGTGAATAAAGTGTTCACTCTGTCTGAGGTTGAAACATATGGGTCTTCTCCGGTATATTCGTATCCATTTGAGATGATCACATCGATTCAAAGTGCTATTCAACAAAAAGATACAGAGCTTGTCTATTCTATTTGGATGAAGTTTACAGAAGAAATAAAAAGTGAACAAAGCATTCCATTGCTGATCGTTCAAAATGTATGTGTAACGATTTTGAATGCACTCATGTTTGATGCACAGCTTCGTGAACAATGGCACAGTAAGGATTTGTCCAAATTAATTGGAACAGTGTATGCTCATCGTACGATTCATCAGTTGACTGAATGGATGAACCTGCACATAGAAGAATGGATTCAGCAGGTGAAGGAAGAATTAACTGGACGTAAAAGCTATAAATTAATCGTTGGTGTGAAGGGGTATGTGCATGAGTATTATGATCAGGAGATTACATTGGCTGAAATTGCAGAGTCATTGTATGTGAACCGGAATTATTTGTCCCAGTTATTTAAGAAGGTGACAGGTGAGACATTTGTAAACTACCTTAATCATTTTCGAATTGAAAAAGCAAAGGACTACTTGCGTCAAAAAAAGTATATGGTCTATGAAGTGAGTGAAATGGTAGGCTATCAAAATCCTACTTATTTCAGTCAAGTATTTAAGTCGATGACAGGCGTAAGCCCATCAGAATATCACTAAGAGGAGGATCGTATGGTCAAAAAAGAAGAGATTCAGCTACGAGATCCGTTTGTTTTTGTTGATAATGAAACGAATAAATACTACTTGTTTGGTAGTACTGATCCTAATATTTGGGAAGAGGGTATTGGATTTGATGTCTATATAAGTGAGGATTTAGAATATTGGGATGGACCATTTCCTGTTTTTCGTCCCAGTGATACGTTTTATTCTAAGGAGAATTTTTGGGCACCTGAAGTACATGAGCATAAGGGAAAATATTTTACGTTTGCGACGTTTCTAAGAAAGGGGAGCAGAATACGTGGTACAGGAATTCTTTGCTCTAACTCGTTAACAGGTCCGTTCTTACCCCATAGCGAAGGTCCAGTTACACCGGAGGATTGGCACTGTCTAGATGGTACATTACATGTTGATGGTGCAGGAGAACCTTGGATTGTTTTTTGTCATGAATGGGTTCAAATTGCCGATGGTGAGTTATGTGCTCAAAGGTTATCAACAAATTTGAAACATACGATTGGAAAACCTATTACGTTATTTAAAGCATCTGAAGCACCATGGACAACCGCTTTTAAACATCGTAGATTTCCGAACAGAAATAATTATGTAACAGATGGTCCGTATTTGTTTCACTCTCAAAGTGGTGAACTGATGATGCTATGGTCGAGCTTCATTGATCATGTTTACGCACAAGGGATTGCTAGGTCAACAACTGGACAAGTGTTAGGACCGTGGGTGCAAGAGGAGGAGGCGTTGCTTAGTAATGATGGTGGCCATGGAATGGTCTTTTCGACTTTTGAAGGGCAACGAATGTTAACCCTACATACGCCTAATAAAACGCCATTGGAGCGTCCGATTTTCATTAAGCTAGACGAAGTAAATGGGCAAATAGTCGTGAGGAGGGACTAGTATGGCAATTGATCGAAAAGAAGTCGTACAACGACATTTTCCGAAAGTGACAGAAGTAGTTCCCCATTCGCCACTTAGTGTTGGGAATGGTGAGTTTGCCTTCACGGCAGATATAACAGGATTACAATCATTTCCAGATGCGTATGAAGTTCCATTAAGTACGCAGTCGAATTGGGGCTGGCATTCATCAAATGGGCATCATGTATATACGATTGATGATGTCGATCAACAAGAGTTGCATACGAATGGACGATTTGTTAAATATCCATTGTATCCAGGTCAAACACTTGAAGCTTATCACTGGTTACGCCAAAATCCACATCGACTACAGTTAGGGCAGCTTTCCTTTCAATTTTGTAAAGAGGATGGCACTTTAGCAAAGATAGAAGATATAAAGCAGATCGAGCAAACACTAAATATATGGGAGGGGTGTTTATATAGCTATTTCACTATTGAAGGTTATCCTGTCAAAGTGAAGACTGTCTGTCATCCATCGAAGGATGAATTAGCTATAAAAGTCGAATCCCCTCTATTAAAGACAAGACGCTTATGTGTTCAATTAACGTTTCCCAATCCTGAAGTTGCCTCAAATGAATGGGATCAAGCCATTGATCTGAGGTGGGATCATCCAGAACGCCATCGCACAAATGTCATTCAGCAACTTGCTAATGAGCTTTTGCTACGAAGATGTATGGATGATGATCATTATGATGTTCGATTAAGGTGGAATGTTGGAGAAATCGAACAAACTTCCGTTCATCAATTCTCACTTAGGCCAACTACTGGAGATCAGCTTGATTTATGTGTGGCATTTGGTCTATCTGAGGTTGCGGTTAGTCGTACGGTAAATGATGCCATTCAAGCAAGTCAAGTTTATTGGCAAAAATTTTGGCTAAAGGGAGGCATGCTTGATTTTTCAAAGTGTACGGATAAACGAGCACCTGAACTAGAAAGGCGAGTTATTTTATCCCAGTTTTTATTAGCGATTCATTCAAGTGGGAGTGTTCCACCTCAAGAGACGGGCTTTATGTACAATAGTTGGTTCGGTAAATTTCATCTTGAAATGCATTATTGGCATGCAGCACACTTTCCATTGTGGGGCAGAGGGGAGCTGTTAGAGAAGAGTTTAGGTTGGTATAAAAGGATATTGCCAAAAGCGAAAGAGCTAGCTCAATCACAGGGATATGCAGGGGCACGATGGCCGAAGATGGTTGGACCTGATGGAAACCAAAGCCCTTCACCAATTGCAGTCGCTCTTATTTGGCAACAGCCGCATCCAATTACGTTAGCTGAGCTTTGTTATCGTGTGAATAAACGAGATGATTTTTTAAAGGAGTATAAGGATCTCGTTTTTGAATCGGCTCATTTTATGGCGTCTTTTGCTGAATGGGATGTAGGGAGAGCTCAGTACGTCCTTGGACCACCACTTATTCCTGCACAAGAAAACCATCAACCAGAAGTTAGTATAAATCCTCCATATGAACTTGAATATTGGAAGTATGGGTTAGATTTAGCGATACAGTGGGCAGAGCGATTAAACGAGCCAGTGCCAAAGAAGTGGGAGGAAGTTGCAAACCATTTAGCTGATTCACCACATAAAGAGGGTGTCTATTTAGCACATGAGCAATGTCCATCGACTTTTACACAGTTTCAACATGATCATCCGTCGATGGTGGCATCGTTAGGGGTGTTACCAGGAGAGCGGATCAACCACCCTCGTATGAGACAAACGTTAAAAAAAGTAAAAGATGAGTGGGATTGGGATAGTGCTTGGGGATGGGATTTCCCAATGTGTGCAATGACAGCAGCAAGGTTAGGTGAGACGGAATGGGCAGTCGATTTTTTGTTAATGGATGGGATGAAAAATACGTATTTACAAAATGGACATAACTATCAACGTATAGGGCTAACGAGTTACTTACCAGGGAATGGAGCGCTCTTATTAGCAGTTGCCATGATGGCTGCAGGCTATGATGGGCATGAGGAGACGTTACTCGGGTTTCCGAAAAATGGTGAATGGAAAGTTGAGATGGAGGGGATACACCCGATTTTATAAGCAGTGCTAATTGAATCAGCGAATGTTTCGATAAAATCATAAACAGAAGAACATGGGTGTTGGCGCATCACTGGTCTTAATTGAATAGTTTTGAAAATAATCCACCTAGCCTGTCAGACCAAGGGTGGGTTATTTTTACCTTTGTAAGCTAATAGAGTGTGACTAACGAAGCATAGATAAAGCGAGATAGATTCAAGAAGGTCATATGGCATCCCCTTTTAGTTTAGGTTGCTACCCATTCGAGAGAAGTCATATTCTACTAGTTCGTGATCGTATAGTAGAGATTTCACACAAGTTCTTTTTAGGGTGTTTAACTTTATGTTAGAATGGCCTCATAGGGGGGAGATGTATTTTGAATCCTATGAAAGGGTTATTCGGATTATTGGTCGTTAGTGTGCTTATTAATATTTATTTAGTAGTGAATATAAATCAATTATCGAACGAGGTCGAGCATTTAATTGGTCTTCATTTCAATAATGAACGGAATATGGAGAACCGATTATCTTCTATTGATCGTGAGTTACTTGAATTAAATGAACAGAACCAGTGGGTAACAAATATGAGGTTTCGTCCAGAAGTTGAAGAATCGTCTTCAGAAGAAATTGTGTTGCAGAGTGAATGGACATTTCGTGAAATAGGAGAAGACGCTCATGTTACAATGATGTATAGAAAAGAGAATAGTAGTAACTGGAATGAAGCAGAGGCGACATTAGAAGCAGGCACAATTTATTCAAGTGAATTACGATTAAATCCAAATGAAAGTTATGTCTATCAAATCGTTTCAGAGGGGGGAATGAACAGAACGACAAATGAGGAAAGAATTCCAGAACACGTATATCAAAGACAATCACTTCAACTGAGTAAATCAACATCGCGTGGTGGAGCTAATATACCAATGTTGTTTAGTGCAACCATTCATGAGAGTGAGGCACTCTTTCCATTCTATGAAATTGAATCCGCTACCGCGACGTTTCGGTTAGAAGATGGAAGCGAAATAATCGAACCATTTCTAAAGAACCCGAACGAATCAGAAATGAATTCACAAAACGAATCATCAAGGTATACATCCACTTCCGTAACATCTTCCTCTTCATTACAAACAGATACTGCTATAGATGAAGGTGTAGTTGAAGAAGCAAACATATGGTATGTACAATTACAAGAAGTAGGGATAGGTTCAGTTGAAATTGAAGTGACCTATGTCGATGGGTATAAGCTTAGTGAGACGTATCATAAGTAATAGGAAGCGAAAAAGCGTTCAACGTATATTATTTGAACGCTTTTTCTTGATGAATGTGAATCCGATGTGTCAAATGGGCTCTTTATGAGCTTTTGTAATGGCTTCCGTACAACGCAATTAAGAAAAGACGCTGTCGCGTTTTTCTTATAAAATCGTATAGTCAATTTCCTGAAAACGTTCAACTTCTACTTTCCAGCGTTCTTCTACGAAAGAGACATGGCTAGGATGATTGTTATATGTATCGTAATCTTCTTGATTAGCAAATTCCATAGAAAAGCCGAAATCAAAGTCCGTTTTTGGGCTCGTCTGTCGTAATACTTCAAAATTATTTACGACAGGGATTGCACTTAGAATGGCTTGGCCATCTTTTAAAAATGTTTCTGTTGCTTGGTCGCTAAGAGAGTGTTTAAGGGTGAAAAATGCCATATGCTTGATTGTGCCTTTTTCCATATCGATCGCTCCTTCAAAGTAGTTTAATCTTATTATTGCATAAATTTAGAAGATTAGCGATTTATTTGATTTGATGTATATGTCGAACGGAGTGCTATAGAACTAGCACTCTGTTATAAACGTACTAGTATTTGTAGGAAATGGGTTAAATTGAAGTGGAATCAGAGGGTTATTGTCTTTTTATTTTTGCAATTTCTCTTTCGTTTCGAGAAGCTTTCTCCCAAATATGGTCTTGATCTGCTTCAATACTATCTAATCGCTGTATAACTTCTTTGTATTGAGACCTTGTTTCTTCTCTATGTGCTTGGATGTCCGCACGTAGCAAAGTCTGCCCTTCTTTTAAAGAACAAATATCTTCACGCATTGAAGATTGCTCCTTCTTTATGAAGGAGAGTTCCTGTTGCATTGAAGCCTGTCCGTGCTTTATAGAGGCTTGTTCTTCTTTCATAGATTGGAGTTCTGAATTTGTTTTTCCGACTGATGTGACGAGTTGTGTTAGTAAGTTTTCCATTCGATCAAGCTGTTCTTTTGACATTTGTGTCACCTCCTTTTCTTTTATTATAATTTACTCATTGACGCATGGCTAGAAAGAGATAAGTCCCCTTAGTTGATTATTTGTTCATTTTGATTGATGATTAAGGAGCGCTATTAATTTGATATAGAAATATTGGAGGGATATAGATGGAAATAGGAATTAGTACATTTGTCGAGACGACACCAACATTAAAAGATGGGAAAGCGCCGAGTCATGCTGAGCGGATTAGAGAAGTTGTGGAGGAAATCGTGTTAGCTGACCAAGTTGGACTGGATGTATTTGGTGTAGGTGAGCATCATCGTCACGATTTTGCTGCGTCTTCGCCTGCGGTTGTTTTAGCAGCAGCAGCGGCTCAGACAGAGAGGATTCGTTTAACAAGTGCGGTAACTGTACTTTCTTCCGCTGACCCTGTTCGGGTATTTCAAGATTTTGCAACCGTTGATGCGATCTCGAATGGTCGAGCTGAGATTATGGCAGGTAGAGGTTCTTTTATCGAATCATTTCCACTCTTCGGTTATGACTTGAATGATTATAATGAGCTGTTTGATGAAAAGCTAGAGCTTTTGTTAAAAATTCGTGAATCTGAAAAAGTAACATGGAGTGGGAAACATCGCTCAGCTATTCAAGGATTAGGTGTTTACCCTAGACCCGTACAAGAGCCGCTTCCTGTTTGGATAGGCAGTGGAGGGAATTCAGAATCGGTTGTGCGTGCTGGAGTTCTCGGGTTGCCGCTCGTATTAGCAATCATAGGCGGTAGTCCGCTACAGTTTGAACCGCTTGTCCGATTATATAAACGAGCAGCCGAGCATGCAGGACATGATGTATCAAAACTACCAGTTGCTTCGCATTCACATGGCTTTATTGCTGAGACGAATGCTGCAGCAGCAGATGATTTTTATCCATCAACAAAGTATGTCATGAGTCAACTAGGGCGTGAACGAGGCTGGCCCCCATATACGAGGGATACGTTTGATGCAGCGAGGAGCTTTGAAGGGGCTTTATATGTAGGTGATGTGCAAACCGTTGCGAAAAAAATTATTCATTTACGTAAAGAGGTTGGCATCACTCGTTTTATGTTACATGTTCCAGTCGGATCGATGCCACATGAAAAAGTGATGAGAGCGATTGAGCTATTAGGAAAAGAAGTTGCACCGCTTGTCCAAGAAGAGATTAAGAAGTGGGAGGAGAATGTCGGTCAATAAGTGCTTTGATTTGATTTTGTTAGAAAAAAGCTTTATTAACTCAAATAGAGTGTCTATAAAGTCATGTATACTTTGAGACACTTTTTTTGAGTACAAAAAAGAACAATGAGTTACATACATCAGGATAGTGTTCTTACGCAATAAGAGTTTTAGGAATTAGCTAACTGGAATTCGTTTCTTAGATAATTTAATGTAAGAGTTAACGAACTGTGTTTTATACTATCGGTTTTATCGATTAAATATGTATATAAACACTTCGAAAGAGTAGTTTCAGCCGTTCATAACCAATGCTCTGGTGTTGTAACGGTTTGTGGCAGCTTAGTATTTTTATCACCATTTGCTGATTGCACTTGTGCCTGTGTTAAGAAGAGACAGTCTCTTAGATCAGCTCCACAGATATTCGCGTCTCGTAAATCAGCGCCGATCATGTCTGCCATACGTAAGTCTGCTTTACGCAAATCTGCAGCAATTAATAAGGCACCTCTAAAATTAAAACCGCTTAAATTAGCTCCACGTAATTTAGCACCTATTAGATCATGGCCTTTCTTGATATTTGGATGAGTGTTCTTACGTTTTACTTTGGCACGAAATCGTTCACTTGTTTGCAATAGTACATCATTCACATTGGCTCTATGTTTAGAAATATCAAGTGCTAGAATATTAGTTGGAGAGAGGTTTGTTAGCTGATTTATTTCGTGAATGGCTAGCTTAATATCATGATGGAATGGTTTAGCTATCTCTAGGCCAAAGGCTTCATGTAAATACCGTAGCATTTCATGTAGTTGCTGCATAATCGGAAAGACTTCAAACATTTCGTTAGCTGTATCACCGTTTGTTCTCCAATCGTTTTGACTGTATGTTTGCTGTGAAACTTTCTGACCAGCACCGAAGCATTCATAGACCGAGCAGCCACGAAAGCCTTCTTCTCTTAACTGGTCATGTATACGACAGCGATAATTGCCAAGTAAATGGCGACAAGGTTCTCCGCTATCCTTATGAAAAGGGAAATCTGCTGACTTCGCATATGGTAAAGCAACGCAGCATAATCCAAAACAATTGTTGCAATCAGAGCTTAAGCTTTCAGGGATCGGAAATTCTGTTGAACGATTCAATGTGTTCAACTCCTTATGACTAAAATGAACTTTTACTAGTTTGTGTTTAGTGTAGCATAATTTCATAGAGAATGGATTTGTGTGAGAAAAAAGGAAATCTCTATTTAACTTACATAGTATCCTAATTTTGACTAAACCCTATCTTCCTCTTCAATTCTTTTAGAAAAGGCGTTGCTATCGATCTTGCATTTTCAGCTCCCTGTAACAAAATTTCATCTAATTTATGCGGTGATGCAATCAGCTCTTTGTATTTTTCTCTCGGTTCTTCTAAAAATCGATTTAAGACATGGAATAACTCTGCTTTCACTTCGCCCCAGCTTACACCAGTTTGATAGCTTTCTCTCATGCTTTCCACTTCTAAAGGAGTAGCAAACTCTTTATAAAGAGTAAATAAACTTGACGTAGTTGAGTTCTTAGGTGCTTCTGGCGGGAGAGAATCGGTTTTAATTTTGTTAATTAGCTTTTGTAGTTTGTTTGGATGAATAAATAGCGGAATCGTATTATGATAGCTTTTGCTCATCTTACGTCCGTCTAGGCCTGGTAGTATGGCTGTATGTTGTTGAACCTTGTATTCGGGTAGTTTTAATGTTTGTCCGTATTGGTGGTTGAATACTTCAGCAATATCTCTTGCGATTTCGATATGTTGAATTTGGTCTTTTCCAACGGGTACGATGTCAGCTTGGAGCATTAATATATCTGCAGCCATTAATATGGGGTAGGTGAATGTCCCCATGTTGACTCCGTAATCATTATCTCTTTCCAGTTCGTTATTTTGATCGACTAGCGCTTTATACGCATGAGCACGATTCATTAGTCCCTTAGATGAAAAGCACGATAATATCCAAGTTAGCTCAAAGATTTCTGGAATGTCGCTCTGGCGATAAAAAATAACTTTACTTGGATCGAGTCCGAGAGCTAACCAAGTGGCAGCAACTCCATAGGATAGTTGTTTAAGCTCATTCTGATCATGGATTTTCGTTAACCCATGGTAATCGGCAATGAAATAAGCTGGCTGATAGTCAGCAGCTTTCGCTAGTTCTAATGCTGGCTTAATAGCCCCGATATAATTGCCTAAATGAATTTGTCCTGTCGGTTTAATTCCGGTTAGTACGGTTTTTTTCATGACTTCCTCCCACCTTAAATATAAAATTAAAAGACAAAAAGGGCTACTCATCCATCAAAAGGACGAGTAACCCGTGGTGCCACCTTCATTCGTTTATGTTCATACCATAAACGCACTTAATTTGTACGGAAACAAAATAGAAGTTTCGATACATAGTCTTTTTTATCGGTAAGACATCCGCTAGACCTACTGTTCGTTCAGTCTAGGAGCTCAGAAACCCATTCAACATAAACGCTGTACGAATTTTCACCACCCATTCGCTCTCTGAAACGTTGTCCATGCCTACTCTTTTTCTTCATTGCTCGAAATATTATGTTGATTTTAAAGGAGGAAAATGGAAAAGTCAAGTGTTTATATGCTCCATTTCAAAAGAATGCCAGAATAAGCTAAGCCGCCACCGAATCCAAAGAGTAGCATCGTATCTCCTTTTTTTATTTTTCCATCATCTACACCCTGATCTAAAGCTAATGGAATGGTCGCAGCAGAGGTGTTTCCGTAGTAAACGAGGCTGTGTAAGGTCTTATCAATAGGGAACGGGCTTTTTTCACAAATAGATTCAATCATACGCAAATTAGCGCTATGTGGGATAAACCAATCTATATCATTCAGAGTATAGGATGTATGATGGAGTAAGGATCTCATTCCTTTCGGTACTGTATTGACAGCCCATTTGTATACGTCACGACCATTTTGTACAACCTTCCCTGATGAGGATAAAGCTTCGTCTGACATTTTTGTAGAAAGGTTCGTCGCGTATAAATGCTTCCCCATTTCCCCTTCAGATCCTAAATGAGAGGCAAGAAAGCTATCTGCTTGTTCATGATGTTCGACAAGTACGGCTCCGCCTCCGTCCCCAAATAATATACAAGTCGTTCGGTCAGTATAATCAACGATTTTAGATAACGTTTCTGCCCCGATAACAAGCACCTTTTTGTTTAAGCCTGCTGTAATTAAACCATTGGCGATATGCAGTCCATAGGTGAAGCCTGCACAGGCAGCGTTTAAGTCGATGGCACCTGTGTGTGGTATGCCTAGTTTCGCTTGAACGAGTGAGGCAACACTAGGTGTTTTGAAGTCAGGCGTTAGTGTGCAGACAATGATCATATCGACATCATTGATTGCTTTATCATATTTTGTGATTAAATTCTCAACAGCTTTCACACAAATGTCACTAGTAAATTCATCGTCATTAGCGATGCGTCTTTCCTTAATGCCCGTTCGTTTGACGATCCATTCATCATTTGTTTTGACTAGCTTCTCTAAATCAGCATTCGTTAATCGTTTCGCTGGAACATATGAGCCAATTGCGGTAATACGCGCTTTCGATTGCATTCATTTCACCTCATTAATTATTGGATTGAATTAATTATAGCACTAGATATTAGTATCTGGTACTAAAACGAGTTGATAAAAAGGAATTTCTGTGAGAAGAGAGAATCATTCATGATGCTGTAAATATGAAAAAGGAAGGATTGAAGGTCATATGAGTAAAAAGCGATTACATGTCATTATTACAGTATGTATGCTCATCTTTGGATTGTATATCGTATATCAATGGAATGTCGCTAATGAAAACTTGATGGGCAAAGTAACTAATATACATATAGAAGGGGAGGAGGTTCTAGGTGTTGAAATTAAGGCAAATTTGTTTTCAAAATATAATCAAGTTACGATCATAATCGATCATGAAACGAAATTAATTTCAGATGGGAGTACTATTTCATTCGTAGAGTTAAGAGATACAATGGATATTGGTGATCGAATCAAGGTAGAGACAACGGAAACGACTTTGCTATCAGATCCACCAATTGTTCGTGCTCTAAGTGTGGAGCTTTGATAGTTTGAATGTTGCTCATCGTGATAATAATCGACTAGTAGGAGAAGGCACTGAAAAAGTTGATATATCCTTTTTCAGTGCCTTAATATGTTTATAGATGTCGCCTATGATCAATCCTCAAATAATTCCTTTAGCATACGCTCTCGATTTTGTAAAAAGTAGCTCGTAACTTGATAATGATCAGTTTGCTCGTATTCTACTTCCTGGATCGTATGACTGTCGAAGCTTAAAATAGTCGCATTTGGATAGCCTAGCAGAATGGGTGAATGTGTAGCGATGATAAACTGACTATTCCCTGATGTGACAAGGTCATGAATCATTCGTAAAAAGGAAAGCTGGCGTTGTGGCGAGAGTGCTGCCTCAGGCTCATCTAATAAATAGAGAGCATTCCCGTTAAAACGATTTGTGAAAAGGGAAAAAAACGATTCTCCATGAGATTGCTCATGCAATGAGAGCCCACCATATGAGTCAGTGGCGCCAATGTCATCAATGTGTGAAGCGAATTGGTAAAATGATTCGGCCCGAAGAAAGAAACCCTTTGTTGCTTTTGGCATCCATGAAAGCCTAACGTACGGTCCGAGTGCTGATTGAGAAGCGTGTAAATCGTATGTATGATTTCTTCCACCACCTGCTGTATTAAATTCACACTTATCCGCTATCGCTTCTAGTAAAGTTGATTTTCCTGAACCATTCTCCCCGACGAAAAAGGTCACGTCGTTCGTAATTTCGAGTAGATTGAAGTTTTTTATAGTAGGTATGGAAAAAGGATATTGTCTAAAAGAATCGATTTTTTCACGCTGAAGCTGAACCCTTTTTAAAAACATTGGATCACCTGTTTGTCTTTTTTCTTATCGTAACATGTAAGAGGTGATTCATCTATGCATAACGAAACCTTTTTTATCCATAATAATCATGACTAATCATTAGGAGATGAAGTGATGAAAAAGAGTGGATGGTTTGTTGTAATCGCCATGTTTGTTTTTGGATTACTATTGTCAGGTGGTGTGTTTGCAAATGAGGATATGGATCAGCAGTTTTGGTGGAAGAAGGATCGTGAAAAGGAGGATTTCCCTGATTTAAGAGGAGGACCAGAAGATCCTGAACGAAATCGTCAGCAACCGGTAGACATGAACGTATTGCAGCAACAGTATCCAGATACATTTATTCAACAAGGACCGACTGAATCAAATCGAATCGCACTGACATTTGATGATGGTCCAGATCCTCGCTTCTCGGAGGATGTGCTGAATGTTCTAAGTGAATATAATGTGCCAGCTACGTTTTTTGTTTTAGGATCTCGTGCTGTTGCTTATCCTGAAATTGTTGAGAGGATGAATAATGAAGGTCACGTGATCGCTAATCATACATATTTCCACCCTAATCTCGTGAAAGAGGGCGACATTCCAACGTTAGAGCGTGAAGTGACGAGAACGGAGGATGCACTTAATGAGATCGTTGGATATCGAACAAGCCTATTCCGTCCACCGTATGGATTTTTGTATGGAGAATTAGTTGAAAAGCTAGCAGAAATGCAATATCTTGTCATTGGTTGGTCGGTTGATTCGTTGGATTGGCAAGAGGAACCACCAGAGGTCATTGCAACAAATGTTATTGATAATGTCGGACCAGGGGCGATTATCTTAATGCATGATGGAGCAGATTGGGATGGTGATCGAACAAATACGATCGAATCATTGCGACAGATTATCCCGACATTACAAGAACAAGGGTATGAATTTGTGACAGTACCTGAATTGTTGAATGTTCCCTTTGCACGATGATTATTCAACTTAGGAATCAGAATTTATAATTATGGTAGAAATAAGCAGGGAAGTATTGAGAAATGTAGGCGAATCTACATGGTGTTGGCCTCGTGCGTTACAACGTTTTTAAGATATGAAAAAGCGTAGAGAAAAGTCTCTATGCTTTTTTGAATGCGAAAAACATGCAATGCTGAATAGACTTTCACTACTATGATAAGATGGAAGAGGTTATCAGTAACATGATACAAAAATTTCGGAGGGGATACATTGGTCAAGGCGGTTTTGTTTGATTTAGATGGGACGTTATTAAATCGAGATGAATCGGTAACTCGATTCATTCAACATCAATACGAAAGACTAGTGAAGCATGTTGGGCATATTCCAAAGGATCAGTACATTAGTAGGTTCATCGAGCTAGATCAACGTGGGTACGTATGGAAAGATCGAGTATATCAGCAATTAGTCGAAGAATATTCGATTAATAGCCTGTCAGCAGAGGAACTGCTGCAAGATTATGTAAGTGAATTCAAGCATCATTGCGTTCCATTTGCAAATGTACGGGCAATGCTAGATGACTTAAAACGTAATAATTTCATATTAGGCATGATTACAAATGGTTATGGCTCCTTTCAAATGGCTAACATTCGTGCTTTAGAAATTGAAGGTTATTTTGAAGCGATCTTCGTATCGGAATGGGAAGGAATGAAGAAGCCTGAACCTAGAATATTTAAGAAAGCGATTAAGCGATTTGGTGTTCAAGCGAGTGAATGTATATTTGTTGGTGACCATCCACTAAATGATGTGAAGGCAGCTCAGCAAGTAGGGATGAAAGCAATTTGGAAAAAGGATGATCAATGGGAGGATGTTCAAGCAGATGCGGTTGTTCATGATTTAGCTGATGTGATTGATATGGTGAATAGTCTATGATTAAAAATCACCACTATTTAAAATACGGTGCATTTCTATTTGTCTGTAGTCCCATGTTAGCCATTGCGCTTCTCTTTGATGGTATGCAAAATGGACTAATGATTTTTGTCGTGCTCCTATTTTTTACTACGATTAGGGCTATTACCTTGATGTTATTTGGTTATTATAAAGGGACTTCCACAAATTGATCGTGAGAGTCCCTTAAGTGTTACAATTTTTTTTGAGTTTGCTGTAAGATGAAAATTAATACAATTCCGCTGACAAATGTAATCAGCGACGCGAGGATGACTTGACTATTTATTACCCCATCAAGCTCGTTTAATATAGCAAAGATCGATCCACTTACGAGCCCCACCATTGCTGAATATGTTTCAGACGTATAATGCTTTAACAAGTAGCGAATGAGCTTACTTGTTAACAATACTCCTAGAAGAATCCCTGAACCAACTGCAAAAAGAATCGGCCAATTTAATGCGATGAGAGAGGCGGTCATTGCTTCATATAAGCCTAAAATAGTTAAAATTAGCGCACCACTAATTCCAGGAAGGACGAGAGCTGTACTAGCAATGAATCCGGCGATTATAAAGAATACATAATCGAAAAAGGTTAAGTGATTCCAATCAATGAAATGAAGGCTACCTAACACTTGTGAGCCTACTACAATCCCAAAAAAGAACAGCATGATGACATAATGTTTTACTCGTAATTTTGATTGAGCGTGTTTAATGGTATCGTGCCAAAGGTACGGTAAAAATCCGACGATAATACCGACGAAAAAAAGGAAAGTAGGTGTGCGATACGTTTCTAATAAAAACTTAATGATAAATATCGAGCAACCAAACCCTAATACCATTCCAACACCAAAGGTTAAAAGGAATGGTATAGCTTCTTTTCTTTTATTTGTTGTAAGGATGCTTAATGAATAAATCAATCGTTCATATATACCGACAATCATCGCAACAGTACTACCACTAATACCAGGTACAGTTTCGGTCATGCCGACAGCCATTCCGCGAAGAATTAATTTCACCATACATTTTCCACCTATCTTAAAAGAATATTTCCTGTTTAACTTTACCATAGGAAGGTGCTTTTGTGGGAAGGATATTTTGTATTTTTGTGGAAATTTATAATAAAGAGATAACTTGGTTCACCGATGTATATCAGCATGTTAAGAGTTGTAAAATGCTCTATTTGTAAAGATTTATCTGTTCTGGTGAGTATTTTTATATATATGAGAATTTTAGAAAACTATTTTTATGTATAGTCCATAAAGAAAGGAAGGTTTATATGCAATTGGGGAAGCGAATAGGTGAGGGTAGTAACTCAGAAGTGTCTGAGTGGGGTGACGGGAACAAAGTTATTAAACTAGGCAATGAGAATACAAGCAAACGAGATTTTGAAAGAGAGTATCATCATCACCTTATAGCTTGGAGGATTGGTTTGCCTGTTCCACAACCTTTTAAATTAGTAGAGTTTGATAATCGGCCTGGTATTGTGTTTGAACGTATTTATGGAGAAACGTTGACAGAGCATTTATTCAAACGATTAATGGATCAGCATCATAGGAGAGAAAGGGTTTTTGATTGGCATAATGTTCGATTAACAGCACGACTATTAAGTGAAATCCATCAGCTAACTAATAATGACATGTCGCCACAAAAAGAATTTTTAATCTATCAGATAAATAGTGTGAATGAATTTGAAGAGAGCGAAAAGAATGCTGTCATAGCTCTTCTGAACGATTTGCCTGTTAAAAATCAAGTCTGTCATGGTGATCCTAATCCGAACAATATCCTTATTCATAATGAAAAACCGGTACTGATAGATTGGTCAAATGCTGCTAGAGGTAATCCTGAAGTGGACATAGCTGAATATGTGCTTATGATTCGATATGCCGTCTTACCTTCTGATACGCCACAAGTGTTAATGAATTTTTTTGATGCTAATAGGGAGATCATTATTAATGAATTTATGAAAGAGTATAGCTTTCACACTGGTATGACCTATGAAGAGATCGAACCTTGGATAGTTCCAATTGCTGCACGAAAACTCTCTGGAGACGGAATAATTGAGGAAGAAAAGCAATTATTACTAAAGGAGATCCGATCAAAGTTAAAGGAAATTGGAAAATAAGGGTGCGGTTGTGAGTCATAATTGTTCTGATTAAGTAGAGAATATACATACTACCAAATGAAAAAGATGTTAAGCCAAGGGTTACTATCCTTGGCTTTTTAGTTGGTTTGAAGCTACTAAAAGGCGAACTCATAGAATCAGACCACATTCCTATCGTATTAATGCTCCAGTATATATAGGGGGAGGATAGTAACCATGTAATCGAGAAAAATACTTCGTTCGACCGAATACAAAAAGTAGATGATTTTTTATAAATATCATTCTACAATTAATCACTACTTAGTATGGTGTATATACTTATTTCACCAACATTTAGAAAATGTTAATAACATTCATTGACATTTTTCATCTCACTGACATATACTTATATACATAACTATATAACCATATAAATGAGTGGGGTGTGGTTGAGAAAAAGGTGGTGAGGATGGTTGAGTCAATTTCACGATAA
This sequence comes from Halalkalibacter sp. APA_J-10(15), assembly GCF_023017105.1. Classification (GTDB taxonomy): domain Bacteria; phylum Bacillota; class Bacilli; order Bacillales; family Bacillaceae_D; genus Halalkalibacter. The sequence goes on along the minus strand of NZ_JALKEV010000004.1, from coordinate 175,708 downwards.
GAAGCCGATCTTTTTGCAAATTAAAGAAAAGATCGAGGATCAGATTTTTAAGGGGCAATTGCAGGAGCATGAACAGATTCCATCAACGACACAAATGGTTCATTTTTACAAGGTGAATCATATTACCATTTCTAAAGGGATCAATTTATTAGTGGATGAAGGGATTATTTATAAGAAAAGAGGTGTCGGTATGTTTGTCGCAGAGGGAGCCAAGGAGCAGTTAGTCGAACAACGTAAAGGGTTATTTGAAAGTCAATACGTCTTACCGATGATAGAAGAAGCTGAAAAATTAGATTTAACAGAAGCGGAAATAAATCGAATGATTCGCAAAGTAAAGGAGCGTGAAAGTAAATGAATCTTAATGTAAAAGCAACCAACCTCTCACTTCAATATAAAGAATTCGAAGCATTAAAGGATGTCTCATTTTCACTTGAACAAGGCAAAATATATGGCTTGATTGGTAGGAATGGGGCGGGAAAGACGACTTTGCTTTCGATCCTATCTTCATTCATGGAACGATCATCAGGGACTCTTGAGATTGGTGGAGAAGATCCATTTGAAAATAGAAGGATCATGCCCCATGTCAATTTTGTCTATGAAACAGATTATAGTGAGGAATATGAGCCAATTAAGCGCTATTTTGATTTCGCAGAGCGTTATCGATTAACCTTTGATCGAGAGTATGCGAAGGATTTGGCTGCTCGATTTAAATTACCTTTGGATAAACCTATTAAGAAGCTGTCGAGTGGGATGCAGTCCGCCTTAAATGTGACGATTGGGTTAGCTAGCCGTTCACCTATTACGATTTTTGATGAATCCTACCGTGGAATGGATGCACCTACGAGAGAATTATTTTATAAAGAAGTCTTAGAGGAACAAGCACGACATCCACGAATAATGATTTTGTCGACACATCTCGTCTCGGAGATGGATTATTTATTTGATCATGTGCTGATTCTAGATCGAGGAGCTTTACTAGTAGATGAACCCTACGACGAGATCATTAGTCGTGGGGCATCTATAACAGGTGAGGCGAACAACGTTGATCAGTTTGTAAATGGAATGAATCAGCTAAGTAGGAAGCAGCTTGGAAGTACAAAATCAGTAATGGTGTACGGAGAGTTAACTGAAAAGGAAGTACGTTTAGCTGAAGAGCTTGGTCTTGAGATTGGCCCCGTTTCTCTTCAGGAGCTATTTATTCATTTAACAGAAGAGGAGGGGCATCATGAAAACAAACAGTAAAGAAGTTATTGCTAAGTTGTCACAAGATATTTTCTCCATTCAAATGAAATGGTCTTTATGGTATATGCCAATTGTTCTTCTCATTTATTTTGGTAGTATGTTCTTTCCGGACGTTCGAGAAGCGAATATAGGACTGATGAATTTCTATTATGAGCCATCAAAGATTTACATGCTTGTCATTGGTATTATTTTTCCTTTGGCTATGCTTAGTCATTTTGTGAGGTATGGAATGACTCGAAAAGACTATATGATCAGTTCGGCCATTGCCTCTGTAGGTATAGCCTTTAGTCTAATGATCATCGCAGCTATATTATCAGCTATTTTACAATTATTTGAAACGTTTTCAGGAGCTAACGATGTCTCTTTTATTGAGTCTCAATCAAGTTGGCTCATTCCAATAGTTGTGCTAAGTTTAATCTTAATTTGCTATAATATTGCTGGCTGGATGATTGCGATGGGGTTCTATCGATTTGGTGCTTGGGGTGGTATGGGCTTCGTTGTCATTGCGCTTGTCTTTATTGCACTAATTGATATTCTATGGGAAAGAGAATTAAGCGAATTAGCGACGACTTATCTACCTTTTTCCATTCCGGATCTTTCAATAGGGTGGTCCATTATCGGAACGGCTGTATTAATTGGAGTTGGATTAACCATTATTCGCCGTATAATGAAACGGGTAAGGATTAAGTTGGAATAGATGGACAAAGCTAAATCGTTCGGAGATAGATGAGCCGAACGATTTTTTTGTTTAGGAAAATAAAACATAATCTTGTGGATAACTAGTGTTTTAATATAGTTTTGACAAAGTAATTGTATACATTCCTTGTTACTTTAAAGCTAATGCTACATATTTAAGTTATTAATGGTTTGAATATGATTTCGTTTGAATGACTTCTGTTTTAACAATAAGATCATACAGGGATTGCTTCTTGTTCGTAAAGATGGCAGTTAATAAATAAGCAAAAATAAGTGCATAGATAAGAATACCGATTATTGTATATAAAAAAGGTATATCACCATCACCTATATAGATTAGTCGATAAACAAGAAAGTGAGATAGCTCCCATGGTAAAAACTTCAAAATGACTCGTAAAGCTGACTGTGAAAGTGAGATAGCTTCCCCGTAATGATTGACTACTTTTATACCGAGCTTCTTCTTACCAATAGACTGCCCGACTATGTTCGAATCAAAAATGATAAAGTAGACTGACACGGGAACGGTGAGCATAAAAAAACCAGTGAGTTGAGCTGAGAATAGTGAATGTGTATAAAGCTCTTGAATGTTAGGAAATAGAAACGTACTAATGATAAAAAGTGTAGCCATGTATATAAGGATAAATAAATAATCAATCATAAATGCTTTTAACCGGAGGGGAAATGTAGCGTTTAATTGTTGTCTTGGAATCATTTATTTGAACTCCTCTCATAGCATGGATTGATGGTTTTATTTTATCACGACTAGGTAGATAAAACGATATTGGCTTAAAGATCGTAAATGTTTAAAGGATTTCGGAAGGGGTTTGGTATTTTTATTTTGTTGTTGATCGCTGTCGTTGTTAGGGAATCGTATGATGGATTCGTCATTCTGCTCCGTATTTTTTTGTATTCATCCATCAAGATGATGATTTAAATTCATAAAAAGCCTTAAAGTTGGGAAAATGAATATGTAGGAAATGATGATAAAAAGGAGACGAAACGAATGGCGAATATTAAATTAGCAGTGATCTATTACAGTTCAACAGGTACGAATTACCAGCTCGCTAAGTGGGCAGAAGCAGGTGGAAAAGAAGCAGGAGCTGAGGTTAAGGTATTAAAAATACCTGAGCTTGCGCCTGAGGAAGCGATTAATGCAAATGAGGCGTGGAAAGCCCACCTTGAACAGACAAAGGATATGCCAGAGGTGACATTAAATGATTTAGAATGGGCAGACGCAATTATTTTCAGTGCTCCAACGCGTTTTGGCAATCTGCCGGCGCAAATGAAGCAATTTTTAGATACAACTGGTGGTCTATGGTTTAACGGGAAATTGGTTAATAAAGTCGTCAGTGCGATGACGTCTGCTTCCAATGCTCACGGTGGTCAAGAGGAAACCATTCTATCGTTATACACCACCATGTACCATTGGGGCGCGATTGTTGCTGCACCTGGCTATACGGATCCGGTTCAGTTTACTTCAGGTGGGAATCCATATGGGGTGAGCGTAACGGTCACTCAGGACGGAAAGATGGTCGAGGATGTAGAAGCTGCTGTGAAGCATCAAGCGAAGCGTACTGTCACGGTAGCCAGCTTAGTTAAGCAAGGGAATTAGGGATTGTTAGGGTAAGTATAAGCTGCTAATAGAGGAGATTGCTCCTTTGTTAGTGGCTTTTTATGTGGAGGTATATCGTTGAAAAGAATTTGTTTGAAAAAGAGAAGGATTTTCACTAAATGTGGAGAACGATTCTAATGATTAGAAAAGATAAGGAGTGAATGGAAATGGTGGAAAGTCCTTCATTATTTAGCCGAGTCGGCTATGTGTATATGCCAACAACGAATATGGATGAATCAATTCGGTGGTATGAGGAGAACCTTGGATTTACGTTGGAGGGGAATAAATTTCGAGACGGCTCTAATGATTTTGATGTTGCTGTTCTGATGCTGCCAGAAGGGAACACAGTTGTGCTTTTAGTGGAAATACACAATCAATCGTTTGAGAATCAAGACAAGACCGTTCCGACATTGGCGCTGACGTGTCCAGATCTTCAGAGTACCCATCATATGTTGCAGGAAAGAGGAGTGGATGTGAGTGAGATTATAGTTCGAAGTGAAGATGCGAAGTATTTCATCATTAAAGATCCTTCAGGAAATGTCATCGAAGCAGCTTGGTCTATTTGGGATTAGGAAAGGTATTGAGGAGGTGTATTTTAAAGCTACTGAAAAAGTGAAATTTTTCAGTAGCTTTGATTTGACTGTAATGGCTTCACATATTACTTAAAGAGAATTAGTATTTACGAAAAAGAAAAGAAGTACCCCTTATATTGCAAAACTTGTTCAAAGCCGAGCTTTTCGACGACTGCAACAGAAGGTTTGTTTTCCTCCATACAATCCCAATAAGGAACGAAATTATGTTTAAGGCTATGTTGGACGAAATGATAGGCGACCGCTTGAGCCAGCTTTCTCTCGCGATGAGCCTCCTCTGTTTTTATGGCTACACAGTGTATATGACCAGCGACATATGTTGAGAGACAGATGCTAACGGACTGATTACGGTGTGTGGCGATAAAACCGAAACCATTAGCAAAGAATTGATCAAGTGATGGCCAGAACTCTAATATCGTCTCTTTTACATAGTCATCTTCTACAAAAGAGTCATGCTGGACTAGCATGACGACGTCATAGTCATCTGGTAAAGTGGGTGCTATCTTTCCTTGGAAATGGTTTGGGTCAATTTCATACACGCGTTGATTCCAGCTTTCTAAATGGCGATGACCAAGTGCATTTTCGATTGATTGATTCCAAGTAGGGTGATCACCGATTGCTTCGAAGCATTCTAAATGAACACGCTTTGCTTCTGGGATGATGAGATGATCGATGAAGGAGTTAAGTTCACATAAAAACGATTTGTTGTTCGCGTCGCCAATAAAGATAAATCCATCGTTATTGCCAAGCCATACGATAGCGGTTGTTGGTGTCAACGTATCGTCGACAAAGATACGACCGGGATTCATACCATTTATAATGGCTAGTGATTCTTTCAAGCTTCGTTCGTGGAGTAATCGTTTGCATTTGTGGAAATCTTGTTTGGGAATTTCAGTAATCATAATAGATTCTCCTTCAAAAAGATAAGTTTAGTATAAAGCTATCTTTTGATAACAAAGTTTAACATGTATTTAAAATAGACGAGAAACTCCCCCTTCATGTGTTTAACGGTAAGGGGGAGTTCTCTGCCTCCGGACAAGTATCAGTGGCTAAAGATATGAAAACCACTAAGTTAAAAAAGGAAAACAATTTATCACAACCAATCGAACATTATGAATTCTGATCCGTCATTGGTTGGAGAATGTTAGGTTGCAATAAAATCAGTGAAAGCGACTTTTTTTAACATCATATCCTTTGTAAGAAGAAAAGTGATTGCTAACTCTATCCAAGGGAAAAATGTATACCTTGAACATACTGAAGCGAATCATGTATCTGGTGAAAATGTATATATAGGTAAAAATGTAAAATTGAAGAAGTATTCTACAAGCAGAGATTAAAAATTCATTCAAGCGCTTTAGTAAGAAAGAGTACTAGAATTTAACGGGAGGATGTTATGTATTCAAGTGCAATGGTCTTTAAAAGAATTGTTAGTTTAGTTGCTATTCCTATATTAAGTGTTTTATCGATAGGATTAAGTATGTGTTCAATCATTGTTGTTGTCGGTGGTATACTTTATACTATTGGCGTAGACATGAGGATGGAATTTTGGCCTGATGTATCTGTCCCTCCATATCTTGGTGTACCTACAGGTTTTTTATTTGGAGCCCTCTTATTAGCAATCGCTTTTCTATCATGGCGTTTGTTAAAATACTTGATTGCTTTTTGGAAAATATAATATACGTAAAGTGAAATTTTAAAAAAGGAAAGTTGGAACGGTCAAATTCCATTAATGTAAGTTGTTAAATGATGAGCGTTTTTATGATAGATGCTTTCAAGCGATAACTACATATCTAATTCATAAAGAGGAGGTTACAATCATGAAGCGAGCCAAAGATGCTTTCAGCCAGTCTAGTAAATGGATGAAGAGATTTGCCAGGCCACTTGAATGTGCACGATGGGAGTATGAATTTGAAGGAGGTTCCCGAGAAAATATTATTCACAGCTTACGAGCATTTCAAAATGATGATGGTGGCTTCGGGCATGGGATTGAGCCAGACTTTTGGTTGCCGCTATCATCCCCAATGGCAACATGGTCAGCAGGGCAGATCATGGTAGAAATAGACATAGAGCGTAAGCATGATTTAGTTCAATCAATGCTTACTTACTTGGTTCGGACTTATGATAAAGAAGTAGGATTTTGGAGGTCAGTTTTACAAGAGAATAATGATTACCCACATGCGCCGTGGTGGCATTGGAAGGAAGGAGTACAGGAAAATTGGATGTATAATCCGAGTGCAGAGCTTGCTGGTTTTTTGATTCATTGGTCTGAGAAAGGAAGCGAAGCAGAACAGCTTGGTTGGAAAGTTGCAAACCGGGCAGTTGACTATTTGATGGATCAGGAAGAGGTGGAGCACCATCAGTTGTCGAATTTTCATGAGATGATAAAGATGATTCAGAAGCAGCAAGAGGGAGATTTTAAGCTCTCTCACTCTTTATCAGCTATTAAGGAGAAAGTGATGACTTTAATTGAACAATGTGTCGATCGTGATGTAGAGAATTGGGCAACAGGCTACAAGCCGCTTCCGCTCGATTTTATTCAGTCACCTAATGACCCGTTATGTACCCGTTTCGGTCAATTAACTGAACAAAACCTGCAGTTTTATGTCGAGCAATTGTCAGAGGATGGAACGTGGGAACCTTCGTGGAAATGGGGAAGCTACCCAGAAGCTTTTCCAATTGCTAGACGTGATTGGCAAGGGATTTTACTAGTGAATCGATATAAAATATTGAAAGAGTTTGGCTTGTTATCGTAACCTTAGAATAAAAAATAGGTAGGTGATGTGAGATGGAACCTAAGTGGATAGAATGGGCGAAGCAACTTCAAGCGATTGCCCAGGCAGGGTTAACGTACTCGAAGGATGTTTATGACTTGGAACGGTTTGAAATGATTAGAAATCTTAGTGTTGAAATAATGGCTGAGTATACTGAAGTCGATCAGGATAGGATTAAAGAGTTGTTTACGAATGAAACGGGTTATGCGACGCCAAAGGTCGACATTCGTGCGGTTGTTTTTCAAGAGAATAAAATCTTAATGGTTAAAGAAAAAGCGGATAGTCAATGGGCTTTACCCGGTGGCTGGGGTGATATTGGCTTAACACCAAGTGAGGTAGCAGTAAAAGAGGCGAAAGAGGAATCCGGATTTGAAGTGAAACCTGTTAAACTAATTGGAATACTTGATAAAAAGTGTCACCCTCATCCGCCATCTCCTTATCACGTCTATAAAATCTTTATTCAATGTGAGATTATTCGTGGACAAGCAAAGAAAGGAATGGAAACGAGTGAAGTTGAATTCTTTGCGGAGAATGAACTACCACCTTTATCAATAGAAAGAAATACTGAATCACAAATTCACTGGGTGTTTAAGCATTTACATCACCCAGAAGAGCCGGTGTATGTTGATTGATTCTAGAAGAACATATCCTGAAAGATATCTTAAAACATTCATTCCCTAAAAAATTACTAGAGGCTGGGACATAACTAAAGTGTCTATCTGGAAACCCGAACAAAAGATGAACGTAGCCAAGTATATTTCAGGAGCGTTTACGTCCACCATCTATCATTGTTCGGCTTTTCTTTTAGTTCAACCACTTTTGTCCCAGCCTCACTATAACTTAAAAAAGAAATAGTGGGTAAGATCACCCGTCGATGACCTTACCCACTAATCTTAGTATGTTTTATTGTTTACTCAAAATGGAGTCGTCTTATATTAGTCCCGTCTTGATTGACAACAAACCACCCGAGCTCTGAGCTAGAAATTGGTTTTTGATAAAAGACTAAGTCTTCAATAATATGAATGGCAAAGCCGCTGTCGTCGATTTTTACCAATTCTTGTGTTTCTAAATCGAGCTTATACAATGCAAAGTCGTCACTTGCATTTGTAAAAAAGATGCTATCATCAGTGACGTGGAAATCTTGTGATTCAGCGTCTAGTAGCTTTTCAATGCCATGACCATCTATGGGACTGCGGTAAATGCTATGACCATCAGATCGGTTTTGGTAATACATATAGTTATCCTTTATTTGAAATAATCCGACTAAATGTACGGTGAATAAATGACTAGATTGGCTATGTGGATCGAGATCGGTTACATATAATTGAAAATTATCTGTTTGATAATAAGCGTTTCCTTGATGAACAGTAAAACGTGAAATATTGTCTGCGAGTGAGAAAGTAGTCGTAATGGAACCGTCTATCTGAGCTTGTTGTAAAGAAGGTGGTCCAACTTCGCTAAAATTTTTATAGTAAAGGACATCATCAATGACTCGTAAATTGGCAATTCTGTAATGGATCTGTTTTTCTATCTCTGAACCATCTTTTTTCATTCGGTAGACGTTGAAGTCGTCTGTTGGGTCTTGATAGTAAAGCCAATCATCCGTCACATTTAAATAGGATGCACTGACGTCTGCTATTTTTTCGATTTGGTTATCAATGTCAGCTTGTTTAAAGCGATACACTCCATCACCCACAACGAAGTCATCAGAAAAATAAATCCAGTCATCATCTGTTGTAAAATGAGCACCGTTGAAATAGTTCCCATCAGAAATACCTTTCTGATGCTCTGTATACTCATCCTGTTTATTCAATAGGTCTTCTACGTCCTTTTCTTCAAAAGGAAGTTCTTTGATTGTTTTAGGAATGAGAATCGGTTCAATCTTAGAATAATCATATGTAATATGAATTTGTTCGACAAACATCTTATTTTGAGTTCCGTCTTCGCCAATGTTAATGTGAAGCTCAATGGTTGCTGACGTCTTTTTGAAAGTCTCCTTATTTATCGTAAAGTCATAGGAAATACGATCGATTTGTCCCATTTCTCGAATCAGATGGAGCATTAGCTCGTTAGTCATGCTGTCACTTATGTGAAAAAAAGGGATAATGTCTAATGCGAATGAATGAAAGTCTTCATCAGAAGCCGTTAATGAAAAATGATAATAGTCCTTTTCGGCATTGAAGCTGAATAAATCACTAAATTCATTCATTAGAGACATTTGTTCATACGGTGATATTGGCGTTTCTAGGAGTGGTCTTACTTCCCATTCTTCCTCGTCTTGCAAACTATTTTTATAGAAAAAGGTTTCGTCTGTAATATACACTTCTGCATCTGCTCGGGTATCTTCATCATATTCATTTATAACCGTTATATAGGAAATAAGCGGGTCATGTTGAACGGAACCTTCACTGTACTTTGTTGCTATTAGGTTATCGGTTTCTTCTGCTTGAGACTCTAGGGTGAAGGTATATTCAGTAACATTGTTCATTGATTCAATGGAACGTTTCCATACTTCTGATGCGTTCAAGTTGGGTTCGCTACAAGCACTTGTGATTAACAAAAAGAATGTAAAGAATAAATACTTTTTCATATCAAATCCTCCAATTATATTCCATTAAGAATAGCAAAATAAAGAAAGTAATTCTATTAATGTGTGAGAGTAATTTTGACTTTGTCATATTAAAGTTTTATAAAATCATAACTCACTCTCTTCTTTTTTATCAATACCCTGTATATTGAAGGGATTCAAAAGTCTCTAATTTCAACTAAATACAATTTATGATTCCTTTCCTTATAGATTATGGTAAAATTAGGATTGGTTTGAAACCGAAGACATCACTAAGGAGGGATTCTTTTGGAAGCAATATTGACTCTACTTCCAATACTATTTCTTGCAGCTGTGCTAGCTGTATTTTGGGTCGTCATTTATTTTATTTTTAAGAAGCTATTATCTAATACGTTTGTGAGTAAATCGAGATTAGAGGAGACCGAACGGGAAGTGAAGGAGCTGTCGAAAGAGCTCGAGTTGTTGAAGAAGGCAAAGTGATAGAAGAAAAGAATCAAATGTTAAAACAATATATTTTAAAAAAAGGGTGATGTTTAAGCTTAAAGCAAATATCACCGGATAAATTCTTATTGCGAGGGCAACGAAAAAAGTTAGAATCCAAACTTTTTAAGTGTCCTTCTTATTGTTTAGTACGTGCTTAACAGCTATTTAGTAGAAAATGAGATATGACTTTTCATTATTTCTGGCTTTCCACTGTCCCACCCATATAAGTGTAAAAAATGAGAGGTGATAAGATGAAGGAACGTATAAGAGGAGTGTTTGACCAACTTGCTTCAGTATATGAAAATAATATTGATAAAAAAGGTTTGTATAATAGTGAGTATGAAAGACCTGCGATGATGAGACTGCTGCCTAACAATCTAAGTGATAAGACGGTATTAGATGCAGGTTGTGCAGCTGGCTGGTATACTCAGCAATTAATGAATCGAGGGGCTACTACTGTCGCAACGGATATAAGCCTTGAAATGGTCAATGCTACGAGAAGACGCGTCGGAGAAAAGGCTAAGGTCCATAGGTTAGATTTAGGTGAAAAGCTACCATTCGAAAGTCAGTCATTTGATCTCATTCTAAGCTCACTGACTTTGCATTATATTAAGGATTGGGAGCGAACGTTTAGTGAATTCCAGCGTGTGCTGAAACCGAATGGGATGTTTTTGTTTTCCGTTCACCACCCTTTTGCAGATATAGCTTTTCTAAAAGATCCTCATTACTTCTCAATTGAATTAATCTTTGATCAATGGAACAAAGAAGGTAAAGTATATGAAGTCCCGTTCTACCGTAGGCCGTTAAGCGAAATTGTTAATTGTACCTCAGCTTATTTTTCTATTGAGGAACTGATTGAGCCTCAGCCGACGATGTCATTTAAGGAGCAAGCCCCAGAAAAATATGATCGGCTTATGAAAAGGCCGCAATTCCTAATGATAAAGGCGATCAATCATTAGGGGAAATAGAAAGCTTTTTTGTGCAATTCTTTCAGTATAAAAGGATTGCGCTTTTATTTGTTTTAAAATTATGTGAGCGATGATAAAATAAATCAATATTATATAATTGTAAGGTGTTTAGATGGAGGAAGAAGAATCCACTTCAACTGCTAAACAACTAGAATATGACCGTTAGGAAGTGTGATTAATGGAAAAGGAACTAGCGGTGAAAGAATACTCATCAAAGAACCAAAATCAAGTGATTGAGTTAATTCTTCACATTCAACAAAAGGAATATGACATAGCGATTACGAAAGAAGACCAGCCTGATTTGTTTACGATAGAAGACTCCTATCAGAAGGGTAACGGAAACTTTTGGGTTGCTCTCTATGATGGGGAAGTCGTTGGTACAATTAGTTTGTTAGACATTGGCAACCAGCATGTTGCCTTAAGAAAGATGTTTGTACAAAAAGAATTTCGAGGTGCAACGTTTAAAACGGCGTGGTTGCTATTACAAACAGCTCTTATATGGGCAAAGGAACGTTCAATTGAAATCGTGTACCTTGGTACAACAGAACAATTTTTAGCAGCTCATCGATTCTATGAAAAGAATGGATTTATTCCTATTGATATGGATGATTTACCAAAGGCATTCCCAGTGTTGGAGGTGGATCGGAAATTTTATAAGTATGTCGTTAAGTAAACAGAAAGAGCTTTGTATGAGCTAATTAAATAAGTGAGGTGATTTTAGTTGAGTGTTCATATTAGAGATATTGAAAATAGTAAATATGATCTAGTGTTCTTAACGGATATGATGTACGAAGCGATTCACATTCCTGAAAATAAGCCTCCAAAAGAGGAATTGTTACATTTGCCACAAAATAAAATATATAGCGAAGGCTGGGGCAGACAAGGTGATCGAGCATTAGTAGCCGTAAACGAGGAGGGGATTCCTGTAGGTGCAGCTTGGTATCGACTATTTACAGGGAGTAAAAAAGGATATGGTTATGTTAATGATCAAACGCCCGAATTAGGAATAGCGTTAACGAAAGGTGCACGAGGGAAGCGATTTGGAACTCAACTGATGACAAGGTTATTTGAAGAGGCTACAAATGATGGTTATGCAGCACTTTCCTTAAGTGTTGATCCACAGAACTACCAAGCCTTAAAGCTTTATCAAAAGCTTGGATTTAAGAGGTGTGGTTTATCAGGGACATCTTGGACGATGATTTATGAATTGGAACAGGTACGCTGTGACTAGTACCTGTTCGTTTATAGAAAGATAAGACTTGATAAAAATCTTAGGAACTTAATCACGTTGGTTGTGAATTCAGAGAAGTGCTTAGGCTTCGCTTGTTACACGCTCTACTTTCAGAAAATCCTCAAGCTTTTCGTTGAAAACCTATTCTGATTCCGATGTCGAAACACTAGTATATTTCTGGAAGGTTGGTACTTGTGAGAAAATGAAATGTGTAACGGTTTGTGCGTATGGATTCACTTCTTCTATAAATTTCTCTGCTTGAGAAAAGTTTTCAAAGTGTATTTTAAGCATAAAGCATGCATCTCCGGCTATGCGATAACAAAAATCTATATTTGGAAGTGTTTGAATGAATCTTTTAAAAGCTTCATAATCTCCGTTTTTCACGGTTGCTTCGACGATACATTGAATGGGTAAGCCTAATTGGTGATAGTCAAGTTCTAATGTATAGTTCTTAATAATACCGAATGATTCCATTTGTCTTACTCGTTCTGTAACAGAAGGTGATGACAAATGGACTCTTCTTCCGAGTTCACTCATTGATAAGCGACTATTCCTGTTTAATTCATCAATTATTTGTCTATCAATTTCATCGATTTTCATTTTGAAAGTAAAACTCCTTTATTAATTATTTTTTTAAATGAAATGACCATTTAATCATATTGAATTTAATGTGAATTAAGTGATTTGTTTTCTATAATTAATATAACAAGGAGGGGTAGTAAATGACAAGAATTCAGAAATCAAGCTTTGGAAATACATCATTTCAACAACTTTTAGGTCATAATATCGATGTCATGAATAGCTGGTCAGATTTAGGGAGTGTGCTAGAGAGAGATGCTTTGCTATCTTCTAATTTAAAGGAACAAGTAAGAAGAACGTTAGCACAAAGTAATGGGTGTGAGTATTGTAAAGCAAAAGGAAAGCCTGATCCCAACAAATTTGACTTAAAAACGTCTATTGCAGTAGGTTTTGCAGAGGTGTTTTTAAAGCAAAGGTCTTCGATACCAGACTCATCATTTAATATTTTACAGCAGTATTTGACCGAGGAAGAAATTAGTGAGTTGTGTGCCTTTATCGCTTTTACTACGGCATCACAATTTTTTGGTGCAATGATGAAGTTGAAAGAGGAATAGAATCAATACGATTTAATTTGTAAAGAGTTAAGGTTTATACTTATTATTGTAATATGTGTAAATGTTTACAGAAGGGGAAGAGTTGTAGATGAACATGTCTAAGAATGGATACACGGAGCAGCATGTCATACGATTAAACAATAGCTTTAAACGATGGATCGGTCGAGATTTAATACCTTTAGATAAAAATAAAAACTATTTACAGCAGTTCATGGAAAGTAAAACAGTGATCTTGTCACATGGAATTGAAGCTGATCCTATACTTAATTTTGGTAATCAAGCTGCACTGACATTATGGGAAATGGATCGAGCCACTTTCTTAGAAACCCCATCACGCCTGACTGCTGAACCTACGGAAAGAACGGCGAGAGAGCATTTCATTAGACAAGTAAAAGAAAATAATTTTGTTGATCATTATACAGGGATTCGGATTTCGAATACGGGGAAGAGATTCTATATTAAACAAGCGATAGTTTGGAACATGATTGATGAGAAAGATCATTATTATGGGCAAGCTGCAGCATTTGCAGATTATGAATACGTATAAGTATTTTAGAATCCCATGAAAAAAAGGAGGAAATCATGATTACACTAAAAAGTGAAAGGGAAATTCGTTTCATGCATGAAGCAGGTAAGTTACTCGCTTCATGTCATAAGGAAATTGCAAAAATGATCAAGCCTGGGATGACAACTTTGGAAATTGATCAATTTGTAGAAAAATATTTACTGAAACATGGTGCAACGCCGGAGCAAAAGGGCTTTAATGATTATCAATTTGCAACGTGTGCTTCAATTAATGATGAAATTTGTCATGGTTTTCCTAGAGCTCAGCCTTTGCGTAATGGTGATCTTGTGACAATAGATATGGTCGTGAATTTACATGGTGGTTTAGCTGATTCGGCATGGAGTTATATAGTTGGAACTGTTCCTGACAAAACGAGAAGGCTGTTGGAGGTCACTAAAGAGTCTCTTTATAAAGGAATTGAAAAAGCCTATGTCGGAAATCGGTTAGGAGACATCGGACACGCTATTCAAACATACGTAGAGAGTGAAGGCTTTTCGGTTGTCCGTGATTTCACAGGGCATGGTATAGGTCCAACTTTGCATGAGCCACCACAAGTTCTCCATTTCGGTGAACCAGATACAGGAAGGAAGCTAAAGGAAGGCATGGTCATTACTATCGAACCAATGGTAAATGAGGGAAGTTGGCATAGTCAAATGGATATAAATGGATGGACTGCTAGAACTAGAGATCGCAAGCTTTCGGCACAGTTTGAACATACGATTGCTATTACGAAGAAGGGACCTTTGATACTAACGGAGCAGTAAATGATAGTGACAGAGGTCCCTTGATTGATTATGAAATACTTAACTAAAAGAATGATTTTGATAAGCTAAGAAAAGAATGAAGTCATATCATAATATGATTGATGAGTAGAATGAAGGATAAAAGCATTTCTAGATGGTAATTCAGTTGCAGGGCTATTGCCTTCTAGCAATTTTAAATCCGTTATCAATAGGTTTAAAACCAATTTTCGGATAATAGTCCATAGCTGTTGGGGAAGATAAGAGAATCAGTGCCACTTCCTTGCTAAGCTCTGCCTGTACGTATCGTATTAGTTCAGTCCCGATCCCGTGATGCTGATAGTCTTTATCAACTGCTAGATCAGATAAGTAACAGCAATAGCTGTAGTCTGTTATGGCACGTGCTATACCGATGAGTCGATTTTGATGTCGAGCTGTTATGAGAATATCAGCATTGTCAATCATTTTTTGCAATCGAATTAGGTCATCGGTAGGTCTTTTAATGCCAGAGTTTTTGAACACACTAGATAATTCACCTGCTGAAATGTGTCTTTCATTTTGGTATGTTATGTTGATTGGATGGCTCATTTTTGCATCCCCCTTTATTGTCCATTTATATTTTACCATATTTAGGTTAAATATAGACAGAGGGTTAGTACTCTATGAAAGAAGATCCTGAAAGAGTTGTCTCGTTTAAGCAATGAGTTACGTGTGAGGCTTTAAATTATTCCAATAGTATAAAATAATTAACGTCCGGTTAAGCTGGGACGTTTTTTTATTTTGGGACAATATTTTGAAATGAAAAGATAGGGATTTCAATCATAATAAGGGGGGGGTATTTATACCATATTACTTTGACAGACACAGTTGTAGGTGTGAAGAAGCCGTCTTATTGTAAAGACGGCTCAAACAAATTGTGCATATGAATCCTAATTGGCGTTAGGATAATGGTGAGAAGTGTTGGTGCACTTCTCACATAATTATACAGAAACTTCGCCTGAATTTCTAGAATGCAGGATTACTATAGGACACAACAACAGTTAAATGTTTCCCCAAACCAAATCTCTTGCTGTTATTTAGCTATTTTCACTGCGAGTAAGAAGTGTTCAACCTCACAAAAAGGTTGCTGTAGACCCACACGATATTCATCTGATAGGATGTAAAAGCACCTAGAAAAAGGGTGAAGATCGTATCGAAGTGGGGTGTATAAAAAGGTGGATAATCAGTTTAAACAAGCGGAGGTAGCGACATGGATAGGGATTGTGGTTAATGCATTGTTAGCTATCATGAAAGGTATCGTTGGCTGGCTTTCAGGGAGTCGGGCGCTTATTGCTGATGCTGCTCATTCTGCATCGGATGTAGCGGGTTCAATTGCCGTACTAGCTGGGCTGCGTACTGCACAAAAGCCTCCTGATAAAGATCATCCGTATGGTCACGGAAAAGCAGAAAATGTCGCTACGATTATTGTTGCCCTGCTTTTGATTATCGTAGGAATTGAGATTGCGGTATCCTCTGTGCAAGGGGTGTGGGGACAGGCTCCTCAAGCACCGGGCGGAATAGCCCTCATCGCGATTGTGATCTCGATTGTTGCCAAAGAAGTGATGTTTCAATACAAATATCGCTTAGCGAAAAAAATAAATAGCTCCGTTTTGTTAGCTGAAGCATGGCATCATCGTTCAGATGTTCTTTCTTCCATCGCGGCATTTGTTGGGGTATTAGGAGCGATATTTGGTGAATATCTAAATATCCCTATTTTAATTTACTTAGACCCGATTGCGGGTATTCTCGTTTCACTATTGGTTATAAAAATTGGCTACAGCTTAGCAAAGGAATCAAGCATGATTATGATGGAGCAAGTACTAGCCCCGGAGAAGACAACTCCATTTTTACAGACGGTTCGTTCGGTGAAAGGTGTTATGAGAGTCGATGAATTGTTAGCAAGAACACACGGCCATTATATTGTAATTGACTTGAAGGTAAGTGTAGGATCTCACTTAAGTGTTGAGGAAGGGCATCGTATTTCGAAATTAGTTAAAGAAGCGCTAATGTCGGAACATTCAACGGTTAAGAAGGTCATGATCCACATTAATCCTTATCAAATGGATCGTCCTGCTACATAACTGGCCTGAGCCTTATTTTATATTTATTAAGAAAATATTGACAGCATAGACATTCTGCTGTAGCATTTGCATTGTTAATTAAATACCTCGTTAGGTGAGGCTCCTGTGCAGGAGATACGCTGCTGCCCAAAAACGTCCAAAGACGCCAATGGGTCAACAGGAACTATCGACATAAGGTGGTTCTTAATGTAGCTGGATCATAGATCCTATGCCGCACAGTGCTAAAGCTCTACGAATGGAGGGAATAGACGCTTAGTTTGCTGTGTCTGAATGGTTGGCATGTTTATGTTGATCGCTGGATACTGCCTAATTTTGCTGCGTGTAAAGACATCTTCATTCGTTGAAGATGTCTTTTTTTTGTTGGCTTCCTTTCAATACTTAGCGAGGCAGTTGGAGGTGATGTGAATTGGATAGTGGTCCTGAACCCGAGTCATGTATGAACGATGTGAAGGAAAATGAAAATAAAGATGACATGAAGTCCAATTCATGTCAAATTTGAAAAGTGGAAGAAGCATTTAGGGAAAGAAGTACTTGTCGGGATTAGTATGGGGTCGGTTCTAGGGATAGCAGCTTGTTTCATCGCTTACTTTTGGCAAGGGATATTTGCACTAGGATTGGTCGTTGGTCTCTCTTTATTCTTTACGATTACAATTGCGACAACGATTGGTTTTTTAATTCCATACATCCTAGTTAAATTGGGCTTTGATCAAGCAGCTGGTTCTGACCCTTTCATTACGACTATTAAAGATGTTACAGGTCTGTTCATTTACTTTGGCTTAGCAACCACACTATTAGCGCATGTGATGTAAAAAAATGACAAATACTTTTGGGTATTTGTGGTTCGAAGTTTAAATCTAATCATTTCGATCTCATACGAATAGCTTTTGTTTTGAAACATGCTAAAAGGGAATTCCTTATAAACGTCATTTTTAAATTGTAATTGTGTTTTGTGAATATGAAGGTGTGGTATGAAGAGATGATGGAAGTATAAATCATCGCTTCAGAAAAAGACTATGAAAGAGGGTTCCTTTCTCATGTTTAACGAGGGGCATGAAATTGTAACGATATTAATCGTGCCGTGTGTTTATTGGTAGGAAGGAACCCTATGAAGGAGGATTCATTATGGTTAAATTAAATGCACAAAACCGTGAGCAATATGAACAGCTCATTTTAGATACACTCGAAGCCGGGGATCATAAACAATTTTTAGAAACCTTTTTAGAATTGCATCCAACTGATCAGGTCGATTTCTTTATTAAATTAGAGGATGCTAGAAGAAAACGTGTTTATGACTATTTAACAGCTGAAGATTTTTCTCATATTTTTGAAGGATTAGAAATTGATGACCAGAAGCGTATTTATCAAGAGTTAGATGAACAGTACTCATCTGAGATGTTTAACAATATGTTTGCTGATGATGTCGCTGATTTCTTAGAAGTTATGACAGGTGGAAAAGCAGAAGATATTTTACAGAGAATGGATCAAGAAGAGGCGCAGGAAGTAAAAGAATTGTTGGCATATGCTCCTGAAACAGCAGGTGCTGTCATGACGAAGGAGTTTGTTAGTATTACATCAACTGAAGTAGTATCAAATGTCATTGATACGCTAAGAAAGGATGCTCCTGATGCGGAAACGATCTATTATTTATATGTCGTTGATGATGTAAAAAAATTAGTTGGTGTTATTTCTTTAAGAGATTTAATTACAGCACAGCCGACTGAAACGATTGAAAATGTGATGGGGACAAGAGTCGTTTCTGTCGATGATGATATGGACCAAGAGGACGTTGCTCAATTAATTAAGAAATATGATTTCTTAGCTGTTCCTGTTGTTTCCAAGCAAAATCATTTAGTCGGAATTATTACGGTAGATGATGTCATTGATATTCTTGAAGAAGAGGCAACGGAGGATTTTGGAGAAATTTCAGCAGCAAAAGGGGCAACGGATGTAAATGTTAGTTCGTTAAAGGCCGCTCGCAGACGTTCGCCATGGATTATTATGCTCATGTTTTTTGGACTTATTACAGCTGGGGTCATTGGGCAATTTGAAGAAACATTAGAAGAAATTGTCTTATTGGCAGTCTTTATCCCGCTTATTATGGATTCAGCTGGTAATACGGGTACACAATCACTAGCTGTTGCAGTCCGTGGTTTAGCACTTGGCACGATTAAAAAAGGGAGTATTGGAAAGATGGTTCGCCGAGAGTTCGGTACAGGTATTATGCTCGGCTTAATATGTATGGCTGTATTAGCGATTACCGTTACGATTATGTATCAGCACTGGGTGCTCGCGCTGATTGTTGGGTTTTCAATTTTCTGTACACTTAGTATAGCGACTGTGATCGGAGCGACCGTTCCATTAATCATTAATAAGTTAAAGCTTGATCCTGCTATCGCCTCAGGTCCATTTATTACGACAGTTAACGATATCCTTGGATTGTTAATTTATTTCTCAATTGCAACGGCACTTCTTGATTTCTTGTAAATCGGTTATGTTGTATTTTTCTAAAATGTATGCATCTCACATTCAAGAGGGAGTTCGCTTATTCGTAAAAGGTCACTGGAAATGAATGATGCTTCTTTTTCAGTGATCTTAGTTATATATATTATGGAAAATGAGATGGGAGAGTCCTATCTTATTGATGGGAGAAGGTGAGTTCAATGTTATTTGAAGTAGAAATTGTCATGAAGTTAGCTCTTGCTTTGTTCTTAGGTTTGCTGATTGGGATAGATCGTCAATTGAAGCATAAGCCATTAGGGTTAAAAACGTGTATGATCATTTGCGTGGCGAGCTGTATGATTACAATTGTTTCAATTGAATCCTTTCACAAATTCGCTACTCCGACCTATCATGCAATGGATCCTATGCGTTTGACTGCTCAAATTGTGAGTGGTGTTGGTTTCTTAGGGGCCGGTGTCATATTGCGAAGAAATAACGATATCATTTCGGGGTTAACAAGCGCTGCGGTTATTTGGGCAGCTTCTGGATTAGGCATTGCTGTTGGGGCTGGTTTTTATTTTCTGCCTATTACCGCTATAGTGTTGATGATTTTAGCGATTAATGTCATTCCTCCTGTCTTAAAAATCATTGGACCACCTGCCTTACGTCAACGAGACGTCCTTGTAAAAGTCATAATGGAGCCGAACTTGAAGATTACGGAATTAGTTAAAGCTATTGAACATAAAGATCAGGGCCTATCTGAGCAAGAAAAAAGTGACATTACGATCCGAAACCTGAAGTTGAAGGATTTAGAGAACGGCAATCAAAAAATAGAATTGAAGGTATCAGCACCAGAAAAACAATATACAACTGAAATTTATTATTTGATTAAAAAAATTGATCATGTCATCTCTGTTGAAATTGAACATTGATGATCAATTGATAGAAAGGAGGTAGGGTAGATTTAGCTGTACCTGTCGTTAGTGAAGAGGATCAGTTGATCGGAATTATAACGGTTGATGATGTGCTTGATGTGCTTGATGATGAGGTGAGTGAAGACATTGGCGAGTTCGCTGCAGCTAAGCTAGAGGAGCTTTAGATCTAGATGTAAGTTCATTGGTAGCAACAAAGAAGCGCTTGCCGTGGTTAGTTCTGTTACTATTAATTGGAATGCTAACAGCAGGCTTAATTGGAACGTTTGAGGCTACTTTAGCTGAAGTTGCTTTATTAGCGATGTTTATTCCACTCATTGCTGAGATGGCAGGCAATACAGGAACACAATCACTTGCTGTCGTAGTTCGTGGCTTAGCATTAAATCATTTTGATCGAGATTCTATCATCCGATTAATAAAAAGGGAAACAGCCACTGGTCTAATGATGGGAATTGTATGTGGAATAATCGTATCGTTGATTGCACTATTTTTATCACAAGGAAGTCCAATATTAGGCTTCGTTATTGGTGTTTCTCTATTTGTCACGATTTTGTTTTCCACTCTTTCGGGAACGATCATCCCATTACTCATTCATAAGTTAAAAATTGATCCAGTTGTTGCATCTGGCCCTTTTATTACGACAATTAATGATATTATCGGGTTGTTTGTGTATTTTTCAATTGCAACGTCCTTACTACATTATTTTTGAATGTGTGTGTATTTGCTATTGGAAACCTGAGTATAATCTAGTAAACTAATAGGGAACTGGAAAATTGTAGCTAGGGTTCCGCTAGTAATGAGGTCTGTGACCGAGGGCTACATCTTTTACGATAAGTAAAAGGCACCTATTGACATAAAAGGTCCGAGGGGAAAGGTTCAGTGTATTTGTCATACACTGATTTCTTTCTTTTCGGATCTTTTTTTGTCGTATTCAAAAGGAGGATAAGGATATGAAGAAAATTGATGAGATTCGAGCAGGTGTTGCAGTTGTAGTATTGGATAAGGATCAAAGAGTTCTCCTGCAAAAAAGAGCAGATGTAGGGTTATGGGGGATTCCTTCTGGTCATATTGAAAAAGGTGAAACGGTGGCAGAGGCCGCGATCCGTGAAGTGAAGGAAGAAGCGAACTTGGATATAAAAATTGTGAAACTGATTGGTGTATATTCAGAACCGGAATCGCAATTGTTTATATATCCGAATGGAAGAGTCGTACATTTTATTACGACATGCTTTTTAGCGGAAGTTGTAGGTGGCTCGTTATGTTGCTATTCGGATGAATCGTTGGATATGGATTTTTTTGATCAAAAAGAGATACCAGAGAATTTACTCACGATGCACCCTAGATGGTTGGAGGATGCGATGGCTGAGCGAGATTTAGCTTTTATTCGCTAATTTTTCATGATAACGTCCATGAGGAAAGGGACTGAACCGACTCAGTACCCTTATACAGAGAGATCTCAACGATTTGTTCGTTATTAGACCCTTATTTTGAAGGGCAAGTCATATATCGATAATAGGGAGAATTTTTTGGCATTTGCTTAATGAGAGACAGGATGCTTGAATCGATTGAATGAAGAACGTGTGTCCCTATCCAGCTTCCTGGTAAGAATTCAGGTGGAAGCATAGGGTCTATTTCGATCAATTCATTGCGCATTTCAGTTAACAATAAATAATGAGATAAGAGCGTTGAAGGCTCATTTGAAACTAGTGAATCTTTGCACGGGTATGTTTGTTTTAAATATTGCTGCTTTTCTATATATGCTTGTTCAATTTGATTGAGGTTCCAAATCTTACTTGCTTGATTGGAACCCGATCCCCCTTCAGGGCTAATGGAATTAAAGTGAAACGTATCGCTTGATAAGATCGTGACATAGTTTTCTATTTCAAGGGAATCTATGATTGTTAATACTTTTGATGTGACATCCCAAGGATAGATATATACGCTTTTATATAGCTGACCAAAGCCAAGTTGAGTAATCTTAATACGAAATGCATCACGCTTTTTTCGGATTGCTTCTGGAATTTCAATAAAAACAAGGTGCCACCTTTGATCCCACTTTTTTTCGTAAAAATTCTCTTTGCCGTTAAAGAGTTGGTATACCTCAAATCCGTTTGCAGTAATGGAGTAAATACCTCGCTTTGGCGAAGATATGTACGATTGCTTTTTTAATTTGGATAATGAGTTTCGAATCGATTGTGGTGTGTAGTTCATTGATTCTAATATGGTAATTAGTTCTTTTCCTGATATGTCAGTGTTCATGGAAAGTAAGTGCAATATTTGCTTTTCTACAGCCACCTTATTCACCTCTTATTTCAAATCATAACGGATTTCGCTAATTATTCAAGTGTGAAAGGTGAAAGAATCATTGACATCCTTTCAGTTATTATATAATATAATTTAAAACGATCGTATTAAAATTAATTATAAAAAGGATGTGGATAATGTGAAAGGCAGACAAGGTAGTGAACATTTATATGAGCGAATTCAGCTAATTAGTGAAGATGGCGATCTATTAAATCGTGATAGATTGCCAGATATGAAAGAGGAGGAGCTTAAGCTATTAATGAAAAGAATGGTATACACACGTACAATTGACCAAAGGTGTATTTCATTAAATAGGCAAGGTCGATTAGGCTTTTATGCTCCTGTTTCTGGACAAGAGGCGACGATGGTGGGTACACATTTTGCTTTGGAGAGGGAAGATTGGATTTTACCTGGTTACCGCGATTTACCACAGTTGCTCTTCCACGGAGTCCCATTATCTCAACTATTTCTTTGGTCAAAGGGCCATTTTAAAGGTGGGCAAAAGCCAGACGATGTCAATGTAACACCCCCACAAATTATTATCGGGGCACAAATTGTTCAAGCAGCTGGTGTTGGTCTTGGACTTAAAAAGAAAAAGAAGCAGAGTATTGCGATTACATATACAGGAGATGGTGGGTCGTCTCAAGGGGATTTTTACGAGGGGCTTAATTTTGCTGGTGTTTACTGTGCACCTGTCATTTTTGTCGTACAGAATAACCAATTTGCCATTTCGACGCCAGTTGAAAAACAAACAGCTTCACAATCGATAGCTCAGAAGTCTGTTGCAGCGGGCATCAAAGGTATTCAAGTAGATGGAATGGATGTGTTGGCAACGTATTTAGTAACAAAGGAGGCAAGAGCAAGGGCGATAGCGGGGAAGGGGCCAACCTTAATTGAAGCGATTAACTATCGATTTGGACCACACTCAACCTCTGGCGATGATCCAACTAAATACCGAACCGAGGAGTTAGATCAAGAGTGGTCGAAAAAAGATCCGATTGTGCGGTTTCGTACATTTCTAGAAAGGCGAGGTCTCTGGTCGAACGAGCAAGAGCAATCGGTAATTGAACAAGCTAAGGAAGATGTAAAGGAAGCAATTAATAAAGCTGAATTAGAAAAGAAGCAAACAGTTGCTGATTTGATGAAACATATGTATGAATAGATGCCTAAGCATATAGAAGAATAATGAACAGAGAGATAGAGGGTATGCGTAAGATTTATTCATTGATTAAGAGAGAATGGGTGACTAGAATAGATTTATAATGAAGAACGAATGATGGTAGGTGTCGCGATGATCTTTTTTGATATTGATGGGACGTTGCTTGATCACGATCGTGCGGAGGAGCTAGCAGCCGTAGCCTTTTATCGTGAATATAGCCAGGTAATACAGTTAGCTGAAATTGATTTTGTCTCACGTTGGAAAGAAGTTTCTGAGTACTATTACAATCGCTTTCTTGAACAGAAGCTATCCTTTCAAGAGCAAAGACGAGAGCGTGTAAGAGAGATTTTATTGAGACAAGTTAATGATGAAGAAGCGGACGTAGCCTTTGGTTCGTATGTTGATGCGTATAAACAGAATTGGTCTGCTTATGACGATGTGAATCTATGCTTACAACAGTTAATAGCAAATGGCCATTCACTTGGTGTGATTAGTAATGGAGATCTTCTTCAACAAAAGGAGAAGTTGAAACAAGTCGAGCTTGAGCATTAATTTAGCTGCATCGTCACGTCTAGCGAAGTAGGTGTATCCAAGCCTGACCAGGAAATATTTGTAGCTGCTTGTAATAAGGCTGATGTAGAAGTAGAGCGTTGTTATTACATTGGTGATCGATTAGACATTGATGCGCTAGCAAGTATACAGGCAGGGATGAAAGGATTTTGGCTTAACCGCAAGGGGGAAGAGCCTCACACTGTTGTTCGCATGATTCATGGATTAGAAGAATTTAGTGAAATGATTGAATGAGTAGGTTGAGGAAGAAGTAGATGGATTCGCGGGTGGCGCTGGCTTCGCACGTTACCCGTTTTTCTGAAAGAACCTAACCCAACTTTCATAAAAACAAGAAACCGCTGTAACGTCTCTGTACGCCTCTATAAGGAAAGGAAGCTGTTGCGTTCTTTCTTATTTCAATCTTTCTTCACAATTACATGCTAAAATGAGGAAGTATGGGTTATTGAAAGGTTGTTATGTGTAAATTCTAAAGTAGGAGGACACTATGAAGCGTTTTGTTATAGTAGTCGCTTTTTTTCTTATCGTGTTAAGTAGTTGTGATGAGCAACGGCTGGAAACGCCGAGTGAAGCTCCTTTTTTGATGGCTGCACATGTGAAGGAAGAGTCGCTAGTGTTTATTGATACAGACCGTTATGAGGTACTACTGAAGGATGAAAGCCCTGTTGCGATCACTGAGATGGTGAGTATTGGGGATGGACAAGTATTAGTGACAAGCAAAGAGGGAGAAGCGTTAATGGTCATTCATTTTCAGGAAGGCACGATATCTCCATTTGTTCATCTAAATGAGGGATTAACGTCACTACTTTATGATGAAGAGAAAAGCCAAGCGTATGTTGCAGATACAGCCAATCATGCTGTGCATTTGATTGACGTGAGCCAACAGGAACGATTGGCGAGTATGGAAATAGGGGCACACCCAGTTGACTTTGTGTTATCGAAAGATGAGCTATTTGTACTTAGTGGAGATGAGCATGAAGTGAGAGTCGTTGATCGACACTTACAGGAGGGCTTGCGTGCGTTTTCAGTCGTCGAACGACCAGCAGGAGTGTTTCATGATGGAGAACAGTTATGGGTTGGGGGACATGGTCCTTTCGGTGAGTTGAATCGCCACATTTATTCGTATGATCCGAATAGTGGTGAGCTTATGGACGAAATTGAAGTAGGACTAATGCCAATTGCCTTCTATGGAGATGGTACATCTCCATATTTCTACGTGCTTTGCCATGGCGAGCACGCCATTTATCAAATTGACTCAAGTTCGAATGATGTCGTGAATAAACTCGAGGTAGGGCAAAATCCGAATCAGATAATCGGAAATGAAACGTATTTGTACGTATCCAATTTGGATAGTGATACCATTTCGATTATTGATCGAGAAACATTTGAAGTGATTACGGAGCTTGCGGTGTCAGCAGGGCCGTATGCAATGGTGTTGGAGGAATAAATGGATGAGCGAGCTTACGTATGTATTAGTTGTTGATGATGAAGTGGAGCTATTAGAGCTAGTGAAGACCTATTTACGAAAAGAATCCTATGCAGTGCTGACAGCAACGAGTGGGCGTGAAGCGATAAACCTCATGCACCGATATAAAGTTGAGTTTGTTGTACTAGATGTGATGATGGATGATATGGATGGGTTTACGGCGTGTGAGCGAATAAGGTCTTTTTCACAGGTGCCGATTTTAATGTTAACAGCAAGAAGTGGTGAAGAGGATAAAGTAAAAGGACTTAAGCTTGGTGCGGATGATTATATGGTGAAGCCATTTAGCCCTCGTGAGCTTATTGCGAGGATAGAAGCGGTGCTGCGACGATCCGAACGAATGAACGTGCAGTTGAATCGGTTAAAGATGAATGAGCTTGAGGTTGATGTGAATGGGAGGGTAGTATTTGTTAATCAAGAGCCAGTGCGACTGACACGAAAGGAATATGACTTGTTACTGTTCTTACTTGAGCATCGGGGACAAGTATTTACTAGAGAGCATCTTCATGAACGAATATGGGGAATGGATACGGAAATGGGGACGTTACGTACGGTGGATACACATGTGAAAACGATACGCCTAAAGCTAAAATCAGCAGGGGCACTTCTGCAAACAGTTTGGGGTGTCGGTTATAAAATTGAGGAGTCCTCATGAAACAGAGGTCGATTCAATTCAAGGTGTGGTTCGCTATCGTTGCGATCATCGTCGTCGTTATTGGTGCAGCAGTTTGGCTTATTTCGTTTTTGTATGATGAGCTTTATATTGATAAGCAAATGGAATTGCTTATTACCGAAGGAGAGCATTTAGCTGCCTATTATGAAAGGTACGGGATGACGGATGCTTTCCTTGAACGTTTGGAATGGTCTGGTGAAAATAGTGGATCGGATGTTATCTTTTCAAATGATCCGATGGAACTTGGAAGTGGCTCTCCCTTTGAACCTTCTTCAGATGAACATATGATTACGTTTACTGAACGGCAGTCATTACTCGATGGTGAGAAGGTTGTGATGGTACGACCTCATCCTCATTTTAATCAAGATATTCTAGGGGTGGCCATTCCGCTATTTGAAGAAGGTCAATTGTCAGGCTCTATTTTATTATCGATGCCGCTATCAGAAGTGTATGAACCGTTTGAGCAAATTCGAACTCTTTTAATCGTGTCGATTCTGATCGTAATGGTCGTGATTGTATTTATCGCTACAAGAGGTATTCACCACGTTGTCGCTCCCATTAGTGAAATGAAGCGTGTTTCCATACGGATGGCTGAGGGGGATTTCTCAGAACGGATCGAAGTAAAGAGTACGGATGAGCTAGGTGAGTTAGCTGATTCGTTTAACCGATTGTCACAAGCACTTGAGGAAGTAGAGGATAGCCGACGTGCTTTTTTGGCGAATGTCTCCCATGAGCTTCGCACCCCATTAAGCTATATGAAAGGATATGCAGAAGCGTTGGAGGAAGGGGTTATTGCACAGGATAAAGGGTTGAGTATGATTCAGTCTGAATCCAAGCGTTTAGAGAGACTCGTCAATGATTTGCTCGATTTGGCTCAACTTGAAGGCGAGTCATATCCATTATCCATAGAACCTATTGCTCTTGCGCAACTTGTGCATGATGTTCTTGAGTCGATCGAAGTGGCAGTTAAACAGAAGCATTTGCAGCTTGAATTAAAGCTGGATGAGGGGAGCATTATTGAAGCTGATCGTGATCGAATCGAACAAGTCATTCGGAACTTAATGGATAATGCGATTCGCTATACGGTATCCCATAAGAAAATTAATGTGACTTTACACGTTAAGGATCAGTGGAGTGAGTTAACGGTTGCTGATGAGGGTATTGGTATTCCAGAGAATGAACTGAAGGCGGTAACGGAGCGCTTTTACCGCGTGAATCAAGCGAGATCACGAAAAAGTGGTGGAACGGGACTCGGTCTTGCGATCGTATCGGAAATTGTGAAGAAGCATAATGGAGAGTTTGAGCTTCATTCTGTTGAAGGAGAAGGGACTCATGCGGTTGTTCGATTAAGAAATTTAAAGTAAGAGGTCGATATGACCTCTTACTTGTATAATAAGAAGTTTGGCTATTCTAAGAAAGTCAGTATGTTTTTTAGAGTATAGCTTTTCTTATCATTTTTGTTCCTCATTCTGCTTCTTAATTTCTCCTAAATAATTGAGGATTAAGTAATTTTGTTCCATGATTTTATGGTTTTGTTCTCGTAATCTAGCATAAGCCCAGATGAATATAAGTAAACAAATAAGCAGTAAAATAAAAAACATGTAATCCTCCCACATAATATGTTGTTCATCTTTAGTTATGTTAACATATTTAGGAAGAGATAGCATGATTCTCAATCCTCCAGTATGTTAACCATCGATAAAAAGTGGTTAACCTTTTTACGGATAAGTGTTGGAAATGTATGATAGTAAGTAAATCACTTCTTTTTTAAGGACTTCATTTTTATTTCACATTCTTATTTTACACTTTAACCATGAGGAATGATTTAGTTGTGGAGACTTGATGAGAAGACGAGTCACTCTCGCTTCCTCAGGATCTCCGCTAAAGACGAAGGATGATAGCAGGAGGGTGATCTATTTCATTATGCTTGCTTTTGGTATAGTGATGCCAATGGTACGTATTTCGATTGTTATAGTTGTAAAGGCGAGTTATTCTTAATATAGAGAGAAGAAAGGGTTTTAGTGAACATGAAAAAAGCTAGTTGGAGTGTCGTATTATTAGTGATGGTATGTTTGTTAGTGGCTTGTGGTGGAGAGGAGCAGGAGGACGTTCAAAATGATGGGGTTCCTGAAGTTGTTGAAGTCGATATTATGCTGCCAGAGATTACTCCTGGAGAAGAAGTGATTCTTCAAACAAAGGTTACACAAGGTGATGAGAATGTTGACGATGCCGACGAAGTGGAGTTTGAAGTTTGGGAGCATGGAAAAAAGGATGAAAGTGACATGATTTCAGGTGAGCACCAAGGTGACGGAGTTTATGAGATTTCATATATGTTTGCTGATGATGGGATATACAATGTGACGAGTCACGTAACAGCAAGAGGGATGCATGTGATGCCAACGAAGCAAGTGATTATTGGAGATGTTTCTGAGGAAGAGTTGGAACAGTTAGAGGAAGAGCATGCACATGATGAAGATAACGAACATGAACATCATCATTAGAACTTAAGTGGGAAATCAATGAGTGTACCTCTATCCGGAAACGGTCAGATTTCCTCCTTCTTATTGGGGGAAATCAGTTAACATTTCTGGTTTACAATTGACATCGCGCGTGGGGATAACATGTTTACAAAAGAGAATGGTGAGTGGGAGCACTGTGAAAAGTTTGGTTATTAACTTTTTTTGGTGCAATTAAAGCAATACGCGAAACCGTTGCAGCCTGATACGAGTGGACTTATCGAATCAGGCTGCAACGAATGAAGCCATTACTACTCAAATGAAAGGCACTGGTAGGATGATGTTTTATATAAGCTTGTACGTTATATTTTTCACTTTTCTTCTTGTTGTCGTTGGTCTCACCTCTTACAAAATGATTAAATCTAAAACGATTCCTGATAATAACTTTACGCCATTTGATTATATAATGGCACAATCTCCTGTTGAACTTCATGAAGAGAAGGAACTTAGAGAAGAAGAGGATGAACAGGGAGATGGTAATGGCCCGTTTATAAAGAACAAATAAAGTAAGCTCTCTCATCTTTGTAGAATAGAGAGCTTTTTTGTTCGAGCCAATTGATGAATGAAAAGAAGTCTTCGTAATGAGAACTATTACAATAATGATGTGATTATTACATGAGAATGTTCTTGTACTCTATATCAACTTTCAAAAAATACTGATATAATCTTAACTTCATAGGATATTTATGAAACAACGGTTATGTCATAATTCAGTTGTAAGCGATTACAAATGAATTGGGGGAGATGCACGATGAAAGTGAAAGGATTAAATAAGGTCTTATTATTAGGGTTGTTCGCTATGTTGGTTGCCCTTTTAGTGGCATGTGGTGGGGAAGATGCTAGTTCAGATGGAGATGAAGGTACCGCTGATGATACGAATAATAGTAATGATGGAGGAGAAGTGATCGAGCTAAGCTTTTGGGCTTCTGCCAATCCAGACCGTGATGATTTCATTTTTACGATGGATCAAGTCGAGAAATTTAATGAGGAACATGATCATATTCATTTAAATGTCGAGACAACGGCTCATGCTGATTACCGTACAAGGTTAAATACACAAGCGGCTGGTGGGCAATTACCTGATATTTTTCAAGTGTTTCCTGGTGCTGAATTAAGTCCACTTGTAGATGGAGGAGCCGTTCATTCACTTAATCACATTAGAGATCATTGGCTTGAGGATGGATTGTTAGATGAAGTGGCACTTGAAGATTTTAGCTTTGATGGGGAGACCTATGCGATACCATCTGTACAAAATCCAACAAGCTTTGTGTTCTATGATAAGGATATGATTGCTGAGCTTGGTTATAGTGAATTTCCAGATACGTATGATGATTTCTTGTCATTAATCGTTGATTTACGAGATTCAGGTACAACGCCAATTTCACTTGGTAATTCTGCGCCTTGGGTGCTGCAGTCAGTATACATTTCAACGATTGCTGATCGATTTACAGGAAACGATTTCTTAGAAGATGTTTTTGCAGGAGAGCGTGCTTTTACAGATCCTGATTTTGTTAGTGCGCTTGCAGTCATTGAAGAGCTAACGGAGATGGGTGCATTTAATGAAGATTTAAATACAATGGATTCCAATCAGATGATTGAATATTTCTTGCAAGGGCGTTCAGGTATGGTGATTGACGGAAACTGGGGTGCGATTAGTATCCTAGCAAATATGCCTGAAGATAAAAATGTGGGAATAGCAATTATTCCATTAGGTGATACAAATACCGTTTCAACGGTATACGGAAATGCATGGTCATTAAATTCTAACTTAGAAGGAGAAGAGCTTGAAGCAGCAGAAACGTTCATGAAGTGGATGTTTAGTGAAGATCATTATCAAGGTCTAATTGGTTTAGGAAGGGTAGTAGCAGCAGATGTCGATGTTCCTGACGATATTGAATTTGATGAATTGTTTGCTGATATGCTAGAGCTAACGAATACAGCGCCACCAGCACCTGTATATGACGCTGTTCTACCACAGGCGGTTAATAATGTCCTTGAAAATGAGCTACAAGCCATTACGATTGGACGGTCAACACCTGAAGAATCTGCTCAGAAAATTCAAGAGCAAGTGAATACAGAGTGATATAATAGATGCTAAAGTAGAGTATTTCTTATTGGGAGTACTCTACTTTTACTAAATGAGGCCAGGAGAATCGCGCATGAATAGATGGAACCCTTTTTATCATTGGAGCTTAAAGAGAAAGTCGATGGTTATTATGCTGTGCTTTATTTTTTTACCGACGTTGATTGTTAGCTTATTAATTTATTATCAATCGAATCAATTATTTAAACAGCAAGTGATTGATCGAACTCAGCAAAATTTAAACAATATGGAATCAAGTTTGGTATCGATCATGGAGGATGTAGAGGATATATCTGGCTATATCATTTTTAGTAATGAATTCCGAGACTTTATGACCCTACCAATGGATGATCAAAATTATTATGAAGATATTCATCGTCTTCAAGATCATATTAAGGGTTTTTTTACATTTCATTTAAATAATAAAAGTTATTTTGACTCGGCGAGTATTCAAGGTGTCAATGGTACGGATTTACATGTTGGTGAACGCTTAAATAGTGATGAAACACATTGGGATCAGCTAGCGATTGAGCGTGAAGGACGTATTTTCTGGAGCGAGCCATATGAGGTCTCTAGAACTGGATGGGGATATGATGGTCAACAAGTGATTTCATTAGTTCGTGTGATTAATGATAATTATGAAATTAAGAAGCCGAATGGTTTAGTTCGAATTCGTTTAGATTCACGCGAATTAATGAAATCAGTTACAAATGGTTATGTTGATGAAAGCAATGAAACCTTTTTATTAAGAGATAATGGTGTCGTCATGTTTCATCAAGACCAAAGCAAAGTGGGGAAACCTTTTCCGAATCAAAAGTTAGTTGAGGTCGTTGACCAGAACGAGGCTGTCGTAACCTTCCAGCATAATGGAGAAGATTATTATGCGGTCATTCGTAACGTCAATGATCAGCATATTGGAATGTCATTAGTTTCATTAGTGAGAGAAGATTACATCTTAGGAGAATTTGCTGGCATTCGTTATACGATGGTTGTAGTGATTTCAATTGTAATGCTGTTGACGATTGTTGCGTTTGTCGGATTTGTATGGACAATCGTTAAGCCAATTATTGAACTGACAGAGCAAACGAAGCGATTTGAATATGGCAATTTTAATGCCAATGTAAAGGTAAGAACAAATGATGAAATTGGTAAGCTTGGCTCGCATTTTAATGCAGCAGTTTCTCATATTCAACGATTAATTGAGACGAAGTATAAGCTAGAATTGCAAAATAAAGAATCAGAGCTAAAGGCATTGCAAAGTCAAATTAACCCACACTTTTTATATAACACATTAGATATGATTCGTTGGACAGCACGAATTGAGAATGCACCTGATACAGGGAAAAGTATAGAAGATCTTTCTAGACTGTTTCGAATCAGCTTAAGTGAAGGTAGAGTGTGGATTTCTCTCAAGGATGAATTCGCATATGTTCAAAGTTACCTTGAGCTTCAGAAAAGACGGCTAGCCGGTCAACTTCATTACTTTATAGCAGTCGAAGCAGGAATCGAGCAGGCACTTGTGATGAAAATTATCATTCAACCATTAGCGGAAAATAGTATACAGCATGGCTTTAAACGAACCCATCCAAATAAACGAATGTATATACGAGCTTACCGTACGAAGCAAGGGGTAGCGATTGATGTGATTGACAATGGAATAGGGATGAATGTGAATGAAATCAAGCATTCTTTATTTCATTCACAAAATGAACGAGATGGGGGAGGATACGCATTACGAAATATTCACAATCGAATTGTTCATGCGTTTGGAAAAAAGTACGGATTAGAATTGATTCATCAAGAAATAGGAGCATGCATCCGGATTCATTTACCTTTTATAGAAAAAGACTATGAGTTACTAAGAATACTTGAGGGGGAGGATGTCAATGATGATTAAAATGTTGATTGTCGATGATGAGCCCATTATATGCCAAGGGTTGGCGACGACAATTCCATGGGAGACGCTTGGGATAGATTTAATTGGAATGGCACATGATGGGAACGAAGCGCTACCTTTTTTAGAAGATGGGGTCGATCTCATACTTACGGATGTTTGTATGGAGGAAATGGATGGCTTAGAGCTTTCAAAATATGTCTGTGAGAATTTTCCAAATACAAAAATTGTGATGATTAGTGGCTATGATGAATTTCAATATGCGAGGCAGGCGATTCGCTTAGGGGTTGAGGACTATTTATTAAAGCCTGTGAACATTGATGAGCTTGTTGAGCTAACAACGAAATTGAAGCAAGAAATTATCGAAAAGCAAAAATTGAGTCAAGCTGAGCAACCGAAGCGTATTTCTGAATATGTGATGCATCACCTTTTCGATACTCCCTTTTCTTCTAGCAGTTTAAAGGATAAGGAGCTGTTAACTTCTCCTTATCGGTTAATGATAACAGAGTGTGTCGATTATCATTACTTATTGGAAGTACTATCGAAAGGGGAGCTAGACCAGCTTAAGGATGACTTTAGAGTTTCACTTGATGAAATGTTGACTGAGTTCGAGGTTGAGCATGTGACATTTTCAGGGAATGAGAATGAATGGGTAACGGTTTGCTATTGTCCTGATGAACGTATGCTCGATTTGAGTCAATTTCAACAGCTATGTGATAAGCTGCAAAAAAAAGTAACTCATCCTCTTCGCTTTGGCATCTCTAACCTTGAAATGGAATTATCGAATGTATTACGTGTATATGAACAGGTATCGGATGTGCTTACAGATGGACGAAGTGAGAATACATCATTATTTTCTGTTCATATGCACAGATCTGAAAAGAAGGAGCTTTCCTATCCGAAGGAGATGGAAGCTCAGCTGCGACAAGCGATCATGGCCGGAGATGAATCGTTACTACAGGAAACGGTTGATCAGTTGTTTATTATGTGGCAGGAGCAAGGTGTGATATTAGAGCAAATATTATATACGTGTCGTGAGATGGAATTAATGTTGAAAAGTCGGATCAAGGAGCTCACTTCTTCAAGTAAAATGGATCAAGTCATCTTTCATCTCCAAGAGAGAGTTGATTTGCACATTGTCAATTCAATGTCAGCAATGAAGCGGTTATTCATAGGTGATTTGCATTGTTTGTTGCAAAGCATCACCCATCATGAAGGAGACAACTGGATGATGATTCAAATACAAGATTATATAAAAAAACATTTTCAACTCGATTTGAAAGCGGCTGATATTGCTGAAAAGCATTTTATAACACCAAACTATTTTAGTGTGCTTTTTAAACAAGAAACAGGAAAGAGCTTCTCGGAATATGTAAATTCTTTACGCATTAGAAGAGCGAGTGAGCTGTTATCAGAAACATCGAATAAAGTATTTGAAATAGCTGAATACGTCGGTTATAAGGAGTATAAGTACTTTGTACAAGTGTTTAAAAAGCATGTAGGTGTAACACCGACTCAATTTAGACGTATGCATGCGAATAAATAAGAAAAATACAGATGTTTTCTTAATTATGAGGATTTTTTGTTATGGATGTCGCCTTTATAATGGTTTTATGAAAACGTTTACAGATCATTGTAAGGGAGTGAGAAGATGCATTTATTAAAAAGTCCGTGGAAAATTGGATTGGGGATTATTCCTGCATTACTTATTTATTGTGTGTTTAGTATTATTCCGATTTTTATATCGTTTTACTATTCATTTATGAGCTGGGATGGATTTTCTCCAATGCAGTTTGTTGGTTTAGATAACTTTCGGATGCTATTGAATGACCAAATCTTTTGGTTGTCAGTTCGGAATAACCTTTTAGTTGTTGCCTTTTCCGTGTTTGGACAAATTCCGATTGCGTTAGGGTTGGCACTGCTATTAAATCGTAAAGTGAGAGGAGCTAAATTCTTTCGTACGATCGCATTTATACCGGTGGTTATTTCAACCGTGGTTATTTCCTTAACGTGGAGAATGATCTTCAATGCGGAGCAAGGGATGTTGAATAACTTATTATCAAATATTGGGTTAGAAGCATTAACTCGAAATTGGCTTGGTAATCCAGATTATTCGATGTATGCGATTGGAGTCGTGATTATTTGGCAATTCGTAGGGCTTTACTTTATTATTTTCCTCTCAGCACTACAAACGGTTTCTAAGGATATTCTAGAGGCTGCAGAGTTAGATGGTGCAACGGAATGGCAAAAAACTCGCCACGTTATTATTCCTTCAATCTGGAATATTATACTTATTGCGATCGTGCTTTGTATTAGTGGAAGCTTAAAAACATTTGATTTGATTTATGTGATGACGGGCGGTGGCCCAGCTCATGCGACAGAAGTGATGGCGACGTATATGTATAGTGAAACATTTAGAGGGTTGAAATATGGATACGGAAGTGCCATATCGGTTCTGATTTTTATATTTAGTATCACGTTAATTCTCCTATGTCAAAGATTATTGAGAAGACGAGATTCTTAGAAAGGTGGTAAAAAAATGGAGCCTACTCTAAATAAAAGTACGGGACCAAAATTGAAACGGAATGAGCATTTCGACCGTGGAGCACGTACGAAAAAAAGAATATCACGAGTGCTCATATATGGTGTGTTAATCGTTTTTGCACTCATTAATTCATACCCTATTTTATGGATGATCATGAACTCTTTTAAAACGGGTCAAGATTTTGCGTTAAATCCATTTGGTCTACCGAATGAATGGATTTTAACGAACTATGTGGATGCATGGGTGACAGCAAATATTGATACGTATTTCTTTAATAGTGTTTTTGTCTCGATTGTAGCTGTGATCGTAACGATTCTTGTAGGTGCCTTGGCCTCCTTTTTCTTGGCGAGGTTTGATTTTAGAGGGCGGAAATTATTGTATGGCTTTTTCGTTTTAGGCCTTCTTGTACCCATTCATGCAACGCTTGTACCGATGTTCATTTTAATGCAGAGACTTGGACTTATTGATACGTATTTGGCGTTAATCTTTCCATATATTGCTTTCAATTTACCGATTACGATCTTCTTATTAACAAGCTTTATGAGCTCATTTCCTAAGGAAATTGAGGAATCGGCTATTATGGATGGATGTGGCGTATTAAGAGTATTTTGGTCGATTATTTTGCCGATGACAAGGCCAGCTTTAGCAACAGCGATTATTTTGAATTTTATTAATAACTGGAATGAGTTTTCTTTTGCGCTCGTTTTAATTAATAATGATGAGCTAAGGACTTTACCACTTGGTTTGGCGAACTTTGCTGGACAGTATGGAACGAATTATACGGCGCAAATGTCCGCATTAACGATTGTTCTCATTCCGACAATTATTTTTTATCTTGTGATGGAAAAGCAAATTGTTCAAGGGATGACTCAAGGTGCAGTGAAGGGATAATAACGGTTGATAGCGGAGGTGTTATATATGGAGAAGGTCGTTGTTTTCTATGATGAGACGTTCCCGTATGAAGGGGAGCGTCCTTCAAAAGAAATAATTGAGAGATTAAGAGAAAGTTGTATCATTGCTGATGCCCAATCATTGGATCAGTCATTGGATGAAGCATCTTGTATTATTCATATGCACGGAGCCTTTTTCCCGAAGAATAGTTGGACAGAGATTTTACGTTTTTTAAATAATGGAAATGGGCTCGTATATCTTGGAGGTGCTCCTTTCAAAATTCCAGTATATGAGGAAGAAGGGGAATGGAAACTAGAGGTTGAACAACTAGGCTATCATCGGCAGCTTCATATTCTTGAGACGTTAGAAGTAGCAGGTGATCGAATTAATCATTATGTGGCAAATGAAGATTTTGATTTGTTTCAGGGGAAAGAGTCTTTATTTGACGTAAGGTCAACGTATAGCATGCAGCTTCACGTTACTCGTACAAAAGACGTGCCGAATGAAAATGGCTCTGGTGGGCCGATGGATGCACATTTCTATCCGCTATTAAAAGGGGTATCAAAAGAGGGGCGTCATGTAGCTGCTCCAGCAGTATTGCTAGAGCATACGAAGGGAGAGTTTACAGGCGGACGTTGGATGTTCGTGAATCAGGAGGTAACCTCAACCTTTTGGGAGAAAGGTGGGGTTGAGGCATTAGTTGAATGGGCTGAATTTACGAGTAAGGGAGTAACGGAAATATGGGTGAAGCCAAACTACGCAAGCTACTTTCCTGGTGAGAAAATTCGTCTTCTTATCCAAATACAGGAGCTTCAAAAGAAAAATCAAGGTCAAGAGTGGACGTTTCGTCTTCAATTAACGTCTGAAAAAACAACGTATAAATGGAGCGAAGCAGTGAAGATCAGCTCTAGTAGCGAAATCCAATATATTCAACATTCAATTCCTTTTGAAATTGAACCAGGATATTATGATCTTATGTGTCAGCTTGAAGCTACTGATGGGCAAAGACGGACGTTACATCAAGGGATTTGGGGTTATGATCAAGATTTGCTAATGAAAGGAGAACCTCTATCATGTGGACGTGATTATTTCGAGAAGGAGGGGAAGCCCTTTCCTATTGTTGGTATGACATACATGACGTCAGATGTGGCGAGGAAATATTTATTCTTACCTAATGCAGCGACATGGGATCGTGATATGCGCCATATGAAGGAGGCAGGTATAAATTATATTCGTACAGGATTATGGACTGGCTGGCGACAGGTGATGTTTGTCGATGGACATCCTTATGAAGAAGTGATGCGTGCGATCGATGCGTTTATACTAACAGCAAAAAAGCATGATCTAGAAGTGACATTTAATTTCTTTTCATTTACTCCTGAACGATGGGAAGGGGAGAATCCGTATCTAGATCCCCGTAGTGTAGAGGCACAGAAGCGCTTTATTTCAGCGGTTGTTATGCGACATAAGGAAACGACTAATATTCAATGGGATTTAATCAATGAGCCTTCCATGTTTGATGAGAAACGAATTTTTAAAGGACCTATGACGTCAGGTGATCGCTTTGAGCGTGAGGCATTTAGGGGTTGGTTACGAGAGCGACACTCAACGATTCAACAGCTTCAAGAGCATTGGGATATGACACCAAATGAAGTAACGAGCTTTGAAGAAGTAGAATTACCCGAGTATGACGAGATAAACTTTAGTACTACTAACAAATTAGAGAAAAAAGGAAATCGTTGGCTTGATTACTCGCTATTTTCGATGGACATGCACAATCAATGGGCACGAGAGCTAACGAAAACGATAAAGACCATTGCTCCGCAACAGCTAGTGACAGTTGGACAGGATGAAGCACTTGGAGGGAGACGACCTTCTCCACTCTTTTATGCAGAGGCTGTCGATTATACGACGGTTCATTCGTGGTGGTTAATGGATCATTTAGTATGGGACAGTCTTTTTACGAAAGATCCGTTAAAGCCAAATGTCGTTCAAGAAACGGGGATCATGCATGTGGAGCGACCGGATGGCCGTTCAAAACGATCAGAGATAGAGCTGAAGTCCATCCTAGAGCGGAAATATGCTTATGGATTTGCGACTGGTGGGGCTGGAGCTGTGCAATGGTTATGGAACACGAATCACTATATGGATAATATAAATGAATCGAATATTGGTGCGATCCGTTCTGATCAAACAGAGAAGCCAGAGACTGATGTTTCATATGACTTTGGTTCATTTATAAAAGAGGTTTCTGAGCTATTTCGTAGCCGTAAGTTAGAAGAGGTTGCAGTTATATACCCTTATTCGAATGACCTATCTAACCGAGAGTTTGCCTTCTCAGCAACCGCAAAATTAACGCGTGTCTTAACCTATGATTTACGTATTCCGTTCCGAGCATTTAGTGAATATCATTTAGATGCTTTAAATGATAATCCTCCAAAACTAATCATCGTACCAAGTGCTCATAATTTCCATACAGCGGCTTATGAGAAGCTATGTGAGCATGTTAGAAAATATGGAGGAATGATTTTGTGGACAGGTCCTCTTCACTTAGATGAATATTGGCGTCATCGTCCACGGACAACAATGTTTGGTAAGACGATTTCAAGAAATATAATACGAGAGGAAAGGTTAGAGGTTGATGGGGAAATATATCCCGTATCCTTCTTAACTGACCAGCAGTTATCTGTTACGTTTGGCAAAAACCGTTTAGCCGAGCTTGAAACAGAGATTGGAGTGGATGAACAGAAATCAAAAAGCCGAGCTACGCAGCTCCGTACACAGGAAATGGGAAAAGGAACATTTGTATGGTGCCCATTACCAATTGAATTAAATAATCGAGATGATTCACTTCGAGCTCTTTATGAAAAAGTACTGGATGATGCTAATGTTACGAAGGATTTGCACTGGGAAAAGGGAAGCAACTATTTAGGCGTATATGGACGAAAGTTGACATTTGCTCGAGGGAATTTATTTGTATTTGTGTCGGAGGAAGCCCATGATGTAGAGGTGCAAGTGGAGGATCCAGAGACTGGGATTTCTTATCAATTTACGCTTGAAAGTGATCGTTCGGTTTTATTTGCCACGAATTTAAATGGGGAAATAACAGCCGTTTATCGTCCAAATGAGGTTGAAATTAGTGCGCTATAACAATAGGATGAATTGATAAGAGGGTGGTGCAAGTTTAGTTTAATCATTGCACCACCCTC
This sequence comes from Halalkalibacter sp. APA_J-10(15), assembly GCF_023017105.1. Classification (GTDB taxonomy): domain Bacteria; phylum Bacillota; class Bacilli; order Bacillales; family Bacillaceae_D; genus Halalkalibacter. Next base: position 136,296 of record NZ_JALKEV010000004.1, on the reverse strand, counting down.
TTGTTTTCTTATTCCTCGTCTTTAAATCCACCAGCTATCAAGTCATATTTTAATCTTTGTTTAAAAATGAGCTTCTTGTTGATATACACTTTACAAATTAAGCTGAACCAGCCACCTAATTTAACCTTAACAGCAATTGGAGTGTTTGTGCCCTCAATGCTTGCTTTTAACGTTTGATATGGGATGCCCCATGAATACCATTGACCTCTTGTCGATTCTGATACGAGCTTTCCATCAATGAATAACTGCTCTTTATTATATTTATTAACGATATGGAGACTGTGATTTTCATATGTAAGGTCCCATGATCTTTCGAAGTCTTTTTTCACTTCTTCCATCATCGCACTCCATGATTCAGGATCCTCTTCTTTAGTTTCTTTTGAGGGTGTTTTTTTCTGAATAGACGAAAAGATGGATTCGACCACGAAAATAAAAATGAAAAGAGAAAGCAGCATGATAAAAAAGTTATCAAAGAAAGTATCTTTTGTTAATGATCCATATGCATATCCAATGAAAAAGAGAGCGGCTATGTAAATTGCGAACTTTGTTGCCTGTAACATATTCGTTTAAACTCCTCGTTGTATAAAATTTCCTGTTTATTATATCATTGCATTAGAAATTCGCGAAGAGGTGAATTTTTGAGAATATTAGATTTGTATGAAACCTTTTTTCTTTTCTTTCGTAAAAAATAGGTAGACAAACAATTGGTGATCCTTTTGCATAGTAGGAGGGAAAGGATGTTGAATATAAAAAGTGGTGAAGGTGATGAGTAACCAAGGATTGGTATCTATTATGATCTTTTTAATTGTCATGATTTTTACAGGTTGCATATCTCTTTCGTTTGATGAAGGTGAGATGGAAGACTTAGGAAAGGAAATAGTTGAGCTACTTATTAAGCAAGAATATGAAGTTGTTTATGATGAATATGGTGCTAATGAATGGATAGAATCAACGTCACTTTCAAGTGTCATTTCTAATTGGGAGAAGCAAATTGATTTAGAAGGTCGTTATGTTCAATTGACATCAATCGATGCTTCTGAGCGGGGAGAGCATAGTGTAGTAGAAATAGAAATTCAATATACAAATATGAGTGTGGATGTTCGAATGATATTTAATAAGGAGCAGGAGCTGGTCGGCTTACATAGAGCAAGTGGAGAGGTCAGTGCAGTGGTACCTAAGTCGATTATTGAAGAGGAACTGATTGTGGGAGAAGGTACGAAATTCGAACTTGAAGGCGTTCTCACAATGCCAAGTGAGATCGATCAAGCTCTACCTGCAGTTGTTCTCGTGCATGGGTCAGGACCGAGCGATCGAGATTCAGCTGTTCACTCATATAAGCCGTTTCGAGACATTGCATGGGGACTGGCGGAGCGTGGAATTGCAGTATTACGCTATGATAAGCGTACGTATTCATATGGAGATCAATTAACACCAGAAGAAATGACTCATTTTACCGTACATGAAGAAACAGTGGAAGATGCAGTTCGAGCTAGCAACCTTTTAAAGTCTGATGAACGGATTGATTCAACAAATGTTTATGTGGCCGGTCATAGTCAAGGTGGGATGTTAGCTCCGAGAGTTGACGATTCTGGAGGATACTTTGCTGGGATTATGATTTTAGCTGGTTCTCCTCGTCCAATGTGGGAAATTGTCTATGATCAAAATATCGCCTTTCTTGATAGTGATGTGATTGATGAGTCAGAGCGAGAGTCTTTAATAACAGAGGTCGAGCAGCATTATGAACTTGCGCAAAGGTTAGATGATTTATCTCTCAAAGAAATTGAATCAACTCAAGTGTTTGGGCTCCCAGCTTATTATTTACTCGATATGGACAAATATAATCCGGTTGAGCTGTTAGAAGGCAGTAGTAAACCGGTACTGATCCTACATGGGGAAACCGACTTTCAAGTCACCTATGAAGCTGACTTCTTGGCATGGCAAGAAGCGTTAGAAAGCCGAGAGAAAGTTACTTTTAAAAGTTATCCACAATTAAATCATTTTTTTATTGAATCACGAGGTGACAATCAAGGTACGATCGGTGAATATGAGCAACCAGGTATAGTAGCTGACGAAGTCATAGAAGATATGGCCCAGTGGGTATGGATTCAATCCGATTAAGAAAAAGGGAGGAAGTAGAATGAACATGAAGAAATATGTATCTGTTTTTGCAGCAGGATTAATCGCGTTAATGTTAGCTAGTTGTAGTAATGAAGAAGGCGATACAGGGAATACAGAAGGTACGGAAGGGAAAGAGCGAATAGCAGAATCCTTTATTCAGCAATTAGCTGATGGAAGCTATAACGAAGCAGCTGAGCAATTTGATGAAACAATGAGTGAAGCAATTTCTGAAGCGGAATTAGCACAGACATGGGAAGAGATTGAGTTGCAATTAGGTGCGTATATTGATCACAGATATCAGTCAACAGAAGAGGCTGAGGGGTACTCAATTGTCATATTAGAAGGATTATTTGAGGGACAAGATGTGATTATTAGTGTATCTATTAATGAACATGAAGAAATTTCTGGTTTTTACATTCATGAAAACTAAGTAAATCTAAATGGAATAAATACGCCAGTTCAAACAGGTGATAAGAAAAATAATAAGGGAAGAGCAGCGAGGTCACTGAAAAAGTCCTTTCTAGTAACTCAAGGAAGAGTAATGGCTCCGCTCGTTGCGCGCCTTGCTATGAGAAACCCACTCATTGCAAGGCTTTCAAAATCGGGCAACGGCTACGCACATTACTTCAAAGCCACTGAAAAAGTTAAAACCAAACTTTTTCAGTGGCCTCAGAGCAGTTGCTTTGTATGTATTCTTGTTCGTCATTGATAAAACAAAAGGTGAGAGCATTAAAAGGTTTAATAGTTAACTTTTTATAGTGCTCTCGATTAAAGTAGGTGTAAAAGGGAGTGTATGAGGTTTAAAGGCACTCCCTTTTCTTGTATTATTTAACCGATACTGATCCGTTGTTTACAACACGAATTGTAGCAATGATGCTTCGACAAAGAAGGAATTTAATAGCTAAACTGCATAAAGAATGGTACCAGGTCCAACCTTTTTTCCAATTAATTAAGTGCGATTTCTTAGCAGCCCACGTCTCGACAATAACTAGAGGGATGATAAAAGGAAACAGCTTTAAGATACTAATAAAAGGCTTGTTGTGAAGAGTCCACTGGTTATAATATAGAAGCATTAATGGATAGTGGATAAAATCAAATGGGAAATGAATGGAGAACAGCTTTTTAAACGGTCTCACATTGTAACCTAAGTAGCCTTTAGAGACTAAGTAACGATCGATAAACGAATTACCGATGACACTTACTAAATATACAATGATCCAATCCTTAAAAGAACGTTTGATGATGGCAAAAGGAAGGAATACAATGGAAATGACTGTTATGATGAAAAGAAAGCTTTGCTCTTGTTTTTTTGACATAATGATTCACCTCCTGTTGTTAGAGTGAGTTGTTTTTGTAAAGTTATACATCCATTGATTAAAAGACGAGTGAATGAGCGAAGTATCCATCGGAAAATCGATCTCTTTAGGAAAGTAAAAGTCGATTGAAGAGAAATTTTCTAACGCAAAATAAGAAAAGAGTAGGGATCATTGTCATGAAAGACGAGTTACGGCTTCTTTTAGATTTATACTTGCAAATTGCAAATAAATGCTATATAATTAAAAGTGAGGTAGGTGATAAGAATGGAAAATGTTCGCGAACTATTTCAAATCATGACGCGCCGATTCGGCTTTCTTGATAAAAATTGCTGTTCGGTCGGTGGTACTGATATTTCGTTAATTCAAAGCCATATTCTTTATGAAATCGACCGACAGCATCACCCGTCGATTCAGCAGGTAGCCGAAGCTTTGGGAACGGATATAACCACGTTCAGTAGACAGATTCAATCCTTAATTAAGATGAACTTGGTGCAGAAAACGCCCGATCCAGCTGACCGCAGAGTATCAATACTTTCCTTGACGACAGAGGGGAAATATGTGGCGACAACCATTGACGAACAAATGAAGATGTATTTGAACGAAATTTTCTCCCACATGAATGAATTTGAAAAAGAAACGGTGATCCGTTCCATCAAGCTACTTAATGACGCTATGGCCAAATCTGGAACGTGCTGTACGCCCCCAGTGGGGTGATTCTTTTGCCTTATATTTGTAAAATGCAAATAATTAGTTGGAGGTAGATACTCGACTTCTAGACTCATTCAGTCAATTACTCAAAAGGCGGTATGCTAGCATATGACAGAAAAAGGTTTAAAACTTTCAGCACCGTCGTCGCAGGTGAAATTTGCGGCGTTCATAACGGCAATATGTTTATTGGGAGACATGATGCTTTATGTGGTTTTACCGATTCATTGGGAGCAATTTGGTTTGTTGTCATTGTGGGAAGTAGGAGTTTTACTATCGATTAACCGTTTTGTACGGATTCCTTTACATCCAATTGTGAATCAATTTTATAAGAAGTTTAGTTTAAAACAAGGCTTTATGATCGGACTAGTCTTAACGGTATTGTCTACAATAGCTTATGGTGTATTGAAATCATTTTGGCCTCTGTTGCTTGCAAGGGTTTTATGGGGGATTGCATGGACGTTTTTAAGACAAGGCGGACAATTGATCGTCGTTGAAGCGGCGATGAAGACGGGTGATGCCGGAAGATTGTCAGGGCTATATAACGGGTTGTCTCGCTCAGGTGCTTTGGTTGGCATGTTGGTGGGGGGAGCTTGCGTCGACTTAATTGGAGTAGAATGGATTTCGCTTATTTTCGGAATCGTTGCGCTGATCTGCATTCCCTTATTGATAACCTCAAATTTTGGATATAGCGTCAATTATGATGAGATGGCACATTCAAGCAACGATGCACACCACCTAAAAAAGAAGCAAGTCTTTATTTATCTTCTCATCAGCACGTTCTTTATCACCTTTATTTTTCAAGGTGTATTAAAATCTACGCTCGGGTTATGGGTAGATGAACGGGATTTTACAACGTTGCTTCTGCTTGGCGCATTAGGCCCTGCGGCACTAACGGCTGTGTTGCTAACCTTTAGCTGGGGAATGGAACCTTTGATATCGCCTTTAGTTGGAAAATGGAGAGATCGTTCACGCGCAAAAGAGAGGTGGCTCATCACCGGACTCGGTTTGGCAGCTGTATTCTATGCCATCGTTCCGCTTTCTCTGCCCGTTAGCACTTGGATCATGGTCATAATCATTTTATTAATTCTCTCTACATTGATCACCATGCTACTAGATGCAACGATGGCCGAGTATGCAGTTACAGCGAAAACATCGAAACACAAAGTCATTTCAAACTACTTAATGGTCTCTGATCTGGGAGCTGCTGCTGGCCCAATGCTTGGTTTTATGATTATTGAAATGGCAGGGGCTTCAATGGTTGCATGGGGGGCTGCAGGACTGATATTAACGGTAGCTCTTATTTTAGGGAAAGTGGAACGGAGCAGTAATGCATCTAAGTAAACGTATCTAATACTTGTAAAATGCAAATGAAATAAGGGGGGATTTTGATGAATAAAATGTGGGATGTCATTGTTATTGGAGGGGGGCAAGCGGGGCTTGCTTCCGGTTATTATTTAAAAAAGAAGAAGCTACGGTTTTTGATACTGGAGGCTAGCCATGGGGCTCTCGGATCGTGGCCTCGTTATTACGACAGCTTGAAGCTCTTTTCGCCCGCACAGCTCTCGTCTATGCCTGGGCTAAAAATGCCAGGACACCGCACCCATTATCCTTTGCGAGATGAGGTCATTCAGTATTTAAAGAATTACGCTAAAGCCTTCGATTTGCCGATTCAGCCGAATCAAAAGGTCATCCGGATCGAGAAGGGCAACGGGTTTACGATTCATACGGAAGCAGGGGCCGTTTACCAGACAAAAACGATAATTAACGCTACTGGATCGTTCCACAATCCGTTTACTCCGAATATTACGGGAAGAGAGATTTTTAAAGGGGAAATTCTTCATTCCTCCGCGTATCGCAATCCGGATCGTTACAAGGATCAACGAGTTTTGGTAGTCGGAAGAGGGAATTCAGCGGTTCAAATTGCGATGGAACTGACCGAGAGCAGCCATACTTCCTTAGCTGTTCTACAGCCTGTAAAGCTTGTGAACCAGAAAGTATTTGGCATTGACTTGCACTTTTGGATTAAGGCTATTGGCTTAGATACCTTTCAATTCTGGCGTTTCGGTAAGCAAGCGCCGATCCCCACTGCCGCGGCTGACTTAGGTGACTACAAAGCGCGATTAGAAGCAGGAAAGCCCGATCAACGGGATATGTTCGTTGCTTTTACCGAATCCGGAGTCATTTGGCCGGACGGGTTACAGGAGAAAGTCGATGCGGTCATCTTTGCTACCGGATACCGCCCGGGACTTACGTACTTTCAGGAAATTGGTGCACTTGATGGGGAAGGAAGGCCATTGCATACGGCGGGCATTAGCCAGACCGTACCGGGGCTGTACTATGTAGGCTTGGAAGGTCAGCGTTCCTTTGCTTCTGCAACCTTAAGGGGGGTGGGGCCTGACGCGAAATACGTTGTTCGTCATATCGGACGTTTCTTGCAAACAGGATGATGGACAGGAAGGAGAAGGAAATCATGAAGATTCTCGTAAATATTGCGCATCCCAATATGCAATGCTCACGTGTAAACGCTAGCTGGAAGCAAGAGTTGGAGCAGTCCCAGGCTGTTACGATTAATGATCTGTATGAACAATATCCGGATGAAACGATCAACGTTTCTCGCGAGCAACAATTGTTGTTGGCTCATGATCGAATTGTGTTTCAATTTCCGTTGTTTTGGTACAGCTCCCCCCCTTTGCTTAAAAAATGGATGGATGATGTCTTGATGTATGGTTGGGCATATGGAACTGGCGGTAGCGCTTTACATGGCAAAGAATTGGTTCTAGCGATCTCGATAGGTGGCCAAGAACAAGACTACCGAGCAGGCGGAAAAAATCTTTTTACTGTAAGCGAATTGACAAGGCCGTTCCAGGCGACGGCGAATTTAACCGGGATGAATTTTTTAGTTCATTTTGTGCTACATGGAGCTGTTTGGCTTGATTCTGCCTCGATCACGAAGAGCGCAGCAGCATACGTTGAACATATTACCGATAGACAGCTTAAACCCCTTAACGCATAGCAGACGTGCGTGAGGGTAATCCAAAATAAAAGGAGAGTTAATTTTATGAGTCAGGAAGTAAGCAAAGATCAAATCCGTCAAAATGTACGGAGTCGTTACAAAGAAATTGCAGTTCAAGAAATGGGAGCCTCTTCGTGCTGTAGTGATTCCCGAAATGTCACATCAACGAGTGGTGCATCGGCTCAATTGGGGTATTCACCTGAAGAATTAACGATGGTGCCAGACGGGGCAAACCTTGGGTTAGGTTGTGGCAATCCGCAAGCAATTGCTGCCTTGAAGCCAGGTGAAGTTGTGCTGGATTTGGGCAGCGGCGGGGGATTCGATTGTTTTCTCGCTTCTAGAAAAGTGGGCCAGACGGGGCGTGTGATCGGCGTCGATATGACACCAGAAATGGTAAGTCGTGCGCGTCATAATGCGAATAAAGGCGGGTTTGTGAATACGGAATTTCGGATAGGGGAAATTGAATATCTGCCGGTACCGGATCAGACGGTGGATGTCATCATGTCCAATTGCGTCATTAATCTTTCTACAGACAAACAACTGGTATTCGATGAAGCGTTTCGAGTTCTAAACTCCGGCGGTCGCCTTGCGATTTCCGACATTGTAACGACAGCCGAGCTGCCTGACCCGATCAAAAATGATCAAGATCAAATGTATGCGGGTTGCATATCCGGTGCTTCGTCTATCAATGAAATAAAGCGTATGTTAATCCAGAGCGGTTTTCAAGATATTGAGATTGAAACGAAGAATGAATCAAAAGCGTTTATTAAAGATTGGGTTCCTGGACAGCAGATCGAAAATTATATCATTTCGGCTGTTATTCAAGCCGTTAAACCACAAATATAATGTGAACAAACGCACCGTAAACTGCTGCCTGTCTACTTCTAGCGATAGTTTACGTGTTAGCGCATAGAAGTGACGGACGTTTGCGGTTGCAATGTTTGTATTTAATATTGGATAACGTAATTAATTTATTTCGGTCTTGGCTTTCGGTTAGAATTGTTTCTAGATCATCTAACAGATCGTTGGCAAGTGTCGACATATTCATGTATGGCTGTTCCTAGGCTAAAGTTCGGAGCGCCAGCGTAACTTAAAGAAGAGTAATGGCTCCACTCGTTGCGCGCCTTGCTATGAGAAACCCACTCATTACAAGGCTTTCAAAATCGGGCAACGGCTACGCACATTACTTAAAGGTCACTGAAAAAGTGCGATTTTCACTTTTTCAGTGGCTTCTGTTCGGGCAGCATTAAAGCTGCCCATTTTTTATTTCCTTGATAACATATGAAAGGTATCAAAATTTATATATATATGACTATGATCTTAGCTTTTTTGACAATTTTACTTGTCAAAAAAGCTAAGATCATTTACAATGTAATGGAGGTGATCATAAATGAAAAGTCGGTTAAAGGAGTTAAGGGCACGTGATCGTATGAATCAAACGCAGCTAGCAAAGCTTGCAAAAGTATCCCGCCAAACGATCAGTCTAATCGAACGTGAGGAATTTATCCCTTCCTTGCTTATCGCTGTACGAATTGCTCGCATTTTTAGTGAGCCTGTTGAACAAGTATTTTTCTTTGAGGAGGATGAATTATAAATGAAGGCATTAGCAAGAACATTACAGCAGTTTGCAATCGGTGGTGTTTTAGGGTTTTTAGGAGCAATGATTATTTTAGGCAATTTTGCTATCGATCTTTCTCAATATACGAATGAAATTGTCATCTTTCTTTTTGCTAGTATTGTTGTATTCCTTATAGCAACAACTATTTCATTCAGACAAGTGAAGAAGCTTAATGCTATGGATTTTGAAGGAGAGGAGGAAGATAAGGTTGATGTCCTAAAATACCGAAAAGGTGCCGATCAATCTATATTAATCTATACAAGTACGATTATCGCGATTTTAACGTTAAGTATTGGAATTATTATGTCATTGCATATCGCTTATACGATCATTTCGATTGTCCTTATAATTGTCAGTTACAGCTTTACGGCTTATATGATGCATTTAATGAGAGTCAGTTATCCTGAGAGAAACTTACCAAAGCTTTCTGATCCCGATTATACAGAAAAATTATTAGCAGCATCTGACGATGGTGAAAGACATGTGATGCTAAATGGACTGTATAAAGCATACCATTTACTACCAGTAGCATTAATTATCGCAATTATTTTTTCGGTGCTTTATTCAATTTTGACAGAACATAATCAGTTGTTTTCGGTTATTGCGATGAGTATTGTTTTAATTATTGTGCAAGGAAAGTATTTTTTGGCGATTCGCAATAAGTAGACCTTTATGAAGTAATTAAAAACTATTTAGCCTAATGAAATCAATATATCGCTCCAATTGGATTGTAGTGAAGAAAGAGGGCATTGAAAAAGTTTTTCTACCTTTTTCAATGCCCTTAAATATGTGATTGTAGCTTATAAGTCGGTTTGTTCACATGCTAATGTTGAATAAAGAGCTAGGTCATGAAACGTCCCTTCATACTTTTCAACCTGTCTTAAAAGCCCCTCATAAGTGAAGTTTAGTCGCTCCAATAGCTTAATTGAAGGCTGATTTTCAAGCTCGACTTTGGCTTCGATTCGATTTAATAATAATTCTTTAAAACCATAATGGATGATAGTTGATATGGCTTCATTTGCATATCCTTGTCCCCAATATTGCTTTCCTAATTCGTAGCCAATCTCTGCTCGTTCATTTGTAAAGTCAAAGTGGTTGAATCCGCATGAGCCAATAATATCTCCAGTCTTTTGGAGAATAATGGAATAGCGAATCGCTTGATTTTCATTAGCTAGTTGATTGAGGTGAGTAATCATCGTTGTGGCTTGCTCGACAGAATCAAAACCACTAATATTCATATACCTTGTTACGGTCGGGTCTGACCAAATGCTGAAAAGGTGTGGTGCATCAGATGTTTTCATCTTCCGTAATTGTAATCGTTCTGTTTCCAATGTTGTTTTCATTCATTTTCCCTCCATTATCTTTTTATTCTAGAAAAAGATATGGCTACCTGGCATCGTTCACCCCTTTCTGGAAGGATAAAAAAGCTTTTACTAATTCTGTACTTTATAGCATGCTCCAGCTCCTGTTAGTGCGGCTACGATATTTTTCGCAGCTAACATCGCCATAGCATCTCGCGTTTCGCTTGTAGCGGAACCGATATGAGGTAATGTAACGACATTTTTTAAGTTTAGTAACGGGTTAGTTGGATGGATTGGCTCTTGCTCATACACATCTAACCCTGCTGCTAAAATTTCTCCTGTTAATAGTGCTTCTGTCATCGCTTCCTCATCGACTGTTTGTCCTCTCGAAGCATTGATGAAAATCGATGTTGGCTTCATTAACGTAAATTCGTGTGCGCCAATAAATTGTTTCGTTTCATTTGTTAGTGGAACCATGAGTACGATGAAGTCTGACTCACTAAGTAATACTTCTAATTCTTGATAGTGAAGACCGAGCTGCTGTTCCACATCCTCTTTCCGATTTCGATTAAAATAAGAAACATCCATATCAAATCCAAATTTTGCTCGTTTCGCAATTTTCTCTCCAATTCTCCCCATACCAATAATTCCAAGCTTCTTATGGTGAACATCGACCCCAAATAGCTGTCTAGAGTCTCCTTTTTTCCAACAACCACTTTTCGTTAGAGCATCGAGTTCAGGAATTCGTCGTGCTGTAGCTAACATTAAGCTTAAAACAAGGTCAGCAACAGTATCATCGAGAACGTATGGAGTATGTGTTCCGATAATTTGATGCTTTCTCATCGCATCTAGATCAAAATGATCATAGCCAACCGAAATGGTACTAACTGCACGAAGGCTATGAGTTTTTTGAAGAAACTCCTCATTAATCAGTTCACCACTTGTCATAAATCCATCTACACCCTGAAGCTTCTCAAATAGTTGTTCCCTCTTTAGTTTGTGCGCCTCTTCCCACATCGTTAGTTTGACGTGATTTGCGAGATAGGTTTGAATCTCTTTAGAAAGTGGTTTGTCAGAAAATACAATTGGTTGACTCATCGTTTGCCCCTCCAAAGTAAAATCGTTTTCTACATAATTCTATTTTAAAGGGTGATGAAACAAAATGCGATGTTTTTATTAGAAACAGAGTCGATCTAACCTAGAAATTACAGGGCTAAATTAAAAGCAATTGACAGGTTGTTGGTAGATCATGCACACGATACACTTTCTTGAGAATACTTCGGGAGGTGTATTTGTAATACGTTATAAATGATCTGTTCGTTTGTTTAATGAGAGAGGCTTTGAAAAAATGACTAGGAGTTGACCATATAAAATGAAGAAACACATACAAGTAAATGCAGTGAATGGAAAAAAGAACGATAACGATGTTCAGGTAGCTAGTGCGATCGGGAAAGTTCCTCGAAATGGTAATCCGATTACGGCACATAAATTCGGTGCTGATCCTTATGCACTCGTCTTTGAGAATCGTGTGTATTTATATGCGACGAATGATGTACTAGAATACGATGATAATAATCAAGTTCTTGAAAATTCATATGGATCAATAAATAAATTGAGTGTCGTTTCATCTGATGATTTAGTGAATTGGACAGATCATGGAATCATCAATGCGGCAGGCCAAGAGGGTGCTGCCAAATGGGCCACCCAATCATGGGCTCCAGCAGCTGCACATAAAGTCATTAATGGTAAGGACAAATTCTTTCTTTATTTTGCTAATAATGCAAGCGGTATAGGTCTACTAACGAGTGACAGCCCGACAGGCCCGTGGGAGGACCCAATTGGGAAGGCTCTTATTTTAAGAAGTACTCCAGGTGTAGAAGATGTGACGTGGCTTTTCGATCCAGCGGTTCTCGTAGATGATGATGGGAAAGCCTACATATACTTTGGTGGTGGTGTGCCTGAAGGACAATATGAATGGCCAGATACAGCTCGAGTTATGGAGCTTGGAGAAGATATGACGAGTGTCGTAGGTAAGGCTGTTCCTATTTCTGCTCCTTTTATGTTTGAGGATGCAGGAATTAATAAAGTTGGCAATACGTATTACTTTACTTATTGCTCAAACTTTTATGATGGCGATCGCCCAACAGGAAGTCCACCAGCAGGTGAGATTGCCTATATGACAAGTCAAAGTCCAATGGGGCCATGGACATACGAAGGGACAATATTAAAAAATCCTGGTCACTTTTTTGGGACGAGTGGAAATAATCATCATGCCATTTTTAAATTCCGTGATCAGTGGTATATTGCTTATCATGCACAAACTCTCTCTAAAGCAATGGGATTTTCAAAGGGTTATCGTTCGACACATTTAAATCAAGTTTCGTTTCATGCAGATGGGTTAATTCAGGCCATTACAGCTGATATGGAGGGCGTTGAACCACTCAAATGCTTAGATCCATACACACGTGTTGAGGCAGAGACGATGGCATGGAGTGCCGGTATTCAGGTAGAACCTGTGTCTAATAGTGATTTAGCTGTTACGGCGTTGGAAAATGGAGCATGGACAGCAGTAGCTAACGTTGATTTCGGTGAAGGAGCTTCAACATTTACAGCAAGAATATGTAATGAATCGGATGTAGGAGGTCTTGAGCTAAGGTTAGATCATCCCAATGGGATCGTAATAGGTAACGTATCCTTACCACTTGTAGATAGCTCAGAACATTGGCAAACCGTAAGTATTGAGGTCCGAGGAGTAAAGGGAATTCATGATTTGTACATTATTTATACCGGTATTCAAGCTGATAAGTTATGTAAGATGGACTATTGGCAGTTTGAGCAATAATGGTTTAAGAGGCTGGGACATAACAAAAGTGTTTAGCTGAGAATCCGAACATGTAGAGCACGTAGCGAAGTATATTGCAGAAGCGGTGGATGTGCTCCATTCTAGACTTGTTCGGTTTCTCATTTTTTAAAATACTTTTGACCAGCCTCTTTGTTTTCTTCATCATGATAACGGTAGTCTGAAATCATTAGCTTGATATTTTTTATTACTGTGCTTTGCTTTGTAATTTTCTATATTCAGAGGCGCTGACTCCAGTGTAGAGCTTAAATTTTTTATAGAACCAGTCTAAGTCCGTATAGCCGACATTGTAAGAAATTTCATAGATTTTCATGTTTGTATGGTGAAGTAAGTATTTTGCTTTTTCCATTCGACGTTGAAGCAAGTATTCATTAAAGGTCATGTTTTCTTGACTTTTAAATTTTTGACCTAAGTAGGAGCAGTTGTAATGTAAAGTGTCTGAAATCTCCTTTAACGTAATATTCTCATTGATAGCTTCTTCCACAAAGTCTTTTACCCTTTCAATAATATTCGTTGTTCGCTTAGGTGAATCGAATACTCTTTTGGCAGTCTTCGCATTTCGATTACTAGAAAAAAGCTTCCTCTCAATGGCTTGTTTGACTGTAAGTAAACTAGCTGAAAGCTCATCTGGGTTCACTGGATTTGGCAAGTAATCATTAACTTGAAGGTTAAGTGCCTTTCGAACAAGCTGGAAGTCCTTATTTCCTCCGATTAATAAAATAGGAATAGAGCTTATCTCGCGAATTCGTTCACATACAAGTAAACCTTTATCCTTCATTTGAGTCATGTTGATGATAATAATTGAATAATGTCGTTCGTTAAATAAATTCAGGGCGCTTATCTCGGTCTCTGCGTAGTCTTGAAAGGTGAAGCCGTAATGATTCCAATCGAGCATTTTCATTATATTATTCCTTGTATTGTGTTCTGGATCAACAAGCAGCACCTTATACACAAGCTTCCCTCCTTCAGTAACATTTGATATGAATTCACAATGAATACGCTTTCATTATGAAGAATGTGATAGCGAAAAAAAATAGGCTTTTCTTTATATTGCACACAAATCTTTATAACTTAAATAAAAAAGATTAATCGACCAAAAAAATAAAAATACAAACTAGAATTAGACCGGTTTTTAACTAATTATTGGCAGGTTGTTACCTTTTTATGAAAGCGCTATATTTATCGGTGTATCAACAAATAAAACGATTGAGGGGGATTTAAATGAGATTTTTTAAAACAATGCTATACATGTTGGTTTTGGTCTTATTATTAATTGCTTGTAGTGACAACGCAGCAGATGGTGATGTTGAACGTGATGTGATCAACGATGCTGAAGATACTTCTGAAAATGGTGATATAGAGGAAACAGATGATGAAGCATCACAAGAGGATGAGGTGTATCGAACACCAGAAATGGATTTTGACTTGGGTGGCCAAACGATTAAGGTTGTATCTTGGTGGGATATGACAATTGATACAGATAACCCAGATAATATTCAGCGTCAGGAAAATCTAGAGGAATTAATGGATAAGCATAATTTTGAAATTGAATATATTGCGATTGATTATGAAGAATATCAAGAGCGTGTCACAGCTTCTCTCTTAGCTGGTGAACCAATTGGAGATATTGTTAGACTAGGCAAAACCTATACAATACCAGCACTCGTACAACAAGATTTACTATGGCCAATCGATGAGTATACGCAAAACTCTAATGCATTTAATCAACTTATGACTAACGAGCTTTACACATATGAAGGTCGGGGATATGGATTTACAGAAGATCAAACTAATTTAGTGCAAGGGATTTTCTATAATCGGACGTTAATGAATGAGCTTGGGATGAAGCCTCTTCAAGAATACGTAGATGAAGATAATTGGAATTGGGATACATTTATTGATGTTGCCAAAGAAGCTAATAAAGATACGAATAACGATGGAAGTGTCGATACGTGGGGACTTGCAAATGCTGGGCTACTTGTACATGCATTGTATTCAAACAATACGGGATTAACGGATGGAAATCAAGAGATTCTAGAAGACCCGGCTACACTTGAAGCACTCAATTTCACTTCTCAACTTGCAACGGAACAAGTGCCTAGACCGTCGGAAGGTGGAGATTGGACGGAGCCTGGGCAATTCTTTAGACAGGGTAATACTTTAATGTACGCGGGTGCCTTACATGAATTGTCTGGCATCCAAGCTGATATGGCTGATTATGATATAGGGTTTGTACCATTTCCAAAAGGACCTAGCGCAGATACGTATCACTCAGCTGAGGCATTATTACAAGCATTAACGATTCCAAAAGCAGTTGGAAATCCAGAACAGCTCCTTTATATCTGGGAGAAGATAAACGATATTGATTCAATATATGATTACCCAGGTCAAGCTTCATATGAGTCATTATTTGTTAACGAAGAAGATATTGAAAATGTTTTGATGGTTGCTCCTAATTTGATTGTGCTTGATCATCATACATTTCCGAATTTAGAGTATTACGAGTTTGAGGGTGAACTAAATGAAGGAACATCCGTATCGACTGTTGTTGAAACATATAAATCATCATTCCAAGCAGCAATTGATGAAGTATATGGTACGGAGTAACAAGGTTACATGCCTATTGGGGTATGAAAACCAAGTTCTTGTATGTCACTGACATTGAATGAAATGAAGATAATTTAATGTCAGTCTCTTGCAGTGGGAGGGGAGAGAGTTGTACATGATGAAGAAAAAATATGTCCGTGTCATATTCGTTCTTGTTTTATTTATATCACTCATTTCGGTTTATTCCTATTTGAATTCAAATGATGGGAAGTATATTCAAGTGATGGCTGATTTTGAAGCTATTGTTGACGAAACCGCTGAAGAGGGCTATGACCAATATTTACATCAGCATTTGAATGCCGACAGACCTAATGAAATCGTTCGTATCGAGGGCGAGGATTATGTGAAAACGAGCGGTGATGGCTTTGAAATCGTGGAACAGTATGAAGGATTAGATGGTCATGCAGTTCTTACGCCGGAGGAAGGAACCATAAGCTGGGATGTTCAAATTGAACATCCGGGCTTATACAATGTTAGAGTTCACTATTACCCGATGGAAGGAAAAAGCTCTTCAATTGAAAGGGAGTTCTCCATTAACGGAGAGATCCCTTTTGATGGTGCTGAAATTCTTTTATTTGATCGCCTTTGGGATAACCTTTTAGACGAAATTTTAAAGGATGACCAAGGAAATGAATTGCGTCCCCGTCAAGTTGAACGACCAGAATGGACGATGAAAACATTCATGGATAGTGAAGGTTACTATGATGAACCTTTTTTATTTTATTTTCCTAAAGGGAAGCAACAAATATCGTTAACGTCATTACGCGAACCAATGGCTATTGATTATATTGAACTTTATCAAGAACCAGTTGCTAAGCCTTATGATGAGGTAAAGAGACAATATGAAGAAGCAGGAATTGAACCAACAACAGGTCAATTTATTAAAGTTCAAGCAGAGGATGCGGTTAGAAAATCTTCACCTACGTTATATCCTTTAACAGATCGTTCAAGTCCATTGGTTGAGCCTTACCATGTTTCTAATCTTAGGATTAATACAATAGGTGGTTTCAACTGGAAACAGCCAGGTCAGTGGATTGAATGGGAAGTAGAAGTAGAAGAGGAAGGATTATACCATATAGGTTTGAAGCAGAAGCAAGATCTGCTTAGAGGTATTTATTCGACTAGAAGTCTTACGATTAATGGAGAAAGCCCCTTTGAAGAAGTGAATCGAATCCGTTTTCATTATTCATTAGATTGGCAAATGGAGGCGATTGGAGGCGAAGAGCCTTATTTATTTCATTTGACTGAAGGTACTCATCGAATACGAATGATGGTTTCACTTGGAGATGTTGCTCCTCTAATAAGGACAATTGAATCGAGTGTTCTTCAGCTTAACGAGATGTATAGGCAAATACTGATGATAACATCGAACACTCCTGATCCATTAAGAGATTATCAATTAGAAAGACGAATTCCTCACATGATAGACGTTTTTACAGAACAAGCTGAAGTGATAGAAAGCGTTGCTGCTTATCTTGAAGAATCTACTGGAGAAAAAAGTGATAAAGTCGCTGTTCTTCATTCAATGGTTAGACAATTAGAGGATATGGTAGAGAATCCTGATACGATTGCAAGAAGACTCGATACGTATAAATTAAATGTTGGAGGTTTGGGTACTTGGCTACAGACCGTTCGAGAACAACCACTTACTCTCGATTATTTGGTCGTGGCTTCACCTGACCAGGAGCTTCCAAGAGCACAGGCTACATTTTTTGAAAAAGCCCAACATGAAATAGGTGCCTTCTTTGCTTCGTATACCGAGGACTACGACAGTATAGGGAATATAGAAGAGTTGGATCGATCGATTACTGTTTGGATCACAACAGGACGTGATCAGGCGCAAATATTAAAGAGTTTAATTGATGATACATTTACTCCGGAATCGAATATCTCTGTACATTTAAGGCTAGTTCCACCTGAGATTTTATTACCGGCTACTCTCGCAAATGAAGGGCCGGATGTAGCTTTACAAATGGGTGAAGACGTTCCTGTCAATTACGCTATGAGAAGTGCTGCAGCGGATCTAAGTATTTACGAAGATTTTGATGAAGTTTCCGAGCGATTCCGTGAAAGTGCGATTTTACCTTACCGATATGAAGGAGGCGTATATGCTCTTCCAGAGACGCAGATGTTTCCGATGTTGTTCTATCGAAAAGACATTCTTGAAGAGTTGGAATTGGAGCCACCTGAAACGTGGGAAGAAGTTTATCATATGATTTCTGTTTTACAACGTCATAATTTGGAGTTCTTTTTACCAATTGAAGATCCAATGGCACAAGAAAATCAAACATTAGTACCTAATGCTGCATTTTCAATGTTGCTTTATCAAAATGATGGTGAATTTTACCAGGGGGATTTAACAGCAAGTGCACTTGATTCAGAAATTTCCATTGACACATTTAACAAGTGGACACAATTTTATACAAATTATAAGTTTCCATTAATGGCTGATTTCCCTAATAGATTCAGAGTTGGTGAAATGCCAATTGGAGTGGCTGATTACAATACGTACAATATGCTATCAGTATTAGCTCCAGAAATTAGAGGGATGTGGGACTTTACGATCGTGCCAGGTACAGAAATGGAAGATGGCTCAATTCGTCATGATGTGTCTAGTTATACCACCGCAGCAGTTATGCTCGATAATGCAGAAGACAAAGATGCGTCATGGGAATTTTTGAAATGGTGGACAAATAAAGAAACACAAATACATTTTGGTAGAGAGATGGAAAGTTTGTTAGGTGAGGCTGCGCGTTACCCGACAGCGAATATTGAAGCACTGGAAGAACTTCCATGGCCAGTTGAAGATTATAACAATTTAGATAGTCAGTGGGAGTGGGTTCGTGGAATACCACAAGTTCCGGGTGGCTATTTTACAGGAAGACATCTAGACAATGCGTTTAGACGTGTTGTAAATGCAAATGAAAATCCACGGGAAGCTCTAGCCGATTATATTAGATATATTAACGAAGAAATTGATATTAAGAGAAGAGAATTTAATTTACCTCAATGAGGATAGGAGGTGGAAGCAGGTGGAAGTAAAACCAGTCCAACAACCAGTAAAAAACCCCATCTATTCGACTAAGGAAACGAGAATGATGAAAATAAAAAAGGAGCTTAAGAGAGGGAAGCATTATTATATTTTAATGGCTCCTTATATGATTATTTTCTTTATGTTTACAATTATTCCAGTCGTGATTTCATTTGGGCTAAGCTTCTTTTCATTTAACATGTTAGAGTTGCCTAAATTTATCGGTTGGGATAATTACTCTAGATTATTCCTAAATGATGATATTTTTATGATTGCTTTAAGAAATACGTTTATTTTTGCAGCAATAACGGGGCCAATCAGTTATATTGCTTGCTTTATATTCGCATGGATTATCAATGAGCTTTCACCGAAAGTACGTGCGTTTATGACATTAGTATTTTATGCACCCTCTATTTCTGGAAATGTGTTTTTCATTTGGCTCATTATTTTTTCTGGAGATACGTACGGGTATTTAAATGGTTTCCTTATGCAGGCAGGCTTTATTTTAGAGCCTATTCAATGGCTAAAAGACGAACAATATATATTGGCAGTTGTCATTATCGTTCAGCTATGGTTGAGCTTAGGAACAAGTTTTTTGGCATTTATTGCAGGACTTCAAACGATTGATCGTTCGATTATTGAAGCTGGTGCGGTAGATGGTATTAAAAACAGATGGCAAGAGCTGTGGTTTATTACATTACCATCAATGAAACCGCAGTTATTATTTGGTGCTGTCCTACAAATAACGATGGCCTTTGCTGTTGCAGATATTTCCATTGCTCTTGCAGGGTTTCCAAGTGTTAATTATGCGGCACATACGGTTGTGACCCATCTAATGGATTTCGGCACGATTCGATTTGAAATGGGCTATGCTTCTGCGATTGCAACTGTATTGTTTGCGATTATGGTAGGAACGAATATGATTGTCCAAAAAATACTAAGAAAGGTAGGTGATTGATGTTGAGAATAAAGGGGAGAAAAATATCGATTTTCAGAAAAAAACTTAATCGTTCATTTACTGTCACATTCTTATTATTTGCATTCCTTGGTCTGTTCGGAGCATTTATGGCATTACCGCTAGTTTATGCGATCAATAATGCTTTTAAACCATTGGATGAACTATTTATTTTTCCACCACGTTTTTTCGTCAGAAATCCTACCTTGGATAATTTCTTTGATCTTATTGCTGTAATGGGGGATTCTTGGGTACCATTGTCGCGGTATTTTGCTAATACGATCATTATTACATTGATAGGAACAGCAGGGCACATTATCTTAGCATCGGCAGCAGCTTATCCGCTGGCTAAGTATCGATTCCCGGGTTCAAAGCTTATATTCTCAGTTGTTGTATTGTCATTGATGTTCTCACCTCATGTAACCGCGATTCCAAACTACATGGTGATGTCTTGGTTAGGATGGATAAATACACATGCGTCTCTCATCATTCCGTCAATGGCCTTTCCATTAGGATTATTCTTGATGAAGCAGTTTATGGAGCAGCTTCCAGATCCAATGCTTGAAGCGGCTAAAATTGATGGAGCTAGTGAGTATCGAATTTTTTGGACAATTGTTATGCCTAATGTGAAACCTGCATGGTTAACATTATTAATCTTATTATTTCCTATGTTGTGGGGTTCTAATGGAGGGAACTTTATTTATAGTGAGGACTTAAAGACATTAAATTATGCATTAGAACAAATTACACTTGGAGGAATTGCTCGGGCTGGGGTTGGAGCAGCAGTTGCATTATTTCTTATGAGTGTACCTATTATCATGTTCCTTATCTCCCAGAGTAGTGTCATTCAAACCATGTCCAATTCTGGGATGAAAGATTAGAAGGGAGCGGTGATTTGATAGTGAAAACGATTAAGAGAGTGAACATCTATCTTCTTATGATCATGATTCTATTGGTGGCTATAGGTACTGAAGTGAGCACAGTACAAGCTGCCAATCAGCCAGCTTCCTATAATTACTCATTTTGGGGGGAGTCCGTACATGCACCTGCAGCTTACCATCCGACGAGGCTAGTCGATGGAGAAGGATTAGGAATTGGTATGTTAAATAGTCCGACTGATTTCCATGTCTCAGAAGATAACTTGATTTATATATTGGATACAGGAAATAATCGTATTGTCGTCTTGAATGAACAATTTCAATTAGTAGAAACCATTCAATCTTTTGATAAGGAGGGAGAATTAGAAACATTCTCTAATCCGCGAGGTTTGTTTGTGACAAATGAGAATGACATTTTTATTGCTGATACAGATAATCAGCGTGTTGTTCATTTGGATGAAGACTTAAATTTGGTCAAAATCATCGATGACCCACAATCTGAGCTGATTAATGAGAGTTTTGCCTTTCATCCCTTGAATGTTGTTGTGGATAATGCTAATCGGGTCTATGTCATGGCAGACGGTGTATTCGACGGATTCATGGAATTTAATGTCGATGGTTATTTCACAACGTTTATTGGAGCAAATCGTGTACAAGTTGATCCCATTGAATATTTGTGGAAACGATTTGCAACACGAGAGCAACGAAGCCAAATGCTTATGTTCGTCCCTACTGAATTTACAAGCATGGATATTAATGAGGATGGTTTTATTTATGCGACAAATGGTGATGGCTCTGATGATGCTATTAAGAAACTGAATTCTAGAGGTGATGACGTTTTAAGAAGGGAAGGATATTTTAATCCGATTGGAGATGTTCGCTACACTACAGCTGTCGGCCCTTCTCGCTTGATTGATATTGATGTAACAGATAGTGAGATTTATTCAGTGCTCGATGCTCGAAGAGGTCGAATATTTACGTACAATGGAGATGGTCATTTAATGTACGTATTTGGTGGAATTGGTAATCGCTTGGGTGAATTTCATACGCCAGTAGCTATTGAACGGTTGGGTGATGATTTCCTTGTTTTAGATAGGGAGCTAGGGGAAATAACTGTTTTCGAATTAACGGAATATGGTCGAACTCTTAATGAAGCTGTGAGAAGTTATGAAAGAGGAGATGAGGAGTCAGCATTTGAACTTTATCAGGAAGCTGTTCATATGAATGCAAATCTCGAATTTGCATATGCGGGAATTGGTAAAGCGCTATTACGAAAAGAAGAATTTAATGATGCTATGCATAATTTTGAACAAAGCTTAGATCAATCCAATTATTCGAAAGCATTCTTGTTGTATAGAAATGAAATTCTTAGAGACTATTTCTCTATTATTATGACAGGGATGATGGTATTAGCTGTTAGCTCAATGTTTTTGAGGGTTTATTTTAAAAAGATTAGAAGAAAGAGGGCTGCTTCGATATGAACAAAGAATTAATTAAACACCCATTTTATCTTATCGTTCATCCCTTTAATGGTTTTTGGGAACTGAAATATGAGTATAGTCAACGTATTAATTTAATCATCTCGTTTGTTATCTTGTTTTTATTAATTTTAACGAATGTGTTAAGTAGCCAATATAGCGGGTTTGTCGTGAATTTGTATAACCCAGAAGAGATGAATAGTCTAATGGAGATTGTATATGTGATTGTTCCAGTGGTATTTTGGTGTGTGGCGAATTGGTCGCTGACCACTTTAACGGACGGAGAAGGTGAATTTGTTGAGATTTTTATCTCAACTTGCTTTGCATTAGTACCTTTAGTTGTTATTAATTTTCCTTGGATTTGGTTGAGCAACTTAATATCGATGCAAGAGGTTACATTCTACTATTTCTCTCAAAGTTTCGCATTCCTCTGGTTTTTGTTTCTTTTATTTGTAGGAAACATGACAGTGCATCAATTTACACCATCAAAATCAATAGGAACCATCTTGTTGACGATAGTAGCGATGGGGTTTATGGCTTTTCTCTGCTTATTATTCTTCAGTCTAATCCAACAGGTGGTCGCTTTTGTTCATGTCATCTATCAAGAGATTATCTTTAGGTACTAGAGAGGAGTGGTAAAAATGAGAGAGGCCAGAAATGCACTACTGCTCGCGTGCTTTCTTGTCACGATTGTTCTAGTAGGTTGTTCGGAATCAACTAGATCGGTTGAAATAGATGAAAGTGAATTGACTGGATTAGATTATACTCAGGAACAAGCGTTGCAAGCTACCTTTATGGATGAGCGTTTAGAAGGTATGAAAGGGATAGCCGAAAACGATCATCTCCAACTGTTTATCGATGATCTGACTGGCTCAATTGCTGTTCTTCATAAGGATAGTGATGAAATATGGCATAGTAACCCGACTGACCGTGATGAAGACCCTATTGCTTCAGGTGTTAATCAAGACCTACTTTCATCACAAATGCAAATTCATTTTTATAATAATTTTGGTCAGGGTAGTGTCATTAATACGTTTTCAGATAGTGTTCAATATGATCAATATAAAATAGAAGAGATTACTGATGGCGTGAGTGTGACGTATCAATTGGGTAGATCGGAGAGATCTGTTGAAGATTTACCACTTATGTTAAGTTCAGCACGTTATGAAGAAATCACAAGTAAGTTAGATGATGGAGGAAAACGGGCTTTATTAATTGCTTACACTGAGGATACGGATCGAGAGATTTATGAAAGAAATGATAGTGCTCTTAGTGGATTACAACTTGAACGCGCTTTTATGGCCTTTGATGATGCTGGTTATACAGAAGAAGATTTGGAACAGGACATGCAGGAATTGAATTTCACTCAAGAATCACTTTCGTCACGGCATTTCCAAGCGACGATCGAATACACGCTTGATGAAGATAGTTTAATCGTAAATGTTCCAGTTTCAAGTATTCTGTACACGGAGGATTATCCAGTTAATCGTATTTCATTGATGAGATTCTTTGGAGCAGGTGGAGCGGAAGATGAAGGGTCATTGTTTGTGCCAGATGGTTCGGGAGCTTTGATTCATTTTAATAATGGTAAATCAAAGTATTCAGCATATCAGCAATCAGTGTATGGTTCAGATTTAACGATGGAACTATCTGATTATGAAAGAACAGAACAAACTGTCCGACTACCTGTATTTGGGATAATTCGAGAAGAAGGAGCTTTATTTGGAATCATTGAAGAAGGGGCATCTGCTGCAACAATCAATGCAGATGTTAACGGCAGGGTAAACAGCTATAACTATGTATATCCTAGCTTTTATGTTGTGAATAAAGGCGATGTCACTTTACAAGCGAATGAGCAAGAACGAACATTACCTCGCTTTCAAGAAGAACCGATGGACTCAGATTTCAAAGTGAGGTATACGTTTTTACATGGTGAAGAAGCTTCTTATTATGGTATGGCTAACTATTATCGCGAGTATCTTGAAAAGACAAATGGGCTTCCTGAAAAAGAGAATGAAGAAACATTAGTAAAGGATATTCCATTTTATTTACAGTTAGTAGGTAGTATACCTAAGCAGAAGCATTTTGCAGGCGTTCCTTACAAGTCTCTTGAAGCACTTACAACATTTGAACAAGCAGAAGATATTGTGAATCAGATGCAAGGTCGTGATATAACAAACATTAAATTAAATTACTTAGGTTGGTTTAATTCCGGTGTTGATCATAAAGTACCAAAAAGCATTTCAGTTGATCGAGCGATCGGAGGAAAGTCAGGATTGCATCAATTTGTTGATTTTGCCGAGGAGAAAGGCATCTCTCTTTTCCCTGAAGTGGCTTTACTTAATGTCAACTCATCATCAGGATTTAATGAAGCGAGGGAAGCATCAAGGACGTTACGTGGTATGCCGGCAACTTTGTATCCTATGGATTTGACATTAGAGAGACGAGATCGAACGAAATCACCTTCATATGTCTTGTCGCCTGGGCGCTTAGAAGCATACACAGAGTCGATGCTAAATGATTTCGTATTACACGAAACAAATGGTATTTCATTGAGAGATTTGGCTGATCAATTAAATAGTGATTTCAGAAAAAACAAGCAAATTGATCGTACTGAATCTGAAAGAATATCTGTTCAAACGATGAAAATGATCCATGATGAAAACTTAGATATTATGGCTAAAGGGGGAAATCACTACACTTTGCCATACTTATCAGATATTATTGATGTCCCAATAAACAATAGTGGATTTAAAATCCAAGATGAAGCTATACCATTCTATCAAATGGTGATTCGCGGATCTATCGATTATACGAGTACGCCTTTTAATCTATCTACTTATACGAATGAGAGACAGTATATATTGAAATCATTAGAATATGGTGCTGGTGTTCATTTCAAATGGATCCATGAACCTAATTATAAATTGAAGGATACAGAGTATAACCACTTATATTCTGTAAATTATGAGCAATGGATCGATGATGCGACTAGGATCTATCATGAAATAAATGCTGTACTGAGTCATGTTCATAATGAATCTATAGTGGCACATGAGAAACTAGAAGAAGGCGTTTACAAAACAGTCTATAGCAATGGGATTTACGTTATTGTTAACTATAATGAAACAGCTGTGTCCATAGATGAAATGGAAATTGAGGCTCAAGGTTATATGACAGGTGGTGAGACGTTTTGAAATCGTTAGCAAAATTAAGTGGAACGTTGCGAACATATGAAGGTCAGAAGGTGTTTTGGGGTGTTCTTTTCGTCTCGCCTTGGTTATTAGGGTTTATCTTTTTCTTTTTCGTTCCCTTAGTGACGTCATTACAATATAGTTTTAGTGAAATTTCAGCAAGTTCAGAAGGAATGACCGTTTCATTTATTGGACTAAGCAACTACATTGAAGCATTAACAATCAATACAAGCTTTAATAGAATTT
This sequence comes from Halalkalibacter sp. APA_J-10(15), assembly GCF_023017105.1. Classification (GTDB taxonomy): domain Bacteria; phylum Bacillota; class Bacilli; order Bacillales; family Bacillaceae_D; genus Halalkalibacter. Next base: position 110,973 of record NZ_JALKEV010000004.1, on the reverse strand, counting down.
TAATTGAATCGATTATGAATATTGTTATTAATGTACCTTTGATTGTTATTTTTAGTTTATTTTTGGCGGTCATACTGAATCAGAATTTCCGTGGGAGGTCATTAGCAAGGTCGATTTTCTTTCTACCCGTTATCCTTGCTTCTGGAGTTATTTTAAGCTTAGAAGCAACTAGTCTAGTGCAAGATATTAATCAGCAAAATGCTACTTCTGGTGGGTTTTCAAATATGTTAAGTTCCTTTGAATTGCAAAGAATGATGATTAATTCTGGTGTGAATGTAACGATTGTTAATTATCTTACAGGAGCTGTTGATCGGATTTATGAAATAGTTAGTCAATCAGGGGTTCAAATTTTAATTTTTCTGGCAGCGATTCAGACGATTCCACCACAGCTGTACGAAGCCTCTAAGATTGAGGGTGCAACTGGATATGAAGCTTTTTGGAAAATTACGTTCCCGATGGTTAGTCCACTTATTTTAGTAAATTTGGTTTATACGATTATAGATTCGTTTTCTAGAAGTCCAGTGACTGAGCTGATCATGTCCACAGGTTTTGATAATTTTAATTTCGGTCTTAGTTCAGCAATGGCATGGCTATATTTTGTTTCAATTATGCTTATTTTGGCAGTAAGCACGTATTTTATTTCGAAAAAGGTATTTTACCAAGATTAGTACATGAGAAGCTTGAATGGTTGGGTATTACGGACAAAGAAGAGGGTTGATTTTCTAACATGGAGCAACATTTGTTTGAAAGTATATTAATTCATAAAGGAAAATTCGATTAGAGAGGGTGAGGGCATTGAAGATAGCTCAATGGTTAACGATTGAAAAGATAAAACATTGGGTTTGGTCGATTGTTCGGCTTGTACTAATAGCTGGTTTATCGTTTATCATTCTCTATCCTATCATTCAAAAGATTTCGACAGCTATTAAGCATAAAAGTGATTTGTATTCACCAATAGTCGTATGGATTCCAGAAAATTATTCACTTGATAATTTCCGAAATGCGATGTCGATTATGAATTATTGGGATACATTGTTTAACACGTTTGTTCTAGCAGCGACGACAACAATACTAACAGCTGCATCGTGTGCACTTGCGGGCTATGCATTTGCCCGCCTGCAATTTAAAGGAAGTAAACTACTTTTTGGAGGAGTGATTCTTACTATTTTGGTCCCTCCGACAACGATTCTTATCCCGATGTATATGAATTTAAGGGAATTTAGCTTAATGGGACTTATCCCACTAATAACAGGCAGTTCGGTTAATCTATTGGATTCGTATTGGCCATTTATCTTAACAGCATTGACGGCGAACTCTCTAAAGGCAGGATTGTTTATTTTTATTTTTAGACAGTTCTTCAGGGGAATTCCTAAAGCAATTGAAGAAGCTGCTTATATTGACGGGGCCGGAGTAGGGACAACATTCTTTCGTATTATGCTACCTAATGCATTACCAGCTATTGTAACTGTTATGCTGTTCTCATTTGTATGGCAGTGGAACGATACATTCTTCACGACAACGTATTTGACATCAAGTAATGTGATGTCAACACAATTATCGTCATTGCCCTATAATTTAGCGATTCATCTTGAGGGAGGCGATGCAACGAGTACCGATCCGTTTTACTTAAGTATGGTACAGGATACAGGGATCCTGCTCGCGATTCTTCCTTTAATTATTATTTACTTATTTGTTCAACGTTACTTTGTTCAAAGTGTTGAGCGTACTGGAATTGTTGGATAAATTCTATGAGTTGGAACACAGAATAAGTTTGGTATAAAGTTGAGAAAGCTTCTAAAGAACGATCAAATGATGAAGGGATATGCACAATCGATCGATTTTAACGATTGATGAAGTATCCCTTCCTTTCAGAAGCTTAGAAGATAAGTGAGAAAAGGTTTGAGGCATGAGGACAAGACCTTTGGGGAAAGTGCTTAAGCTATACGTGGGTCGCTCATTTCCGGTTGATCAAACTAATGCTCCATTAGTATATATACTCACCTTAAAGAGAAGCCAGCGTTTTGGGGTGTTGTTGATCCTTCGAAGTCATCAACTAGATGACACTATGGAATAATGGTTTTCAAATCGTTTTAAAAATAGTAAGGAGGACAATAAAACCATGAATAAAAAATTCTTTGCCGTTTTAATGACATTTGCGCTAATTTTAAGTTTGTTTTTACCAAATATGCCGTTACTTGCTCAACAATCAAATGAGACTTTTGAAAATCCGTTTATATTTTCTGATGTGCCAGATCCTGATGTTATTAGGGTGGGGGACGTTTATTATATGGCAAGTACGACGATGCATATGAATCCAGGTGTTCCCATTATGAAATCGTATGATCTCGTTAATTGGGAAATTGTTAATTATGTCTATGATATTCTTGAAACAGATGATGAGCAATCTTTAAGAAATGGACAAAGCGAATATTCAGCAGGTTCATGGGCACCTTCGTTAAGGTATCATGAAGGGACTTACTATGCGGCCTTTTCTTCAAATACAACAGGTAATACGTATGTTTACACGACGACTAATATTGAAAATGGCTCATGGACAAGGCATACACTTGATGCGCATTTCCATGATATGTCTCTTCTTTTTGATGATGATGGACGTGTATATTTAGTGCATGGGAGCGGCAATATTTCGGTTACGGAATTAACATCCGATGCTACGGCTGTTAAAGAAGGCGGTTTGAATGAAGTTATTATTCCGAATTCAGGTGAAATAGCTGGTTCTGGTGGACTACCAGGTGAAGGAGCAACGATTCAAAAAATAAATGGAAAGTATTATATATCGATTATTACGTGGCCAGAAGGCGGTATGAGAACGCAACTAATCTATCGTTCAGATTCGATAAATGGAGATTACGAGGGTCGGATCGTATTAGAAGACTCTGGCATTGCTCAAGGCGGAATGATTGATACCGTTGATGGCGATTGGTATGCGATGATATTTCAAGATAATGGAGCAGTAGGGCGAACACCATTCCTTGTGTCCGTTACATGGGAAGATGATTGGCCTATTTTTGGAGAAGACGGACAAGCTCCAAGAGAGTTGCCGATTCCAGTTCAAGGAGTCAATTCGACTAACCGAATTGTAGCTTCTGATGAATTTTATCAAAATACGAACCGGCTTTTTGAAACGAACCATGCAAATGTAACAGAAGATGTTCTTGCTAAGTCAGAGAGCCAAGTGCCAGTTACAACTGAACGTATACAATTACTTGATAATGGTAACTTTGAAGATGGAATAGAACCATGGGAAGGTTTCGGAGCAGATATCGAGCTTTCAAGTGAAGAGGCATATAGTGGGTCAAATAGTTTATATGTGACCAATCGCCAAGTTACGGGGGATGGCCCGAAACAAGATATTTCAGGTGAAGTGGAGCCTGGAACGGTTTATGAATTCTCGGCAAAAGTTAAGTATACAGAAGGACCTGATGAAAAAAACTTCCATTTCGCGATCCAAAATGGAGAAACTTGGGAAGGTATTGAGGTGATGGGCTTTACGACCGCTCAAAAAGGTGAATGGGCAACGATTGAGGGGTCCTATATTTTACCTGAGGATGTAGATCTATCAGAAACGTTTATTTTTATTGAAACACCTTGGACAGCTGAGCCTGATGAGGAAATAGATTTAATGAACTTTTATGTAGATGACCTCTTTATGACAACAACGGAAACTGGGTCAGGCGAAGCTGATCTTATTAATAATGGGAGTTTTGAAGATGGTCTCGAGCCATGGGATGTTTATGGAAATGCTACCATCGAGGTAACAAATAAAGAGGCGTATAGCGGTTCTCACAGCTTACATGTAACCAATAGAGAACTAACTGGTGATGGTCCAAAATATGTGTTGACTGGAGCTGTTCAAGTTAACCATATTTATGAATTTTCGGCGAAGGTCAAATATACGGAAGGGCCAGATCAGAAGAATTTTCAATTTGCGATTCAAAATGGACCAACTTGGCAAGGGATCGAAGTGATTGGTTCTGCAACCGTTCAAAAAGGGGAATGGGCAACGATTTCAGGGACGTATAGACTTCCAGTAGGTACTGATCTATCAGAAACGTTTATTTTTATTGAAACACCCTGGGCGGATAACCCTGATCCTGTTACAGATTTAATGGATTTCTATGTTGATGATATATCATTTATTAATAAAGGTGGAGTGCCTGATACTGTTAATCCAGGTGAGCATGATTATAATGGATCAAACCTCGATTTAGTATGGCAATGGAACCATAATCCGGATAATACGAATTGGTCTTTAACCGATCGTCACGGCTTTTTAAGATTAACAAACGGCAACATTGATACGAGTATTCATGATACTAGAAATACGTTAACTCAACGAACATTTGGACCAGAAAGCTCAGGTAATATTGCAATAGAAGTGGACAACATGCGAGATGGAGACGTCGCTGGACTTGCTGCCTTCCAAGAGAAGTATGGTTATGTTGGTGTTAAAATGGAGGACAATGCTAAGTCAATTGTCATGGCAACGGGGACTTCTGAAGAATTACAGGAAGTAGAGAGTATACCTTTAGATGAAGAAAGAGTTTATTTTAAAGTGGATTTTGATTTTAAAGACCGTACAGATCGTGCTTACTTCTATTATAGTCTAAATGGTGTGGAGTGGACGCCTATCGGTGATGCATTAGAAATGGAATATACGCTACCGCATTTCATGGGCTATCGTTTTGCTTTATTTAATTATGCTACGAAAAATCCAGGTGGCTATGTTGATTTTGACTACTTTAGAGTGGAGGATGCGATAACAGGCTCTGAAAGTGTCGAAACGGTATTAAATGTTCAGTTAGATGATGTTTCTGAAGTGGTTGGGGTGCCAAACAATGAATTTGAAGTACCTATAAAAATGGATGCGCTTCCAAATGGAGAATATGAGGCGTTATTAGCATCTTTTCATATTCCTAAAGGCTTGTCTGTTTCTAAAGTGGAATTTCATACTGAGAATATTCATGGTGAAGGGACCTTTAGCTTCATAAATAACCAGCTATTATTAACGGTTAGTGGAGATGACTTTCATTTTTCAAATGAGGACTCCCAACTCTTTGCTACGATTACGTTAAAGGTGGATGACTTTGTAACGTCAAATCGTAATGAAAAACTTAGAGCCAATTATATTAAAGTAGAAGGTGCAAATATTGTTTACAATGTGCATGATGCTGTTGCAAACATTGAATTATTACAATTGGAGACAGATGCTTTAGCGAAGGTTCCAGGGTATCACAACCCACTCATAAGTCACAAGTTTGGAGCAGATCCCAATGTGTTAGTCCATGATGAACGAGTATATATTTATATGACAAATGATGAGTTTGAGTATGATGAAAATGGTCAAATCATTGCCAATACGTATGCAAATATTAACACTTTGACAGTCATTTCATCAGAAGATTTAGTAAACTGGACAGACCACGGTTCTATCCCGGTTGCAGGACCTAATGGAGCAGCCTCGTGGGCTAGTCAATCGTGGGCACCGACAATTGCTCATAAGGAAATGAATGGTGAGGATAAGTTTTTCCTATACTTCTGTAATAACGCATCTAACATTGGTGTCCTTACAGCAGATAGCCCGCTTGGTCCTTGGACTGATCCAATTGGAGGGCCAATCATTCATGGGAATACTCCTGGAATAGAAGGAGTAGTTTGGAACTTTGATCCAGGTGTTTTTATCGATGATGACGGTATAGGGTACTTGTACTTTGGAGGCGGAGTCCCTGGTGGAGCAAATCCGACTCCTGAGCAAGCGGCTAATCCTCAAACAGCTCGTGTCATTCAATTGAGCGACGATATGATAGATACAGTCGGAGAAGCCGTCATGATTGATGCACCTTTCATGTTTGAGGCTTCAGAAATGCATAAGTATAATGGGCAATATTATTTTTCTTATAGTACAAATTTCTCAGGTGTACGTGAAGAGGGCATGCCACTTCATGGAGAAATCGCATATATGATTAGTGATGATCCGATGGGTCCTTTCACTTATGCGGGAACGCTTTTACGGAATCCATCTCGTTTCTTTGATGTCGGTGGAAACAATCACCATCATATATTTGAGTTTAATGATCAATGGTATATTACTTACCATGCCCAAACTCTGTCAAAGGAATTAATGGACGATACGATGGGGTATCGATCTCCTCATATTAATAAGATTGAATACTATGAGAATGGTAAAATAAAAGATGTTCAAGCGGATATGAATGGTGTCAGTCAAACTAGAACTCTTAACCCATATACAAGAACAGAGGCTGAAACGTTTGCTTGGAATGCAGGCATATCAACAGAGGTTTCAAAAGCACCAGGAAGTAAATTGGAGAGTCTCAACTTACATGTAACAAATATTGAAGATGGTGATTGGGTTGCAATATCAAATGCCGATTTTGGTGAAAATGGTGCTAGTACATTTAAAGCGAATATCGCATCGAGTGTAGGTGGAACGATTGAAATTCGAATAGATAGTCCGGTTGGAGAAGTAATAGGCTCATTAGAGATTGAACCAACAGGTGGGGAACAAGAATGGCTCCTTATGGAGACGGATGTAACAGCTGTAACAGGTGTTCATAATATTTTCTTTATGTTTAAGGGTGAAGGAGATAATCATTTATTTAACTTTGATTATTGGAAGTTTACTGAGGCTGATAGGGATGAAAATGAGGAGGATGAGGAGACACCTGGAGAGTTAATGTTAGATGCTGAGGAAGCAGAAGAGGTTCGTGCTGGCATTACGTACTCGATTGTTGGATCAAATAGTAAGATCAAGATGCCATTAGATTTACCAGATGGTACGAAATTGAAAGTAGCAACGAAAGATATTACAAATACAAATTACGAGGGTTTAATTCCTGCTGGTGATCAGTTAACGTTCATGTTTGAATATGCTGATGGTGCTACTATTCCTACGAATGAATTTAGATTGCAATTAGGACATGAAAAGGATGTTCATACAGATGAATTGGGAATTTATTATTATAGTGATGAAGAAGATGAATGGGAGTATCGTGGCGGAGAAGTGAATGAAGAGAGTCAAACGATCGTATTAGGTGTTACAACGTTCTCTGCTTATGGGGTATTTGTAGAGGAAGAGAGTGATCAGGACGGTCAAGATGGCCAAGATGGCCAGGACGGTCAGAACGGTCAAGATGGTCAGGATGGTCAAGACGGTCAAGATGGCCAGAACGGTCAAGATGGTCAAGATGGTCAGGATGGTCAAGACGGTCAAGATGGTCAGGACGGACAAGATGGCCAGAATGGTGAAGATGACCAAGTATTGCCTAGTACGGCGACGGATCTGTACACTTATCTTATGTACGGTCTTGCATTGCTCGTTATAGGTAGTGTAGCTTTATTGGTTATTCGTAAAAGAAGAATGTAGATTAGGTTGAATGAGGTTGGGACATAACGAAAGTGTTTATACGAAGTGTAGTTAGGAAAGTCATTTGCACCAATGTATTTGTTCGGGTTCTCAATTGTTTAAACACAATTGTCCCAGCTTCATTTAATATTCTAATTTAAATAATTTGAGTTAAAAAAGAGTTCTTTCGTTTTGGTAACCTATAAGGTATAGGGTTAAGAACCAATAGAATGACAGGTTGTTGTAAATATCTAAGTTCGCTAGACTAAACCATATATACACATTTGGATACGTGTAACGAGAGGATGAAAAATGGTGCAGAATTCTAAGGTGACAGAAAGTAAAAGGCTTCATGAGGTGTTTGGGGACTATTTTTCAATTGGAGCAGCTGTGAATTCGAAGACAATTCATACTCAACGTGATCTACTTAGTTATCATTATAATAGTATAACTGCAGAGAATGAAATGAAATTCGAAAGTCTCCATCCATGTGAACATCATTACACTTTTGAGCATGCGGATCGTCTTATCTCTTTCGCGAAAGAACATGAGATGGAAGTTAGGGGACATACGCTTGTATGGCACAATCAAACATCAAAGTGGGTGTTTGAGCAACAGGATGGAAATCTCGTAGATCGACAAACTCTTTTGAAGCGAATGCAGTCACATATTGAAACGGTGATGAAGCGTTATAAAGGGCAAATATATGCTTGGGATGTAGTTAATGAAGTAGTCTCTGACAAAAACGAAGAGATGCTTCGGCCTTCAAAATGGCTTGATATTGTAGGTGAGGACTTTATTTCAAAAGCATTTGAATATGCTCACAGTGCGGATCCAAATGCACTCTTGTTCTATAATGATTATAATGAATTTGTTCCAAAGAAAAGAGAAAAAATATATAGTATGGTTAAATCATTGAAAGAGAATGGTACACCCATTCATGGAATTGGATTACAGGCTCATTGGAATTTGGAATATCCGACACAAGATCTTATTCGTCAAGGGCTTGAGAGATATGCAAGCCTTGGATTACAGTTACATATTACCGAACTGGATGTATCCGTTTTCAATCATGATGACCGTCGTACTGATTTAGTAGAGCCGACAGAAGCGTTAATGGAAATGCAAGCTGAACGATATGAAATGTTTTTTAACATTTTTAAAGAGTATTCTGACGTTATTTCATCTGTTACTTTTTGGGGTGCAGCAGATGACTATACTTGGTTAAATGATTTTCCTGTAAGGGGTCGTCGAAATTGGCCGTTCCCTTTTGACTCGAATCACCAACCAAAGAAATCCTATTGGAAGCTATTGGATGTGGCACGTTCATGATCAAAGAATGTATTTTATTTAGGAGAGGTTATCATGAGTAATACAATCATTACAAATCCAATTATTTGGACCGATATTCCAGACCCTAGTGTGATTCGTGTAGGGAAATACTTCTATATGTCAAGTACGAGTATGCATTCAATGCCAGGTTGTCCGATAATGAAATCATGTAATTTAAAAGATTGGGAGATCGTTAATTATGTGTTTGACACATTTGCTGATAATGAAGAACATCGTTTAATTGATAGAAAGAACATTTATGGTAAAGGGTCATGGGCGACGTGCTTACGTTATCATAATCAAACATTCTATCTTTGTTTTTCAAGCAATGACACCAATCAATTTTACATGTATCAAACAAATGATATTGAAAACGGTGAGTGGGAATGTTCTGTTATTCCAGGACTTCATCATGATCCGTGCTTGTTGTTTGATCATGAACGAGTCTTTGTTATTCATGGAAATGGTGACATCCGTATTACGGAATTAACGGAAGATGCTACTGCGAAAAAAGAAGGCGGAATAGATCAGGTACTGCTTGTTACGGAGTATGAAGGCATTGGCCTACGATGTGAAGGGTGTCATGCGTACCATTTAAATGGCTATTATTATTTATTTTTTATTGAGTGGCCAAAGTTTGGAAATAAACGTCGACGACAGATTTGCTATCGTTCGAAAGAGCTTTTGGGTCCCTATGAGCGTAGGATTGTTCTTGATAATGATATGGGTTATCAAAATCAAGGAGTTGCTCAAGGAGGTATTGTGGATACGCCTCACGGGGAATGGTACGCTTTTTTATTTCAGGATCATGGTGCTGTTGGAAGAATTCCTTGTGCTGTACCTGTTAGATGGTTAGATAATTGGCCGATATTTGGTTTTGATGGGAAAGTTCCAAAGGCTTTTGAAGCAAAGTTACCAATGCTGGAATCAGTGTCAATTGTTAAAAGTGATGAGTTTAATTATGAGGAAAACAAATTGTCTTATAATTGGCAGTGGAATCATAATCCTAACAATCAATGGTGGACAGTTACAGCAAGACCAGGTTATTTGAGGTTGATAACGGGACATTTAACAGAAAGTGTCGAATATGCGCGTAATACATTAACACAAAGAACTGAAGGCCCTGCTTGTAGTGGAATGACCTTAATGGACAGTCAATATATGAAACCAGGTGATTATGCGGGGATTGTTGCGCTACAGTTTCATTTTGGGACAGTTGGAATTCGGATAGATGAATCGGGAAACCGTTATGTTGAGATGTGTGTGAAAGGTAATACAGGCAAGCAGGAACTAGTTGAAAGCGTTCGATATGATAGAGATGAAATTTATCTAAAGATGGAATTTGATTTTAAAAATAGTATCGATATTTCTCGTTGTTATTATTCAGATGATGGGTTGAAATGGACGCAAATTGGAGGTGTGGTCAAACTACAATACACACTAGACCATTTTATGGGTTGTCGAATAGGGTTATTTAATTATGCAACGAGGGAAGTTGGAGGTTTTGCCGATTTTGATTATTTTCGATATACAAAACTGAATGTATGATCTAGATACTCGATAAATGGCCTGGATCGGTTGCTCTATCAGAGAAACCAATCCAGGCCATTTTTTATATGAAGAGTATGATTGTTAATTACTTAAATCCAAAAGGTTTGCATAAGATAAGTGCAAATAGATGTGTAAAAGCAGGTGGATGATGAATGGTACGATTCAAATTCCAAATGAAATAAACAAATGGTAATGATCTAAATAAATGTGTATTGTAAAAAACAAACTATGATAGAATAATTTATAATAATACGCTATTTCAATATTACTAAACTATGAAATGGGGTCCATTACTTGTGTGGGTTAAATCAAATAAAGCCAGTATTCTTCTGACAGTGTTGTTCATGATGCCAATCTTGTCAACTTGTGAACAAGGTTTGGAGAGGGGCGAAGATTCTGTTCTACTTGGAGATCAAGACGAAATGATTGATCAGCATCCTGGACTAACTAAATATTCTCCTTCCATTGAAATTCATTTAGTTAGAGAGACAAGTGAGAGTTTAGAAAATATACTGAATGAGCTGCCTGGAGAAACATTAGATGATAATCGTTGGAGTAGGCTTTATGAACAAGTACTAGGTATAGAAGTTAAGTATGATTGGAAAGCGAAAGGCGACCTTTATCACCGAAAATTAGGTGCTGTTCTTGCTTCGGGAAACTTACCTGATGTAGCAAAAGTAAGTGCTCAGCAATTAAGACAATTGAACAGTGCAGGCTTAATACAAGATCTTTCTTCTGTTTACGAGACGTATGCGACTCCTTTTACGAAGGAGATTATGAATCAAGAAGGCTCAGGTCCATTTGAAGCTGCTATGATTGATGGGAATTTAATGGGGATACCTGAAATTGAATCTTCTATTGAGAGAGCACAGTTTATCTGGATTCGCACAGATTGGCTAGAGACGTTAAATCTAGATCCTCCAACAACTATGGATGACGTACTTGAAATTTCGAAAGCGTTTACAAATAATGACCCGAATCAATCAGGTGAAGATGATACGTTAGGTCTAGCCATTACTCAACATCTTTGGGACCCTGTACTAGGAATTACTGGATTCATGGCAGGGTACGGAGCGTATCCAACAATTTGGGTAGAAAATGAACAAGGAGAACTAGTTTTTGGAGGAGTTCAACCAGAGGTGAAAGTTGGTTTGAAAGCGCTACAAGAAATGTATCATGATGGCCAACTAGATCATGAATTTATGTTTAAAGATGGTGTGAAAGTTGAGAACCTAGTTGAAAAGGGAAAAGTAGGAATGTTTTATGGTGAACAATGGGCATCCTTTGTCGCGGGGACAAGTCGTTTAGATGATGAAAGTGTACAGTGGCAAGCTTACCCGATCGTTTCTCATTCAAAACAACTACCGAAAGTGCCTTTGAAGTTTTCAACTAATTATTTTTTAGTGGTCAAGGAAGGGTATGACTATCCAGAAGCGATCATCAAAATGATTAATCTTCACTTAGAGAAAAACTGGGGGGAGACAGCTGAATATGAAGTCTATTATAGTACACCATTTCCTGTTTGGAGAGTGTCGCCCGTTACACCATATCCAGCGTTAAAAAATTTGGAGGCGTATCGTCAACTCGAACAAGCACGATCGTCTGGAGATTATTCCAATTTGAAGCCAGAGGCAAGAGCCATTCAAAAGAATATTGATCATTATATGAACCAGCATGATAAATCGGGCTGGGGATGGGAACGAACGTATGGACCAGAAGGTGCCTTTTCAATACTTGAGCAATATGCTGCTAATGATCAACTGTTATATGATCATTTTGTAGGAGCACCGACAAATACGATGATTAAAATGAAACCTATATTGGACGATTTAATGCACGATACATTTATAGATATTATCCTTGGTCGTTCTATTGATGAATTCGATCAATTTGTTGATGATTGGCATCGAATGGGCGGAGCAGAAATGACAGCAGAAGTGAATCAATGGTACTCAGAACGAGATAGAAAATGAAGTATTCTAGAGAGCACTGAGCCGTGCACAACTACAACTTTTGTTACTCAAATAAAGAGCATTGGAAAAGCTATTCTTAGTTTTCAGTGACCTCGTAGTCTGATGCAGTTTTGTCTGTCAAAAAGTCTACGGATCGAACAGCATCGGAGGGGAGTTTCTTGTTTAACAAACGTGCTACTATTTTTCGAAAAACATTATTTGTACGATTACTTATTATGTATCATGTTGTTATTCTTCCAATTATATTATTAGGTTTATATTTGTATAATTGGAGCTATAGTAATGCGAATCAGGAAATTTCAAGATATGCACAAGTGCAATTAACATCTTATTTAGAGAACTTAAATCGCGAAATTGAATGGATGGAAATACAGCAATTCGATATTTTACAGGAAAGAGAATTGCGTAAAATCGCTTTAACTTGGGATATGATGGATAGTACTGAAAAAAAATCAAGTATTAATTATATTCTCCACCGATTGACTTCTATTCGAAATACTAGTGCTTATATTAAGGATATCTCGATACACATTCGTTCTATTGATGTAACCATTTCAGCAGTTAATGCCGTTCAAAATGTTGATCATCAACTCTATGGTGCGACAGAAACGACTTTGAAAAGTAATCAAGATAGATTAATAAAAAACGATGATTTATTATACCTAAGTCCTTCAGTGATGGGAATTGATCAAGAGGGAGAGCCCCTGTATACAGTCCAAATCGAACTGGACGCTGAAAAGTTGAAGACATCGTTAGATACGTTAAACATGTATCCAGAAAGTGGTACATTTTTACTTTCAAAAGATTGGAGAGTGATGCTGTCCATAGGGGAGGAATCGAATAGAATTCCCAACCAATACTTAAATGTAGAAAGAAGATTAAAAGATAGTACGAATAGAGTGGACGTGGATGGCAGCCTGTATCATTTTGACAAAGCCTATTCTGAAGAGTTGGGGCTTTTTGTAGTAACCTATTTACCAGAAGAGATCGTAAAAAGTCCGTTAAATAAATTTAGTAATTGGGTGTGGGTATTTATCGTTACTTCTATTGTTACCATTATTATTTATTCATACTCTACTTATAAGCTCGTTCATAGACCACTATTACTTCTCGTTGATGGGTTTAAAACGATGGAGAGTGGTGGTTTGGATAAGCCTATTAAACATGAAAAAACAGATGAGTTCGGTTTTATATACGATCGCTATAATAAAATGTTAGTAAAACTAAAACAGCTTATTGATCAAGATTATAAGCAAAAGCTCATGATGCAAAAGGCAGAATTAAAACAGCTCCAATCCCAAATAAATCCACATTTTCTATATAACAGTTTCTTTATCTTGAATTCACTTGCAAAGATAGAGGATACGGAGAGAATTGAAGTATTTACAAAAATGCTTGGCGAGTATTTTCGATTTATTACACGTAATGGCGAAAATGAAGTATCGTTAGAGGAAGAAATTAAGCATGCTCGCATGTATACAGAAATTCAAAACCTGCGTTTTTCAAGGCGTATTAAAGTGCAATTTGAAGAATTACCTGAGCAAATGAAACGGTTAAAAGTACCGAGGCTGATCGTACAACCGATTATCGAGAATGCCTATGAGCATAGTCTTGAAAAAATGTCGGATGAAGGGTTTCTACGCATACATTATGAAGTGTTAAATGATGAATTTTCAATGATCGTCGAGGATAATGGTGACACGGTCAATGATAATAAGATTGATAAATTGTCCAAGCAAATTATGAACATAAACGAGCATCAGGAGCAGACAGGTATGATTAATATTCACCGAAGAATGGTATTAACTTATGGGAATGGTAGTGGGTTGTTCTTGTCGAAAAGTGAACTCGGCGGTCTGAAAGTCGTGATCCGAATTAAAACAAAAAGGGGAGAATGAGGATGTACAGACTATTGATCGTGGATGATGAAGAAATCATTACTGATGGTTTATATGAAGTGTTTAGTCGCTTAATGCCTGACCGGTTAGATGTTTGCAAAGCATACTCTGGAAAAGAGGCTTTAAATTGGATGTCCAATACTAGAATTGATATTGTACTTACAGACATTGCGATGCCTGGAATGAACGGATTGGAACTAATTGAAGAAATACATGCATATTGGCCTAGGTGTAAAGCCATTTTTCTGACGGGGCATAGTAACTTTGAATATACATATAAAGCGATTCAAATGCCCAATGTTCGGTATTTACTCAAAACAGAAGGGTACGATAAGGTGACGGAAACCGTTATCGAAGTGATGGAGGAAATTCAACGCCGCCAACTTGATAACTTATTGTTAGAGCAATCTCGCGAGCAAATATACGCCTATGAAATGATGGCGCAAGGAGATTATTTGAGACACCTCTTACAAAAAAGCAATGCGGTGTGTGCAGATCAAGAAGTACTTCAAAGGGAGTTCAATAAATTAAATATTTCATTAGATCCTACAAGTGGGGTTATGATGGTTCTTGCTCATTTGGATTATCAAAAAGGAAAAACATATACGGAAAGAAGTGAAATTCTTTCCGCTGTTCGAGCGATTTGGGAGGATCACTTTTCTGAACAGATTCATTGTAATGGGATTGTCGATAAGCATGGAGATATTCTTTTCTTTATCCAACCAATCTCATCTACTAAAAATGAGAAAATGGATAATCATTTTAATAAATATTTAGAAGGTACGTTGGAACTCGTTCAAGAGGAATGTTTAAGTTCAATTGATATAACAGTTGGATTTACGATAAGTGGTGGATTTAATAAATGGGGAAGCGTAACAAAAATGTATGAACACCTAAGACAGCTTCAGCAACTGAAAATAGGGGAGGACATTCCGGTTATTTTGCGTGCTTCAGAAGAGCAAAATAATGAATATACTAGTAACAAAGGATTAGAGTCTAGTCAAATAGTTGAAATCTTAGTCGTTCATCTAGAAGCGAATCGTTCAGAGGAATTTTTCATTGTGTTGAAAGAATTAGAACAGTCGTTACAAAATGGTTGTATACAACAAATGATCGAAACATACTTTTCTGTGGCAATTGTTCTGTATTCCTATATTAATAGGATGGGCTGGTCCAATAGAATTGATCATTCGGAAAAGTTATTGAGACTGGATGATCATGCCTCGATGAAAAGCGGTTTTCGATATTTAAATGACATTGCAACGGAGGTTTTCAAGGTCAAACAAACGGATGAACGAGACAGAGCCTCAAAAGTAATCGAGCGAATCTGCCAATACATTGAAAATAATTTAAGTGAGGATTTATCACTAGTTCGCTTAGCGGAGATTCATTATTTTAATCCATCTTATTTATCACATTTCTTTAAACAGGAATATGGCATTAATTTATCGGAATACATTGATAAATGTCGGATCAGAAAGGCAAAGAAGCTCCTTAGAGATGGAAATGTTAAAATACGTGAAGTTGGAATGGAAGTTGGCTATAATGCCGCACATTCGTTTACTCGTTTTTTTAAAAAAGTGACGGGATTGACGCCAAAAGAGTTTCGAGATAATTATACACTAAATTAATTTGATTAGTGAAAATAAATCATAGGAGTTCAAAAGAGTGGCCTTTTGGGGAGGTACCGAAAAAGTTTGGTTTTCAACTTCTTCGGTGTCCTCCTTTTAGGTTTCTTTTCTGTTGTTATTTGTGAAGTTGAAGTTATTTTTTGGGGAATAGACTGTTAGTCATCGATGATGGTTATAACGACTATCGATTATGTTCAGTCAAAATAGTGTTATCAATTGACAAAATAATTTGATGTAAGCGCTTTATTATTCCGTTAAACTTATAGAAGCAAATATGGAAGAGAGACCGACACGTTAGGAGTGAGTTAGATGGATCCAGTGACGACACCGAAGGCGTCATCTAAAAAGAAAACAAAAAGGAAATGGGCGCTAAATATGCAGACGAAAGAGACGTTGGCTGGTTATTTCTTTATTGGTCCAATGGTTATCGGGACGACGATTTTAGTCATCTTACCGATATTTGCTGCATTGTTTGTTAGCTTTACCGATTGGGTGTTTATTAGAGGCATTGATGATATGAATTTTGTTGGCATTGCTAATTATACAAGACTTGTTCAAGATGATTTGTTTATACAGTCGGTTCGAAATAATATGTGGCTTATTTTCGCTGTGCCGTTAACTATGTTCTTCTCATTACTGTTGGCAATCATAATTAATAAGCATGTATACATGAAGGCGTTTTTTAAAATTACGTTTTTTATGCCGTATATTTCAAGTATTGTCGCCATTGCGATTGTGTTTCAATTATTGTTCCATCCGTCTTATGGACCGATTAATGAGTTTTTAATGGCACTTGGAATTGAAAATCCCCCACGTTGGTTAGCAGATACGAGGTGGGCGTTAATATCAGTTATCATGATTAGTATTTGGGTGTCTATTGGCTTTAACCTCATTATTTACTTAGCAGCTTTGCAAAATATTCCAATGGAGATGTATGAAGCTGCCGATATGGATGGAGCCAATATGCTGAAAAAGTTTTGGTATATTATGCTGCCTATGCTTTCGCCAACGACATTCTTTCTCCTAATAACGGGAATCATTTATAGTTTTAAATCATTCGAATTAATTGTTGTATTAACGAGTGGCGGGCCAGGCTATTCGACTTCGGTTATCGTCTATTATTTGTATGAGCAAGCATTTGAAAATTTACGTTCAGGCTATTCTTCTGCGATTTCAATGGTACTACTGTTGATATTATTAATTATTACCGCCGTTCAGTGGTGGGGGCAGAAGAAATGGGTCAATTATTAGTCGGAGGTGGAATAGATGAGTCGTAATGACATTAAAAGCAAAACTGTTAAGCTCATGCTGACGATCTTTATGTTGATAATTGGAATCATCTTTCTACTCCCTTTTATATGGATGATTTCTGCATCATTAAAGCCTGAACTAGAAGTGTTCGTATACCCAATTCAATGGATTCCGAGTGAATGGCGCTGGAGCAATTATGTAGAGGTATGGAGTGGAGATTTCCCACTGTATTATTGGAACTCTATTAAAGTAACGGTCATGACAACACTCATTTCTACAGTTGTTTCTACGATGGCTGCTTATGGCTTTTCAAAGATTCATTTTAAAGGACGCCATCTCATTTTTATACTCGTATTGGCGACATTCATGATTCCTGCACAGGCCATTTTAGTTCCGCAATTTATGCTGTATATGTATTTGGATTTATTTGATACACATTTAGGGCTTATTTTATTAAATAGTTTTAGTGTATTAGGGACATTTATGTTAAGGCAGTTCTTTATGGGGATTCATGATGATTATATCGCTTCAGCTAAAATTGATGGAGCCGGTCATTTGACGATCTTTCGTAAGGTGGCTGTACCGTTAGTACTGCCAGCGATCTCAACGTATGCGATTCTGCGTTTTATTTGGACGTGGAATGATTATCAAGGACCACTTATCTTCTTACGGTCAGATCATTTATCAACGGTTCAAATCGGTATTTCACGGTTTACTTCGATGAGTGGTGAGTATTACAGCTTGATTATGGCTGGTACCGTATCAGCTATCCTTCCATTACTTATCATTTTCTTTCTTGGACAGAAATATGTCATTGAAGGAATTGCTATGGGTGGAGTGAAAGGATAAATATTATTTTTAATAAAGGGGAGGTTTTTGTATTGAAGAAAAACAAATGGATGCACTTATTATTGAGTTTATTGTTTGTGATGGGATTGGCTGCTTGTTCAAGTGATGATGGAGGCACGACAACAAATGAAAATGATACACCAGAAGAAGAAGAGAATACAGATGGGAATGAGCCTGTAACGATTCGTATGCATCATTGGTACAATGAGGAGCAGGATAGGTGGCATGAGGTGGTAGAAGCGTTTGAAGCCGATCACCCACATATTAAAGTGGAAACAGTCAGTCCAGAAAATAATGATGCGAATGAAACGATGCAACAGATTGATTTAGCAGCAGCATCTGGTGATCAGTTGGATGTCATCATTGTCAACGATGCAGCAAATTATTCACAACGTGTAGCTCAAGGCATGTTTGAACCATTAGATGAGTATCTAGATGTAGCAGGAATAGAATATGAAAATGAGTATCGAGTGAATACGAATGTGGATGGTCATTATTATGCATTACCTGGAAAATACAATATGTTCTTTGTGATGTTGAATCAAGATGCACTTGATGAAGCTGGATTAGATGTACCAACTGATTGGACTTGGGATGAATATATGGATTATGCAGCCGCATTGACGGAAGGTGAGGGACCGAGCAAGCGTTATGGTACGTTCTTTCATACATGGATGGATTATGTTAAATTAGCAGCGTTCAACCAGCCGACAGACAGTAACATCATTAAGGATGATGGAGTCACGTCCAATGTCGACAGTGATCACATTAGACAATCACTTGAAATTCGTGAAAGAGGTCATGAAGAAGGGTCAGCGACTCCGTATGCTGATACCATTTCTCTTGATTTAAATTATCGCCCACAATTTTTTGGTGAGAGTGCAGCGATGATTATGACAGGGAGCTGGATGATAAATGAACGAGGTGGGGTGGATGATGCTCCAGAATTTACTGTAGCGTATGCTCCTTATCCGAAAGCGAGTGAAGGCGACCCAATTACAACGCCAGCGGGTGCGGATTTCTTAACGATGTATTCAGGTTCTGAGCATAAGGAAGAAGCCTTTGAATTTATTCGCTGGTATACGACAGAAGGAATTGTATTACAAGAAAAATATTTACCAGACTATTTAGGTGCTGATTTGGAAGATGTTATTACACGCTTACACGATGCAAGTCCAGAGGTGGACATTGAATTGGTTAATATGGAATCACTTATTCATACATTAGACGTTTCAGAGGCGGCACCTGTCTTCATCCCACCTGCTTTCATTAGTGAAGTTGAGACAGCGTATCGTAATGAGGCTGAGCGTTTCTTGTTAGAGGAGCAAGATCTTGATGCGACGATTGAAAATGCCCATGAAGCTGTGCAAAGTGTCATTGATGCAAATGTTAGTGAATAGATTTTAAAAGGACGATTGCTAATATGCCTAATGAGAAGAAAGGTGCTTCTCATTAGGCTTTCATCAAATGTAGAGAAAGGAAACATCTAAAGCTCGTTATGGAGGAAACAGTGTCTGTTATAATAAATGAAAACGGATCAGGATGTGAAAGAGGATGAGAAGGATAAAGGAGAAGATGTACAAGATTAAAAAAACAATCTCCTTTCGTCAAAAGCTACTGCTCATTATTTTCGTATTTATGGCACTGCCGATCCTCTTTAGTATGGGGAATATTATCGTAACAAGTCTAAATGTGGTGAAAGAGCAAACGATTAAAAGTGAGAAATACAACTTAGAGCTAGCAGATGTATATTTTTCAAAATTGGTCGATGACGTCATTCAATCGATGAATTATGTTCATTTTGATTCGGAAATTAGAAGTATATTAAATCGTGGATTACAAGAACCGATTCCACCTAGAGCATTTCTCGATATAAACGCAAAGTTAGATCACATTACACGGAATAGCTACATTCGAATGGCCATTCTTCCAGCAGAAGGTGATTATTATTTTTCAAATACGTCGTTCAATGGCAGTTTTGAATACGAGCAATTAGAAGCATGGTTTGAGAAAGTGGAGAGTATTTCGACATACCAAGTGTATCGTTTTCTTGCGAAGGATTTACAGGATGCCCGAGAGCCAGGTCATTTACTTTATCAAAATGATCAAGTGATTGTGCTCGGCCGAAAGCTAACGAACTATAGAGGGGAAACAACAGCATATATGTTTGCTGGTGTTAACAAAATCGCGCTTGACCATTTAACGAAAAACCTTGCCGAGGATCGAACTATTTTTTTGTTAGACGAAAATGGAAGCGTTTTATATGATGATTCTGATATATTAATTAGTCAGCTCTTTCCATATTATGAACAGATGGATGAGCAAGACTCATATTTAATAATGGATTCAGGCGATGATGACAATTTATTAATCTATCAACCTTTTTCAAATGGTGATTGGACGATCGTTAGTGCTATGCCTTATCATACTGCGATTGACGAGTTAGGAAATGCGTATACATTTAATGTATATATACTAACAATGGCACTTATCTTATTAGTAATTATTTTATTATTTGTTGTCAATCGCTATTTGCAACCAATCGGAAATTTAGCTGCTATTGCCAAAGAAATTGATGCAGGGAATCTAGAGGTTCGCTCGAATATTAGACGTAATGATGAAATCGGACGGTTAAGCATGGCGTTTGATTTAATGCTTGATCGAATCCAAGAGGCTCTTGGTAAAGTGAAGCTTGAGCAACGAATGAAAAGGAAGGCCGAAATGGCTGTACTACAATCAAAAATTAAGCCTCATTTTATTTTTAATGTTCTTAGTACATTACGAATCCAAGTACTAAAAAATAATGATGAACAATCAGCAGATTTAATTCTATCATTTGGCAAGTTTTTACGTAGTGTGTACAAAGGAGATGAATCGATTTCGCTTGAAGAGGAAGTTGAGCACATGACTGATTATATCGATGTGATTAATTCGATGAGGCGGCATCCGATTAAGCTTCATACACTCATAAGTTATGAAGCTAAGCATGTCATTGTTCCTAGGTTCTTCATTCAACCAATTGTAGAAAACGCTTGCAAGCATGGCATTCAGAATCATCATGGTTCGATAACGATCACGTCCTATGTTGAGGATGGTCATGTGATCGTTTACGTTCAAGATGATGGAGAGGGCATGGATGAAACTGATCTAAATACCTTGCAAAAGAGTCTTAAATATGACAAAAGGCAAATGATTGCAACATATCTTAAGGAGCCTAGGAAGGAATTTGGCATTGGTTTAAAAAATGTGTATGAACGAATGACTTTGATTTATGGGGATCGATTTGAACTGTATATTCAATCAAAGAGGAAGAAGGGATCAACGGTTCGATTACGTTTTCCTGCTGACACTAAAATGGAGGTGGAGGATGAAGGTTCTTCTCGTTGATGATAATTTTCAAATGTTGGAGTTTATGTATGGGATGATTTCATGGAGAGAGTTAGGTTTAGAGGTTATTGGGAAATGTGAGACAGGAATCGATGCACTCGAAATAGCTCAAGACAAAACACCAGATATTCTCATTACAGATATTGATATGCCGAATATGAATGGTTTGGAGCTAATTGCGCAAATGAAATCACTTAATGAGCATTTGCAAGCACTTATCATTTCTTGTCATGATGATTTTCATTATGCTCAAAAAGCTGTACGCCTCTTTGTGAATGATTATATTTTAAAAGAAACACTCGAACCTAAAACATTTCGAATAGCAGTTAATAAGCTTGTGTATGAGGCTAGAAAGCAGAAAGAAGACCAAGCCAAGGTTGCCTCTTTAAAAAACATCGTCGATCATAATAAAGAAAATCTGAAAAAGCAATGGCTGCAAAAATTTCTAACAACATCTAATTTAAATGAGCGTGAATGGAAGCATACAAACGAGTTTTTTCAATTGAATTTGGATGATTATTATTATATTCCGATTAGTGGAAGAATGATGAACATTGATGCTGGATGGGAGAAATTTCATTCATCAGAGGAGCTATTTTCTTTTTTTGTTGAGAAAGTAGCTAAGGAAACGCTTGGGCAAGGAGTCGAGCTTGAAGGTGTTCTCTATGAACCGGATCAATTGATATGGTGCTTTCCATTTGTACCAACAATGAAAGAAAATCCTTATGAGGAAGTTCGCAAAAGGCTGAAGCAATTTCAAACTATATTAAAGAAGTGTAGTGGAGTGAGCATAACATTTGCTTATAAACAGGCCGTTACATCGATGGTAGAATTAAAACAATCACTCAAACAATTAACGAGTTGTGAAGCTAGGTGGTTTTATGTTGAAGAGGAAGAGATAGTTCGTTTTGAACCGTTTAACGGATCTGAAACTGATCAAACGATTTTTCACTGGTACAATGAAGCGTTAGAGGAATGGAAGAAGGTAACGCTTGAAGGGGACCAAGTAAAAGCCTCACAGGTAGTTGATCGATGGATTACGATTATAAAAGAGGGACATTATCACCCAGATTCCGTTAGAAGCTGGCTTCATAATCTTATTATCACGATTGAGCTTCATTACCATTACACCTTTGCGCATGAGCAACATCATAATTCAGATCATAGTAGCATCCATGAATTAGCTAATGTGTGCCAGCTTAAGAAGTATATGAACGACTTCTTCCATCGTATCATTCATTTTGTGCAATCATCTAGTCGTACCGAACGGTTAGAAGTGTGGGAAGCGAAGAAATATGTTGAGCAACATCTACAAGAACGGATTACGATGGAAGCTGTTGCTAATCACCTTTATATGAATCCGAGTCATTTTAGTCGATTGTTTAAAAAGGAAACCGGTGAAACGTTTATAGAGTATGTTATACGGGTGAAAATGGAGAAGGCAGCAACTTATTTACGTGAGACCAATAAGGCAATTGAAGATATTGCCCACATGCTTGGGTATGAAAATACGAGTTATTTTATAAAGCTTTTTAAAAAGCGTAATGATATATCGCCACTAGAGTATCGAAAGGCAAATTAAACACACAGCTGCTGAAGCGGCTGTGTGTTTAAGCGTTTTAAGACATAACATTCGATATCTAGAAATCAAATATGCAAAAATAGCACTATAGATAGTCAAGATAATGGCATAGAAAGTAGATATGCTTATGTTAAGATGTAAGCGCTATCATAGATGCTGGTCACAAGATTATAATCATTTTACTCAACGCAGGAGGTGATTGAAGGAATTTGTCTTTTCATCATGAGCGACACCTTGTTGTAAGGAAAAGTCAAATGATGATCAGGATCAACTGTTAACGAACACTCTTAGTCATGATTGTTTCCTGATAAAAAGGGAGAGTTGAAAAAATGGTTAATGAAATGAAACGTTATTCAACGTATTGGTTGTATATCGTGATTAGTCTCATCATGATTGCTTTACTTGTTCTAATGATGGCTGCAAATGAATCAAGAGCAGAGGACGGGACGAGAACAATTGTAATAGATGGAACGGATGTCGATGAGTATAACCGCTTTAAAGGATTTGGTACAGTTTCAGCAAATAACACGTCTCGATTAATGATTGATTATAAGGAAGAGCATCCTGATCAGTATTGGGAGATGATGCACCAACTTTTTGATCCGAATACAGGTGCAGGGCTCGTTCATGTAAAAGTGGAGCTAGGTGCAGATGTCGATTCTTCTTCAGGGACAGAGCCTGCGACGATGCGTTATGCTGATGAACCGGCAAACGTGTTACGTGGAGCAGGGTTTCAATTTGCTGCAGATGCGAAGGCTATTAACCCTCACATTACAACTGAAATCCTTCGCTGGGGAGAGCCTCGTTGGACGTGGGAAGGTGCAGCTAATCAAGAGTACGAAAATCGATATCAATGGTTTAAGCAGACGATTGACGCAGTTTATGAAGAGTTTGGCTTTCGTCTTGATTATGTTGGGATTTCACAAAATGAACGAGCTCAAAATAATGGAAGAAATGAGCTTGAGTGGTTGAAGTATTATACGTCACGAATGAAGGAAGAGCCGAATTATGATGAATTTTATAAGGACATTAAATTAGTTGGTGGTGATGGTTATCGTGATACGAGAACCATCAGTCAGACATTGCTTGATCATCCTGACTTAATTGATGAAATTGATGTCATTAGTAGTCATTACGGCTTAACTGGTTCAAGTGAGCTGACACAGCTTCAAAGCCATTTAATAGCTGAAGGTAAAGAGCCGAAAGAGATATGGTCTTCAGAAGGGGTCTCACCAATGATTAATGCTAGGTATCGAATTAATATGGAGCCACATTATCAAGGCCTTGGTGGACGCTATAGTATTGTTGATGTTACGTCACGAATAATTTCTATGTACAGCTGGGAAGGTGCAGGAGAACATCCACTCCAAGCAGTTTCTTTTGATTTTCAGCCTTCTGTAGGGGCATTTTATCAAGGTTCTTCTTATACACCAAAACATTTAATTAATGCATTTACACCATGGAATGGTTCCTTTGAAGTTGATGGAGGATTATTAGGAGTGCGTCATGTTATGAATTTTGTTGGATACAATAATACAACTACAGAAGAAAATGAGCGCTGGATGTATATTAAAGGTGCCACCTTTAGTGACGGGAATTTCATGGATGGTGGAGTTGATGTGGATACGAGCACTCATAACTATTTGACAGTAAAAGACCCACAATCTGATGATTATACAACAGTATATGCCAACAATACGCGAGAGACACGTCACTATCAAATCGAAGCGAAGAATTTAAATGGAAAAGAAAATGCGCCTTTATACGTGTGGGAAACAAGAGGTCCAGACGCAGGTCAGTCCTATGATGCGAACTGGTTTCAGCAAATTGATAAAATTGAGCCAGTTGATGGTCAGTATGAAATCGAGGTGAAGCCTTATTCGCTTTTGACAGTCACAACTCTCGATCAAAAATCTAAAATAGAAGGATTTGAGTATTCATCTAGTCCTTTTGATAGTTCACAGGATACGATACTTCCGTTACCGTATGTTGATGATTTTGAATATAGTGAGTATCCTACCGATGATCAAGGACGAGATTACGTTGAACGTCGAGGAGGTACACCACGTTATACGACTGATCAACGGGGAGCATTTGAAGTCGTGAAAGAAGCCACGATACAAGAGACGAGTGGAAGTGCGAACCGTATCGCGCGGGATATTCCAGATGCAGATGAACGAGGCAATATGCTTCAACAAAAAATAACACATGACATTATCGGCGCGGATTGGGCTGTTTGGGGAGGAACGGACGGGTCTGCAAGTAATAGTAACCCACATACGAACTTTGGGGACTATCGCTGGGTGAATTATAAGGTGTCTTATGATTTTTTACTTGATACTCACACACCTGAAGTGAGTGGGAGAAGTAATTATGCGCTAATAGGATTACGTCATGTGAAGGCAGGTGGAACGGATTCGCATGCACCATACAATGCACGTATATATTCAGATGGTAGGTATGAAATCTTAAAGCTTGGCAATGTCGTTTCAAGTGGTACAGTAGATGGCTTTAATGCAAATGTTTGGAATAACCTTGCATTTGAAGCGAAGGAAAATATTTTTACGTTATATGTGAATGATGAAGAAATAGCGTTTTATAAGGATGAGGACTCGCTCGTTATGTCAGGAAGAGCGGTTATTGGATCAGGTTATTATGAAACCCTTTATGATCAGCTACGTGTCGATCCAATTGATGGCTACCCATATATGTCTGAAAAATATGATAGCGCGCAAGGTATGAAGATAGGCACAGTAGAAGAAGCACGAAATAACAACGATCGTAGTAATCCAATCGGCTACATTGGTCAGTGGGAATTCGGTCAAGTCGGGTATGCTCATTTTAATCGTACACGAATGACGGCAAGTACAGATGTACCTGTATGGAATGGGGTTACTGTCGGTTTTAGAGATGTAGTCGATGAACGGGGTGAGTTAAATCATGTGTATTATTCTGGTAGTTGGTCATCGAATAATACGAATACATGGTCAGGAGTAGGAGGATCGTTTGAAATTACATTTAAAGGAACAGAGGTTAGGTTGTTTGGGATAACAAATCCTTCGAATGGAACGGCTGATATTTATTTAAATGGCGAGCTAGTAGGCGAAGCAAATTATTTAAATAATAGTTCAATTGAGCAAGTCGTTTGGTCAGCAAAAGGGCTTGAAGATGAAGAACATACGTTAGAAGTGGTTACCACTGATCGATATGTGAGTTTTACAAAAGCAGAAATAGAGACAACTGATCCAGTATTAGCGGTTACAAATCTTGCTCCAAGTAACTTCATTCCGATAACAGAAGATTCTGAAGTTGGTGAGGAGGAAAATACGGTTTATGCGTTAAGAAGGAATGGGAATGTATGGGGATCTAATCAAACGAATGCTTGGGCAAATTTTAATGATGATCCGTATTTAGTTATTAGCTTCACTGGGTCAGGAATTGATTATTTCTCTGGAACAGGAGATGAAACTCTTTATAATTTTGAACTAAATGGTGAGGACATGGGTGATTTTTCTGTTAATCCGCAAACCGGAATTAGATTCTCGATTAGAGATTTAGAGGAAACAACTCATACGTTAAAAGTGTCATTAAAGGACAATGAGATAAAAGAAGATTTTATGGATTACAGGGGTGTCGATATTTACAGCACACCAAACCTTGAAAGTAGCGATACTAGTATGCTCTTTCATTTTGAAGGAACGGGGTTCAATTTGTTTGGTGCAACACCAGATGCCGTTATTGATGTTTACATTGACGGAGAATTAACCGAAGAGAACTATCGAGTGTACTCACGAGGAGACAGACAAACGTCCTATCACCTGCGCGGTCTTGATGAAGGCGATCATACTGCTCACATTGTTGTGAAAGGCGGAACATTCATTATAGAAGGTTTAGATATTATAAGAGGAGCTAGTCAAAACGGAGATGAAGGCCCAGGGGACGGAGATGAAGGCCCAGGGGACGGAGATGAAGGCCCAGGGGACGGAGATGAAGGCCCAGGGGACGGAGATGAAGGCCCAGGGGACGGAGATGAAGGCCCAGGGGATGGAGATGAAGGCCCAGGGGATGGAGATGAAGGCCCAGGGGACGGAGATGAAGGCCCAGGGGATGGAGATGAAGGCCCAGGGGATGGAGATGGAAGCTCAAGGGATGAAGAAGATAAGGGACAAAATGATGAGCATGGATTACCTGCAACAGCGACAAATTTGTATAACTGGTTACTAGTAGGAATTGCATTGTTTGCAATTGGTTTAGTTACAATCGTTTATAGAAAAAGAATGACGGTTGAGTAATAAAAAAAGGGCAGCGAATAACTATGAATAGTATTCGCTGCCTTCACTTGTAAAGTAAAATTTTTTAGGAATCTAAGAAGTGTTTAACTTAAGAAGGGTATAAGAGAATCAGAGTTCGCGCGTTAGGGCTTTTGAACGAAACGACTATTAGTAGCATAAGGTGGCTTATTCCGTCACACTTACTCCGCCATCCTCACTAATTTCAACAGTAGAATAACTTTTGAATGGTTCATTCGATATGATAGTTTGCTCTAGAGGCTCTTTTAGGCTGTGCATATAATCTTCATACGTTTTTCGATCTTTAATGATGTGATAGTAATACACCTTTGTTCCGTTAATCGTGTCAATCTCTTTAAATTGGATATTATTTGGGAATTGCTTATGAAACCATAGGCTTGCTTCATTATGATTGTGGAAATCTGGCATTTCCTCATACAATTCTAATAAATTCAGTTCCATTTTCTCCACTCCTTTTTCATAGGGACAAGCTCTCTCTCTTTCAACTACCTAACTGATTTACAGCTCCACATTTATTTTACTATAGAAATTCATTCTTTGTCCTTATGTACTGCTAGTATATTCGAATTTCGATCTTTGTATGTGTGTGTATGTCTTTGTATAATTTATATTTTTGCTCACATGATAAAAAGGTTAAATGATGTCTAAAAAAGAATAGGTGAGCAGAATGGAATCAAGCTGGCTTGCGATTGTTCCTTTTTTATTTGTGATACCGATTGCGATTTATACGAAGCAAGTTCTCCCAGGTCTGTTCGTTGGTCTCTTAGTGGGCTCTTATTTAATCGAACCGACCTTTCTAGGTGGAGTTCAAGCAATGTTTGTTTATGTTGTTCAAGCGTTAATTGACCCAAATAATATTAAAATAATAGTCTTTCTATATTCGTTTTCTGGCTTAGTTGGTATGGTAAAAGTAACTGGTGGGATTAGAGGGTTTGTGGAGAAGGCTGCTGAACGAATTCATACGAGAAAGCAAGCGTTAGTTTTGACGTATGTGTCGACAATCGGGACCTTTAGTGCTCCGACATTTCGCTTTGTTACAATCGCACCGATTATGAGAGCTTTGTTGAAAAGAGTGAGAATGACGACTGCTGAATTAGGATTTATTATCGAAACGACAGCAACTCCTGTTATTGTCCTCATTCCAGTTGCAACGGCATTTGTCGGTTATATGGTATCTGTTATTCAAATGGCAACAGAGAATGAAGGGCTTGAAATCGATCCTTACTCTCTCTTTATTCAAAGTATACCTTTTAATTTTTTTTCCATTGTCATGATCGGCTTAGGGATTTATTTGAGCTTCTTTCATCATGCAAAGAAAAAATCAACAGCACCTTTAGAAATAACAGATAGGGAAGAAGAGGATGATTGGCATGAATGTCATCCAGTCGTTTCAACGGAATTGCCGATTAAGCCGTGGAATTTGGTTCTTCCACTAGTTCTCGTTATCGGGTTGACTTTGTTTTTAACTTGGTGGGACGGGTATGAACGTGGAGTAGGGCCATTCGAAGCGTTTATTCGAGCGAACGTCCTTGATGCAATGGTGGTGGCGTTGCTGTTGACGACGATGATGACGATGGTATTTTATTTATTACAAAAATTTAAGCTGTCTGATTTAATTGAAAGCTTTGTGTTCGGTGGAAATGAATTAATGAGTGTCATTATTCTTCTTTCTATCGTTTGGGGATTGTCAGCTGTAACAGATGATTTGGGATTTTCTAGCTTTGTTACAGCTCATACTAGTTGGATTCCACCATTGTTTATTGCTCCGTTGATCTTCCTGTTTGGTGCTGCCG
The DNA here is from genome assembly GCF_023017105.1 of Halalkalibacter sp. APA_J-10(15). Taxonomy (GTDB): domain Bacteria; phylum Bacillota; class Bacilli; order Bacillales; family Bacillaceae_D; genus Halalkalibacter. Next base: position 82,032 of record NZ_JALKEV010000004.1, on the reverse strand, counting down.
TTTCGTATTTTATCGGTTCCGCATGGGGAACGTGGGGAATTCTTATGCCACTCGGAATGGCTCTTGCGATAGCTGGTGACGTTTCATTCCCACTCGTTGTCGGTGCGGTCTTTGCAAGTGGTGCATTCGGAGCGTTTGCTTCACCGTTAAGTGATGATACGAATACAATTGCCAAAATATTAGGATTAACCGTTATTGATTATGCCAAGTATAAATTAAAACCAGCATTAATAGCCGCAGCGATTACGGCTGTTTTGTATACAGTTGTGACGTTTGTCGTTTAGTTAGCTAGTATATTTCCTGAGCACCTCCTCATATGCAAAACTGTATTGAATAAGGAGGTGCTATAATCGGTCTTGTGAAAGGAATGATAGTTGCTACTTGGATTTTTATGTTAATATGGTTAGCGTACGAGGTCAACTAGTAAGTCATATTAAGATTCATCATGAAATAGGTATACGATCGTTTTCTTAACCATACATATAGAATTTGTTCTGAATTTTGTTATATTTGTATGATGGGATGGCTGTCCCGTTCTCTATTGATGCATACGGAAGGTGTCATGAAGTAAATCAATTGAAAGGTACAATGGTTAACCGAAATGGCTCTCGTTTTGTTGGGGCTTATGCCTAATAGATTAGTAATGAAAGGTGAGCGATAGAAGATGAATAAGGTACTCGTCATAGGAGCTACTGGTATATTAGGGAAGCTGGTCTGTCAAGAGATACTTAGGCAATTGGATCGTTCACAATTAGTTGTAGCGGATTATCAGATAGAGAGAGGAAAACAATTAGCTCAATCGCTAAGTAATCAAACAGAGTTTTGTTATGTGGATATAACGAAGCGCGATAGTATCGAAGCTGCTATTTGTCAAGTAAATGTCGTTATCGTCGCATTAAAACAAAAAGAACCAGCTGTGCAGAAGCTTTGTATAGGGAGGGGAGTACACTGTATAGATGTGACTCCTTTTTCGTCGTTCACTAGTCAAGTAGAGCAATTACATAATTATGCTCTTGAAAAGGGAGTTTGTTCTATTACTATGTCTGGATTCTTTCCTGGATTATCTGCTTTAATGGTGAAGAAAGCAGTAAAACAATTTGATGAAGTGAGTAATGTTGATGTCGCATTGCTACAACATACAAATGCTAAAGCCGGAATAACGGGTATCATGGATATGCTTCAAATCATTTCAGAGCCTCTAACAAAAGAGAATCAGCTCACGTACACTGGATTTACAAGGCGTAAAAAACTTCCCTTCGGTGATTGTCAGACACTACGGTTTGTCAGAGAGATCCACCATGACGAAAAGGAATTTGTAGCTGAAAAGTTAGGTCTAGATTCGATTCATTATTGGACTGCTTGGAATAACGATTCCTTTAATCATTTACTTTTCATTTTACAAAAAATAGGCTTATTAAAGCGGCTCGTAAAAATGAAAAATCCAAGACTGTTGTCCCATTTCGTTAAGCATAATCAGTCGAAAGGTGAAGAAGCTTTTTTGACGGTTGAAGTGATTGGGATGATATCAGGTACGCGAAAAAAGAAGGCTTTGACATTATCAACACCTTCTGATTATCAAGTAACTGCAATGGCAACAGCTGCACTAGTTAACGTGATTAACAATCGTCATGCTGGAGTTGTTTTTCCATTTGAACTAACAGATGTCGATACAGTATTAAACATTATAAATTCGAAAAGCATCAGTTTAACCGAGTGTTAGAAATAAAAAGATTCTGTAAACCCCCTTGACAGATAAAACGATAAAGCGATAAAATGAGTAAAATTCAAAATTTCAAAAAGTTCTAAAAACGCGAGGATTGGGAGTATTAAGGAGTCCCTGTTGTGTAGAGAGCTGTCGGTTGGTGAAAGGCAGTCAACAGAATCCCCAACTTACCCAGGAGTGGTAAGGCTGATAAGGCCTTAACGGATAACGTCCGTAATCAGTTGTAGAGTGGATTTGCTTACGCGAATCAAGAAGAGTGGTACCACGTAGGTTCAGCCTATCGTCTCTTAAGGAGATGGTAGGCTTTTTGTTTTGCTTTATTTTGAAGGAGAGGATGTTTGTCATGGAAAGTTATCGAAAGTATACACGAACGTATTTTATGCCTCCAGAAAAGAGTACAAATTGGATGGAGAAGGAATATGTAACAAAGGCACCTAAATGGTGTAGTGTCGATCTTCGTGATGGGAATCAGGCATTAATCGTCCCAATGAACTTAGAGGAGAAGCTTGAGTATTTTCAAACGCTTGTTGATCTAGGCTTTAAAGAAATTGAGGTCGGTTTTCCTGCTGCATCTGAGACAGAGTTCACCTTTTTGCGAACGCTTATTGAACAAGACTTGATTCCAGAAGATGTGACTATTCAAGTGCTGACACAAGCACGTGAGCATATTATTCGTAAAACGTTTGAATCGTTAAAAGGAACGCACAAGGCAGTCGTTCATTTATATAATTCAACTTCTGTTGCCCAGCGTGAGCAAGTATTCCGTAAGTCAAAAGAGGAAATTATTAATATTGCTGTTAAAGGAGCAGAACTTTTAAAGCAATGTGCTGAGGAGACGGAGGGAGATTTCATTTTCCAATATTCTCCTGAAAGCTTTACAGGGACAGAAATTGACTTTTCACTGGAGATCTGTAATCGAGTGTTAGATGTTTGGAAGCCAACTGCAGCCAATAAGGTGATCATCAATCTTCCAGCAACCGTGTCACTTTCTATGCCACATGTGTATGCGAGTCAAATTGAATATATGAGTAATCATCTGAAATATCGTCATAATGTCATTGTATCGATTCACCCACATAACGATCGGGGTACAGGTGTAGCTGATGCAGAGCTAGGAATGCTTGCTGGTGCAGATCGTGTTGAAGGTACTTTATTTGGAAACGGTGAGCGTACAGGGAACGTTGATATTGTCACTCTTGCTCTAAATTTATTCTCACATGGTGTTGATCCAGAGTTAAACTTAAACAATCTTCCTCGTGTCATTGAAGTGTATGAGCGCATGACGAAAATGAAAGTACATGAACGTCATCCATACGGTGGGGAGCTTGTGTTCACAGCATTCTCAGGCTCGCATCAGGATGCTATTGCTAAAGGGATGAAATGGCATGAAACACATGAAGTTGATCATTGGACTGTACCTTATTTATTAATTGATCCAGCTGATATTGGCCGAGAATATGAAGGAGATATTATACGGATTAATAGTCAGTCAGGAAAAGGTGGTATTGCTTACGTATTGAAGCAAACGTACGGATTAGACTTACCACTACAAATGCGCGAAAGCTTCGGTTATCGAGTGAAGAATGTATCTGATCATCAAAACAAAGAGTTGAGCACCAAAGAAATTTATGGGATTTTTAAAGAAGAATACATTAATGTTGAAAACCCAGTTGAGTTTCTCCATTATACGTTAGGCGATCAAAGCTCATCATCTGTTAAAGTGAAGGTCAAGGTAGACGGGGAAGAGCTAGAATTAACTGGCATTGGCAATGGAACGTTAGATGCGATTAGTCAAATGCTTCAAGAAAGGCTACAAGTGCAATATTCAAATCTAGCTTATTCTGAGCATGCGCTAGAAGCGGGATCACAGTCTCAGGCCGTCTCATATGTTGGAATTACAGATGGAAATGACGAAGTCTTTTGGGGCTGTGGGATAGACGCTGATATTATGACATCATCCATTAGAGCATTATTCAGCGCTGTTAATAAACTCGTAATGGCGAGCCGGTAAAAGGAAAGGAAGAGTGATACTGACTAAAGGTATCGCTCTTTTGCTCATTGGCTTTGATTTCTTGCAAAGCGGATAAACATTCCGTTCTCAATTGGAGAGCTAGATGGCTACCATGAAGATGAGACAATTAATTGGGAGCTGTATACGTGTTACAGTGTAGTCCATTTTTTTAAAGCGTTAGCATGGGGTAGGAGGATGAGCGAAAAGCAGTTTCAATTATTGAAAATCTATTCATTGGATGTCCTTTTTTAAAGACGAATATACCATGGTCGTATGGTAATTTAGGAGGTGAATAAATGGCTAAAAAAATGAAAATAGATCAACCGAAATTACATACTAGCTTAAGAGAAACGTCTATACACGAACTATATAATGACGATGAACATGAATTAGTACAAGCGCAAATAGAAGGAGAGACGATTGAAGGTTTTTCCTTAAGAAAAGCAATTATGTCTAAAGTGCTTATTAAGAATATCACCATTCACAAAGCGAATCTTCCTGCAGTTGATCTGACAGATGTCGTATTTGAAAATTGTAACTTAGCAAATGCTAGTTTACGAGAAGGATTGATTCATCGAGTGACGTTTAAGGATTGTAAATTAACGGGGATTGATTTTTCAGGAGCTCACATTGGTCATGTCACTTTTGAGCAGTGCATCATTGATCTCAGTCAATTTACTGAAGCAACATTAAAGCAAGTACATTTTGAAAAGTCATCGTTAAAAGGTGCAAACTTTTACGGTTGTCAGTTTAAAAACGTTAACTATTCTAAAAGTGATTTAACGGATATTGATTTTATCGAGACAAGCTTAAAAGGTGTGGATCTAAGTACCTCGACCTTTGAGCAGCTTCATGTAAGCTTTGAGGCGTTACGAGGATGTAAAGTATCAAAGGAGCAAGCTGTCGGCTTTGCAAAATTACTCGGATTAGAGATTGTTGATCACTCGTGAAGTCTACTTTAGTGTAAGTTAAAGGGAAGAAATGATTTGGAATGCTGAAAAGAGCTTGATACTCCCAAGTTTTTAAGCGAAATATGAATTTTGTATTGGAACGTAAAGAAGCATAAGAATTAAAGGAGCCGGAGTCTAATGAGTTGAACCCGGCTCAACATGTTTAAAGAAATCCATCGAACGGCCCTCTCTCTATGAAATAAATAAGCTAATTGTTAGAAGGATGACTGTGACAATTCCTGGGTTTTTTAAGTTTTTCTTTTTCATTCTACATTCCCTCCTGAATGTGTCGTTCTTTTAATTACTTATATTCTAGCAAGATAATGTGAGGCTGTAAGAGGTTTCGTTAGGTAATATAACAAGCTTTTATGTGATTGAGATTTACTTCATATAGCTATTAATGATATGATTATAGAGAATAAAAAAAAGAAATTTCTAAACGATCGCCCTAACCATAATGATTGTTTTGTAATAATAAAAAGGAGCCAGGTTCCGTTTGAGGAATACTGGCTTCAACTTATACATGTTTTAGTTTTCCGTTTATGATGTAAATAAGCTAATCGTGAGAAGGATGACTGTAAAGATTCCTGGGTTTTTTAAGCCTTGCTTTTTCATTAAACGTTCCCTCCTGAATGTGACGCTCATTTGATTACTTACATCTTAGCAAGAATCTAGAAGGCTGTAAGGAGATGCGTTAGGTTATATGACAAGCTTTTTGTTTGTTATTACTAAAAGAGTAGAACTAGAATATGTATCGTTTCACTAAAATGAATAAGAGGGGGATATAAATTGGCAGTAACGATTACGTATGAAGCGATTGATCGACCATTAACGGATAAAGAATTAAATCAAGTAGATGTGTTACACAAAACGGTCTTCAGCTCGTCTCACTCAATTATTGATAAAATGACAGACAAGCCACGATTAATTGTCCATCTTGCTCTCCATCAAAGTAAACCAGTTGGTTATAAAATAGGCTATGAGCTGGAAAATAAGACTTTTTACAGTTGGCTAGGCGGGGTGGATCCAATCTATCGAAAGCGCGGAATAGCGGCAAAGCTATTGGAAAAGCAACACACAACTTTAAAAGAGCTGGGTTATGAGAAAGTCCAGACGAAAACGATGAACAGATGGCGACAAATGCTTTTGTTAAATATAAAAATGGGTTTCGATGTAATCCGAACATATACGGATGATAAGGGTAGGCACAAAATTGTGTTGGAGAAGAAGTTGTGAGGCGAGAGATTGCAAAGCAAATAAATCGCTAAGATTCGATTGACAAATCAATCGATGAAGCAGCTTTTGGGAATCGCTATGGAATCTTATTTTTATTACCTGGAACTCTTTTAATTGTTTAAATCCAACTTTTACAAATGCCAAAATGAATAAAAAAAGCAAAGTCACGTTATAAAATAGAAGCAAAAAATAGCGAATTAAAAAATAGACACGGGTTAAAAATTGCATCATCCTCGGGTCTGTTGGTATGCAAATTCAAGCTGCTACCACGATATGTGCGGTGAATCTCAAGAGAATAATAAAGCTTTTGAATGAAAAAGAGTAACAAGTAGCAAAAGAAAAGGCAATTCTCATCCGAAAATGGACGGAATTTGCCTTTTCTTTTTAATGAAACTCTTATTAGCACGAAAAAAGGAAGTTTTTCAGTGGCTTCCTAAGGATTCATGTAAAGGACACATGAAAATAACCATCCATCAGAAAAATTTATGATGGATGGTTATTTGAGGGTCTCTTATGATGAGGTGTAAAATAAGATTGCATCTTGGTAGCGGTCGATTTTCCGCTTTCTTTTGGAAAGATACGTTTTTATTTCACGATTCCTCTTTCAATACCTTTCTAAACTCCTCTGTTAATAACGGTACTATCTCGAATAAATCACCGACAATTCCGTAATCAGCTATTGAAAAAATCGGCGCATCAGGGTCTTTATTGATAGCAACAATGACCCGTGATTGACTCATTCCAGCAACATGCTGGATGGCTCCACTAATCCCACAGGCGATGTAGAGTTCAGGAGTGACAACTTTTCCTGTTTGCCCAATTTGTAATGAGTAATCGCAATAGTTTGCATCACAGGCTCCACGAGATGCACCAACAGCACCATTTAAAACGTCGGCTAATTGTTCAAGTGGTTTAAAGCCATCAGCACTTTTAACGCCTCGCCCGCCGGCTATGACTATTTTTGCTTCGGTTAAGTCAATCTTTCCAGTTGTTTTTTGGACAATGTCTTTAATTGTAGATTGTAAAGATGGAGGTTGCTTAAACGGTACATTCTTTACTTGAGCAACGTTCCCTCTTGATGTACTTGCTGATAAATTGTTTGGTCGAATCGTTAAAACCCACGGTGAGTGGTGGAATGTCTTTTTTTCAAATGCTTTTCCAGCATAAATAGGACGTGTAATGACAATATGTTCTTCATCACATTCAATTGAAGTAGCATCAGAGATTAGCCCTGCATCTAGAGCTGCAGCAAGCATCGGTGCAAGATCACGTCCGATTGCTGTATGTCCACAGATGATACCGGTAGGCTGGCATTCTACGAGGACATCACTCAAAGCATGAACATAAGACTCAGGAATGTAATGAGCTAAGGAATGATCATCAATTGTGAAAATCGTATCAAGCTCATAGGCCGATAATGTTTCGACGACTGTCTCAAGCTTGTGCCCAATGACGACAACGTTAATAGAGCTAGCATCGACGATTTGTGCTGCTACAATCGCTTCGAAAGTCACTTGGCGGAGCACGCCATTTCGGTGTTCCGCAATAATAAGAATCGTTTGGCCCACAATTATTCCCCCTTTACAAATGTATTTGTTCTTGTAGCTTAGCGATCAAAGATTTGACCTGATCATCTGGAGCTCCATTTAGACGTACGCCAGTTGTTTTTTTCGGTGGTAGGAAGACAGTCTGTTGTGTCGTTTTGGCGATTAAGTCATCAGAAGCTAAGTGAAGGTCATCAATTAGGAGCTCCTTTAAAGGCTTGCGCTTTGCTTTCATAATCCCAGGCAAGCTAGGGTAACGGGGCTCATTTAACCCTTGTTGAGCGGTGAATAGAGCTGGTAACGTTACGTTAATCGTTTCGAGGTCCCCTTCAGCGTCTCGTATGACTTGGGCTGTACCTTCCTGTATAGAAAGTGAGGTAATCGAGCTGACATGCGGGAGATCGAGTGCGTGAGCAAGACGAATAGCCACTTGCCCGTCACCATTATCAATGGAAAAGTAGCCTCCAAGTATGAGGTCAATATCCTTGTTTTGTAAAAAGGCTGACAGTACTTTCGCTATGCAGCTTGCATCTTCTGGTATATCGTCATTTAAGAGATGAATGGCTTCATCAACACCCATAGCAAGAGCTGTTCGCAATGCATCACTTGTTCGTTCTGGACCAACAGAAAGAACCGTTACGTTTCCGCCATGCTCATCTCGTTGGCGAATCGCTTCCTCGACTGCGTATTCATCATATGGATTGATGACAAATTGAGCATCGTCCTCTGTTATGATTCCGTTTTCAATAATGATTTTTTCCTCAGTATCAAACGTTTGCTTCAGTAACACAAAAATATTCATGTCTGACACTCCTCTCCTTCTTAACTTCTATACATCTATGTTGCTTGCCTATGCTAACATGCTTACTTTTAGAAGAATGATGTAAATTGACTAGAACAGCTTGTTTCCTATGAATATCTTCTATTCGTTGACAATATAAGTGTACAGACAAAGAGTTTGAAGCATTGGAGGGGGGAGAGGGATGGCTCAATGGCTACAGTTGCTGGCATTTCTAACTGTATGCGTTTGCAGCTTTTATTTGTTCGTAAAGGTTGTTTATCATCGTTACCTCTATATGAAGCTTGGCCGAAAAACAGAGTTGAAGACAGATTTATCGAAACGAATTCGTGTGTTTGGTAAGGAAGTATTTGGGCAAACAAAGCTACTGAAGGATCGTAAGAGTGGCTGGATGCATCTGTTGATCTTTTATGGTTTTATCATTTTGCAGTTAGGTGCACTCGATCTCATCGTAAAGGGATTTGGTATTGAAAGGCTTCCAATACCTGGATATGATGTCTTTGTTCTTGTTCAAGAAATAACGGTTTTACTCGTATTATTGGCGATTGGCTATGCAGCATACCGACGCTACGGTGAAAAGCTACCACGGTTAAAGCGAGGAAAAAAACCTAGTATCGTTATATATTTTATTGTCTCACTAATGATCTCTGTCTACTTAACGCTAACATTCGAGCGCGTGATGCATGATTTAGTCTTTTCAGCTTTTGCACCAATCTCTTCATTTTTGGCCCTTCCATTTATTAATATCCATTCCACAGTTGCTTCGAGTCTATTTTATGTTAGCTGGTGGCTTCATTTGCTGATTTTATTAGCTTTTCTCATTTATGTCCCACAATCAAAGCATTTTCATTTGTTAACAGCTCCGGTGAATATTTTTCTAAAAAGAACAGAACCTGTCGGTAAATTGAGTAAATTAGATTTTGAAGATGAGAACGCAGAGTCGTTCGGAGTCAGTCAGGTGGAGGATTTCTCACAAAAACAGCTACTTGATTTTTATGCTTGTGTGGAGTGTGGACGTTGTACGAATGTTTGCCCCGCTACAAACACCGGGAAGCTATTGTCTCCGATGCATCTTATTACGAAAATGCGTGATCATTTAACAGAAAAAGGAGCAGCTGTTACTTCCAAGGCAGCATGGGTGCCAGCATCATTATTTCAAAGTGGAACTCATTCATTTCAAAAAGTGAGTGGAGACGGATTCAGTAATAACAACCAAGTCGGAACCTCAATTGAGGCAACGATGTATATGCAGCAGCAAAGCTGGAGCACAATTGATCAAGATCCTCAATCTGTTCGGTTAATCGGTGATGTTATGACAGAGGAAGAAATATGGGCGTGTACGACATGTCGAAATTGTGAGGATCAATGCCCCGTTGATAATGAACATGTTGATAAAATTGTTGATCTACGCCGTCATTTGCTGTTGATGGAAGGGAAGGTACCATTTGAAGGTCAACGAGCGATGCAAAATATTGAACGACAAGGAAATCCGTGGGGGCTAAATCGTCGTGATCGGGAAAATTGGCTCGATGATCTAGACGGTATTCACATTCCGACTATAAAGGAAAATCCACACTTTGATATTCTTTATTTTGTAGGATCGATGGGATCTTATGATACACGTAGTATAGCTGTTTCAAAAGCGTTTGTACGTTTACTCGATCATGCAAGAGTAAATGTCGCTATTTTAGGAAACGAAGAAAAAAACTCAGGAGATACGCCGAGACGAATGGGTAATGAGCTCCTTTTTCAAGAGCTTTGTCAGGAGAATATCGCTACTTTCCAAAAATATCATGTGAAAACGATCGTAACGACATGTCCACATACGTATCATACATTTAAAAATGAATATCCTGACTTTGGATTAAAAGGGGTGGACGTTCTTCATCATACTGAGCTATTAGAAAAGTTAGTGAGAGAAGGTAAGCTAACACCAACTTATAAGGTGGACGAACGAATTACGTATCATGATTCCTGTTATTTAGGAAGATATAATGCTGTTTACGAGCAACCAAGAAACGTATTAAGGGCAATTGAAGGTGTAGAACTAATTGAGATGGAAAGACATCATGACAATGCGATGTGCTGCGGTGCAGGAGGAGGAATGATGTGGATGGAAGAGTCGGTCGGACAGCGGGTGAATGTTGCCAGAACGGAGCAGGCCCTTAAAGTGAATCCGACTGTCGTGAGTAGTGCCTGTCCATATTGCTTAACGATGATTGAGGATGGAACGAAGCAAAAGGAAGTGGAGGAGATAGTAAAAGCTCGTGATATTGCTGAAATTCTGGAGCTTGCCGTGTTCGGTGATGGGAGGGAAACAAATGGAAAGAGTCATTCGTAAAGTGGCTGTCATTGGCTCAGGTGTGATGGGTGCTAGTATTGCTGCTCATTTGGCTAATGTTGGCATTTCGAGCTTGCTACTTGATGTATGTCCGAGTGAGTTAACGGAACAAGAACGTCAAAAAGGTTGGTCTCTTGATGACAACGAAGTACGAAATCGTCTTGCTAAGCAGGCAATTGAACGATTAAAGAAAACGAAACCAGCTCCCTTATACAATAACGATTTCGCAAATAGAATTAGGCCGGGAAATATCGATGATGACCTTGAGAAAGTGAAAGAAGTCGATTGGGTCATCGAGGTGATTATAGAGAACGTGAAGGTGAAGCAACAATTTTTTGAACGGTTAGAGAAGGTTTGGCAAGAGGGAACGATTGTTAGCTCAAATACATCAGGTGTGTCTATAAATGAAATGGTAAATGGAAGAAGTATCGCTTTTCAATCACATTTTTTGGGGACACACTTTTTCAACCCACCAAGGTATATGAAGCTGTTGGAAGTGATTCCTGGTGAATATACGAAACAAGAGATTGTGAAGAAAGTGGCTCAATTTGGAGAAAATCAACTTGGAAAAGGAGTCGTTATTGCTAAGGATACACCGAACTTTATTGCTAATCGGATTGGGACATACGGTTTGTTGGTGACGCTTCAAGAGATGAACGAGTATCAATTATCGATTGAAGAGGTCGATGCAGTGACAGGACCGGCCATGGGACGCCCGAAAAGTGCAACGTTTAGGACGTTAGATTTAGTCGGAATTGATACGTTTACCCACGTAGCAAATAATGTGTATGAAAAGGTCAAAGATGAAGCTGAGAAGAACGTATTTGCACCTTCAGAGCTGCTATTGAAATTAGTAGAAAAAGGTTGGGTAGGTGAAAAAGCAGGGAAGGGCTTTTACGAAAAAGTAAGGACAGGAAGCAGCAAGGAAATACGATCGTTGAATGTTCATACATTAACGTACGAAAAAAGAAAACAAGTAAGCGGAGCATCTTTGGAAGCAGCAAAGCTTGCTAAGGGAGCAAGACAACGGTTACGAGCATTACTTGCAACGAATGATCAATATTCGGCTTTTGCTTGGACAGTATTGAAGAGAGTGCTGCTCTATTCAGCAGAAAAGGTCGGAGAGATTGCTGATTCGATTGTTGAAATCGATCAGGCGATGAAGTGGGGCTTTAATTGGCAGCTTGGCCCATTTGAAACATGGGATGTTCTTGGCTTAGAAAAGACAGTTGCAAGAATGAAGCAAGAAGGGGAGGTAATGCCAAATTGGGTAAATGAATGGCTAGCTGCTGGACATACGTCTTTCTATAAAGAAGAAGAGCAACATAGCTATTATGTGAAAGATGGCGAGTGGAAAAAGAGAGGGATAAATGATAAGAGAATCTCGCTACAATCTTTTAAGAAAACACACTTGATTACTAGTAATCAAGGAGCTAGCTTAATTGATCTTCATGATGGAGTGGCTTGTCTAGAGTTTCATTCACCGAATAATGCGATCGGTGCGGATATATTACAAATGATTGAGAAGTCTGTTGAACTAGTAGAACGTGATTATATAGGGCTTGTATTGGCAAATGAAGGAAAGCATTTTTGTGTTGGGGCTAATTTAATGATGCTTTTAATGGAAGCTCAAGATGAAGAGTGGGATGAGGTTGAGCATATTATTCACATATTCCAGCAGACGATGCAAAAGTTAAAGCACTGTGAAAAGCCTGTTGTTGCAGCCCCGCATCAAATGACGTTAGGTGGTGGAGTTGAAGTATGCCTACCTGCCGATCAAATTGTCGCTCAGGCTGAGACGTATGTAGGGCTAGTGGAGGTCGGTGTTGGTTTAATTCCAGCAGGAGGAGGCTGTAAGGAATATGTACGTCGAATGAGTGAGAGCATTCCTTGCGATCAAGTGGATGTTCAACCTGTTTTAAATGAGTTATTTCAAACGATCGGAATGGCGAAAGTGTCAACTAGTGCTGATGATGCGAAAAGATTAGGGTATTTACGGCAAAATGATCGAGTTATTATACATGAGGATCAACGAATCTACGAAGCGAAACAGACTGTATTACAGCTCGCTAGAAACGGATATCAGCCTCAAGAGGAACAGAAGATACGTGTCACTGGAAAAGAAGGAGCTGCCATTATGAAGCTCGGGGCAAACCAAATGAAGCTAGCAGGGTCAATAAGTGAGCATGATCACCTAATTGCTTGCAAGCTCGCTTATGTATTAGCTGGAGGGGATGTGAGAGCAGGTACGTTGGTGAGTGAGCAATATATGCTCGACCTGGAGAGAGAAGCGTTTTTAAGTTTATGTGGCGAACCGAAGACACAAGCGAGAATGGAGCACATGCTAATGAAAGGGAAGCCATTACGTAATTAGGAAGGGGTGAAGAAGATGAGAGAGGCTGTTATCGTATCAATTGCACGAACCCCCGTTGGAAAAGCAAAAAAAGGAGCATTTGTCCAAACGAGGATTGAGGATTTAGGTAAGGTTGTACTACAAGAGGTTATTCGTCGAGCACCGGGAGTTACGAAAGAGGATGTCGATGATGTCATAATCGGATGTGCCATGCCAGAAGGAGAGCAAGGATTGAATATGGCACGAACGATTACGTTATATGCTGGTTTTCCTGTTTCAGTACCAGCCATAACGATTAACCGTTTCTGTTCATCTGGTTTACAGTCTATCGCCCTTGCAGCAGATCGTATTCTTGCAGGTGGAGCAGAGACGATTATTGCTGGAGGGATGGAAAGTATGAGCCATGTGCCGATGACCGGCTTTCATTTTTCTCCCCATCCAGTAATGGTTGATGAGATGCCCAATGTTTATATGGGAATGGGGATGACAGCTGAAGTGGTGGCTGAGCGTTTTCATGTAAGCAGAGAAGAACAAGATCAATTTGCAGTAAAAAGTCATCAAAAAGCGGCACGAGCATTAGCGAATGGGAATTTTACTGAGGAGATCGTCCCTGTAGAGACGCTTCGAACGCAATTTGTCGATAATCAATTGCGTAAATGGAAGGTGGAGGTTAAGCAGGATGAAGGGGTGAGATCAGAAACAAATGCGGAATTATTGAGAGAGATTAAACCAGCGTTTAAACAAGGAGGAACAGTCACAGCAGGAAATGCTTCACAAATGAGTGACGGAGCAGCTGCTTCTATCGTTATGAGTAAGGAAAGGGCTGAAGCACTTGGATTAGAGCCGCTAGCGACGTTTCGTTCTTTCGCATTAGCGGGTGTTGAGCCAGACATTATGGGGGTAGGACCTGTAAAGGCCATTCCTAAGGCGTTAGAAATGGCTCAACTCAGTATTGAAGATGTTGATTTGTTTGAAATCAATGAAGCCTTTGCCTCTCAATGCTTGCATATCATTCGTGAGCTTCACCTTGATGAAGATAAGGTTAATGTGAACGGTGGGGCCATTGCACTTGGCCACCCATTAGGCTGTACAGGGACGAAGTTAACGGCCACTTTACTTTATGAGTTAAAGAGACGCGGGGGAGGTATTGGTGTTGTTTCAATGTGTATCGGAGGAGGTATGGGTGCAGCTGCTGTAATTGAAGTGAATGGAGAGAGGGGGAGAGAAAAATGACAAAGTACGTAGCAGGTGGTAGTTATATGTTAAATGAGGTGAACTATCAATCTGTCATGACACCAGAGGACTTTCAGACGGAACAACGAATGATTGCAGAAACGACGAAGGAGTTCATTGAGGAAGAAGTGATCCCACGTGATGAAGAGCTTGAGGCGCTTAATTATGAACGAACGGTCGAACTTTTACAAAAGGCAGGTGATATCGGCTTATTAGGGGCAGAAGTTCCTGAAGCGTATGGTGGTTTAGATGTTGATAAAATTAGTTCGACATTAATTAGTGAGCGTCTAGCAAAAGGTTCTTCATTTGCACTTTCCTTAGGAGCGCATGTTGGTATCGGTTCTTTACCTATTGTTTATTTTGGAAGTGAAGCTCAAAAGGAAAAATATTTACCAGCTCTTGTTACAGGTGGGAAAATTGCTGCTTACTGTTTAACAGAACCATCCTCTGGTTCTGATGCCCTTGGTGCAAAAACGACTGCAGTGTTATCAGAGGATGGGACGCATTATGTCATAAATGGTACAAAACAATATATTACAAATGCTGCCTTTGCCGATGTCTTTATCGTTTATGCGAAAGTAAATGGCATGGAATTTAGTACATTTATCATCGAACGCTCGATGGAAGGTGTCACTGTTGGTCCAGAAGAAAAGAAAATGGGTATTAAAGGGTCATCAACATGTCCACTTATTTTAGAAGATGTTCGTGTACCTGTTGAAAACCTGCTTTGGGAGATTGGGAAAGGGCATGTAATTGCATTTAACATTTTAAATATCGGTCGCTTTAAACTAGCGGCTGGCTGTCTCGGTGCTTCCAAGGAAACGATTGAATTAAGTGCTCATTATGCGAATGAACGTACTCAATTTGGCAAGTCGATTTCATCTTTTCCACTCATTCAAAAAAAATTAGCAGAGATGACTGTTAAGACGTATGTGTTAGATAGTGTTGTTTACCGAACAGCAGGTCTAATGGAGGAACGTCTTAATCAAGTAGAAGAACAGCAGGATGTCGGTACGGCATCGGCTAAAGCTATAGCTGAATATGCAATAGAGTGCTCTATTAACAAAGTATTAGGGTCAGAAACATTGGATCTCATTGCCGATGAAGCCGTACAAATTCATGGAGGTTATGGCTTTATTCAAGAATATAAGGTTGAGAGAATTTATCGTGATTCACGAATTAACCGTATCTTTGAAGGGACGAATGAGATTAACCGTTTACTCATACCAGGTACATTGCTTAAACGCGCCATGAAAGGTGAGCTTCCTCTTATGGAAAAGGCTCAAGAATTGCAAAAGGAATTACTTTCCTTCGTTCCAGCCCGGACATTTTCAGGAGTGCTTGATGAGGAGCGTCATTTAATAGAAATGGGGAAGAAAATCTTTTTAATGGTTGGAGGGGTAGCCGTTCAGAAGTATCAGCAACAGATTGAGCAGGAGCAAGAGCTTCTAAGTCACCTAGCTGATATGATGATTGCCATTTACGGAAGTGAAAGTGCTTATGCGCGAACGATGAAAATAATGGATGCAAAAGGAGAGGAGAAAGCTAGTCATGCCATGACGATGACGAAGGTCGCTGTTCATGATGCTTTTACGAAAGTGGAAATGCTAGCAAAGGAAATGCTCGTCGCTATGGAGGAGGGGGATTTACTGAGAACACAGCTATCACTGTTGAAAAAGCTTTCACGACGCTCATCTGTCAATACGATTGCCCTAAAGCGTCAAATTGCTGAGAAGGTTGTGACAGCTGAAAAGTTTATTGTTTAATAAGTGGTTTAGGGAGGGGGTGTCGACGACGAGCACCCCTGTTGACAACAAGAATATGGATAAAGGGGTGTAAGGGATGTCTGAAAAGGTGTGGTTAAGTACGTACCCAAAAGAAGTGGCACCGTCTTATGAATACCCGAAACAAAACCTCGCACAATTTTTGATTGATACTGCCCAAAAGTACCCTAAGAAGAAAGCGCTATATTTTTTAGGAACAACGATGACGTATGATGAATTATTAATGAGGACATACCAATTCGCAAACGCTCTAAAGAATATTGGTATCCGTAAAGGAGATCGCGTATCCATTATGCTCCCGAATTGTCCACAAGCCATTATTTCCTATTATGGATCATTAATGATTGGGGCGATTGTCGTACAAACGAATCCAACTTATGTTGAACGAGAGCTTGAATATCAGCTAAATGATTCTGATGCAAAAATAATCATTGCCCTCGACCTTTTATATAAGCGTGTCCAACGAGTGATTCCACAAACGAATGTAAAGTATCAGGTTTTCACTTCTATTAAAGATTATTTACCATTCCCGAAAAATATCCTCTATCCATTAAAAGTAAAGAAAGACGGCTTATCGATGGATGTCATGTACAGTGACACAATCTATTCATTTATTAGGCTACTGAAAACAACTTCAAGTACACCAAGTACGGTTGAGCTCAAGCCGACGAAGGATTTGGCATTGTTACAATATACAGGAGGGACGACTGGCGTATCAAAAGGTGTGATGCTGACCCATTACAATTTAGTTGCTAATACGTTGCAAACGAGAGCATGGTGTTACAAAAGTGAAGAAGCTAGGGAAAAGTACTTGGCAGCACTACCGTTTTTTCATGTATTTGGAATGACGGTATTAATGAATTTATCGATGAGAATGGCTGGAGAGTTAGTTTTGTTACCAAAATTTGATATTGATATGGCGTTAAAGATGATTGATAAACAAAAGCCAACGATCTTTCCTGGGGCTCCAACGATGTATATTTCGTTGATCAATCACCCCGACGTAAAAGAATATGATTTATCCTCTGTGAATATTTGTATTAGTGGTGCAGCCCCTCTCCCTGGGGATGTACAGGATACTTTTGAACAGCTAACAGGAGGGAGGCTAACGGAAGGCTACGGCTTAACAGAAACGTCTCCAGTAACACATGCCAATACGATTTGGGAAAAACGAAAGCTAGGTTCAATTGGAATACCATTTCCTGATACTGAGGCAAAGGTCGTTGATCCCGAAACGGGTGAAGATGTCGATAATGGTCAAATTGGTGAGCTCGTTATTCGAGGTCCACAGGTGATGCTAGGCTATTGGAAAAAAACTGAAGAAACTCATCAAGCCATACAAAATGGCTGGTTTTACACAGGGGACATGGCGACAATGGACAATGATGGTTTCTTCTATATTATCGATCGAAAGAAAGATTTGATTATTGCTAGTGGCTTCAATATTTATCCTCGTGATATTGAAGAGGTTTTGTTTGATCATCCGAAAATTATTGATGCTGTTGTCGTAGGAGTACCCGATGAATATCGTGGTGAAACAGTAAAAGCATTTCTAGTTCTGAAAGAAGGAACAACATTGGATGAAGAGGAGATCGATTCCTTTTGTCGCGAACGGCTTGCTCCTTATAAAGTACCGAGAATCTATGAATGTAGAGATAGTTTACCAAAAACATTAATTGGTAAGACATTACGGAGGGTATTAATAGAAGAGGAAAAAGAAAATCAATGATCCAACGGAATCGTTTGAATCTTGCTGAAATGGGGATAAGATAAAGGAGGGGGATTATGCTCAAATATGTTATGAATGGGGAATAGGAATGAGATACAAAAGAGATGAATCATTTCGCTATGAATTTAAACAACCGTTAGATGGGACGTTTACAATCTTAACGGAGAGGGAGACATCAAAACCAGCTTCAATTCATATTTATGATGTAAGTCCAGGAGGGATAAAATTCACGACAATGCTTGACCTTCCGATTGAGGAAAAAGGGTATCGTTTAAAAGTCGAGACGGTATTAAGTGATGCACGGGTCGAGATAATAGGGACGATTGTATGGAAAAAGCCATCACACGGTCAGTTTGTATATGGATTTGAAGCAGAGGAAGATGAAGAATTAGAGAAATACTTAATTCATTTATTAAAAAAACATATTAAAACAATTGAAGAATAGAAATGGGAGAATGCTTCATGAGCGTGAAACTCTTGGAGCATTTTTTGATGTGAAGTAACTTAAGGTTAGTAGGTTGATTGGTTTTCATGTGAAACCTCTGAAGAAGTAAGGTTCGACTTTTCTCCTGCCATTCATTTGAGTAACTTTCGTGAAACGTTTATAGGAAAGCTTTCGTTATATAAGTAGTAATGGAGGTGTAGAAGGTGATTAAACGAATGATGGCAATAGGTCTAGTTGTGATAGGGTTAACGGCATGTGGAACTGGAAATCAGGGTGAACAAAGGTCGTCAGTAACAGTAAGTGATTTAGAAGAGTATAACGTTCAACAAACCGCAGTTGAAGTGACAGAAGGAGATTTTATATACAGGCTAGTTTCTGAAAAGGATTACTATAAGGATGAAGCTGTACAATTGTATGCAGAGCTTGAATATATTGGTGAAAAGGATGAAATGACGATTTATCACGCGGCCTCTCCATTTTATTTTCCAATGAAGGAAGAAGTGCGAGGCTTTGATATTGGTTATTCAATGAATGAACCATTAGTGGAAACGATTCTACAACAAGGTGAGCCATATCGTGAGAAGTATCAAAGAAGTGGAGGATACAGCGACCAAGACGAGGAAGAATATCAGAATTTTATGAAGGACTTTCTTGAAAATGGTTTTCTAACTGGCTACTACATCGTGAATGGCTTTGCTGATTTTTATGTTGGTCCTGAGAATGAGGAAAAGGATATGTATCGGATGGAGGGGCAAATTGGTTTTAAAGTTGAGGAGTAATAAAGGTGAAAAATAAAGGACACCAAAAAGGTTAAAAAATTTAACTTTTTCAGTACCCTTAAAAAATATAGTCGGTGATGAATGATCACTCCTCATCCATATCGTTTTTTAATTTAGTGCGCCATATGTGAGTATGTGACTGTCGAGTTTTTCATATAAATCAATCAAGTGTTCATAGCATTCAAACATTTGGAAAACTGAATTGATTTTCTCAACAAGGTGCAAGGCGACTTGATTATAAACACTTTCAAGAACTTTTTTTAGGTGAGAATAAACGAGCATCATTATTCGCTTGTCAACTTGTGAACGCTAAGATGAAGAATTTGAATTCGTCTCTCTGTGTATGTTATAGAGCAATATGAAAAACGTAATTTTGTAACGTTCGTGTAACACTAGAGGTGATAGTCTGATGTTAGGGTGCATGAAACAAGTTATGAATCAAGGATGGGAGGTTACTATTTAACTGAGTTATTAAGAGAAGGAAGAGTATGTCTACATGATTTGTAGAGATACTCTTCTTTGTGAAAGAAAAGTTGAATGAGGTCTTGTTAAACTTTTAATTATACGTCTCATTCAAATAATGGAAATACGAAATTAACGAGAAACCATAGGAACCCAAAGAAAATAATAATATACGTAAGGTATTTTATAAAAGCAGATCCAACTTTACTGACATCATTCTTTTTCTCAACGGTTTTCTTTTCCATATCAACATCTTTATTCATGAATGAAACCTCCTTGTTTGTGATTAAGCTTATACATGCAATACCCGAACTTTTTTGCTGTAAACATTTCAGGACAATTCTAGTGAATTCATTTTGAAGAAAATAATAAAGCAAAAAGAGGGATTTTTCGGCTTTTGTAGAACTCTTTTTATTATATAAGGAAGGGAATTGAAAAGGAGGAATCATTAACATGAGACGAGTAGAGTTGGATTCGTTTTATTTTGCTGGTGTAGGAACGAAAACGAGTAACGAGAAGGAGCTGACAGCTGAGGGTGTCATTCCGAAAATGTGGGAACAATTTTATCAACAATCGATTTCAGAAATGATAGAAAATAAGAAGGACAATACGGTGTTAGCTTTGTATTCTGATTATGAATCTGATGTAAGTGGTGCGTACTTCTTTCGAATTGGTCATCAATTACAGTCAAGGTCAGATCAGAAAGAAGGTGTAGTGTTAAAGGAAATACCTGCTGCGGAGTATATCATTTTTACATCTAAAAAAGGTCCTATATCAGAAGTTGTTCCACAATTATGGCAAGAAATTTGGAACTATTTTAGTACGTCAATAGAAATTCGTTCGTATTCAGGAGATTTCGAAATATATGATGAACGAGCGGGAAATCCGAATGAGGCGATAGTAGACATTTATATCGCTATTGAGGGTAGATAAGTGCAATGTATTTTCATATTTGGTCCACAAGCGGTTGGGAAGATGACAGTCGGCCGTGAATTGGAGAAGTTGACCGGCTATAAGCTATTTCATAACCATATGACACTAGAGTTGCTACATCCATTTTTGGGGTTTGGTCAAGAGACATGGCGATTGTCGACATTATTTCGAAAAGAAATCTTTCAAGCAATCGTCAAGGAAGGTCAATTAAAAGGGATTATCTTTACGTTTGTTTGGGCTTTTGATCAAGAGGAAGATTGGGAGTTTGTAAATGAGGTAAAATCGTTATTTGAGTCGTATGGGTCTAATGTAGTGTTTATTGAATTAGAGGCTGACCTTAAAGAGAGGTTGAAAAGAAATCGTACGTCATACCGATTGCAAGAAAAGCCTACGAAGAGAAATGTGGACATATCAGAGCGTGAGCTAAAAGAGTCTATAGTGAGGCATCGTCTGCAATCATCAGCAGGCGAAATTAAACACGAGAAGTATTTAAAAATAAATAATATGCATTTAAGTGCAAAAGAGGTTGCGGTTAGGATTCAGCAACATTTTTTAAAGTAACATAATGGCATAAAGGCTTATCGGCCTTTGTGCTTTTTTATTTTCAAATAACAAAGGGTAGCAGTGTTAAGAAGAAGCCGATAACAAGAAGGATTCACAATTTTTAAACAGGTTTAATTGCAATTCTGTTATGAATCATTTAACCTCTTATTATAGGACTTATTTCTTGTATATAAAGTCTCATTAATTAAATTAGGTAAAGACAAAGTTATAAAAAATAGTGTCGAATATTATCATTGACGATTCATCTTTTATCCGATGCTAGCCAGTTGTCGTTGAAGAAAGCATGCCTTATTTCATGGAATGCTTTTCTCTCTTACCTTTTGTAAACCCATTAATATAAAGGTTGTGAGATACATGCAGAAGAACGTAACAAGCTATGAGGATTTGGAGAAGAAATTTGAAGCAGCTGGACAACCGATTCTTTCAATTTTGGAAAACATACACGATGGTTTTTTAGTCATGGATCATCAATGTACGATCATTTATTTAAATAGAGTGACTGCCACTCATCTGAAAATTAAACGTGAGGAAGTGCTTGGTAGGAATCTGTGGGTGGTTCTACCAAACGCTGTAAATAGTGAATTCCAGTATCAAATGTATAAAGCGATTTCATTAGATAAAGCATCCTGTTTTGAAAGTTTCTATGAACCGTTACAAACATATTTTGAAATGACTGTACACCCGACAAAAGAGATGGTCGTTATCTACTGTAAGGACATTACGGAACGAAGACAAAGTGAAAAGCTGATTGATCATATGAACTACTATGATATGCTAACAGGCCTCCCGAATTTAAAGCTGTTTCAAGATCGACTTGAGCAAATGATGATGTATTCAAAGAGCCATCATGAATCAATTGCTATCATGATGATTGACTTAACCCGTTTAAAAAGCTTTAAAGATCCACTAGGTTTTCAGATCAGTGATCATTTATTGAAGGAAATAGCAGCAAAATTGAAGGAGCTTATTTCTAACAATGGAACAGTATCGCGCATGAATCGAGATAAGTTTGTATGCTTCTTTGTACATTCAGAACGACAAAGGTTGTTAAAACTATTGGAGAAGATGCTATCATTGCTATCAAACCCTATTCTTATTCAAGGAGAAAGTCGCTTACTTACACCGAGTATAGGGGTTAGTATGTATCCTTTTAATGGGGAAACTCCCCAAAAATTACTATCCCAAGCTGAATCAGCGATGACCTTTGTGAAAAATAAAGGTGGTAACCAGTACTGCTTTTTTAAACAAGAGATGGAACGAGATATAAGGAAAAACTATGTACTAATGGCAGAGCTATCTAAAGCAACCCTTAATCATGAATTTCAAATGTTTTATCAGCCTTTATTTGATACAAAAACAGGCCATATTTCAAGTGTGGAGGCTCTTCTTCGCTGGAAGCATCCCGTATACGGGTACATTTCACCTTATGACTTCATTCCACTTGCGGAAGAAACTGGGGCCATTATTGGAATTGGACAATGGGTTTTGAAGGAAGCTTGTAATCAAATTAAAGATTGGCATAGTCAAGGTATTTACTCATGCTCTTTATCAATTAACTTCTCGGCAAGGCAGTTACAGCAAGAAGGGGTTGTTTCGGCTGTGAAAGAAACGATTCTAGCAACCGGAATAGAACCACATCTTCTAAAAATTGAAGTGACGGAATCTGTCATGATGGTAAATGTTGAGACTACGATTGATACGTTATATGATTTAAAAGAGATCGGTGTTCAAATTGTTATTGATGATTTTGGTACGTACTATTCATCCTTGCAATACTTAAAGAACTTTCCACTTGATATTATTAAAATAGATCGTTGTTTTATTCGAGATATGGTGGAACATTCAAAGGAGAGAGAGGTTGTTAAAATGATTATTGACCTTGGGCATCAATTAGGTATGAAAGTAGTTGCAGAAGGTGTTGAAAACGATGATCAATATAGGATGTTAAAAGAATATCAATGCGATGAAGTACAAGGGTATTTGTTTAGTAAACCTATTCCAGCAGAAGAAGTGAATCATTTTTTTATTTGAAAAAGTTAAAATAAATGATCAAGAGAAATCTAATTGATTTTATTCAAAAATGCAAATACGATGATAAGTATGGTATGGTAGGAGTATGATAACTTTTCAATTAGGAAAAAGGGTTGATTGCTATATGGGAAAGAAAAAATGGTTTTATATGTTAAAAATCGGTTTTATTTGGGGTGCGTTGTTTGCTCTTGTAAACTTTGTGTTAGACTTTTTTAGCCTTGGTGCAAATATACAAATTTTTCCACTTGCCGAAAGTGTTCTTACGCTAATTGCACGGTTTGTCATCGCTTTTCCATTTGGTTTTCTATTAGGATGGGTTCTATGGCGACGTAAGCGTAGCACATACTCAATGGAATAAGTACAGAGGCTGGGACAAAACCCTCCTCTGAAATTTCACCGA
Organism: Halalkalibacter sp. APA_J-10(15); assembly: GCF_023017105.1. GTDB lineage: Bacteria > Bacillota > Bacilli > Bacillales > Bacillaceae_D > Halalkalibacter. The sequence goes on along the minus strand of NZ_JALKEV010000004.1, from coordinate 58,715 downwards.
CCTTCATTATTTCTTACTCTTTAAAGTAAGGGGCTGACACAGGTTCGTTCCATTGAGCTTCAGCCACTATGAGAATAACCTATCGTCAGAACTACAACCTTTATAAAAACAGCTTATTTTTCACAATAATATAAGGACAACTTTACACCAAAATAGAAAAGGTGAATTTGAGTACTCAAATTCACCTTTTTCACTATTTAAAGCTAGTTATGTCCCAGTTCAGTCTCTGTGTACTTGTTATTTCGCAAGTTTCTCTAAATTACCATTTTTATCCATTTTGAAAGCTGCACTAGACAGCGAATCCTCATCTTCCAAAATAGCCATACGTCTAGCACGGTTCATAATTTGGATAAGAGATTGGTAATCCTCTTCAATAATACTATTATCCTGTTTGATTTTCTTTAACTCTTTCTCTAGTTGCTGGTTTCGTTGCTGTAATTCTTTGTTTTCTAATTCTAGACGAGTTTTATCTGTTTCTAGTACACTTGTTTGCTGGTGGGATTGCGCTAGCTTTTGTAAGAAGGCAATCACGGCTTCAAGCGATAAATCTCCTTGATCCAGAGTAGATTCTGGCAATGCGCTCCAAAGCTGACGAACTGGTGGATAATAGGAAAAAGATGCAGCACGTTTACGTTCTTTACGTTCTTTTTTCGCTTCAGAAATTTGTTTGACAAAGCGGTTACGAACGACAGCATTCCATCTGAAACCACAAGCTGCAGATGTTCGATTTAAATGATCACCCACCTCATCAAATGCTCGTAATTGTGTACTTCCTTCTTTAATATGCTTTAATACAGTTTCTGCTAGTAATACATCATCCTCATGAGACCATGCATCTTGTCTTACTTTCATTCTGTTCAACTCCTTTTAGTTTGCTTATTTGGTACAAATTGTCTCCATTTTTTCCAAGGTTTATACAAGGATGATAGAATTTTTTTTAGAAACACGAGCGAACGAGTGAGCAAATGACAGAATTTGTTTTGCCAATAAGACAAAATGACGGTATGTGTGTATACTATATAAATGATGATATTGTCCGTAAAGGAGAGCTTTTCATGTTATTTGATTCTTTAATACAATCACCTCTTTCATATAGAATGCGACCTAGAATATTAGATGATGTGGTCGGGCAGAAGCATATCGTCGGACCGGAAACAGCATTATATAAAATGATCGAAAATGGTCACGTGCCGTCTATTTTATTCTATGGTCCTCCTGGAACAGGAAAAACATCGATTGCCAATGCGATCGCCGGAACAGTTCAGAAACCATTTAAGTCCATAAATGCGACTACGGCTGGTAAGAAGGACATCGAAGAGGCTGTAGGACAAGCACGTTCGGGAGGGAATTTAATTTTATTTATAGATGAGGTTCATCGGTTTAATAAAGCACAACAGGATTACCTTCTACCTCATGTTGAACGCGGTTTAATTACGTTAATTGGTGCTACAACTGAAAATCCATTTCATGATGTAAACCCTGCTATACGGAGCAGGTGTGGTCTAATTAAAGAATTAAAGCCTTTAACATTTGAAGATATTGAACAATTAATAAAGGATGCATTAAAGGATGACGAACGTGGATTAGGGAATAAAAAGATCAATCTGACAGATGAGACGATAAAACTGATTGCAAATTCTACAAATGGTGATGCTCGTTCAGCGTTAAATGTGTTAGAGCAAGCAGTAGAAGCTTCTATGGATAAGGACGAGGACCTTATCTATGTTTCGGAAGCTGCAGTTATAGAATGTGCTGAAAACAAGGGTTTCTCACATGATAAGGATGGCGATATTTATTATTCACTTCTTTCATGCTTGCAGAAGTCGATTCGTGGAAGTGATGTTCAAGCTGCACTTCATTACGTAGCGCGTTTAATAGAAGGTGGAGATTTAACATCAATATGTCGTCGTTTGCTTGTCATCGCCTATGAAGATATATCACTTGCAGCACCTGAGGTAGCAACTAATACGGTGGCAGCTGTTGAAGCAGTAGAACGGTTAGGGTTACCTGAAGCGCGTATTCCACTTGCGAATGTCGTAATTCAGCAATGCTTATCTCCAAAGTCCAATAGTGCTTACAAAGCACTGGACTATGCAATTGAAGATGTACGTAAAGGGCAAATTGGCGAAATACCTACTCATTTGAAGGATGCTCATTATGCAGGAGCAAAAGAATTAGGTCATGGTGAAGGCTATAAATACCCACACAATTATCCGAATTCCTGGGTCAATCAGCAATACCTTCCTAATCTTTTAATAGGTAAACAGTATTACAGTCCGAATGAAAATGGATTTGAAAAACAATATTATAAAGTGTTTCATCGCTTAGAAGAGTTAAAGTTGCACAAATAAGGTTGTAACGTTTTGTAAAGCTCATGTAAAGATTTCAAATGATACTAGATGAAAAGAGGGGATTGTTTTAAGATAGACCTTATGAGACAGGAAGGGAGGAATTTGCGTGCAAGAAACAAAGCCAAAGTGGCGTATACTTCTTGAAATCTTTCTCATATCAACAAGACTGGGATTAACTTCATTTGGAGGACCTGTTGCTCATCTGGGTTATTTTCATGAAGAATATGTGAGACGAAGAAAATGGATGGATGAGAAAAGCTATGCGGATTTAGTAGCTTTGTGTCAATTTTTACCAGGGCCGGCGAGCAGTCAAGTTGGAATGGGAATAGGCCTAATGCGTGGAGGGTTAATAGGGGGAGTCATCTCCTTTATTGGATTTACATTTCCTTCGGTTGTTGTACTCATTTTATTTGCACTTGTATTATTACAGTATGGTGCTCTTGATGCTGGCTGGATACAAGGATTAAAAATCGTCGCGGTTGTCGTTGTCGCGCATGCAATCCTTGGTATGGCTAAGAACTTAACTCCTGATGTGAAGAGAAAAACAATTGCCATGGCTGCTGTTGTCATCGTTCTTATATGGCAAGCTGTGTTCTCGCAAGTAGTGGTTATTTTAGGAGCTGCTGTAGTTGGATATTTATTATATCGCAATCAAAAGATAGATGATTCTGCAGCTGGTCGTTCTTTTCCTATTACTCGTCGAGTAGGTACGTTTTGCTTACTACTATTTGTTGGATTATTAATTTCTTTACCGATTTTACGTGAGCTAACCTCCTCGACACTCGTTGCGATGATTGATAGTTTTTACCGTGCTGGATCACTTGTGTTCGGTGGTGGACATGTTGTTTTGCCTTTACTCGAACGTGAGTTTGTACCGACTGGTTGGTTGACAGAGGAACAGTTTTTAGCAGGGTACGGTGCGGCACAGGCAGTACCTGGCCCATTGTTTACATTTGCTAGTTACATAGGTGCGGTTATGAATGGATGGTTAGGTGGAATCATTGCCACAGTTGCCATTTTCACTCCAGCATTTTTGCTCGTATTCGGCGCTTTACCGTTTTGGGATCAATTACGCCGCAATGAAAAGGTGAAAGGAGCGCTAATGGGGGTTAATGCTGCCGTAGTCGGAATTTTACTTGCGGCATTATACGATCCTATTTTCACAAGCGCGATTACAACAAGTGTTGATTTCTCCTTTGCCGTTCTGTTATTTGGTATGCTAGTCTTTTGGAAACTACCACCTTGGGTTGTCGTTTTAACAGGAGCAATCGGTGGATCGCTATTAGCGATATTCATCTAACTATACGAAATAACTTGGAGAGTTCTGTTGAATGAATTGCTTAAAAAAGGAACTTGTAACGCAAGCAAGTAACAATCATAGTGAAGGTAACTGGGAAGCTAGTTGTAAAAGGTTATGTTGACGAGGACAGCAGAGGCTAGGTTACACTTGGGTTGATTTCAGCCTGTCGATAAAGTCTCGCAAAAGCGAGATAGTCGACAGGCTTTTTTAATTAGTTGCCACGATACGGTGCTTCGACCTTGCTCCAGATCCGCAGGAGGGCGTTGAACTAGCAAGCACGCCGGTAGATTTCAACCTGCCCTCAATACACATAAGTTTACAAATATTAGTATTTGTACACAGTGGATGAAATATATGTTATGGTAATAATCAATTCATTTAACTATAAGAAAGCTGAAACTTTTAAGGTGTTTGTAACGTATGTCTAATTAAGTACTTTTTAAGGAGAGGGGTTTTATGATATGTCGTTAGTGCTTGATGACGTAACGAAGCAGTTTGGTTCATTTACGGCTGTAGATCATTTATCATTAGATATTCCTGAGAAACAAATTTTTGGTTTTCTTGGAGCAAATGGCGCTGGAAAAACAACGACTTTTCGCATGATTCTCGGATTGATGGATCAATCAGGTGGAAAGATTTCATGGAATGGGGAAAGAATCGATTATAGTAAAAGTGATGAAATTGGCTATTTACCTGAAGAACGCGGCTTATATCCGAAGCTGAAAGTGCGTGATCAAATTATTTATTTAGGTAAGCTTCGTGGGATGAAAAAAAATGATATTTTAACAGAATTAGAGAGTTGGCTTGAACGATTCAAAGTTCCAGAATATATTGATAAGAAAATTGAAGAGCTTTCGAAAGGAAATCAGCAAAAAATCCAGTTTATTTCAGCCGTTATACATAATCCGAAACTTCTCATTTTAGATGAACCGTTTTCTGGTCTTGACCCGGTGAATGTGGAATTACTAAAGGAAGCGGTTGTTGATTTAAAGGAAAAAGGCACAACGATTCTTTTCTCGTCACATCGAATGGAGCATGTGGAGGAGCTGTGTGAGTACCTATGTATTCTTCAACATGGGAAACCGATCGTTCATGGTGGATTAAGAGAAATCAAGCGCTCTTTTGGGAAGAAAAATGTGACCGTTCATGCCGACTTTGACATCGAATTTCTTGCTGAGATTGATGGTGTTATCAGATTGAAGAAAACGACAGAGGGTGGAATATTGCAAATCTCTAATGAAGAGGTTTCTCAACAAGTGTTATTAGCTCTTCAAGGTAAGGGATTTGTACGGAAATTTGAGCTAGAGGAGCCGACTTTACACGATATTTTCATTGAGAAAGCTGGTGAATCCTATGAATAAATTCTGGATTGTTCTTTCACACACGTATTTAAGTCGTGTAAAAACCAAATCATTTATCATAACGACGGCATTATTTTTACTGTTTATTTTTGCGATGGTTAATTTACAGTCAATTATTGAATTATTTTCTTCTGATGAGGAAGAACAAACTGTAGCTGTATTCGATGAAAGTGATTATTTGTATGATGTTTTATCGGAAAGTATGGAGCAGGTCGATCCTTCTATTCAATTATTTGAATATGATGGTACGTTAGAAGAGGCAGAAGAAGCTGTTTTAAATGGTCAGCATGATGGAGTTTTACAATTATTTACCGATCAAAATGAATTGCCTATGGCTTCCTATCATACGAATCAATTTACAGATACTATGATACAATCCCATATCGAAGCACAGCTTCAACAAATGAAAGTAGCCCTTGCAACGAGTCAAGCTGGGATTGATGAAGACGTACTCGCAAGTATTTATGCGCCGGTTTCATTTGAAACAGTGGCGATTGATAGTGGAGATGGTAGTTCAACAAGAACAGAGGAGCAAATTTCAGGAGCAATTGGACTCGTGTATATTATTTTGTTTCTGTTGTATTTTGCCGTCATAACGTATGGAAATATGATTGCGATGGACATTGCCAATGAGAAGACTTCAAGAGTTATGGAAATATTGATTTCAAGTTCATCTCCAGTAAGTCAAATGTTTGCAAAAATCCTTGGTATTGCACTATTAGGATTGACACAATTTGTAGTCATTATCTTATTTGGCTATATACTCATTCAGCAAAAACAAGATGAAGCTGCCGGAAGTATGTTTGAATTCTTTGGGTTAATGGATGTTGATCCAGCGACATATATATATGCGATTGTCTTTTTCTTGCTTGGTTATCTTCTATACGCAACAATGTCAGCTATGCTTGGCTCTATTGTAAGCCGGATTGAAGATGTTCAGCAATTAATGATGCCTGTTATCATATTAATTGTGATTCCGTTTATGATTGCGATGTTCAGCTTGACCACGCCAGATTCAACGCTGGTTACTGTTACTTCATTTATTCCATTCTTCACACCAATGCTTATGTTCTTAAGAGTAGGTATGCTAGATGTTCCAATGTGGGAAGTTGGATTGAGTATTGGCTTCATGCTTGTGACAATCGTGATACTTGCGATAATCGGGGCGCGAGTGTACAGAGGTGGGGTCTTAATGTATGGAACATCAACTTCATTGAAAGATTTTAAGCGAGCCTTACAATTATCGAAAAAGGAATAAGTAAAAAGAGGGTTAGTTCGAAAAGGATAGTGCCTTTTCAAACTAACCCTTTTGTACATTTTAAAATTGAAATTTTTCAATTGTGTAAGGATATTCAAGGAGATTGTCAGCTATGGTTGTTTTAAACTAGCACGATGCAATTAAGAAAAAACCTACTGGAATGTTTCTTATTGAAATACACTACATTGCCATTTCTGATAAACGTATATGAAAATGGCAATAATAGTCGTCAGAGCGTATACACCCCACGCATTCATTTCTTGTAATTGATATAGGCCAATTCGCTGAAACCATGGACTAATGACAAATGATAGAATGGCATCGATAACTAAGTTGACCATTATAAATAACCAAAAGCGTTAAAAGGTTAAGGTCAGAATAATAACGGTTCCTACAAGGAACGCTCCATACACAAATGGTGTGACAACATTTAGGATGAAAATGTTTTCTTTTATTACCCACCAATTAAAATTGTCAGCGATTTGGAAAACAATTTTAATAATCAAAGCTCCAAAAAGTCCAGCGGGTAAATATCGTTTTACTACTTGTTGATTAATGAAAATAAGGAGAACCCAAGGAGCAAGAAATAGTGTCCATTAAACGAATTGGTTAAACATTCATTCACCTCAAATTTATTCGTCCATTGAAATACTTCTATTTTATAAACTTTGTTAGTATTTACTTTTCTATACATGGGAAGGTTGATAATGATGAGAAAAAATGCGCAGCAGTATATTCCTCAAAAAGAAGAAACTCCGAAGATTTACTTCGGAGTTTCTTCTTTTTGAGGAATCCAGTTGAAAATTTCTTTAGATTCGATACTATCAACAAGACGATTTAGCCAATCATAATATTCAAGTGCATATTCGAGTTTTTCCTTATCCGTTGTAGCCGCTTTCTTTATTTCTTCAGAAGTATCTGAATGATCAATTAATTCTATTAATTCTCCTAATGATTTTGAAATATGATCTATGTTGGATTGAATTCCTTTTCGCCATTTAACAGAGAAAAGGTCTGCAAACGTTTGGTACCAGTCATCTGTTGATTCGTACAAATCTTTACGAGTGCCCTTTTTCCACACTTTTTCAACCATTTTCAACTCTTGTAGCTGTCTTACTGATGTGCTCATACTTGTTTTACTCATTCCAAGCTCGTCTTTCATTGTATCAAGAGTCATCGGTTCTTTGTTAAAGTAAAGCAACCCATATAATCGACCGACTGACTGATTCACTCCGTAAAGGTGTAAATTTTGAGCGAGCGAGTCTATACAACGAGATCTTGCTTTCTCTAGTTTCTCAACATCCTTCATCCGACCACGTCCCCATCATTTTCTCGTATAGATATAGATATAGATTAGCACAAGGGTTTTGAATTGTAAAAATGAGAGATATGAGGATTTGGTCGCATATGGTAGGAATTCTATGTATTAAGCGCAAAATGTTCATACAGTATAAACTGTATGAACTTAACAAGCTTAATAAGCCTTAATTTCGGCTTTGTATTATTGTCCTGCTATTTTTATAATACGAGAGTAGTTGTGAAACGGAAAACCTTAGAGACGAAGGTGAAATAATGATAGAAAGAGATGTGAAGATTAAGGTCGAAGCTGTTACAAAAATATTTGGAAAAAATGTAAAGCAGGCCTTACAGAAATTAAAAGAAGGAAAAACAAAGCAAGAAATTCTCGAAAAGACAGGCTGTACAGTTGGGGTTAATCAAGCAAGCTTCGAGGTTCATAAAGGCGAAATTTTTGTGATTATGGGACTGTCAGGAAGTGGGAAATCAACACTTGTTCGATTACTTAATCGCTTAATTGATCCAACAAACGGTCATGTATTTATTAATAATCAAGATGTCGTGAAGATGAGTAAGGAGCAATTACGAGAGGTTAGAAGAAAAGAAATTAGTATGGTTTTCCAAAAATTCGCCTTGCTTCCTCACTATACGATTTTACAAAATGCAGAGTATGGTCTTGAAATTCAAGGAATACCTAAGGAAGAACGTAAAGTTAAGGCATTACAATCGTTAGAACTTGTTGGATTAAAAGGGTATGAAGATCAGTACCCAAGTCAATTAAGCGGTGGAATGCAGCAACGTGTCGGTTTAGCACGGGCACTAGCAAACGATCCTGACGTGTTATTAATGGATGAGGCGTTCAGTGCGTTAGATCCACTTATACGAAAAGATATGCAGGATGAATTACTAGATTTACAGTCTACGATGGAGAAGACGATCGTCTTTATCACACACGATTTAGATGAGGCGTTACGTATTGGTGATCGAATTGCCCTTATGAAAGATGGGAATATCGTTCAAGTCGGTACACCAGAAGAAATTCTAATGAATCCTTCTAACCAATATGTAGAAAGATTTGTCGAAGATGTTGATCTTTCTAAAGTGTTAACAGCTGAACATGTGATGAAACGCGCAGAGTCGATTCAGCTTGAGAAAGGTCCGAGAGTTGCTCTTCAGTTGATGAAGGAACGGGGTATTTCTTCTCTTTACGTAGTGAATAAGCAAAAGAAATTACTCGGTGCATTAACAGCCGATGCAGCGACGAAGGCAATTGAAGATAAGGTTAGCATCTCAGATGTAATGACTACAAATGTAACAGTTGTTCGTCCAGATATTGTCTTGACTGATTTATTTGAGAAAGTATCACAAGCTGGAGTTCCTGTAGCGGTGACTGATGAATCTGATCGTTTAAGAGGAATCGTCGTTAAGGGAGCCGTCATTGGCGCTTTAGCTGGAAATGAAGAACATATTAACAATCTGACTGAATCTACAATTGGGGAGGTGAAGTAATGGATTCGATACCGAAACTCCCTATTGCAGAAAATATTGATTTATTTATTAATTGGTTAACAGCTAATTTAAGTGGTCTATTTGATTTTATTAGTTTTATATTAGGTGGAATTGTAAATGGTATTGAAACAGTTTTGCTTATTTTACCTCCGATCTTATTTATTCTAATTATTGCTGCGATAGCTTGGAAGACAAGTAAGTGGCGGATGGCGATTTTTACGATTGCTGGGCTACTTTTAATATGGAATTTAGGTTATTGGGACGGAATGACAAAAACATTGGCACTTGTACTAACAGCTGTTATTGTGTCTGTTGTCATTGGGATACCTATCGGAATTTGGGCATCACAAAAAAGTATCGTCAAACAAGTCGTAACACCTATTTTGGACTTAATGCAAACAATGCCTGCATTTGTCTACTTAATTCCAGCTATTTTCTTTTTTAATATTGGTGTCATTCCTGGTGTTGTGGCGTCTGTTATTTTTTCGATGCCACCGACAATTAGATTAACGATACTAGGTATTCAACAAGTACCAAAGGATTTAATTGAAGCGACAGAAGCGTTTGGTTCAACAACGAAGCAGCGTCTTCTGAAGGTGCAGCTTCCACTTGCAATGCCGACGATTATGGCCGGCATTAATCAAAGTATTATGTTAGCTCTATCAATGGTCGTTATTGCAGCAATGGTCGGTGCGCCTGGACTTGGTGCAGAGGTTTACCGCGCTGTCACTCAGGTTCGAACAGGTACAGGTTTTGAAGCTGGTCTGGCGATTGTTATTATTGCAATCATTCTAGACCGGATTACTCAAAATATAGGAAACAAAAAACAAGGGGGAACACAGTAATGTTAAAAAAATTACTAGGAGTAACAACTGCAACAGTATTCGCGTTAGGTTTAGTTGCATGTGGAAGTGATGAGCCAGTAGATGGAGGTTCTGAATCCGAGGAGCCAGCAGGAGAAGGCACAGAAGAGGCAACAGGGTTTGATGGTGGATCTGTCGATTATCAAATTGTTGGAATTGACCCTGGTGCAGGGCTTATGAATATTACGATGAATGATGTATTACCTGAATATGGACTTGAAGATGATTGGACAGTTGTGGAAAGCTCAAGTGCAGCAATGGTCGCTTCATTAACAAGTGCTTATGAGAATGAGGAGCCAATTATTGTAACTGCATGGAGTCCACACTTTAAGTTTAATAACTTTGATCTTAAATATTTAGAAGATCCACAAAATATTTTTGGCGACACAGAAGATATTCATACAGTTGTTCGATTAGGCTTAGATGAGGAGCAACCAGAAGCATACCGATTTTTAAATCAATTCCAATGGGAACCTGATCATATCGAGTATGTAATGGCTCTTATTGACGAAGGTGCAGCTGAGGAAGCAGCAGCAGAGCAATTCGTACAAGAAAATGAGGATCTTGTTGCAACATGGACTGATGGTGTTGAAGCAGTAGAAGGTGAAGAGCTCGAGCTTCTTTATGTAGCTTGGGAAGAAACGATTGCAGCGACAAATGTTGTAGGCCATGTTCTTGAAACGTTAGGCTTTGATGTGACATTAACTCAAATTGATGCGGGTCCAATGTGGGCTGGTATTGCATCAGGTAGTGGAGATGCGATTGTTTGTGCATGGTTACCGACGACTCACGCTGAATATTATGCAGAATATGAAGGCCAATTTGAAGATTTAGGTTCAAATCTTCACGGAACACAGTTAGGATTAGCTGTTCCAACTTACATGGAAGATATTCATTCAATTGAAGATTTAGTAGTAGAATAATGATTGAAAACGCGCAAGTATGATTGCGCGTTTTTTCCTTTTAAAAAAGACCCCTAACTGAGTTTTTCTTAAAGGAAAAAGGATGGTTTTGTCGAATTAATAGAGTCTACACAAAAATTCATGTGTAGAGAAAGGTGAGAATAGATGAGTCGAGAAGAGTTGAGAAAAGCTGAGATACGAGAGTTGAAATATGAACAGGTTGGTGTGGCGATGACCTGTCGCTCCTACACGGAATATGAGCAAATGTTTCAATTGAGACAAACCATGAAAGGTAAAGTATTAGATGTTGCAGCAGGAGCATCTTCTTTTACAGCGGAAGCGCTGAAAAGGGGGATCGATGCATATGCAGTGGATCCTCAATATGAAAAGTCTGTAAATGTATTACAGGAAGAAGGCAGCAATGAGCTGTTACTAGCTAGAAAGAAGCTGTTACATGCATATGAGTTATTTAATTGGGAAACGTATGGATCGATTGATAAGTTAATGAAATTGAGAGAGCGATCGTTAACTATGTTTTTAAATAACTATGTAGAATGTAAAGAACGTTATATAAATGGGCAGCTTACCCTATTACCTTTTGCGAATAACCAGTTTTCCCTTATTGTATGTAGTCATTTTTTGTTCCTATATGGGAAGAAGTTTACATTTGATTTTCACGAAAGGTCATTGCGTGAGCTAATCCGCATTTGTGAAGTTGGTGGTGAGATTCGGCTCTACCCATTATTAGGTTTTGATGGAGATTTGTATCCGCATGTAGATGAACTAAAGCAAAGGCTATCTGAATTACCTGTTACGATTAAACAAGCTAAGGTTGATTTCCAGTTTGTAAAAGGTGCCACACATATGCTAGTCCTTACGAAGTGATCAAAACAGTGGAGACCGAAAATTCTCGTTTCGGTCTCCTGATTTACATTTGAATTATATTGGCATCGATTTTGCGAATAACCCCTATTGCGAGCCGGTTTAGCAATGACTTTAATGTTGTAGAGATAAACGTATGTTTCCAAGTCCATCCCTTCTTCCAACGAATGAGCGACGTGTTTTGGACAGCCCATAGCTCAATCAATAACATTGGAATTGTAAATAGAAAAATTTTTACGGTTATAGGAAAGACGGAATCATTTCGAGTTACTTGATTATAGTAAACCATTATGGTTGGATAAACGAGGATATCAAACAAAAAATTCCCTTTCAAAATTTTTGGAAATAACCTAGTCGGATAGGACAGCATATCTTTTGAAACGAAAAAGGCGTCAATAAAAACATTAGAAAATCCATTCATAAAATAAACAAGCAACCAATCTTTAATAGATGGTTTTTTCAATAAATAAATGAGAGAAATAATAGACGTAACTAAAACTCCCCATAATATCTTTTGTTCGGTTTTTTCTTTCATGAAATAAACCCTTTCTTTATTAGTCGATTAATCTGTGTATACGGTTGAATATTTTTTTGTAGCCATAGTAGAATCGGCCCCTTAAGAAAACGAGTTTCTAAAGGGACTTGAAAGCGAATCATGTAAAATATGAGAGAAATTGTGGATAGCCCCCATGTCAATATAGGTCTTAGTTGAAATAAATAGCTGAACGTATACATTTTAAAGTAGATAAAGCATGACCAGAAAATATTCCAGCCATTATGGTAGGTAATTAATTTAGACTTGGATGCTATATATTCAATACATGTCGATCCTAATGTCCATGTTAAAATATAGATGGTCTGTTTACTTAATGTTTTTGGAAAATAAGCCAAACAGCTGAGTACGAGTAAAGGAGTACCGATAAATAAATGTAAAGCACGTAATACATAAATATTGAACTCCCCTGGGTTGAAATCCCATAACAGCCTCCTTTTAAATAAATAATAATAACAAGAATTAATGAATGCAACGTATAATAAACTTTTGTAATATTCAGGGAATATTTTCCATGTCCGTAAGAAAACATTTATAAAAATCATCACTAAAATGAAGCCAAGGTGTTTTTGTTTCATCATGTTCTCCTTTTGTTTATCAGTCAGTGGTTATAAATTAGTATATCCTTAACGGTATTCATCATGCATAATGACCTAACTTGAAAAGTGTGTAACATTTACATGGAATGTCACACACTCTGTAACCTAGGAATGAAAAGAATGAAACAAATAGTCATATTGCTTCGTTTCAGTTGGAGTCTCTGTTATTTTATTTTCCTTTATGCAAACAGAGGCAAAGATAAGTATCGTGCTACACATGAAAATGAGTGAAATAAGTCCTTGGACAAATATCATAATTTTCCTCCTTTCTCTACTTGAGAACATCGTATATTATGAAATGCGTTTCAGAACAAGTAGTAATTTACTAAAATGGAGTTGTAAATAAAATGGCCAATATTCATGATATTGCAAAAATGGCAGGTGTATCAGTCACGACCGTATCGCGTGTATTAAATGGGCATAGGTATGTTCGTAAGGAAAAGAAAGAAGCGGTTTTACGTGCGGTGCGAGAAAGTAACTATCACCGCAATATAAATGCAGTTCACTTGAGTAGAGGGAAAACGTCCTTAGTTGGAGTGGTCGTTCCATTTGCGAATGATCCATATTTTGGGTTACTCATTGAAGGGATAACAAGGGCTGCTGCTAATCATGGCTACCACCTCGTACTCGTTCAGACAAATTATGATGAGAAAAGAGAGCTTGAGGCCTTAAAGATGTTAGAAAATCGTCAAATAGATGCACTCATTATTTGTTCACGTCAAAGCACATGGGATATAATTGAAGCTTATATGAATGAAGGATCGATCGTTATGTGTGAGGATACTCGTGGCAAAGGAGTCTCTGCAACGTTTGTCAATCACTATCAAGCATTTATGATGGCGCTTGATTATTTGTATGATAACGGGCATCGAAATATAGGCTATTGTGTCGGTCGGAGGAATGGGGCAAATAGTCTCCGGCGAGCTCAAGCGTATAAGGATTTTCACAATAAGTATTCTCTCAGCTTGAACGAAGCGAATATTTTTTATGAATGTTACCACTTAGAGGATGGACAAAGAGTGGCTAAGAAGCTTAGTACAATGGAAGATCGACCGAGCGCAATGCTTATAACAAGTGACCAAGTTGCAGCTGGTGTTATGACATGTTGTCTAGAAGAAGGCATAAAGGTTCCAAAAGACTTGGCTTTAATGGGGTTTGATAATCAACCAATCGCGAAGCTAATGCATTTAACAACCATTGAAATCCCAATTGTTAAATTGGGTGAAAAGTTGTTTCAGCAAGCCATTCAAAATAATAAAGAACCTACATATGAAGAGGTTATTGTCAAACTCATTGAACGGGAAACTGTCTAACTGCATAAATCAATGGATCATGCTATAATGGCTAAGAATTAGTTGGTTGGGACGATAAGAGGCTTTGTTGATATGAATTTATTAAAGAAATGAGGTTGACATATGAAGATTTCGACAAAAGGACGTTACGGTTTAACGATTATGATTGCATTAGCAAAAAAATATGGTGAAGGTCCAGTATCATTAAAATCAATTGCGAAGGATTATAATCTTTCGGAGCATTACTTAGAGCAGCTTATTGCTCCGTTGCGAAATGCGATGCTAGTTAAAAGTGTTCGTGGTGCTTATGGTGGATATATGCTAGCGAAGGAAGCACAAGAGATTACAGCTGGAGATATCATTCGCGTATTAGAAGGGCCTATTACACCAGTTGAAGTGATGGAGGATGAAGAACCAGCTAAACGTAATCTATGGATGAAAATCCGTGATGCAGTGAAAAATGTACTAGATGAAACAACGTTAGATGATTTAGCGACATTTGAGGATGATGGAAAACAAGAATATTACATGTTCTATATATAATGTAGAAAGTCGGTGAAAAGAAGTGGAGTTTGTGTATGTTGATCATGCAGCGACATCTCCGGTACATCCAGATGTACTTGAAGCAATGATGCCTTATTATGGACCGGAATATGGAAATCCATCGAGTATTCATAAAGCAGGAAGGAGAGCTCGAGCTGCCTTAGATCAGGCTCGTTCAACGATGGCGACACTTCTTGGAGTGAAGGAACAGACGTTAATCTTTACAAGTGGTGGTACGGAAGCGGACAATTTAGCGATTATCGGCTATGCTCTTGAGCATCAAGCAAAGGGGAAGCATATCATTACTTCGCAAATTGAGCATCATGCGGTTATTCATGCATGTCAAGAGTTAGAAAGGCGTGGATTTGATGTAACGTATTTACCTGTTGATACATCTGGGACCATCAGCCGCGAGTCTGTAGAGAAAGTATTACGTAAGGATACGATTTTAGTAACATTAATGTATGGTAATAATGAAGTTGGTACAATTCAGCCCATTGTAGAAATTGGTGAGCTGTTACTTGAGCATCAAGCTGCTTTTCATATAGATGCTGTTCAAGCGTGTGGTGCCCTCAACCTAAATTTCAATACACTCCCAGTAGATATGGCTTCAATTTCCGCACATAAGGTTAATGGTCCTAAAGGTGTAGGTTTACTCTATACTACGAAGCGATTAAAGCCATTGGTATATGGGGGTGAACAAGAACGAAAGCGACGTGCTGGAACAGAAAATGTTGCAGCCATCGTAGGGTTTGCCAAAGCATTAGAGTTAGCTACTAAGTCTATTCAAGGCCGAAGAGAGCAATATGAGTTGTTTTCACAACAGCTTGTGGATCGCTTATTAAAAGAAGAAATTGAATTTACGATTAATGGTCACCAGTATAACCGTTTACCACATATTATGAACATAAGTTTTTTAGATGTACAGATTGAGCCGCTATTAATGAATTTGGATTTGGCTAATATCGCAGCTTCAAGTGGTTCTGCATGTACGGCAGGTTCTGTAGAGCCTTCTCACGTTCTTGTAGCGATGTTTGGTAAGGATGATGAACGGTTAACTTCAGCAATCCGGTTTAGTTTTGGATTAGGAAACACAAATGAACAAATTGAGTATGTCGCAAAACAGACAGCTAAGATTGTGAAGCGACTTAAGCAGACAGAGCAATTTATTTAAACAGAGGTGATCAAAGTGAACAAACGACCTGAGGAAACCCGTGTCGTTGTTGGGATGTCAGGAGGTGTAGATTCATCAGTGACAGCTTTGCTGTTAAAGGAGCAAGGCTATGATGTAATTGGCATCTTTATGAAAAATTGGGATGACACAGATGAAAATGGTGTGTGTACGGCAACAGAAGATTATGAAGACGTCATTCGTGTATGTAATCAAATCGGAATCCCTTATTATGCAGTGAACTTTGAAAAGGAATATTGGGATAAAGTTTTCACGTATTTTCTTGAAGAATACAAAGCCGGAAGAACACCTAATCCTGATGTCATGTGTAATAAGGAAATTAAGTTTAAAGCCTTCTTAAATCATGCGTTGACACTTGGAGCTGATTATGTCGCTACTGGACATTATGCGCAAGTGGAATGGCGTGATGGTCGAGCTCATTTATTACGAGGGCGGGATGAGAATAAGGATCAAACATATTTTCTTAATGCGCTATCTGAAAAGCAATTATCAAAAACGATGTTTCCTATTGGGCATTTACCGAAAAATGATGTTCGTAAAATAGCCGTCGAAGCTAATTTGGCAACAGCAACGAAAAAGGATAGTACAGGTATTTGCTTTATTGGGGAGCGAGACTTTAAAGAGTTTCTTGCACAATATTTGCCTGCTCAGCCTGGTGAGATGCAAACGGTGGAAGGTGAAGTAAAAGGGACTCATGATGGATTAATGTATTATACGCTTGGCCAGCGTCAAGGACTAGGAATTGGTGGTGCTGGTGAACCTTGGTTTGTGATTGGGAAGGATATTGAGCGCAACGTTTTAATCGTTGGACAAGGGTTTCATCATGAAGGTCTTTACTCAGAGGCTCTCGATGCAATTGATCTAAATTGGATTAATGAAAAGCCGATAACAGAGTTTCGATGTACGGCGAAATTTCGCTACCGTCAAAAGGATGAGCCTGTTACGGTTACACCAAATGAAGATGGAACGGTTCTGGTAACTTTTGATGAGCGTCAACGGGCTATTACACCAGGGCAAGCTGTCGTGTTTTATGATGGTGATGTTTGTTTAGGTGGAGGGACTATAGATCGTGTCAGTTCATCTTACCCGTTACATGAAAAGTTAGCTAAATACTCTTAATATTACGACTTAGAAGCCTTGCTTTTAGGTCGCTTTTACTGATAAAAAGGTTGTGAATATATGACGATGATGGAGCAAGGAATCCAGCACATGAATGAACAACAGTATGAGGAAGCAGCGAAATGTTTTACCGCTGCGATAGAAGAGAATCCGAAAGATCCAACTGGTTACATTAATTTTGGTAATTTACTTGGTATTGTGGGAGATGTTGAGCGCTCGCTTGCATTTTTTGACAAGGCGATTGAATTAGATGAGCATGCAGCGACGGCGTATTATGGTGCTGCTACGATTTATTACAAAAAAGATCAATTTGAAGAAGCGGTTAAACTCTTTAGAAAGGCCGTCATGGAAAAATTAGATGAGCCAGATGTCCATTTTATGCTTGGGATGAGCTATTACCAGCTTGGCTCATTACCTCATGCGCTAAGTTCATTAAAAAGAGCAGTTGAATTAAATGGGGATGATGTTGATGCCAGGTTTCATTACGGTCTTTGTTTGGCACAACTAGAACAAGTGGACGAAGCACTTAACGAGTTTAGACAGGTTGTTGAGAAAGACGAGAATCATGCTGACGCCTTCTTTAATTTAGGGGTGGCTTATGCTTATAAGGATCAGGTTCAATTAGCATTAGATTCATTCAATAAAGCGCTAGACATTCAACCAGATCATATGCTTGCGGCAAATGGAAAGAAAACGATTGAAAATGCCTTAAAGTAAGGGTGGAATAAGGATGAATGATGAAATTGAAACGGTCGAAAGAGGTTATGTAAAAGGAACGATTCTTCATATTTTGTTTCGTAATGATGAAAACTATTATACAGTTGCCCTAGTTCGTGTTGAAAAGACAAATGAAGAGCTTGAGGATAAAAAGCTAACAGTTGTTGGAGTTCTCCCACAATCAGAGCCAGGTGAAACATTTTTATTCTATGGGCAATTCGCCGAGCATCCCAAATTTGGTCTGCAGTACAAAGTGGATCAGTTTAGACGAGATCTGCCACATACCAAAAGTGGTATTATTCAATATTTATCAAGTGATCGATTTCCTGGAATTGGTAAGAAGACGGCTGAGACAATCGTTGATAAATTAGGTGAACGGGCGATTACACGAATTGTTGAGGATCGAACAGTGTTGTATGATATTCCGAAGCTAACGAGACAAAAAGCCGATCACCTTTATTCAGAGTTGATTGAACAGCAAGGTGTAGAGCAAGTATTATTAGAGCTATCAAAGCATGGATTTGGTGTGGAACTTTCATTAAAAGTGTACCAAGCTTATAAAATACAAGCACTTGATATCATTCAAACAAATCCATACAAGCTGATTGAAGATGTTGATGGAATTGGTTTTAGACGAGCGGATATACTAGGAGCTGCGATTGGTATTACGGGTAATCACCCTGATCGAATACGAGCAGGCTGTTTATTCTTCATTCAAGAGTTTTGTTTGCAGGAAGGCCATGTTTTTTTATATCGCGATCAATTTGTCCCTCAAGTGATTTCACTTCTCTCTACGCCACAACTTAGTATTGAAATGAACGAAGTGGAGCAGCAGCTTCTCATGATGGCTGAAGATGATTTAATTGTGGAAGAAGATGACCGTGTATATATGAAGACATTATTTTTTGCGGAGAAAGGCATTGTAACGAATGTACGCCGTATATTATCACAAGAGGTAGAAGCTGAATTTCCGGAAGCTGAATTTCTAAAGGAATTGGGAAAGCTAGAAGAAGAGCAAAAGCTTTCTTATGCAAATTCACAAAAGGAAGCTATTCAAACGGCTCTTTCTTCACAAATGATGATTTTAACAGGTGGTCCAGGGACAGGTAAGACTACTGTTATAAAAGGAATTGTTGAATTGTATGCAAGGTTACACGGATTGTCACTCGATCCAAATGCATATTCTAACTCAAACCCGTTTCCAGTTTTACTCGTTGCACCAACAGGACGTGCAGCAAAGCGAATGAATGAATCAACTGATTTACCAGCGACAACGATCCACCGGTTACTTGGATGGAGTGGGAATGGTGGAGGCTTTGAAAAAGGGGACCATGAGCAAATTGATGGTGAATTACTGATCGTTGATGAGAGTTCGATGGTTGATATTTGGTTGATGAATCAACTATTGAAGGCCGTTCCACAGAAAATGCAAGTCATTTTCGTTGGAGATCAAGATCAATTACCTTCAGTTGGCCCAGGACAAGTATTAAAGGATTTTCTTGAGTCTAACGTTATACCTACGGTTCATTTAACCGATATTTATCGACAAAAGGAAGGATCATCTATCATAGATTTGGCTCATTCGATTAAAGGTGGACATGTTCCTGAATCACTAGCTGAGCCACAAGCAGATCGGCGCTTTTTCCCTTGTCAGTTAGACCAAGTGAAAGAAGCTGTTTCACAAATTTGTGAAAATGCCGTCAAAAAAGGTTTTACCGCTAAGGATATCCAAGTGCTTGCACCGATGTATAAAGGTCAAGCAGGTATTACGGAATTAAACCTCCTTTTACAGGAGCTATTTAATCCAAAGAAAGAAGGAAGGCGAGAGCTGAGCTTTGGTGACATTGTTTATCGGACAGGTGATGTTGTATTGCAGCTTGTGAATAATCCTGAGGAGCATGTATATAATGGCGATCGTGGTGAAATTGTCGCCATTTTTTATGCGAAGGAAAATGTAGAAAAACAAGATCAACTTGTTGTTTCATTTGATGGGAAGGAAGTAGTTTATCCGAAGCGTGAACTTAATCAAATTACTCATGCGTACTGCTGCTCCATTCATAAGTCTCAAGGCAGTGAGTTTCCAATTGTCGTGATGCCGGTATTACGAAGCTATGCGAGAATGCTTAGACGTAATTTAATTTATACGGGCATTACACGAGCAAAGCAGTTCTTGTTATTGTGTGGAGAACTATCTGCATTTAGGTCTGCGATCACACAACAAAATGAGTTAGAGCGTCATTCGATGTTAAAAGATAAACTAGAACAAATGGCGAGTGGAAAAAGTCAACTAGTATAAAGATTATAGCCTTGCAGATGCTATAAATGTTCGGAAGGTGGCGATAGCTTTGCGGACATTTTCAATAATAGAAGGTTTTCCGGTCATTGAGCAAGCGACAGGTCAAGAGTGTGGTCATGTGAATGACTTAGTGTATAAGGAAGGTAGGATATTGGGGTTACTCGTTGATCCAAAAGGTTGGCTTACAAGACAGCGCTTATTACCTATTTCTGATGTGAAAAGCTTTGGCAAAGACGCTATTATGATTACGAGCTCTAAGAAACTCCAATTGTTTGAACGAAAACATGATTTTTTATTGAAGCATGGAAAGAATCGACTACAAGGAATGACCTTGCTTTCTCAAGAAGGTGAGAAGCTAGGTTTGATGGAAGATGTATATTTTCAAGAAGAAGTGGGGACAATCGTAGGGTATGAAGTGACAGAAGGATTAATCGCTGATCTAATGGAGGGTCGAAAAGTCGTTAAGAGTGAAGAACCATTAACGATTACCAAAGGGCGAGCGATTATGACCGAGTAAGAAAGGAGCTCGTATCATGCGTTGTCCAAATTGCCAAAGTAAAGATATCGGGAAAATTGGAACAAACCAGTATTATTGCTGGAGCTGTTTTGTCGAAATGACCTTATCAGATGGGAAGCTTTCTATGCATCAAGTTGAGGAGGATGGCACACTCAGTTCATTGGATGACCTATTTGAGGACCATGATTTAGAAATCGAAATGGAAGCCAACTAAATAGGTGGTGACAGTTATGAGGAAAGCTGTAACAACTTCATTAATTGCAATCGGAATTGGAGCTGCGGCATGGACGATGAATGACCGTAGAAGGTCGAATCGATTCCAGCAAATGATGAAGCCTGTGAATAAGATGTTTAAATAATCGTAAAAGACAAGTCCAAAAGGGCTTGTCTTTTCAGTATTAGATCGTAATAAGACATTCGCTTTTTCTTAGAAGACTAGTAAAAAAGTTTGTAGTATACTAGTTTTTAATGGAACGTGTAGGAGGAGCATCTGTGAAATTGTCTTTAAAGAAAAATTATTACATACTTGTAATCGTTGTATTTGCCGGTTTTTTATTGTTTGGCATATCTGAAAATGTTCGAGGGCCTGCGATTCCACAAATACAGTCTGATTTTCAAATTGGTGAAGCACAGCTTGGTTTGTTGTTAGCCTTAAATTCTTTGGGGTTCTTACTAGCCTGTATGTACACATCTATTTTAGCCAATAAAATTGGAATTAAAGCAACTACGATCATTGCCTTCATCGCCATGGCGCTGTCGGGTGTTTGTTTATTTGCTTCGACCTCATTTCCTTATTTAACAGCATCTTTCTTTTTTTTATATGTTGGGAACGGGATGCTCGAGATCGCTTTAGCTATTATAGCGGCTCAAATTTTTAAAAACCATACTGGAACGATGATGAACCTTTCGCACTTTTTTTATGGACTAGGGTCGACAGTCGCACCTATAATGGCTGCTTCTCTTATGGGGTGGGAATTTGGAGGAGAAGAACTTGGTTGGCGTTTTATGTACATGATAGTCCTCTCACTAACGATATTGCCGATAATCCCGACTTTAATTGCTCGTTTTTCAAACGAAGAGGAGGAAGATGGAGAAGAAAACATTTCAATTAAAAAGCTAATGAAGGATCGCATCGCTTGGACGATTGTCATCTTATTAACATTTGGTGTGACGGCAGAGCTTGCAACTGCAAGCTGGTTAGTCAATTATTACGTTCATGTGTTTCAGTGGACGATTGAAGATGCTTCAAAGATTTTGTCATTATTCTTTTTCTTTTTTATGCTAGCAAGGCTCTTTCTAGGTCCTGTAACAGATAAAATTGGGTACATACATTCGATTTTATTGTTTTCTCTGTTTTCAAGTGTATGTGGCATTATTGGGATAGCATTAGGCAATGATGGTGCAATTGTTATTGCCCTTGCTGGAGCTGGGATTGCACCCATTTATCCAACTGTAATGGCATTACTCGCAAAACGCTATGCGAAAGGGACTGGCACCGCGATTACATTTACTGTCTCGTTAATGGGTATCGGAAGTGTCGTGATCAATTTATTTATTGGGTTTTTCATTGAAGCAATTAATGCTCTTTCTGATCGATATGAACTATTAATGGGGGGCAATATTGGTATGCAAGTTGGCTTTGCCTTTATTATTACAACACCTGTTGCGTGTGTCATTTGCTGTTTCATTTTATTAAAATTGTTTAAAAAAGAAGGGAAATTTGTGTGAAAGAAATATTTAACATAAGAAGTGCGCTGCTCTTAAAAGAAAGAGCAGCGCTTAATACTACTGTTAATGTTATGTCCTTTTGATCGTTCCATCCTCACTAAAGAAGCGTGCAATGCTTTGTTCTACCTGAGGATCTAAAATGAGTGGTGGGGCATGGTGAGGTTTCATCCGTGCATCAATGATCATCGTATCACAGCCCCAATGCTTAAATTGATAATAGCTATTAACTCCATAGATGTCATGTGAAGGATTACTTCTCGTAAAGGTGGCCCATAAGAAATTAGAAAGAGTCTCACTTAGAAACTTACTATCGTCACACAGGATCATAAGTGGACATGAAGACAAATCCTCATTACTAGCTAGTGTAGTAGTTAATTCCTCTAATTCGATTTGTGCTTGTTCATAGCTCAAAAATTCAGTGCCTTCTATTGCTACTACACCTGGAAAGACAATGGAAGGATTATGGACAATTGAGAGTTCTTCTAATACTTTTGGGATGGTTGTACAAAGCTCTCGTTTCTTATTTCCATAAGCTGCAATTATGACTTTACTTCCAGAATTAAGACCTGTTCCAGAGTAATCAAGCGTATCAATGGTCGTATTCGTTTGAAAATGAAGGTCACGCCGAAGATCTATTCGTTCGAGAATATGCGTTAAAAAACGTTCTTCATCATGTGTCGAAATGGGATCTGTATCTTCAGCTGTAATGAATAAATATTTCGCTAAGCTTAATTGTCCTGTTCCTAAAATGTTGTTTGCGATTGTCATTAATTCTGACGGTCGTTTCACTTCCTCATATGGTGTGTAGCGTTCACTACCAATGGCGAATAGAAGAGGGTGAACCCCTGAAGCATCAACCGCGTGGACTTCCTTAACGCCAGGTATTTGTTGTTTGACAGCATCACCTGTTAATTCATGAATTAATTCACCGAATGATGTATCCTCCTGAGGAGGTCGTCCAACAACGGTAAATGGCCAAATGGCATTTTTGCGAGCAAAAACCTTGTGAACACGCATCATCGGAAAAGGGTGGGTAAGGCTATAATAGCCGAGATGGTCACCGAATGGCCCCTCTTGCTTCGTTTCATTTGGATGAATCTCTCCTGTAATAACAAAGTCTGCATCATGACTAACGCAGTAGCCATCAACATAACTATATCGAAAACGTCTACCTGCTAATAAGCCGGCAAAAGTAAGCTCACTAAGTCCTTCAGGAAGTGGCATAACAGCAGATAATGTGTGAGACGGTGGCCCGCCGATGAAAATACTCACTTTGAGTGGCTCACCCTTTTTTATTGCTTTTGTTTGGTGTACACCGAGGCCACGGTGAATTTGATAATGGATTCCTACTTCCTTATTAGGTTCATAGTCATTTCCGCTAATTTGAATACGATACATTCCTAAATTAGCATTCATGATTCCAGGCTTGTCAGGATCTTCGCTATACACTTGGGGTAATGTGACAAAAGCACCTCCGTCATCAGGCCAGTGATGAATATGTGGCAATTCAGCAATTGTAATTTCCTCCAAGTGAGAAGGTAAACCATTTCTTTTCTTCAACGGTAACGCCTTTGAAGCAGCTAAACCTGATTGAACATGCTTCAACGGTTGCTTCAACGCTTTCATAGGATCATTCCGTAATTGGATGACTTTTTCAGTTGGATTCCATGTTTTACGAAACATATATTTACTACGTTCGATTGTGCCGAAAAGATTAGAGATAGCGGGATATTTTGATCCTTTAATATTCTCAAATAAGATCGCTGGACCTCCTTTTTCATATACCTTTAAATGGATCGCAGCCATTTCAAGATAAGGATCGACCTCTTCTTTAATACGAATCAGTTCACCTTTCTGTTCTAAATCTAATATACATTCCTCTAGAGATTGATACATTGACGAAAGCTCCTTACGAAGACAGATTTATTACTAGTATACCGTTTTTATTGATGACCTGTCTTGTTTGAGCGTGAGCGATTTTGTGACAATTGTGAGGGAAGTGAGTAGTACATTGTAGATGTTATTAAGGCGCCAATATTTAACAATTTCAGTATTGGCAAGTAGCCTAGTCTAAAAAGCGCTTTTTCATATCAGATGTTGGGACTAGACATTGCTCCTTTTGACCAAACCATTTATAACGGTTGTTCGCAACAATTTGATAAACTGCGTCACGAAGTATGCGAGGGAAAATAATGGCGATATAAGATAGCTTCCATAGTCCTTTTAGCTGTTTACAAATTCGTAATACAGCTGTTGAACGAATATAGTGTTGATTATTTTCAATAAGTACCATACTATTCATTGTGCTTGATATATTATGATTTGCTAATAAGTATTGACCAATTTCACTTTGTAAGGAAGCGAATTGAAATTGTGCATTTGGGTCACGTTTAATAATAAATTGTACACTTTGGTTACATATATGACAATCTCCATCAATAAGTACGATTCGTTTCATCAGTTTATCATTCCTATCGAATTATCAAATTTATAAAGCAATGTTTAAAAAGTACCCAAAAAATATGACAATGGTTCCGTTCACTATGCGTCTTGTGGCGAGAAAACCACTGATCATAAGACTTTAAAAGATATAGCGACTACGCTTCATTGCTTCGAGGTCATTCAAAAAGTTGAAGTCCATTCATGTTAGCCTCATTTTAACATAAATTATTAATTTGTCTCGTCTATTTGAAAGTGAAAGAAATAATAGGTAAGATAGTATGAAGAGAAAAGTTTATTGTAGTGAGGTGCAATTTTATGGGAGAAGCAAACCGTGATGTTTATGTGAATCCGAAACAAGTCATGTTTATTTTAGGAGCGTTTATTTTTGGAGGTTTACTTTTAGTATCCTTTATTCATGCGGGGTTTTACGCTGAGCATTATTCAACATCAATTCTATGGCAATTCCGTGGCACGATTTTAGGAGCGGCTGTTATCTTCTTTGCTCTAACCGTTTTCTTAAATCGTCAAACAAGTGAAAAACAAGAAAAATAGTGGATGAGGCTGGGACATAACTAAAGTGTCTATCTGGAAACCCGAACAAAAGATGAACGTAGCGGATGAAATATACGTAGACTCCTGCGGAATGAAAAGCGAGACCACTGAAAAAGTCCTTTCTAGTAACTCAAAGAAGAGTAATGGCTCCGCTCGTTGCACGCCTTTCTATGAGAAACCCACTCATAGAAAGGCTTTCAAAATCGGGCAACGGCTACGCACATTACTTAAAGGGCCGCTGAAAAGCCAAGGGTGAGACCCCGCAGTGCGAAGCACGAGGAGGCTCACCGGCTTCCCGCGGAAAGCGAAGTATATTTCAGGAGCGGTTTACGTCCACCATCTATCATTGTTCGGCTTTTCTTTTAGATAAACCACTTTTGTCCCAGCCTCATTTTTTAAATCAATAAAATTAATGTGCTTAAACTTGCAAGTGGTGCCACTATTTATTTTTTCGTATTAAGAATTTACAATGTGGCTCACCATCTGATTGACAGGAAATTCGATCAATCTCATTTGTTTCAAGCACTTGCTTAAACATTTCGGTTTCACACGTACAAGCGTCTTTGTAATCAGAGGCAATGGCTAAAATAGGACAATTATATTCTGTTAATTCGTACGTTCCGTCGTTTATTTTTTGCAGCTCAGCCATGTAGCCCTTCTCATTTTGTATATTAGTGAGCTCTGCTATTTTTTCATCAAAATTTGTTTGAATTAGTCGTTGTTTATAACTTTTTGTTAAACGTTGCTCTCTTTTTTTAAACAAAGTGTGAATGACCTCGTAACCATGTAATTCCTCAATATCCTGTAAAAATTCAACGCTAATCCCTTCGTAGTTTCTTGGAAAAAGTAGCTCCCCTTTGCTAGTTAAAGAGTATCTTTGTTGCGGACGACCGACCGCTTGTCTAACTTCTTTCCCTTCAATGAGTCCATCTTTCTCAAGTGAAAGTATATGCTTTCGAACTGCCATATGTGTGATATTTAATGTGGCTGTTAAGTTTTGAACAGACAAAGTTCCGTTTTTCTTGAGAAGTTCTAGTAGTTTGTTTTTTGTTGAGTGCATGTAAGTCTCTCCTCTATGTATGAAAATATTTGAATGAATGAGAAGCTGAATGCTTTGCAAAATATGATGGATATGATGTACTATCATTATATACTTTTTATACTAAAATGTATATAAAATAAGAGGTGAGAGAAATGAATCAACGCCGTGTTAAAAACAAATGGACCGTTAAGTATGAAGAGATGAGTTTTCCTTTTATTCAGAAAGGATGGGTGCTGCCGAATGGGAAATTTAAGGAATTTGACCCATTTATCATAATGGCTGAGGATTGGTTTAAAAGAGGCGCCTTTTCTGATCATCCCCATCGAGGATTCCAGACGATTACATATGTAGTGGATGGTCGGTTAGAGCATATTGATAATAGTGGAAGTCGTGAAATCCTTGAACCAGGTGATATGCAATATATGAATGCAGGATCTGGTGCACGACATGCAGAGGAAGCTGTTAGTGATGACATTGCTCATACGTTACAGCTGTGGTTAAACTTGCCGAAAGAGAAAAAGTTCTCTAAGCCTTATTATCAAAATGTTTATTCAGAAGCTACTCCTACAATTGAGATAGATCGTGGATTCGTTAAAATATTTGCAGGACAAATTGGGAATATCGTTGGACCGCTTCAGTCAATGGTTCCAATAACGATAGCTGAGGCCAATTTAGAAGAAGGAGCGTGCTATCAACATCAACTACCTGTTACGCATCAGGCATTTGTGTATGTACTCTCAGGTGAACTTGAAATAGGTGATGAAAGAACAGTGCTAAAAAAGCATGATGTTGCAACGCTAACGATGACTGACCAAGTTAGCTTGAGTCACGATAACTGCTCAATAGTTGCTCGTTCACGTCGAGTAAAGCTTTTAATTTATTCTGGAGAACCAATTAAAGAGACAATCGTTCCGTATGGTCCGTTTGTCATGAATTCAGAAGAAGAAATAAAAGAAGCTTATCATGATTATCGTACTGGAAAATTTGGTCCGGCAGCTAAGTCGTGATGGTTGTTTATACTTAATAATATAAAAAGATAATAAAAGAATGGGAGAGAAAATCAATGAATGAAAAAGAATTGTATGATGTAACGATTATTGGTGGAGGGCCAACAGGTTTATTTGCGACTTTTTATGCAGGAATGCGTGACTTAAAGGTGAAGATTATTGATAGCTTAGGTCAACTTGGTGGGCAAGTGGGCGAATTATACCCAGATAAATATATTTATGATGTTGGTGGATTTCCGAAGGTACTTGGGAAAGAATTTATTAAGAATTTAGAGGAGCAAGCTGCTTTTGCCAAACCAACGATTTGTCTTAATGAAACAGTTTTACATGTGGAGAAAGATGAGGACAAGTTTACGTTAACGACCAATCAAGGGCAACATGTTTCCAAAACTATTTTGATTACTGGAGGAATAGGGGCGTTTGAACCGCGTAAATTAAAGATTGAAGGGGAGCAGTTGTATGAAGGGAAGAGCCTGCATTACTCAGTAAAGGATTTACAGTTTTTTGAAGGGCAACGTGTTCTTGTTTGTGGTGGTGGTGATTCAGCTGTAGATTGGTCCCTCATGCTTGAGAATGTTGCATCACATGTTACATTATGTCATCGTCGAAATGATTTCAAAGCTCATGAAAGTAGCGTCAACGAGTTAAAAGCTTCTTCGGTTAATATAAAAACACCATACGCTATCAAACGATTAATTGGTGAGGGAGAAACGCTTCGTCAAGTAGTGATTGCTCATAAAAATGGAGATGAAGAGGTGGTTGATACTGATCATATCATCGTCAATTATGGAAATATTTCTTCTCTTGGTCCGATTAAAAGCTGGGGTTTAGAAATGGATCGTCAATCAATTATCGTTAATTCAAAAATGGAAACCAATATTGAGGGCATATTTGCAGCAGGTGACATTGTAAACTATGAAGGAAAGGTGAAACTTATTGCGGTCGGGTTAGGTGAAGCACCAATTGCGATAAATCATGCAAAAGCATATATTGACCCTGCTTCAAGAGTTCAGCCGTTGCATAGTACGAGTGTATTTAAATAGGAGGTCATGGAAATGAAAATAGTTGGCGTATCTGGTTCAATGATTGGATCTAAAACAGTAAAAGTTGTTAGTGAAGTATTAGAAGCTGTTAAACGGAAAAGCCCAGCTGTCGAAACGGAGTTAATTGATTTAAAGGAGTATGAGATTGATTGGGTACGAGGCTTACCATTAGAAGAGTATAACGATGACACTCAGAAAGTTGTGCAGAAAATGATTGCCGCGGATGCACTCGTTTTCGGAACACCAATTTATCAGGCTTCTATTTCAGGTGTGTTAAAAAACCTGTTTGACCACTTACCGATGGGGGTGTTTCAATCGAAAGTTACAGGCATCGTTACTACTGCAGGGTCAGAGCGTCATTTTCTTGTTGCTGAATATCAGTTAAAGCCAATCCTGCAATTTTTGAAAGCTACCGTACCGAATACGCAAGTGTTTGCTGTAAATGGAAGCTTTAATGAGAAGAATGAAATTGTCGATCAAGAAGTATTAACTCGTATAGATGTGTTAGCAGAAGCGATTGTACAACAATAAATAGTATGAGTGAAACGTCACAGGCTTAAAGGTATTTGCTTGTGGCGTTTTTAATTAATTTGAAAGAGTATATGAGTAAAGGGATTTTATAGTAATTGTAGAATATTTTATAATGAAAGATAGAAGAGAGGAGTCATTAGAGATGAGTGATATAGAGAAAAAAATTAGTAGTAAGAGTGAGGAAATGAACTTCTCGGGAGTTGTACATGTTGTTCGAAATGGACAGTTGACCCTACATAAAGCATACGGTTATGCGAATCGATCAGAGAAATTAGAAAATAACATCGACACACGATTCGGAATTGCTTCTGGTTGCAAACTGTTTACAGCGATCGCGATTTGTCAATTTGTTGAACAAGGGAAACTAACACTACATACGAAATTGAAGGATTGCTTGTCTGTTCCTTTTCCGAATTTTTCAGAAGAGATTACGATACATCATTTATTAACACATAGCTCTGGTGTACCCGATTATTTTGATGAAGAGCTCATGGATGATTTTGAGGAAATCTGGGAGAAAGTACCGGTGTATGTAATGAAAAATCCTCGTGACTTTTTACCTTTATTTCAAAATGATTTAATGAAGTTTTCCCCAGGTGAGAGGTTTCATTATAATAATGCGGGCTATATCTTGTTAGGGTTAGTCATTGAACAGTTATCAGGTATGAGTTTCACAAGCTATGTGGAGGAGCATATTTTTAAACGCTGTAACATGGATAAATCAGGTTATTACTCACTTGATCATCTACCAAGCAATACCGCGCTAGGTTATATTGATGAAGCAAATGGAATGTGGAGAACAAATTTATATTCTTTACCGATCATTGGTGGAGCAGATGGAGGGGCCTTTATTACAACTAGTAATATGATTAATCTTTGGCAGGCTGTACGTGAGCGTAGACTATTAAGTGAAACGATGACGGAGTTGTTGTTTACCTCTCACGTACTAACAGGTCAAGGTGGCTGTTATGGTTATGGCGTTTGGATTGAGGAGAGCACAGCTTTTGGACGCAAATATCATGTTATGGGTTATGATCCTGGTGTAAGCTTCGCTTCAGCTTATTATCCTGAAAGGGATTGTATAGTTGTGGTCACTTCTAATAAATCGAGTGGTCCTCATGATATAGTAGAAGTCATTGAAAAAGAATGGGAATGAACAATATGTACAAAATTATGGGAGTGAGTGAGGATGATCAAAGGTATAGATCATGTCCAAATAACGATTCCAACAGGGGAAGAAGAGGCAGGAAGAGCTTTCTATTGTGAAGGGTTAGGGATAGAGGAAATGGAAAAGCCAGCGTCATTACAGGGGAGAGGAGGATTTTGGCTAAAGGTGGGTAATCGTCAAGTACATGTTGGGACAGAAGAAGGGTTTGATCGTTTTCAGACGAAGGCACATATTGCCTATGAAGTGTCCGATCTAGATCATTGGAAACAAAGATTGAATAAGTTAGGAATCGAGATTGTTGAAGCCGTTCCTATCCCAGGGTATGAGCGATTTGAATGTCGTGACCCGTTCGGGAATCGAATGGAATTTATTAATGAAAGTGAAAAATAGAGAAGAATGGGTGCATAAGTTAAAATTGAAATATAAGGAGAGGTACTTCAGTTGACATTCTGATTCATCCATTCATCTTTTAATAACCCATAAATAATGATATCCATATATGTATGATGTAAGTATTGACTACTTCGAATACAGCCTTCATGAAGGAAGCCGAGTCGTTCTGGTATGCGACGGCTTTTTTTATTTTCTTTAGCAACACGTATCTCGACTTTGTTGAATTGTAGCTCTTCGAATGTGTAAGCTGTTAAGGCTTGAACAACACGAGTCATGATTCCTTTTCCTTGAACGTTTTCTGCCAACCAGTAACCAATCGTTGTTATTTTATTAATGTGATCAATTTGATTAAATCCTGCATTTCCAACGATTTGATCGTCATAGAGTATGACAGTATTTAAACCTTTGCTTTCGTTAGCGAGCTGTTCGCAGGAGTGAATGAAGTTTTTGGTATGTTCAACAGTTGTTGTGTCATCTACCCAGGGAAGCCATTTGCGTAAATGGCTTCTTGATTGCTCTGCTACATAAAACAGTTGATGAGCATCTGTGTATTCAATTTGTTTAATCATTAACGAATCATCTATTTTTTTAGTAAACATGATAACCTCCTAAAGACTTAATATCCTTTTTTTACAGTAACATGAAAAACATGTTCGTGGGATGAAATTCTTATACTAGGTTCATGATGATTCTATTTAAATTGGTCATACTAATGAAAGAGGTGAGAGAGGTGGAGAATAACAACAAATGGTTTAGATGGTTATATCGTTCTGCTCTTATTTTGATCATTGCTCTCATTATCTTTGTTTTTATTCAGCTTACACCAATTTTTGCTCCTTTTAGCGCTATTTTCAAGGCTTTAGTATTACCACTCGGTGTATCGGTTTTGATTGCTTATTTACTTCACCCGATAGTGGAGAAGCTTCATGAAGTTGGGATGTCAAGAACCGTAGCTGTTATGTTACTTTTTCTTTTAATGATCGGCTTGTTTGCACTTATTGCTATGATTGGATTTCCAGAATTGAAAAAGCAAATTGAACATTTTGTTGAAGTTGTACCTGAGCAAGTTCAAATGATTGAGCAAGCAACAGATGAAATGGACCACCAGCTCCATAGTTTGCCAAAACCCATCCAGCTTCAGGTAGAAAATTGGAAAGATCAATTAATTCGATTAGGTGAACACATTTTTAGTCAAGTAGAAGCAGTGTTTCTCTTTTTAGTGACATCTTTTTTCGCTTTAATCGTGATCCCATTTTTAGTTTTTTATTTATTGAAAGATTATGATCAAATTCAGAGGATTTGCTGGTATGTGACACCGCGAAGATGGCGAAAACCTTTGCAGCGCTTTATAAAGGATGTCGACCAAGCGATAGGAGGATTTATACGAGGACAATTACTCGTATCGTTACTAGTTGGAGTCATGTCAACTCTCGGTCTGTGGCTGTTAGGTGTACCATACCCGATCCTTCTCGGTGTCTTTATCGGCGCACTTGATTTAATTCCATTTTTTGGTCCTTACATAGGTGCGGCTCCTGCTGTGATTGTTAGTTTTCTTGAATCGTGGCAGCTTGGATTATTTACGATTCTTTTATTATTTATTATTCAACAGCTAGAAAGTAACATTCTATCACCAGTTATCGTTGGAAAGAGTATACACCTTCACCCAGTATTAATTATTTTAGCTTTATTAGTTGGTGTAGAAATTGGGGGTTTTTTAGGTATGTTATTGGCTGTACCATTATTGGCCATAGGTAAGGTGTTTTTTTTACACATACGTTCATACCGTCTCGCACGTTGACATTTGCTTGTTACATTTTTATAATAAAAGAGCGAAATGAACAGGTAAAAACGTTGAAGGAACGAGTATGAAGCAGTTCCACTTGTATAGAGAGGTTTGCCCGAGGCTGGAAGGTGAACTAAGTGAAGAGCTTCAGAACGCTAATCCTGAGTGTAGCTAATCGCTACCGTTAACCCGCGTTAAGGTATGAAAGTGATAGACGAATGTCTATAATTAGGGTGGTACCGCGTGAACAAGCTCTCGTCCCTTTATTGAGGGAGTGAGGGCTTTTTTCTATGAACGTTACGAGAATTTGGTATACCAGATTACATGTAAAGGGAGTCGATGAAGGTGAAACATTTAACATCTGCACAAGTTAGACAAATGTTTTTAGATTTTTTTAAAGAAAAAGGGCACGATATTGAACCGAGTGCATCACTCGTCCCGCATGATGATCCGACTTTATTATGGATTAATAGTGGGGTTGCTACCTTAAAGAAGTACTTTGATGGTCGAGTGATTCCCGATAATCCCCGTATAACAAATGCGCAAAAATCGATTCGAACAAATGATATTGAAAACGTAGGTAAGACAGCTCGGCATCATACGTTTTTTGAAATGCTTGGGAACTTTTCAATTGGAGATTACTTTAAGGAAGAAGCGATTGAGTGGGCTTGGGAGTTTCTAACGAGCGATCAGTGGATTGGATTTGATCCTGACAAATTATCCGTAACAGTACATCCTGAGGATCACGAAGCCTATGAATATTGGCAATCGACAATTGGGCTTCCACCTGAACGAATTATTCGTTTAGAAGGGAATTTCTGGGATATTGGTGAAGGTCCAAGTGGACCGAATACGGAAATATTTTATGATCGTGGCGTAGCATATGGTGACGATGAGAGTGATCCTGAGCTTTATCCTGGTGGGGAAAACGATCGATATCTTGAAGTATGGAATTTAGTATTTTCACAATTTAACCATAATCCAGACGGTACATACACACCACTACCTAAGAAAAACATAGATACAGGTATGGGACTTGAACGTATGGTGTCCATTATCCAAGATGTTCCAACAAACTTTGAAACGGATTTATTTATGCCGATTATTAAAGCAACGGAGCCTATTTCCGGAAAATCATATGGCCAAGATGTTGAAATTGATGTTGCCTTTAAAGTGATTGCCGATCACGTTCGAACGGTAACATTTGCCGTAACGGATGGTGCATTGCCTTCCAATGAGGGACGTGGGTATGTATTACGTCGTCTTTTACGTCGAGCTGTTCGATATGCAAAGTTGATTGGAATTGACCGTCCTTTTATGTATGAACTCGTTCCGGTTGTCGGTGAAATTATGGTGGATTTTTATCCAGAGGTAAAAGAGAAGACAGAATTTGTGCAAAAAGTCATGAAAAATGAGGAAGAGAGATTCCATGAAACACTTCATGAAGGATTAGCTATTTTACATAAGGTGCTTGATGAGGCAAAGCAGAATGATGAGAAAGTGATTTCTGGTGTTGACGTTTTCCGACTTTATGATACGTATGGATTTCCTGTTGATTTGACAGAAGAATACGTGGAAGAACAAGGTTTAACAATCGACCGTGAAGGCTTTGAAGAGGAAATGGAAGGTCAACGTTCACGTGCTCGTTCAGCGAGACAAGAAACAGGCTCAATGCAAGTTCAGGATGAGGTACTTGGACAGATTAATGCTGAAAGTGTTTTCGTTGGATATGATGAGCTGAAGGTTGAACAGACAAAGATTGAAGTAATCATTGCTGATAAAGAAGTAATAAGAGAAGCACACGAACAAGAGCAAGTGCAAATTATTCTAAGCAAAACACCATTCTATGCTGAAAGCGGTGGACAAATCGCGGATGTTGGTACGATTAGCGGTGAAGGGTTTGTAGCTGATGTTCAGAATGTGAAGAAAGCGCCTAACGGTCAGCATCTTCATACAATTATTATAAAAGAGGGTGTTATGCAAGTTGGAGCAACGGCTATCGCTGAAGTGAATGCTCCAAGCAGAAAAGCGATTGTGAAAAATCATACGGCGACTCATTTGCTTCATCAAGCGTTAAAGGATGTTTTAGGTGAGCATGTGAATCAAGCTGGCTCCCTCGTGTCCGCTGAAAGACTTCGATTCGATTTCTCTCATTTTGGTCAAGTGACGAAAGAAGAATTAAGTCGAATTGAAGAGATTGTCAATAAACAAATTTGGGAAGCGACCGATGTTGATATTACAATAAAGAAGCTAGATGAAGCAAAAGCTATGGGAGCAATGGCGCTCTTTGGTGAGAAATATGGAGAAACAGTACGTGTTGTGAGAGTCGGCGAATATAGTTTGGAGCTTTGTGGTGGCTGTCATGTTCGAAATACAGCTGAAATTGGCTTGTGTAAGCTTGTAAGTGAATCTGGAATTGGTGCAGGTGTGCGTCGAATAGAAGCGGTAACGGCACAAGGTGCTTATGAGCAAATGAGCAGTCAACTACGAGATTTACAAGATGCTGCTTCTATCCTGAAAGCGAAACGAGTAGAAGAAGTTCCACAACGAGTGGAGTCTTTAAATCAACAATTAAAAGAAGTTCAGCGTGAGAATGAATCTTTAATGGCGAAATTGGGTAACATGGAAGCTGGAAGCCTAATTGATGATGTTGTTGAAGTTAATGGAGTAAAGGTACTTGCGAAAAAAGTGAATGCTGGTGATATGGATGCATTACGAGCAATTGTCGACAAATTAAAGCAGGACCTATCTTCTGGTATCATTGTATTAGCTGCTGTATCTGGTGAAAAAGTAAACATTGTAGCTGGTGTGACAAAAGATTTGCTTGAATCTGGTTACCATGCCGGTAAGCTTGTAAAGGAAGTAGCGACACGCTGCGGAGGCGGAGGTGGTGGACGTCCCGATATGGCCCAAGCAGGTGGAAAGAAGCCAGAGGAATTAGAAAAGGCACTTGCCTTTGTTCAAGATTACGTAAATACAATTTCCTAAATGGATCATTTTGGTGTACAATGGAAATAAAGACAAGCTAGCTTTTAAGGGAAGAAGGAGACTAGCAATGAATGAAAGAGGTGTGTGTGATGAGCTCTATGGACAAAACGATGCAATTTGATTTTCAGGATGATTCGGTTGATGTGGATGTGCAAGAGGTGCTTCTTTCTGTGTATGGATCACTTGAGGAAAAAGGTTACAACCCTATCAACCAAATTGTTGGCTATTTACTGTCAGGAGATCCTGCGTACATTCCTCGTCATAAGGATGCTCGTACGCTCATTCGCAAGCTAGAACGGGACGAATTAATTGAAGAATTGGTGAAATCCTATCTCACACAACACCAAAAGGAGATTGGATGAGAGCGTTAGGATTAGATGTGGGTACGAAAACAGTTGGAATTGCCCTTAGTGATGAGCTAGGTTGGACAGCCCAAGGTCTGGAAACCATTAGACGAAATGAAGACAACCCTTCTGAAGATATGGAAAAGATAGCTAACCTTGTTAAAGAGCATGAAGTAAGCCATATAGTCATAGGATTACCTAAGAATATGAATGGTTCCATTGGTCCAAGTGGTGAGCGAAGCAAGGAGTTTGCTGAGCAACTTCAAGAGTTTGTCACTTGTGATATGACATTTTGGGATGAACGATTAACGACGGTTGCAGCAGAAAAAATGCTCATTTCAGCTGATGTTAGTCGAAAAAAACGTAAGAAAGTGATCGATAAAATGGCTGCAGTAATGATTTTACAAGGTTATTTGGATCATAAATAAGTGAAAGAGGTGTCTTATGGCAAACGAAGAGAAAGAACGCATTGTCATTCCCGATGAGAATGGGGATGAGCATTTATTTGATGAATTATTTCGTTTTCAAGTAGATGAAACGGATCAATCATATATTTTATTAACGCCTGTTGGCTCTGATCAAGAAGATGAGGATGAAGAGGTCGAGGTGTTCGCTTTCCGTTTTGAAGATCGCGAAGGTGAAGAAAACGATATCGCTCTATTTCCGTTAGAATCCGATCAAGAGTGGGAAATGGTTGAAGAAATGTTGAATACATTTAGCGAAGATCAAGAATAAAGGCATTGTCTTAAAGGTATTTCGGTAGTTAAAACCTTCCGAAATACCTTTTTTTCAGGTGAGAGTGTATTAAATTCTTAAAAGTTGAATCAATGAAGGTTCGATCATTTATTTACATTGTTTAACACAAACATGAATTTTCAAGTTTTTATTACTGACATATTAGAAAAATATAGTATAATGATACGGTGGAAGGAGGAGAAGGATGTCTAATTCCGACGATAAACAAAGAAATTCCTTGTATCATGAAAGAGCAACTCAAGCTCGAATAGTAAGGCGTATTGTCTTTTTTGCGTTTCTTGGCTTAGTTATACTTGGAACGATCGCAGGATTTGGTGCGTATTCATATATAACCAATGCTCTATCTCCAGTTGATGAAGACTCACCAGAGGAAATGGAGATTACGATACCAATTGGTTCTACTGCCAATCACATCGGAACGATACTAGAAGAAGAAGGGCTTGTTCGTAATGGGACCGTCTTTCGTTATTATGTACGATATAAAAATGAATCTGGATTTCAAGCAGGAGATTATCGACTCCATACAGGTATGACAATGGATGAAATTATTGAATCCTTAAAAGATGGAACGGTTATGCAAGATCCAGAATTGGTATTTACTATTCCTGAAGGGTTATGGCTTGAGCGTATGATTGAAGTTATCGCAAAAGAAACGGATCATACGGTTGAGGATCTTGAAGCGGTTATCCATGATAAAGACTATGTTGAATCGTTGATTGAACGATATGATATGCTAACTGAGGTTGTTTTAGATGAAAATATTCGTTATCCATTAGAAGGGTACCTATTTCCAGCACGATATGATTTCATGGTTGAAAATCCTTCTATTGAGGAAATCGTCGAGGCGATGCTAAGTAGAACACAGGCGATTTTAACTAACCTTGAAGAAGAGATGGACGAGCTTGAATTAACACCGCATGAAGTATTGACATTAGCTTCAATTATTGAGCGAGAAGCACAGAAGTCTGAAGATCGTTATATGATCTCAGGTGTCCTTCATACGCGTTTAGAGCGTGGAATGAAATTAGAAGTCGATCCGACTACCGCTTATGCAATAGGTGAGCATTTATATATGACATCATTAACGGACACTCGATTTGAATCTCCATACAATACGTATGTTGTAGAGGGAATTCCAATTGGCCCAATTGCAGGACCAGGACAGGATTCGATAGAAGCTGTAGTTCGTCCCGAAATAACAGGCGATCTTTATTTCTACGCGCGAATTAATGGAGATGTTCTGTATACGGATACGTATGAAGAGCACTTAGCAAATCGAGATCGTTATCGTCATGAGTGGATTGAAGCGGCTGAACAAGCAGAACAAGAGGATGAAGAGTAATGATAAGGGGCACTGAAAAAGTTTGGTTTTAACTTTTTCGGTGCCCTTCCAGTGACTTCAATTATGAGGGGGGAGGTGTCATTGACACACCCTCTTTTCCATATAAGCAAGAAGGGGGTAGAAGATGGAACAGCTTGAGACTTATGTGAAATCGTTAATTCCAAGACGAGACTCAATTGTAGAAGAAATGGAACGACAAGCAGAAAGAGATCATGTACCGATTATGGATATCATTGCGATGGAGTTTTTACTTCAGCAATTAAAGCTAATGAAGCCGGAAAGGATTTTAGAAATTGGCACAGCTATCGGGTATTCAGCCATACGAATGAGTCAAGCAACTGGAGCAACGGTTGTGACAATTGAACGAGAAGAGCAGCGATATGAACAAGCGCTTGAAAATATTCAACGTGTTGAGTTAGAGAGCAAAATTCATGTTTGGTTTGGGGACGCACTGAATCTTGTTGAAAAACTTGAATCTTTGCCCCATTTTGATGTATTATTTATTGATGCCGCTAAAGGCCAATATCAACGCTTCTTTGAATTATACGAACCGTATGTAAAGCGCGGCGGTGTGATCTTTTCTGATAATGTTCTTTTTCGTGGATTAGTTGCAGAGGCTGAGGTTGAATCAAAGAGGTTACGGAATTTAACCGAGAAAATAAAAACGTATAACTCTTGGTTAATGGCGCATCCTCGTTATGATACGAGAATTGTGCCAGTTGGTGACGGATTAGCGATCAGTATAAAACGATAGTAAAAAGGAGAGTAGGACGGTGAAAAAGCCTGAATTACTTGTAACACCAAAGGATCTTAATGCACTTGAACGTTTATTTAACGCTGGAGCTGATGCGGCGATTATAGGTGAAGAACGTTATGGGTTACGTCTTGCTGGTGAATTTACGCGAAATGATATTAAACAAGCGGTCGAGCTTGCCCATAAACAAAATAAAAAAATATACGTTGCAATGAATGCCCTCTTTCACAATGACAAAATAGAAGAGCTGACAGAATATGTGGCTTTTTTAAGTGAAGCAGAAATAGATGCCATCGTATTTGGTGACCCAGCTGTTGTGATGACTGTTCGCGAGGTTGCACCTAATATGCCTTTACATTGGAATACAGAGACGACAGCGACAAATTGGTTTACAGCAAACTATTGGGGCAAAAGAGGAGCTACGCGAGCGGTTTTAGCTCGTGAGCTCAGCATGGATGCCATTATTGAGATTAAAGAGCATGCTGAAGTAGCAGTTGAAGTTCAAGTTCATGGAATGACCTGTATGTTTCAATCGAAACGCACATTAATCGGGAACTATATGGAATTCCAAGGAAAGAATTTAGAAGTAGAGCGACGGGGAAAGGAGCGACAATTGTATTTGTTTGATCCGGAACGCGAAGCTCGCTATCCTATTTTTGAAGATGAGAACGGAACACATATTATGAGCCCGAATGATATAGCCATTATTGATGAGCTAGAGGAAATGATTGATGCCCAAATCGATAGCTTTAAAATCGATGGTGTATTAAAGTCAACTGAATATATGGAAGAAGTTACGAAACTTTATCGTGACGCGATTGATCTCTGTATAACAGATCGTGAACAATATGAGGAGAAAAAAGAACTGTATATCGATCAATTAGAAGTGCTACAACCGAAGCATCGTAAGCTCGATACAGGCTTCTTTTTTAAGGAAACTGTGTATTAAAAAAGGAGGGAGGAATAGAAGATGACTGTAACCGTAGAAGAAACAAGAAAAGCGAAACGCGTGATTACAAAAAAACCAGAACTTTTAGCACCTGCTGGTGATTTAGAAAAGCTAAAGGTTGCTGTTCATTATGGAGCAGATGCGGTATTTATTGGCGGACAGGAATTTGGCTTACGTTCGAATGCCGGAAACTTCACGATCGATGAAATGCGTGAAGGGGTAGAGTTCGCTAATCGTTATGGAGCTAAAATTTACGTAACAACGAATATTTTTGCACACAATGAAAATATCGATGGCCTTGAGGAGTATTTACAAAGCCTTCAGGAAGTTGGAATAACGGGCATCATTGTGGCTGATCCTCTCATTATTGAAACGTGTAAAAAAGTCGCTCCAAAGGTAGAGGTGCATTTAAGCACACAACAATCTTTGTCGAACTGGTTAGCGGTGAAGTATTGGAAGGAAGAAGGACTTCATCGTGTTGTTTTAGCAAGAGAGGTAGGCCTTGAGGAAATGCTTGAAATGAAAAAGCATGTCGATATTGAAATAGAAGCATTTGTTCACGGAGCGATGTGTATCGCTTATTCTGGTCGCTGTGTATTAAGTAATCATATGACAGCACGCGATTCTAATCGTGGAGGCTGTTGCCAATCGTGTCGCTGGGATTATGATTTATTTGAATTGAACGAGAATGGTGATCAAGCGCTCTTTAATGAGCAGGATCCTCAATATACGATGAGCCCGAAAGATTTAAATTTATTACAATCAATTCCGAAAGTGATCGAAGCAGGAATTGATAGCCTTAAGGTCGAAGGTAGAATGAAGTCCATTCACTACGTAGCGACAGTAACGAGTGTGTATCGAAAAGTAATCGACGCTTATTGTGAGGACCCAGACAACTTCAAGATTGAAAAAGCCTGG
This sequence comes from Halalkalibacter sp. APA_J-10(15), assembly GCF_023017105.1. Taxonomy (GTDB): domain Bacteria; phylum Bacillota; class Bacilli; order Bacillales; family Bacillaceae_D; genus Halalkalibacter. The sequence continues at coordinate 18,425 of NZ_JALKEV010000004.1, read as the reverse complement.
TTAGATGAATTAGATAAATGTGCAAATCGAGATTTTGCTCCACAGTTTTTTGAAGGAACACCGACATTCGAAGAACAAATGTATGGAAATCATCCAAAACGTACGAATTTTGATTTTATCGGTTTTGTGCTTGATTATGACCCAAAAACGTCGATTGTGACAATGCAGCAGCGAAATCATTTCCGTCCAGGAGATGAAGTTGAATTTTTCGGACCGGAGATAGATAATTTTGTACAAACTATTGATACGATTTGGGATGAGGATGGTCACGAGTTAGATGCAGCACGACACCCACTACAAGTTGTTCGCTTTAAAGTGGATCAACCATTACATCCTATGAATATGATGCGTAAAGAGGTTCGAAAATGATCACTAAACCGATCATTATCGGGGTTGCGGGAGGAACAGGTTCGGGTAAAACAACAGTAGCTCATGAGATATATCGTCTTTTTAATAAGCAATCGATTGTATTAATTGAGCAAGATGCGTATTATAGAGATCAAAGTCATTTATCTTACGATGATCGACTGCAGACGAACTATGATCATCCACTTGCATTTGATACGGAGCTGTTGTTAGAGCATTTACATCGCTTACTCGAAAGAAAGACAGTGGCAAAGCCGGTTTATGATTATGTGAAGCATACACGATCCCATGATTTCATACCGATTTCAGCGAGGGATGTCATTATTTTAGAAGGAATTTTGATTTTAGAAGATAAACGGTTGCGGGATTTAATGGACATTAAAGTGTTTGTTGATGCAGACGCGGACATTCGGTTTATCCGTCGTCTCGTACGTGATGTTGACGATCGTGGACGGACAATTGATTCTGTAATTGAACAATATACGTCTGTTGTACGACCGATGCATTTACAATTTATTGAACCGACAAAGCGATATGCAGATATTATTGTTCCAGAAGGTGGTCAAAATCAGGTTGCTATCGATTTAATTGCAACAAAAATTCAGGCAATTATTGAAGGAAAAGCCATTTTGTAATAGGATAGAGTACATGTAAGGGATTTCATGAAATTTGTATATTGAACGATTCTCTTACATAAGTATGGTTGAACAGCCATTATGTTAATTTTATTTTTGAAGGATATTGAGGAGTGAACGACGTGGCAGAAGAAAAAAAGCATTATATGACAATGGATGGTAAGAAAAAATTAGAAGAGGAACTCGAGTTTTTGAAAACTGAACGACGTAAGGAAGTCGTTGAACGTATAAAAATTGCTCGGAGCTTCGGTGATCTCTCGGAAAACTCTGAATATGATTCTGCGAAGGAAGAACAGGCTTTCGTTGAGGGGCGTATTGCTCAGCTAGAAAAGATGATTCGTAATGCTGTGATGATTGAAGATGAAGAAGGGGATGAAAATGTTGTTACTCTAGGAAAGGTTGTAACGATCGTTGAATTACCAGATGGTGACGAAGAAGAATATGCAATCGTCGGTAGCGCGGAATCAGACCCTGCAGAAGGAAAAATCTCCAATGATTCACCAATGGCTCAAAGTTTGCTGGGTAAGCATGTGAATGATCATGTGACTGTGAATACACCAGGTGGTGAAATGGAAGTTAAAATAGTCGATATTCGTTAAATAGGAAGGAGTTTCAGCAGAGAGGTGTACGTTCTCTGTTTGAAACTCTTTTTTAAATAAACGAGTATATTCGCAACGGATAATGAAATATCGGATTTGATACGTTAAGGATATCAGATTATATTAAACCGTTATAGCGACTCGATATGACGCTTTTAGAAAAAGACAGTTAGAAGGTTATCAAAACAAGTTAAAAACCAAACTTTTCAGTGCCCATCCGTTAGCGCTATTCTTCTTAAAAAAAATAGTTAAATCAGTGCATTTACAAAGTGTGTACTTGTTGTCATACTTATTAGCGAACGTATTGCTGCAAGATAAAGGAGTGGTAGTATGAGGTCGTATCGTTATGAAGAAAGAAGAAAGAAACGGATAAATATAATATATAACATTGCAATTGTCATTGTCATGGTGCTAATCGCCTTTTTTGCTTTACAAATCTTTAATCAAGATGACAGTGAGGTTGTAAATGAACCAGAGCCGATTGAAGATGAAGAAAATGAACAAGATGATCAAGATCCAACTGTTCCAGATCCTGCGTTTCCTGAGGAGCAAGAGGAGCCTTCTGTCGATCCGGTTGTTCCGGAAGAGTCTCAGCCAGAGAATGAAGGAGTATTTGATGATGAAGAAGGAATAGAAGTGGATGTCGATGAAGGATCTCCTCGTCCAGATGAGGATGAGTGGGAGCCGATTGGGACGACACAATCAGAATTAAGGCTTGAATTCGGTGAAGGGACGACTAATCGCCAAGAAATGGATCGTGCTCTTAGTTATGCATCAGGGTTAAGTCTAGAGGAAATGACCGTTTGGCGAATTGAAAATGCCGGGGACCAACGGAGTGTAAGAGGTGTTGTAAGTAACTATGAAAATAGCGAAACACCGTATGAAATATTCTTGGAGTGGCAAGATGGTGAAGGTTGGTTACCAGTTCAATTAAATCAATTAGAGCACAACCCATATACAAGAAATTAAAAACGAATGCCTCCTACTATTTATTTACCTCTGTAGGTGGCTTCATATAGTTAACATGAGGGGAAGTAAAACGATATGAGAATTGGAATTATTGGCGCGATGGATGAAGAAGTAGAGCTATTAAAAGAGAGCTTAAGTAAGCGTAAAGATCAGACAATCGCTAGGTGTGAATATCATCAAGGATTCATTGGCAATCAAGAGATCATTCTATTAAAATCAGGAATTGGTAAAGTAAATGCAGCAATAGGAACGACATTGTTAATTCAATTATTCAAACCTGATGTGATCATTAATACGGGGTCAGCAGGTGGTTTTGATGAATCATTAAAAGTAGGAGATATCGTTATTTCAACTGAAGTTCGATATAATGATGTGGATGCTACTGTTTTTGGTTATGAGTTTGGACAAGTGCCAGCCATGCCAGCCTTTTATTCACCTGATCAGCATTTAGTTGAAATGGCTGAAAAAGCTGCAGAAAAGGTTGGAATCCATTCAAAGACAGGACTTGTTCTCTCTGGTGATTCCTTTATGAGTGAGCACGATCGTGTCCAAGAGCTAAAGCAACGATTTAATCAGCCTTCATGCTCAGAAATGGAAGCTGGATCGATTGCTCAAGTGTGTCACCAATTTGAAATACCTTTTGTTATCATCCGAGCATTATCTGATATTGCGGGGCAGGATGCCAAAGTGTCATACGAACAATTTTTGAAAAAAGCTTCTGTCAATTCAGCTAAGCAAGTACTACTAATGGTTGAATTGCTTCAATCATAAACGTAATTGGCTAAAATCTCCTTGATTGTCGATCATTACATCATCTTAGTCTCTTAAAATGATGTTAGAATGATAATAATGAGGAGGGAATCGGATGACGGATAAGAAGATGAATGAGCAGTTAACAAAGATTGCAGATTTCAAACAATATAGTTTTATTTTACTTTCATTAAGTGCGTTTTTATCAATTGGCTTACTGATTCCATCAGCTCCAATTACAGAGTGGCAAGTTCCAGCGGTTATAGCTGTTTTTGTCTTATTAATAGCGGCAATTTCTTGCCATCGTTATGCCATGAAGACATCAAAGCGTTTACACGAAGAGGACAATAAATAACGATAGAGAACGACAGTTAATGATAAAAATATGATACATGATGTGGGCTTAATGAGGAGCAAGACAATTCTTCATTAAGCTTTTTTGTATGAAGATTTCTTCATTTTCTGATAGAATAGAAAGATCAAAATATTGGAATGGAGATTACATATGAATGAGACAAAACGACCTCTAGTGCTAGTAGCTATTATGCTGGCGATGTTTATGGCAGCTGTGGAAGCGACAATTATAGCAACAGCCATGCCGAGGATTGTGGCAGATTTAGGCGGTTTTGCCTTGTTTAGCTGGGTGTTTTCAGCTTACTTACTCATGCAAGTTGTGACGATTCCTTTATATGGTAAGCTAGCTGATATATATGGTCGTAAGCTCATATTTTCAATCGGAATTATTCTTTTCTTAATCGGTTCGATTTTATGTGGTTTTTCATGGTCGATGGAAATGCTCATCCTATCACGATTTATTCAAGGAATAGGTGCAGGAGCGGTACAACCTATTGCGACAACAATTGTAGGCGACATGTATACGAAGGAAGAACGTGCGAAAATTCAAGGGTATTTATCTAGTGTATGGGGTATTTCAGCGATACTAGGTCCGTTGTTAGGAGCGTTTTTTGTTGAATATGTTAATTGGTCATGGGTGTTTTGGGTAAATGTCCCTTTTGGTATCTTCTCGGTATTGATCGTCTGTTTGTTTTTAAACGAAAAGGTAGAACAAAAGCAACAAAGGCTTGATTATGGAGGAGCGCTTCTGTTATTTGTAACAATGACAACGATGATGTTTGTCTTTTTACAGCTCGATGGAGATTCCTTCCTACCGTGGATGCAGCTGTTATTTTTATTTGTATGTTCGATTATAGGACTAATTTGGTTTATTTACCACGAGAAAAAGACGATAGCGCCGATGGTCAATTTCTCATTATGGAAAAGGAAAGAAATATTTTATGCCAATTTAGCCTCCCTAACGACAGGAGCGATGCTATTAACGGTATCGACCTTTTTGCCGACATATGTTCAAGCAATATTAGAACAAAGTCCCCTCATTGCTGGGTTAACGTTAACGGCAATGTCAATTGGCTGGCCTATTTCAGCAATGATTGCTGGAAAGATGATACTTAAGGTAGGTTTTCGTCTAACTGCTCTCATTGGAGGGGGTGGGTTATTCGTAGGGTCGATTTGCTATTTGACGTTATCCTCAATTGCATATCCATTATGGGCAGCACTAGGCTCCTTTTTCATCGGAGTCGGCATGGGCTTTTCAACGACCACATTTATTGTTTCTATTCAATCAGCGGTTGATTGGAAATCTCGTGGAGAAGTAACAGCGATGAATATGTTTATGCGACAGTTAGGAGGTGTAATAGGGGTTGCATTATTTGGTGGCCTTTTAAATCGTTATTTGCGTACATATTTTGAAAACGTTGACGATAAAGTTGCATTTGAACCAACAATTGATGAGGTTAATCGGATTTTGGATGAAACAGAACGAGTAGCATTAACTAATGATGAGCAACTTTTATTGCAAGAAGGTTTGTCAGGAGGGTTAAGCTACATATTCATAGCACTACTCGTATTAGCGATTGTCACGTTCTTGCTTATTTTACAATTACCTAAAGATGGAAAAAGCAAAGAAGCTGGGAACTGATCTAGCGATATTTAAAGTAGGGTGCTAGATCGATTATGGTTTAGTAATGTCGATAAAATGTTTTAAAATGCGTGCAGTTAGTCCCCAAATGGTGTATGTTTCATAGTAATAAAAATACTGCTCTATCGTGTGACGCTGATGTTGAACATGTTTATATCGGCTGTTTGTCTCAGGCTCAATGATGAATCGCATTGGATGCTGCTCTGGTGGTTGAAGATAAAAGTGACGAAGTGGGACCGTAAATAAATGATCGACCTCAGCAGGGCTCGCTTTAATCTCTGTAAATGGATAAGTAACCTGAGCAACAAAGGGATAAATAATCCCTTTAAAAGGCGTAATGAGTATATCTAAATCAGCCAGTAATTGTATATGCTTGCTTTGAATTTGTAACTCTTCTGTTAATTCTCTAAGAGCAGCATCACGAGGGCTTGCGTCTTGTTTATCGATTTTTCCTCCTGGAAAACAAATATCTCCAGGCTGTGATCGTAATTCATAGGATCGGACCTCAAATAATACAGAGAGTTCTCCATCGATATCGATGAGGGGTAGGATAACGGCAGAGTTTTTCATTTGATCTTGTCCGATAATGTTTACTTGACGTTTACTAAGTTGTTTCTCAATCTTTCTTATCATATGCATCAACTGTATTCCCTCCTATATCATAATGTACACGAAATTCAGAAAAAGAGAAATAAAGAAGTGTACTGAAAAAAGTTTGGTTTTTTACTTTTTACTTTTTTTGGTGCCCTTTAATAAAGGACTTCTATGAGAAAAAACGTTACGAAAAAAGTAATATGAAGGTTTTCTGTTAGAAGATCTAACAAAAACACTGTATTTTTGCTATTCGTAGGTTAAAGTATACACATGAAGGGTCATTGACCTAGCTTCAAAAATGTTCTCTCTACTCTTCCCTATTGTCGGGCAGTTCCTTTACTTGGAACTGCCTCTTTTTTTGTTAAGCAGTACATATAAAAAAGATTATGTTGCAAAAATGGGTCTATTCATCGAAAATAAAGTTATGAACTGACATATACTAAGATAAAGAATGTGGAAAAGGAAGATAAGGGGAAGAGTCTGATGAATGTCCAGCAGAAAGAAGACGAAATGTTAAATTTATTGGAGAAGCTAGTGAACATTGATAGCGGATCACATGATAAAGAAGGTGTAGATCAAATAGGGAGGGAGCTAGCTCCTTATTTTACACAGTTGGGTTTTGAATTAGAGGTGAAGGAGCAAGAGGAAGTAGGTGATCATTTAGTTTATCGATTTGGATCGACTCAACCTTCTATTTTAATTGTGGCTCATATGGATACGGTATTTGAAAGAGGAACATCTGTAAAAAGGCCCTTTTCCATTGAAGGTAGACGAGCGTATGGTCCTGGAGTAATCGATATGAAGGCTAGTTTAGTATCGGTAATTTATGCGCTGTCATATTTAAAGGAGAGCGGCTCATCTGCATATGAGCATGTTCAAATCTTACTTACAAGTGATGAAGAAATAGGATCTCCTACATCTCGTTCTCTAATCGAGAAGGAGGCTAAAGGAAAACGATATGCACTTGTGATGGAGCCTGCTCGTAGGGATGGATCTGTTGTTACGGGGCGAAGAGGTAATGGACGCTTTGTGATTGAAGTATCCGGACGTGCAGCGCATTCTGGTATTGAACCTGAAAAGGGAAGAAGTGCGATAGAGGAATTAGCACATAAAATTGTAAAGTTACATGATTTAAACGACCATGAACGTGGGATTTCAGTTAATGTTGGTATTATTGCCGGTGGAAATGCGGTTAATACGATTTCTGATACAGCTATTGGTCACATTGATGTCCGTGTTGCTACTATAGAGCAGGCTAAAGAGATGGAATTGAAAATTGAACAGCTTTGTGCGACGTCTGATGTACAAGGTACAAATATTGAACTTACTGGCGATATGAGTCGACCACCAATGGTTAAAAATAAACAAATTAATGAGCTGTATCGAGTTGTAAAGAAAGTAGGAGCGGAATTAGGGTTGTCAATCAAAGATACAAAAACAGGTGGTGGATCAGATGCATCGTTTACGGCGGCAATGGGTATTCCAACCATTGATGGACTTGGGCCTATTGGCGGATATGCTCATAGTGAAAAGGAATACTTAGACGTGGATTCACTAACTGAGAGGACTTTATTATTAGCTAAAATTATTGAAAAGCTTGCCAAACCTAATGAAAATAGCAAAAAAGAAGTAAGTTGATTGAAGTCTAATGGCTGCTGTAAAGGCTATTAGACTTTTTAATGATTCCCCCGTAATGATTTATTTTCAGAAGTGATTGTTAAATTATCAAACTATGCGATAATAAGTATAGAGACCTATTATTAAAGTTCTAGGGGGAGATAACATGGCACGTTCATTATTTAAAAGAAAAATGAAGCAACCAGAGGAAGAAGCACAACATTTTCAAGGGGTCTTATCTATTGATAAGAACTCAGAATATGCCAAGCAATTAGAAATGATAGGCTTAAATGAAAGTGAACTCGGATTTATTCAGTCATTGAAGCCTTATGTGATAGAACAAATAGACGATGTTATTGAACGATTTTATCAAGTGTTAACTGCGGAAAATCAGCTAAAATCCATTATTAATGACCACAGTTCTGTAGAAAGATTAAAACGAACTTTGTCAACACATATTGTGGAAATGTTTAGTGGTGAAATAACGGATACATACATTAAAAAGCGAATCAAGGTTGCTGAAATACATGTGAAAATTGGCCTACCTACAAAGTGGTATGTCTTATCGTTTCAAGTACTCTTTCAAGCATTTTCAACGATTTTTCAACAAACAATTAAGGATCAAGACGCATTTGTACGAGCATTGAATGTAACAAATAAATTACTGAATCTAGAACAACAGCTTGTATTAGAAGCGTATGAACTTGAAAATGAGCGACTTAATCAAGAACATGAGGAGCAAAAGAATCAGTTTGCTGAAGTAGTTAAAACAGCCTCCGAAGAATTAGCAACGATTTCACAAGAAACGAGTGCATCGATGCAATCGTTGAATGATCAGGCTAAGTTTATTGAAACCAAATCAATTGAAAATTTACGTTATGCAGCAGAAGCAGAGCAAGTATCTTATAATGGAAAAGAACAAGTTGATGAGCAACGTACGATTATTGGCAATATCCAAGAAACGGTTCAAGGGATTGTTGTCGAGTCTCAAGAATTACGCCAAACGTCGAGCGACATTACGCAAATTATTTCATTAATAACCGATATTGCCGATCAGACGAATTTACTAGCTCTAAATGCAGCAATTGAAGCAGCTAGAGCAGGTGAGCAAGGGCGAGGATTTGCAGTTGTTTCGGAAGAAGTACGTAAGCTAGCAGATCAAACTAAACAATCGGTTTCCAGTATTTCAACGTTAATTGAAAAAACAAATGACCAGATGAATCGTGTATTAAATTCAGTTGAGGAAGTCGATCTTCAAATTGCTGATAGTGTAACATATGTAAGTGATACAGCAGCCTTTTTTGAAAAGATCATTGATGCAATGGGACTCAGTAAAAAACAAACGAATGAAGTGAAGGAAGAGTTGCTCAAATTTGTGCAAACATTAGAGGGTGTTGCGGCAGCTTCTGATCAAGTATCAGTTGCATCAGACCAATTGACGCATTCAACTTCGAATTTATAAGGGTGTTAAAAGTCAGGAGCGTATCCCTGGCTTTTTTTAATTTGAAGGAATAGCTGTGATTTCAAGATGCCTTGGAAAGGAGTCACCTCAAAGATCAGAATGAAACCTTTGAGGTGACTACAGTTTATTGGATTGTTACATGATCTAAGTAAATGGCAGTTTGACCACTGCTATTTGAAGCCCCAATAAATTCAACGCCAATTTCTTTTACGTCATTTAGGTTTGGAATTGCTGAAAGAGGTAAAGAGACAGTCGTACTATTTGCTGAGTTTACAGGGACAGGATCGCCATTAAACCAGCTATAGTTTGAGCCTGTTTTCACGTACAATCTTGCCGTTAAATTTCCAACATTCCCCCAATGTGCATGGCGAACAGTGGCTTGTAAAGTAGAGTAGTCTGATAAATTCTTGTTTCCGACTTTTGCTAATTCATGCTTCGAGTTAGATGATAAGAAAATATCGGCTTTTAATGAATGGTTACCATTCGCACTCCATTCATTCGTTGTCCAAGGTCCTCCTAGAAGTGAAGAACCTGACCAACCTTGAGTGCCATATTCAAAATCATATAGGATAGTTTCATTACCGTTATGAGGAGGGGGCTCTCCATTGTTTGGAGGGGTATGGAAAATCGAGCTTGGAATGGATGTTTCGAGTAATCCATTAGGTCCGTAGACAATGGTATGTCCCCAAGAAGTTAAGCTTGTTCCTTGCCAATCATAAGATAAATCTAGATATTCCCACTGAGGCGAATTTCCTTTCCAAGACCAAGCTAGCCAACCGACGCCTCTTTGTTGCGAGTAGCTCAATATTGTTGCTTCATCAACATCTCCGTCCGTGTGCATATGCCCAAATTCACCTATTACAAGAGCTAACCCTTGATCGACGACACCATCGATATTAGACTGTATCATTGAAGCATTCCCGCCAGCATATTCATACATATGGATCGAAAACATTGTATTTGCTAGAGGGTCAGCATTAAAAACTTCTTTACCATAATCATGAATCGATTGAGGGTATTGTCCCCAACCAGCTGCATCTACCATTAATGTATGAGTGAAGCCAGCATTTCGTAAACGTGGAATAACCTCCTTGTAGCCATTTGCCCAACCTTGTCCGTCCCACGCTCCATACCATTCGTTGGCAATGTTAATAATGACGCGATCTTCTTTTCCAATTAGAGCGTCTTTCATTTCAATCCAATAATCGACAGCGCGATTTAAGTCAGCCATTGAATTAGATCCTGTTGCATCGTGTACCTCAACAACAGTAATCATCTCATGTTCCTCTGCTAAATCGAGCACTTGATTTAATGTACTTATATCATCTTTTGCCCATTGACCACCATCTGATAGGACAATACGAATTGTATTTGCTCCTTGATTAGCAATAGCTGGTATAGCGACGCTAGAATCTTGTTTAAACCAGGCATGTCCATGATTGATTCCTCTCATTACAAAGGGTTCTCCGTTGGCGTCATAAAGGGTTGAACCTTCGATATAGAAGCCAGAATGTGTTTGACTATGACCATCAGTGATAAAAATAAAAAAACTGAATAGAAGACAAGAAATAACAATTAGCTTACCCAAAATTCTCATTTCAATTACCTCCTCATTTTTTATACAAACTTGTTTTGATTACGATTGAGGTAACGTTACCGTAGTACAACCCTCCTTTCTCTTTATTTGTAAACGCTTACTATTAAGTTAAAATACTTAACCGATAAGTTCAACTATTTTATATAAAACAGTTATTTTTTACTAGTTTTCACTTGTTGAATAATCTGTAATGCCTATTAATATTGAAAAATAAACGTTTGTTAAAAGATTTGTAAAACCTATGCGCCATTAATGATAAGAGATAAGAAACAAAAAAGATTATCGTTAAGTTTATAATTGTGAATGATCTTTTATAAAAGTTACAAGCTAATTCCTATATGTACAGACACGGATGAGCCCAACTTTTCATAAGGATACAGTAAAGAAATTGGGAGGTGGGTTCATGTCCACGATTTTAGCGTCGATCACGTATTTTGTGAAAGAGCTCGTATTTTTCGTTTCTTTTGTGAAGAATAACGCTTTTCCACAACCATTAAATAAAGAAGATGAAAAAAAATACTTAAGAAGAATGCAGCAAGGGGATGAGGAAGCTAGAAACTTATTAATTGAGCATAATCTTCGGTTAGTTGCACATATTGTCAAAAAATTTGAAAATACACGAGAGGATACAGAAGATTTAATTTCCATTGGAACGATAGGGTTAATTAAAGCGATTGAAAGTTATTCCGAGGATAAAGGGACGAAATTGGCAACATACGCAGCCAGATGTATAGAAAATGAAATTCTTATGCACTTAAGAGCGTTAAAGAAGGTAAAGAAAGATGTATCCTTACATGATCCGATTGGTACTGATAAGGAAGGGAATGAAATCACCCTCATCGATGTTCTACAGGAGGATGCCGATGATATCGTCGATATTATCCAAACAAAGATGGAAAAAAGTCAAATTTATACGTATATTCATGTGTTAGATGATCGTGAAAAAGAAGTCATTATCGGGAGGTTTGGGTTAAATCTAGAGGAAGAACGAACACAACGAGAAATTGCTAAGGAGCTTGGTATATCAAGAAGTTATGTTTCAAGAATAGAGAAAAGAGCATTAATGAAGCTGTTTCATGAATTTTATAAAAGTAGTAAGGAGAAGTCATAAATAGCAAACACCTTCATCCTCAAAATGAAGGCGGGTTTTGGAGGTACGAAACTTCCAACGTACTCAAGGTATCATTGTGGATGGGATAGTTGGTATTCAAACATGGAACCAGCTGTTTGTATGTAAGCGCATCAAAGAGTCCTCATCTTAGTCATAGGTGGGGACTATTTGCTGCTCAATTTAAGGGGAAACATGAATATTTTCTTGAGTATTTGCAGAAATCATTTGGATAGCGAAGAGGTTGGGACAGTTGGCATGATAAAACGACACATTTAGCGACATTAAAAACATTGCTTCATTCATACCCGGCTGAGAACAAAAATGGGATTTTTTAAGAAAGTTTATTTCAGTAATAAGTTCTGTTCTCAGTGAAACTGTGCAATAAATAACAAAAGAGTCCCTCACATTTGAAGCAACTCTTTATCCGTATTTGAATTTTACTCTTCAGTATAAATTTGAAAGGTCACTCCGAACTTGTCAGTTACATCACCAAAACCAGGGCTGAAAGGCTCTTCTCTAAACGGCATATTGACATGTCCGTTTTGCTGTAAGGCTTCAAAATATCGTTTTGATTCTTCTACGTTGTTAGTTGAAATGCAAATGGTTATCTGTTTACCCTTTGGGATAGTCGAATCATCTGGAGCATCGGAAAACATGAGTTCCGATTCACCAACTTGTAACTTTGCGTGTGCCACAAGGTGCTTTAGGTCTTCATTGAATGTATTAGGCATTTCCGGCATCTCTCCGTAAGTAATGATAGAGAGAATTTTGGCATCAAGTGCTTGTTCATAAAACTGTATAGCTTCTCTTGCGTTTCCTTCCATATTTAAGTAAGGGATAAGTCTTGCTGTCATCAATAGTCAACTCCTTCTTTTATTATATTTTGATTGTAGCATTAAGATAATGCTTTGATTTCTTTTCGATTGCTATCTTGATATTGTTTGACAGTATTGTTGATCAATGAATGCACAGTGATACCATACGGTTGAAAGAAATTGTTTATATGAAAAAGGGGGGAATAAATCTTGGAGAAATGAAAGTTATTTGAAGACAAAGGATTGCAGGGTGTACACGCATTTCAAATTTGCGAGTGTGATGCAATGGCAAATTATTCATTGGAAGAAGCAACGATATGGTACAAAGAATTTAATGGCATACCAGAAGAAGATTTATATTGTGATGATGAATTGAACTTTATCATTATCTACATCCTCTCCTTTTTGTCCATACTAACATAATTTAATTCTAGAGGGATTTGTATTGGTGAGACTGTTGAGTGTTATAAAGGTGGAGGTGTGCATAATAGACAAACTCAGAGCTAATATACATTGAGTATCCCCTACTCACAATTTGTAAATTAACAAGAAGATTTAGAATAATTAGGGATTACATCAAATAACTGGAATTAAATAGGTATGCAATTAGTTGAATTGATTATACTTAATTCTGAGGTGATAGTATGTGTGGTCGATTTACACTAACTGCTGATAAAGAGGAGATTGAAAAGCATCTGCAAGTTGATCTTTTCCATTATACTCCTAGGTACAATATCGCACCAAGTCAACCTGTTTTGAGTATCATTTCGAATGGTGAGCAGAAAAAAGCTGGTTACTTAAGGTGGGGGCTTGTACCAAGTTGGGCTAAAGATCCCAAGATAGGTTATAAAATGATTAATGCCCGTGGAGAAACCATCCATGAGAAGTCTGCTTTTAAACGTTTATTCGAGCGTCGACGCTGTTTAATTGTTGCGGATGGTTTCTATGAATGGAAGCGTACAGAGCAAGGGAAGAAACCTTATCGCATAACTGTTCATGAGGGTATTTTTACGTTTGCTGGTCTATGGGATCGGTGGATAGATGCGAAGAAAGGCAGCGAATTAACGACTTGTACGATTATAACAACAGAACCAAATAAACGAATAAGTGACATTCATGATCGCATGCCTGTTATTCTTCATAGAAGAGATTGGGACAGGTGGCTTGATAAAACGACACATTTAGCGACATTAAAAACATTGCTTCATTCATACCCAGCTGAGGAGATGGATGCTTACGAGGTTTCAACAATAGTCAATAGTCCGAAGAATGAATCTGTAGATTGTATCCAATCATTAACATAAATAAGAAAAGGAGATACGTTTGTAACTGTATCTTCCTTTCATATTTTATAGCCTTATTTTGTAAGAGTAAATCAAGGGTATTGGTTAGATTAACTAGTTTATTACATAGTAGACTTTGTTTTCACTTTTTGAGACATTGTGAATGAGAAGGAGTTAACAAGATGTGTCAATCATGGCGAACATCTAATTATTGGAGAATTTTAGCCCTCATTCGAAAAAACTAATTTCCTGCCAACTCGCTCCTATTCGGAGCGTGTGGTGGTTCTTCCATCCATCCCCGGTCTATTAAAATGTCTGTACCATCCTTTCCGTACTGCAAGATTTCAGGAATTAGTTTTGAATATTCAGTAGCGAGGTCTATCCGAGCTGATGTACCTAATGCATGACCAATATAGGTTATTCCATGGGTATTGAGCATAATTACAAGGTTCATGATAAGCTTTTCTGAAAAAGGAGAAGAAGTAGAGGTTGAAACCTCAGAGTTAATCATTATAGTTCCAAGCAGATCTTCATTGATTAAGGTGTGGTTTAGGAAATCAATTTGTCTCAGAGCTAACTCTTTTCCTTTTGTTAAAAATTTTTGGATTTGTTCATCTTTCACGACTTGAATAAAACCAGTGAGTAAGATTAAAGCAAAATAGTTTCTTTCAATATTATAAAACATTTCAGTTAGTTCAAGAACATTTAGTGGGCGTTTCTTTTCGAGCCATTTAGATAAAAAAGTTTCCTTTTCTTTAACAAATTCAACTTTATCAGGATATGGGATCATTGTTGGGCGATCGTATATCCCTTTTGAAAGCATAAGCTTTACTGATGTATTATAAAGATCCAATGTAGTGGTCAAACACTTAGAGAAAAAAGTCCGTATATCTTCACGGGCAACGTTAGATAATAGCATACCATAGTTCATCAAACCCATACGACTCATTCCGTATGTGTAACTCACAGGAAATAAATCAAAAAACAAAGGTGGTGCTGAAAGATTCAAATCTTCATCGGAAAATCCCTTTGGAATAGGGATATTCTCTTTTTCAAAAATGCTCTTTATTTCTTCAATATGTGCTTTTGATAAATCTAAGGTTAGTTTAATTAAGGGTTTAACATCTTCGTTATTCGAATGGTGTAAGAAATGCTTTGTGAGACAGATAGATAGAGTATCGTTGATATAGGTAGCCCATAACCCTGCAATTTCTGTTGATGATAAACCTACAGTATGTTTTGTATCCATTAAATATCTCCTTTTTTGAATTTTTTCTATTTTAAGTATGCTCATGGCTAAATTATTTATTCTTTCTATTTGTATTTGTGTAGAATTAGAGAAGAAACGTTTACTGTAAATGTATGTTGCGCATTAAATATAAGTATGAAGTCTTTATACGTAATTCTTTTTTAATGGCATAGTCATCTAAAAAGAATACAGTATGTTAAATTGATTTCTAATTAAAATTTTTAGTAAAGGAGGCTTCAATAAAAAAATTGTTAAGTGCGTATAATTTTGCCCTTCTAAATCGTTATACATAATGAATAAAAAAGAAGGAGGCTATTATGACTACTTCACGTAATCAAATGATTTCAATTTATGATAAATCTCGAGAGCTTAAAGCAGAGTTTAACCAGTTAGTTGATGAATTGTCAGAAGGTTTGTGGAGGTATTGTCGTTATTTAACTGGCTCACCTTGGGATGGAGAAGATTTGTATCAAGAAACGATGGTAAAGGCGTTTGGTAGTATATATCAACGATGGCATTCAACAAACCCAAAATCGTATCTATACAGAATAGCGACTAATACATGGATTGATCACTGTCGCAAAGAAAAAAGAATAATTGGTAGTATCGAGGAAGAAGAAGTGCTTGCAGAAGAAACTACTGATGGTTTAGAGGTAGAGGAAGCTCTTAAACATCTAATAAGCCTTTTTACTCCTAGACAATCTGCTGTCTTTCTACTTATGGAGGTATTTTCCTTTACAGCTAAAGAAGTAGCCGGTATTGTTCGGACCACTCCAGGTGCTGTTTATGCAACAGTACAACGCATGAGGAAGAAATTGAATGATCAACCACCTAAAATAAATTCAGAGTCTAATTCTACATTAAAATCAATAAAAAGTGAGCATTCTATTATTAAAAAATACTTAAATGCATTGAATAGTGGCGATCTTGAAGGGGTATTGTCTATTTTTAGTGACGATGCTTATAATGAAGCGTCATTAGGTTTCCAAGAGTTTTCTAAGGATGAAATGCGTTCAGGCTCTATGCGGTTCGGTTTACCTGGTTTACGAGCTGAAAAATACAATCTTTGGGGAAGAAATGTCATTGTTGTATTTTTTGACGGAGAACAAGGTGCAGAAGTTCACGATATTCAGTATCAAGAAATTGAAAATGGGAAAATTGTTTATCATCGTAGTTATTATTTTAGGAAGGAATTTATGTTTGCTGCCTCTGAAGAGTTAGGTTATCCGGTACAAATGGATAAACCTGTTGTTGATTGGAAATAGGGATAGAAAAGATGATCTTACTTATGGTAAAGAAAAAGTCCTTTATGATATAAGCGTCAAATAGTCCTCACCTTAGTCATAGGTGGGGACTATTTAATGCTCACTTTAACTGACTATTTTTCTTGAGTCTTTGTAGAATTCATCTAGATAGTTTGTGGGCACGAAGTTTTAAATCTTATTAAGCGAGAACTGTTAGCTTTAGATTAGCAGTCAAATAGAAAAGGTGAAACTTATGCAACTGCATCTTCTTTTCATATTCTAAAGCCTTATTTTGCATGAGTAAATCAAGGTTAGATTAACTAGTTTATTACATAGTAGACTAAATACTGCGCAGTTACAATGAAGGGGGCTGACACATGAGAAGGGTTGTAAACAATGGTGATACGAGCTCTTATGTTAAAGAGCTCGTATCAAGAAAGAGTCTAGTAATATGGTTTAACGAAAGCTGAGCCGACAATAATCAATAAAATAAACAATACAACGATTAACGCAAACTTATTGTCTTTTTTGTGACCATAATCACTCATGATGTTTCACCTCCATATTTACAGGAATAATATATTTTATGTTTTTTCTTAAAAAATGTTTGTACGAACTATATATGAAATATAAAAAACACTTCGTATTAAAGAAGAGGTATACGTATTGCGCGAAGCGAAAACAAAATATGTAGATCGAATTCTAATGTCGCGTGGTACATAACGACAACACAGATTGCAAAGGACTAAGATGGAAGATTAATGAAGGGGAAAGTTTTTAATGGAATTATTAAACGAGTATCAAGGTATTATTGGTGACTTAGGTGGTGTGGCTTAAACATTGATTTTAATCCATTTCCCTTAAAAATTCAGGACATATAAATAACTATAATAGGTTCCACAATGACTAACTTTAAAGAAGAGGAGTGGGTCATGCCCAATAGAAGCGAGCCAAGCTGTTTATTCTTTAGCTTGGCTCGTTTTGACCTGAATGTTAAATGACTTCGCCGCCATTAACATGTAGCACTTGCCCGGTGACGTAAGTGGAATCGTCGGACGCTAAGTATACATAGGTTGGAGCAAGCTCTACAGGCTGTCCTGGACGTTTTAAAGGGGTGTCAGTTCCGAAAGCGGATACTTGCTCGGCCGGAAAGGAAGCAGGTATGAGAGGCGTCCAGATCGGTCCAGGAGCGACAGCATTGACTCGTATTCCTTTAGATGCGAGGTTTTGAGATAATCCTCTTGTCAAAGAAACCATGGCTCCTTTAGTAGCTGTATAATCCATTAAGACGGGATTACCTTTAAAAGCTACGATAGAAGCTGTATTAATAATGGAGCTACCTTTTTTCAGATGTGACATTGCGGCTTTAATAAGATGAAAGCAAGAGAAGATATTCGTTTTAAAGGTTCGTTCTAACTGAGCGGTAGAAATGTTTTCAATCTTCTCTTGATAATGTTGCTCTGCTGCATTGTTAATCAGAACATCTAGCTGTCCGAATGTGTTAATGGTCTGTTCAATGATTTCTTGACAGAAGGTTTCTTCACCAATATCACCTGCTATAAGCAGACAAGAAGAGCCATATTTTTCAATTTCTTGTTTTGTTATTCTAGCATCTTCATGCTCATTTAAATAAGTAATGACTAGCTTAGCGCCTTCTTTTGCTAACGCGATGGATGCAGCTCTTCCAATTCCGCTATCTCCACCAGTTATAATGATCACTTTTCCATTCAGTTTACCACTGCCCTTATAATTTGGATCATCATAGATTGGTAAAGGGTTCATTTCATATTCAAAGCCCGGTTGTTGAGATTGAACTTGTTTCGGTTGACCGTTAGTTTGGATGGAATCAAGTTTCATCGAGTAACCTCCTTAGTAAAAATATAACCAATCGTTTTATGTATAGTTCCACATTTGAAAAAATGTAAACATAGAAATTGGAAATAATAATTTTAAAAACGAAGATACACTCTTGATAAAACAAACTTGATATAGCTCGAATGTTTATTTATAAGACGAATTGTAATATTAAGTGCGACACCTAAAAAGAAAAACAAAAAGCCCATGAATCTTCGTGTAAAATGAAGTTACCACACAACCCTTACACGGAGGTTTATCATGAGCTATTCCCATCTTACCAC
>NZ_JALKEV010000046.1 GCF_023017105.1 Halalkalibacter sp. APA_J-10(15) | reverse complement strand
GGTTACCCCACCGACTTCGGGTGTTACAAACTCTCGTGGTGTGACGGGCGGTGTGTACAAGGCCCGGGAACGTATTCACCGCGGCATGCTGATCCGCGATTACTAGCAATTCCGGCTTCATGTAGGCGAGTTGCAGCCTACAATCCGAACTGAGAATGGCTTTATGGGATTGGCTTCACCTCGCGGCTTCGCTGCCCTTTGTACCATCCATTGTAGCACGTGTGTAGCCCAGGTCATAAGGGGCATGATGATTTGACGTCATCCCCACCTTCCTCCGGTTTGTCACCGGCAGTCACCTTAGAGTGCCCAACTAAATGCTGGCAACTAAGATCAAGGGTTGCGCTCGTTGCGGGACTTAACCCAACATCTCACGACACGAGCTGACGACAACCATGCACCACCTGTCACTTTGTCCCCCGAAGGGGAAGACTCTATCTCTAGAGCGGTCAAAGGATGTCAAGACCTGGTAAGGTTCTTCGCGTTGCTTCGAATTAAACCACATGCTCCACTGCTTGTGCGGGCCCCCGTCAATTCCTTTGAGTTTCAACCTTGCGGTCGTACTCCCCAGGCGGAGTGCTTAATGTGTTAACTTCGGCACTAAGGGCATCGAAACCCCTAACACCTAGCACTCATCGTTTACGGCGTGGACTACCAGGGTATCTAATCCTGTTTGCTCCCCACGCTTTCGCGCCTCAGCGTCAGTTACAGACCAGAGAGTCGCCTTCGCCACTGGTGTTCCTCCACATATCTACGCATTTCACCGCTACACGTGGAATTCCACTCTCCTCTTCTGTACTCAAGTCTCCCAGTTTCCAATGACCCTCCCCGGTTGAGCCGGGGGCTTTCACATCAGACTTAAAAGACCGCCTGCGCGCGCTTTACGCCCAATAATTCCGGACAACGCTTGCCACCTACGTATTACCGCGGCTGCTGGCACGTAGTTAGCCGTGGCTTTCTGGTTAGGTACCGTCAAGGTGCCA
>NZ_JALKEV010000045.1 GCF_023017105.1 Halalkalibacter sp. APA_J-10(15) | reverse complement strand
GACGAATTGTAATATTAAGTGCGACACCTAAAAAGAAAAACAAAAAGCCCATGAATCTTCGTGTAAAATGAAGTTACCACACAACCCTTACACGGAGGTTTATCATGAGCTATTCCCATCTTACCACGTTTGAACGTGGACGACTAGAAGCCCTTCAAAAACTAGGTTGGTCTACTAGGCAAATGGCGAAAGAACTCAATCGTCATCATTCTACTATTGCTCGAGAATTGAAACGAAACAGCACAAAAGAATACGCTAGTGAAGTGGCTCAACAAATGTACGTGGAGCGTCGCAAAGACTGTAAACCAAAGGGGAAATGGTCTGCTTATCTAGCCGAGATTATTGAAGAGAAACTTCAATTAACATGGTCTCCAGAACAGATTATTGGCCGCCTACCTGAACTAAATCTTTCGTTTAAAACTATTTATCGTTGGCTCTATCAAGGTTTATTAAATAAGTCGGATCTCACTGTGCTTCGCCACAAAGGTAAACGTCAAAAACCTGTTGAAACTAGGGGACGATTCAACATTGGAACCTCGATTAATCAGCGTCCAAAAGAAGTAAAGAAAAGAACGACATTCGGTCACTGGGAGCTTGATACAATCGTTTCAAGTCGTGGAAAAAGCAAAGGGTGTTTAGCTACCTTCGCAGAGCGAAAAACACGGATGTATCTTGCAGTAAAGATGAAAAATCGAAGTTCTTCATCCATGGAAACGGCTATCCTAAGTATGGTTGATAAGTATCCCTTAGGTGTTTTCAAGACTTCAACGGTTGACCGTGGAAAAGAATTTGCGTGCTATTCAAGTATTGAAGAACAGGTGGATATGCTGGTTTATTTTGCTGATCCATATGCTTCCTGGCAGCGTGGAACAAACGAGAATGCCAATGGTCTTTTACGCGAATTTTTCCCAAAAAAGACGGATCTATCTCTCATTACTGAAGAAGAACTAGAGTTAGCCTTATATTTAATTAATCATCGACCAAGGAAATGTCTTGGCTGGAAAACTTCACACGAAGCATTTTGGGAAGAAGTGTCGCAGTTAGATTGACAAACCGTC
>NZ_JALKEV010000044.1 GCF_023017105.1 Halalkalibacter sp. APA_J-10(15) | reverse complement strand
TGTTCAAAGTCCGGTGGCGATAGCGAAGAGGTCACACCCGTTCCCATGCCGAACACGGTCGTTAAGCTCTTCTGCGCCGATGGTAGTTGGGGGCTTCCCCCTGTGAGAGTAGGACGTTGCCGGGCGATAAACAAAATATTTGGAGGATTAGCTCAGCTGGGAGAGCACCTGCCTTACAAGCAGGGGGTCGGCGGTTCGATCCCGTCATCCTCCACCATTATAAGCCGGTCTAGCTCAATTGGTAGAGCAACTGACTTGTAATCAGTAGGTTGGGGGTTCAAGTCCTCTGGCCGGCATTGATTTGAGCCATTAGCTCAGTTGGTAGAGCATCTGACTTTTAATCAGAGGGTCGAAGGTTCGAGTCCTTCATGGCTCACCATTTAAGGTGATTTTATATGCGGGTGTGGCGGAATTGGCAGACGCGCTAGACTTAGGATCTAGTGTCTTATGACGTGGGGGTTCGACTCCCTTCACCCGCACTTTTATACTGCGGAAGTAGTTCAGTGGTAGAACACCACCTTGCCAAGGTGGGGGTCGCGAGTTCGAATCTCGTCTTCCGCTCTTCTATTTCTAAAAGAAGTCCTGCCGGGGTGGTGGAATTGGCAGACACACAGGACTTAAAATCCTGCGGTAGGTGACTACCGTGCCGGTTCAAGTCCGGCCCTCGGCACCATATGCGCCCTTAGCTCAGCTGGATAGAGTGTTTGACTACGAATCAAAAGGTCGGGAGTTCGAATCTCTCAGGGCGCGCCATTTTTATCGGGAAGTAGCTCAGCTTGGTAGAGCACTTGGTTTGGGACCAAGGGGTCGCAGGTTCAAATCCTGTCTTCCCGACCACTTAGTATAAATGTTGAAGAGGGGCCTTAGCTCAGCTGGGAGAGCGCCTGCTTTGCACGCAGGAGGTCAGCGGTTCGATCCCGCTAGGCTCCACCAAAGAGTTCTTTGAAAACTGAACAAAAGCCAAGCGAAAAAGAGACAATTGTTGCGTGAGCAACAAGGAATCTCGTCAATGTTTTATGAAATATATGAGCTAATTCAACTCAACTTTTATGGAGAGTTTGATCCT
>NZ_JALKEV010000043.1 GCF_023017105.1 Halalkalibacter sp. APA_J-10(15) | reverse complement strand
ACCCTGCCCCCCCGAATTCACTCTCGGTCCCGTATTCAACTGGTTTGTTGTACTTCTCAGCGTTGTGCCTGCTAAACTACCACCTGCAACAATTCCGGCTACTCCAATACTATTTAACCAATGTTCCGCCGAGAAGGGGTCTTCAGGGGTAAAGGTACCCACGACCATTTCATCTCCGCCCATTGTAATGTAGTTAACGAACGTGGACATGCTCTTATCGTCCCTGAATTGGGCATAACGGTTTTCCATACCCTCCCATGTCCATACGGCTCCACCTACTAAGCCCAGCGTAATATAATTAGAAAAGTCATACCAGGAGTCGGTACTCTTTCGTGTCCTTTCTGTCATGCCTCCCCACCACATATCACCAATTTCCTTAAAGCTATTCAATGATTTCATAAATGGGTTTTGAGTCGTTTTCGCTTCACCGGTTTCTCCTGCATCGACTGTTGTATTCTTTGTTGACGCTGGAATCCCTGTAAAAGCAAGTGACACGATTCTTAATAGACTAAGATCTATTCGATGGGTAATCGTTTCGTTCCACCATGTTTTTAGGGCATCGACTGACACGCGACCTTCTAACGTGTCCTTTTGTTGTTTGGGTTCAAACGTCATCGTCGAACGCATGGCAGCCAACGGAACCTTCGTCGCAAATGAATACAGAAACTGAAACCTTGGGTCTGTACGGTAATGAAGTAAACTCCGACCTAGCGGGGAGTGGGCAAACCACCCTTGTCCCGTTCTAAGCTTCTCGTCAAACGACATTGTTTTCACATATTTCGTCAATCCTACTGTCGTCCGACCGATATGAGTATGGGTGACACCGGATTGGTTGGCGACTCGTTGCAGGAAGGATTCATTGGAAAGCACGGAAGCAAACGCTTTGTTCTTCTTTGCGTCGTTTACTACAGACTGAATTGTTGGTAGCTGCACTTGAAACCAGTCTGGTGTTTTTGATTGTGCTGTTTTCTTCTGCCCCGCTTTCATTAACACTTCTATTTCAGCCATGACCTCTTGAACGTGATGATGGTCTGTTTTTCCTCTTTTCGTAAAAGCGACTAATTGTTCCGTTACATCTGAAGTCACTTCCACTGTTTCTTCTTT
>NZ_JALKEV010000041.1 GCF_023017105.1 Halalkalibacter sp. APA_J-10(15) | reverse complement strand
TTCCCCCATTCGGATATCCCCGCTTCAAAGCTTACTTACAGCTCCACGAGGCGTTTCGCCGTTCGTCGCGTCCTTCTTCGGCTCCTAGTGCCAAGGCATTCACCGTGCGCCCTTTCTAACTTAACCATTTTGGCTACAGATCACCTTCGAATACCTTCGTCCATTTCATTCTTCCGATTCTCACGTACGGGTGTACGCTGCGAGTCTCCAGAATTTCATGTTCTCGTTCTTCTCGGTTCTCTTTACCAAATCATGACGTTAGATCCACGGTGTCCTTCTTCGTCAGCTTCGTGTCTTCGGTCATGTCACGTAGACGACTACGTTCCATTCTTCAGCCACTTGCTTCCTCGAAAGATTTGTGTCTCTTTGTCATAGATGTTTTTTCAATGAAGAAAAAAACATCATAAAAATGTGAATTCTTGACGTCCGTTTGAATCATTCGTTTTGTTTTCACAAAACACCGATGAAACAAACATTGTTTCTTCCATGATCTAGTTTTCAAAGAACCTGACTACTGAATTCGATGACATCTCCATCAGTGAGCCTATTAAGAAATTGGTGGAGCCTAGCGGGATCGAACCGCTGACCTCCTGCGTGCAAAGCAGGCGCTCTCCCAGCTGAGCTAAGGCCCCGATATCGTACTATGGTGGGCCTGAGTGGACTCGAACCACCGACCTCACGCTTATCAGGCGTGCGCTCTAACCAGCTGAGCTACAGGCCCCCACCATTTATCCGACAAAAAAGAAACCATCTCGATCAACGAGACCATTTATCAGATGTAACGTATCAACTTAAATATAATCTGAGAGTTTTGAGCACTCTCACAACTGAACAAGGCTACTGACTTCACTTCCATCATGTAACACATTCAGTTTCCGCTTCATGCTGCCTTGCTCCGAGGAAGCTCACTTCGTAGCGTTACTCGTAGACACAGGAGCAAAAGCTTTTAGTTAAATCTGAGAGTTTTGAGTTCTCTCAAAACTGAACAAAAGAACCGAAGCGTCAAACAACCGAGGTTGTTCGTCGATTAGAGTTAGTTACTCCATAGAAAGGAGGTGATCCAGCCGCACCTTCCGATACGGCTACCTTGTTACGACTTCACCCCAATCATCTGTCCCACCTTAGGCGGCTGGCTCCGTCGCATTTTTGCAAATGCTATTGGTTACCCCACCGACTTCGGGTGTTACAAACTCTCGTGGTGTGACGGGCGGTGTGTACAAGGCCCGGGAACGTATTCACCGCGGCATGCTGATCCGCGATTACTAGCAATTCCGGCTTCATGTAGGC
>NZ_JALKEV010000040.1 GCF_023017105.1 Halalkalibacter sp. APA_J-10(15) | reverse complement strand
TGAATGTAGTATAGATACATGGACACAACTTGGTTAAGTCATTAAAATTGAATGAACGAAAGGTCGTGTCCGAATTATGAGTCAAAAACGTTATAACCAAGAATTTAAACAAACAGTGATTGAGCTTTATCGCTCAGGTACGTCGGTCAGTCAACTCTCTAGTGAATATGGTGTGTCAGAAGTAACGATTTACAAATGGATCAAGCAACACTCTCCAATCGAAGGAACACAAGAGTTAACTGTGTCGGATATGGAAGCGATCCAAAAGGAAAATCTTCGTTTAAAGCAGGAGCTTGAAATCTTAAAAAAGGCTATGACCATATTCGCGAGAAAATAGATGAGCAGGAACTGATTGACTATATTGAAAGTGAAAGCGAACATCATCCAGTTCAAGTGATGTGTCATGTGTTAAAGATGCCAAGAAGTACGTACTATGATTCATTTCATAAGAAACCCAATAGCTATCATGTCGCCAATAAAGCCCTACTTGAGCGGATTCAAGCCATCCACAAAGAAAGTAAAGGTCGTTATGGCGCACCTAAAATTCATAAACTACTTCAAAAAGAAGGCTATTTATGCAGTATTAAACGGGTTCAACGACTGATGAAAGAAGCAGGCATTCAATCAAACATCACGAAAAAATATCGCCCAACACCATCACAATCACGTGTAGAAGAACGTGAAAACGTAATCGAACAAGACTTTACAACAACATCGATTAATGAGAAATGGGTAACTGATATCACCTATATTCATACACTCCGTCATGGCTGGTGCTATTTAGCATCCGTACTTGATTTGCATACGAAAAAAGTAGTTGGTTATACATTCTCTCGTACGATGACAACGGAACTTGTTCTGGAAGCATTGGAGAACGCTGTATACGCTCAAAAGCCTGGACCTGGACTCATTGTACATACGGATTTAGGCACGCAATATACTAGTAAAGCGTTTCAAGAACAATTAAATAAGTATGAAATGATTCCGTCATTCAGTCGTAAAGGTTGCCCTTATGACAACGCATGTATCGAATCCTTTCACGCCACACTGAAAAAAGAAGAAGTCTATCAAACTAAATATGAAAGCTTTGAAACTGCGAGAATCGCCCTATTTCAGTACATAGAAGGTTGGTATAATCGCAAACGAATTCATGGTAGCATTGGTTATATCACGCCAGATGAGTATGAAAGAATGTGTCGCGAAGCAGCGTAACACAAGGGGTAACTGTCATTCCCCTCCACATTTTTTAGGCACAACATCCATGGCATTATTTCTCCACGTCCCAATCAGGTTGTCAAAGGCTCTTTTCACTTTGACAATCTGATTGGGATGTGGAACACTCCATGAATGGTTGTTGTGCAGAAAAAACTTAATCTTTTGGTGTCCGGAATCTTGACATAGATCCA
>NZ_JALKEV010000039.1 GCF_023017105.1 Halalkalibacter sp. APA_J-10(15) | reverse complement strand
ATTACTGAAGAAGAACTAGAGTTAGCCTTATATTTAATTAATCATCGACCAAGGAAATGTCTTGGCTGGAAAACTTCACACGAAGCATTTTGGGAAGAAGTGTCGCAGTTAGATTGACAAACCGTCAATAAAAAAGGAGATGTTTATTATCAAGGGTGTAATTTTTGATTTTGATGGAACTTTAGCAAACACTTTACCAATTTGTTATTATGCTTTTCAAAATGTTTTTAAGTTATTTGATGATAAAGACCTTTCTTCGGATGAAGTTAAAGCAATGTTTGGACCTTCTGAAACTGGTATTATTAGAAAAAATCTTACTAACACTAATAAAGATAAGGCAATAGAGCTGTATTATTCAAAATACTTAGAGAGTCACCACCAATTTGTAGCCCCTAATCTGGAAATTAATGAATTGATAAATAAATTGAAAGAAAATGGGATTAAATTAGGAATTGTGACTGGAAAAGCAAGAAGAAGTTTAGATATTTCTTTAAAGGAACTTAATATGGATAATCTCTTTGAGGTAATAATTACAGGTGATGATGTCATTAATCCAAAGCCTCATCCAGAGGGTGTAATTAAAGCATTGTCTCTTCTAGGAATAAAAAATGATGAGGCTATGTTTGTAGGTGATAGTGACGCAGATATAGAAGCTGGAAACCAAGCAAATGTTTATACTGTAGGAGTTCAATGGTTGCCAGATTATCAAACATTGGAGTTTAAGGTTAAACCTAACTCTATTTACAAGAGTATACCTGAGTTCGTAAATTCTTTAAATATAGGTGTGCCTAATGAGTCATAAATGGTTAGAATGGGCAAAACGGATTCAATCAATATCTCAGGCAGGAATCACTTTTTCAAAGGACATTTATGATATTGAACGGTATGAAGAATTACGCAATATAAGTGCAGAGATTATATCAGAGTACACTGGATTGGAAATGGAAAAAATCAAGGATTTATTCACAGGTGAAAAAGGCTACCAAACACCTAAAGTAGATGTTCGTGGAGCAGTCTTTAAAGATAACAAAATTTTGTTGGTTAGAGAAAAAATTGATGATAGATGGTCTTTACCTGGAGGATTTTGTGATATAGGTTTGTCTCCTTCTGAAAATATAGTGAAGGAGGTAAAAGAGGAGTCAGGCTATGATGTAAATACCAAAAAATTAATTGCATTGTTAGATATGAATAAGCATTCTCATCCACCTCAACCTTATCATTATTACAAAATATTTATTCAATGCGAATTAACAGGAGGAAAGGCGGAAACTGGTTTAGAAACTAAAGATGTGAGGTTTTTTTCTGAAAATAATCTTCCCAAACTATCAACAGGTAGAAATACAGAAGAACAGATATATATGCTTTTTGATTTTCTAATAAATCCGAATAAAGTATCTATATTTGATTAGTTCCGCCTATATTTTTACACTTTGTGAATGGTTACACTTAAACAAACGGGGAGCGATAGTGTAACAATTGCTATCGCTTATTGTCTAACGGGCAGTTTAGCACAAGAGAACGAGTTAGAAAGAATTTATAATAGTATGGGGGAATAAAAGATGGATTGTGTTTTTTGTAAGATTG
>NZ_JALKEV010000003.1 GCF_023017105.1 Halalkalibacter sp. APA_J-10(15) | reverse complement strand
GGACGAACCTGAAGGGGCTCGAAAAAAATTCAATGCAGGCGATGCTTGTTTTTGCTGCTATGAACCTGAAAAAACTGGCGACATGGCACTGGAGGAACACCAAACCGACAGTACCATCGCCGAAAAACCATACGAAAAATACAAAAACGGCTTTGAGAGTCATATCTCAAAGCCGTTTTGTCTACGGTCTGAGACACCATTTCCTCAGTGAAATGGTGTCTTTCATAATAAGATTTATTTATGTTTGAGCTGGTATAAAGGACTTTTCATCTAACTCTTTCTCCATTTTTCTGTATTTCACTAGCATAGCAATTCTCCAAGGGACTATCATACCATATGCCAATAAAAAGAACATACCTGCTAGCTCTTCAACATAAATCGAGTCACCTATGACTAATTTGAAAAGAATCCGTAATAGTAATAGTCCAATTAGAATAAAAACAAATGCTTTTGAACGCTTTAAATAAATTTGCTCGTTTCGGATTTCAAACGTTGATGTTTTAATGAGTAAAATTGAAAAAAACATCCCAACTGCTAATGCTTCAATGACCTGTAGGAGGTCAGGACGAGCCGGCTCGTATAAAAACATAAAAAAACCTGTCGACATAAACATTGGAGGTAGAATAATTTTTTTTATCGTAGCTGGACGTTTTATTGCCTTTAAGCGGATAACGATCGCCATAGTAGCCATTCCTATCGCACCAAGCGTTGTCATCCATATATATAGATCATTCATGGCGCTCACCTCATTTCAAGCCTAACATCTTCACCCTACATTAAGTAGAAAAACACCTCTATATGGGAGGTGCTCGTCCATTGTTATTTCGTTTGTTGCTGCTTTTGCATCGCTTTCATCATCTGATTAATTTTCTTTTGCGATGGATTTTGCCCCATTTGCACAAAACCCTTATATATCAACACTTTCAGCATCTTTCATAGCCATTTTTTCTGATGAGTAAAATATACCATACGACTTTTAAACTGTCCAGTAAGATTAAGAAATTAATTTTATTTGCTTAATCTTACGTTATAATATTGGTGTATATTTTTTATTAACCTATACAGAAAAAGACAGCTGAAATTGTGTTTAGCCATCTTTCTATGAAAATATCATATATAATTGTTAATTCAAAAACTTAACAAAGATAAGACTATGATAATATTTTTTTCTTTTGTGATTCAAATTCATCTGCTGACAATATCCCTTCATTATATAGGTCTTTTAATTTTTTTAATTCATCTGCTACTGAATATTTTTGTTGTTGAGTAATCGCTTCATTTTTTTCTTTTTCTTTATCAATTTCATCCGCTTTTTTTATTAATACACTTATTAAACTGTGCCAATAATTTGCATTTCTAATACCTTCTTTGTATTTCTCATCATCTTTCTTCATTGGTATTGGCTTACCATTAAAATCAAGAACGTCAGCCTTAGCAAAATTGATTACAAAGATAGGCTCTTTAGTATCATTAACTACGATTTCCATATCAATACTATTCACTTCTTGAGACGATGTTGAACTTCCAGATAACCCACCTATAATAGCACCAACGCCACCAGCAAGTACACCGCCAAGCAAAGCACCACCCATTTGACTACTTCTAGAAGTTTTGCTAACAGTTACACCATCTTCAAAGATTTCTGACTCTAACAGTTCGTTGTAATCATAAGAGCGTACATACTCACCTTCACTTCTAATTATTGCTATTTTATTATTTTTTTCATCTAGTAATAAAGCAGTATCTAAATCGTAAGAGATTATTTCATTTGTAATCTTAAAATTTTCCAGTTTATTAATTAAATCTTTTAATTTATTAGTTTTATTATCTTGTAATTCCTTTTGTTTCTGATTATCACTAATAGCCAAATAGATTGAAACACCTATTAACACAACAAAAGAGATACCCCCTAAAATTGGATCGACACCAAAAAGCAGAACACAAAAAAAGAATAAAAGTCCTACTAAAAAACAGCCCAATATAACCACTCCTCAATTATGTAATTTAACAAAATATTACCACACGAACAGTGTTTAAGGGCTAGTTTTCTGTAAATATTTATAACGAAACTTGATTAACAAACGTATATTTCAATACAATTATACTAATCAAAAGGTAAACTTTAGGATGAACACATCGATATAACCTTCGCTATTTATCCTTCTGCATCACAAGAGGATATTTTTATATTTTTTTCCTAACTGCTGTACAATCTTTATGTGACACAACTCCTTTGAAATATAATGTCACAAAATTAATAAGGTTAAATATGACCAATTAAAGCACACTGGAAGATATTATAATTGTCAATCCTCCTTATCAACTCCTTACTTTTATTGGAAATAATAAAAATAATTATTTTAGGTTTCATTTTCAAAATAAGTCCAAAGACCCAAATTATATAAAATTTTATCAAATATTGTACACCTTTATAGCAAAAGTGATTACTTAAGTTTACAAAATTTTAAATTCAAGGATTTTCTCAAATTGAAGATTTTATGTGTTAAAAAATCGATCTATTATGACTAGAGAAGGATTATGGTAGGTTATTAATCAAGAGAACAAGCGCTCTAAAGCTTGTCACTCAATCTACTTAAGGGGGGTGAGAGTTATGGATGATGTGATCAATCTATTAATATTGTTATTTACAGGAGGACTCTTCTTAATAGCTGCATTTAGTTTTATGTTTAAAATAACAAAAAAGTAACCCCCGACACTATATCAAAACAAGGGAGTTACTATGGGTAAATCACGGGCTAAGGTGCTGTAACATCTTAGCTCGCTTCTAACGAAATTATAACGTTTTGACGTCATATGTGCAACACACAATAAATGTCTCTCTATCGACTGTTTACTTGATCATTTCACTGGAGTAGGTGGTGTTTATAGGAGCGATCCCCTTGTAACTATCACCTACTCACATTTCATTCTCTTTCATCCATTTTTCAATGCTTGGGTAACTACTAAGCTTAAGCTTGGTCACTTTATTTGAATAGACTCCATCTGTTTGGACAAGATATGTTTCTCCTAGTGACTTAACTAAATACTTATGATTTGATGGGGTAGCAATTACATCATCAACTACCTTATTTCTTTCTTTAAAATACTCATGAATATTAGTTAACTCATTAGCTTCCATGTCTTCTTGCCGATCTTCTTTATTATCGATTGATATTACACTTTCTCTTGAAGCAGCAATCTCAACTTCACCATTTGTACTCACAATCAACTTTGTGAGTAAGTTGTTATTTTCATGTTGCTTTTCAATAAGCTCTGCAAATCCTATTAAAATCATTCCTGCGATGAAACAACTAACTAGTATTAATAAAAACAATCCCCAAGAAATCTCATATCTGACTGCATATGTACCTATATTTTCCCCAGCAACAACAAAACCTATAATTAAACCAGCAATCATTTGACCAATACCTATGTAGAACAATGCAGTTGCTACTTTATTCTTATAATTCATTTTCCATCCCCCTATACTTTTTAAGTTAATATTACCATATATTATAAATGAATAGAACTAAATACACCCATTCCTATATAATCATTCAATATAACGAATATAAAGTATTGGTTCATAAATTATACATATATGGTATAATTGTATAAAATTATAATTGGAGGTGTTAAAATTGAATTTTTTCTTAGAAAATATTACTTTATCGATAACAGCTTTAGTCGCACTTATAGGCTCAGCTATAGCCTTTCTCTTTAAGATGCATGTATATTTTAATTCAACTCCAATTGACAGGCTTCTCTATACCGAAGAAACCAAACTAGCGATTAGATTTTTACAAACATTACCTATT
Source organism: Halalkalibacter sp. APA_J-10(15) (assembly GCF_023017105.1). GTDB lineage: Bacteria > Bacillota > Bacilli > Bacillales > Bacillaceae_D > Halalkalibacter. Next base: position 307,575 of record NZ_JALKEV010000003.1, on the reverse strand, counting down.
TCAGTTTTAGTTTTCATTTTACTTTTTTTATCAATGTATGAAATGAATCTTTTTATCGAGTTTAGTAATGTTGCCATGTTATACTTTTCGCTTTTTCTATTTTTCTCTATTTTTATAATAATACTTCTTTTTCATTCCATGATTTCCGAATTTACAAGCAAACCTACTTTTAAAATATCTATAGAATATGGCAAAGAAAACAAAGAATTATACATCATAAAATCTATCGATAAACACACAGTTTTGTTATGCAATCAGCCCAATAAATTTTCAAGCAATGATGATAAATTTTTCCTTTACTATCCAAAAAAAGATTTACATAAAAAAGAAATTTATGTTGGACATGAGTCATCTTCTTCTAATTTGAAAAATTTGCTAAAAGCATTCAAAAGACATAAAACGAAAAAAGGGGTAAAGCCGTCTATTTAAAAACAGATCAGCTTTACCCCTTTATCAATATTCACTACGTTAATTTATCGCATTAACATTACTTTCTTCCCATTTTTGACAAACCATCGTTAATCGAACGATACATACGCTTAGTAATCTCTCGGTAATCATTTTCTCCAATGTTGCCATTGACATGTATATGTATTTCTGGCTTTAAACTATATGTATTATTAACTGATTCAGTCTTCGTGTTATGGTTATTTATAACACCTTGTCTCTCAAATTGATTTTTAAGACGTTCGTACACAGCATCGGCAAATGGATCCATTTGTCTAAATTCATTTGAAAGTGGAACTGCTGCTTCTTTACCTGCTTCTCCAATTCCAATAACATTCGCACCATCAAAAAAGCCTCCACGCTTATGCCATTTGATATCAAATGAAGGATAAGGAACTCCCCAACTATTTGTTTTCATTTCTACATTTACGCTAGGAACTTTTAATTTTGGTAAACTCCAACTAAAATCAAATGCCAACTTAATATTATCGATCATTCTTCTAACTGTGTCTCGTGCTGTACGGATCGGATTTTGAATAGCTGTTTTGATATTATTAAAAATCCTACGTGCCGTGCTAAGCATACCGCTAAATATTGAGGAGACACGTGAAGACAATCCAGATAGTGTATTTCTAACTCCGCTACTGATCCCTGAAACAACAGACGAAACCGTTGAACTGATTCGTCCCCATGCTAACGAGAAATACTCCTGTATTAATGCTAACGCACCACTGACAATGGTTTTTATTAAGTTTAGGGCTTGAGATATAATACCTTCGACTACAGACATGACTCCCTCAGTTATTTTTTGGAGACCTGAAAAGGCTTTATCCCAGTCACCTGTAATTATTCCGAGCACAGTATCAATAATACCTGATACTATGTCGAGTACACCTTTTACGACTTTTTGGATGTTATTGAAACTATCGGTGACAAAATCAACTAAAATATGACCGTATTTTTGCCATATCTTTGTGAATTTTTCAACCACAACACGAATGATTTCCCCCACGGATTCCATTATTGATTTAACTGTATCTTTGATTTGCGAAAATGTACCATCGGTATCTGATCGCATATCTCCAATCTTGTCACGAAAAAAGTCAATGATTCCGCTAATAAATTCAAACGTAGCTTCCATAGCTGCTTGAAGAATAGGAAGTACTTTTTCTGCTATGTCAATCATTGCTTCGCCAACTGGTATTAAAGCAACCATAGCTGTATCTTTAAACATTTGGAAACGATCCCCAAGAGTGAGAGTATCTTCTCCTGCTTGCTCAATTGTTTCGGATGAGTTAGCTATCGTTTGCTCAAGTTCCTCCACAGAAAGAGCGCCTGAACGTATCATATCAGCCATCTCGCTACCAGCCTTCTTCCCAAACACTTCCATAGCAAGAGATGTAGCTTCACTCGAATCTTCCATATTTTCAATATCACTGACTAGTTGCGGAAGCATTTCGGCAGGGTCTTTTCCTTCGGCTGCAATATTAGCAATGGCTTTACTAAACCCAGACATGGCTTTGTCTGCTGAGTAACCACTAGCTTCAATGTTCCCTAATGCGATAGCACCTTGATCGAAGTCCATTCCCATAGCTCTCATAGTCGCACCATGTGAATCCATCGTTCCCATGAGATCGTTCATGCCTATGCCGGTCTCTTGAGAGATTTTAAACATGTGATCAAGTTTATCGCCTGATTCCTCTGCACTGATGCCCCACTGATTAAACGCTTTAGAACCTGTATTGATTAATTGGTCACTAGATTCACCTGTGATACGTGACAAGTCTAAATATTGCTTTGTTAAGTCTTCTAATGGCTTTCCACTAGCACCAGTTAAAGTATTTAAGTCTGCTAGAGCACTGGAAACTTCAGCCATGTCTTGAGGCACGCCCTTAAATACCGTTTTAGCACTTTCCTCTAGCTCTTTAAGTGCATCTCCTGTAGCACCTGTACCAACTCGAATCGTATTAGAAGCTTCCTGAAACTCTTGTGCTGCTTTAAATCCAGCCGTACCAATACCCACTATTGCTGTTCCGAGAGCGGCAACTGCTCCCAAAGCTAAGCCAGCGAACATCTTGCCCATGTTACCACCTTTTTTCTCAGTGTTTTCCATGCCTTTGTTCGCTTTGTCTAGTCCCTTTTCCAACCCAGATGAATCAATTGTAATTTTAGTTTGATACTCTCCTAAATTATATGTACTCATGATGATTCACCCCCTTTTTCACTAGCTGAATAGCCACTAAGTTTACGAATAGCCGATAAATCAGCATCTTTACGAGGGTTTAAGTACCTTTTTGCTTTATCTAAATACTCTCGACCTTCTTCTGTTTTTTCTAACTCCATTACACGAGCTTGTTTAATGTAGGATAAATATTGAGCGTGTGGCATTTGCATTATGTAGTCAGTATCGAAGTGAAAGTAGTGGGCTAATAAAGCAAAATCTTTCATAATCTCATAATTTTCAGACGATAAAGAACCCGTATCTACCTTATCAGAAGGCAAATACGGGATTTTTAGTTTGGGTTCTGTGCGTTCTCTTGGATTTTGTCTTTATAAAGTTGGATTATTTTATTTTGTTGAGAAATTTTGATGTTTTTATCCACAAACTCTTTATTAATCTCTCGTTCGACATCTTGGTTTAAAATAAATGCTACTAATTCTGATAAAATTTCAATTGACTCACGATTAGATTTTACTTCGCCCATCTTGTCGTAATAATCCATAATTTTATAAACCGTCTCATTCGTTGGGTCAGCAGGAATTGTAAACACATCATCCTCTCCAAACTTTAAAACTAACGACTCACCTGTTAGTAAACTTAAATCAACTACTTTTGACATATAAAACACTCCTTGTAATTTATAATTTTGGTAAACAAAAAAAGAAGGGTTTCCCCTTCCTCGATTAAAGCTCTTCTTCGATTTTTACAACATTTCCATTTTCACGGGTTGGGTCAGCTAATAGTTTTATCTCAAAATTAAAAACACTCTCGCTCTCAGGTGAGAATGTAAGCTGCATACCTGAGCGGTTTTGTGCACGGTACATTTTTAATTTGATCTTTTTACCATCCGTGCGCTTAGTGTGGACAAATAACATTTGTTTGACTGGGACATTTAACTTCCCTCCGATTCCCATTGTTCGTTTTGTTTCATCCTCACTATAGTAGGTTGCCGTGATTTCATTGATTGCTTTAAAATCGAAAGTGCAAATGCCCCCGTTAAAAATAACGTCTTCCGAAGTCACAAAAGCAGCAATGGCATTATTTTGTGCTCCTCCTTTAACTTCATGCCATTCTTGTGTATGGGTCAATTGTGCTTCTCCTGAACTTTCCCCAATTTTAATCATCGCTGCTTCAATTTCCGCATCTGTGCTTGTATCTAAATCCACAGATTCAGGCAAGACGTATATATCCCCCGATCCAAATAAGATCGATTCTTTTTTTTCACTCATTCATCATCATCCTTTCATTTTCACTAAGAAATATTTTATTTGTTCAAATACTTGTTCATTTTTGTGATAAAAAAAGCTCCCACCAGTCATAAGTTGGGAGTTTAAGATCACTTGATCAGCTATTCTATTGCTTGGGCGATCAGTTACATTCTTCTTAAAATCAAGCAACTCAATTAATCGATTGTTAATATCATTAAGCTTTAATTCATTGTCAGTGACAACTGTGATTTGCAATCGGTTATCATTGGTTACTTCATTTTGTGAAAATGGAACAATATTATAAACTAAATATGGATAGTCTATAAAACTTCCTTTTTCGTTTAATTGTTTTTTGTTATTCGTGCTTGGTCGCCCAAAAAATATTTTTAAACTATCCTCATATTGGTTGTGATTGAGTAATTGACATAGTTTATTATCGGCATTTAAATATTGATATATAGTAGTGATCATTTAGGTTTCATTCCTTTTGCAATCATTTGTTGCATAGTAGACATATTGGCTTCAATGGAATCTCTTATATATGGTTGGGCTGTAATATTACGTGCTACGCTTCCTTCGTGTACCACTTCCGCATACTCTACATTGTTTGTACCAACGATAATATCACTCTGATTATCTTGATGGTCAACATCTGAGCCTGTGCTACGTCTTAAATGTCCAGTCTTACCGACAGGGGCACGAACTTTAGATTCACGCTCAAGCAACATTCCTATGTCACTAGCTACTTGCTCTCTTTGTTTACGAGCGTCTTGTATAGCCTCTTTAAATCGTAATTTCTTCAGATTAAGCACCTCCTGTCCGTTTCATCAAAACTTCCATATGACGATCATACTCCAACACTTGTGTTACCTCATACTCTTCACTTTCTTCGTTTTGATTAAATTTTAATTTTGATAGTATTTTAATATTTTTATTTGGTCGGCAAAAAACACGATGACTGCAATCCACAAATACACCATATTGATACTCTGCCTTATGGTTGGAATATGGTTCAGTTTTACACTTGAATGGAGTATAAATTGTTTTGCTATCGGCATAAATTGGTTGTCCTAATGGAGTGTAATCAATGACCTCTCCTCTTTCAATGGTGACTATGTATAACTTTTTTGTAAGTCTCATATTACACGAATCTTTCTATGACGATTTAAACGATTCATTATGTTTTGAGGATATTCAGTAATATAATTTTCACTAAGGCTACCTTCACTTTCTGAATAAACATTTTCTACTCCTCGACTACGGTAAAGAAATACAACCATTTCATTGACTACAGTTCTTAATGTAGGAGGGATTTCAGTAACGTTACAGTAATCATAAATAAAATCTTGAGCACTCTCTATGTAAAGGTATAGTAATTGAATTTCCTCATCAGTGGCTTCTTTTAAATCCAATAATAATTGGAGGTTCTGTATTTCACTCACATTCTCACCGCCTATTTACTTTGTGAGGTGCTTTTCTTTGTTGTTGGAGATTTGGCTTTTACTGCTTCTTTCTTTACCAATTCATAACCAAAATCATTCACCAGTACATTCTTTACTTCTTCATTTTCGGTTTCACCCTGTCCATTAAAAAAAGTGACACCGTAAGTCTCACCATTGTAACGTTCATTTGGTGTTTTAATTTTATACATCTAATCACTCCTTCACACAATAATGAAAGGAAGGACATTAAGCCCTTCCTAACGTTCAAACTATGTATATTTATTAAACAATTAAACCTTTAAGACGTGCTGCTGACTTACCATTAAAGATACCAATGCCAGTGTAGAACTCGATACGTGTACGGTAAGCTGGCTTCGACTCAAGCTCACCAATATCATAAACCTGAACACCACCATTTGTTAATCCAGATACAAACTCATCAGCACCAAATTTGACTGCATAAATAGAAGTAGTGTTTGTTGCTTCACCTTGAGTCTCTTCATGTCCGATGACTTTACTACCATCAACTGTTTCACCAGCCTCAAAGAATGGTACTCCATCATAAGCAAATACTGAGCGACCAAATGCATCTACAGTATTATCAAAGTAACCTAATTGACGAGCAATAGACTTTACTTTCAATAGTGTCTTAGAGTCCATAAACAAAGCATCTGCTTTACCTTGTACTTGGTAAATTAAAGCGTCTAATGCTTCCATAAAACGGTTCATACTAACAGTATCAGTACCAATAGATAGACCATTAGTGTCAGCATTGATAACTTGACCACCTGTCAAACGCTTCTTTAGACCATCAAAAGACTTCGCATTTGTTGCAGTGTCTCCATTAAAAAATGAGTCTTGAAATTGAAAAGCAAGAGCTTTTGTCTTTAGTGCTGTTTGAACAGCACGTTGATCATTAATATTAGAACGAGTTTGAGCAATGTATTTATCTGTATCAGCATCTCCACCAAGAATTACAAGACTCTCAGTCTTTGGATTTACTGTACCAGTGGATTCCTCATATCCTTCATTTACTCCACGGAATGCAACCCCAGGAAGAGTTTTCTCTTCATTGTAAGTGTATGCGTTACCGACAATATCCATAAAAGGCATCATTTGAAGCACAGATGCATTCTGAACAAATGTTGTAGCAACTCCTCTTTTTAGTGTATTTTGAGATAATTTTGCACTTTCTAATAATGTAATAGCCATAATATAATCACCTTTACCTTTTCATTTTTTATTATTTTGTTTGCGAGTACGCTTGACTCATTAATTCTCTTGCAGACATATTGTCTGTACTACCTTGACTTGAACTACCATCAGTAATAGTAGTTCCGTTTTCCTTTAATAGTTCTTCTTTTACTGACTGCAATTGTAAATTCCATGTTTCCTCAAACTTAGTAAGGCTTTTATTAGTGGAATCCTCATCATTACCAATCAAGTAATCTAATAAGAATGTTGGAAGCTTCTTTTCAGTAAGAGTAGACAAAGCCTTGTTTTTCAACGTTTCCCTTGTCTTTTCTTGCTCAATAGCTGCAAATTTCTCCTTCAATTCTCTAATCTCTTTTTGCTCAGGAGTTTCAGAAGGATTCTTTTTAGCTACTTCCTCTTCTACTAGCTTTTGGAGGTTATTGCTCTTCCAAGTCTCTAAACCTGTAGTAAAATACTTGTCTAGTCTAGGTTGTAATAGCTTCTTCCCTTCATCTGTTTCAAGAAAAGCTGTTACTCCATTAGGTGTTATTTTAGATAACCCCTCAACGTATGCTTTGACTTCCTCTTGATCCTTGTTTTCTTCTAAAAATTTCTTAATATCTTCTAAATTCATTTTTATCCTCCTACCCTTCATGTCCGTAGCCATAAAGTGTAAATTTTTGTACCACATTGTTCTTTAACGTCTGCAACATGGAAAAAAGACATAATAAAAAAGCTAAGCAATATCGTTAGCTTCTGCCCATTCGTTATAGTTTTGATATGGAATGTACTCTTTGGTTTTATTATCCTTACGAATGTTTGTACCTATTTCTAAATATGGCACATAGGTAGACCGACAATTCGGATGCCTAGGACAATCAGGTTTATTGTGATCATCTATATCAAATATCTGTCCATCGAGTTCAATACAACCCTCTGACGTAACACTATCGAGAGTAGAAAGCCATTGAATTTTTCCAATCCCATTTTCTGCATAAATCTTTTCTCTGGATTCCTCAATTATTTTCGCAGTTTCAGTTCTAACCAATCGCATAGACTCTGAAGATCTGCTTTTAAACTGTGCATCAAATATTTTGGCGACTTTATCAAGCTTGTCTCCATTTCTAATACCTTTTTCAAGGTTAGTAGATAGAGCTTTTCTCAAAGCATTCTGATTAGCCCATATTCTATCTGAAAAATGTTTTTTCGACCAATTTTGATTAATAAATTCATCAAGTATGGATTGATTAACACGATTAAAGTTAATACCAACATTTAGATTTTGCTCCAAAGTAAAAGCAGAACGATAATATGATTGAGTAAATGCTGCGCCTAAAATAGCTGTTATTGTAAAAACTTCAAGAGTGCCTATCTTAACTAATTCCTCTTCAACTTGCTCATTAAATTGTTTAAGGACACCAGTACGCTGAAGTTGATTAAAGTCTAATTCACCATCAATACCATATTGCATGTATATTTGAGCAATCATTTGCTTCAATTTATCCCTGCTATTTTGATACTCTATTAAGACTTCTTCAAACGAATCATCTGATTGTTCAAGAAGATCCTCAAGTAAATTGAGCAATTCGTTATTGAGTTTGTCCATTTAACCCACCTAATTGATTACGCTCTCTTAGATCATTTGTAAAATTTGAAGAATCGTTTTCAGATTCTAATTTTTGAATAGACAATGAAGGATTATTTACCTTTGGTAGCCATGAAATTAATTCTTCTGTCGGTAAAATCCCTTGTAAGTCTTTAACCATCTGCACAATAGACGCTTCATCAACTGGTACATTTCGAGTGAAGGAAACAGAGATTTGATTACTGTTAAATTCTTTATTTTTTGCATGTTTGAGCCATTCACAAAATAATTTCATTCTCTTTTTCAATGCTTTTTCAAAAATAGCCTCCTTTATCGCTGAGAGGTTCTCCAACTCCTGAAGTTTTAAGCGAATACTTACACCTGAAGTATTGCTCTGAAAATTTTCGTTTAAGTTGACTTGATTAGTCTGAATGTATATTTCATCTTGCCAATCTTTCAACATGTCCTTCACGAACGAACCATTAATATCTTTAGTTGCCCAATATACTTTAGAACCTTTTGGAGTTAAGATTATGCCATTTTCTTTCATTTTTTGTGCTTCTTTGTGTGTTAAATCAGCATCTTCTATAACAAGATAAGCGGAGCGGTGATCTTGGATCTCATTTGCTGCTGTACTATTAATAGAGTTATAGATATCAACAATACGAATAATATCAGCAAATGCAGACTTCTTAAGATCATTATTTGGAATTTCTGTAACAGGACATCTAGAGAAAAAATGTTTTTTCTGTTCTAGTCGCTGTAAACCATCCTCTAATTTATACCTAGAAAAGTGCTCCCTATCCCAAACATCTACATAGACAGAATCATCAAACGGAATTTGATATTTCCGAACAGCTACAGATACGTTCCTTTCAATTGAGCCATCATTCAAAACAATCATTTCAAGTGGATTGAAAATAGCACAACGAAATTCTCCATCAGTATTGATATAAGCTGTTTCAAATACTGTTCCATAGATTTCTGTTTGTTGTTTAAGATTGATATTGTGTTCTTTTTCCCACTGAGAATAGTAATAATCAATGGTATCTAAAAACTCTTTATCTCCCTTTCGATGCGAGTAATTGACAGGCTTACCAAGTAGATAACCAGTGTAATTAGATACTGTCTTACGACAATAGTTAAAGAAAACACGCTCATCTGATTTGGTACTATCAACTTTTGATTTCTCGTGCAACACTCTGTGATCACCATCGTAGTATTGTTTTAATTTTAAATACTTCGGTCGTTGTTTATCTAACTCTTTAATTAAATTTAAAATTAATTCATTTCTTACCATTCTTTCACCTCACTAAAAAAGCCACCCTCTAGGGATGGATTTAATTTCTTTTTTGACTTGAATTTCTTCAATTCTGTTTGCAAATTCTGCCAAACAATCGGCAAAATCATCATGGAGAGTGAACTGCTGACCGCTAAAGTCCATAAGCTGATCTAATGCACTTTTTTCGACTCCCTGTTCACAAAAAATAATTCTACCGTTGTCTACATCTGAGACAATAGTAGAAATCTTTTCATCCTTATTCTTACGCTGCATTTCATTAATAAAGGTAATACCACGCTTAACCAGTGATTCATGCTTAAGAATTTCTGTTTCAATACGTTCAACATCTAAACCGTTATATGTATTTTTCTCGATAAACACATGCGTGATATCCTCAAATTCTTTAAGTAAATCAATCACATGTTTTATGTACTGATCAAATTCATTAAACTTTCTAAGCTGCCCTTTACGGATATACTTAAAGCCATTATCAGCTTGAGAACCAACAACAAAAGCAAAGTAATCGGAACGTGCTTTATTTTTATTCTTAACTCCAGCCGTATCAATGGTAAGCATAGTCTTAGTGAATGTATTCTCTTCAATCTCTGATGAAGGCTTAGTAATATTAGATTTAAACCACTTATCACCAATATTTTCAACGCTACACATTAGTTCTTGCATGAAAGCAAGTCGTTTACCAAAATACTTCAATGCTAACTTGTAACAATCGTACTTTTCCCATATTGTTTGGAACTCCATTTGCTCTTTATTAGCTATGTAGTATTCTTTTGCATCCTCTTTAGCATCTTCACGCTTATCATCAAAGAGAATATTTCTAAACTCTTGCCAATACTTGTGCTGCTCAAAATATTTATCAATATCAAAGTCTACAACGCTTCTATGGAATACTTTATATTCAGGATTCTTAGAAATGGAATCAATGAAATCACCTTGAGCAAGTGGTGTACCTAATACAAGAAACTTAGTAGCTGGCTTAATCAATTTACCATTACGATAAACAGCTTCATCTCCACCTTCTTCTACTTCCTTAAGCCACTTTTGATACTTCTTATGCTTGCTATCATCTGTGAGAATGTCACTTTCAGCAATATAATCATCTGCAATGTAAACCATAGGACGGTAAATACCTTTGGGGGATATGTAACCAGCTCCACGAACAGAAGAACCAGAGGAATAAGCTTGAATTTTAGTATTGTTATCTAATTCTAATTCAAGTTTATTGACTGTACGCTTACGAGGATTAACCAAGTTACCGAATGTATGGACTAAATGAGGAGTCTTTAAAGCTTGCTTAGTTTGATCTACAAAGTTAACAGCATCTAACTCACGATTAGCAAGAACAATTGTAAATGTACTCAGTCTGTAACAATGGAGATAACAACTTAGAGCCATATCAATAATTGTAGTTTTAGCACAACCACGAGGAAGGATAAACTCTTGCTTATCATGCTTATGATGAATAAAGATATCTTCAAGCTGCTTCCATACTTCATAATGAACAGGAGCGAGAGGACGTACAACATTATTTTCTTTTGGTATGAAGAAGTCTTGTAAGAAGTATTGACAGAAGAATGATAAGGAGCGTTTACCGAGTGAGTAGGCGAGGCTGTTTTGACCGAATAGGTTATTATCATGCTTGATTATGAGTTGTTTGACTCGTTCTTTTGCTGTTGATGAGTCTAAACCTCTGTTTTTAGTAAAGTCTATATATAGATATTCTCTGAGCAGTTTACGATTCTCAGTAGTGTTAAAGTTTTGTATGATTTTCACCTCCGTATGATAAAATTATAGGAACATATAAAAAGAACCCATCCTAATCGGATGAGTTATATAGAAGCTTTTCCTAATTTAATTGTTTTTTTCTTACCTCTGTTATCAAAAAAAACTAATTTGGTATTCTTGTTTTTAAGTACAGTCTTAGATTCAGATAAACTAATTTCTAAGTTAAAAATTTCTTTTTTACTATCACCGTCAAGTAATTCAACAATTCTATTGCTAATTATAACAGTCTGTTTAAAATTAGGATTAGATAGTTTAATTGTGTGAACACTTAATTTCCTTTTTCCTTTATTACATAAAAGTATCTTCAAGTCCATTCCATATGATACATTATTATACTCTTCTTCTGCTAGGGGAGTGATCAGACGATCTCCCCCACTACCTCTTTGAAGCATATATACTCGGTATTGTTCTACTTGTATACCTAAGCTACCTCTATCAATAAAGAAATGAAGATAAATGAACAATCCTATTGTTATAATTGATGGCACTATCCCAACAGTAAATCCTTGAATGTGTTCAGCAGTGATTTCCAATAGATAACCTCCTAACATGTCCTGTTAAAAGATTACCATATTAAAAGTCAAAACTGAGAAAATTATAAAAAAAATTGTGTAGCTTGTTGCAGGGGTATTTCAGAATCCTAAAATAGAATGCCCCTATCCACTTCAACCGATCAGTTGTCAATTTCGCTTTGAATTTAATTGCAGATAACTTGACTTATACGCAATTAAATAATAAAATAGCTATAAATACATAAGGTTTTCGTGCAATAATTACTTTTATTTTAATACTCTTAATTGCGTATAACTAATTTATAAGGAGAGATTCATATGATCGAACAGTTTATAGACACAATCAAGCACAAGAAAAGTCCTAACACAATCAAGAGCTATGAGCAAGACTTGGCTAAACTTGAGTCATATATCAGTAAACATAATGTAGACATAGATTCATTGAATGATCTAATTGTTCAGCAATTCATCCATCAACTTGAAAAGGAATACTCTCCATCCACTGTTAACCGTATCTTTGCATCTGTACGAACCTTTTGTAATTGGTCAAATCAATCACATGCCGTTAAAGATATAGACATACAAAAAGTTAAACACATAAGCAAACAAGAAGCTAAAGGCTTAAATGAACAAGAATGGCAATCTATACGCTTATCCATCGCTAACAATAAAACTAGTTCCACCAAAGAGCGTGACTTAGCTATATTCGATTTCCTTTTATTTTCTGGTTGTCGTGTCTCTGAAGTAGCATCCATCAATAGAGAAGACATCACATACACTAACGGCACATACACTGTATTTATTAGGGAATCTAAATCAAATGAAAGTCGTTATGTTTATTTTAATGCTAAACAATTCAAATACATTAAACGCTATCTTGACAATAGAGAGGATCAAAACGAAGCATTATTTATCTCCAAGCGTGGACGAATATCCGTGAGAATGATTCAAACCATGTTAAATGAATACAATGTGCATCCACATTTATTACGTCATACGTTTTGTTCAACATTAGCTCGAAAGAATATTGATTTAGTTACAATCGCTTCACTTGCTGGACATAGAGACATTAATACTACTAGACGTTACACTAACCCAACTGCAAAAGAAATGGCTGAAGCTGTCTCAAAAGCTTTCTCTTGATCACAATGATATAAGGGAAAGTTTTTTATTCCTCATCCTTATCAACTTCCCACTCTTCAAACTCAGCATCAAGGATATCTTTATCTACTTGTTTATTATTATTTGATGTTGTATCAATTTTATGTGTTGATGTAGGTTTGCCCAATCCCCTATCAATAATGTATTCCAGTACTTGAGCTTTTACACGAGCGTTTTCAGTGGTGCTTGCTAATTTTAATAATTCACTAACTGCATCTTCGAGTTTACTGTCAATTACTTTTTCAACAAAGACTTTTCGTTGCTGTAGCCGTCTGTCTAGCTCTGTTCTAAAATCTTCATCATTTAACCAATCATATATAGCTTGTCTTGAAATACCTGCATCTTTTGCTATAGCCGTTTTAGTTTTTACTCCCTCAACTAAATCATTTATCACTTTATTTTTTCTTTCATCTATGATTATCATTTATTTTCACCGCCTTACAATTTACAAGTTAAATACAAATACTATGAGCTATAAACATTAGAAGAAGAATTTCTACTATTCTATTTTGCTTTTTATTAATCCTATTCCTTCAAACGCAATTGCCAAGTCCTTACCCTCATCAGTGTGCAGGAACTTTTTTATATTTCCTTCTTCATGATATTCGGCTTGTTCCCATATATCAAATTGTTTTACAGCAATTATGATCTTTTCTTCAGCCTTAATTGCATTAAATTCTTGAGTTGGTTTTGTGTAATTATTATTTTTAAAATCTGCATACAAACTACTATTTTTTAGATTATTTACCTCTCTAACATCGTCTTCCATTTTTTCAGGAAGTCCTGTTTTTAAGTTACCTGCTTTAATTAATAAATGATTTAGGCTATTTTTGTATTCATGACTTCTTAATCTTCTATTAAATGATTTCCAATTGTTTCTTTCTCCATAATACATTCTAGTTGCCTCATGAAAAATAATTGGTAGTTTCGCTAACTCTTCATGTGCAATCTGTGCCAAAGCATAAGCCCTTGCGTATTTTTTGTGCTCATATAAGATTTTAGCTTCTTCAATTAACTCTTTTGCATTTTCAAATACCATTCTATATGCATGCTCAAGTTTATTAAAAGATAACTTTGACATTTTACCACCTCTACCTACATAATTCGGCAGAAGATTAGATATTCCTCTTAATTACACCTAATCTTTACAAATTTCTAGTTCAGATGTACTTACAGCTTCTTTTACAAATTCACTACCAATATACTTATGCATCTCTTCAATATATCTGTTAAAAACGTCAACCAATTCATTTAATAATTCTTCATTTTGGGGAGAGTTATCTATAACCAACCTAAATCCCTTATTTATGTTGTCTAATCGCTCCATTAACTCATCAAACTTCTTAGAATCTAAACTAATTCTTGCTTTATATGTTTTCATTTCCATTTTTACATTCTCCTTTTCTGCTCATAATAAAAAGCCACTCAACTGAGTGACTACTAATAAAATGTTATCTATAGCTTCTTTATGACGTCCTAAAATAGAACCACATTCATATCTACTCATACCGACATAATAGAGGTAAATCCTTAATTCTTATACTCTTTTGGTAAATAATAACGCATGTAACTAACTACATCATATAAAAAGCTGTACACATTTCTTTGAGTTAATTGTCCTGTTGTTTTAACATAAGCATCTATTACCGCAGGTTTATAATAACCACTGAACAAATCATGATCGTTATACAATTTTCCAATTCTTTGTAAGCTATTATTTTTATACTCAGTTCTCAAATTATTTCTAAGTATTCTAGCTAACTCTACGGTTGCTCTTTTATCCTCTTCATACAGTTCCTTTAATTCATTACTGTCGGAAATGTACTCTTTCATTCTTTCAATTACTTCTTCATTTGATACCTGATTTCTACCATCAAATAAGACATCCTTCTCACGAATCATATCTATAACTCCCCCAACCAACTCTTTAGCTTCCTTATTCACCTTGCTAATAGACTCACTTACACCATGTGGACTTCTAATTTGCTTTAGCACTAACATTTTCCTATATTATACCATTATACGACAAGATAGGAGGTTAGTAGTAATTTATTTATTCATCTCGATAAAAGCGCTCTATTCGTTTACTTCTTTTAAAAAATCAAAAGTCTTACTTTCTCTCACTTCTTTGCACATCTTGAACCCAATCATCATCCTGTATTTCTTGCTCAATTAAGCTGACTACCGCAGACAAGGCTTGTTCTAATGAATTATAGAATTCCCCATTAGATAATTTTTTGCCTATATCAACTTGAAGAAGTACAGCCTGTCCTCCATAAGTACCATTTAAAAAATCTAAAATTTGAATATCAGCATAAGGTTTATTCCCTACAGCATATCGATATTCCTTAACTTCATAAGTTATCGAACCTAATAAATTTCCGAATTTCACAATAACCATCTCCTTATAGCGTAATACTTCACTATTCGCCACAAGAAGACAATTTCCTTCCTTTTTTAACAACATACAAATAAACCTCCCATCTACGCTCAGTAGGGGAGGTTTTAATCTATTTCTGCAAATCTAAAGACCATATAGCAATACTCACTGTCTTTTTTATTGATATATATAAACTCAAAGCTTTTATAGAATTCAATTCTATTATTCTAGAGAAATAAACGAAAAACCCCATGTGTCTTACTAGGTTTTTTAAGTGATAAGATACACTATACTCTTTCAAAAACTCATTAACTACTTCATCATTACAGTCAAATTTTTCAATTAATTCTTTTTTTACATCAATTACAGGTAATAATTTAGCTTCCATTGATTAATTAGAATTTGAATGTCCCACTTTTTCTCATTTTTCTGGCTTCTTTTACACCACGTCTAATTTCATCCATTCTCGGTGAATTTGTCTTTTTATTACTTTCAGCCATATTAATAAATTTTTGACGCTCTTTGTTGTTTTTAAACTTAACTTCCATAGGTTTCATACTAGGAGCACTCATTTTCTTATCCTCCTTATCTTTACACACACTGATCACCATCCAGTTTATAACGGTTGCTAGTATATGCATTGTGTAACTTTATTATACAAACCTTACAAGGTTACCTCAAGAAAAACAACGGTAAACTCATGTTTTTTTAAGCAAGTCCTAATATACTCTCAAAAAAGTAAAGCAGCTCATTAACTAAACACCTCGTATTAATGGCAATTCTCTTGTCTTTTTTTCAATCTATCTACGAACAATTCCTGCAAAGACGGATTATCACAAAATACCATTGATAAGCCATGCCCTAATAACTTTACATGCTTTTCTTTCAGACCAATACGAAAATACTCATCAATAACATGAATCAATTCATGTAGTAGAATTTCCCCTTGCTCTGTTTCACTTCTTGTCTTGTCAATACTAATAAGTCGATTTGTAAAATCGCATTCACCTACTTGAAATGGATCTTGTCTATTTACAATATCAACTTCTCGATACTTATAATCTATATGACCAATTTTAATTTTCATGATATAACTCCTTTTGTTTTAAAATACTAAAATCAACATAGGGTATAGAATATACGTTTGTACAACTATATGTTGTGTGGTAAAATATGAATGTAATTGAAAATCTATGGAAAGGGGTAAGCTCATGTCTAAGAAACCAACTAAATCACAATTATCAAAAGCTGGCTCTAAATTAGCTTCAAATAGCTCAACCAAAAAGCAAAAAAGTAACGCTGGTTCTACATTAGGAAAAGGCTAAACTATGTTTATAAATTAGATAGTGATATTGATTTATCACTATCTATCTTTTTTCATTCCACCCAAAAACTAAACCCCAGCGCTAATATACTAGCAACAACAATAGCTACACTGTTTCCTCTATCCTCTTTCGCTTCCTCACCAATTGCACCCATAGCAAATAATACAATCAACACGAACAATAATATTTGGAACGCAAATAACATATATATCCCCTTTTCTTCTCCTTTTTATCGCTTAAATAAGTGGACTCTGTAGGATTCGAACCTACGACCGATCGGTTATGAGCCGACTGCTCTAACCAACTGAGCTAAAAGTCAAAAAAACATGTGATCATCACATGCCAACAATTAAAATTTAACCCAAGCCTTTAACAACCTATTTATGTACTCAGTCTCATCCATTCTACGTAACTCTTTATCTGTTTCCATTTGATCAAAACATTCCAAAGTTAAAGCAAAACTACTATAATCTAAATCTGCCAAATAACGCCCTCCTCGCCATCTAGCAAATCATGGAACTCCAATAAATCAACAAACCGCTCAAAATCTAAATTGCCAATCTCACTTTGAGTCAATCCTGTGACTTGGCTCAGTTTAATCCTTAAGTATAAAAATGCATTACCCTCTCCTAAATCCTTAAAGTATTTGTCACAAGCTTTTGTCGTATTTAAATCCTCACTTAATAACATCTCCACATAATTCAATTAATTTTCCCCTTTTCATTTCTTTGAATTTTTATAGTTATATCTCTATTGTCACTATCACAATGATCACATCTATCATTCTCATTAATAACCATACACCTAGTGCAATACTTCAAATTCATAGTCTGTTTCAATTTCTGCCAACTTTCTAATATTTAATTTCATCCATTCACCACTTCTAATCAAATGAAGTGCTAACTCATAATAATCACCATTAGCTGGTTTATAAGTTTCACGAAAAAATTCATTTACACTTTCAATAGCTGCCATCTCCTTAATACATCTTTCTTCATTTTCAGCTACAAAAATGCGTATCTCATCAATGTTATCCAAATGCACTGGTGTGCAAAGAAATAGAAATCGCTTTTTACTCATACAACGCACTCTTCATTTTTAATTTAGGAGTATATTTCTTCTTGCTCCGTTGACGATCCCTTTCTTCTTTCTGTAGGTATCGCTTAACTGCTTCTATATCTTCTTCGCTCGGCTCTTCATACACCTCTTCAGCGGTAGGATAAGATTTCATTTTGTTGACTTCAATATCTTCTTTAATATCTTCTTCAATTTCTTCCTTACTATTTGGCTCAACAATTGGCTTTTCTTGATTTTGTAAGTATGCCTTAATATAATCTAACTCTTTAATAATTAGTTCGTTTTCGTCATATAAGCGGTTAAACATGGACAACAATCCACCAAACAATTGATCATTAGCATTTCTAGATTTTTTAAATATTAAATCGTCCAACTCAGCATAATTCATTTCGGAAACTCTATATTCTCTATCTGATTTTCTCATTTTACAAACAGCTCCTTTTTATCAAATATGTATCTCATTCCAACAGTTAAAATAATTCCCCATAAAAAATACACACGTTGAGAGGCTGGCAACCTCTCAACGTGTGAAATTAGGAGAAAACTAAAATGACCCAAAGTTATTTAAAGACGCTTTGGCAACGTCTTTATTTGGAGGTAATTACAATACTGTCCTCAAAGGACTCTCAGGTAATTAAAATCTAACCTTTTATTTATAATGGACGCAGGTTAAAAAAATTGGCGCACTGCATATCACAGCCGATAACGTCCAGAAATATTAATCTATTGGCACTTTTCGCCATTCGTATTGCTGAAATTGTTCAATTATTTCTTTAATTTTTTTCTCATTCTCTTCTCTCAAACTAGACTTATAATTAAAAAACTGGCTTACTGCAGCATCTGAAACACCTAATGCTTCAGCAATACTTTTATTTTTAATACGTTTCAATCTAGCTTCCGTTTGCAAATCAAATATTTCATTTCTTGTAAGTCGTGACAAATCACTCCCTCCTTCTTGAATTTCTATTTAAATTTATTATTAAAGTTAAAAGATTAAGTATAAAAAAAGACTACAGGAGGAGAAACCCTGTAGTCTAAAGATTTAGTAAGAATGGCTGTTCTTACTAAAGTTATTAATGTTATTAGTATGGATATGAGTCATATCAACTTAAACTTGACAACCGAAATTATATATCGTAATGTATAATTACGAGGTAAGTTTAATGTGTTTTTATAATAATAGAGAGAGCTTCTGCCCTTACAAGTATATAATGGCTTTCTCTCCCTAATAGACAATTTTTACACCAATACAAAAAAATCGCGTATCCCTTATCACTATTGAGATACACGATTTTCAATTATTATTCCGTTACGCTGAGTTCTTCTTTTTCTCTCTCATTTTCCTCATGCGTTCTTTTGCTTTTTCCTTATCTCTTACACCTTGACATTCATCACAAACCACTTGCCTTTGTCTCACAACTCTAAACCTTGAAGAACAATCCTCACACCTTGCTGCTTCAGTTAAATTCCGCTCAAGGTTCTCCTCAATTACATCACCAAAACTCTCCCACAAAGTAGCCTTGTATTTACTGTCATTATCTACATACAAATGCTTGATGAGAACATCAGTTATGTAAACTTTGTCATCATTTATATTCAGAAGCTCTTCTGCAATTTTTTCATAAACCCAAAGCTTTCCTCTTTTCTTCATTTCCTCTTGATTCTCGTTCATAAGATCCTTTTTGTTCTGATCAAGCTCTGTATATTTCTCAGTAATAACCTTATCAGTTTCAACTTTAGGATCATTCATAAGTAAACGATAATCGAAACCACCACCAGCTACTTCTCTAAACTGAATGTTATTAGCTGGAATAATATCTTCAAGGCGATTCACCGTTGAGTTATTCTTCTCAGCAACTCTAGCTCTTTTGATCACCTTACCATTTTTCCTTTTTACCTTCTTTTTGTCATATTTCAAAAAGTAAGGTAATCTGGAATGTATGTATTGTTTCATTATCGGATCATATTTTTCAGGTCTCTTTAAACGGAAAAGAGTTTTTGCGAAATCAATCTCGAAATTTGATTCCATGCACATCCAACATATCACATCTAAATCAACCTTATTCGAGTTCCATACTTTTGTTATGTTATTCGATATTTCTCCGATGTTAGCTTCAAAGCCAAGCTCAAGACTAGCGTAAATATTTTTATTATCAATAATTTGAGCCTTCGCTTTTTCCATTTTATAATACAACGGCACAATATCATCATTCTTCATGTTCCGTTCCGCTACCTCAATTAACTTTTTATCTTTATGCTCAGATAGAACCAGTACCTTATCTCCATCATGGTCACATTGGATTAGTTTGCTTAACAAACTTTCATTTGAGATAAAAATTGCATCTGTCTTAAAGTATTCTTTCTTCTCATCATCAATTACATTTTGCTGAATTCCCCATTCTCTGCTCAAGTGAGGACTTCTAAGCACCGCAACTTTTCCTGATTCATGTAACCGACAAAATACTTCATCCTTTTTCAATAAACTTTTAGCCTCACCATTAAACAAATACTCCGAAAAAGAATACAAATCGGGAATAATATATGTATAGCTGCCATGCACATTAAGTTTCCCTGTTCTTGCCTCATTTACTAAGGATCGTTTCTTGGTCATAATTGTTTCTTTTGAGTATGCATCATTCAATAGTTCAGGATATTCCATTAATGCCCTTTGAAAGCTCCTTTTCCTTACGTTCGAATCTGTTGCTCCCAGCACCTTCAACATTACATCTTTGTCACTTCCTAAATTTTTAATTTCCTCAATTGTTGAAGAAGCGATTTCTTCTAATTCTTCATCTGTTACATCAGTTAATGTCTGAAACATCTGGTACGCTAATTTCCCTTCATTAAACTCATCTTCTTCTTCATTTAACTTGGATGCTTGGCATTTATACTTTCTAAACTTACGCTTATATTCATCCCACGATGAATAATAAGAAGCCATTTTGAATTGGGAGCGAGTAAAGATAATTTGTATATTGTCACGCTTGATATCCCATTCCACACCGTCAATGTCGTTCACTTTATTTCCATGCTTCGTGAAATCATAAACAGCTAACAAGCCTTTAATCCACGGCAATCTGACCATAAAATTCTTACTCGACACCTCGGGCAACATCATCCCCACTCCATCGGTTACAGTGACAGGAACAGGCATATTTTCTTTTCTCTCAATCTTATAGGTGTCTCGATGTATGTAATCTACATCACCAGTAATATTTAATTCAAGATCATCAACAACAATACATCTATCAATATCAAAGCCTTCCCATTTAACGGACGCTGAGTTAATAAGGGCTTTGTAACTGAGATATTTATTAATGTTACAACCTTGCATTTTACTGTTATTGATATCCACTATATCAAGTCCACAAGTCAGAGTGTCCTTGTATTTATTCCAGAGTTTCTCCTTTATCCAAACTCCTTTTTTCTGTCGTATTTGACTCGCTCCAGAAGAGAAATATATGTATTTTTCATCATTTAACATGAAACCATTTTTAATTAACGATTCAAACACTTGAAGGTGATATGACTGAACAACAATAATGTCTAGAGATTTCTTCTTGCTCATCTTCAATGTACGTGTCAAAACAGAATCAAATATCGAAATAACGTTATTATCCTTCATTTCATTTTTTCGAAGCACTCTAACACTATCATGTTTATCAAACTCTTTGTACAGTGACACTTTCAGATCATCTATAGCTGCTACAACTTCTTTTATTTCAGCGTTTACCGCTTCTCTTCTTTCTCTACGCACAACTTTATTTTGAATCTCTTCTCTAATCACTTTTTTCTGATACGTCAATCGTTTCCTATAACCTTTAAGATTTTGTAGCTTTTTGAAGATCTTATCTTCTTCATTATTGTGAAATGCAAATGTCCCTACTGAATAAATGTATAGTTGTTTACTTAGATTTCCTTTTTTATTACGTACACCATTTAACCCTTCTGCCATATATAAAATCTCTCCTTTTAGTCTTATTATTTAATCCGTTTATGTTTAACATTTAAATCGCTCCTTTGCGCTGCTGTTGGCGCTTGTTTTTTTGATATGAGTCGATTGGAAAACCACACAACAACATGCTAATACACTTTATCGTGGGGAGAAGATTCTAGCGAATCTTCTGATGTGTATACTTGTTAGTCTTCTGATTTGTTTTCTTGTAAGTTTTATTAATTATCTTATTATGTATCTTCTTAAAAGTCTTATAGTGGATATTCAGGGTAGTCAAACCCTTGATACATCAATGTTTTTTAAGTGTGTTTTTTCAACTTTGTTCCATTCTAATCTTATTCAATTCCTAAAAAGGTAATTCTCCTTCCGAATCCATTGAATAAGATTCCCTTTTGACATAATCATTTTCCTCAAATTTAGATTCCATTTCCTTATCAGTAAACATTTCTTCCACATCATCATAATTTACTTCCGTACTATTAAAATTCACTTCCTGTTTTTTCGTGTCTGTCTCTTTAATATTGGCATCATTAATTTTTTGGAGATTATAAACAGGCATATAATGACTTGATGGTTCGATGCCATTCTCAATATTAAACTCATAGTTCTCAGGTCTCGTTTCAGTGATTAAGCCTAAATTAAGTAATTTTTCTATGTATCGCATTGTATTCTCTGGCATTTTTATATTAAGTCGTTCTGAAAGTCTTGTGATTGAAATGTAAGCAAGCTTTTTCCGATCCTTGTTGTGTATGCGATTTAAGAATAAATACAAAACAAATTCCTTTCTACTCAATATTCCTTCACGCAAAAAATCAAATTCATCTATATGTACACTGAAAAACTTTTGATAAACAGCAATCTCTTGTCCATCAACCTCTTCCGATTTCACTTCAGGGATAAAGTCGACATAAAAATGATCCATCTTGTTACTTTTTCTCGTGTCGGGATTAAAAGCCTTATGTTCTTTAACTGTAATTAAATTAACCTCAAACGGCTCTTTCATCTCCACTGTCTGCTTGTGACGACAATACTCAGCGTTTGTAACTCCTTTTGTTTTAGACATTTTTTTAATTGAATCCCTAATTTGCCTATCACTTATATTCAAGAATTTTGAAATCTCAGCTTTAGTAAGAGCTATTTTATTAATGTGCATCAACTGAAGAAAGATAAAGATGATTAAGTCAGCCTCACTTATCTTCCCTTTCTCGTAATGCTCATCAAATATAAAATTGTTAACTTGAGCATACGACAAATGTTGTATAACTCTACCTTTTATTTCTTCATAACTCCTTAGTTTTTGTCGTTGAATTCTCCCCATTAAAACCCTCCGTTTCGTATTTTTTTATTGAATCACTCAATTGCTTAAACTCACCAGTAAGATATGTATTCAATTGCTCCTCTACTGGCAACACACCAGTTTCAGCGTAATAACTTTCTACATTACGCTTAAGAGCTGCTATAGACTTTCTATAATTTCCGACGGTCTTATCTATTGTAAAATCTTTACGTTGCAATATAATGTCTTCTTGTAGACCAGGATAATTTTTAATAATCGTTCCATCTTGCATATTTATTTCAAAGTTATAGTTACGTCTTAATGGATTAATTATCTTGTGATCATATACATTACCATTGACGATGACACGATTATTGACAATCCAATTGTATCGTTGTAATGAATACCAGTATTCTTTTTTATTTCGCAACCAACAGCCTCCTTATGTTTGATTGTGAGGGGCATGAAGCCCCTCGATTATGTATTACTTAAAATGTTTTAAACTTCTTATAAAAATTTTCTCTTGCTATATTTGTTGGATTATACGTACCATGAGCATCTGCCAAATCTCTTACAGATTCAACTTCTCCTACACCTTCAACCGCTATAACAAGCCCTTGTTCAATCAGCAGCTCCTCTACCTCTTCCTCAGTATAGAATTTGTAATCAAAGTGATTTAAGTCCCATTCACTACGAATCCTATCCAACCTTGCTAAGTTATTCTCGTGTTCTTTTACATCCACTTTATATAACTTAGGTTCACGGCTTAATATCGAAAGATCATTAATATTGTAAGATGGGTTTTCTTTGACGAAATCCTCTAAATCACAATATGGAATACTAATTGCCACTAAACCCTTTGCATTATTATTAACTTGAATTTTCAAACCTGAATATAGTACTGGAGATCCCACTATTGAATCCCACCATTCACTAAGATCATGTTATCTACACCAAGTTCAGTTAACGCTGTGTGAATTTCTCGTGAGTGCTCCTTGAAACGTGGACTCTTTTTTAGTCCTTTCAAGTGAGTAACATACGATTCGTGTAAATCTTCGTTTCCCTCAAGAAATTCATTAAAAATTGCATAGTCTCTTTGTAAACTTTCTTTTTGATCAATCAGCATTTTTATGAATTCTTTTTGTTGAGCAGCCAAACTTAACAATACATCCTCTTCCGTCACTTGCCTTACCGCTCCCTCTTGTGTTGTTGCATCTGCATTATAAATTTTAGTCATTAATAAATTCCTCCTTATGTTTTCTTCTTATTTTTATTTTATTTTTGAATTATGTATAGCTAATCCAGCGACTGACTGCGGTTACGAATGGAATGTTAGATTGCTAGACTCGTCCTTTACATTGTTCTCACCCCTCTCAAATTTTTTGCAATATAATTTGGATTATAATTCAGATTTTTATTGACTTGTTAATACACCATCAGTATAATAAAAACTGTAGCAAGATTTGTATTCGACAAGTCTCTAAAAATTTAAAACACACGTAATTTACTTTAAACTCTTTTTAGACAATAGTCAAGGGTTTATTTGTCTTTTTTAAAAATTTTATATATGAATAGATTTATGTCAAAAAGTTTCTTACGTAGTTGTCTTCAAGGTCAATTAGTTCGGGAAAATCCGTTGTCACCTCCTTTCATTGTTGTTGATCTGATTGAGATAATGATTGGTATGCTTCTGTTAGTGCAAGATATTGTGCTGCGATTGTTGTTGGCATATGGCTTGCTCCTTTACTTGATTACCGCTTCAATTCTTCTTTTAAACTCTTCTCTCTGCTCATCACTTTCCAAACCTTTCAGCATTCTTCCTAAAATTGCATGTTTCTCTTCTTTGCTAACAGTTATACTTTTAAGCCAATTTTCCTTATGTGCCAATTTCTCTTCAAGTGTAACATCTATAGACTCTCCCTTAGCTTCAAGGACAGCTAGAACATCTTTACTGAGTTGTTCCGTATCACCAGGATCTTTAATGCCTCTAGCCTTTAATTCAGGGAATAAGTATACGACTCCTTGAATCTCCTGATTATAAAAGTTGATTCCAAAAGTCTGTTCTTCACCTTCAATTTTAAAGTCAACCATCGCCATATTGGTAAATGCTCCACGTTTAGAAGTTACACTTGCATCGACTACTTTAATCATTTAATTACCTCCGTTTATTTGATTAGTTTTTTATATTAAGTAATGGCTTGTGTGACAGGTTGATAGTTTAATATGCTTGTCCTGTGATCACCTCCTTAAATCCTCAATTAGTTTTTTCACCTGTTCTAATTTAGAATCTAGCTTGTCAGAAAAAAGCACAATCGAACCTAATTCTTTTTCGAGTTCCTGAGTGACTAAAAGAATTTTATGATGATTTTCAGCCATCAATAGTTCCATTTCTAAGTGACTTCGCATTTCATCTGTTAAGTTTTCAGTATGTAAAATCTCTGCTTTTTTCAATAAAACCTTAATTTGGTACATATCTTGCTTTGAAATATCATTTTTGCTAAACAAATAGCTCTGTTCAACTGATACCGAGAAAAGATCGCATAAATCTTTGATGTATTTCTTAGGAATAGGACGTCTTCCTTTTTTCCAATCATTGATTTGAGGAGGTTTACACCCTAAAAAATTTGCTAGTTGTTTGTTTTGGATTTTATAAACTGTACAGAAATAATCTAATGCATGCATTAATTTTTCACACCTTCAATGATTTGAATGACTAATTATTCGTCTTATAACCTCAGTATAGGACATGACTAATTATTCGTCAACTACTTTTTCAAAAGTCTTATGCATCAATTCACAACCAAGCCATACACGTTGCGAATGCTAGTGTTTCCAATACCAACTAAAACATCCATACGTAATCCATACATCTATAACGTTCTACCAGCCTCATACAGCAACCTTCTGACTAACAATGAGTGTTTGTAACTCTTCACTGTAAATACTGTCAAATCGTGTGAGAATGCCCTTATAGAAGTAACCAAGAATGTTTGAAATTTTGCTATATTTGGCTTTATAAACCACACCTTTTAGCACTTTAATTACATCATGATGATAAGCCTCAATGTTTAGATCAAGATTACATTTTCGATAAGCTAACTGAACTTTACTGTATAGCTTAACAATATCTTTTTCCGTTTTACATACCAAACTAGCCAATTTCCCAAAGCGTTCTGGAACAAAAGTTGGCAATATTAATTCGTTAGACTCGTCTACTACGTTATTATGATCTTTTAATAATTCATTTGGTTGATTACTAGATAGATTAGTAGGACAAACAGGTGGACAAGTGGTAGGACATTCACTCTTTTCAGCTTGTAGAATCACATAGCTATTACTAGTTTGTCCCTTTCGTTTACGGTCAACAGTTGGAACAATACGGATGATTGATAAGCTTTCTAATTCTGCCGTATAGCGTCTTACAGTACGTGTAGAGACGTTTAACATTGTAGCCAAGCTAGATGTACTCAACCATGAAACTCCGCATACAGTAAGGCTGTGTTGGCTTAAAATCGATAACAAATTCATGATCTTTACTTTACATGAGTTATCTTTGAGTGTTTCCATATGGATTGAGACAGCTTCATTAAGCTGCTCAACTGATTGAAAGGATTTTAGTGATTGACGGTCAGTATTAATGTGAAATGTTGTCATTGTGATCTTCTCCTCTAATTGAGGACGCAATCCAACCTGTTTTTAAGCACACTTAATAACCCTTAAAATGCTTGTCTTTTTTTAAGGATGAGTGCTATAATATATTTGCGGATATATTATAGGCTGGATGTAGAGGAGTTGGTAGCTCCCCTGCGTCCTTTTATTTTGTATTTTTCTATCGAAATATTTTACCTAAAAACTTACCGCTAACTCTTCCAGCCACACGTCTGCCTATACGTTTGCCGATTCGCTTGTTGCGTACAGCGTCAATGTCGTTCCAAAACGTAAAATTTTATATATGCGTGATTTTAGACTCATTATTTATCACCTCACATAAATCTGATGGTGTCTTTTACTTTTTAAAATTTAATTGACATTTACGATTTAAATAGTAATAATGTAATAAGTTTTATTAGTTAGATCGACATAGTTTTTTAGTTGGGACAGGCTGTATCAATCGCCTGTCCTCTTTTTTATGCTGTCTTATTTCACCCCCACTTCAATATCATCGACATGGTAATCCTCTACACTTGGCTCTACTGAACGTCCATTTAGCATATTTAGCTTTAACTCTGCACCCATAAAAGCAATCTCGTCTAATTGATGGTGTGCCATTTGCTCTGCTTGTTCGATTGATTCTGCTTTAATTTGAATTGTAACTGGCATAGTGACAGTTGCTGTTACCGTGTAAGTTGTTTTATTATTTGTTGTATTTGTTTGAGTTGTTGTTGTCATTTTTAATTTCTCCTTTTGTTTTTGTTTAAATTTGATAATGGGCTTGATGTCATCGCTTTAATCTCAAGCTCTTCGTCTGTCATGCTCGCTAGATACCGCTGAGTTGTAGAAACTTGTGAATGTCCGAGTAGCTTTGAGAGAGAGTAAAGATCAATTGTGCCACTATTTAGCGTTTGGACAGTATAGAAATGTCTAAAAACATGAGGTGATACCCTCTTACCTTCAATCCCTGCTCTCCTCCCTGCTTCTTTTACTAACTGAAATAGAGCCACATGAGACATTTGCTCAGCTTTGTAAGTTAAAAAATAATGATCCGATTTAACAAGACGTTTTTCAAAATGTTCTTTTTTGATCCGTTCATACTTCAGTAAAAACTTTTTTAGTACAGGGCTAATAAATACAATACGTTGCTTATTGCCTTTGCCGTTAACTAAAATGCTTGTTTCTGTAACATCATGATTTTTTAATCCTCTAAGTTCCATTGACCTCAACCCACAATCACTAAGTAAAGCGATGATCGTCTTATTTCGTGCCTCGATGTAATTTTTATAACTAAAACTATCAATCATTTTTGTCACTTCTTCTGGAGTGAAACCGCTCAACACCTTTTTTGGGACTTTTGGGAGCAAAACTTTATCCATTGGATTAGCTGTTAAATACTCCTCTATTACACACCAGTTAAAAAACGCTTTAATAATTTTCGCCATCGAGACTATGCTTTGCGGTTGTAAACCTTGTTGCTGCTTGTGTCTGATGTAGGCTTTAAGATCATGTGTCGTAATCGATTCAATTTGTGTAATAGCTCTTTTTTCATGTAAAAATTTTTGCAACTGCTTAAATTCTTGCTTTTTGTTAATAAGCGTTTTTTCGGTATGCCCTCTAGCAATATTGTCATAGGCATACTCTAGTAATAGATCAGATAACAACAAAAAAACCACCTCCTCTGATTAATCAAATATCAGAAAAAATGGTTTATTTTGTCCTTATGAAAGATTAAGCTGATTTTGCAAAGAAAGATTAAGCAAAATGATAAGAATGTCGATTTAATCTCATGAAGCAACAACGCTCAAACCCAGTCATATCAGGTGCTCGTCCATTGTTATTTCGTTTGTTGCTGCTTTTGCATCGCTTTCATCATCTGATTAATTTTCTTTTGCGATGGATTTTGCCCCATTTGCATCATCATCACTCGAAGCATTTGTTCATTAATAGGTGGATTTTTCTTTAAATATGACATCATTGTCTTACGTGCAATGAAAAACCCAATTGCGATACCTGCTACTACAGCAAGTGTATATCCAAGGATATGCCAAATCATGCGTACAACGTCCTCCTTCTTGCTAAATACCTTTCCTATTATATCTTAATGACTCTCGATTTAAAAGGCTTTATCAAAAAAACTTATAAAGGTTGAGAACGTTTTAATTGTTGAATCGGTTTCAACCAACCGTATCGGTACTCTTCAATACTAAAGGCAAAAAAGGTAGGTGCACAGCTTCTCAATACTTCAAAGAACATCATTTCGACCTCTGGTGTCCCGTTCGCGGTAACATGAATCGATTGACTGTCGATTACTAACTCTGCTTGCGCTCCTGAATTTAGTGTAATAACATTCGTCTGCTTATGATTTTCATATTGTTGGTTCTGTTTAAAGGCTTGCTTTATTTTTTGCTGAACAAACAAAGTCGGTATCGGTTTTGTAATATATTCGATTTGTTTTCGAATCACTTCTTTTTTTATTGGTGAAGCATTTTCATAGTCAAGAAACAGATAAAACAATTTTGATTCTTGTCCATAATACTGGTGAGCAACACTTTCTTCAAAAATATACAATTCATATTGTCTCATTCATGGACACCCTCTCGTTATTGTTTCCTTCAGTATACGAGATAGGAAATAAAATAGTTGTCTGAACTCGGAGCAGAGGATCACTAGTTTTGTCGAAGAGTGAACTTTTTGCTAATTACTTAACACAAAGAAGCACTTTAAACAATTAGTTTCAGCCTGTCGACTAAGTCTCGCAAAAGCGAGACAGTCGAGTCTTTTTTTGAGTAGTTGCCACGATACGGCGCTTCGACCTCGCTCCCGGGATGGGGGGAACGCTTTCCGCAGGAGGGCGTTGAACTAACCGGCATGCCGGTGGATTTCGACCTTCCCTTTCCTCCTGAAGGAATCGCCCCCCATCCCATCCGCTTTGAATAGAGGAGTAATGGAAATTCCCTTATCTTCAACCCTCTGAAATCAGAAGACATCAGACCGTTTTCCCCCTTAATATAACTGAAAAACGTCAGGGATGAACAGGCAATGATGTCAATAAGGTTGGAAAATAAGCGGATGCAAATGAAGATGGTTTGGATTGAAATATTTGTACCTGCACTCGGTCCCACATCGACAATATGATCAGCAATTTTAATAACATCCTTGTCATGGTCAATCACTGTAACAGTGTTTCCTTTGTCTCGGAGATTTTGCAGCATCAGATTGAGTCTGCGTACATCATGGGGTGCTGAAGAAACACCCACTCTCCAGTATCACCAACAGAAAATAGAGGAAATAATGTAAAAACGCCTTTGAGAAAAAATTCTCAAAGGCGTTTTGCCTACGGTCTGAAACAACTAGTTTATAGTGCTTCAAGCATTTCTTATTTTTGTAATAATACTTTTAATTTAGCTACTATATTTTCTACAGTAAAGCCATATTCTTTTATAATCTTTTCTCCAGGTGCAGATGCTCCAAATTGATCAATCGCAATCACATCGCCATGGTCACCTACATATTTCGCCCATCCTAATGAAGACCCCATTTCTAATCCGAGGCGAGCCTTTACATTTGGAGGGAGCACTTCATCTTTATAGGATTTAGGCTGCTTTTCAAAACGATCCCAGCTTGGCATACTTACAACATTCACATGGATGCCTTCTTTTTCTAATGCTTCTTGCGCTTCAACTGCTAAAGGTACCTCTGAACCTGAAGCAAGTAACAAGGCATCAACTTCAGCTTGTGAAGATTTTGAAGCAACATAAGCACCCTTCTTCACACCTTGATAAGCAAGTTCTTTCGTACTAGCTAATGTTTTTAGGTTTTGACGAGTTAAAACAAGTGCAGTTGGCGTATCCGTACTTTCCATTGCTACTTTCCAGGCAGCTACTGTTTCATTCCCGTCTCCTGGACGTATAATAGAAAGCCCTGGCATAGCTCGTAAAGAGGCTAATTGCTCAACAGGTTCGTGTGTCGGTCCATCTTCACCTACTGCAATACTATCATGTGTAAAGACAAACACGACCGGAAGCTTCATTAAAGAAGCAAGACGAATCGCAGGGCGCAAATAATCAGAGAATACGAAGAACGTAGCACCAAATGCCTTTACTCCACCATGTAATGCCATCCCATTGACAGCACAACCCATTGCAAATTCACGAACACCAAACCAAATGTTACGCCCAGCATAGTTATTTCGCGAATAATCACCTAGATCTTTCATATATGTCTTGTTTGAACCAGCCAAATCAGCAGAACCACCGAAAATGTTAGGAACCTTTTTCGCAATAGCATTTAGAACTTCACCTGATGATGCACGAGTAGCTAAGCTCGAACCCGCTTCATATACAGGAAGCTCTGCATCCCATCCTTCAGGTAGCTCGCCTTTTTGCGCTAGCTCAAATTGCTCAGCAAGCTCAGGGTATGATTGCTTATAAGCAGCAAATAACTTATTCCATTCCTGTTCTTTCTGTTCACCTTCAGCCTTTTTAGATGCAAAGAAATCTTTCACTTCTTCTGGAATATGGAAATCCTCTTCAAAAGTCCATTCATACGCAGCTTTTGTTAAAGCAATTTCATCTTTACCAAGTGGAGATCCGTGAGAAGCAGATTTACCAGATTTATTAGGTGAACCAAAACCAATTGTCGTCTTTACTTCAATTAACGTTGGTCGCTCGTCTTGCTGTGCTTCTTCGACAGCACGATTGATTTCATCAAGGTCTGTCCCATCTTCAACACGAATAACTTGCCATCCATAAGCCTTATAACGATCTTCAACGCTTTCAGAGAACGATAAATGCAAATCACCGTCAAGTGAAATGTCGTTTGAATCATATAATACAATGAGTCTGCCCAATTTCAAGTGACCTGCAAGTGAAGCTGCCTCTGCTGAAACGCCTTCCATTAAATCTCCATCACCACAAATCGAATATGTAAAATGATCAACGATTGTATAATCATCTTTATTATATGTGTCTGCTAAATGACGCTCTGCCATTGCCATCCCAACTGCCATAGCAATTCCTTGGCCAAGCGGACCAGTTGTCGCTTCTACTCCAGGAGTATGTCCGAATTCTGGGTGTCCTGGTGTTTTACTTCCCCATTGGCGGAACTCCTTTAAATCGTCCAAAGAAACATCATAACCAGCTAAATGTAGCATACTATACAGCAACATCGATCCATGGCCTGCTGATAATACAAAGCGATCACGATTAGACCAAGATGGGTTAGATGGGTTATGATTCATAAATTTCGTCCAAAGACTAAATGCCATTGGAGCAGCTCCCATCGGCATTCCTGGGTGACCTGAATTCGCCTTTTCAATACTATCAATTGATAGTGTACGAATCGTATTAATTGCTAATTGTTCCGTTTGTCTTGACATTCTTTTTACCTACCTTCCTAAATTTACAGAATACTCACTCACGTCTATCATGATATACTTTCTGCAACATTTTCACAAGCATTATTCATTTAAAATGAAAAAAGAAAATGATTTATATTAATATATTAACATTTGTACAAATCAATATTCAATTATATCTTTTTGTTAGCATAATTGAGTTTAACTCATTCATACAAGCCATAAATTAAATCTCTTACCGTAAAAATCTTATTCGTTAACGAGATCAAGAAAAATAGTTGAATAGCACAACTAAAAGGTCATTAAAATGGACAGACTACCATTTTAATGACCAGAGTCGCTCAAACTTTGCTAATTTAATGCAATGAATTCTTTTTACTATCTTTTAACGCTTTTGGAGTAACATCATTTCCCTTTTCATCAACAACTTTTACTTGATGTAATTGTTGTTTAAATGACTGACGAAATGTCTTTATGTACGCTTCTCTTAACCGCTTTTGCTCCTTCGCTTCCTTATCTGTTAAACCAATTGTTTTACTCTTCTTTGCTAACTCATTAATCCGTTCAATTTGCTTACTTGAAAGCATGTCAAACACTCCTTTTTGCTACTTCTATTACTTTACACGAATGATTGACATACTTTCAAGTGGTTTGATTATGGTTGCTTCCGTTCCCACTCTTGATAGCGGCGATTGATCGTTGCTTTAGACACATCATAGCCAAGACCTTTCAATGTAACGGCTATATCGTGGAACGTTAATTTTCTTTCTCGTAATCGAATAATTTCCTCAATAGGTACATCCTTTTTTGATCTACCACCATGTGTACGATTTTTTAAATTCTGTTCAGGCCTGTAGCCATTTTCAACCGCTTTTCTCATCCCACGCTTAATCTTACTATTGTGTAATTTCCTTTGATATTCTTCCACTATAGATAAAATGTCCAAAATCATTTCATCTGCTTCTGATAATGATACAGCCCCTTGATCTTGTAACGTAAAAATGGGTATTTCTCGTTTTCTGAAATGATGTAATAGTGCTGTTTTAGCATGACCTCTCCCTAAGCGAGTTTCATCTTGAATTAAAAGAATGTTAATCTCACTCTTCTCTACTAAATCAAGAATATGTAAGATGCCTTCTCGATCTACATGAAACCCACTTGCTTTTTCAGAAACGACTTCACGAACGTCGAAACCATGTTCCTTTGCAAACAGTTTTAATTCAGCAGCTTGTCTTTCTAATGACGTTTGCTGTTCTTTCTTATTCGTACTTACACGACAATAAATAACGGCTTTCTTCACTCATTTTCATCCTCACTTAAGACGAGATATTCATGTTGCTCATACTGCTCCTCAAAAACATGCTTTTCTTCATTTCCTTCAATAGAGTTAGAGGATGAGGGAATCATAATCGATGTGTACATAAATAATAAAGCGATAATCCCACAAATCACAATAAACCACTCTTGCTTTGACAGACGTTTTACAGATAACATAGTGAATCACCTCTAATAAGAATGTTTGTTCGTGTACCTATCGTAATACGAACACTTGTTTTTTGTCAACACGCATTTTAGAACTAACGTTTGCATTACATATGTTCGCATGGTATAATTTAGCTATTAAAGTTTGAAGAAATGAGGTGCGATTATTGTCAAAACTATCAAAACGACAACAAGAAATATTAGATTTCATCAAAGTAGAAGTAAAGAAGAAAGGTTATCCACCTTCTGTACGTGAAATCGGTGAAGCTGTAGGCCTTGCATCGAGTTCTACTGTACACGGACATCTATCGCGTCTAGAAAAAAAAGGAATTATCCGTCGAGATCCAACAAAACCAAGAGCCATTGAAGTTCTAAACCTAGACCATCATGATGCTATCGTGAAAGATCGTACGGCAAATTACGTGCCTGTTATTGGTAAGGTCACCGCAGGACTCCCAATTACAGCGGTTGAAAATGTCGATGATTACATTCCTCTTCCAGAACATTTAGCCTCAAATGATAATATGTATGCACTCTCTATTATTGGTGAAAGTATGATTGAAGCGGGCATTTATGATGGTGATATGGTCATTGTTCGTCAACAGCAATCAGCTAATAATGGTGACATTATCGTCGCAATGACAGAAGATGATGAAGCAACCGTAAAGAGATTCTTTAAAGAAAAGGATTATATACGTTTACAACCTGAAAATTCTACTATGGAACCAATTATTTTGAAGAATTGTACTGTATTAGGGAAGGTTGTAGGTTTATTTAGAACAATCCATTAAAACGAAGCTTGTCTTCAACCGTAATAAATAGTTATGCTCATGATCATAAAGTTATAACTCGTATTTTATGTGTATTCCACGTTTACCCAGTGCGTTTTTCTCAGTTTGACATAAGGTATAGTATAACCTTATGAAAGGTGGTGTCATTTATGGGCTACTATGGACCATGGTATGGTGGTTACTGTTGTCCACCACCACCACGCTGTGGAAGTGGAAGCGGTTTTGGCTTTGCGTTAATTGTTGTATTAGTGATATTGCTTATCATTCTAGGAGCAAGCTGGTATCGGTAATCTCACAAAAAAGGAACAAAAATGATTAACATTTTTGTTCCTTTTCTTTCATTATGTATCTTTATTTACTTCTTTTTGACGTTCTTTTAAATACCACCTTAATAAAAAGGTCATGACAAGAGCGGACACAATAATCATTCCATATCCACCTGTACCATCAGCAAAAATCACGAGTGTTACACTTCTTAAAAAGAAAAGCAATGTGAGAACATATGCAATTAAAATAACAGTCTTTTTACTCATCCTAAACTCCCTTCAAATTCAATCCATTGTCATTATATCATATTATCATTATAGCCTTTATAGCACGAAAAAGGGTTCTTACCTTCTCTCATTCTCCTTCTCT
This sequence comes from Halalkalibacter sp. APA_J-10(15), assembly GCF_023017105.1. Classification (GTDB taxonomy): domain Bacteria; phylum Bacillota; class Bacilli; order Bacillales; family Bacillaceae_D; genus Halalkalibacter. The sequence continues at coordinate 272,788 of NZ_JALKEV010000003.1, read as the reverse complement.
AGCATATAATGAAAGTAAAAGTTAATAAGACTTTTATTTATAAAGGAGATGATAACCTTGCTACAGCGACCAAAGGGTTTTTTCGTGGTGATCGCTCTCTTTTTCGTTTATTTCATGAATAGACATCAATTTAAGAAAAAGAAATAAAAAACCCTCAACACCAAAAGTGTCAAGGGTTCCTAGTATTAATAACCTTCTAAATATTGATCTCGTTCCCACGGATGGACTTGCGTACGGAACATATCCCACTCAATCTCTTTTGCCTCAACAAAGTTCTCAACAATATGCTCACCAAGAGCTCGTACGAGCGTATCATTTTGAATAAGCTTGTCTACTGCTTCTTTTAACGTTGCTGGAAGATCAGCAATGCCTTCTTCCACACGTTCTTCTTTACTCATGACATAAATGTTACGATCAGTAGCTGGAGGTGGAGTCTTCTTCTTCTTAATTCCATCAAGTCCTGCTGCTAACATCGCCGCCATTGCTAAATATGGATTAGCTGCCGGATCGGGACTTCTCACTTCGATACGAGTACTAATACCACGTGAGGATGGAATACGAATAAGTGGACTACGATTACGCATTGACCATGCAACATATACAGGCGCTTCATAACCAGGTACTAAACGCTTGTATGAATTAACAATTGGGTTTGTAATAGCTGTAAAAGCTTCAGCGTGATCAAGAATTCCAGCTAAGAATTGCATAGCTGTTTCACTTAATTGTGATTCAGTTGATTCATCAAAGAAAGCGTTACCTTCCTTTGTAAAGAGTGACATATTACAATGCATTCCTGAGCCATTTACACCAAATAGTGGCTTAGGCATAAACGTTGCGTGCAAACCATGCTTTCGAGCAATCGTTTTGACAACAAGCTTAAATGTTTGAATGTTATCACAAGCTGTCACTGCATCCGCATATTTAAAATCAATTTCATGTTGCCCTGGAGCAACTTCATGGTGAGATGCTTCAATATCAAAGCCCATGTCTTCTAGCTCTAAAACGATATCACGTCGGCAATTTTCTCCTAAATCTGTTGGAGCTAAATCGAAATAGCCACCTTTGTCGTTTAGATCAAGAGTCGGCTCACCGTTTTCATCGTTTTTAAACAAGAAAAATTCTGGCTCAGGTCCGATATTAAAGTTCGTATAGCCCATTTTTTCTGCTTCTTTTAAAACATTTTTCAATACGCCGCGTGGATCCCCTTCAAATGGTTTGGGTTCTTCACCTGGCTTACCTGGTTGATAGACATCACAAATCAAGCGAGCAACGCGCCCTTTTTCCGGTGTCCATGGGAAAATAACCCACGTTTCTAAGTCTGGATATAAATACATATCAGATTCTTCAATACGGACAAACCCTTCAATTGACGAGCCATCGAACATCATTTTGTTATCGAGTGCCTTCGTTAATTGATCTACAGGAATTTCAACATTCTTGATCGTACCAAGCAAGTCGCTAAACTGAAGACGAATAAAGCGAACATTATCTTCCTTAGCTATACGCAAAATATCTTCTCTTGTGTACTTTGCCATTAGTATGTAGTCCCCTTTCAACATTCTTCATAATTGTATTAAGAAAATAAGCTAAGCTTATTTGTCTTTCATTCGTATGATCTCAATCTGTTATATAATTGATATCAATTTGCTATAGTTATCCAATTTTCATCTTACTAGATTGTTGCTACCAAGTCAACGAATGCCCTTTTATAAAATCGAATCTAATGCTTGTAAAACAGCAATTTTTACATGTTCATACGTTAATCCACCTTGTACATACGCCATATACGGCTCACGTATCGGTCCATCAGCTGTCAATTCAATACTTGCTCCTTGTATAAAGGTTCCGGCAGCCATAATCACCGGATTCTCATAACCAGGCATTGAACTTGGCTGTGGAGTAACATGTGCATTAATCGGCGAAGCTGCTTGGATCGCTTGGCAAAAAGTAATCATTTTTTCCGCTGTTGGAAATCTGACCGATTGAATAAGGTCCGTTCGTTTATCATTCCATTTCGGGTTTGTGTTCATCCCTAATTTTTCTAACAATGCCGCTGTAAAAATCGCACCCTTTAATGATTGTGATACAACGTGTGGTGATAAAAAGAACCCTTGATACATTTCGAGTAAGCTGTACAAGCTAGCCCCACCTTCTGCTCCAATCCCAGGAGCAGCTAATCGGTAGGAAGCGAGTTCTACTAGATCCTTTCTCCCTACAATGTACCCTCCCGTTTTAACAATTCCACCACCTGGATTCTTAATTAAAGAGCCAGCGATAATATCAGCACCCACCTCAGTTGGCTCCTTTATTTCTACGAATTCCCCATAGCAGTTGTCAATAAACACAATAACGTCAGATTTTATTTTTCGAATAAAATAAATCATCTGTTCAATCTCTTCAATTGTAAATGAACGACGATCACTATACCCTTTTGAACGTTGAATACCAATCATTTTCGTTTTTCCTGAAATCGATTGTTTAATTTGTTCTTCATTAATCCAGCCATTCTCACACAACGGAACAGCTTGATAATTAATTTGAAATTCCTTTAGAGAACCGTTTCCGTTTCCACGAATACCGACAATTTCCTCTAACGTATCGTAAGGTTGACCCGTTATATAAAGCAAATCATCTCCAGGCCTGAGAATTCCAAAAAGAGTCGTAGCAATCGCATGTGTCCCTGAAATAATTTGTGGGCGTACAAGAGCTGCTTCAGCTTTGAAAACATCTGCATATACTTGTTCAAGTGTGTCTCGTCCAATATCATCGTAACCGTATCCTGTCGAAGGTGTGAAATGAAAATCGGAAACTTTATTTTGTTTAAATGCCCTCATCACTTTTGCTTGGTTGATGATTGCAATTTGTTCAATTTCCTTATGTCTCGATTCAATCTGTTTATCAATTTCGAGCGTTAACGTTTCAATTCGTTCCTGATGTTGAAAATCATTGTACATTCTACTCTTCCTCATCCTTCATCCGATTCATTAACTCTTGACCAATGGCTGTATTTTGATGAACAAAACCACGAACATCATAATACTCGCCTTCCTCATTCCATTCCGCTTGCTTTAGGACCGTTGTTTGTTTACATTTAGCCAGAAATTTCCCTTCTGTCGCAAACAACTGAACATGATATGCGACCATTTGCTCAAGAAGCTTCTCTTCAATTGCTTCTTTTAATGCGTCAATGTCATCAGACTCCAGTGCAGAAATTTCAATGGAATCATCATGATAGGAAGGGACAAAAGGTACTATTTTTTGATCACTTTTGTTGTAAATAAGTAATTGTGGAATGTGCTGTGCGCCAAGTTCTGCAACTAATTGTTTCACTGTCCCTTCATGCTGTACGTGATCAGCATTTGAACAATCTACAACATGAAGGAATAAATCTGCCTCTATTAGCTCCTCCAAAGTGGAGCGAAAGGCTGCTACAAGAGTTGTAGGTAAATCTTGAATGAAGCCAACCGTATCCGAAAGTAAGATCGTTAATCCATTTGTTAATGAACACTTTCTCGTTGTTGGATCTAGTGTCGCAAATAGCTGATTCTCTTCCAACGTCTCTGCATTTGCTAAACGATTAAGAAGGGTTGATTTCCCAGCATTTGTATAACCAACTAACACAACCTGTAACGTTTCATTTCGTTTACGTTGAGCTCGATAACGCTTTCGATGATTGACTATCGTTTCAAGCTGATGTTTGATCTCATCCATTCTTCTGCGAATATGGCGGCGGTCTGATTCTAGCTTCGTTTCACCAGGACCTTTCGCACCAATTCCCCCACCTTGACGCGATAAAGCGATACCTTGACCGGCCAATCTCGGTAACAAATAAGAAAGCTGAGCAAGCTCGACTTGAAGCTTCCCTTCACGCGATTTTGCACGAGCTGCAAATATATCTAAAATAAGCTGAGTTCGATCAATGACTGTTACTTTCGTTCTCGTATAAACATTTCTTATTTGACTCGGTGTTAACTCATCATTAAAAACAATTAAATCCACATCTGTATCCTCTAAAAACGCAACTAGTTCTTCAATCTTTCCTCTTCCTATGTAAGTTGATGGGTCAACCTTTTGACGTTTTTGAGTTACTGTCGCAACAACTGTACCTTGAGCCGTCTTAACTAAGCTCTTTAATTCACTCATGGAATAGTCAAAACGTTCGTCATCACTATCCAACTGACAGCCAATGAGAACGACCTGCTCATTTCCTCGCTTTATCACTTCTTCCAATCAAGCCACACCTTTCCTTAATATCCTTCCTCATCATATCATGAGCAAAGCAAAATTTAAAAGCCTGCTCATAAAGCAGGCTACTCAATTAGTTTACTTTAACATGTGAAGAGTGAAACTGAAAATCCATTCGTTTGATCGTAACTAATGAATCCTTATCAAATGTACCATCACGTAATAGCCGTACAGCTTGAAAACGAATCGCTTCCTCAATCATATTTCGAACATACCGTCCATTACTAAATGTCCCTTCCTCTTCACTTCTAATCTTCTGCAAATGATCTTTTACGTGCTTTTGTGCATCATCCGTTAACGTATACTGTCGGTCATGTATCATTCTTCGTACCATTTCCATTAATTGATTTGTTGAATAGTTAGGGAAATCAATGGCAATCGGAAAACGTGAAGGTAATCCTGGATTTAGGGACAGAAAATAGTCCATTTCGTCTGAATATCCAGCTAAAATTAATACAAATTCATGTTGACGATCTTCCATAGCTTTCACTAGCGTATCAATCGCTTCCTTGCCAAAGTCCTTTTCACCACCACGCGCAAGAGAGTAGGCCTCATCAATGAAAAGCACACCTCCATGTGCCTTTTTTAACACCTCACGAGTTTTCTGGGCGGTATGACCAATATATTCACCAACTAGATCTGCGCGTTCAACCTCTAAGAAGTGACCTTTAGCTAACACGCCCATTTCATGAAAGAATGATGCAATTAAACGAGCAACTGTCGTCTTTCCAGTACCTGGATTTCCTTTAAAAATCATGTGAAGTGCTTGCTTTGTCACCTTTAGTCCTTCCTTTTCTCGACAACGATTAATAAATAGCCACGCATAAATCTCCTTAACGAGCCGTTTCACTTCCTCTAATCCAACATATTCTCCTAGCTCCTGTTCAAATCGTGCTAATACATCATGCTCTATTTTAGATTCTTCATTCTCAAATAAGGACTCTTCCTCAAATTCATTTTGTTTTTGCGTTAGCACAACATTAATGCGACCTTTTTTTCTCACATACGCTGGGTTATCCATGATGTTCACCCCTTCGCTGACAAAAACCAGTCCAATATGATCTTCTATATTATATGAGACAAAAGCCTATTTTGTTCCATCTTAATTGCGTAGCGCTGAGCCGTTACAATAGGTTGAGCGTTTCTAAAAGTGGAACGTATAACGAGTGAAGCCGACTTCTCACGCAACACCGTCTACTTCCTCATCGAGTAAACTTCTAAGAATCTTATAAATTCTTAGAGGTTTAAGATTTGATTAGCAAAGGCCTCACTAGAATCAAGCTTTTCAAAACAGACAACGGTTTCGCACATTGCTTAAAGGACACCAAAAAGTTAAAAGTCAAACTTTTTCAGTACCCTTCTCTTTCACTTTTTTTATTAGACATACTTATAGAAAAGAATAACTATATGATAACTATTCAAAGCAAGTTCATATAAGAAGTTGAAAAAACTTATTTCCGACCTTTATGTCCAACTTTACAATGCTGTTGAACCTCTCTCATCTTCTGTCAGAATTTCATTAGACTACGGTTTCGCACAATGCTTAAAGGGCACCGAAAAAGTAAAACCCAAACTTTTTCAGTGCCCTTTAACTTAGCTGCTTCTTTGACCGCTTTCCATTCTATGCTTCAGGCTCAGATTTAAGCTGAACATTGCGTTGAGGTGCAAATGTGGAAATCGCATGCTTAAATACGAGTTGCTGTTTCCCTTCTGATTCAACTATGACCGTAAAGTTATCAAATCCCTTAACAAGTCCACGAATTTGAAAGCCATTCGTTAAAAAGATTGTGACCGGAATATTTTCTTTACGTAATTGATTTAAAAATTGATCTTGAATATTTACAGGTTGTTGTTTCATCAGGACTCCTCCTCTAATTGACTATCTCTTTACTTCGCCATTGAAGTCCATTGTCCTTCAATGAATCGGCATATTTCAAAAAAAACATCAGAATGTAATCCATTTGTCATATCGAACCACTTTGCATTGGTCTTATTTCTAAACCAAGTGAGCTGTCTTTTTGCATAATGTCGAGAGTTTTTCTTCAATTTCTCAATCGCTAAATCTAATGAAATTTCTCCGTCTAAATATTGATATAGCTCTTTGTAACCAATTGCTTGAATGGACTGACAATGACGAATTCCTTGCCTATGCAGATTCGTCACCTCCTCTAACAACCCTTGCTCCATCATTAGATCGACTCGCTTATTAATTCGCTCATACAGCAGCTCCCGTTCCATAGACAAAGCAATATACACTAAATCGTAGGGACTGTCCTTCTCTTCTTCCTGCTGTTGCTCAGAAAATGGAGCACCTAGCACCTTCGTTAATTCTAATGCTCGAATCACCCGCCGTACATTATTCGGATGAATAAGTTCAGCACTTTTGGCATCAAGCTCCTGCAATTGTTTATGTAAATATGTTGTTCCTCTTTCAATCGCTACTTGTTCAAGTTGTCGCCGATAGTTTTTATCACCAGGTCGATTGACTAAGTCATATTTCTGAATAACGGCATTAACATATAATCCGGTTCCTCCGACTAATATCGGTAGCTTCTGCTTGTCATTTAACGCTGTAATTAACGGGATCACTTTTGCCTGAAAATCAGCAACGGAAAAAGAGTCTTCAATATCTTTAATATCGATTAAATGATGTGGAATTTCTTGTTGCTCTTCCAAAGATACCTTAGCTGTTCCAATATCCATTCCTTTATAGACTTGCATTGAATCTCCGCTAATAACTTCACCATCATAGCGTTTGGCAAGCTCAATACTAAGTGCTGTCTTCCCTACAGCTGTAGGGCCTACAATGACTAATAATTTTTCTTTCATCATTATCTCCTGATTTTTGGAAATTCAAACCTATTTTTCAATAAAACCGTAATGAAATGTCGCATGCTGTCTTTTAATAACATGAAACGCAAACCGTTCAAAACGTTTACTTTGGAAATGATCCTTTAAAATAACCCGTTTCTTGGCAACTCTTTTCGCTTCACGAATTGTCTCAAATGTAAGGTCATCATAAAAGGCAAAGCTCTTCAATCCCTTCATCCCAATCGATTCAATGTTGCTCTCAAACATCGGATCAAAATAGATCACATCATAGCTTTCATCCTCGCACCCCTGTAAAAAAGTGAAGTGAGATTGATGAATGACTTCGATTGCCTTCATCGCATTAAGTAAATAAGGTTGTCCGTCTTTCCAGTTATACAATCCATATCGAACAAGATAGGCTAAAATACGGTTTGCTTCAATACCAGTCACATAACCACTCTCACCAACAGCGATTTTAGCTACTAGGGCATCTGCAGCTAATCCCAATGTACAATCAAGAACATTCATTCCTTTTTGTAAGCGACCAACCTCAACGAGTGGATCATATCCTGTTTTCAAAAATTGCTTCACCCGAAACATGGCTGAATTAGGGTGATAAAAGAAAGGGTGTCCACCATCTTTAGGATATAAGGTTAACCGATCTTTTCCGACAACCAGTACATCTTCTTTGTACTCATTTACGAGAGTTGAGACTGACTGATCATCACGCAAAAAATAAGTTGCACCTAAACCTCGACTCATTCTTTCAGTCTCGTTAGCAAGTGTTTTTATTTGTTTCCTAGCTGTTGTAATTATCACATTACTCTCACCTTTTCCCTTACATGATTCTTTTAAACATCTTTTCAATTGAATACGTAGAAAAGTGAACAATAATAGGCCGACCGTGAGGACAAGTAAACGGATCACCGCTTTTACGCAATGATTCTAATAACGCATACATTTCATCATGGCGCAAATGGCGATTCGCCTTAATAGCTGCCTTACACGACATTAAGATTGCCGCTTCTTCACGGAGCTTCGCTAAATTGATTGATTTATAAGATAATAAATAATCAATCATCTCTTTAATCGTTTCTTCTTCATACCCTTTTGGAAACCAACTTGGATGAGATTTTACAACATAAGACTGATGTCCAAAAGGCTCTAAAAAGATACCTACTGCTTTTAAATCATCTATATGCTCAGAAATGACATGTGCTTCTTGCACCGTATACTCAAAGGTAATTGGTACCATTAACTCTTGTACTTGCCGCGTAACTTGACCCACTTTATCACGGAAATATTCATACTTAATCCGCTCCTGGGCAGCATGTTGGTCAATTAAGTACATTCCTGTATCATTTTGGGCGACAATATACGTCCCATGCATTTGTCCTATTGGATAAAGTGTCGGAACGCGCGATGCTGGATTCTCTTTATTATCTAAATCCCTCTCTTGCACTCTCTCTTCTATCTCACTGTCTTGTTCCTTAGTATCATGATGGAGCTGATGGTTTGTCCCTTCTTGAAAAGAATAACTGACAGACTTACTATAATCGAACGTACTAGTGGAATTATGATCATCTTCAATCGTTCTATCCATTTCATTCTGCTGTTGCTCCAAGTTTAAACTTAACTGCTCCTCCTTTACAGTAGGTTCAAAAGAACTTCTCTGACGAGTATCCACCTCTGGAATAAGTGTTTCTTTCTTAAATGCTTTTTGAATCACTTCCGTTAGTAACTGCGAAAGCTCTTCTTCCTTACTTAAACGCACTTCTAGCTTAGCAGGATGAACATTCACATCAATGAGCTGAGGATCCATATTAATTGAAAAGACTCCGATCGGATATCGGCCGATTGGAAGTAACGTATGATACCCTGCTTGTATTGCACGAGCTAAGGCAAAATTTCGGATATAGCGCCCATTAATAAAAATCGAAATATACTGCCTCGATGCACGATTCACTTCCGGTTTAGCGATCCAACCTTCAATTTCATAATCTAGCGATCGGCCATTAATTTCAACCATTTGCTTGGCAACTTGACGGCCATAGATGGAAGCTGCAACTTGGCGAACATCACCATTACCCGCGGTCCGTAAAACGTCTTTCCCATCATGTCGATAATGAAAGGCAATAGTCGGATGAGCTAGTGCAAGACGGTTAATGACATCACTAATGTTACCAGCTTCTGTATGAACGGTTTTCACATATTTTAATCGAGCAGGTGTATTATAAAAAAGGTTTGTGACAACTACTTCCGTACCTTTACGAGCTCGTGCTGCATTTTTCGAGACGATTGTACCACCTTCTAATTTCAATTCAATTCCCTTTTCTGCCCCCGTACTCGTTAGCATTGTTACGTAAGAAACAGATGCAATACTCGGTAGTGCTTCTCCACGAAACCCTAATGTAGAAATATGGAATAAATCACGATCATGTTTGATTTTGCTCGTCGCATGTCGGAAGAAGGCTGTTTCAACATCATCATCGTCCATACCTTCACCGTTGTCAACAATGCGAATGTGAGAAAGGCCTCCTTCTTCTGCTTCGATTAATATGGATGTGCTATTTGCATCAATTGCATTTTCAATTAATTCTTTTACAATCGAAGCAGGGCGTTCGACAACCTCACCTGCTGCGATCTTATTAGACAACGCTTCATTTAACCTAATTATTTTAGCCATCGAACCCCACCTCTTTCTATTTGATTAACTTCTGTAAATCATTAATGAAATGAAGCGCTTCTAAAGGGGTCATATGTAAGACATCCTTTTCACGTAGCTTCTTCGTAACTTTGTCAGACGTATCGTTCCGTTTGAATGATTTCCCTCGTTCTGCTTCAATATGCTTGTCAGAAAACAAAGACAGCTGCTCGGGCTGACTTTGATTCTCCTTCACGACACTATCTCTGTTTAGCAGAGGAGTCGATTCTAACTGTTTTAATAATTCGTCTGCTCTTCCCGTCACTTCTGCTGGTAACTCAGCAAGCTCAGCAACATAAATCCCATAGCTTCTGTCAGCTTGTCCATCAACGACCTTATGAAGAAAAACAACCTTTCCTTCTTCTTCCACAGCAGAAACATGAACATTTTTTAAGTTTTCAAGAGAGCCTTCTAAAGCCGTTAGCTCATGATAATGAGTTGAGAACATCGTTTTGGCTCGGATTGTATCATGTATGAATTCAATAATAGCTTGCGCTAATGCCATACCATCATAAGTTGACGTTCCACGACCAATTTCATCTAATAAAATCAGACTATTCTCTGTTGCTTTTGTCAGTGCATACTTTGTCTCTAGCATCTCAACCATAAACGTACTTTGACCACTTGCTAAATCATCTGCCGCACCGATGCGTGTAAAGATTTGGTCAAAAATAGGCAGTTCAGCCGATTCCGCTGGAACATAACAACCTATTTGTGCCATAACAACAATTAAGGCAAGCTGACGCATATACGTACTTTTCCCCGCCATATTCGGTCCGGTTATGAGCAGCATCTCACGCCCCTGCTCCATAAGGAGATCATTTTGTACATACTCCCCTTTTTTTATGACGGTCTCAACGACTGGATGACGTCCAGATTGAATCGCAATTTCGTTCTTGTTTGAAAACTGTGGTTTCACATATTGCGCTTCCTCACTAATTTCAGCGAATCCACTAAGGACATCAATTTCACTAATAGAATGGGCTAATGCTTGAACAATTGTTACGTACTCCTTTGCAGCTTCTCGAATGCCGACAAATAAATCATATTCTAGTTGGGTAAGTTTATCTTCTGCTTCTAAAATTAACGCTTCTTTCGCCTTTAATTCAGGTGTAATAAAGCGCTCAGCGTTCGTCAACGTTTGCTTACGTTCATAGCGACCTTCCTCTAGTAAATGAACATTGGCCCTTGTCACTTCAATATAGTAACCGAAAACACGGTTATAGCCTACTTTTAACGTCTTAATCCCTGTTTCCTTACGTTCTTTCTGTTCTAATTCTGCAATCCATTGCTTCCCATTACGACTAGCATCTCGGTATGTATCTAGTTCATCGTGGTAGCCTTGACGAATCATTCCACCATCTGTCACAGAAATGGGTGGATCATCAACTAGACTTTCCTCTAATAGATCTAACAGTTGTTCTACCTCTTCATCATTGTAAAACCAAGCATTAACTTTTTCTTTTAAAAGTGGAATGCAATGCTCTTTAATGGCAGGAATACATTGTAACGAGCGTTTCAGCTGTACAAGTTCTCGGGCATTTACACTTCCATACGCAATACGACCAGCTAAGCGTTCAAGGTCATACACGTGTCGTAGCTCATCTCTAAGCTCATTTCGTACAAAATAATGATCTTTGAATGCTGTCACGATTTCTAGACGACCCTCAATCTCCTTCAAGTCAACGAGAGGACGATCAATCCAGCTTTTCACAAGTCTACCACCCATCGCAGTGACTGTTTTATCAACAACAGCTAATAAAGACCCTGCCTTTCTCTTTTCACGTAGCGATTCTGTCAGTTCTAAATTTCTCTTTGTATGGGAATCCATTTTTAAATAAGAGTTACTAGGATAATAAATAACAGGCTGTAAATGCTCCAACGATCTTTTTTGCGTACGAATTAAATATTGCAATAGACGACCGAATGCTTGAATGAGTTTATGAGATTGTAAGTTTTCACATAAATGATCATATCCATTCAAGATATCATATTCATCCTCGACAGAAATCGTAAACTGTTTTCGTTCTTCTAGTTTCAGTTTCAAATCTTCTGTTAATGTTGAGGCAATGACGACTTCTTTCGTACCGCTGTTTATCAATTCATGAATGACTTCATCAAAATCATCTTCAAATAATGTAACCGCACATTCACCGGTCGTTAAGTCTGCACGCGCTACTCCATATGAACCATCTTCAAACGCTGTTACCGCAACTAAATAGTTGTGTTCTTTCTCTTTAATCATTTGTCCATCCATGACAGTACCTGGAGTTAATAGCTTCACGACTTCGCGCTTTACGACTCCTTTTGCCTGTCTTGGATCTTCAACTTGTTCACAGATCGCGATCTTATAGCCTTTTTCAATTAACTTTGACACATACGCGTCTGCAGAATGGTATGGTACACCGCACATCGGTATCCGCTCATCCCCTTGGCCTCGGCCTGTTAACGTAATCTCAAGCTCTTGTGCAGCAAGCTTAGCATCTTCATAGAACATTTCATAAAAATCGCCGAGACGAAAAAATAAAAAGGCATCTGTATACTGAGCCTTGATCTCTAAATATTGCTTCATCATTGGTGTTACTTGTGCCATCCGTTTCCCTCCACCGTCCATTAATCGCTTTTATTATTATAGCATAGACAATGTCTGAATCACATGATAGACGACAGAAAAACCGAGCAAGCCTCTAATTGGACCTGCTCGTTTTCCTTACTTCTCAAATTCACCGTGAAGAAAATTCGGATCAAGTCTTTCATATTCTTCATCACTGACTTGGTCTGAGTAATCTTCTATAGGATAATCTTCAACGATTCCATTTGGGTTAACAGCTACTGCCACTTTTGTTTCCCCAATACATTCAACGACAAACTCTCGTTCCACTTGCACATTCACATTCGATCCCTCTTCAGCAATCGTTGCTTCAAGTGTATTTGGTTGCTGAACCGCACGAGCTATAACATCCATTTGATTCGATAGAACGTTGTCATCTCGCATCGTTAAACCCACTTCATCAGTGTAAGTAACGGTTTGAGTGGCAACATCAGTCTTTGTATTTTGATTATACGAATACCAGACATTAATATCATAGCTTCCTTGCACGACGACAGTGTCACCCTGCTTCTCAGCTGTATATTTATGATTAATGATCCAGCAGCCAAGAATGCTTGACGGTTTGTGTGAAGGGCTAATCGTATGAGTTGCATCTAAAAACTTACGACCTTTACCACATACCGCTTTTGTAATAATTTCACGATAATTCACATTTTCATTTTGAGACATGAAACTAAACCCTCCTCTTTCTCATATCGTATCGAGTTGTCGGTCGCTCGTACGGCTTTTGCCTTATTCGCTCCGCCAATTCCTTCACTGACATCCTATGCAGGGCGAATGACCAATGTGCAATAGAAAGTAACAAGATGAAAGCAAAGTATTATCTCTAACACGATATGTGAACATAAATGAATTTAGTACAGAAAATATAAAAAAGAGGCTATAGAATAAAAGAAGGGCACTGATGAAGTTTGGTTTTTAACTTGTTCGACACCCTCAGAAAAAAGCAACACTCACTTAAAAGAAAAAACTGGTATGAAAAGCAATAATGCCTTCCTTACCAGTTAACCTTTTATTGACAGCTATCGAATGGGCTTTTCGTTGTTCTTCGTTTCAAGATATCTCCGCCCATTGATGTAATAATTTCATCCGTTACTGACTTTGAAATTGTATTAGAAACCATTTGTAGTAACTCATTTACTTCAAGCTGGCTTTCTTTAAATTCTTGTACGAGTGGAATTTGGTCAATTTCTTCATGTAAAGCATCAATTTGTGCTTCTACTTCTTTTAACGCTTCTGATTTTCCATAATGTTGCAAGTTTACAGCTTCTTTTTGTAGCTTCTTAATCTTAGCAATTAACTCTTGAATCTTAACATGCTCATTTATTTGCTTTTCAGCTCGCTTGAAGAAATCAACCTCTTCTGTACTAGCCATCATTTTGGCAAGCTCTGTTGCCTTTGTGCGTATTTCTTGTCGTGTATATCCTTTTGTCATGACCTTACCTCCGCCATCTCAACCATTTCTCCTGTTAATGACCATGTTTTTGCTTCAGTTACTTTTACATATACAATTTCCCCAATGACTTCTTTAGGAGCTATGAAATTCACTAGACGATTCGTCCGTGTACGACCAGCTAATACATCAGGATTCTTCTTACTTTCACCTTCCACTAACACTTCAACAATTTGATCTTGATACGCTACATTTTTCTTTGCTGAAATGTCGTTGACAAGGGCATTTAGCCGGGCTAAACGCTCGCGTTTCACTTCCATCGGAACATTGTCCTTCATCTTCGCAGCTGGTGTACCTTCTCTAGCTGAATAAATATACGTATACGCGCTATCAAACTCAATTTCTCGTACTAACGATAACGTTTCTTCAAATTGTTCTTCTGTTTCATTTGGGAAGCCGACAATTAAATCCGTTGTAAATGAAGCATTGGGTATCGCCATTTTAATTTTATGAGCAAGTTCTAAATATTGCTCACGTGTATATTTTCGAGCCATTAGCTTTAAAATAGCAGTGCTTCCATGTTGAACTGGTAAATGAATATGCTCGACTAGATTTCCACCCTTTGACAACACTTGAATTAAGTAATCATCGAAGTCACGAGGGTGACTCGTTGTAAAACGAACACGTGGAATATCAATCTTATGAATTTCGTCCATTAATTGTCCTAATCCATATTCAACATCTTCTAAATCTTTTCCATATGCATTTACATTTTGACCGAGCAGAGTAATTTCCTTATAGCCCTGACGTGCAAGATCACGTACTTCAGCAATAATATCTTCTGGACGTCTGCTGCGTTCCTTCCCACGTGTATAAGGTACGATACAATACGTACAAAACTTATCGCAGCCGTACATAATATTCACCCACGCCTGAGTCTTCCCTTGACGAGCACGTGGCATATTTTCTACGATGTCTCCTTCTTTTGACCATACTTCAATGACCATTTCCTTGCCTAGTATAGCATCATGCAATAAATGTGGCAGCCGGTGAATATTATGTGTACCAAAAATTAAATCAATATGCTGGTGCTTTTGCATAATTCGATTAACGACATTTTCTTCTTGCGACATACAGCCACAAACCCCGATAATAAGTTCAGGACGTTCCAGTTTTAATGGTTTTAAATGACCAATCTCACCAAATACTTTATTTTCAGCATTCTCCCGTATCGCACAAGTATTAAGCAAGATCACATCCGCTTCCTCTGTTTCTTCAGTTGCTTCAAAGCCCATTTCCAGTAACAGACCAGCCATATTTTCAGAGTCATGTGTGTTCATTTGACAGCCATATGTGCGTAAAAGAAATTTCTTACCAGCCCCAATTCCTCTCATCGTATCTGGAATTAAGCTATCTGGACGAAGAACCTGAACTTCTTCTTTTCCTCTTCGTTTACCTTGACGATAATCAGGCTGTTCTAAGATCGAAATATCTCGCCCTGCAATGCGAATGACCTTTTTATTGTCTTCCTCAGAAATGACCTTAGCATTGGAAAAGTCAAAATACTTACTATAATCTTTTTGGCTACCACCAGAGGATTTTAAGTCCTGCGTAGCACCTTTTTCGTTTGCATTCGTTACTTTTCCTAGTCGTTGCTCTTCATTCATATTAGCTCTCCTTTCTTTCGAATAACGCGATTAAAACAAACATACAATAAATAATTATAACCCGTTTATTCGCTGTACACAATGAAGCTGAAACAAAAGTATTTTCATAAATGAGATATCGAACAAATACACAGTGTTGAACATAAACCACTCCTGAAATATACTTCGCTAAATTCTCTATATGTTCGGATTCTCAGCTAAACTTTTTTTATGTCCCCGACTCTTTGTTTTTTATAACAATTATTAAGCATACCTACGCAATTCGGCAAATAGAATTATCTATTCAGAATATCCTCTATTAAAGGAATGAATTACATAAACTCATTCATTAGCTCGTTAAATTTCGCTTCTTCCATTTTCAAGTCTTGCTTTGACAATGGTTTATCATCATATCCATTAATTAACTCTTGGTAGGAAGGTTGCTCTTTATTTTGATAGATTAATCCTGTTACGAGACCATCATGCTCCATTAATGTTTGCATCGCGAGCAGGCGATTCGACGGATCATACTCTTTTATATCATCCAATTTTGTTAAGTTCTCTTTGAACCATTCATACGTGTTTACTTTATTGAAAGTCACACATGGACTAAAGACATTAATAAGCGAGAACCCTTTATGATTGATCCCTTCTTCTATTAAAGCGACTAAGCCTTTTAAATCACTTGAAAAGCTTTGCGCAACAAAAGTCGCTCCAGCTGTCAAAGCCATCTCCATCACATTTAACGCTGATTCAACAGACCCACTAGGAGTACTTTTTGTTTTAAAGCCCATTTCACTTCTCGGTGATGTTTGACCTTTTGTTAAACCATAAATTTGGTTGTCCATAACAATATACGTCACATCAATATTACGACGAATGGCATGGATGGTATGTCCCATACCAATCGCAAATCCGTCCCCGTCTCCTCCAGATGCAATAACGGTTAAATCACGATTGGCCATTTTTACCCCTTGAGCAATCGGAAGTGCACGTCCGTGTACACCGTGAAACCCATATGAATGAATATAACCTGAAATACGTCCAGAACAGCCAATACCTGATACTACTGCTAACTCCTCTGGCTCAAGTCCAATATTTCCAGCCGCTCGTTGTATCGCCGCTTGAACGGAGAAATCTCCGCAACCAGGGCACCAATTCGGTTTAACTTTATTACGAAAATCTTTAAATGTTGCCATCTAGACCAACTCCTTGCATGCTTGATGTAGCTCATTAGGTAAAAACGGATTTCCGTCATATTTCAGAATGCTCTCAATCTTCGCATTTGTCACATTCATTTTAATAATAGATGCAAGTTGTCCAGTAGCATTATGCTCAACGATGACTACCTTCTTCGCCTTTTTCATCTCAAGTTCAAGCTCTTCTTTAGGAAACGGGTGAAGTAATCTCACTTGGACATGGTTTGCTTTTATACCATCATTCGCTAAACGTGGAATTACCTCTTGAATCGTCCCTCTCGTAGAGTTAATACCAATAACAAGTAAATCGGCTTCCCTATGCTCCGAATGAATAAATAAAGGGTGATTAAAACGTTTGTTCAATTGATTGAGCTTACGCATTCTTTTATCCATTTGTGCTTTTCGATTTTCCGGTGATTCAGAAGGCTTTCCTACCTCATCATGCTCGACCCCCGTCACATGATGAATACCATTCTTTGTCCCAGGTAAGACACGATTTGAGACGCCCGACTCAGTCACTTCATAACGTTTAAAATAAGACTTTTCCTCTCGTTCTGGAATCGTCTCTTCTGTTTCAATGATGCCACGTCTAATCTCAAATTGATTGTAATTTAATGGTTCAACCGATTGCTTCCCAAGAGATAACGCTAAATCTGTCACTAAAATAACTGGACATTGATATTCTTCCGCTAGGTTAAACGCTTCAACCGTATCATAAAAGGCCTCTTCAACTGTACTTGGAGCCATGACAACCTTCGGAATATCACCGTGAGTACTAAAGAGAAGTGCCATCAGATCAGATTGCTCTTGCTTTGTCGGTAAGCCCGTACTCGGTCCTCCACGTTGTGTATCAACAATGACTAGTGGTTGCTCCGTCATTCCAGATAACCCTATAGCTTCAGCCATTAATGACAGACCAGGTCCAGCAGAAGCCGTGAAAGCACGAACACCAGCATAGTTGGCTCCGATTGCCATAGTACATGCTGCTATTTCATCCTCTGTTTGAATAACCGTCCCCCCGAACTCAGGTAGCTTTTCAATTAAATATTCCATAATTTCAGAAGCCGGAGTAATCGGGTATGCAGCCATAAAACGACTACCTGCAGCAATCGCTCCAAGTCCAATGGCATCATTGCCAATCATAAACATCCGTTTTTGTCCATCAGCATCTGCTAGCTTGTAACCTTCCAACGTATCTCCAATTCGCTCCTTAACAAAGTTTGCACCAGTACGTATCGCTTCCATGTTTTTTTCAACAATCGATTCACCTTTACGAAGAAAAAGGTCTTCCACTACATTCTTATAAGAAGATGGTTCAAGACCGATAATCGCACTTGTAGCTCCAACAGCAACCATATTCTTCATTAATGAAGTTCCCAGTTCCGTCGCTATTTCAGTAAATGGTATATCGATTAATGTCAAATTGTAGTGATCGGGAAGAACGGGCTTGAACTTTGCATCAGCAATGATTATTCCATCTTCACTAAGTTCATGAATATTTACATCAATTGTTTCTTGATCAAACGCTACTAAGATTGTCAAATCATCAGAGATGGAATGAACAGGCGATGTACTTACACGTATTTTGTTATTTGTATGACCACCTTTTATTCTTGATGAAAAATGTCGGTATCCATACAAAAAATAGCCTAAGCGGTTTAATGCCGAGGCAAATATTTCACCAGTACTTTCAATACCTTCACCTTGTTGTCCGCCAACTTTCCATGACAATTGCTCCTTCACTTTTGTTCCACCCTTCTTATATTTATCTATTATAAAAGTAAGTTGTTTCATAATTTTCATTTATACCTTAGCAATCGTAGCATATTCCTATCTAATTTACTAGAATCATTCAAATTGTAAGTGAGGCTAGACCAAAATTTTTTTCTGTATGAGAATCCGAACAATCGGTGCAAATAAGCCACTCCTGAATAATACTTCGCTTTCAGCAGGAGAGTATCTACGATGAAAGCCATTATCATCGTTATATCTTTTACATGAAAATGAAAAATAGCTACCTAACTGATTAATCAGCTAAGTAGCTACTTCTGTCAATCGACTAATCTGATTGACTGACCTATCTAGGCTCAACAATTAACTTCATTGCAGTTCGTTCTTCACCTTCAATTTCAATGTCGGTAAAAGCAGGAATACACACTAGCTCAATCCCACTTGGTGCAACAAAACCACGCGCAATTGCAATTGCTTTAATCGATTGGTTTAACGCCCCTGCACCGATTGCTTGAATCTCTGCAGCACCCCTTTCCCTAATCACACCTGCTAAAGCACCAGCTACAGAATTTGGAGTAGATTTTGCCGAAACTTTTAAGACTTCCATTTTTGTGTACCTCCTCTTAAACGGATACGTGTAGGTTGTCCATGAGTCCTAGTATTTTCATGATTACGACAGTCCAATTGGTTCACAACCAATTGCACAAGATGCAATATCTAGTTCATTTTATTTCAACAATTCGAATCATATTCCAAAAATATTCAAGCAACCTAAAGATCCTTTAGTTAAACGTCCTAAACGATAACATTATTCCATCATGTTTAATGGTTGGTCATCATTAATTTGAATACGAGAAACCTTTTTGGCAAACCCGGTTTTGCTGTCTAAATCAATGACAACTGCACTTAATTGCGTGCGACCAGCTGCTACTTCAAATCGGACAGGTAATGTTGTCAAGAACTTATGAAGAACCGCTTCACGATCAACACCCAATATTCCATCATAAGGACCTGTCATACCGACATCAGATAAATAAGCAGTACCTTTTTCCAAAATTCGTTCGTCAGCCGTTTGGACATGTGTATGCGTTCCAATAACTGCACTCACTCGTCCATCTAAATACCAGCCCATCGCCTGTTTTTCACTTGTAGCCTCTGCATGAAAATCCACAAAAATAAAAGGTGTGCGTCTTGACACTTCTTCGAGAATCTCATCAGCCTTCTTAAACGGACAATCTAATGCAGGCATAAACGTTCTCCCCATTAGACTCACTACTGCCAATTCGATTTCATTAAAACGCACATAAGTATATCCTTTTCCGGGCGTTCCATCAGGGTAGTTTGCTGGCCTAACCATATGTTTCGCTTGTGAAATAAATTGAAAAATATCACGATTGTCCCACGTATGATTCCCAAGTGTAATTGCCTGTGCACCAGCATCTAGAAACCCCTTATAGATTTTCTCAGTTATCCCTTTTCCTGATGCTGCATTTTCACCATTAATAACCGTAAGTGTTGGCTTAAACTGTTTTTTTAGTTTTGGCATATACTCTTGAACCATTTGACGTCCGGGTGCTCCGACTACATCCCCAATAAATAAAATTCTCATACATTCTCCTTCCATCAAAAAGCTTCCTTACTTTTCCTTCCATCTATAAAAGAAAGTGGCGACAAGTCGCCACTTTACTTTGCATATTCAACAGCTCTCGTTTCACGAATAACCGTAACACGAATATGACCTGGATAATCCAACTCATCCTCGATTTTCTTCGTAATGTCACGAGCAAGCTTATGAGCAAGTGCATCGTCAACCACATCTGGTCGAACGAGAATACGAACCTCACGTCCCGCTTGAATTGCATAAGTTTTCTCTACACCTTCAAAGGATTCTGAGATCTCTTCAAGCTTTTCCAAGCGACGAATATACGTTTCGAGCGTTTCTCGACGTGCACCTGGCCGTGCGGCAGACAGAGCATCTGCAGCTGCCACTAATGTTGATATAATAGATGTTGATTCTGTATCACCATGATGAGAAGCGATAGCATTTATGACCGTTGGGTGCTCCTTATATTTCGTAGCTAGCTCAACGCCAATCTCAACATGACTACCTTCTACTTCATGGTCAATCGCTTTTCCAATATCATGCAATAACCCAGCACGCTTGGCTAATTTCACATCTTCACCAAGTTCTGACGCCATCAAACCAGCTAAATGTGCCACTTCCATGGAGTGCTTTAACACATTCTGGCCATAGCTCGTTCTAAATTTCAAACGACCTAAAATCTTAATTAAATCTGGATGTAAGCCATGAATTCCCATTTCAAAGGTCGTTTGCTCCCCATACTCTCGAATTGACTCATCGACTTCACGACGAGATTTATCAACCATTTCTTCAATTCGCGCAGGATGTATTCGACCATCTTGCACTAATTTTTCAAGTGCGGTTCGAGCTATTTCTCTTCGAATTGGGTCAAATCCTGATAAAATCACAGCTTCTGGTGTATCATCGATAATTAAATCAATACCTGTAAGCGTCTCAAGAGCACGAATATTACGTCCTTCTCGACCAATAATACGACCTTTCATCTCATCGTTTGGAAGTGAGACAACAGACACCGTTGTTTCTGCAACATGGTCAGCAGAACAGCGTTGAATGGCTAATGATAATATCTCTCTTGCTTTCTTATCTGCTTCTTCTTTCGCTTCTACCATTCGTTCCTTAATCATATGAGCTGTTTCATGAGCAAGGTCTTGCTCTAACTCATGACGAATAGTTTCACGCGCTTCTTCGCGGGTTAATCCGGACACTCTTTCAAGTTCCAATTGTTGCTGCTTCCGAATTTCCTCCACTTTGTTTTCCATCTCTTCAATTTGGCGTTGTTTTTTGGTGAGAGATTCCTCCCTTTTTTCCAAAGATTCCTCTTTCTTATCTAAGGTTTCACTCTTCCGGTCAAGAATCTCTTCTTTTTGAACCAAACGATTCTCTTGTTTTTGAATCTCATTTCTGCGTTCACGAACTTCACGTTCAGCCTCAGTACGAATTTTATGAACATCATCCTTTACTTCAAGGATCGCTTCTTTCTTACTCGTTTCAGCATCACGCTTCGCATCTTCCACAATTTGTTTAGCTGCAAATTCCGCACTAGTAATTTTTGCTTCGGCAATGGATTTTCGAACAAGATATCCAACAACTGCAAATACGATTGCAGAGACAACAAGCAAAGCGGAGAAGAGGATTACATCTATTTGAAAGCTCACTCTTTCACCTCCTCTTGCTATCTAATTGTTGGGTGTCATTTTTCATACTTTCATGAAACATACATGTAAAATGATCGCGATTAAGATAAAAATTATGATAATAATCGCATTCCACTTAATTTTAAAGCTCAACTAATGCATTGTCAAGCTAGTCAACATTTGAAACTTCACTGATCCCGTCTTTCATGCTCACCTCGTAAGCTAGATCACCTGATTGTGCAAGGTGATAATTATGAGTAATCATAATTATTTGGCGATTAAACATCGTGCTTAATGATTTCAAAAATTCGAATAAAGCGTGCACATATTCTCCTGAAACGTGCTTCCCTGGCTCATCTAACAATAGGGGGCCTTCACGTTTTGGGTGAATGGTTTCAATTAAAGCAACCCTTAACGCTAATGTTACAATATCAACGACGCCACCGCCCCTGGCATCTTGTGGCTTTGTTTTCACCTTTATCCCTTCATATTCCGAAACAACATAAAATTCTGCAATTGGTCTCGTTCCATGTTCGTCAATTTCAATTTGAAATGAAAATAAGGGCCCAAATATGTATTGAAGAGCGTTTGTGACAAGCGTTTCAATTTGCTGTTTTGCCTGTTCTCTTGCATATTCAGCAGATTGTTGTAAAAGCAAACGAGCCTTCTCATACGTATCAATCGTTTTAAAATAAGAATCGAGCTCCGCTTTCTTAGCGCTAATTTGCTCCACAAGTAAATTCCTACGTTCATCTAGACGATTCCACTTTGTTAATGCCCTCTCATATGTCTCCTTCAATTGATTATAGTGTTCTTGCTCGTTTTCAACTGTCATGATCAATCAATTCCTTAGGGATCAATTCCCACGTTTCCTTGAGAGTCTTTTCAATCGTTTGCTCTAAACGATTAATCTCAGATTCTAGCTCTTCTGGTTTTACACCTAATTCATCTAATTCCTCAAGTAATCGTGATTTTTGATTCTCAAGCTCTTCTAATTTGGCCTCTGCACGGTACTTAGTATCTCTTGCTTTTTCTATCGCTTTTTTCATTTGTTCAAGCTGCTGCTCTACGGACATATGAACCCCTCCTTTATAGTAAATGTTGATGTTCCTTTTCTTTAATTTCTTGACCGCAAGTTGGACACGTTCCTTTCTGAATTAATAGCTCCAACCGCTCTTTTTCATATTTTTCAACTATTTCAGACTGAGATTGAACAAAAGCAACCCCATCTTTCATTCTTCTTTCGTATTCATTTATGGTCGAATGTAGGGAGTTTAATTTAAGCAGTTGCTTTTGCTCGTTTTCTAAAGATGAAACCTTCTCTAACAAAAGATTGACTGGCGGCAAATGCACGATTATTTTTTTTACTTCTTCGGACTGCTGCTTTGATTTGTCAAGAAGTATTCGTTGCTTCTTCAATCTCTTTAATCGTTCTTTTTCATGACTTATCTGCTCAATTTGGTTGATGTTAAGCTCGTCCACAAATGAGGTCACTTGAATAGATCTTGTCACATTTGCAAATTGCTGTTTTAAACGTTCATCACGTTGGCTAATGGCTTTAAGTGTTCTTCTACGTTCAACAACCTTCCTAAGCTGACTGTAATAACGTTCAGTTGCTTCTATCCCTTTTGTCTTATCAATCCAAAATAAACATTTGGATTGATCCTGACTCAATACATTTTGGCGCTTTTGTAAGCTTATAAGCCTTTGATAGCTCCTTAACGTAGATTCAAGCCTAACTACGCGATTCTCCCATTCTGTTACGTCCTTCACGAGTCTTAATCGATTCTGTTGAACGTTCTCTTCTTGAATCATTCTCTTACGAACATTAGCTAGTTTTTCTAATTGTTTTTTTCTTTGCATTAAAGCTTCTAGTCGTTGCATTTCTTGCCCAGCTAAATCAAGTTTCTCTTTTAGCAAATCGATATGCCCAAAAGGCTCAAGCTCTTTTGTAAGCTTGTCAATCGTTTCCTCCTCTTGTCGAGTCCGTTGATTAAGCTGTGAGACATCTCTAGTTGTTTGTCTAATAGCCATATCTAAAAAATGGGCACCGCTTATTCGACCTAGTACTTTAGCTCTTGTTGAACTTGTTTCCTCAAGCAGGAAAGGACCATCCAATTGCTGAGAAACATGCAGAGCGAGGTCATGATCTGTATCTACTCGTAAATGACCCATACCGTGTGCTTCTAGTACTTCATTAGGTACATGTATACCAAAACCTTCGAGTATTAAATCATCTTGTTCTTTTTGGCGTATCGTATATCGGTTTTTCGAAGCTGTGCGTTCACGACAAATAACTGTACCGTTTGTAAACGTAACGGTCACACGAACGAAATCAGCTGATATCCGTAAGAAATCCGTTCCTCTCGGCTGGTTAAATAGCACCCAACGCAGTGCACGTATGATCGCTGTCTTTCCACTATCAGACTGACCAACAATCATATTTAATCCTTGATCAAACTCCATATACGTATCTAGATGCGATTGGAAATTTTCAATATGCACCGAATGGATGTTATTCATATTCGCCATCCTTCCACTTTTCTTCAACTTGTGTCATTCTCCGCAATGCTTCCTTCTTCACTTTTTCTTCAACATTTTGTAAGGATGCTATCTCTTGAATAATATCACTCATTTTTAGAGATTGAAACTGTGATGCTTCTTTTACTTGCTGAACAAATGAATGTAATTTCTCCTCTTGGTGAACCGCTTTTTCTAGAAATGAACGATCTAGAACGGCATCGCCAGCTTCTGATGACGTAAGTGTTTTTTCCTGCAGGTTGACCTTGTTTCTTTCAATTGTTCCAACGATCACTTTCGGTTTACGACTTATTTCAGACCAATGATTATTCACTCTTGCTAACGCCCCAGGGTTACAAATAAATTTACCTTCTCGCTCCTTTATTCCAAACCCGCCATGAAAGTGGCCGGTTAACGTTATATCAGCAGTCGTTCCCCAAATATGATCAATTAACGTGTGTGCGACACCGTCTGGTAACGCTTTTTCGACAAGCATACTATGAACAATATGAATGGCCACATCTATGTGTTCTGCTCTAGTAGGATAGTAATCTAGCTTAGGGTCTCGTTGATCCAGATCATAATGATACGGTTGCCCACTAATTTGAATGTGAACTCCGTTAAATTCTAATAGTAAAGGCTGCTCCGGATGAATGACTGTCATCACTCCAAATGAGTCCATGAGACCTAGCATTGTACGAGAGAGAGTCTCCGGATTGTGCCCAAACGTATCATGATTACCCGCCACTACATAAATTGGAGCATTAGCTCGCTTGAAAATTTTAGCAAACTGGCCTACGACATTAGGTGATAAATCTGGACGATCAAAAACGTCACCACCATGTAAAATCACATCCACCTGCTCTTCATTTGCCATTGAAATAACTTCATCTAATTTTTTCTTTAATGTATCAACGTAACTGTCTAATCGATTTTTCGGAGTCGTTCCACGTATATGCGTATCCGTTACATACAAAAATTTCATTGTCTATCCTCATTTCCTATAAAAATGAAAGAATGATGAAAGGTATGTTAAGTCAGATGTTGACTTAACATACCTTTGTTCATTCGTCTTAGTTTATTGAATTACTTTAAATCAAACGGCACCTCTTCAAACTCTTCGTCAGAAGGAGCGGAAACCTGTACCTCGCCACTAATTCCATAATGCTCACGAATCATTCCTTCTATATTCTCTGTTATATCAGCATTTTCCTTCAAGTATTGCTTAGCATTCTCTCGTCCTTGTCCCATCTTTTCACCTTCAAATGAGTACCAAGCTCCACTCTTTTGAACAATATCAAGGTCAGCTGCCATATCCAAAATAGAACCTTCTCGAGAGATTCCTTCTCCATACATAATATCCACTTCCGCCACCTTAAATGGAGGAGCTACTTTATTTTTAACAATTTTAATCTTTGTCTTATTTCCTACCATATCATTCCCTTGCTTAAGCGTTTCTGCTCGTCGAACTTCAAGGCGTACAGAGGAATAGAATTTCAAAGCACGACCACCAGGCGTTGTTTCTGGATTTCCAAACATAACTCCGACCTTCTCACGAATTTGGTTAATAAAAATCGCAATCGTCTTAGATTTATTAATAGCACCAGATAGCTTACGAAGTGCTTGTGACATCAAGCGAGCCTGTAACCCTACGTGGCTATCACCCATCTCTCCTTCAATTTCAGCTTTAGGTACGAGTGCTGCAACACTATCGATAACAATCATATCAACCGCACCACTTCGTACAAGCGCTTCAGCAATTTCTAATGCTTGCTCACCTGTATCAGGTTGCGAAAGTAATAATTCATCAATATTAACCCCAAGCTTTTGCGCATAAACAGGGTCTAATGCATGTTCAGCATCGATAAAAGCAGCTTGACCTCCATTGCGTTGAATTTCAGCAATTGCATGTAGTGCAACTGTCGTTTTACCTGATGATTCCGGCCCATACACTTCAATAACTCGACCCTTTGGATATCCGCCTACTCCTAACGCAATATCAAGAGCTAGAGCGCCACTAGAAATTGTTGATACTCTTTGCTCAGCTTGTTCACCAAGCTTCATAATAGACCCTTTTCCAAACTGTTTTTCTATTTGGCGTAATGCCATATCTAATGCAGCTTTACGTTCACTCATTATTAAACCTCTCCTCTATATAAAACTATTCTTTTTACTATTTTTACTTTCTAGAAGTTAACACTATCATAACCTGTTTTTCATCTTTTGCCAATAGTTTTTACGAACATTTATTCGGTTTTTTATTTTGATAACTAAATTAAATGGGTTTGATAACGAACATAAAGTAGGATGTAAAAAGGGGAAATAGATGGTTTGTCCCAAAATACATCGTATCTCCGGGACAAACCTAACAAATTATTGATCAACGTTCATTTCGGGTAGGGGTTCTTCTTTCACGCTTTGGACGAGGTTTAGCCGGTTCCAAGTTCACTCTAGCACCATTCAAACGTGAATAGCGAAGCGCTTCATAGACAAATGGAGCGACATCTTCAGGCACCTCGACAAATGTGAAATTTTCAAAAATGTCAATTTTCCCGATAGTCTTAGCAGGAATACCTACTAATTCGGAAATTTCATCAACTAGAATTTTTGGTGTCAATTGAATATTACGACCAACGTTAATAAAGAAGCGGACCATTCCTTTTGCGCCACCTGTTTCACCAAATTGATAGCCAGATTCTTCAACTGAAGAATCAGTTGAAAAATTCATCTTCAATAAAGCAGCAATAACGTCTTCTGCTTGATGTTCTTGTAAAATCTCTTCAACAAGTGGTGAAAATAGTTCGTTTGCCCCTTCTTCTACTTGGTCACTAATTAACTTTTTCCATGAGCTTTGTTGCTTTTCTACTACTTCTTCAATCGTTGGAACTTCTTGAGAAGGAATAGGCATTTTAATTTCTTTTTCAATTGAACGCAAATGCTTCATTTCTCTTGGCGTCACTAATGTTAAAGCTAAGCCTTTTTTGCCAGCACGACCTGTTCGACCAATTCGGTGAACATAACTTTCAGGGTCCTGTGGAATATCATAGTTAATAACATGTGAAACATTTTCTACATCAATTCCTCTAGCTGCAACATCTGTCGCAATGAGAAATTCAATTGATGAATCACGAAACTTCTTCATCACAGCATCACGTTGTGACTGTGTTAAATCCCCGTGTAAGCCATCAGCTAGATAACCTCTAGCTTGCAGAGCCTCCGTTAATTCAGCCACACCTTTTTTCGTTCGACAAAATAAAATACCTAAATCGATATCCTCACTATCAATAATTCGACATAAGGAATCAATTTTATTTCGTTCCAACACTTTAAAATACATTTGATTAATTAATGGTGCTGTTACTTCACCTTTGTTAATCGTAACGGTCTTAGGTGACTTCATGTATCGTTTAGTCAGTTTTCGAATGGCTGGAGGCATCGTTGCTGAGAACAACAAGGTTTGGCGCTCATGATTTACTTGACGCAAAATCGTTTCAATATCATCAACAAACCCCATATCAAGCATTTCATCTGCTTCATCTAATACAACAGTATGGACTTGGTCTAACTTTAACGTTTTTCGTCGTAAATGATCTAATATTCGACCAGGTGTCCCAATTGCAACCTGAACTCCTTGCTTCAAAGCTTTAATTTGATGTCCAATTGATTGGCCACCATAAATCGGCAATGTGCGGATTTTTTTATGCACAGATAATTTTTGTAATTCACCTGATACTTGAATCGCTAATTCTCGTGTTGGCGTTAATATTAGAGCCTGAACAAAGCGCTCTTGTGTTACTTTTTCTACAACCGGAATTCCAAATGCAGCTGTCTTCCCAGTACCAGTTTGTGCTTGACCAATCACATCTCCTCTTTCAAGGATGACCGGTATAGCTTTCTCTTGAATAGGTGATGGTTCTTCAAAGCCCATCTCTTTAATTGCACGCTTAATTGGTTCTGAAATTTGAAAATCATTAAAATTCGTTGTCATTCTGTTTTACTCCACCTTTTCAATTCGTTCAACAAATAAAAGCAGCCATATTTCACGGCTTTATTTGCAATTTCATTTCTCTCACCAGATAAATCTAATTGATAGGATACTGGCTCATTAGCAATTCCTGCAATGGCGATATACACTTCACCTATCCGTTTGCCTTCTTGAGGTGTTGGACCAGCAACACCTGTGAAGCTAATGGCGATGTCTGAGTCACATTTCCTTTTAGCTTGAAGTGCCATTTCTTTGGCACACTTATGACTGACGACTCCTTCATTTTCAATGATATGCTCAGAAATATTTAATAGCTTTTTCTTTACACTTGTCGCATATGCAACAATTCCTCCTAACAGGACATCACCCGCACCAGGATGTGAACTAAGCTCTTTTGCAAATAATCCACCAGTAAAACTCTCTGCTGTAGCTATCGTACATTTTTTTTCTTGTAATTGCAAAAAGGTTTGCTCAACAATCGATGCATCACCATATCCATAGAAGTATGGTCCAACTCGTTTTTGTATTTGCCCTTCTAAGTCATCTAGCATTTGCTGCCGTAAACCAGCATTCTGATGTTTGACCGTTAATCTAAGTGTTACTTCTCCATCTCCCGCTAAAGGAGCAATGGTAGGGTTCGTTTGCCGTTCGATAAGGTCCAAAATCTCTGTCTCTAGTTGTGACTCACCTATCCCAAAAAAACGAAGCACCCGAGATTCAATAACAGACGAAGAATTGCCCTCAGCTAAAATATGAGGACGAAGCTCGTCGTCAAACATTGGTATCATTTCTTTTGGTGGTCCCGGCAACAAAACGATACATTTTTCACCTCTAGAAATCACCATGCCTGGAGCCATACCGTATCGATTGATCAAAACCTTACTATCCTCAATAATTAAAGCTTGTTTCTTATTATTCTCAGACATTGGTTTATTTCGTTGTTTAAAAAAACTAGCTATTTTCGCTAAAGAGGGCTCATCATAAATTAATGATTTCCCTAAAATAGCAGCTAACGTTTCCTTCGTTAAATCATCCTTTGTTGGACCTAATCCGCCTGTGAAAATAAGGAGATCAGCTCGCTCCAAAGCCTTTTCTGTGACTGCACGTAACCTTATATCGTTATCACCAACAGTCGTTTGGTAATAAACATCTATTCCTAAGCCTGCTAATTCCTTAGAAAGGTACGCTGCATTCGTGTTTACAATTTGTCCTAAAAGCAACTCTGAGCCGACAGAAATAATTTCAGCATCCATATGTTCGACCACCTAATTGTTAGAATTCATCAATACCTGTTTGTTTTTCTTAAAATAGTCTACACCTGACAATACTGTTATAATAGTTGCAGCCCAAATAGCAATCCCAGCAAAAGGGAAAGAGATTGGCTGGAATGGCCAATTATGTAAAAGAAGCGCTGATATTGCTACGATTTGAATGACCGTTTTCAGCTTTCCTAGTGAACTTGCGGCAATCACTACTCCATCAGCAGCAGCTACTAGACGAATACCTGTAACAGCAAACTCACGACTAATAATAATAATCGCCATCCATGCAGGCAACAATTGCAATTCCACTAAACCGATTAAAGCTGCGGTAATTAACAATTTATCGGCCAATGGATCAAGGAACTTCCCCAAGTTCGTTACAAGGCCTAGCTTTCTTGCATAGTAACCATCTAGCCAATCCGTTGCTGCAGCCAGTATAAAAATCAGAGCAGCCATTAAATGGTTTAGTGGCATCTCAGTACCGAGAAACGACACTTCTACCCAGGAAGGAATTAACAAAATAATCATAAAAATAGGAATTAAGCATATACGAGATATCGTAATTTTATTAGGTAAATTCAAAATAGTCCCTCTTTTCACAATTCAAACTGATTGAATAACATCCATATTGTATCATATGAACAAATCATTTCACCACTGATTTGTGACCCTTAAAAGTGCATGAATGAAAAAAGCTGTCACTACTGCAAGCGACAACTATTCTTCAAAATCGATAATTGTAATATGAATCTTTTGATGTACAGAATCAGTTGGGAAATCTACAAGCTGATCGTCAATAAACAATTGAACATCGGTGGATCGTCCAAAGTTAAAAATCAGCTCCTCTTCCTCAGAGAAATCAAATTCGATATCTTCACCTGTATCTGACATATATAATGTTCGTCCTAATCCATTTTGGATGTCAATGTATGAAGTCCCATCCATTTCAATTCGTACATGGTCAAATAAGGCTCCGGTTAGCTCATAAAGTGATGTAATTCCTTGTGTTTCAACAAAATTTAATTCAATTGGATCCGGCTCAGGTTCAGGCTCTTCTTCAACTAACTCATCTTCGTTACCTTCATCTTCTTCATTTACGTCAGAGTCTTCATCATCCGTTTCATAAAAATCACCTTCGACATTTTGATTCATATCAGGTTGCTCAGCTCCATCTGCTGCTAAGTAATTTTGAATAATAATTGTAGTTACTACCGCAATAATAGCAAGTATAACAATCGTTAAGATCGTTGTTAGCACAGGCTGAGACTTTGAACGTTTCGTCGGCCTTGCTGATATATTGGAACGTTTTGTACGTGATGGCAACTGAACCGTTTCTTGTTTGGGATTAGGTAATTCACTTTTAAATTGATCAAATAACTCTTCAGGGTCTAACCCAATTGATTCAGCATAAGTTTTTATAAACGCTCTAGCATAGAACTGTCCAGGTAAGCGATCATAGTGACCTTCTTCAATCGCAATTAAGTATCGCTTCTGAATTTTTGTCGTTCGTTGTAAATCATCAAGTGTGATATTATTTTGCTCCCGAATTTCCTTTAAATGTTGACCTAATTCAGACAATCTTAACACCTACCTACTTTAACTAATATCAAAAGAGGAAAAACCAGATTCGACAATTTCATACGTGATTTCTTCTTTATCATCATTTCGTAATTCAATGATACAATCAAAATCATTCAACTCATATTCTGACTCACGGACAAAAATATCAGGGTGCTCAACGACTTTCACAGCAGGCAACCTCATAATATCACGAACAAGACTCTTATGCTTTTCTGTTGAACGCATCGTCGTTACAATCCCATCAATGATAAAAATATGATCATCCGTGTATTCATCTTCCGCTAATTGACTTCTTACTGTTTGTCGTAATAGAGTCGAGGAGATAAACGACCATCTTTTATTTGCACAAACACTTGCTGCAACAATAGACTCCGTTTTTCCGACTCGCGGCATCCCACGAACACCAACGAGAAAATGACCATCACGTTTAAACATTTCTGCCAAAAAATCAACGAGTAGCCCTAATTCGTTACGAACAAAACGAAATATTTTCTTATCATCCGCATCGCGTTCAATATATCGTCCATGTCTAATCGCAAGTCGATCTCTCACCCTCGGTTCACGTACTTTTGTCAATGTAATGTCTTCCATCTTATGTATAATTGATTCTAACCTTATGACTTGATCATCGTGTGTACTTCTAATTAGCATGCCACGTCTTTTATTTTCAACACCATTAATCGTAACTATATTAATTTCCAACATACCAAGTAACGAGGAAATATCTCCAAGTAAACCAGGGCGATTTTTATGAATCTCATACTCAATATACCATTCCTTAATCGTCATTTCCTTCATCCTTTACGTCAGTTGGTAGTTACTTACTTTCATCATAATGGATTTTAAATACAAATGAAAGAACTTTGTCGTAATTCATAACAAAATATCGAGAAAAGAATTCAAAGCTCTATAAGTGCAATGATCATATCGCATTTCTCCCTATTTTATATAAAAGAAAAGTGCCCCATATTGGATGGAACACTTCACTTTTTCAAGCTATGTCTTCATTAATGACTACCCTCATTTTGAACAAGCTTAACCATCATATTTGCAATTGCATGCTGTTCTTGTTCATCAGCAACATTCCATAATTCAGCTAACACACGCTCTTGCTCATTTTTAGGTTCAACTTGTTGTGCCAAATACTCTCCAACTTGATAAGCGACATCAGATACAACATTAGCTGACATCCCCTCATCAGAAGCTTGATGCAGCCGATCACCTAGAAAATCTTTCCATTGCTCCCAATTATCGAGAACGGACATGGATACCCCCTCCTTCTTCATGAACTTCAATTGTATTTTTTGTTGTTCTTTTGAAGAATATGCATTCTATTAGGAAAAGATTTAACAATACCATGCCCCATTAACAGAAATAATTTGTCCGTTAATATAATTTGCTTGATTAGAATGGAGAAATGCAACGAGCTGACTAACCTCTTTCGCTGATCCTAAACGATTTGCTGGTATTTCATCCTTTAATAAATCAATATGTTCTACACCATGCTCCGTAAGCATGCTCGTATTAATCGCACCTGGTGCAACACCATTTACTTGAATATCATTTGGCGCTACCTCTTTTGCTAATGCTTTCACAAAACTATTCATTCCGCCCTTTGCTGCTGAATACGTCACTTCACAGGAAGCTCCTGTTAACCCCCATATCGAGGAAATCATAATAATTTTCCCCTTTTTCGCACGGATCATATTAGGCAAAAGCGAGCGAGTTATTTTCATAGGATTAATAAGATGAATGTTTAATAATGAATCTAAATGAAGATCGGTTGTACTCGTAAATAATTGAAATTCACTCATACCTGCATTATGAATAATGGAATATACATTTTCTGCCTCCACAAGACCCTCAATAAGCTGCTTGGCTCCTTCCTGAGCTGATAAATCAGCTTGAATCAATTTAACAGTCGCCCCTTTTTGCAGGCACACTTCCCTTACTTTCTGTATCATTTCTTCATTTTGATGATAATGTAAAAAAAGAGAGCATTCTGGAGATGCTAGCTCTTTAGCTATTTCAGCGCCAATCCCTCCAGAAGCTCCTGTTATGACGATTTCTTTCATTTATTCTTGATACCCCTCAGGTTTGACTTGGAATACTGTAAACCGTTCGAAGTCAAAATGTTCTTGTAAACCTTGCTTTAAATCGTGAATCGTTATTTCTTCTAACGTAGGTACAACATCAAATAAATTCATTTCATTAAATTGATATCTTGTGAATTGGTTAGCAATGAACTCTGGAGAATTTAATGATCGTAAAAAGAAACCAATTTTCTTTTTAATCGTTCGAGCAACATGATCCTCAGAAAGTTGTTCGCTTTTAAATGTAGTAACCATATTCTTCACCTGAGCCGCTAGCTTATTGGGCTTGCTCGTATCTCCGCCTATAACAGAAAAACCAAAGCCAAATTCAGCTGAATAATCAAAGGAAAAGCTATCATCAATTAACCCTTCAGCAAATAACTCCTGGTAATTATTAGAACTTTGACCGAACATAAGATCAAGCAAAATTGAAACAATTAATTCACGACGTAATAAATCTTTGCCCTGTCTTTGCACACCTATATCTTTAAATCCCATTAAACATTTTGGTGTTTGAACAGG
Organism: Halalkalibacter sp. APA_J-10(15); assembly: GCF_023017105.1. Lineage (GTDB taxonomy): Bacteria > Bacillota > Bacilli > Bacillales > Bacillaceae_D > Halalkalibacter. The sequence goes on along the minus strand of NZ_JALKEV010000003.1, from coordinate 239,248 downwards.
CATGTTCAGTACTTCATGTTCCTTTGCTACCTTATTAGGTTCTTCGTCGAAGTAACGTTTAATGTCTTCTGGTGAAGCGAATTCTTTTTTCTGCTGATTTCTTTTTACTTGCTCCATGACCTCTCTAGGATCAACTGGTCCGACAATGAATAACAACATGTTACTCGGATGATAGAACGTATGGTAGCACGTATAGAGCAAATCTTTTGTAATAGGCGCAATCGACTCAATGGTCCCAGCAATATCAATTTTGACGGGATGAGTATGAAACATATTACTAATGACTCCAAAATACGCTCTCCAATCAGGATTATCATCATACATCGTAATTTCTTGATTGATAATTCCTTTTTCTTTTTCCACACTCTCCTCGGTAAAATAAGGGTGTTGAACAAAATCGACAAGCGTTTCTAAATTTTCTTCAACTTTGGTTGTACTGGAAAATAAATAGGCTGTACGTGTAAAGCTTGTAAATGCATTAGCTGAAGCTCCTTGCTTACTAAATTGTTGAAAGACATCTCCTTCTTCATCTTCAAACATTTTATGCTCAAGAAAATGTGCGATTCCATCCGGAACTTTAATAGCATCTTTTAAGCCAATTGGCTTAAAATGATTATCAACAGATCCATATTTTGTTGTAAAGGTTGCATATGTTTTATTAAATTGCTTTTTTGGTAAAATATAAATATTTAAGCCATTATCTAATTGTTCATGGTACAACGTCTCTTCAATCTGTGTAAATGTGACGGGCTTCATGCGCCTTCCTCCTTCCCTTTTAAGAAGTAAATCGTATCAAGCTTAACTTTATTCGCTGCTTCGATAACGTCTTCCTTCGTCACTTGATCAACACTTAATAACCAATCTGATAATGAACGATTTGAACCACTAATGACTTGGTGGTAGTGGAGTTCAACAAGCCCTCTCGCCACATCGGCGGTTTCTAAAATTTGATTTTTTAACATCGCCTTTGTTTGCTCCAGTTCTCCTTCTGAAAACTCTCCATTTCTCATCGCTTCTAATTGTTCATTAATAATGTCTACCGCCCGATCGTATTTACTAAACTCAATTCCTGACATGACCATCATAATCCCTTTATGGCTTTCGAGCCTGGAGGCTGCATAATAAGCTAGACTTTCCTTTTCTCTTACATTAATAAATAGCTTCGAGTGAGAAAAGCCACCGAAAATACCATTAAACACTTGAACTGCAACATAATCAGCATCCCCATATGTTGTATAAGTACGATAGCCTAAATGAAGCTTTCCTTGCTTAACATCTTGGTTTTCATGGACGATGTTCACTTTCTCCACTTGCGGACTTTCTAACGTTCCTCCGACAACGACTTGACGGTCTGGTAGTTCAAAAGCCTGTTTAACCTTTTCTAGCGTTTCCTGTTGATCTAGTGCACCGACGAGATATAAATCGAATGCATTTGTTTGCAGTAATTCAATATAGTATTCATATAAAGCTTCGGCACTAATTTCTTCAACGTCTTCAACTGTTCCAAATGAAGTTAATGCGAAGTTCTCACCTTTGCACATTTCCTCTGTCACACGCACATTGGCATAACGCATTTTATCATCATAGACTGATTGGATGCGTTGCTTTAATGACCGCTTTTCCTGCTCCACAATTTGTTCCGAAAAAAGGCCATTTTCAAGAAATGGATCTGTTACCACTTCCGCTAGAAGGTTCAGAGCGTTCGTAAACAAAGGAGTAGAATCACTCAAAAACCGTTCATTAGCAACATCCATCATAAATGTGATAACATGTTCTTCACCTTTTTTTTGTACATCTGTCGTTAATGTTGCACCGTACATAGCATCAAGTCGTTCACGTAATGCTTTTCGCGAAGGGGAGCTGCTTGTGCCATTTTGTAAGACGTGCCCAAGCAGAGCTCGCTTTGCTACCGTTTCTTTATTTAATGGGGCACGTATTAGTAGTAATAATGTATTCGTTTTGTATTTATCCGTGGGCATCAAATGAACGGTGAGCCCACCTTGCTTTTCAACCTTTTCGATAATAGACTGCATCTGATCATCTCCTTTTTCTGTCATGCATAGGTTATGCTTTAACACGAGTTCTTACAACGTGGAATTTAAATTTATCAGCACGAAAATAATTATAGGAATAGAGTACTGGTTGTTCGTTCTCATCATAATGCATTTGCTTTAGCAATAATAATGTGGATTCAGGATCACATTCTAACATTTCTGAAATTTCATTATCATAGCCAATCGGCTCTATATGCGTAACAGCATACGTAATCGTATGACCTACATCTTCCAAAAAATGAAAGATGGATTTAATTTCATGTATAGAATGATTTTCTACGAATCGATACGGGATGCGATCTAAACAGTAGACTACCGGTACACCATCAGCCGTTCGTATTCGCTTGAGTGCTAATATTTCTTTTAATTCTTCTTCTTTAAACTGATAGCAGTCTTCCTCTGTCGCTTCATGGACTGCAGACGATAAATAAATAGTGCCAGGTGCCATTTTCGCCTTAAAAATCATATCCGTCACACTTTGAAGTTCTTCAATACCTGCAGAAAACAACGGTTTTGAGTGAACAAAAGTCCCCACTCCATGGCGGCGAATCACAACCCCATCCTCTTCTAATACTCGTAAAGCTTCTCGCAATGTAGCTCGACTTACACCTAAATTTTTTGAAAGTTCAAACTCTGATGGGAGCTTTTCCCCTTCTGCATATAGGTTGTTATCAATATCGTCTTTTAACCGTTCGATAACTTGTAAATATAAAGGTCTCTGATCTGCTTTAATCAAGTTTGCCACTCCTTCCCCATTACGATGTTGCTTCGTCATCATTTCGTTTGCTAATTAAAACTTCTCTTGGCTTACTACCTTCATACGGTCCAACAATCCCTCGTGCTTCCATTTCATCAATTAACCTCGCTGCTCTCGTATAGCCAATACGAAACCTTCGTTGAAGCATGGACACAGACGCAGTATTCATTTCAACAACTAATTCTACCGCTGAATCATAAAGCTCATCAGCTACTTTTTCTTCAATGATGGGCTCTTCAGAAGGAGTCATTTCTTCTTCGTATTGCGCTTTTTGCTGTGAAATAACATATTGAACAACAGACTCTACTTCATGATCAGATAGAAAAGCACCTTGAACTCTCGTTGGTTTTGTAGCTCCTACTGGCAAGTAAAGCATATCTCCTCGACCTAATAGCTTCTCGGCACCACCTGAGTCTAGAATTGTACGTGAATCCGTTTGAGAAGAGACACCAAATGCAATTCGAGAAGGGATATTCGCCTTTATGACACCTGTAATGACATCTACTGAGGGACGCTGGGTTGCGATAATCATATGAATACCCGCTGCTCGTGCCATTTGTGCTAATCTTGCAATCGAATCTTCAACATCTCCAGATGCTATCATCATTAAATCAGCCAACTCATCGACCACAACAACAATATATGGTAGCATCGGCTGTTTTGCGTCCTCCTCTTCATTTTGACGACGTACAAGCTCGTTATATCCTTCAATGTTTCTCGTTCCTGTATGAGAGAACAAATCGTAACGCCTTTCCATTTCTGCAACAACTTTTTTCAACGCCTGTGAAGCCTTCTTTGGCTCTGTTACTACTGGTGTTAACAAATGAGGTATACCATTGTATACAGTCAATTCAACCATTTTTGGATCAATCATCATCAATTTTACTTCATGAGGTTTTGCCTTTAATAATAGACTGACAATAATACCATTAATACATACACTTTTACCGCTTCCTGTTGCCCCAGCAACAAGCAAGTGTGGCATTTTATTAAGATGAGCTAAAACTGGATTTCCAGAGATATCCCGTCCTAAGCCAACAGCAAGTACATTTTCCTCTTTCTTTGATTGTATCGAATCTAACACTTCTCGTAGTGTAACGACAGCGATTTCATGGTTAGGAACCTCAATACCTATGGCTGACTTACCTGGAATAGGCGCTTCCATTCGTATATCCTTAGCAGCAAGTGCTAATGCAAGGTCATCTGCAAGGTTTACGATTCGACTAACCTTGACACCAACATTAGGGTAAACTTCATATTTCGTAACTGCTGGTCCTAAATGGACCTTCGATACTTTCGCTTTCACACCAAAGCTCTCTAACGTTTGCTCTAATTTCTTCGCATTTGCTGTAAGCTGTTTTTTTTCATTTGATTGACTTGGATTATTAGGTAAACTCAGTATATCCATATCAGGTAAGAGGTAATCTTTATTTAACTCTTCTCCTGTAACTAAATGATTACTCATATCCGTTGATAATTGAGCCTCGGAACTCTTTTCCAAATCTAACGACACGTTCAAATCATTTTCTTTTTCCTCGTCTACGCTTTCCTGTTGACCTACTCGCTGCGTGAAATCGACTATTTCAGGCTCTGATTCTTGAACCTCCAATTCTTGTACATCCACCTCTTGCTCTTTCTTTCGTTCATTATAAACTTGCTTTTCTTCTTTTAATCGATTCATGAAAGATTTCCACGCTTGCTTACTTTCGACTCCTAGATGATGGAATGTATCGAAAATAAACGTATAAAATCTTCTAAAGCCTTTACTCATTAAATTAGATATCGATTTGCCTGTTAACAGGATTATTCCAACTACAATTAGAATAACACCAAAGAAATATGTACCTGCTTCGGCAAATAGAAAGTGACTAATAGCGAATGAAAAAGCTCCTACCATTCCACCACCAAGGTCATCGATTGGAGCTTGTCCACGCATTTCCAGCCAAAAAAGTCTCCATGTTTGACGAATAACGGATTGATCCTCGAATCCTTCCCTCCCACTTAGCTGATTAAATAAGCTAATATGTGCTAACAAGCTAAATGCGAGTGCAATCACATACACCCCAGACATGCGTCGAGACCAAAAAACCGGAGTCTTTCGCTTAATCATTAGATACAGCGCAGTTCCAAGTAATGCGATGGCAAGTAAGATAAACCACTCACCTAAAAAGAAACGGAATAATCGAACAAATACTTCCCCTACCGTACCTAGACGTGCAAATGTAACAACGGCAATGACTAATAAGCCGAGACCGATGAGCTCATATGTAAGTTGTGACTTAAACTCGGTTTTTCTTTTTTTCTTTCGTCTTGCCAATTCATTCACCTCTACTTAAAAGACATACTAGAAGAAGCAGTCAATTATTGACTGCTTCTGACGATCCTTTGCTGAACATAATTATAGCACAAGAAGAAAGGGGACTAAACTACTAAAGTTGGGGATTTGCTTGAATAATCGTTCCAGGTGTATATTTCTCATTTAAAAAATCATTTGCATTGCTACTTAATAACCTAACAATTCGATATTGAGATGGGTTAATTTGCTCAACAATAAGTGGCCCAGCTTCACTAGAAATCACTTTTTGAGTAAAAAAAGTATGGTCATCATGAGGAAAGATATATTCCTGTGGCATCATCGTATATAAGATCATTGAATGACATCTCCTTCAGGCTTTTCCTTTTTATATTGCTCAATTAATTCATTTAACTTAGCTAATGCCTGACCAATACCACCAACTTCATTTATAAGCCCATATGAAACCGCATCCGTCCCTACTACATTTGTACCGATATCTCTAGTTAAATTCCCTTTTGAAAACATTAGTTCTTTAAACTTCTCCTCACTAACCGACGAATGCTTCGTTACAAAGTTCACCACTCGTTCTTGCATTTTATCTAAATATTCAAATGTTTGAGGGACACCAATCACAAGACCCGTTAATCGAACAGGGTGTATCGTCATCGTTGCCGTTTCTGCAATATAAGCATAATTGGCAGCAACAGCTATTGGGACACCAATGGAATGTCCGCCTCCTAACACGAGGGTTACAGTAGGTTTGGACATTGATGCAACCATCTCCGAAATCGCCAAACCCGCTTCCACATCTCCTCCCACCGTATTTAAAACGAGAAGTAGCCCTTCAATTTTTGGATTTTGTTCTATTGCTACGAGCTGAGGTATAATATGTTCATATTTCGTCGTTTTATTTTGTGGGGGTAATTGCATGTGCCCTTCAATTTGACCGACGATTGTCATACAATGAATATTTGATTGCCCCATGTCAGGAACACTCGTTTGACCTAGCTCTTGGATCTTCTCCACAAGATCACTTTTTTGTTCTTTCTGTGGATTTTTTTCTGGCTGCTGTGGTGCTTGAGGATCATTTTCACTTGTTCCATACATCATTGGCCACTTTCCTCCTTTAGGCTTATCTAACCTCAGTATGCGACTAGGAAGGACTATTTATTCGACAGTCGTGAGTGAGCTATTTCGTTAGCTTCATTCACAAAATTCTCTTTTTAATCATAGTGAACCTGTGAAAGCAAATGTAACATTTGTCAGTGGTCATTTAGAATAGATAAATAGCCTGCTAAGAACCTTATTTATATAAGCGATTACGTCCACTTCATGAAGAAAGTGTGATCAAACTTAAAAAACTGACCCTATAGGTGTTTGCACCTATAGGATCAGCTTTAAATATCTATACTTCCATAATTATTGGTAAAATCATCGGTCTTCTCTTCGTTTTTTCAAACAAGAAACGACTTAACCCTTCTCTGACATTACTCTTTAAAGAAGCCCATTCATTTACTTTTTCATTTACGCACTTTGTTAATATAGACGTAACTAATTCATTCGCATCATCTAATAACTTTTCTGATTCACGTACATAGACAAAGCCTCGTGAGATGATATTTGGTCCTGAAATGAACTCTCCTGTCTTTTTGTTAAGTGTAACGACAACGACTAAAATTCCATCTTTTGATAATAAACGTCGGTCACGTAAGACAATATTTCCTACATCACCAACCCCAAGGCCATCAATTAAAACGTGGCCAGATGGAACCTTACCTGCTACTCTAGCTTGGCCATTAACGAATTCAACAACTTCTCCCTTATCAACAAGAAAAATATTTTCAGCATTCATACCTACTGTCATTGCAAGCTCTTTGTGCGCATACTGCATTCGGTACTCACCATGAATAGGAACAAAGTATGTTGGACGCATTAAATTGAGCATTAACTTCAACTCATCTTGACTTCCATGTCCCGAAGCATGAACCTTCGCTTGTCCATAGACAACCTCAGCACCAATTCGATGAAGCTTGTCTATAATAGCGGAAACTGATTTCTCATTTCCAGGAATCGCAGAAGCGGCTATAATAATCGTATCTGTCACTTTAATCGTAATTTGACGATGAGCGCCTTTAACCATTCGCGTTAGGGCAGACATCGGCTCACCTTGACTACCTGTTGTTAAAATGGCCACTTGCTCATCACGATACGTATTCACATCTTCTACTTCAGTAATTAATCCCTTAGGAATGTCTAGATAACCTAGCTTAGCAGCGATCTTAACCACTTTCAGCATACTTCTCCCAACTACCGCTACCTTACGCTTTGTCTTTACAGCAGCTTGAAGTACTTGTTGGATTCTGTGTACATTTGAAGCAAAGGTTGTGACAATAATTCGACCTTCAGCTTGATCAAATACTTCTGCTATTCCTTGTCCAACTTCAGTTTCTGACTTCGTTGAACCAGGGCGCTCTGCGTTCGTACTATCAGATAATAAACATAAGACTCCATTTTGGCCAATTGCTGCCATCTTTCCAATTTCAGCATGCTTCCCATCTACAGGTGTTTGATCAAATTTAAAATCCCCTGTATGTACAACGGACCCTTGAGTCGTCTCTACACTTATACCAACAGAGTCAGGAATGCTGTGATTTGTTCGGAAGAAAGACACAGTCGTTGAACCAATTGTTAAAATTGAATTGTGATCAACCAAATTCAATTTGACGTCTTTTAAGATTCCTGCTTCTTTTAATTTCTCTTCAACTAACCCTAATGTTAGTTTTGTCGCAAAAACAGGGACATTTATTTTCTTTAGCACATAAGAAAGACCTCCGATATGGTCTTCATGCCCATGTGTCAAAATGATTGCTTTTACTCGATCCTCATTTTCTACAAGGTAAGAAACGTCTGGAATGACGATATCTACACCTAGCATGTCATCATCAGGAAACATCAGACCTGCATCGATAACTAAAATATCTTCGTCTACTTCAACAACATACATGTTTTTACCTATTTCACCGACTCCTCCTAAGGCAAATACACGCACTTTTTCATTATTTTCTTTTGTCAATGAATGTTCCTCCTACATCAATACTCTATATTAAAATAACTTGTTTAGAAAAACCAACTTCTAAAATGACTTCAATGAATAGCTGCATATGAGAATTCCCGAGTTTCCGCCAACTACAAACCGAACATACGTACTATTCGAATGCAATAAATACATGAAGGCATACTTATACCCACTCAGCTCATCCAATACATTGATTCCATTTCTAACCCGAACAAATCATCTATCCATAGTATACATGAAAAGCAAATTAAAACACAAGACTGTCTTTCCTCGATTATACTATGAATGAACGTTATGGAAATGTTTTTTCATATGAATCAATTTCATAAATCTAACTCCTTGTGCCACAAGAGTTCCAAGGCATAAAAAAGGAAGTACCTCCCTAAATCCAGTATAATGGTAGTCGACTAAAACATCCCAAAAAGACTGGAGGAGTACTTCCTATGGCGATTATACGACAAATGAGCTTATTTAGCATGCAAGAATTATATGAGATGGAACCTACTCGAATGAGCGAGAAATAGTTGGGTTTGATCAGTATTTCGCCCCGACCTGTGTCCGCGAACACTCTTATCGTTACGATAGCTTTGACTCCAAATACGAAACGTTAAAATACACTCGACCCAAAGAGTGCCAAGGCTGTCCGTTAGCTCTGGAAGACCTTTGTCAAAACCACAACGGACCTCCGTAAATACACCGTACCCGCGAGAGGTTCAAAAGCTTGGAAAATGATTTTTAAACGTCGTACCGCAGCGGAACGGGTCAATGCCTACTTAAAAGAGTTTTTTCAATTAAACAATGTTCGAAATGGTACAGGGAAACGAGCCAAAGTTCATTTTAATCTGGTTACTTTAGTTTACAATACTTCTAAACTCGTTGTTGATCGTATTCGCGCAAGCCAAAAGCAACAACAAGCTGTATAAAGAGAATTTAAAAAGCCCCTTCAAAAATTCTGTTCGTCTCTGAATTTTTAAATGAGGCCTATTATGAAATTTATTCATATAAAGATCAATTCTGGGATAGGAAGCCGACTTTCAAACATTAACTCACCGATATTTGATTTCTTTGCTTGACCGAACATCCAAACGATAAACCCACCTCCACCAAGAAATATCACAAGACTAGCAGTTATCGTGAACATCATGAGTTTTCGATATTTCAACATACACTATAACCTCCAGTCAGCTGTCATTATTTATCTTTTTACTACATTTACCTGTGCATCTATCAATATTTTTTTATTGTGCTGTCTAAAGCTACCAAGAGATATCCAACAAAGCACATATACACTTGCAATAATAATCGTTCTACCTGTACTAAGGTTCGTCCATAGATCTGCACGGTCTTTCAACTCTTGTGAAAAGGGACCTGTGGGATCAGTCGTTGAAAACACATTAAGCTCTGGAATAAAGTACAGAAAGGTAGGAATTCTGAGCATAAGGTAAAGTCCTACAATCAAAAGTATTATGTTTCTCACTCTTTTAGCCTTCCAGCACAGGAACAACACAACGACTATTAAGATTTGAGCCAGCATGTGCAGTGGTATCCAATAATGCTCTACAGGCAGTCCATAGTCTCCTTGAAGAATGGCAAAGGATGTAGGTGGATGTGCACTCCATTGGGAAGCAACAACTACTCCTTCATAAATCGCACCACCCAGTTCAAAACCAATCACCGTGATCAAACAAATTAATGCAGCATAAGTTAATTTACTTTTCATCATCTTTTCTCTCCTTATCATAATAAAATATGCAACCAGACTATCAACGATAGGTTAACTACCAATGATAGGTTAACTCGAAAATGATATACTGTCAAGTAAACAATTCAACTTTTTTTGAAAATAGGCTAAAATAATGAATAACAATTGATTGAAAGGGGTACTTATAGTTGACTATGGAAAACGATGGACACCATAAAATGTTGGATAAATCCAAAATCGTACGTGTTGCACTAGAGATCCTCCAAGAAGAAGGTTACAAAAGCATTACGATAAGAAAAATTGCAGAAAGGTTAGGTATTAAGAGCGCCTCACTATATTGGCATATAAAAAATAAAAACGAATTGCTCGAATTAGTGGCTGATGAAATATGTAAAAACATTCCGTTTCCAAATAAAGATGTAGATTGGGATGAACAATTAATGATGATCGCAAAGGAATGGCGTGGCAAACTTTTATCCATTCGAGATTCCGCTATTGTTATAGCCGAAACTGCTCCGACCACACCTTATCGCAGACAATTAATTGATGAGATTCATGGCATCTTTAAGAAGGCAGGTATGGGTCATAAAGAGGCTTTCTCAGCTTTATGGTTCTTCAACACGTACACGATTTCATTCATTCTGGAGGAGTACCGATTTTTAGAAATCGCCAATAAAGATTCAGTTAATCCCGCCCTAGAGACACCGTCTTCCATAAACCTGACCATTCCGGACATGGATCAAGAGTTTCAGTTTGGGATGGAAGTTATGATCACTGGATTAAAGGGGAAGATTGACCTGTAATCAAGTAGAAAAATAAGTGCATGTAACTGAACGTCGACGCCCTTAAGCTGACGCATACTCTAACATAATTACACCTCCAACAGTAGCACTTAAAACTCCAAATGTAGAGTATATCCAATTATAGCGCAATAATTATTAATAATTGCGTTTAAATATGGAGGGAAAATAAATGGATTGCCCACTTACTTACTCTATCGAGTTAGCATGGGCAATCTCATTTACAAACTTTTATCTTCTTCATCCTCACCAAATAAAAAGCCACGGCCGATCAGAAGACTCAACGAAATACGGAAGGGAGCTAATCCGAACGTGCTGTCATTTAATCATTTAAATTTGTCTTATTTGTTGATCGATTAATTCTTTTTCTGCTTTTGTAATGGGAGCTAGTGGTAACCTAACTGAACCAACGTTGAAATGCAATTGAGAAATAGCATATTTCACACATACAGGGTTAGGTGCAATAAATAATGATTTCATAATAGGTAACAGCTGGCGATGTAATTGAGCTGCTTCTACTACGTTGCCATTTAAATAGGCGTGTATCATTTTTTGCATCTCTTTACCGATAAGATGCGCAGATACGGAGACTACGCCTTTCGCGCCAATTGCTAATGACGGTAAGGTTTGAGAATCATCACCTGTATAGACTTGAAAATGGTCATCTGTATTTTCAATAATTGTAGCAATTTGTTCTAGATCACCGCTAGCTTCCTTAATTGCTTGAATGTTCGCAATCTTCGACAAAGATATCGTTGTACTAGCATCAATCTGACTTCCTGTTCGACTCGGAATATTATAGAGCATGATAGGCAAATGGGTTGCTTGAGCAATAGCTTTGAAGTGTTCATATATACCTAGTTGTGAGGGTTTATTGTAGTAAGGAGAAACGAGCATAATTCCGTCTACACCGAGCTTCGTAGCCACTTCTGTAAGATGAATGGATGCTCGAGTATTATTTGTTCCGGTTCCAGCGATAATAGGAACTCTTTTCTGTGTGTAATCTACAGCTAGCTGAAATAAGCTAACTTTTTCATCATAGGTCAATGTAGGTGACTCACCTGTCGTACCAGCTAGAATAATAGCATCACTACCATTAGCAATTAGATGATCCAATAACTTTTTCGTTTGTTCATAATCAACCTTTCCTTCGCTATCAAAAGGGGTTAGCATTGCTGTTATGACTTTTCCGATGTCCATCATTCTTCCACTCCTTGTTGGTGTTCCACTTGATCAAGTTGAAAGATACGATGTAGAGCATTAACGGCACGGGTTAAATCCTTTTCCTTTACGAGAACCCATATCGTTGTATGTGAATCAGCTGATTGGAGAATTTGGATATTTTCTTGTGATAGAGCACTAACAATTTGTGCGGTTACACCCGGAACCCCTGCCATACCAGCACCTACAGCAGATACCTTCGCACAATATCGTACCACTTCAGGTGTATAGCCGACTTTTGCTAATTCAGAAATAGCCCTATCGACTTCATGTTGATTAACTGTATAAATAACTCCATTAGGATTCATATTTATGAAATCAATACTAATTTGAGCTTTGGCCATTGTCTTAAAAACGATTTCTTGAAAATCAAATTCACCATCTTTAGAAGATACCTTTAGTTGCGACACACCATTACGATGGGCAATACCAGTAATTAAACGATCACGTATTTGTTGCTTCGTTGTAACTGTCGTACCTTTTTGTTTGGAATACGTTGAACGTATGTGGATCGGAACTTGTGCTTGCATGGCAATTTCGACAGCGCGAGGGTGAATGACCTTAGCACCTTGATAAGCTAAGTTAGATAGTTCCTCGTACGTAATAGCATGTAAAGGCCTTGCTTCCTGTACAACTTTAGGATCAGCAGTCATAATTCCTTCTACATCTGAGAAGATATCGACCCATTTTGCTTTCACAGCAGCGCCAAGTGCCGTAGCTGAAGTATCACTACCTCCACGACCAAGTGTCGCAATATCTCCATCGACTGTTATTCCTTGAAATCCAGCAACGACAACAACATCTACGAGCTCGAGCTGTTGGATAAGGTTATCACAGTCCATTGCCATAATCTTTGCATTCGTAAATTCGTCATTTGTCTGAAATCCCGCTTTTGCACCAGAAAAAGCCGTTGCCTTTATATTTAAAGATCGTAATAAATCAGTAAAGACGACCGCCGAGATTAATTCACCACACGAAACAAGTAAATCTTGTTCGCGTGGCATTAATCTTTTTGTGTCAATTAAATTTAAAAGAGTGTCTGTTGCATAAGGTTCACCTTTTCTTCCCATAGCAGAAACAACAACAATCACTTTAAATCCTTCTTTAACAGCCTCTCGGACATGGTCTGCTGCTAACTGGCGACTAGATAAATCTCGGACAGACGTGCCACCGAACTTTTGGACGATGACTTTCATGATACACCTTCTTTTTTATTTTAGAAGATTAAGCTTCACGAGACTTTCAGCAATTTGAACAGAATTCCATGCTGCCCCTTTAAGGAGGTTATCAGAAACAATCCACATGTGATAGCCATTATCACGATCTAAATCTTTACGAATACGCCCTACAAAGACATCGTTTTTCCCGACACAATCTGAAGCTAATGGATACACTTGATTAGCAGGGTCATCTTGCAACGTGACACCAGGAGAATTTTCAAGCAATTCCTTTACTTGTTGAACAGTTGCTCCACCTTTTTCTGTTTCAATGTAAACTGATTCTGAATGCCCTGTTTCAACTGGAAGGCGTACACATGTTGCAGCCACTTCAAGCTCTGCCATATGCATGATTTTTTTCGTTTCATTCATCATTTTCATTTCTTCAAATGTGTACCCATTATCTTGGAATAGATCAATTTGTGGAATCGCATTAAACGCAATTTGATAATGTTTCTTATCTCCACTTACAGGTAAAATCTCAGGAGTAACATCTTTGCCTTCTAAAATATCTTTAGTTTGTTGTTTCATTTCTTCAATCGCTTCAAGACCAGCACCTGATACTGCTTGATACGTTGAAACGATCACTTTAGATAAGCCATACTTTTGACGTAACGGTTCAAGTGCTACGACCATTTGAATCGTTGAACAGTTTGGATTTGCAATAATACCATTATGTTCTTTTAGGTCTTCTTCATTTACTTCTGGGACTACCAATGGCACCTCTGGATCCATTCGAAATGCACTCGTATTGTCAACGACAATCGCACCTCTCTTTACCGCTTCAGGAGCGAGAGCTTTGGAAACAGATCCCCCTGCACTAAATAATGCAATTTGCACACCTTCAAATGACTCAGGAGTTGCCTCTTCTACAGTATATTCTTGACCTTTAAAAGTGATTACTTTCCCCGCAGAACGTTTAGAAGAAAGCAACTTTAAACTTCCAATCGGAAAGTCTCTCTCCTCTAACGTTTTAAGCATTTGTTGACCTACTGCGCCTGTTGCACCAACAACAGCTACATGAAATTGATTTGACATTTTGGTAATCTCCCTTCACTACTACAATTTAATAACGAATAGATGGAATGATTATAGCATATCCAAGACAAGTTCGTTTCAATTTTTTCTCCTATTAAACTGTAAGGGATAGTTGGCTTTTGTGCAACACCGCAATTTGCTTAATCTTTGAACTTTTCGATTAAGACAGGTTGATATTGCTTCCCAGCTATAGCAGACTCAACAGTATCAACTAATGCTTCCATTCTTGCTACTAGAGAGGTTGGCTTATTCATAGGATCATCCTGACCAAAAGGAATAAAATAAATATTTTTTGTTGCCATTAATCGCATTATATTGACTCCATTTAATCCAAGTGCATCATTTGTAGATATACCAAGGACGACTGGCCTCCCACTTCTAAGCGTAGCCTTCGCTCCCATTAAAACAGGTCCATCTGTCTGTGCATTAGCGAGCTTACTCGTTGAATTCCCTGTTATTGGAGCAATGATCATACAATCAAGAGGTGTTTTCGGACCAAATGGTTCAGCTTTTACAATGGAGTCAACTATTGACTGTCCGGTTAAATCTTGAATTTTATTTAACCAATAGCCACTTGTACCGAATTTCGTATCCGTTGTCTGGACATTATGTGATACGAAAGGAGTTACCTTTGCACCTAGCTGTTTTAATTTTTCAATTTGAGGAACAACCTCTTCATACGTACAATGTGATGCCGATATTCCAAAACCAATGTGCTTGCCTTCTAATCCCATTTATTATCCTCCTTCAACTCTTAATTCTCCGCTAACAAATCCGCTAAAACAGCAGCAAGAATTTGACCAGCTGTTTTAGGAGCGACAATTCCAGGCAAGCCTGGAGCTAGCAGTGCTTTTATTCCGCGCTTCTCGGCAAACCTAAAATCAGTTCCCCCTGGTTTTGATGCAAGATCAATGATGAGAGCATGTAACTTCATCCCCATTAATACTTTTGCCGTTAAAATCATACTTGGTACGGTGTTGATCACAATGTCAACATCCTTTACATGTTCAATGATTTGATTCGTATGAAATGGTTCCAATCCCATTTCTGTAATTCTCGCAATTTGTGCAGGATCATTCGCTCCGACCTTCACTTTAGCTCCTAATGCCGCAAATGTTCGTGCTAACGACATACCGATTCTCCCTAATCCAAGAACAGCAATGTTGGAACGATGCACGGTCATATCCGTATGCTGAATAGCCATCATGACAGTTCCTTCTGCAGTGGGGATCGAATTGTATATAGCTACATCGTCACGTTCCATTAGCTTTACTAATGACCTATCACACGAACTCACGATCGAATCTAACGTGTCATTGCTTATTCCTGTGTAAATAACACAATGCTCAGGTGTTTCAAGTAAAAATTCTTCTTTAAATATGATCGGTTCATTCGAGAAAATCGTATCGATATGTCCATCTACACTCATACCACTTACCGGCAAAATGATGGCATCCGTTTTTGACCAATCAACGTGTTCAATTACTTCTTTAGTCGCACCAATATACCCATCATTCAATTGATCAAACCCAACTAAAGTTAATTGTGCATCTAAACTTGATAACTTGTGAATAATTTCAATTTGACGGGCGTCTCCACCGAGCAGAACAATATGTTTATTTGTTAACATGAAAACTCTGTTCTCCTTTCACAAACAACACTTCTCTATACGCATCTGCCACACAAATCAAACGCAAGACGAGAACAACACCGATATACCACATCATATGAACTAATGGAATAATAGGTGAATGAATAGAAGATGAGCAAATAAAGAAAATCATTCTAGACTTTTCTCGTAAGATCTACTCCAATCGACCACAATGCCTATTGTATTTTTTTCTTTATTTCTGAACAAAAAAAACCCGCCAGTATGGCGAGCTTTCATGATTAAGACTACATCATTTCATCTGAATTTGCTTCTAATTCAATAATGATCATGTCTTCACCAATCTTTTTAATTTGTTTCCAATAAACAGTATACTCTTTATCCTTCTTTCCGAATCCAAACCATTTCATCGTTGGAATAATAAAAGCTTGTATTTCTCCTGTCTCTTCGTCAATTTGTAAATCAGTTTGCCCTAATATACCTAACCGTTCTCCTTTTTGAAAATCAATGATTTCTTTATTACTAATTTCGCTTAACCTCATCTCCATCCTCCTTATCGATGTTTTGTACACCATATGAACGATGAATCAAAAAAAGACCACCTCGCTAAGGGCACTGAAAAAGTTTGTTTTTTTCACTTTTCAAGTGCCCTTTCATGGAACTATTGAAATATGCTTGGAATCGATTCATTTTGTTGAATAAGTGAAATCGATGGATTTTTTGTTAAAATCGATGAAGCTAATTGATTTACTGTGTTTAATTCTACTCGATCAATCTCTTTAATCATTTCATCAAGTGAACGATGTTGATTTAATAACAATTCATTCTTCCCATTCCGACTCATTCTACTATTTGTGCTCTCTAAGCTTAGCATGATGTTTCCTTTTAATTGCTCTTTTCCATATTTCAGTTCCTGTTCAGATAATCCTTTCTCCGCAAGTTCTGATATCGTTAATTGAATCGCTTCTGCTAAATCATTTAACTGCTGATGACCCGTTCCAGCGTAAACAGTTAGTAATCCACTGTCACAATACGAAGAATGGTATGAGAAAACGGAATAACATAGCCCTCTCTTCTCTCTAATTTCTTGAAATAGGCGACTACTCATACTTCCGCCTAAGTAATTATTCAACACAATCAGCCCATACACATCATCGTGTCCAATTGGTAAGCCTGGATACCCAAGACAAATATGAGCTTGCTCTGTATCCTTCTTACGAACAACATGATTAGGTGAAAAGACTGGGCTGTTTAATATAGGCTTGTTGGGGGTTTTTTTAACCTTTGCAAATGTATTCGTTAATTGTTCCATTAAATCATCAGTAATATTTCCAGCTACTGATATGACAACATAATCCCCTGTATAATATTGATTCATGTAATCTCTTAAATGACTTTCATTGAATTCTCCCAATGTTTGAACTGTTCCTAAAATCGGATATCCTAATGAATGATTTCCATAGCTAGCTTCACTTAACAAATCATGCACGATATCATCTGGAGTATCGTCAACCATCTTAATTTCTTCAAATACAACATTCTTTTCTTTTTCTAATTCATCCTCTGCAAAGACTGAATGAAAAAACATATCGGAGAGTACATCAACCGCTACCTTCGAATGTGTATCCAAAACCTTCGCATAATAACAGGTATATTCCTTTGACGTAAATGCATTGACTTGACCACCAATACGATCAAATTCTTCTGCAATATCGGCAGCTGACCTTGTCTTTGTTCCTTTAAACAGCATATGTTCTATAAAATGAGAAATCCCATTTTCATTTTCCTTTTCAAATCTGGACCCTGTACCTACCCATATTCCTATTGAAATAGAACGGACAGATGGAATATGCTCAGATACAATACGAACACCGTTGTCTAATTTAATTGTCTTGACCATTCGTGATCCTCCTATTTTCGTCAAACGTATTTAGTAATACCCTTTTTTCTGATAGTAAATCTGAAACCGTACCTACTTTAAATCCTTTTTCTTTGCTGTTTAATATAAGCTGTTCTAAGCCTCCAGCAGCTGATTCAGTTGGGTGCATGAGTATCATCGCACCAGGGTGCAGTTTATTCGTTACTCGTTGAACCATTTCTTCTACTGATGGATTACGCCAATCTATAGTATCAACTGACCACATAACGGTTTTCATTCCAAATTGTTCAGCACGATCAACGACTGCTTGATTATAGCTTCCGCTTGGAGGAGCAAACCATTTCGGTGTCACTTCTAATGCCGCTTCAATTGCTTTATTTGTTCTTTCCAATTCTTCATCTACCCGTTCTTTCGTCAATTTACTCATATCAGGATGGGAATACGCATGATTGCCGATTTCATGCCCTTCTTCAATAAGCATTTTTGCTAATTGTGGGTTTTTCTTAACCCATGAGCCATCTAAGAAAAACGTTACATGAATATTATGTTTTTTTAACGTTTTCAGCATTTCTGGAATGTATTCATTTCCCCAAGCTACATTAATGAGAAAAGCAACCATCGGTTTTTCTTCGTTCCCCTTATAAATTGCAGCAGGTGGAAGATCGTCTAAATGGATAGACGGAGCTACTTCTTCAAAAACGATTTTGCGCTCATCAAATTGCATGTCATCTTTTACTTTTTCATATGTAGCATCTATATCAACACGTATTCCATTATATCCCGGTATTGCTTTCCAAACTCGATCAATCCGTGCATCTATCGCAGGCTCTTCATATTCCTTTGCACTAGCCATAATTTGTTTGTACAGTGGATCTTGTTCATTTAAAACTGCTTCAGATTCATATTTTAAGGTATGCAAATAATGAGTTGAGAATGGATTTTGAACGATACTAAATGATAACAAAATAACGATTGCAAATGTACAAATATGAATGAACTTTTTCCCCATATCCTTTGCCTCCTCTCATCCGATATTATGCAAGAGAGGGACAGGTTAGAACAAAAAGGGGGACTAGGCTTTACCCCCAATCCCCGAACATCATTACTGATCTTGTTTTTGTTCTTTTAATACCACTTTTCTTGAAAGGTTGACTCTACCTTGATTATCAATTTCTGTCACTTTAACCAAGATTTCATCACCGATTTTTACAACATCTTCAACTTTATTTATTCGTTCCTCCGCAAGCTGTGATATATGAACAAGTCCATCTTTTCCTTTGAACAATTCAACAAAAGCACCGAATTTCTCAATACGTTTTACTTTTCCGAGGTACGTTTGTCCAACCTCAACTTCGCGAACGAGATCTTCAATAATTGTCTTTGCTTTTTGATTCATCTCCATATCAACAGATGAAATATACACTTTTCCATCTTGTTCAATGTCAATTTTAACTCCTGTTTCTTCAATGATTTTATTGATTACTTTTCCACTTGGACCAATAACATCACGAATCTTATCAGCGTTAATTTGCATCGTCAAGATTTTAGGAGCATATGTCGATAGCTCTTGTCGGAACTCGCCAATTGCACTTAGCATGTTATCAAGAATAACAAGACGACCTTTTTTAGCTTGTGCTAATGCTTCTTCAAGAATTTCGCGGTTAATACCAGCAATTTTAATATCCATCTGCAGAGCGGTTACACCCTCTTTTGTTCCGGCTACTTTGAAATCCATGTCACCTAAAGCATCTTCCATACCTTGAATATCCGTCAAAACTGTGACATATTCATCCTGTTTCACAAGTCCCATCGCAATCCCGGCAACAGGTGCTTTAATTGGTACACCTGCATCCATCATCGCAAGCGTACTTGCACAAATGCTCGCTTGAGATGTTGAGCCATTTGATTCTAATACTTCAGATACGAGTCGAACTGTATAAGGGAACGTAGCTTCATTAGGAATAACCGGCTCCAAAGCACGTTCACCGAGTGCGCCATGTCCAATTTCACGTCTACCAGGACCACGGATTGGACCTGTTTCACCAACACTAAATTGTGGGAAATTGTAATGATGCATGAAGCGCTTTGATTCTTCTATACCAAGTCCATCTAAGATTTGAACATCTCCTAAAGGACCTAACGTACAAATACTTAATGCCTGAGTTTGTCCACGTGTAAACAAGCCAGATCCATGAGTTCTTGGTAGAAGTTTCACCTGTGATGATAGAGGCCGAATTTCATCCACTTGACGACCATCTGGACGTACTTTTTCAACCGTAATTAATCGGCGTACTTCTTCCTTCACAATTTTGTGTAGCGTTTCACTCACATCATCTAATTTAATGTCTTCACGCTCAGCAAATGATTCCTTAACACGATTACTAATTGAATCAATCGCCTCAGCTCTAGCATGTTTCTCTTGAACTTGTACAGCAGCTTTTAACTCTGCCTCAGCTATCGACCGAACCTCTTGCTCCAATTCAGTATCAATCGTTTTTAAGGTGACTTCCATCTTCTCTTTTCCAACAGCTTCTACAATTTCCTCTTGAAATGTAATTAATTTCTTAATTTCATCATGGCCAAACATGATCGCTTCAAGCATGGCTTCTTCCGATACTTCCTTTGCTCCTGCTTCAACCATATTAATCGCATCTTTCGTTCCAGCTACAACTAAATCAATATCGCTGTTCTCAAGTTGCTCCGTTGTTGGATTAATAATAAATTCTCCATCTAATCGACCTATCGTCACACCGGCAATTGGCCCTTCAAATGGGATGTCTGATACAGATAGAGCTAATGATGATCCGATCATAGCCGCCATTTCAGATGAAGCATTCGTATCAGAGCTCATCACAATACTAATGACTTGAACTTCATTACGAAATCCATCTTGAAAAAGTGGGCGAATCGGTCTATCAATTAGACGACTCGTTAGGATCGCTCGCTCACTCGGACGACCTTCACGTTTAATAAAACCACCTGGGATTTTACCAGCTGCATATAAACGTTCTTCATAATTTACCGTCAAGGGAAAAAAAGGTAAATCTTTAGGTTCCTTTGAAGCTGTCGCTGTCGATAACACCGCAGAGTCTCCATACCTTACAAGTACTGCTCCATTTGCTTGCTTGGCCAATTGTCCAGTCTCAACTGTTAAAGTCCGACCAGCCCAATCCATTGTAAATACATGATTCGTTTGTTCCATTTACGCGTACTCCTCTCGTACACCAATATCAATACATTTATTATAACCTTCCAAACATCATTTTATAAGGGAAGGGTTCAATCCCATACTAGAACATATGTATTCATTTCTTTTCCCTAGCCACTTTTAACATAAAAGCTGAAATACTAAGAAAAAAGCGGGAACACTCCCGCTTTCTGACATAACTATCGACGTAAACCAAGCTTGTCAACTAGGTTACGATAACGTGTAACATCTTTCTTACGTAAGTAAGTTAAAAGATTACGACGTTGACCAACCATCTTTAAAAGACCACGACGTGAATGGTGATCCTTCTTATGAGTACGTAAGTGCTCATTTAATGTGTTGATTTGCTCAGTAAGGATAGCTACTTGAACTTCTGGAGAACCAGTGTCCGTATCGTGCGTTTTGAACTCCGCAATCAGTTCATTTTTACGCTCTTGAGTTAATGCCATCCTATCCACCTCCTTCTCAATAATCTCCTATTCCCTAGCAACCGTCGGTGAGTCGGTATGCCAAGAAACGGATTGTACATACGTACATATATAGTGTAACCTTTCAACCTTTAGATTGCAAGCACAAACACTAAATTAACCAACCTTCCTATTCTTAAAACAACACTAATTCCCCATAATA
The DNA here is from genome assembly GCF_023017105.1 of Halalkalibacter sp. APA_J-10(15). Lineage (GTDB taxonomy): Bacteria > Bacillota > Bacilli > Bacillales > Bacillaceae_D > Halalkalibacter. Next base: position 217,761 of record NZ_JALKEV010000003.1, on the reverse strand, counting down.
TTATCGATTTGCAAAAAAGGCTTTTGCTGTCTGTTTATCTTTAGTAATTTGACTTACTAACTCATTAACATTAGAAAATTTTTGCTCATCTCTAATTCGTTTTAACCATCTTACCTCTACTTCTTTTCCGTATATCGACTGGTCAAAATTAAATATATGAACTTCAATTGATGGCTTTTCACGCTCAGCATGAAAAGTCGGTTTATATCCAATATTACAGACGCCTTCATGCTTTTTTTGATCGACTATGAACTCTACTGCATAAACACCGACCTTCGGAATTGTATAAGGCTCCCTTATCGCAATATTAGCAGTAGGGAACCCAATTTGACGGCCTCTTTTTTCCCCATCACTTACAGTCCCTTTTATCACATAAGCTCGTGATAGTAGGTGAGCGGCATGTTCAATCTCCCCATCGACAATTAATTTACGTATTCGTGTTGAACTAACTTTTTCGTTATTCTCACTAAGCTTATCAACAGTTGTCAAATTAAATTGGCCTTGAGCATGATCGATCAATGTTTTCATGTTTCCTTTACCCATTGCTCCGTATGTGAAATCAAAGCCAGCCACCACATGAATGACTTCTAAAGATCGTAAATAATCATCAACAAACTGTTGAGGAGTAAGGCGTGAAAATGGAATCGAAAATTCTATTACGTATAAATAATCGACACCTAGCTGTTCTAAATACTTCATTTTGTCCGGCAACGATGTAATAACGTGCATCCGTTCGTTATCAGGCCTTAATACTTCTAAAGGATGTGGATAAAAGGTCATAACAGATAAAGGTACACCACTCGCATTCGCCTCACTCTTTGCCTGCTCAATGACAAGCTGATGCCCTTTATGAACACCATCAAAAAAACCTAAAGCCATAACTGTACGTTGTTTATATTCATTTGCCTCAATCGGATGCTTTATAAAAATCGTTTCCATCTATTCACCTCTTCTCTTCACTGCAAAGGCTGTCCACCTATCCAGAACATTTTCTCTGGCTTGTACTTACCTTCTTTTTCAGGATGTTCTTTGTAAATAGCTAAACACTCTCCTGCTTCATTATAAACGGAAAAGCGTGACCATTTGTGATCAAAAGGTATTACAGCTCCATTTTTTATCAATGGTTCCACTTCGGTAGCAACAACTACTTTTGGAAAATGGTTAATAGCCGTTTCAAAAGGCTGCAAAACGGTATGAAGGCTTCCTTTTTCCTTTAAAGATTCTAATTGCTCAAATGTAAAACTGTCCTCTAATTTATAAGGTCCTGCCCCGATTCGAACGAGATCAGACATATGAGCTGGATACCCTAAACGTTTTCCAATATCAACCGCTAGTGTTCTCACGTATGTACCTTTACTGCATAAAACATTGAATCGAAATAAAACTTGATTGTTTTTGTGCTCGACATCAGATATTAGCTGTAATCGTTTAATCTGTACATGACGTTTCGGACGCTCGATCACTTTTCCTTCTCTAGCATACGCATATAATCGTTTACCGTTCACTTTCACAGCTGAGTACATCGGAGGAACTTGAACAATATGACCAACAAATTCATCGAGAACGGTCTCCATTTCCTTTTTTGTCCATGTTTCAGTAACAGCCTGACTTTCTAAAATATCACCACTTCGATCTTCTGTCGTTGTGGAATAACCGATCGTCAGCTCAGCATTGTACTCCTTCTCATATCCTGACATATATTCAACAACTTTCGTTCCCTTACCAATACAAATAGGCAAAACACCATTAACATCCGGATCTAAAGTCCCTGTATGCCCCACTTTTTTTGTTTGAAAAATTCTTCTTATTTTCATGACACAATCATGTGAAGTATAGCCTCTTGGCTTATGTAATACAAGAATTCCGCTTTGTTCCATACAATAACCTCCACTTAAACCGTAAAAGAGGATAGACGGAAACCTCCTCTATCCTCCTACATATTAATGATCTTTGCGATTTACATCTTGTAAAAGCGTCTCAATGCGATTACCATATTCGATTGACTCATCAAACTCAAACAGAAGCTCTGGAGTTTTTCGCAAACGAATTCGCTTTCCAATTTCAGTACGGATAAAGCCCCTCGCTTTTGATAACCCTTGTATCGTTGCCTCTTTTTCTTCTTCATTACCAAGTGCTGTAATAAACACTTTCGCTTGTTGTAAATCACCCGTTACATCTACTCCCGTAACCGTAACAAACTTCACACGAGGATCTTTCACTTCTCGCATAATAATGTCGCTTAACTCTTTTTTAATTTGCTCACCAACACGATGCGATCGAACATTACCCATGTTTTTTCACTCCTATAAGCCTACAACCATTCAAAGGTCATCACAGTTCGTTCAATAGCAGGTATAGAGTCAATCAGCGCCAATGCCCGTTGCAGTTCTCGTTCACATACTTTTTTATTCATTGACACAGTCACAATCCCAAGTTCAGCGCGCTGCCAAACATCGTGATGACCTACTTCTGCTACTGACAGGTTGTATTTTTGCTTTAATTTTGATTGTACACTTTTAATGATAGAACGCTTTTCTTTTAACGATTGCACATCATATATAAGGAGCTCTAAGCGTACTGAGCCGATAACCATTACCGTTCAATTTCTTGCATAACGTACGCTTCGATGACATCACCTTCTTTAATGTCATTAAAGTTCTCAAGCGTAATCCCGCACTCATACCCAGCAGAAACTTCCTTTGCATCATCTTTGAAACGCTTTAGAGCATTGATTTCACCTTCATAAATGACAATGCCATCACGAATAAGACGAACGGTTGAATCCCTAGTTACTTTTCCATCAGTGACATAGGAACCGGCAATCGTTCCAACTTTAGAAACTTTAAATGTTGTTCGAACTTCAACCTGACCAATGACTTTTTCTTCATATTCAGGATCAAGAAGCCCCTTCATAGCTGCTTCTATTTCATCGATTGCATTATAAATAACACGGTGTAGGCGCACATCTACCTTTTCTGAGTCTGCTGTGCGTTTTGCATTTACGTCTGGTCTAACGTTAAAGCCAATCACAATTGCATTTGAGGCAGAGGCTAACATCACATCGTATTCATTAATCGCTCCAACACCTGTATGAATAATTTTTACTTTCACACCGTCCACTTCAATTTTCTCAAGTGAACCTCTCATCGCTTCAACAGAGCCCTGTACGTCAGCTTTGATGATAATATTGATTTCCTTTACCTCACCTTGCTGAATTTGATCAAATAAATCATCCAGGCTCACTTTTGAACTAGACGCAAGGTTTGCTTCACGCTGACGGCTCATTCGAACCTCACCGATTTGACGCGCTTTCCTTTCATCTTCAAATGCTTGGAATTGGTCTCCCGCAAGTGGCACTTCATTTAAACCGGTAATTTCAACTGGTGTGGAAGGTCCGACTTGCTTCACTCGACGACCAAGATCATTTACCATAGCTCGAACACGACCAAAAGCTGATCCAACAACAATTGGATCTCCTACTTTTAATGTCCCTGCTTGGACGAGTAAAGTGGCAACTGCACCACGACCTTTATCTAGTTCAGCCTCAATGACAGTTCCGCGTCCAAGCTTATTAGGGTTCGCTTTTAGTTCCTCCACTTCAGAAACGAGCAAAATCATCTCTAGTAGCTCATCAATACCAGTTCCCGCTAAGGCTGAGACATTAACAAAGATTGTGTCTCCTCCCCATGCTTCAGGTACAAGTTCATACTCTGTAAGCTCTTGCATGACACGATCAGGATTAGCTGACTCTTTATCAATCTTATTAACTGCTACAATAATCGGAACTCCTGCTGCTTTCGCATGGCTAATCGCTTCTTTCGTTTGTGGCATAACACCATCATCAGCAGCAACAACTAGAATCGTTATGTCTGTTACTTGTGCTCCACGCGCACGCATGGTTGTAAAGGCAGCATGTCCAGGAGTATCAAGAAATGTTACTTTCTTACCGTTTGATTCAACTTGGTATGCGCCAATATGCTGAGTGATTCCACCGGCTTCTCCTTCAGTTACTTTTGTATGGCGAATAGAATCTAATAAAGTTGTCTTACCATGGTCAACGTGCCCCATAATAGTCACAACTGGTGGTCTCTCTTCTAAGTCTTCCTCTTTATCCTCTTCAATCATACTTTCGAAGTCGGTTTCATCGATTACAATTTCTTCCTCTACCTCAACCCCATAATCACCAGCAATTAATTCAATCGTATCTTTATCGAGATCTTGATTAATCGTCGCCATTACACCTAAGAACATTAACTTCTTAATAATTTCAGATGGTTCTTTGTGTATTTTAGCAGCTAATTCTCCTACAGTTAATGATTCTTGATACGTGATTTTCTCCGGAAGAGGTTGAGGTGCTTTCGACTGCTGATTTTGTTTTGCTTGTTGTTGATGGCCTTTGTTTTGATGACCTCTTTGTGGCTTCTTTTTATTATTCGTGTTTCCTTTTTTCTGCTGATGCTGACCGTTCTTCTGATTCGCAGGACGGTTAGGCTTATCTTGTTTCTTCTGTTTTGTGTCTTCCTTTTTAGACGACTCGTTACTCTCACTTTTCCCTTCGAGAGACTCTAACATTTTCGAGTCAAGAACAGACATATGATTCGAAACTTCAAACCCTTTTTCTTTTAACTTTGTAATGACTTCTTTACTTGCTACATTCTTCTCTTTAGCATATTCATATATTCGCATTTTCTTCATGTACTTCCCTCCAACATCATTCATCTATTTGAGCGATTAATTTCTTCGCAAAACCACCATCCATTACAGCGACAACAACTCTTTCTGGCTTCCCAATAGACTGTCCAAGTTCAACTCGATTTGATACGAGTCGGATGGGGATATTGTAATATTCACATTTATTTATGATTCGTTTTTTAGTCAGGTCTGAACCATCTTGTGCAACTAATACTAGCTTCGCAGTCGACCTTCTAACCTCACTTAGAACAAGTTCTTCACCGGTTACAAGTTTTCGGGCTCTTGCAGCTAAGCCTAAAAGCGAAAGCCATTTAGCCATTATTTCCTTCCTTTCTTACTTGCAAGCTGAAGTTGATCATAGACATCAGAATCAACATGAACTTGTAAGTGCCTTGATAGGACATCTTTCTTCTTAGCTAGCTCAAAACATTCATCACTGTTTGTGATGTACGCCCCACGACCATTTTTTTTGCCAGAAGGGTCAATGGAGACTTCTCCTTCTGGTGAACGAACAATTCGAATCAGTTCTTGCTTCGGTTTCATTTCATTTGTTACAATGCATTTCCGAAGAGGAATCTTGCGTTTCTTCATCTTCCACCATCTCCTCTATTAAAAGGGTTGGTCTGTACTATATACGTCTTCATCATTTTTGACAGTGATAAAGCCTTCTTCATCAAACAAACCTAATTCCTTTGCATCAGATTCACTTTTAATATCTACTTTCCAACCAGTAAGCTTTGCTGCTAAGCGAGCATTTTGCCCTCGCTTCCCAATTGCTAATGAAAGTTGATAATCAGGAACAATAACCTGTGTCATTTTCTCTTCTTCGTTTACTTTTACCTTTAAAACCTTTGACGGGCTAAGTGCATTCGCAACATACTCAACAGGATCCTCAGACCAACGAACAATATCAATCTTCTCACCTTTTAATTCATTAACGATCGTTTGAACACGTTGTCCTCTTGGCCCTACGCATGAGCCTACTGGGTCTACCTCTGGATTATCAGCATGCACTGCGATCTTTGACCGATCACCCGCTTCACGAGAAACCGATTTAATTTCAACTGTTCCATCATAGATTTCTGGAACTTCTAGTTCAAATAATCGCTTTAAAAGCCCTGGATGTGTACGTGATATAAGAATTTGCGGTCCCTTTGTTGTCTTCTCGACCTTCGTAATATAAGCTTTTATACGATCATTATGACGATACGACTCATTTGGCATCTGTTCATTTAAAGGAAGAAGCGCTTCGACTTTTCCTAAGTCGACATAAATAAAGCGGTGATCCTGTCTTTGAACGATCCCCGTCATAATGTCTTCTTCACGATCGATGAAATCAGCATATATAATTCCTCGCTCAGCTTCCCGAACACGTTGTGTAACAACTTGTTTAGCCGTTTGTGCAGCAATTCGACCGAAATCCTTTGGCGTTACTTCAATCTCCACAACATCATCGACTTCATAGTTTGGATTGACTTTTTGAGCCTCATCTAAAGAGATTTCTAACCTAGCATCAAATACTTCTTCCACGACGGTTTTGCGCGCAAAAACACGAATGCTACCATTTTCTCGATTTACATCGACACGTACATTTTGTACCTGATTAAAGTTTCGTTTATACCCTGAAATAAGAGCAGCCTCAATAGCTTCAATAATAACATCTTTTTTAATACCTTTTTCTTTTTCTAACGTAACTAGTGCATCCATAAATTCACTATTCATGGAGTTTATTTCCCCCTTCCAAAATTAAGAGCTTAAAATACAATCGCCAATCTTGCATTGGCTACTTTATCAATCGGAATTTCAACCGCGCTAGTTCGTGTTTTAACCTTCACTTCAAGCTCTAGCGTGCTATTATCAAATGAAGTTAAAAGACCTTCGAATTCTTTAGCACCTTTAATAGGTTCATATGTCTTCACATAAATATTCTTACCAATTGCCTTCGTAAAATCCTTTTCCTTTTTTAAAGGACGTTCGGCCCCTGGTGAAGAAACCTCTAAGAAGTATGCTTGCTCAATTGGATCAAGCTCATCTAGCTTTTCACTTAAATGTTCACTCACTTTACTACAGTCTTCTAGATCAACTCCACTGTCAGAATCAATGAACACACGTAAAAACCAATTTGGTCCTTCTTTTTTAAATTCAACATCAACTAATTCCAATTGTAGGCTATCAAGAATTGGTGATACCAATTCTGAAGCCATTTCAGTTGTCTTTTTACTCATTAGTACCTCCTTGCTAAACAGCAACCAAAAGGTTCACTCCTCACTTATTATAAGTGATTTCACAAAACCTCATTAAAATTTAGCAATTTATCATGTTCAATTTCATCCCATGGAACAAAGGAAAGAGTGGGTTTCCCCCACTCTTTCTCGTGAATGTATTCTAAGTATTACCATAAATACAATACCATACTCTATACGTCAATGCAATCCTTTCAACAAACGTATCGTTAGAAGAATCATTTAAAACAATGACAATTGATTAGAATCTGGCATATCACCCAAGCAACCGTGTTCATCCAGGTGTTCTAATACGGTCTTCGTTAACTTTGCACGTTGCTGCAAATCTTCTTTAGATAGGAACTCTCCATTTTCTCGTGCCTTTTCAATATTTAAGGCAGCATTTGTCCCTACGCCTGTCATCGCATTAAATGGTGGCAATAATGTCGTTCCTTCTACTTGAAACTCCGTTGCACTAGAACGATAGAGGTCAACCTTCTGGAATGAGAATCCTCGCTCACACATCTCAAGAGCTAGCTCAAGAACGGTTAGTACAGCCTTTTCCTTTGGTGCAGCATCTAATCCTTTTAAGTTGATTTCTTCAATCTTTGCTTTAATTGCATTTGAACCTTTAATCATCGTATCTAAATCAAAATCATCCGCTCTAACGGTGAAATAAGATGCATAGTAAAGAATAGGATGATGTACTTTGAAATATGCGATCCTTACTGCCATTAATACATAAGCAGCAGCGTGTGCCTTCGGGAACATGTATTTAATCTTTTGGCACGAACCGATATACCAATCTGGAACATCATGCTTTTTCATTTCTTCAATCCACTCGGGTTGAAGGCCTTTCCCTTTACGAACAAATTCCATAATTTTAAACGCAAGTGATGGTTCTAACCCTTTGTAAATTAAATAGACCATAATATCATCCCGGCAACCAATGACGTCTTTCAACTCACATATACCCTCATAAATTAATTCATTCGCATTATTTAACCAGACATCTGTTCCATGTGAGAGTCCAGAAATTTGGACTAATTCCGAGAATGTACTTGGTTTTGTTTCTTCGAGCATTTGTCGAACAAAGCGTGTCCCAAACTCCGGTATTCCTAAAGTACCCGTTTTACACATAATTTGATCTTCAGTCACTCCTAGTACATCAGGGCCACTAAAGATTTTCATGACCTCCGGATCATCGGTAGGAATGGTTTTCGGGTCAATTCCACTTAAATCTTGTAACATTCGAATAACAGTCGGGTCATCATGACCAAGTATATCAAGCTTCAAAAGATTATCGTGAATAGAGTGAAAATCAAAATGTGTCGTTTTCCATTCTGCATTTTTATCATCTGCTGGAAATTGAATCGGGCAAAAATCATGTATATCCATATAATCTGGTACAACAATAATACCACCTGGGTGTTGCCCTGTTGTTCGCTTTACACCAGTACAGCCTGAGACAAGACGATCAATTTCTGCTCCGCGCATCATTAAATTATAGTCACTTTGATAACCTTTCACATAACCATATGCTGTCTTCTCAGCAACGGTCCCAATTGTCCCTGCACGGTATACGTACTCCTCACCGAATAGTTCCTTTGTATAATGGTGAGCTCTCGGTTGGTAGGCACCAGAAAAGTTCAAATCAATATCAGGAACTTTATCACCTTTAAAACCTAAGAACGTTTCAAATGGAATATCTTGTCCATCTTTTATATAAGCCGTTCCACACTCAGGACAATCTTTATCTGGTAAATCAAACCCTGAACCAACTGAACCATCGTCAAAGAAATGTGAGTGATGACACTTAGGACAAACATAATGCGGCGGTAATGGATTCACTTCTGTTATTTCTGTCATTGTTGCAACAAATGATGAACCAACTGAACCTCGAGAACCAACTAAATAGCCATCATTTAACGACTTTTTAACTAATTTTTGTGAGATTAAATAAATGACCGCAAACCCATGGCCAATGATACTTTTCAATTCTTTTTCAAGTCGGCTTTCTACAATTTCAGGCAATGTGTCCCCGTAAATACTACGAGCACGATTGTAACTCATATCACGCATTTCCTGATCGGCTCCCTCAATTTTTGGAGTATAAAGGTCATCAGGAATCGGATGAATCTCCTCGATCATGTTTGCAATATGTTGTGATGCCTCTATGACAGCTTTTTTCGCCCCATCTTCTCCAAGAAACCGAAACTCCTCTAGCATCTCATTGGTCGTTTTAAAGTGGACTTTAGGTAGCTGTTGTTTGTTTAATGGATTTGCCCCACCTTGAGAGGCAATCAAGATCTTCCTATGAATATAATCTTTTTCTTCAAGGTAATGAGCATTTCCAGTAGCAACAACAGGCTTATTTAGTTTCTCGCCAAGTTTCACAATGTTTGTCACAATTTCTTGCAAAGCAGAATCATTTTTGACTAGCTCCTTTTCAATTAAATGTGCATAATTGCTTAATGGCTGAATTTCTAAATAATCATAGAAGGTAGCAATTTCTTCTACCTCTTGCGGTGATTTTTGCATCATTCCTTCAAATACTTCACCTTTATCACACGCGGAACCGATAAGCAAGCCAGTTCGCAGCTTATTTAACTGAGATCTAGGAATTCTTGGCGTGCGAAAGAAGTAATCGACATGTGACATCGATACAAGCTTATATAGATTTTTAAGCCCTTCTTGAGTTTGTGCAAGGATAATACAATGGAAAGGTCTTTGACGTTGAACATTACCTTGTCCCATATGATCATTTAACTGGTGATGAGAATGAATCTGACGCTCATTTGCGTCTTTTACCATTTTCCATAATAGATACCCCGTCGCCTCAGCATCATAAATCGCTCGGTGATGACTAACTAATTCAATGTCAAATTTCTTACATAGCGTATTCAACCGGTGATTTTTTAATTCTGGGTACAAAAATCGTCCTAATTCTAACGTATCAATTACAGGGTTTGGTACTTCTCCTAACCCCATCTTTCGGTAGCCAACATTAAGAAAGCCCATATCAAAGCTGGCATTATGTGCGACTAAAATGGCATTCCCCACAAATGCTTTAAACTTTTCAAGTACCTCTTCCACTTCTGGTTGGCCTTTAACCATATCATCTGTAATTCCTGTTAAATCAATAATCGTATTAGACAATGGTTCATGAGGGTCTGCAAATGACTCAAACCGATCAATAATTTCCCCATCTTTTATCTTAACTGCAGCTAATTCAATGATCGTGTTATAAACAGCTGATAAGCCAGTTGTCTCAACATCAAATACGACATATTCATCTTCCATCAGGTTTCGCTCTGCTTCGTTATAAGCAATTGGCACTCCATCATCAACTAAGTTTGCTTCAATCCCAAATAGTACTTTAACACCATGTTTCTTCCCTGCTGAATAAGCTTCTGGAAAGGCTTGTACAACACCATGATCGGTGACTGCAATTGCTTGATGTCCCCATTTAGCAGCTTGTTCAACATAACGACCTGCTGAAACGATTCCATCCATTTGGCTCATAGTTGTGTGCAGATGAAGCTCCACACGCTTCTCATCTTCTTTCGCTGTATCTTGCTTCTCTTTAGGGACAACCTGATTAACATCATTACCAATCATAACTAAATCACGAACAAATGTATCATTCTGAACACCACCTCTTACTTTTACCCACATTCCTTTTTTTATCGCTTGTAATAAAGGAACATCCTCCTTATCTCGAGAAAACATTTTCACTAAGATAGAATCAGAGTAATCGGTGATTTTAAATGTTAACAACGTTCTACCGCTTCGCAATTCCCTCGTCTCAGCATTAAATACATAACCTTGTACAGTTATCCGTCGTTCTTCATCCCGGATAGTTTCTAACAAAACAGGGTCATCTTTAATTGAATAGCCAATCATGAGGTTTTTATCGCTAACTTTCTTCTCTACTTGTTCTTCTTGTTTTTTCTTTTCTAAAATAGCCTCCACCACTTTAGAGTGATCTTCCTTCTTGCGATTTTCGACAAATTGCTCATACTCCTGCTTTGATTCTTGAACATTTGTCTCAAGCTGGACAATTGGTAAGCTTAACATTTCCAAGACATCTTGCAATGGTTCCGTTACTTTGCGCTTAAGAGCAACAGCTTCTGTTTCATTTCTAACCGAAATCATAAGTCGCCGACCATCATAACGTGGAACTTGCTTAGCTAGTAAATGTCTAATCCCCTCTGAAATCATTTGTACCTGTGTCACAATGAAAGGCCAATATTCGATCCACTCATCTTCAGACATTTCCTTCTGCTCGTAAATAAACGTAAACTCTACAGCTGCAATATGCTCAAATGCTTGTTTTAATTGAACTGAAAATAGTTCATAGACAGAAGAAGGTACGATCGTTTTTAACTCAATATAAAAATGCCATGTGCGATTCTTTTTATCTATTTGAAGTTTACGTATAAGCCCATTCTCGAAGTGTTGTTGAATGAACTGTTCAGGAAGTTGTATTTGCTGTAATAGTAATAATAACCTTTCTTTACGAATCTGCTCCTCAGGCATCGTTCATCCTCCCCATTTCAACATACGTTCATTTTCATATAAAAACCCTGCTATAAGATTACTTTATAGCAGGGTTTTTGTCGACAATTTATGCTAAAGTCTAAAACGATCATTTCTCTATTAATTGCTTTATTGTTGACTCTAGTTCGTCAATTTTGACCTCTAACATTTCGCCTGTCGCTCTTACTTTCACTTCTACTATTTGCTCAGCTGCTCTTTTTCCAATTGCAATTCGAATTGGTAATCCAAATAAATCAGAATCTTTAAATTTGACTCCAGCTCGCTCAGGGCGATCATCATAGAGCACATCATAGTTCATTTCTCTTAACTGGCTATATAGCTGTTCACCTAGTTGACTTTGTGTATCATCTTTCATGTTGATCGAAATTAAATGGAGATCAAATGGCGATACTTCCTTTGGCCACACAATTCCATTTTCATCATGGTTTTGCTCAACAATAGCAGCAACAGTTCGTGAAACACCAATGCCATAGCAACCCATAATCATCGGTTCTGCTTTACCTTGCTCATTCAAAAAACTAGCACCTAGCGCTTCACTATATTTCGTTCCTAGCTTAAATACATGGCCGACTTCGATTCCTCTTGCAAAACGTATCGTACCTTTCCCATCTGGTGAAGGATCACCTTCTTGAATGAAACGGATATCCGCATACTTAAGCTCAGAAACATCTCGCTCGACATTCACATTTATATAATGATAGTCTTTATCATTCGCCCCACAAATACCATTTACAATCGTTTGAACAGAATGATCGGCAATGATTGTAATATCTTTAACTTGCAGAGGTCCGATAAATCCAGGTTCACACCCTAAATATTCATTTGTTTGAGCAATCGTTGCCAATTCAATGGATTGAGCTCCAGGATACAAATGACTTATTTTAATTTCGTTCACTTCATGATCTCCACGTACTAGTATAAGCACAGGTTCTTCATCAATCATAAACAACAATGATTTAATCGTTTGCGTAGCATCTACATTTAAAAACGCCGTAACCTCTTCAATCGTTTTTACATTAGGAGTTTCCTTCTTCTCAACATCTAATACTCGCTGTTCATTATGGTTTGCTGACACAGCTTTCACTGGAGCAATTTCAATATTAGCAGCAAAATCTGATGCATCTGAATAAGCTATTGTATCTTCACCAATTTCACTTAGCACCATAAATTCATGTGTATCAGTACCACCGATAGCCCCTGAGTCTGCTTCAACCGCTCTAAAATCAAGCCCGCATTTTGAAAAAATGCGCTTATAAGCTTCGTACATAGCTTTATAGCTTTCATCTAAGCCTTCTTTACTTGTATCAAACGAATAAGCATCCTTCATGATAAACTCACGTGAACGTAAAACTCCAAAACGAGGTCGTCTTTCGTCACGATATTTCGTCTGAATTTGATAAACATTTACTGGGAGTTTCTTGTATGACTTTATATCGTCACGCACAAGAGACGTAATGACTTCTTCATGAGTAGCACCAAGAACAAAATCACGTTCATGTCGATCTTGCAGTCTCATAAGCTCAGGACCGTATGCCCCTAAGCGACCTGATTCTTCCCAAAGCTCAGCCGGCTGAATAGCTGGCATTAATACTTCCTGTGCACCAGTTGCGTCCATTTCTTTACGAATAATCTCTTCTACTTTTTTTAATACTCTTTTGCCTAAAGGTAAGTAAGAGTAAATTCCTGAAGCTGTTTGCCTAATAAGCCCGGCTCTTAGCATCAATTGATGGCTTTTAATTTCCGCATCAGCTGGGATATCACGAAGTGTAGGTGATAAATAAGTACGTTGTCGCATCCTTCAAATTCCTTTCTATTTAGATACTTGTTCGTTCCTACATAAATAACGTCGTTATATCATTCCATGTTACGACAATAACTAATAACATTAATAAGACAAAGCCAATAAAATGAACAAAGCCTTCCTTCTGTGGGTCAATTGGCTTTCCACGCAAAGCCTCTAATCCAATAAACGTCAATCGACCACCGTCCATTGCTGGTAAAGGCAATAAATTAATAATACCTAAATTTACACTTAATGCAGCTGCCCATTGCATTAACACAAATATTCCTAGTGCTGCCGCTTCACCTGTGTAATTATAAATACCGACAGGGCCTGAAACATAGTCTAATTTGAATTCTCCAGTAAACAACATTCCTAACACTTCAAAAATCATTGAAGCAAACATGTATGTTTGAGTGAAACCAAATTGAACAGCTCCGACGATCGAGAATTCTGTCGGACCACGAATACCAACAAACCCTTCATTTTCTCCAAACTGTCCTTCTCTAGCTTCTGGAACAACAGGAATGGTTAATGTTTCACCTTCACGCTCTACTTCAAAAATAAGCTCCTCATTTGGGTGTTCTTGAATGATCGATGTCATTTCTTCCCACGTCGATAATGAATGATTATTAATAGACAAGACTACATCATCTTTTTGTAGCCCTGCTGAAATGGCTACCCCATCACTAGTCACATCGCCAATTCTTGCTTCATCAACAGGCATACCTTGCAATAAAGCATAAGCAATTAAAATAACAACCGCTAAGGCAAAATTCATCAATGGCCCTGCAAATATAGCCATCGCTCGTTGACCTACTGATTTAGATCCAAACTGACGATTCCACGGAGCAATTTGAGTTGCTTGTTCATCTTGAATGTAGTGTGCTTTCTCATCAATTTCATATTGAACAAGTTCTTCCTCCTGGTTATAAGCTTCTACAACTAGATGCTTTTCCAGATCTATCTTTTCAACTTGCACAACTTGTGCTTCAGGATGCTTTGATTTGTTATTAATGATTATTTGGGAAACTTTTCCTTTTTGATTAAAAACTAAACCAATCTCGTATCCTGGTTTAATTTGAATCATCTCGGGGTCTTCACCAGCCATTCGAACAAACCCACCGAGCGGCAAGAGTCTAATTGTATAAACCGTTTCGTTCTTTTTAAAAGAGTAAATTTTCGGTCCAAATCCAATAGCAAATTCACGGCAAAGTATTCCTGCACGTTTAGCAAAATAAAGGTGTCCCCATTCATGAATGGATACGAGAAGGCCAAAAATAACAATGACCGCTAAAATCGTTTGAATAGATTGCATCTAATGACGACCACCTTTCTTATTTAATCAATGTATTAATGAATTGACGTGTTTCTAAATCTACTGCTACTATTTCTTCTAGTGATGGTTGTTGAATCGCTTCATGTTCAGTCATAGCTTGTTCTATGACTGATTCAATCCCAAGAAACGACAACCGGTTTTGAAGAAAATGAGATACCGCTACTTCATTTGCTGCATTTAATACCGTCGGCATCGTCCCGCCAATTCGTCCTGCCTCATATGCGAATTCCACACAACGATAGCGTTCGACATCCATCGCTTGAAAATGTAATTGTCCGATTTCTGATAGCTTTAGTCGTTCATTAGTGAAATTTTGAAATCTATTTGGATAAGTCAGCGCATACTGAATCGGTACTTTCATATCAGGAGTTCCTAATTGCGCAATGACACTTCCATCAATGTATTCAACCATTGAATGAATAATACTTTCTTTATGTAGTAATACATCAATCTTCTCGTATGGTATATCAAATAACCAATGTGCCTCAATAATCTCTAACCCTTTGTTCATCATCGTGGCAGAGTCAATTGTAATCTTAGCTCCCATTGACCAATTAGGATGCTGCAAAGCCTCTTGAACGGTTACACCTTTTAAATCAGAACGAGAACGATCTCTAAAGCTTCCACCTGAAGCGGTTAATATTAACTTATCAATTTCACTTCTTTGTTCACCTTGTAAAGCTTGAAAAATAGCTGAATGCTCACTATCAACCGGCAGTAAAGAAACATTGGCACGTTTTGCTTCATTCGTAACAATATGACCTGCTGTCACAAGAGTTTCTTTATTCGCAATCGCTATTGTTTTCCCTTCACGAATCGCCGCTAACGTAGGCGCTAATCCTACACTGCCAATGACAGCATTTACGACAATACTCACTTTCGAAATAGTTGCAACTTCAATTAGTCCTTCATCCCCCCAAACGATTTTTGTATCACTCGGAACTTGATGAACTAACTTGTCATATTCAGTCTTTGACATGACCGAAACAACTGACGGTTTAAATTCATGTATTTGTTCAATTGCTAGATCAATATTTCGTCCAACTGACATCGCTACAAGTGAGAATTGTTTAGGAAACTGTCTAATTACATCAAGAGTTTGTGTCCCTATCGAACCTGTCGCACCTAATAAGCTAATATGCTTCAATCTTTTCACCTACATTATTCCAAGGATTCTTCTTGCTAAACAAACGATATGATTTTAAATTAGCTGAAGCAAATGTAAAATCGGCATCACATAAATCAAACTATCAAATCGATCTAAGATCCCACCATGACCAGGTAATACATTTCCAGAATCCTTTACTGCATAATGACGCTTTAAAGCTGATTCTACTAGATCTCCTAATTGCCCCAATACTGATGCGACAATAATCACAACTAAAGCGAGATAAAAACTGGAAAATAGCGGATATATAAAATGAAACGTAGAACCTATTAATATCGCACCAATAATTCCACCAATCGACCCTTCGATCGTTTTCTTCGGACTAATATCTGGCCATAATTTATGCTTACCTAGTGAGCGACCAACAAAATACGCTGAAGAGTCGGTTGTCCAAATAATGAACAAAATAAAGAAAACAAGCATCATACCCAAATCTGGTATTTCCCTTGTTACAATTAAGTAGTGAAACCCAAAGCCAACATAGACCGATGACACGATTACAAATCCAACTTCATCAAATGTAAACGTATTTTTTGTAAGAACCGTAAACATTAGTAAAGCCAAAATCACAAAGATAAACACTTCTACTTTCGTAAATGAAAATGGAATAACTTGATCATACCATACTGTTGGTACAAGTAATAGCCACATTGAAAGTAAGCTTATAATACCCATTAGCGAGATTGGTCTGATCTTTTTCATCTTTAAAAGCTCAATCATTGCAATCGATGCGACAATCGTTATAAAAAGTGAAAACAACCAACCACCAATGATGACAAAGCTAACAAATAATGCCCCACCGATGACTCCTGTAATAATTCGCTGCTTCAAAACCTCGCCCCTCTCTATACACCGCCGTATCTTCTCGCACGTTTTTGATAGACGAAGATCGCTTCAACCAAATGCTGCTCACTAAAATCCGGCCACAATACTTCCGTAAACCAAAACTCACTATAAGCAACCTGCCAAAGCATAAAATTACTTAATCGAATTTCTCCACTCGTACGAATGAGTAAATCTGGATCACGTAATTCAGCTGTCATTAAATGCTCTGTTAATAAATTCTCATTCACTTCGTCTGACTTAATAATTCCTTGCTCAACTTGTTCACTAATTTTTTTTACCGCAAGTGCTATCTCAAATCGACTTCCGTAATTTAAAGCAAAGTTTAGTATGAGTCCGGTATTACCAGAGGTTTGATCAACGGCCTTGTTAACGGCCTTCTTTGTATGTTCTGGTAATTCATTAATACTTCCCATTAAACGCACTTTCACATTTTCTTTCATTAATTGTGGTAACTCAGTCGCTAAGAAGCGTTCGGGAAGTTTCATTAAGAAATCAACTTCTGTTTTTGGACGCTTCCAATTTTCCGTTGAGAATGCGTAAAGTGTTAAGACTTCAACACCTAACTCATTTGCTTTTCGTACAATTTTATTAATGACCTTCATGCCTTCACGGTGTCCAGCAATTCTCGGTAAACCTCTATTTTTTGCCCAACGACCGTTTCCATCCATTATGATAGCAATGTGTTTCGGTATATTCGTTGATAAATGCATTTCATCTTCATCATTCGAACGTTTTGTTCTCCAATTTGTTAGTCTATCAAGCATGTTAAGCGCCCTCCATCTACTTACAGCAGGTTCAACATCTTACATAACTGTACACTTACTCGTTATATGGTAGGATGAAAGTGGAAAAACCCCCTATAAAAAAGAGGGTCTTTAATCTCTATTTTACATGGATCGATCTTACACTTCCATGATTTCTTTTTCTTTATGGTCGGAAACATCATCAACCTTAGCTGTATACGTATCTGTTAATTTTTGCATTTCATCTGTATAACGACGAAGATCATCTTCAGTTAACTCGCCATCCTTTTGTCCTTTTTTCAGTGTATCATTTGCATCACGACGTACGTTACGAATAGCAACCTTTGCCTCTTCAGCTGATTTCTTAACCATTTTCACTAATTCTTTACGACGCTCCTCTGTTAATGGTGGAATCGTTATTCGAATAATAGATCCATCATTAGCAGGTGTTAAACCTAACTCAGATTTCAAAATTGCACGCTCAATTTCACCAATTGAAGACTTATCAAATGGTTGAATTGTCAATAATCGCGCTTCTGGTACCGAAATCGTTGCAAGCTGATTTAACGGAGTTTCAGCTCCGTAGTACTCAACTGTTATTCGATCTAGGAGAGCAGGATTTGCTCGACCGGCTCTAAGCTTAGCCAAATCTCTATTTAACGAATCAATCGCCTTTTCCATCCTTGATTTCGCGTCATTAATAATTTCCTTTGACATTATTCATTCCCCCTGACAATTGTTCCAATTTCTTCACCTGTAACGGCTTTTTTAATATTACCTTCTTCCATAATCGAAAAGACAATTAATGGTATGTCATTGTCCATACAAAGAGATGATGCTGTTGAGTCCATAACAGCTAAACCTTCTTTTAACACATCCATAAAGGAGAGCGTTGTATATTTTTTTGCGGAAGCATCGACTGATGGATCTGCGCTATAAACACCATCGACTTTATTTTTTGCCATAAGGATCACTTCTGCCTCTATTTCAGCTGCACGTAATGCAGCAGTTGTATCAGTAGAAAAATAAGGGTTACCTGTCCCTGCAGCAAAAATAACAACACGTTTCTTTTCAAGATGACGAATCGCCTTTCGACGTATATACGGTTCAGCTACTTGACGCATTTCAATCGAGGTTTGAACTCTCGTTTCAACCCCAATATCTTCAAGCCCATCTTGTAATGCTAATGAATTCATGACAGTTGCAAGCATCCCCATATAGTCAGCAGTCGCACGATCCATTCCTTTTGCACTACCTGCCATACCTCGCCAAATGTTTCCACCACCAACTACAACAGCTACTTCAACATTTAATTCGACAATTTCTTTAATTTGCTTGGCAATAGATTGTATAACCAATGGATCAATTCCATACCCTTGATCACCAGCTAGGGCTTCCCCGCTTAATTTTAAAACTACTCGATTATATGATTTCATAGTGACCTCCGCTCGAACCTGAAGTTTTACCATCTTCTTGTGAAAAAGGGACACACCTTCGTGTCCCTTCATCTTTATTTTTTCACTTGAGACATAACTTCTTCAGCGAAGTTGTCTTCACGCTTCTCAATTCCTTCTCCAACTTCATAGCGAATGAAACCTTTTACTTCAGCATCTTTTGCTTTTACATATTTGCCTACCTTTTGATCTCCATCTTTAACAAATGCTTGATCATTTAAACATACTTGTTCAAAGAACTTTCCGAGTCGGCCTTCAACCATTTTTTCAACAATATTTTCTGGCTTACCTTCATTAAGTGCTTGTTGCTTTAATACTTCGCGTTCACGCTCTACTTCATCCTGAGCAACTTGATCACGCGATACATACTTCGGGTTAATAGCAGCGATATGCATAGCAATATCTTTAGCTAATTCACTATCAGATGTGCCTTCTAGAATTGTTAGTACACCAATACGCCCACCCATATGCAAATACTCACCAAAAGTATCACCATCAGCTTTGGATACTACTACAAAACGACGTAATGAAATTTTTTCACCGATTTTAGCAATAGATGAATTAATGAACTCTTCGACTGTTTGTCCAGGAGCAAACTCTTGCCCAAGTGCTTCTTCAACAGTAGTAGGCTCATTTTTCAATACAAAATCAGCTAGGTCACCAACTAATTTTTGGAAGTTTTCATTTTTAGCAACGAAATCTGTTTCAGAGTTAATTTCAGCAATAACCGCTTTATTGCCTTCAGATTTAACAATTGTTAACCCTTCTGCTGCAACACGGTCCGCTTTTTTAGCAGCTTTTGCAATTCCTTTTTCGCGCAGGAAATCAACTGCCTTTTCCATGTCGCCACCTGTTTCTGTTAGTGCTTTTTTACAATCCATCATTCCAGCACCTGTTTTTTCACGTAGTTCTTTTACCATACTCGCCGTTACTGCCATAAATAACGCCTCCTTTTAATTGTCTTTATGTATCATGTGAAAATATTGTGTAATAAAAAGGACTTATCGTCTAAGAATTGAAAAAATCTTAACTTCTAAAAAAGTGGTAAAGGGTAATCCCCCTTTACCACCCCATTTGAGTACAATAATTAAGCTGTTGTCGTTTCTTCTTCTTCCTCAACCTCTTCAGCTTCAGCAGAAGTTGCTTCAATGACTGCATCTGCCATCTTACCAGTTAATAATTTAACTGCGCGAATGGCATCATCGTTACCTGGAATAACATAGTCAATCTCATCCGGATCACAATTCGTATCAACAATTGCAACAATTGGAATGTTTAACTTATGTGCTTCGGCAATTGCAATACGTTCCTTACGAGGGTCAATAACAAATAAAGCATCAGGGACGTCTTGCATATCTTTAATACCGCCTAAAAACTTTTCAAGACGATCCATTTCCTTTTTAAGAAGAATAACTTCTTTCTTAGGAAGAACATCAAATGTTCCATCCTCTTGCATTTTCTCAAGTTTCTTAAGACGTGCAATACGTTTTTGAATAGTCTCGAAGTTTGTAAGAGTACCACCTAACCAACGTTGGTTAATATAATACATGCCGCAACGTTCTGCTTCATCTTTGACAGAGTCTTGAGCTTGTTTTTTCGTACCAACAAACAATACCTTTCCACCGTCAGCAGCTAAATCACGAACAAATTGATACGCTTCTTCAACCTTCTTAACTGTTTTTTGTAAATCAATAATGTAAATACCGTTTCTTTCTGTGAAGATGTAGCGATCCATTTTAGGGTTCCATCGTCGAGTTTGATGACCGAAGTGAACACCAGCTTCTAATAATTGCTTCATGGAGATTACTGCCACATCCAACACCTCCTTCATTTATGGTTTTTTTCCTCCGCTATGATCATTTTTATGAAAGACTGGATTCAGCACCTTTTCATAAATCAAATAGCGTGTGTGATTAACACCGAGAATTACTATACCACATTGCCACTAGCGGCGCAAGTATGGATTGTCATGATTGATGAAATTTCAGTATAAGCTCAACTTCACCTTTTCCCATTTTTAATTTTTTGGCAATTTGCTCGGAAGTGAGACCGGACTGTGCTAACTCTAATACTTTTACTGTATAGGATTTTTCGTATGTTTCTTGTTCGTTTATTTCTATAGGAGGAATATATGGGAGAGAATCTTCCTGTTCCTGTTCCTCTTTCGCTTCTAGCTGTATTGAATCATTTGAAGCTTTAGCTGATTGTTCCTCCACTAAACTCCTTGTCGTTTGATGCTTATTTCTTTGTACCTTCTCAAGCAATCGTTCATTCTCTTCTTTCATTTCTGTTGTATACGCTAATAATATGTCTTCCATTTCTGATTGTAGCTGATTCATACTATCTGGCTGGCTCTGTACATGTCGTATCCGCTGCAATAAAATCATAATCCATAAAAACGTAAAACCATGCAGTAATAAACTAATGACTACTAATAATTCAAGCATACAATTCCCTTCTATCCTGAAAAATCAATAAAGTTTCCTTTATAAGGATGCTTTTGTTTTGTAGGCTCTTCTTGTTTTTTTTGTTTTCTTTCTTGATTACTCTGTTCTTGTTGCTCAGATTCTCGATCCTTGTGAAACCTTGACTGCTCAGATTCGTCTGATTGCTTCACTTGCTGACGTAACTTTCTAGCTTCTTCTTTCTCTTGCTGGGCAATCACGTCTTGTGATGTTTGACCTCGTTGCTGAAGTTGCTCTTGAATTTTACCTGATTTTTGTGATTGAGGAAAAGACCCTTGTACTTCAACCGGACGTATACTCATGACTATCCCCTCCAATCCAAGTAAACGCTTACTTGTTATTTCGTTATGATTTTAATCTCGCTATCTTCCATTTTCACAGTCGGTCTAGAGTAATTAGATCTCAGTGTTCGTTTGTATTTACCAAAGTGAACAGAAACATTACCATACATCTTCTTTTCGGCAATCACATGGCCAGTTCCTTCATTGGCAATCATATCATCTAATTCAGAATATCTTTCTTGAATTTTTAGTTTTTTTTCATTATTTTCTTGATATGAGTGCAATACTTTTAATTTTGTTTGTTTATCTCTCCCTTCTAAAGTCCCGTTTTTCTTCTCTTTTGTTAAAAATGTTCTTAACAGCTGAGTGAGCTTTTTTAATGCATCATTAATTTCATTCATTTCTTTTTCAAGAGCTTTATGCTCATCAATGGTATCTTTTGTAAGACCGATAAATAAGTCTGTTTGAGTATGCATATCATTTCCAATTTCTTTAGCTTTAATCGTTTCGATTGCGGAAATAGCCCCTCCTACTATAAGGCCTCTTCCTCGATTGCAAATGACCATTTTCCCTGATGTTACTTGGCTATGTAAAATGGTTTGTGTTACTTCAACTATTCCGCCAGCTTTAACAGTTCCCTCATTTATAAAAGCTGTTTTAATATCTTTTTCAGCCTCAAGATAGCTTTTATGCTGGCCTACCACCCCTGAACCAATAAAGATAGAACCACCAGAAATAAGGGTTGCAGCTTCAACTGTACCAGTGACTCTAATATCACCTACTGCATTTACTGAATAACCAGCCGGAACATTTCCATTAATGATGACATTACCTACAAAATCAACATTTCCTGTTTTCATGGAAAGGTCACCTTTAATTTCATATGTAGGATGTACATGGATCGTATATTTATCGACACTAATTTGACCATTAATTAAGGAATAAAGTTCCAGCTCATTATCACTAATTTTCGTATTTTTTCCTTTCGCAAGCTTGAAATCATGACCTGGCTTAGCGGGTACTTGTTCGTTATTTATATTTATACCATCTTCTCCTGGCGTTGCTTGAATTTTCTCTCCTACTTTTTCACCAATCACAACTGTTGGAATGTCCACAACATCTCGCATATCAATATTTTCATAGCTTTCTATATCTTTTGCTTTTTCATTAAATGAAATTGGTTTTAAATAAGCATTATGACCATCTTTCGGAGCTTTCCCTTTTGCTACTACAAGCTCTTGACTAATAATCGGTGTATTAACAAAAAGGTTTAATACTGAATCATCAATTCCATAGACAACGTCATGGTCATATAACAAGCGCTTTAAATCTTCTGCTGTGATTTTATCGTCTTCATTTCTTTTTTCTACTTGTCGAATAGTTGCATTCATTTTATCCTTAGAAACGATCACTTCATAGAATTCTGCTACATCTACCATCCCCGCTTTTCACCCTCTTTAACGTTTTTTTTCATTACTTGTTGTAACCGAAATAAAGCCTTAGAATGAATTTGTGAAATTCTAGAAGTCGAAAGATTAAGAATTTGTCCGATTTCAGTAAACGTCATTTCATCAAAATAAAAGAGACTAATAACCAGTTGCTCTTTTTCAGTTAAACGCTTAACGACTTCTGCTAGTTCTTGTTTTGTTGCTTCTTCAACCATTTTATCTTCAGGTTTCTTTGTTTGTCTATCTTCTAATGTTGTCGCATACGTTTCGTTTCTATCTTGATCTTGTGGTCGTTCATCCATTGATAATAACGAAGCCGTATAATATTCCGTCATCACTTGCTCAACTTCTGCTTTATCGATATTTAACTCTTTCGCCACTTCTTCACTTGTAATGAACCTTCCATACAATTGTTCGAGTTTTTCAATAGTCGATTCAACCTTTTTAATTTTATCTCGAATCGAGCGTGGTAACCAATCCTCTTTTCTTAATCCATCAATGATTGCACCTCTTATACGAAAGGAAGCATATGTATCAAATTTCAAGTCACGCTCAGGGTTAAATTTCTCAAGTGCATCATATAAACCAAACATTCCATGGCTAATTAAATCTTCTCTTTGGACATTTTTTGGCAAACCGATTGAGATGCGTTGTACATGATAATGGACGAGTGGCATGTAATGTTGGATCAAGTCGTTACAAGCTTCTCTCGACCGTTCTTCTATCCACTTATCCCATATTTTTTGATCTGCTGCTACTTGTGCCATCTCATCACCTCTGTTTGTTAGATCTCCTTCGTCCCTTGGTTGACCGTTCGAATATTCAACAGATTAGAAACTGGATTGAATTCAATCGTGCGACCACTTTTCCCACCAACATCTTCAGAAACAATTGGTATATTCAATGCTTCCAACAATGCTCTAACAGCCTCAATATTTCTTGGCCCAATTCTCATCATCTCATTCCCAGTTGAGAACGAAAACATTTGTGCACCGCCAGCCATTTTAGCTTTTAAAAATGCTGGTTTAGCACCCTTTTTCTTTAAATCCTGTATCAAAGCTGGTATTGCGGTATCAGCATATTTAGCAACATTTGGCGGAGATTGTTTACATAATTTTGAATTAGGTAACATAATATGTGCCATACCTGCAACATTTTTTTGATCATCAAATATGATTAACCCGACACAAGAGCCGAGTCCTGAAGTACGAATCGTATTTGGAGGAGTGACAATATTTAAATCAGCCATGCCAACCTTAATAACGTCACTCATCTATTTCCACTCCTAACGCTTTGAAGATCGTTTGAAATGAACCGGGATCCGGTAATAAAAAGAAATGACCTGAAACCTTTTCAGATTCTTCATCCACCTCAACAATTTCCGTATCAATCACAATAGCAAAATCACCGACCTCAGATATTGGGATTAAGCCATAGCTTAAAATAGCCCCTGCCATATCAATACTTACACCGGGAACTGACGGCTGCAAATCTAATTGAGTAAAATCTGAAAAAGAAGAGAGATAAGATCCTGCTAAAATATTTCCAACTTCCAAAAAGGCTGACATACCCATTTCATCAAAAGGAGGAGATACAAGTTGGAAATGATCATTTCCAATTAATCGGCAAATCATTTTTTCAATATCCGTAATATCCGCTATAAAATACATACTACCTGGAGCTTCCCCTTCTATACGTAAGAAGATTGCAGCTACCTCTGTATCAGCACCACCGACTTGATCTGGTATTTCTTGTAATGAAACAACCCGAACATCTGGTACACTCATATCAATCGTTTTATTTAATAAGAGTGACAAGCTTGTCGCAGCATTACCAGCACCGATATTACCAATTTCTTTTAATACATCTAAATGAAATGGCTGTAATTTTTTAAGATCATCCATTTTATTCCCCTACCCTTGGCAATATTGTGTAATGTAATGACTAATGCTTTCAACCCTAACAACTTCATCAGCTAATCTATTGGCCACAATTGATTTAGGCATTCCATAAACGACACAAGTTTCTTCTGCTTCGGCAATGGAATAACAGTTATATCGCTTTTTTAATTCTTTTAATCCAATCGTACCGTCTGTTCCCATTCCAGTCATCACTACCGCAATCACATCAATTTGATTGATTTGTGCCAAAGATTCAAACATCGTATCTACCGAAGGACGATGCCCCTTCCTTGGTTCATCTAAAGTTGTTTGAATCGTTAAAGCCTTAGATTGAACGACCAGCTTCAAATGCAAGCCTCCAGGAGCAATATAAACATGTCCATTCTCCAACACATCTCCTGATTTAGCTTCCTTGACAGTAAGCTCTGACAAGCGATCAAGCCTATCAGCTAATGACTTAGTGAACCCAGCTGGCATATGCTGAACAACTAAAACCGGAGCCTGTATGGATGAAGGAAGTTGACTAATGACTGTTTTTAATGCTTTCGGTCCCCCAGTTGAAGTACCAATTGCTATTATTTTTTGCGTAGAAGATTTTGTCGCCACAGCTTGTCTATCTTTTTTAATCGGGATTGGTTGAACTTTACTAGGACGATGTTCGTTCTGTAGAGCCTCGACATTCGCTTTTGAAGCATGGTAAACCTTTTCTTTTATTTCATCAGCCACTTTCCCAATATCAAGTGAAATCGCACCCGATGGCTTTGTAATAAAGTCAACAGCCCCTACTTCCATTGCTTGTAAGGTTGCGTCGGCTCCTATTTTTGTTTTACTACTAATCATTACAATAGGCATTGGCTTTTTTTTCATAATCCATTTCAACGCATCTAATCCGCTCATGATTGGCATTTCAACATCAAGTGTCATCACATCAGGTTCAAATTCTTCAATTTTTTTAATCGCATCCCCACCATGTCTACCTGTTGCAATAACTTCCATACGCGTGTCAGAGTTAATAATATCGGAGATGACTTTTCTCATAAAAGCAGAATCATCTACTACTAATACACGAATTAATTTATTCATGTTATCCCCAACTTTCCACGTTGTTATTTTTACTTATTCATGAATACCTTCATTTTTTTTATGAATTGTCCAAACTTTGAAGGTGTAGACTCTTTTATCCCAATATAAGAAGATGCCATTTGAGCAATTGACTGACTTGCCTTTGTTTGTGGGTATAATAAAACGAATGGCTTTTGTGACTTAACAGATTTTGTTACTTTATCGTCAAAAGGAACATACCCTAATGGGAGTAAATGCTTACCTAAAAATTGTAATGTAACTCGCTTGAAGTTTTGCTCGGTATCCTTTGCTTCCTTTTCAGATTCAGCACGATTAATGAGCAAATACATCGGAATTTGTTCATCACTTAAATGTATATACTTTACCATTGCATAAGCATCTGTAATCGATGTTGGTTCAGGGGTTGTCACCACGAAAATTTCATTTGCTGCCAAAATAAATTGCATACTAGCCTTTGTTGCTCCCGCTCCCATATCCAAAAATACAAAATCAAAATGCTGACCTATTAACTCTAACTGGTTAAAAAAGCGATGAATTTTTGAATCAGTTAATTCTACAAAAGATGAGAAGCCAGACCCCCCAGCGATGTAAGCTAATCCATCCTCACTATTTTCAATGATATCCCAAATAGATAGCTCATTTTCTAGCACATCCATGATCGTATAGGTTGAGGATACTCCCATTAATATATCCAAATTAGCCATCCCTATATCTAAATCGAAAATAGCTACCTTCTTACCTAAACGTGTCAAGGATAGGGCAAAGTTCAAACAAACATTTGATTTGCCAACCCCTCCTTTTCCACTTACAACTGCGATAACTTTCGCTTCTTTTGTAGCTTCAGTGGCAACCATTTTTCTTAAATTTTCAGCCTGATCATTCATCTTTAGCCCTCCCTTTGATGGAAGAAGCAATTAATTCAATCGAAGCTGTCATAATATCATCCGGCACATTTTGACCTGTTGTCACATAAGTAAGAGGCATATTATATTCAAATGGAATATTTACCATAGCACCGTGTGTACTCGTTTCATCTTTTTTTGTCAAAATAATAGAAGAAATGGAGATAAGGTTAAACTGCTCAATGATCGCCTTCATATCTTCATACTTAGAAGTAAGAGAAAGAACTAAGTGTGTTTCAGTATCCTGGTCAAAATTCATGACTTTCGATAGCTCTTCGACGTAAAGAGAATTCCTGAAATTCCTTCCAGCAGAATCGACTAATATTAAGTCATAATGTGAATACATATCAATCCCTTTTTTAAAATCATCAATTGAATAAGCAACTTTTACAGGAACATTTAAAATTTTCGCATATGTTTTTAATTGTTCTACCGCTGAAATCCGAAACGTATCAGTCGTAATTAAAGCCACCTTTTTTTTCTCTTGAAGTGTCGCAATGGCTGCTAACTTAGCAATAGTGGTCGTTTTCCCTACACCTGTCGGCCCAACAATGTTAACAATTTTTTTATTAAAAGGTTGGCCAAA
This sequence comes from Halalkalibacter sp. APA_J-10(15), assembly GCF_023017105.1. Taxonomy (GTDB): domain Bacteria; phylum Bacillota; class Bacilli; order Bacillales; family Bacillaceae_D; genus Halalkalibacter. Next base: position 190,288 of record NZ_JALKEV010000003.1, on the reverse strand, counting down.
TGAAAGATTAGTAAAAAGTGTTTTTAAAATAGAAGAATAGTCGACATTCAATTGAAAATCCTCTTCTTCGTTATCATACCAATCTTTCATTATTTTCTTTATAATGATCCCCCTTGCAGACTTCAATACTCCCTGATCTGCTAAATGATTTTCGATCTCTTGGAACGGACGCGGATACTCTAGATCATTTTTAGATTTAGGTTTCATTTCACTTATTAACGTTTTTAACTGCTCAATCTCATTTTTCATGGAAAGTTGTTGATTATCGGTACTTACTGTTGGCTGCTTTGCTTGTTTTGGTTGCTGCTTTAAACGTGCTGCTGAAGTTAACGCCTTTGATTTAGGCTGACTCCCAAGTGGATCAATCGCGGCAATTACTTCGAGCTTTTTCTTCGTAAACATCCCAAGAAAACCACCCGTATCCACTTTCTTTGAATGAAGTATGACTGCATCCTCGCCTAATTCTGAACGAATAGAGTGCATGGCCTCAGCCATATTTGTAGCAATAAATTTCTTTACTTTCATTCAACATTCACCACCCCTACACTTTGCACCTCTATATCCGTTTCTAATTCATTATAAGAAAGCACCGGCACTTGAGGTAAGTAACGTTCAATTAGCTGTCTCACATACATTCTTACTGCTGGGGAACAAAGAATAACAGGTGTTTGCCCCATTTGCGCTAACCGATCTGTTTCTGCAGCTGCCGACTCCAAAATTCGTTGAGACTCATTTGGATCCAAAGCCAAAAAGTTTCCATGCTCAGTTTGTTGAATCGAATCGGCAATCTTCTTTTCGATCGTGCCACTTAATGTCACAACATATAAAGGCTCTCCTGGTGTTGTCATTTGCTTAGAGATTTGCCTTGATAACGACTGTCTAACATACTCCGTTAATAGATCCATATCTTTTGTCATCGATCCATAATCGGCCATCGTCTCGAAAATGGTAGGTAAATTTCGAATAGAGACATTTTCCCTTAGCAAATTCGTTAACACCTTTTGAATTTCACCAGTTGATAACGTGCTTGGCGTTACTTCTTCCACAAGAGCTGGGTAGGTTTCTTTCAAATGATCAACTAATTGCTTCGTTTCTTCTCTACCTAATAATTCATGTGCATGCCTTTTCACTACCTCTGTTAGATGAGTCGATACAACAGAAGGTGGGTCTACAACCGTATATCCTGAAAGTTCTGCTTGTTCTTTCATATCTTCACCAATCCAAAGCGCAGGCATTCCAAATGCAGGCTCTACTGTCTCTATTCCAACAATCGATTCATCCTCTACTCCAGGACTCATTGCCATATAATGATCTAACAGCAATTCACCCTTCGCTATTTCATTACCTTTTATTTTAATTGTATATTCATTAGGTTGTAATTGAATATTATCTCTTATTCTGATGACCGGGACGATCATTCCTAATTCTAATGCCATTTGCCGTCTAATCATGACGACACGATCAAGTAAATCCCCACCTTGGTTAGCATCTGCTAATGGTATTAATCCATAGCCAAATTCAAATTCTATCGGATCAATTTGTAGCAAATTGACTACACTTTCAGGAGACTTCATATCATCTTCTGTCTCTTCTTCATTTATGACATCTTCTTCCTCAGTCATCTTCAGCTCATTTTGAGAAAGCATATATCCACCGATAATAAGTAAAATCGCTATTGGAAATGTAACGATTGGATAAATCGGTGTGACGATCCCTAGCATTAGAATCGTTCCACCTGCAACATAGAGCATCTTAGGATATGCAAAAATTTGCTTCGTCACATCATGCCCTAAACTGCCTTCAGAAGCCGCTCTTGTTACGACAATTCCTGTTGCTGTCGAAATTAACAACGCTGGGATTTGACTTACTAACCCATCCCCAACAGTAAGTAATGTAAATGTCGTTACTGATTCATCAAAGGTCATTCCTTGTTGCATCATACCGATGATAAACCCAAAAATTAAATTAATAATAACGATGACGATACCAGCAATAGCATCCCCTTTAACAAATTTACTAGCACCATCCATTGAACCGTAAAAATCAGCTTCTTGTTCTATTTTTTCTCGTCTTTCCTTCGCTTCTGCATCTGATATCATTCCAGCATTTAAATCAGCATCAATACTCATTTGCTTACCAGGCATCGCATCTAACGTAAAACGCGCACCTACCTCTGATACTCGTTCTGCCCCTTTCGTAATAACAAGAAACTGAATGACGACTAAAATTAAGAAAACGACAAAACCAACAAGAGCATTTCCACTAACAACAAAACTACCAAAAGTATCTATGACATTACCTGCTTTTGCCTCACTTAAAATAGAACGAGTAGTAGAAACATTTAAACCAAGGCGAAACAAGGTAACGAGTAACAGTAAAGTTGGAAAAATGGAAAATTGCAAAGGCTCTCGAGTATTCATTGCTACTAAAATAATAATAAGAGCAAGAGAAATATTAATAATAATTAGAAAATCTAACATGATTGTTGGTAAAGGTATAATTAACATCGCGATGATTAAAATAACACCAAGTAAAACCGATAAATCTCTTACTCCCACAAAACTTCTCCCCTTACGTCAACAAACTAATTGACTTGTTTGTTTTTCAATCGATAAACATATGCTAAAACCTCTGCGACTGATTTAAATAATGCCTCAGGCACTTGGTCACCAATTTCTGCTTGATGATACAAAGCCCTTGCCAATGGTTTATTTTCAACAGTAATTACATCATATTCTGATGCAATTCCTTTAATTTTCTGTGCGATAATATCGACACCTTTTGCAATAACAATGGGTGCCTCAGAGACCGATTCATCGTAACGAAGAGCGACTGCGAAATGGGTTGGATTCGTTATAACAACATCTGCCTTTGGTACTTCTTGCATCATTCGTTGCATCGCCATTTCCATTTGTTTTTGTTTTCGTTTCGATTTAATCCTCGGGTCCCCTTCCATATTTTTATGTTCATCTTTAACATCTTTTTTTGACATTTTAATTTGTTTTTCATGGTCATATTTTTGATAAATATAATCTGGTACTGCTAGTATCAATAGCAAAATGGCTACAGAAATACCTAACAACGCAGTCAGCTGTGCAATTAAACCAAAGCCTTCCATAACACTTTTTTGTGATAACAGCATAACGTCCTCTAAACTAAACCAAATAATCGTAAAAACGGTTATTCCCGCAAAAGATATTTTTAATAATGACTTTACGAGTTCAACAATAGCTCTTACTGAAAAAATTCGCTTTGCTCCTTGAATAGGGTTCAATTTCGAAATCTTCATCTTTAATGCTTCAGGAGCAAACAAAGGACCTACTTGAATATAACTAGCAAATACACCAGCAATCATCGCAATTAACATAATAGGTGAGAATGTTAAAGCTGCTTGAAATAGCAGTTCAATAAACACCGTTTCAATAAATGGCTCGTTTACGGTTTCCAATAAATAGGTTTGAAACGTATGTTTCAGCAGATTGGTAAGTGTTTCTCCGAAATAACTTCCAAAAAACCAAAAACATAAAAATACAAATAAGAGTATGATTGCAGTATTAACATCATTACTTTTGGCTACTTGCCCCTTCTTACGAGTGTCCTGTCGTTTTTTAGGAGTTGCTTTTTCCGTTTTTTCATCTGCAAAATATTGCAAATGAAGTTTAAATGGATATGGTTTCAATTTAGGCCCCTCCTAATAGTTGCAGCAACGTTCTCATCGTTATAATCATCTGTTCAAACAATTGCTGTACGATGATAAAGAATACGCTGATGTACACGGTCAATAACAATAGCCCTACTGTGATTTTCAGCGGTAAACCAACGACAAAAACATTCATTTGTGGCACAGCACGAGAGATCATTCCTAAACCAACATCAACAAGGAAGAGAGATCCCACAATAGGAAATGCCATTTGAAAGGCAATAATAAACATTGAATTGAAAGTTGTCACAACATATTGAATGATATTCTCTTGACTAAAAGGTAGAAAGAGCTGATCAATCGGAACAAATTGATAACTGAAAAAAATACCATCTAACAATAAATGATGACCATTCATAAGAAGCATAAATAAAATAGCAAATGCATATAAAAAACTCCCAGTAAGGGGGGTCTGTGCACCAGTTTGTGGATCAACGACATTTGCAATCATAAAGCCCATACTATAATCGATAAACCCACCAGCTATATGAATGGCATACATAATAATAGATGCAATCAATCCAACCATTAAGCCAACAAGTGCTTCCTTCATCACTAATAGAAAATAGGTTCCATCCATCACGACAACTGGATTTTCCAACGTAAAAACCATCACCCAGGCTAGAAAACAAGCTAGTCCGATTTTATACGTATTGGGTAATGAATGGTGAGCATAGATTGGTAAAATCGCAAAAAATGCCAGAATACGAACAAGAATTAATAGAAATGCAGGTAAAACATTTACAAATTCAACCATTATCCTATAAACCGATGAAGATTACTAAAAATTTGATAGGCAAAATTCGTAACAGTAGAAAGCATCCATGGCCCAAACACAATAAGAGCAACAAATACTCCAACAATTTTAGGAATGAACGCTAGCGTTTGTTCCTGAATCTGTGTCGTTGCTTGAAAGATGCTCACAAAAAGTCCTAAACCTAATGCAACTAAAAGTAAAGGACCCGCAACAAATAGGACAACCCAAACCGCATTTTCCGCCATACTTATAATAAATTCTGAACTCACAACCAACACCACCCGCTAACTAAAACTTAAAAGCAAAGACTGAACAATTAAATACCAGCCGTCTACTAACACAAACAACAATATTTTAAATGGTAATGCAATCATAATTGGAGGAAGCATCATCATTCCCATCGACATTAAAACACTTGCAACAATCATATCAATAACAAGAAATGGTACAAAAATGAGAAAACCAATTTGAAAGGCCGTTTTCAGCTCACTTATCGCAAAAGCCGGAACAAGTGCAGTTAATGGAATATCATCTAAAGACTCTGGTTGTTCTAGCCCAGCATATCCCATAAATAATGCAAGATCTTTTTCCCTTGTATGTGACGCCATAAATTCCTTTAATGGCACTACAGCAAGTTCAAATGCTTCATCTTGATCAATTTCTTCATTGATTAGTGGTGTTAACGCTACTTCATTAATTTCTGCAAAAATAGGAGCCATAATAAAAAACGTTAAGAATAATGCCAATCCAATAATGACTTGGTTCGGAGGCATTGTTTGTGTCGCTAACCCTTGTCTGACAAACGATAGTACAATCACAATCCTTGTGAAACTAGTCATTAAAATTAAAATAGCAGGCGCCAATGACAAAACCGTTAATATTAATAGAAGTTGAATCGTAGTTACAACTCCTGTAGGCTCTTCCGTAATAAAATCTAAATCCAATCCAGGCAATGGGTTAATGACTGAAATGATGAAAAAATCCATCATTTATGACCACGCTCCCTTACCTCATCACGAACCTTCTTTTGAGTTTCAGTAACTTCTCCTAACTGTTTAGTTAACAGTTGTTTAAATGCATCATGATTTGTTGGATGTGCGTCTGACCTACCTTTACCTTTTCTAAACCAACTCATCACTTTGTCAATAGGCTGATCAAAAGATTCCATTGTTTGTTGCTGCTGTGACATCATTTTCTTTACCTCTTCTGGATCAGTAATTTCTTTCAATAATTGAATGGACTCACCCACTCCAACTACTAAGATTCGATCGTTCACACGAACAATTTGAACAGATCGATTCCCACCTAATGGAACACCACCCATCGACTGCAATATCTGAGTTGAGCGAAAAGATTGCGAACGTTTCCCGACAAAACGCAATAGTACATATAGTAAGATAATGACGAATGCTAATGCTAAGATGGTTTGGGCGAACATAGCAAAAGTATTCGTTTCAGGGAAAATACTTTCGTCAACCTGACCTTCTTCAGACTCTTCCGTTGACGTGGACGGCTCAACAAATTCTTGGCATTCCCCATTGATAAATTGAGTCACACTACATTCATCAGAAGAAACCTGATTTTCAGCAAATGCAGAAATTGGCATTATTCCCCAAATTATTAATATGATAATACCCACCCATCTAGCCTTAAACAACATCTTCACAACTTACCCCCATTTGCCTTCCGTTTATGCAAGTGTTTTTTCAATTGCTTCTAGCACTCGATCAGCTTGAAACGGTTTTACGATAAAATCTTTTGCACCAGATTGTATAGCATCAATAACCATGGATTGTTGCCCCATTGCCGAGCACATGATTACCTTTGCTTGACCATCATGTGCAATAATTTCTTTTAATGCTGCAATTCCATCTTTTTCAGGCATCGTAATATCCAATGTCACTAAATCAGGTGAAAATTCTTTATATTTTTCAACCGCTTGATTACCATCAGCAGCTTCACCTACAACCTCATAACCATTTTTCGATAGGATGTCCTTAATCATCATCCTCATAAAAGCTGCATCATCAACAATCAATACTTTTTTCGCCACTATCTTTCACCTACTCTATTTTTTTAAATGATTAATTCGCGCTTCTTGACTCACAATATCAAGAACCCTAACACCAAAGTTTTCATCAATGACTACAACTTCACCTTTTGCTATTAGTTTTTGATTAACTAAAATATCGACTGGTTCACCAGCTAATTTATCAAGTTCAATGATCGAGCCTTGTGAAAATTCTAAAATTTCCTTAATCGAGCGCTTTGTTCGCCCTAATTCAACAGTTACCTGTAAAGGGATATCAAGCAACATATTCAAATTATTGGATTCTTCATATGACAACTGGTGATTTTCAAATTGAGAAAATGCAGCGGGCTGTACATCAACATCTCGCTGATTAAATTGACCTCCTAGATGTTGCTGTCCACGATTCGCATAACTAGGTTGAGGTGCTGATGTTGAATTAGAATATGAGTTATTTTCAGGATAAGACTGATTACTTGAATGAGTCTCACCTTGGGCAACCTCTTGTTGTTGAACAGGTTCTCCGGCTTGCTTTGATATCGGCTCCTCTTCAGGAATACTCGGATTCATTAATTCATTCACAAGCTCTTTAGCAAAAGAAATGGTAACCAATTGCATAATCGTTGAGTCTATTAAATTTCCGACCGTTAACCTAAAAGAAATCTTAACTAAAATATCGTCATCAGGAACATGCTTCGTTCCTTCATCATTCTTCACATCCATTAAATCAATTCCAGGAGGAGAAATATCAACCCGTTTATTGAAAATCGTCGACATAGATGTAGAAGCTGATCCCATCATTTGATTCATTGCTTCTTGTACAGCACTTGTATGCATTTCATTTAGCTCTTCATCAGGGTTTGTTCCATCTCCACCGAGCATTAAATCAGCAATAATGGCAGCATCCGAAGTTTTCATAACGAGCAAGTTCATTCCTTCAAAGCCCTCTGTATAATTTACGTGAATGGCTACATGCGGTTTTGGGAATTCACCCTCCAATTCATCTCTTCTAATTATTGATAAGGTCGGTGTTGTAATATCGACCTTCTGACTTAACAACGTTGACAGTGCAGTGGAAGCACTCCCAAATGAAATATTTCCTATTTCACCAAGTGCATCTTGTTCAACATCGGACAAATAATCTGAAATACCTAAATCACTATCTGAATCAGGCTGTGAACTATCCTCATCTTCACTACTTGAAACACCTTTTAATAATTCGTTTATTTCATCTTGGGATAGCATATCATCATTCATCATCCTCAACCTCCTCAATCAATTCCGTTACTTGCACAGATACACGATTCTTTAAGATACCTGGTTGTGCATAATATTTTCTCTCTCCACCTACAAGGACACCTAATGGCTCTTCGATAGATTGATTCAATTCTATAACATCACCTTTAGTTAAACTTAAAAATTCTTGAATCGTAATCTCTGAATCTCCAAGCTCAGCTTGAATGAGTAACGGAGCTTTCTTTACACTTTGTTCAATCTTTTCTAGTTCGCCTTCGTCTCGCTCTTTTTTCTTCTCTTGCATCCAATAGTGCATCGAAAGCTTTGGTAAGATACTTTCTAGTACAACATGTGGCAAACAAATATTAATCATCCCAGATGTCTCTGCAATCGTTGTCTGTAACGAAATGACCACAACAGTTTCATTTGGAGATACCATCTGTAAGAATTGCGGATTAACTTCTATTTCTTCCATCACAGGGTCTAATTCAATAATAGAACTCCAAGCTTCTTGAAAACTATCGAGTGTTCTTTGAAACAATTGTGACATAATCTTCGTTTCGATTTCTGTTAATGAATCAACTTTGTTAATACTTGACCCTTTTCCTCCAAGTAAACGATCTAACATCGCATATGCGATATTCGGGTTGATCTCCATGATTAAACGTCCATCTAGTGGATAAGGTTCAAAGACATTTAATATTGTCATAGAAGGAATGGAACGTACAAACTCTTCGTATGGTAATTGATCAACTGACGTCACAGATATTTGTACATATGAACGCAGTTGTGCTGAGAAATAAGTTGTTAATAAACGAGCAAAGTTCTCGTGAATTCTCGACAAACTTCTAATTTGATCCTTAGAAAATCTTAAAGCTCTTTTAAAATCATACACTTTAACTTTCTTTTCAGTTTCTTCTTTTTTCAATTCATCAGCATCCATTTCCCCTGTGGAAATTGCTGATAGCAAGGCATCGATTTCGCCTTGAGATAAAACGTCAGCCAAGTGCCTCACCTCTCCATCCAATTAAGCAGTAAAGCAATTTGAGGTTATTATTGTATGACCCAACTTGTCGTGTAGACTTGAACCACTTCACCTTCTTGCATTAATGCATTAATTTCATCTCGTATACTATTTTCAAAATCGACGATTCCTTCATTACCAGCTAGCTCTGAAGAACGTTTGTTGGATAATGAACGTAATAATATGTTGTTAATTTGAAAATCACGCTTTTGTATTTCTGATAGTGCTGATCTGCTATCCACTTGTATACGAAAAGTGGCTCGAATAAAATCGTTTGATTGTAAATTTGTCGTAATTTCATCCGTATCAAAAGATAAATTAATAATCTGATCAATCGTTGGTTCTTGCCCCTCTTCAGGACTATCTAAAAATTGATTAAATAAGACAAATACAATAACCCCAAGTAATGTCAGCGCAGCTAAAATGATTAACATAATATTGACTAACTTATTCTTAAACAATCATGCGCCCCCCACATCTTTATATGTTGCTAAAAGACCTAGATCTTTAAATTGTTTATTAATTAAAACTTTTACATCTTCTATTTCATCTTTAACAACAATTTTTTTCCCATTCACAAGTGTAATGGTTGTGTCTGGAAATGCCTCCATTTGTTCAATTAGAAGGACATTAAGGTAAAAAGATTTCCCATTAATTCTTATAAGCTCAATCATAATTGATTAAATGGACTAGGAGTTTGCGTCCTAGTCCAACCCTCCTTAGTATTTCCTATGTGGTTCATTCATTCGTTAACGTTTTAAATTCACTAACTCTTGTAGGATTTCATCTGAAGTTGTAATAATTCGAGTATTAGCCTGAAAAGCACGTTGAGCAACAATCATTTCAGTGAACTCTTCAGATAAATCTACATTTGACATTTCTAATGTTCCAGCAACTACCACTCCAGTACCTTCATTACCTGGAGTCGTTATATTGACACCACCTGAGTTAGGGGTAACTTGGTAAAGGTTATCTCCTTCCTTTTGTAAACCTTCTGGGTTAGCAAAATATGCTAATGATATAGTACCTGCTTCTTGTAAATCTCCATCTGCATCAACATAGTTTACGACACCTGTTTGACCAATACTGAAGCTACGTGCGTCCTCCGGTACTAAAATTGTGTCACCATCATCATCGAGTAAGTAAAGTCCCCCAGAAGTTACAATTGCACCCTCTTCATCAAAATAAAAATTTCCAGCACGTGTATAAAAAATGGCATCTCCATCGGTCACCCGGAAAAAGCCATCCCCGGAAATCCCTAAGTCTAATTCACGATTCGTATTTTGTAAGCTACCGCCAGTATGAATTGTATCAATAGAAGAGAGCATTGAACCTAATCCTACTTGCATAGGGTTCGTCCCCCCCATACCAGCTCCAGGAGCGGATGCTCCTGCGATCTGTTGATTAATCATATCTTTAAATGTCGCACGGCCTTTTTTAAAGCCAAATGTATTGACATTGGCAATATTATTCCCAATTACATCTAATTTCGTTTGCATATTGTTCATACCCGAAATACCTGAATACATCGATCTTAACATTTACGTATCCTCCTTTTTATAAACTGCATCTATCGATCAGCAGTCAAAGACTTCCCTTTACGGGTCCAGTCTAGTCAATTAAAATCGTACCATTAATATTTGAGAAAATTTGTGATTTCGCTTCATTTCGATTGAGTGCCGTAATAATTGTATGAGTTTGTGCATTAATCAATAGAGTTGCATCTTCTGTAATAACAACAGACTCTTTAATACCTTTTTTCCTTGCCTCAACCACCTTGTTTTCGATTTCTATCCATTTGTTATCATCAATTGAAATTCCTCTTGATTCCATTCGATTTTTTGCATGTTTTGTAAATACTAATTTTGTAGCATTGTTTAGTTCCGTTTGAAAAACTTCTTTAAAGTTTTTCTTTTTTGCATGACTATCATTAGTATTAACACTAGGTGATTTCGGAAGATTTGGTAACGGATGCCATTGAACCCTTGGATCCATACATTCACTTCCTTTTATTCTTCTATTGTTGTTTCACTAATTTGAACAACCTGATCATTGCTAATCCATCGATCATTTTCAAGTAAAATACGAATTTTACCATCGTTTTCTAGACGAACTGATTTCACTTTATGATTTTCGTATACGGTTTCCGTTCGATATTCATCCAATTCAACTTCACGTTTCCATTGAACGGTTTTACCAATTAACTCACTATGCTGTACTAAGCTTTGACTCTGCTGTAAATGAACAGAATATTGCATCGCTTGATTCATATTAGTCATTTGCTCTAAGGAAGAAAATTGAGCCATTTGCGCAATAAATTCTCGGTCATCCATTGGATTAGACGGATCTTGATTTTGTAATTGAGTAATTAACAATTTTAAAAAGTCATCTTTTCCTAAAATACTTTGATTCGTATTTTGCGGTTGCTGCTGTCTTTCTTGTAAATATAAGCTTTCGTTAATCGTTGGCATATTATCACACACCTAAACCTGTTCATTTATTGAGTAAAGACTATCTTGAAACTCCTCATGAAACTCTCGATTCTCTTCTTGTCCGTCATCATTCGCATCTTGACGTTGCTGTTGTGAAGATGAACCTTCTTTGTCCTTTTCTTTTTCCAATTGAGACTGTTGATTCGTGATCTCAATACGTTCAACTGGAAGCTGCTGCTGGATAAAGGCTTGCCTTAATTGAGAAAGCTGGCTTTCAATTAGTTCCTTTGCTGCTGATTGACTAACCATTATTTTGGCAGACAACACCCCATTGATTTGCGTTAATTGTACATCCAATCGACCTAAATGCTCGGGATGCAGCTTCACGGAAAGGGTTTGAACGCCTTCTTTAGAATGAGTCATAGTGGCATGTCTCATTAGGTTTTGAAACTGTCTCATGAATTGTTGCTGTTGAATTTCACGAGGCATTTGTTCACCCACATGAATTGTTGCTTGATCAGTTCTTGTTGTATACGATCCTATTTCAGATAATAATGGATTTAATCTCAGATCTTTCGGTAAAGAAAGCATAGTTGATTCAACATTCCGCTCACTAACTTGGTTTCCCTTATTTCTTTCTTCAGTCATTGATTCTACTAATCTCTTAACAATCTGTCCGATCGCTAATGAACTTGAATCTACTTGCTGACTGTTTTGATTTAGAGATAGCTCATTAAAGAACCGATTACGACTATTCCCGTTGCCGCTATCATGATTTTGAATGAGCATTCTAAGAAACTGCTTTAAGGTCCTATCCTGATCAATACGCAATTGATTTACATTTTGTTCCTCGCGTGTCTTTAGCGAATTTATTTCATCATTTGGATTAGTCATCTGACTTTGAATTAACCCTAAAACTAACTGTCCCATAACGGTTGAATTTAAAGTAGTATTCTCTATGCTGTTTTGTTCGTCTTGGTTTTTGTATTCTTGCCACATCGCGATCAAACTTATCATCATTTGCTCGTCAACAGTCGATCCTTCTTTAAACCAATCATCTCCAGTTAAATCTCCTTGAAGGTTACTAGAGAGCTTATCCCAAATTTCGCTTACGTCCGGTTGAGAAAGCCAATTTTTAAATTCCAGAAATTCAGGTACCTCCAATTCTTCCAAAAGCAGTTCTATATCGTCGTGATTTAAGAAGTCTTGTACCACCTCCTCGTCACCTTCTAGCAATCCACCTAGCACTTGAGAAAAATCCGTTTCTTCTTTAATTGAATTAGTATTGCTCCCCATCGTTTGAACGACAAGGTTTGGTTTCTGGTATGCCAGTGCCATCATTAATTGATTCAACTTTTCATTTCACCTCCTTTCAAAAGAACCCGATTTACTCGTTCAGTTTTCTTCTTAAATATTCAACAGCCTGACTATCATCCATTTCCTCTAAAATAGCTGCACGATGTTCAATTGATACATATCTTAAATGCAAAACAGCTTCATCCGGATCAATTTGACTCAAGACGTTCGCAACTTTCTCTTCAGACATTAATTCGTACAATTGCCCGATTTCTTCAAGTGATTCTTGAATACTAATTTCTTCTTGACCTTGAAATAAAAGTTCCTCTTGAAGATCTGCAATTTCATCGTGAAGTTCTAAAATCTCTAATTCTTTTCGTTGTAATTCTGATTCTAACCTTGTAACTTCATCTTCGCTTTCAGCCAAATTAGCCTCAACTTGTTCAAGCTGTTCTGTAGTGTTGTTTTCTAACTCTTCATCTTCATCCTGAACCCAATTAGATACAATAGGTATAGTTGAACCTATTTTTTGAGCTTGACCAATAACGTCATATCCTATTAAAGAAAAAACAAAACCAAACAACACTAATCCAAATATAATTGGAATGAAAATAACTAAAAAGAATAATTGAAACTTATTATAAGAGCGTTCCTTATCACTCATTTTCTCACCTAATTTCAACGATTCGCATATGCTTGAATCGATAACTCATTCATTTCTAATAGTTCTATTCGTTTCGACTCTTCTTTGTATTGCTCATGTTCTCGTTGCTTCATTTTTTCATATTTTTTCATTTCAACAGTTGCATTCATTAATTGATCTTGCCTATTCACCATTTTTAAGCGAGCCTGCTGAGTTTGTTGTTGCAAAATCAATATTTCTTTTTCAAGTTGTGACAATGTCGTTTCTTGAAATTGTATGGCCTTAATCGACGTTCCTTGCTGCAATTGATTTCGAGCCATCTCCTCCAAACCTTCCTTCTTTTTCAAAAGATGATAAAGCTGAGTAGCTACCTTTTCAAAATGATCGGTTGCGTCTTTATATGCAGCTTCAAATTCATTTTTTTGTGATTGTTTAAGCTCTAGAACTTTTTGTAATGTGTATTGAAAACTCATGATCGACCACCATTTCCTAGCAATTTAATAAGCGTTTGTATTGATTGATCAATGGTTGAATTTTCATCTGTTGCTTGTTTAAGAAATGATACAATTTGAGGGTACATTAAAATAGCTTTATCAATTTCAGGTGAACTACCTTTTTTATATGCCCCTATATTAATAAGATCTTCATTGTCTTCATATACAGAAACGAAATAGCGCAAACGTTCAGCTGCTTTTCTATGCTCTTCCGTTACGATGTCAGACATCACTCTACTAATACTTTTTAGAACATTGATTGCTGGAAACTGCCCTTTTTGAGCTAATTTTCGATCTAATACTAAATGTCCATCTAAAATTCCACGGACCGCATCAGAAATTGGCTCATTTAAGTCATCACCATCAACTAACACTGTATAAAACGCAGTAATAGAACCTTTTTCATCTGTTCCTGAGCGCTCTAATAAACGAGGCAATAGAGCAAACACTGACGGAGTATATCCCTTTGAAGTAGGAGGTTCCCCTATTGCTAAGCCGATCTCTCGCTGTGCCATTGCGACACGCGTTACAGAGTCCATCATTAAGTTAACATCCATACCTTGTTGGCGAAAATATTCAGCGATGGCCGTAGCTGTCATCGCCCCTTTTATCCTCATTAACGCAGGCTGATCTGATGTTGCTACAACTACAATAGAGCGCTTCAGCCCTTCTTCACCCAAATCTCGTTCGATGAAGTCCTTTACTTCACGTCCACGTTCTCCAATTAAAGCAATGATATTTACATCTGCTTCAGAGTTTCTCGCTAACATCGATAATAGTGTACTCTTACCTACTCCACTCCCTGCAAAAATACCTATTCTTTGCCCTTTTCCAACTGTAAATAACGAGTCAATGGATCTTACTCCTAAGGACATTAGCTCCTTAATTCGTGGTCTTTTAATTGGATTTGGAGGGTCATTATCTGTTTGAAAATTGGATAACCCTTTTGGTAACGACTCCTTCGTTAACAATTCACCACAACTATCTACAATCGAACCTATTAGCTGAGTGCCTATTTTAATTTCTAGTGGTCTTCCTGTCGCTTCTACTAAACTACCAGGAGCTATTTCGGATGTTCCGTTTAATGGCATTAGCAAAACAAATTCATCTCTGAAGCCAACGACCTCTGCTCTTACTCTTGTCATTAAATTTCTTCCTGTTGTTATATAGCAGAGGTCTCCAATAGAAGCTTGCGGACCTTTCGATTCAATCATTAGACCAATGACTCGCGTTACTTTTCCGTACCATTTAAATGGAGAAAGCTGCGGAATTAATTCTGGTAAAGATTGAACATTCAACGTGAATCCTCCTTGAGCTTTGCTAATAACTGTGTTTTTAACTCCTTTAACTGACGATCCATACTTGCATCAATACGTCCATGCTTTGTTTCAATGACGCATCCATGTTTCATCAATCCAGCATCAGGGTATATAAAAAGATGATCACAATGGCTTAATAATTGCACTAGTTCTTCCTGCTGACTGACTGTAAGCTCATACCAATCAGGATGCACATAAATTTTCACATCTTCATGCTCACGAACTTCATTTATTACCTGTTTTAACATGCTTGTCCAATTTTGTTGATCATCTATTAATTGATTCCCGATAATCCGCTTAGCTAAAGCCGTTGCTAACTCAATGATTAAAGGTTCGGCTTCCTCAATTCGGTGGTTAAATTGCTGCTCTGATTGAGTGACAATATTTTTCGCCTGATCAATTAATTCATTATAGGATTGAAGGCCATCGTTTTGACCTTTACTAAAGCCTTCTTCATATCCATTTTGTTTCGCTTGCTCAAAGAGCTGGTCTTTCTCTTGTTCAGCATGTTCAAGCTGCTCTTTAATCTGTTGTCGAATATCGTCAGCTTCTTGGTGAGCTTGATGAAGGATTGCTTCAGCTTCTGCTTTTTGTTGCTCTATGTCCTTTTTTAAGCGATTTAGAGTATTTTTTTCATCTTCTTCTGTATTACCTTGCTCGTTCTCTAAGTTGTTATCATTCTCTTGACTATGGCTTATTTCATCATCCCGTTGAAATCTTTTTATAATAGAAATCGTTTTTTTTGACGCCTGATTGGCATTAGAATGAGTTGATTTGATGATTTTAGACAATAATATCGTCTCCTCCACCACGTGCAATTACGATTTCTCCAGCTTCTTCTAGCGTTCTAATCACAGATACTATTCTCGTTTGAGCTTCTTCTACATCTTTTAAACGAACTGGACCCATAAATTCCATCTCATCTTTAAATGCTTCAGCCATTCTTTGAGACATATTACTGAAGATAATTTCCTTAACTTCCTCACTTGCTACCTTCAGAGATAGCTGTAGATCTTCATTTTCAACATCACGAATGACTCGCTGAATACTACGATTATCTAATGTAACAATGTCTTCAAACACAAACATTCTCTTCTTAATTTCCTCTGCTAATTCTGGGTCTTGTATTTCTAATGCATCTAGAATCGTTCGTTCTGTACTTCGATCAACACTATTCAACACTTCGACAACTGATTCAATACCACCAGCCTCGGTATAATCTTGAGTCACCGTTGAAGACAACTTTTGTTCAAGAATAGCTTCCACTTCATTAATAATTTCCGGAGACGTACTGTCCATAACAGCAATTCTTTTCGCGACATCAGCTTGTACCTCTTGAGGCAATGCTGATAAGATTTGCCCCGACTGCTCTGATTCTAAGTAAGATAAGATAAGCGCAATCGTTTGTGGATGCTCATTTTGAATGAAGTTCAAAATTTGAGATGGATCTGCCTTACGAGCAAAATCAAAAGGTCTTACTTGTAAATTGGAAGTTAAACGATTAATAATTCCCATCGCATTTTCTTCACCTAATGCCTTTTCTAATATACTTTTTGCATAGCCTATTCCACCTTGTGCTATATAATCCTGTGCCAACACTAAAGAATGAAATTGTTCGAGTATTTCTTCTTTTAATTCACTATCCACTTTACGAACATTAGCTATTTCCAGTGTTAATTTCTCAATTTCTTCTTCTGAAAGGTGTTTATACACTTGTGCTGAAACATCTGGACCAAGAGAAATCAGAAGTATGGCAGCTTTTTGCCTTCCTGTAATTCCTTTTTTTGATACAGCCATTTACTTCCCTCCTAATCTTCTGATAACCAAGTTCGTAGTAATTTAGAAAAGTCTTCAGGTTTTTCTTTAGCCAGCTTTTCTAGTTGTCTTCTTTTTGCTGCTCCTTCAGATGTATCTTCATCAGGTAATTCAGGTAAATCAAATGGTGCATTCGCGGCTAATGATCCGTCCACTGACTCATCTTCAAGCTTTCTTCTTCTATTTCTCATTAAAATAAACAGTAAAATTAATATTAAAGCAACTAACACTCCACCAACAACGTAGACCCATGTTGGAATTGTCATCATTGGTTCTTGATCCATTACCACTCTTCCATCGAAAGGGTGAGAGCTTACGACTATTTTCCCTTCGATTTCATCCTCTGTTAATTCATCTGCGTAAACACTTGAAATGCTCGTGCGAACGATCGTTCCTAATATTTGTTGGATATCGTTAAGCTGATCTTGTGGTAATGTTTCTAATCCTTCTGGTGGTTCAACCATCACTTGAATACCAAGATCACGAATTTTATAAGGACTTTCTACAATATCACGATTAATACGGTTAACTTCATTGTTAATTCGTTCCTCAGTTCGTTCCCAATCGACTGGACCTTGTCCTAATGCACCAGGGTAGTTAGGAATGCCATCACCGGTGCCTTCAATTCCACCTTCTTCAAACCCTTCACCACTATAGGCCTCTTCAATTCGTTCAATACTGACAGCAATCCCTTCGATATTGTCAATATCTACAGGCTCAACTAATTCCTCTGTACGATTCTCTTGAGTAAAATCAATATCTGTTGTAACAGAAACAACGACACTATCTTGTCCAACCATAGTTCCTAACATTTGATGCAAATTACGTGTTAAATCACGTTCAATTTCATTTTGTATAGTTCGCTGTTGTTCAAAGGCAGTTAAAGTTGTTTGTGTTTCATTATCTTGATCCTCATAATAGTAATCATTAAACATTTGATCAGAAATGACGATATTATCTATAGGCAAGTTTGGTACACTTCTCGATACAAGGTGGTATAATGCTCTTACTTGACTAGAATCAAGTTGATGCCCTGGAGCTAAGTCTAATACAACCGCAGCTGTTGATGAATCCTGAGCAGCATTTAACCAAACACTTTCTTCTGGGAGTGTAATCATGACATTAGCATTGTTCACACCGTTCATATTTCGAATAAGCCTTGATAGCTCAGTTTGCATGGATGCACGTTCCATGACGTTAAATTCATTATCTGTCATCCCAAAACCCATTTGGTCTTGGATAAAAGAGTAATCAATTGTTCCACTGCTCGGTAAGCCTTCTGCAGCCAACTCTACTTTTAATGTATCAACGAGATCCTTTGGAACTAAAATCGAAGTACCACTATCTGACACTGTAGAAGGAATTCCTCTAGCATCAAGTGTTTCTTTTATTTGACCCGTTTCTGCTAAAGTTAAATTGCTATACAATGGTTCATAGTTTGTCCTAGTCGAAAAAAACGCGACTAATGCTAACGCTAAGATAATTGAAACAATCGCAGATATAATGACAACTTGTTGCTTTTTTGAACGTTCTTTCCACAATTCATTTATTTTCTCTTTATAATTCATTAGTTTCTCGTTCATGTGTCCTCCTGAATCAAAACAAGTAACAACGCCCCACTATTGGGCACAAGTATTACACTTGCATTCTCATAATCTCTTGATATGCTTCAATTACCTTATTTCTTACTTCTATCGTCGCTTGCAATGAAACACTAGCCTTTTGACCAGTAATCATTACATCATGTAAATCGTTAATCTCACCTTTTGCTAATAGCTCTGTTTTATGCTGTGATTCCTTTTGAAGTTGATTGACATCCGAGATCGCTTCATTTAACGCTTTTTTAAATGACTCCTGCGCTTCACCAGGTGTATATGTATTACGATTAATACCTGAAAGCTCTCTTGTTTCAAATGGTGTTAATCTCACATCCATTGTTACTCACTCCTTATCGACCTATCTCAAGCGCTTTTAAAAGCATGTTCTTTGTTCCGTTTAATGCCGTTACATTTGCTTCATACGATCTTGTTGTCGACATTAAATCAACCATTTCACGTAGTGGATCGACATTAGGCATTTGTACATATCCTTCCTCATTCGCATCTGGGTGATCTGGATTATACACTTGCTTAAAAGGTGTCTGATCATCAATGATTCGGTCTACTTTTACTCCATGACCAACAGTCGACTCTGTCTTTCCCATCGCTCTTTTCAATTGATTAGAAAAAGATGAAGGTTCATTTGGTGATGTAACAACCATTTTCCGACGATAAGGTTCCCATTGACCATCTACCATATTTGCTCTTGTCGAATCGGCATTAGCTATATTAGCTGAAACGACATCCATACGTAATCGCTTCGCCGTTAGAGCTGATGCACTAGTATTAAACCCATGAAATATGGTCATTGTTAACGGCCTCCTCTAATGACAGACTCAAGGCTTTGGAAACTTCCATTCAATCGATCAATTAAAGCATTGTAATAGATTTGATTTTTAGCTAATTCAGACATTTCACGGTCGACATCTACATTATTGCCATTATGATTAAATTCGGTTTGTCTATTTTCCGTCACGATTGGACCGGTGTTTCGCGCCGATTTAAATTCATAATGTTGTTCATGTGTTCTGTTTGCTCTCAATCCAGTTTGATTTACAGCTTCATTTAACAAATGCTTAAATTCCACTTGCTTCGCTTTATAATTGGCCGTGTCGACATTAGCAATATTTTGAGAGATAGCATTTTGTCGAACTTGCGCACCATTTAACCCTGTTTCGAGCGCTCTAAAGGAAGAACTTCCGAAGAGATTCATGCAGGCACACCCCTTTTGTCAAATTATGCGTTCGTTTTTATACATTTTTCTACACGTTCTATGAAAATTGTAATAAATATAGAACGAAAAGTCTAACCCATATTTCACAAAAAGCTTTTTTACTACGAAAGAATCATATATATATAGTTCATTGGTCTTAATTGTACATGATTTACGTATTTTAATCGACAATTTTTTAAAAATATGTCGATTTTCCATTCGAAGGACCCATTGTAGAACGTTAGAATGGATCATAAGTTGATTTACATTTAAACTCTATTCTAAGCTCGATGGTGAAATAGAAATAATTACCTATCATTTTTTTGTTATTTTAAACTTACTTTTTCCCCTGTTTTTTGTATATTTAATACAAATATTCTCAGCATAATAAAAAACCAACAGATTTATTACAACCTGTTGGTTTTCTATTTACTTACTATTTACTCTCTCTAATTCAATGAGAAATTTATCATTTAATACTTTAATGTACGTTCCTTTCATTCCTAAAGAACGCGATTCAATCACTCCAGCACTTTCGAGCTTTCTTAATGCGTTAACAATAACTGATCTCGTAATTCCTACACGATCAGCAATCTTACTTGCGACAAGCAAGCCTTCTCGCCCATCTAACTCGTGAAAGATATGGTCAACAGCTTCAAGCTCACTATAGGATAAGGAACTAATGGCCATTTGAACAACTGCTTTGCTACGAGCTTCTTCTTCAATTTCCTGTGTTTTCTCGTGAAGGATTTCCATCCCAACTACGGTTGCACCATATTCCGCTAATACTAAATCATCATCATTAAACGTGTCATTTAACCTTGAGAGGATTAATGTACCTAGTCGTTGACCTCCTCCTTGTATGGGTACAATTGTCGTTAGTCCATTTTTAAACAAATCTTTATTTTCAACCGGAAAAGCTGTAAATTCGCTGTCAATTCCGATATTAGCAGACGTATGATCAATTTTAAATAAACCTTCTGTATACTCTTCAGGAAAACGCCTTTCTTCTAACATTTTCTTCATTCGTTCATTTTCAATTTCTTGTTTTATCGCATACCCTAGCAGTTTTCCTCTTCGACTAACGACAAATATGTTAGCAGCGATCGTTTCACATAACGTCTCGGCCATGTCATTAAAGTTAACATGCTGACCAACTGTCTTTTGTAGCATCTCATTAATTTTTCGTGTTCTTGATAATAGATTCATTTTATTGCCTCCTCTTATCTACGTGACCAATATGCTTTCTTTTCATATTCAGTCTCTATCCATTTAAATACTTTCTTAGTTATAAAATAAATCGACTTAAATCACGATTCTTTGCAATAGTTGCAAGTTTCTCTTCCACGTACTCTGGAGTAATAGCAATTTCCTCTAAATTGATATCTGGCGCCTCAAAGGAAAGATCCTCTAACAAACGCTCAAGTAATGTATGTAGCCTTCTGGCACCAATATTTTCAGTATCCTGATTGACTTCCGTCGCAATTGTCGCAATCTTATGAACAGCATCGTCTGAAAAGACTACTCTTATACCTTCCGTTTCTAGAAGTGCACTATATTGTTTTAATAAGGCGTTATTAGGCTCGATTAAGATGCGGACAAAATCATCGACTGTTAAATTAGACAATTCGACACGAATAGGGAATCTACCTTGAAGTTCAGGTATTAAGTCAGATGGCTTTGCAATATGAAAAGCACCTGCACCAATAAAAAGAATATGATCCGTTTTAATCGCTCCATATTTTGTCATAATCGTTGAGCCCTCTACGATCGGTAAAATGTCTCGTTGAACCCCTTCTCGCGAAACATCAGCTGACTGCTGCCCCTTACTTGCAACTTTATCAATTTCATCAATAAAAATAATCCCTAACTGCTCAGCTTTTGTAATCGCTTCTTGATTTACCTCATCGGGATCAATTAGCTTTTGGGCTTCTTCGTCAACAAGAACTTTCCGAGCATCCGAAATGGGAAGACGACGCTTCTTACGCTTTTTAGGTAGCATTCCTCCAAGCATCTCCTGCATATTCATTCCCATCTGCTCCATACCAGCCCCTTGAAACATATCCATAAAATTCTGTGATTGTTCATCGACTTCAATTGTAACCATATGATCTTCTAATTCACCTAATGCAAGCTTGTGAGCCATTTTGCGTTTTGTCTCATTTAGTGAATCTACTTCTTGAGGCTCACTTTCATTTTCTTCATTCTGCTGTCCGAAAATCATTTCAAAAGGGTTTTTATAAGAAGATGATTTTTTCCCTGTTGGTACGAGTAATTCGACAATTCGATCATTGGCCATTTTTTCTGCTTGTGAACGGACCTTTTCAACCTTTTCCTTCTTTACAATTCGAACACTCGTCTCGACCAAGTCTCGTACCATGGATTCAACGTCACGGCCTACATAACCTACCTCTGTGAATTTCGTTGCTTCCACTTTCACAAATGGAGCACCTACTAACTTTGCAAGTCTTCTTGCAATTTCGGTTTTACCAACACCTGTCGGGCCAATCATTAATATATTTTTAGGTGTAACTTCGTCTTTTAATTTCTCATCAAGTAAACTACGGCGATAACGGTTTCTTAAAGCGATAGCAACCGATTTCTTCGCTTGTTCTTGACCAACAATAAATTCATTTAACCGATCTACAATTTGTCGTGGAGTTAAATTAGCTTCCAATTTGTTCACTCCTATCGTTTTAATGTAATTCTTCTACCGTAATATGTAAGTTTGTATACACACAAATTTCTCCAGCAGTCTCCAATGATGCCCTTGCGATATCAGAGGCAGTTAGTTCGGGAGCATGATTTTTTAATGCACGTCCAGCGGATAAAGCATAATTTCCACCAGAACCGATCGCAATGATCCCATCATCAGGCTCAATGACCTCACCTGTCCCTGAAACGAGCAATAGGCTTTCTTTATTCATAACGATTAGCATAGCTTCAAGTCTACGAAGCACCTTATCATTTCGCCATTCTTTCGCTAACTCAACAGCTGCTCTTTGAAGATTTCCATGATATTCTTCAAGCTTCCCTTCAAATTTTTCAAATAGTGTGAAAGCGTCAGCAACTGAACCGGCAAAACCGGCAATAACCTTCCCTTGAAATAATTTTCTGACTTTTTTTGCTGTATGTTTCATCACAACAGCATTTCCAAACGTTACTTGTCCGTCACCAGCCATTGCACATTTTCCATTATGATGAATAGCAAAAATCGTTGTAGCATGAAAGTCGCTCATTTCTTCTCCTCCTTCTTTATTCGTTTATGCCCTTGGATGATGCTGTTTATACACGTCGCGTAACCGTTCCTTCGTTACATGGGTATAAATTTGGGTTGTCGATAAATGCTCATGACCTAATAATTCCTGTACTACCCTTAAATCAGCTCCATTATTTAATAGGTGTGTAGCAAAGGAATGGCGGATATCATGGGGGCGTAACTTTTTCTGTAATGCAGTTTGATCCATTCTCTTTTGTATAATCGTTCGAATACTTCGTTCAGATAATCGCCCACCACGGTAGTTCAAAAAAAGAGACTGATTCGAATCTTTCGCCTTTTCCGCTAATTGCACCCTACCATTGTGAATATATGTATAGATAGAGTCTAAAGCGTAAGAGCCTATAGGGACATAGCGTTCTTTTTGACCTTTCCCCATGAGGTAAACCGTTCCAATTGAAAAGTCAACATGTTCTATGAGCAACTGACTACACTCACTTACACGCATTCCCGTCGCATATAATAATTCTAAAAGTGCTCGGTCACGTTGGTCAATTGGCCGATGACCTGAAAGCCCTTCAAATAAATGGTTCATTTCTTCCTCGTACAAGAAATTTGGTAATTTATGTTCGGATTTAGGTAAATGGATAAACGTAAAAACATTATCCTTTACCCTTTCCTCTCGTTGATGAAACGAGTAAAAGCTTCTTAAGGTTGAAATTTTTCTTGATACCGTTTTTCTTGCATATTTTTTTTCAAACAGCTCTGTTAAATACTTTTTTACATGATCCGAAAGAACATCTGTATAGCAGACTACACCTAACTGCTCAATAAAATGAGCAAAATGGAGTAAATCACCTTCATAATTTCGCACCGTATGGATTGAACAATTTTTTTCCATTTGAAGGTACTGAATAAATAATTGTATCCAATTCGACTTTTGCAGCATAGGACACTCCTTCACCTTCATCATTAACTGCATTTCCATTTAACAACAAATATCGAAAATCATTTTAATCTAGTCGATATTGCTCATTGGTTAAAATCACCACTTCAAGTAAAAAGCTACTAAATTTTATCATGATTTAGTAGCCCTGACAATCTTATTTACACTTTTTTCACAAAATTCTGAATTGTATCTAATGCTCTTTCAGCTAATTGTTCATATCTTTCTTTCTTATTTTTAATTCTCGTTTCCAGTGGAGGTAACAAGCCGAAATTAGCATTAATCGGTTGGAAATTCTTCGGACTAGCCGTTGTAATATATTGTGCCATACTTCCAATCACTGTCCATTCAGGGAAGGTAACTAACTCTTCCCCTTTTACTAACTTAGCTGCATTAATGCCTGCAATAAGCCCAGCTGCAGCAGATTCCACATATCCTTCAACACCTGTAATTTGTCCAGCAAAAAACAGTTCTTCTTTATGCTTATACTGATATGTTGGCTTTAATAAATTTGGCGAGTTAATAAACGTATTTCGATGCATCACTCCGTAACGAACAATTTCTGCTTCCTCTAACCCAGGGATAAGGCGAATCACTTCTTTTTGTGGCCCCCACTTTAAATGTGTTTGAAATCCAACAATGTTATATAACGTTCCAGATGTGTTATCTTGCCTTAGCTGAACAACTGCAAATGGTCGTTTCCCCGTTTTTGGATCCTCTAGTCCTACTGGTTTCATCGGTCCAAATAGCATCGTTTTCCGACCACGCTTTGCCATCACTTCAATTGGCATACAGCCTTCAAAGAATATTTCTTTTTCAAATTCCTTAAGCGGAACCGTTTCGGCGGTAATTAATGCTTCATAAAAGCGATCAAATTCTTCCTCAGTCATTGGACAATTTAAGTAAGCTGCTTCGCCTTTATCATACCTTGATTTTAAATATACCTTATCCATATTAATCGATTCTGTTTCGATTATAGGAGCCGCTGCATCATAAAAATATAAATACTCTTCGCCAGTTAAGTTGCGAAGTTGCTTTGATAATGATTCTGAAGTTAGCGGGCCAGTTGCAACAATCGTTGGACCTTCTGGAAGCTCCGTTATTTCTTCGTTAAACACGGTAACGAATGGATGGTTTTTAACATTTGACGTGACCAAACTAGCAAATTCGTGCCGATCAACTGCCAAAGCACCACCAGCAGGAACTGAAGCACGATCAGCAGATTGTATTATGACAGAATCAAGAGCTCTCATTTCCTCCTTAAGAACACCTACTGCATTTGTTAAAGCATTCCCTCTTAATGAATTACTACATACTAATTCAGCAAATTTATCTGTATGGTGAGCTGGTGTTTGTTTAACAGGTCGCATTTCATACAAATGAACCTGAATTCCTCTCTTTGCTAGCTGCCATGTCGCTTCACTTCCTGCAAGACCTGCCCCAATAACATTTACGTACGGTTGTGACATCTTCGTTCCTCCAATATGACTAAACAATCTAATGCTGTCATTATAACATGTTCAAGGGGCCAAGCAACAAGAATACCAATCTTGTCTTAGCCCCTTTCTCATGCTTTATTTAAACTAATTCGTTTCTTCACGGTAATCACACGACGAGCATTCTACATGGACACCTTTTTTTGATTTCTTCTCAACAAGCATACTGCTACATTTCGGACAGGGCCTCGCGATTGGCTTATCCCATGAAATGAATTCGCATTCTGGGTATCGGTCACATCCATAGAAAATTCGGCGTTTTTTACTTCGACGCTCAACGATATTACCTTCCTTACAGGTCGGACATTTTACACCAATGTCTTTGACAATCGCTTTCGTGTTACGACAATCCGGAAAATTCGAACATGCCATGAATTTTCCATAACGACCCATTTTATAAACCATTTCATGCCCGCACTTTTCACAATCTTCTCCGGCTGGCTCATCACGAATTTCAACTTCCTTCATTTCCTCTTCCGCAACAGATAAACGTTTTTCAAAGGAACGGTAGAAGTCATCAATAATGTTCACCCATTCATTGGCACCTTCTTCAATGGAATCTAAGTTACCTTCCATTTTAGCAGTAAACTCCACATCCAATATCTCTGGGAAAAATTCAACTATTAACTCCAATACAATTTCTCCGAGTTCTGTTGGAACAAAGCGTTTATCTTCTAAAGCAACGTATCCACGCCTTTGTATAGTATCTAGTGTAGGTGCGTATGTAGAAGGACGACCAATTCCGAGTTCTTCCATCGTTTTAACAAGCCTTGCTTCGGTGTAACGAGGTGGCGGTTGAGTAAAGTGTTGACTAGGTTCTATTTCATCCTTCTCAACCGTTTGTCCTTCCTCTAAATTTGGCAAAAATCGATCCTCTTCTTTTTTTCCATCGTCATTTCCTTCAATATACACTTTCATGAAGCCTGGGAATTTGATTTTTGACCCAGTAGCTCGAAATAACACACCATTTTGCTCAATATCAACTGACATCGTATCCATCACAGCAGGTGCCATCTCACTAGCGACCATACGCTCCCAAATAAGCTTATACAATCGATATTGATCTCTAGATAAGTAGCTTTTGATTGTTTTCGGGTCTTTATCTACTGATGTAGGTCGTATTGCTTCGTGAGCATCTTGAGCTTTCTTATCTGATTTAACTTCACGCTTACCTTGACGTGTATATTCTTCACCATAGGCTGTTATAATGTAAGTTCGCGCTTCTTGTTGAGCCGTTTCAGAAATACGAGTTGAATCAGTTCTCATGTACGTTATCAAACCGACTGTGCCTTCTTTACCAATTTCAACACCTTCATATAACTGTTGCGCAATCATCATCGTTTTCTTCGCTCTAAAATTTAACTTCCGAGCCGCTTCTTGCTGTAAGGAAGACGTTGTAAATGGGTTGACTGGATTGCGTTTTCTTTCCTTCCGCTTCACAGATGTCACATTATAACTATCGGAATTAAGCTTAGATAAAATATTCTGTACATCCTCTTCGCTTCCTAGCTCTTTCTTCTTTCCGTCTAAACCATAAAACTTAGCATCAAATGATTCCTTCCCAAGGAAAAATTGAGCTTGAATATTCCAATACTCTTCTGGATTAAAGCTTTGGATTTCTTTCTCTCGCTCGATGATCATCTTGACAGCAACAGACTGAACTCTTCCTGCACTTAATCCTTTCTTCACTTTCTTCCATAATAATGGACTAATATTATAGCCAACCAACCGATCAAGAATCCTTCTCGCTTGCTGAGCATCAACTAAATCCATATTAATTTGACGTGGTGTCTTGAATGCTTCCTTAATCGCATTTTTTGTAATTTCATTAAAGACAACGCGACATTCAGAATGCTCATCCATGTTCAGACTATGAGCAAGATGCCAAGCAATTGCTTCCCCTTCTCGATCGGGGTCAGCTGCCAAATAAATTCGTTTTACTTTTTTTGCAGCTGTTTTTAATTCCTTTAATACTGGTCCTTTTCCTCTGATGGTAATATATCTCGGTTCGTAATTCTGTTCAACATTAACTCCCATTTGACTTTTTGGTAAGTCTCTAACATGTCCCATTGATGCTTTGACAATATATTTTTTCCCTAAATATTTCCCAATGGTCTTTGCTTTTGCGGGAGATTCTACGATTACTAAATAATCGGCCATATAAGACTCCCTCTCTAAGAATAATTAAAATCTTCCCTATTATGGAACAGGTTTTCTTCATTTGTCAAACTAATTACTAAAAAAAGAGAAATTTTTCTTTCTTATGACGTTGAAATAGAACGATAATTTGACAAAATTATTCATGGAAGCGGGGTAATTCTTCAAGTAAATCATGACTATTTAAGATCAACTTTGCTCCTTCTTGGATAAGTCGATTTGTACCCTTAGATGTGTCCGAAAAAATAGAACCTGGTACAGCAAAAACATCCCTACCTTGTTCTAACGCCTGATCTGCCGTAATCAACGAGCCACTTTTTTCTTTTGCTTCGACAACTATAATTCCTTGGGATAGTCCACTAATAATACGATTCCTAGCAGGAAAATGCCACTTACGCGGAGAGGTGTGGGGAGGATATTCAGAAATGACACAATTATTTTTCGACATTTCTATATATAGAGCTTCATTCTTCTTAGGATAAATATGATGAAAGCCTGAGCCTAACACCGAAATGGTTTTTCCGTTATAGAAAATCGCTGCTTTATGAGCCAATGTATCGATACCTTCAGCAAGACCACTAATAATCGTCCAATCTTCTCTAATCAGTGGGTCTACTAAATGATAAACCTTTTTGGAACCTTCGTTACTCGGCCGTCTTGTTCCAATAACAGCTATACACTTTGAATGGAACAAATAGTCTATTCTACCTTTTACATAAAGAACAAAAGGAGGATCGTGAATGGTTTTTAATGAAAGAGGATAGTTAGAATCTAAAATCGTAATCGGGATAATTTGTTGCTTTTCATATTGATGAATGAGGTCACTAGGAGGACAAGCATGGAGGTCATGGTGAAGAGCTATCGCGCGTTGATCGGTTAATTGAAATGCCTTTTGAAGTTGAGGGATCGTATAAGTATAAATCGTCTTTAAGTCAGGATCTTTTTTTAATAGGTAATAAAGTAATTTCCACGTCATACCTCGACAGCTGTGCAGATGAATGAATCGATTACGCCAATCATCCATAACAAACTCCTTTCCATCACGCGTGTCATTAGATTAAGTAGAAAAGAGACTGAGACAACAGTGTTTCAATTCATGAGAATCCGAAAAGAATAGATGGCGTTGAAAATAAACCGCTTCTGAAATATACTTCATCCACAATGTTCTCACAACGTTCAGATACTCAGATACACACATGCGCTCTGTCTCGGCCTCTTTCTTCTCTTTACTTGGCTACTTTATGAGTCGTACATTTCTCTAATAAATCATTCGCTTTTAATACAGAGATAAGCGTCTCACCCATTACAGATGGTGTTTCTGCAACTTTTATACCGCAGCTCTCAAGCGTTTTAATCTTTTCAGATGCTGTACCTTTACCACCTGAAATAATTGCTCCAGCATGGCCCATACGCTTTCCTGGAGGAGCTGTTTGACCACCAATAAAGCCTACTACTGGCTTTTTCATGTTTGCCTTTACCCATTCAGCCGCTTCCTCTTCTGCTGTACCACCGATTTCACCAATCATAATAACTGCATACGTATCAGGATCTTCATTAAATTGTTCTAACACATCAATGAAGTTCGTTCCATTAACTGGATCTCCACCAATTCCTACTGCAGTCGATTGACCAATTCCATTTGTTGATAATTGATGTACGGCTTCATATGTCAGCGTACCAGAACGAGATACAACACCAACATGACCCTTCTTATGAATGTATCCTGGCATAATCCCAATCTTACATTCTTCAGGTGTGATCACTCCTGGGCAGTTAGGGCCTACTAGGCGTGTTTTCTTACCTTCAAGGTAACGCTTCACACTAACCATATCCATCACAGGAATTCCTTCTGTAATACAAATCGCTAAATCTAACTCAGCATCGGCAGCTTCCATAATCGCATCTGCTGCGAATGCCGGTGGAACATAAATGACAGTAGCGTTTGCTCCTGTTGCTTTTACTGCTTCTTCAACTGTATTAAACACAGGTATTCCTTCTACCTCTGTCCCACCTTTACCTGGCGTCACCCCACCAACGATATTTGTACCATATTCTACCGCTTGCTGTGTATGGAATAAACCAGTTGCACCTGTAATACCTTGAACAATTACCTTTGTATCTTTATTAATGAGGATACTCATTCTCCACGTCCCGCCTTTCTATTGTACTAATGACACGATTTTTTGTGCGCCGTCAGCCATTGAATCAGCTGCTGTAATATTAAGACCAGATTCGTTTAAAATCTTCTTACCTAGATCAACATTCGTTCCTTCCAAACGAACAACTAAAGGAATATCTAAACCTACTTGCTTCGTTGCCTCAATAACACCTTCTGCAATAATATCGCATTTCATAATGCCTCCAAAGATGTTAACGAAGATACCCTTAACGTTTTCATCGGATAGGATAATTTTAAACGCTTCTGTTACTTTTTCAGCTGTCGCGCCACCACCTACATCAAGGAAGTTTGCAGGATCGCCATTATAGTGTTTAATTATATCCATCGTTGCCATTGCTAATCCAGCACCGTTAACCATGCAACCGATGTTGCCATCTAAAGAGATATAACTTAAATCATATTTAGAAGCCTCGATTTCTTTTACATCCTCTTCTTCAAGATCACGGTACTCAAGAATGTCCTTTTGACGGTATAATGCATTTGAATCAAAGTTTAATTTCGCATCGAGAGCCATTACTTTACCATCACCTGTCGTAACAAGAGGGTTAATTTCAGCAATGGAACAATCCTTTTCAATAAATACTTTGTATAGACCCATCATAAATTTAACAGCTTGACCAACTAGCTCTTTTGGAATATTAATGTTAAATGCTAATCGACGTGCTTGGAATCCTTGAAGGCCAACAGCAGGATCCACAACTTCTTTAAAAATTTTCTCAGGAGTTGCTTCAGCTACTTCTTCAATTTCGGTACCGCCCTCTTCAGATGCCATCATTACCACTCGTGAAGTCGCACGATCTAAAACAAGTCCTACGTAGTACTCATTTTTAATATCGCATCCTTCTTCAACGAGTAAGCGCTTTACTTCCTTACCTTCTGGACCTGTTTGATGAGTAACAAGCGTTTTTCCTAAAATTTCGTCAGCGTATGTACGAACTTCATCAAGGTTCTTCGCTACTTTAACTCCACCCGCCTTACCACGGCCACCTGCGTGGATTTGCGCCTTCACAACTGAAACACTTGATCCTAATTCCTTCGCTGCCTCTACTGCTTCTTCAACAGAAAATGCTACTTTCCCATTCGGCACAGCAACACCATACTTACGTAGAAGCTCTTTTCCTTGATACTCGTGGATATTCATTCTCTCTCCAGCCTCCTATCAATTACATGTATGCCGTAGCATCACTTCAAGATTTGTATGAAATCCTCTACCATTTTATCATGGATTGGATTGTTATGGGAGATAAAACCCTTACAAAAAAAAAGAATTTAAAAAAATCGATGAATTCTGTCTTTTATTAACGACTTTTATCAAATGATCGAAAAAAGCGAGCATGCGTGATGCTCGCATCATTCATTTTTTCCTTTTATTAGGGGATCTTCCTTGTGCTGTTTTTCTTTTTGGCTCTTATTTGATTTTTTCTTAAACATTATGGCTTTCGCATCCATTTCTTGTACACTGTGAGGATGAAGCTCATGACCAAATTCTTGTTGTTTTTCCCTGTTTTTCATACATTCCCTCCAAATGAATCTGCCTCAATACTTATCATACTCAACTTAGTGGTGATCATTCACCTTGAGTTGAACGATGCTGATCCACTTGATAAATATATGAAAAAACCTCCGCTACTACCTCATATAATTCATTTGGAATAGCTTGATGTATCTCTAATTGCGATAACAATTCAACTAATGAAGCATCCTCCTGTAAGGGAATTGAATGCTCATTTGCTCTAGCTATAATTCCCTCAGCGACATATCCTTTTCCTTTTGCCATTACTTTAGGAGCAGGCTCAAGTGCTGGGTCATACCGAAGGGCAACAGCATGCTTACGTTTAGAACCTTGTTCACTCATATGCGAACATCAACTCCTCTATAAGTTGAATAGTTTTGATCACTTGTTTGTTGTTTTTGCTCTACCTCATTTAACTTTTTCCAATTAACAGAAAGGAGCTGATACTCTTTTTGCTGTAATGCATTTCTTAACGTTGGTGTTAAAAGGCTGATCAATGAATGAGGTTGATCATGCTCATTATGAATCGTTACCGATACAATTCGATTTTGAATCATGACATCAACGACTGTCTCTTGCAAATGTTCTAACGTTAAATAAAATAAGATTCGGCAATAATCAGGGTTTAATTGTCCATCTTCACTCTTTTGGCCTTCCCATTGCATCGTCATATTTGTATGGAATGCTCCTAGCTGTAAAGGAATTGAAAAAACATACTGATGAAATGCTCCTAATTGCTCATGTGATAGAAGTTGCTGAGCTGTCAATTTATTCACAATTGTTGATGCTACTGTTTGAAGGTCCGTCATCCCATTTTGTTGCTGCATCGTTAGTAGCATAGCCTTAAGATTTTGCTGAGCACTTGTAAGGGGTGTCAGTTCATTTGCTTGAAGGTTCTTCATTAGAACTTGTTCGTAATCAAACCCTAGTAATGAGCCTAGTAATTGAAACTGAGGCATTTGCATCCGACTTCTTTCTCCCCCATACAATTGCATAAGTAGGTGTCTTTCCCCTTGAGAGAGTGTTTCAGAATGGAGACTATTTAATCTTGACTCTATCGCTTCTAGTGATCGGTGATTAGAGATTTGCCGAATAAACGAAGCGATTTCACTGTTACGCATTTGTGAAATAAATGTGATGAATTCGTTTTTTTGTCTTCCCTCTCCTCCATTTGCCTGGTTGAGTCCAAACGCAGGATAGGATTGTTGAGATCTTAGTGCTTGAATAAGCTCTTCTTGGTTCAAATGAATCCCCAGACGTTGTAAAATCATGCGAGCAGATTGTTCTTCATTTATTCCTTCACTCAACGCAGTGATGAATAATTGTTGAATAGGGGAATGTGATGATTTTGACACAGTCGAAGCTTGCATAATTGATTGTAATTGCTGAAGCCATTTCTTTGAGCGAGAATCACTTGATTCGCTGAGAAGCTTAATCAACGATTGTAATTGCACGGATAAATCCTCTGTATTTCCATGAGACCAATAAGCATCGAATACCGCAGGAGTTAACGGTAAATTTCGCTGCACCATTTGTCCAATGAGTTTCATTGTTTCATCTGATGGTAACGGTGAATGATTCAAAAGCTGTGAGCTTGCTTGAATCATATCTCTAGAAAAAGAAAGACCTTGTCTTTGAAACGCTGTAATGACCGTTTCAGCTTCCTTTATATGAGAAGCTCCTAAATGACGCAGTAAATCAGCGATTGATGAAGCTTGCTGTTGATTAGCTCCCTGCGATTGATTAGAACGATACTCCAACACTTTCAAACGGGGTAATCCTTTGCTTTCCTTCACCTCAAACCAATAACGTTCACCAGCTATTAGCGCTGCCTCTAAAACCCCTGTCATTTTCATCCCATTAATTTGTAAGGAGGCTAAATGATTCGGAAATAGCTTTAGTACTTTCCCTTGAAAAATTTGACCTGGTGTGAATGAAATGGTTCGTACTTGCTGCTGAGGTGAATGTATTTGTTGAGTAGATTGATTTTGAATCATACGACCACTCCTTTCATATAAGGGAATAATTTGCGAGGAATCAACTTTTTCAGTGCTCTTCTATGTTGCTAATAGATCAATAATTGGTTTAAATGATTGACGATGCTCTTTTGTGACACCTAAAATCTCTAATGCTTCAAGATGTTCTTTCGTTCCATATCCTGCATGATTAGCAAATCCATAGCCAGGATATTGACTTTCTAACTCCTCCATATAGCGATCACGGGCAACTTTAGCAAGAACAGAACTAGCCGCAATTGATATACTTTTTTGGTCACCTTTAATAATAGACGTTTGATTAGTTACTACCGGTAATGTCATCGCATCAACAAGTAGATGGTCTGGTTCATATTGTAGCTTTTCAATTGCTTGACACATCGCTTTTTTCGTAGACTGATAGATATTCATTTGATCAATTTCTACCGCATGTACCATTGATATCGAATAAGAAACTGCTTCCTTTTTAATATGGTCAGCAAAGGCTTCTCTTTTTGCCTTCGAAAGCTTCTTAGAATCCGTTAGACCTAATAACTTAAAATCAGCAGGTAAAATAACTGCACAAGCGACTACTGGTCCCGCTAATGGTCCTCTGCCGACCTCATCGATTCCAGCAATCATATTGGATCCATTCTCGAGTAGCTTTTGTTCATAAACAGTCATTTGTCTGTGCATGTTTTCAAGTTGTCTTTCTTTCTCTTGCCGTCTTTTAAAGGTTTGTAATAGTCTTTGAGCACCTTTTCGACCATCATTTTTTAATAGTAAAATACATTCTTCCATATCCTCATTGCTTTTTAACTTCATCTCTATTTCTTTAAGAGATAATCCCATGACTAATGTCTCCTTGTTATATGTATCGGATTAATGAACCCATTTCTTAATTGCGTCACGCATAGTTGTTATAAAAAGGTCGATCTTTTTTTAAAATGTAAGGTAGTGTTTAACATACGAAGCCTATGCCATCTAGCCAGTAAAAATGACACCTACATCCAACGTAATAGATGTAGGTGTATGTGAGGTTATTCTTCTACTCGCTCTAATGTAACCTGTCCTAAAGTTCCAGCACGTAGCTCTCTTAAAATAATCTCTGCAGCTTTATCGTAATCAACATAACCACCACTTATTAAACAGCCACGCTTTTGACCGATTTCATCAAACAATTCAATTGGATCTTCAGGTATTTCATCCAGCTTATAACGCTCCTTCAAACGATTTGAATAATAAACCTTCATATTTTTTAAGACAAATAGGGCAATGTCTTGAAAATCAAGGAGCTCATCTTTTATAGCACCTGTAGCTGCTAGCAAGTACCCGGTTAATTGATCCTCGAACTTAGGCCATAAAATACCTGGTGTATCTAACAATTCAAGAGTTTTCCCTACTTTAATCCACTGTTGCTGCTTCGTTACACCTGGACGATCTCCTACTTTGGCCGTTCTCTTCGACGCAAGTCTATTAATTAGCGTAGACTTCCCGACATTTGGAATACCTAAAATCATCGCCCTTATCGCTCTCGGCTTCATCCCTTTTGCTTTTAATTTTTCAATAAGCGAAGCCGCAAGCTCACGACATGCTTGTGCGATTTTTTCCGTTCCTTTTCCGTTTTGACTATTGATTACTAATACTTTCAAACCCGCGTTTTCAAAATAATGTACCCACTCTGTCGTTACAGCAGGATCTGCTAAATCAGCCTTATTCAATAAGATAAGACGTGGTTTATGTGAGGTTAGCTCATCAATCATCGGATTTCTCGAAGCTAGCGGAACACGAGCATCCACTAACTCAATGACTACATCAATTAATGATAATTTCTCTGTTACTTCTCTACGTGCTTTTGCCATATGGCCTGGAAACCATTGAATTGTCATATCATCACCTACTCCGCCATTCTTATGTTTGATAAAGGCCAGAAAACAATATTAGCCCTCCCAATTACTTCATCCATGTGTACCGTGCCAATATCTCGACTGTCTTTGCTCCTGCGACGATTATCACCTAATACAAAAACTTGGTCATCGGGAACAATAATCGCCTCGAAATCATGTGTAAGATTCTCTGAAGGATAAACAGTTCTTAGCTCATCTAAATAAATCTCAGCAACCTCTTCTCCATTTACATATAATAAATCGTTCTCAAATTTAATTTCATCACCAGGTAATCCAATAATTCTCTTTATGTAATCTTTTCCTGCCGGAGCGTGAAACACAATAATATCAAATCGATTCGGTTCGCTAAATGTATAGGCTATTTTATTAACAATCATTCGATCACCGTGCTCCAATGTTGGTACCATCGATTCTCCATCAACAATCACCGGTGCAAATAAAAATTGTCGAATGATAAACGCAATCGCAAAAGCAATGAGTATCGCTTTTATCCATTCCCATGATTCCTTTTTTCCTTCTTTTTCTTCCTCTATTAAGGTTTCTTCACTCATAAAGGCGCCCTCCATTTTCCGACTAACAAGCTTTAGTTTATCATACCTTTATAAAAATCTCATGCCCAAAATAAGACTTGGCCTATTATTATAAAGATACTTATATGAAAATGAAAAGAGGGCATTCAAAATAAGGCTAGCACCTCATATGAACACCCTCAACTCAATTATTTTTTCACATACGAAAAGCACTTTTGCTGCTTAACGAATTTCTTTAATACGAGCCGCTTTACCGCGTAGGCTACGTAAGTAATAAAGCTTAGCACGACGTACTTTACCGCGACGCTTCACTTCGATCTTATCAATCTTCGGTGAATGTAATGGGAATGTACGCTCAACACCTACACCATAAGAAATCTTACGTACAGTGAATGTTTCACTAATACCAGTACCACGACGTTTAATGACGACACCTTCAAAAAGCTGAATACGCTCACGAGTTCCTTCGACTACCTTAACGTGAACGGTTAACGTATCACCAGCGCGGAACGTTGGAATGTCATTACGTATTTGTTCATTCGTAATTTCTCGGATAATGTTGTTCATAACTTCCACTCCTTCCTTACAGATGCTCTTATCAGTCGAACCTGCAGCGGAACATCGTAATTACGGGCATTTAGCCACAAGCTTTATAATACCATAGCATTCATAACTTCTCAAGATGATTCATCTTTTTTTTGTGAAAATTCACGTATCCATTTCTTTTCTTCATCATTTAATTGCTTTCCTTTTAGTAAATCAGGACGTCGACTCCATGTTCTCTTCAATGCTTCTTTTCTACGCCACTCCTCAATTCGTTCATGATGACCAGAAAGTAATATATCTGGGACTACATTTCCACGGAAATTAGCTGGCCTTGTATATTGAGGGTGTTCCAATAAACCCGTTGAAAAAGAATCTAGCAAAGCCGAATTAGAATTTCCTAACACACCAGGTAATAATCGAACAATACTATCTGTCATAGCCATTGCTCCTATCTCACCACCCGTTAAGACATAATCCCCTATCGAAATTTCTTCATCTACAAGATGCTCTCGAATTCGCTCATCATACCCTTCATAATGACCACAAATAAAAATCAAATGCCCTTTTTGAGTTAATTGTTCTGCTTTTGACTGCGTATATGGCTCCCCTTGTGGGCAAAGAAGAACGACGTGGGGTTGTTCATACTCAGATGCTTGCTTCACGTGTTCGATTGCATCAAAAATAGGTTGCGGTTTAAGCACCATCCCAGCACCACCGCCATAAGGGTAGTCATCCACTTTTTGGTGTTTATCATTTGCAAAATGACGGTAATTAATCGTATTTAATGATACAATTCCAGCCTGCTGCGCTTTTTTCAAAATCGATGTTTCAAATACCCCATCAAACATTTCAGGAAACAACGTTAAAATGTCAATCTTCATTCAAGTAACCCTTCCATCAAATGAATCGTTATCTTCTTATCCGATATGGAAATGTCTTTAACAACATCATCAATATAGGGGATTAGAATGTCTTTGCCACCACTATTTCTTTGAACAATCCAAACATCATTAGCACCCGTTTGAACAATTTCCTTTACTTTCCCTATTGTTTCTCCTTCATCTGTCATAATGCTACAACCAATGATTTCATAATAGTAATACTCATCCTCATCAAGATCTGTTAAATACTCACTAGACACATATAATCTACACCCTTTAAATTTTTCTACATCATTGATCGAAAAGTAGCCTTCAAATTGAAGTAAATCAAACTGCTTATGTATGCGATGATGACTAACTGTTACGCTTATTTCCTCATTCGTTTGTACGCGTATCATTAGTTTAGAACCTACCGCGTATCGTTCATCACTGAAATCAGTTGATGAAATAACCCGTACTTCGCCTTTAACTCCATGGGTATTAACGATTTTCCCGACTCGAAACCAATCCCCATTCATCACTTTCCCTCCTTATTCGTAAATGTAGATTATGTCCCACTAATATAAAGAACGTATTTATAAATCAGGCATTATGTAACCTGAGACACATTTTATTATTTTAAGCAAAATGCAAAAAGTATAGTCATATATGTACAGAAAAAGGGTGAGGATTCCCCCACCCATTACTTGCACATTACTATTCCATGATGTCTAATTGAACACGCTTATACGATGAAGGTGAGGCATAGAGAATCGTACGAATGGCTTTAGCTGTTCGTCCTTGCTTCCCTATTACTTTCCCAATATCCTCGCGATGAACAAACAATTGCAACCGCAACATCTGTCCTTCCGTGACTTCTTCAATCCGAATTTCTTCTGGATGATCGACAATTTCTTTCACCATATGTTCTAGTAACGCTCTCATTAGATTCTCCTTTTCGAAGAATTACTTTTGATTTTTTGCATTGTGAAGCTTTTCCATTAAACCAGCATTTGAAAACAGGTTACGCACTGTATCAGAAGGCTTTGCACCTTTTAACATCCATTCAAGTGCTTTTTCCTCTTCTAGATCAACCTTCGCTGGCTGAGTTAATGGATTATACGTTCCAATTTCTTCAATGAAACGTCCATCACGTGGTGAACGAGAATCTGCTACTACTACACGATAAAATGGGGCCTTTTTTGAACCCATGCGCTTTAAACGAATTTTTACTGCCATTCGTTAAACACCTCCACTAAAATTTTAAATTATAATATATGATCAATTTTTATCACATACCACCGTACATGATAAAAAAGGATTTCACTAAAAAGGTAACTTGAATCCACCAAGACCTTTGCCTTTTTTCTTCCCTTTGCCTGAAGACATATTGGTCATTTGCTTCATCATTTTCTTCATATCCTCGAACTGTTTCAAAAGTCGGTTCACATCTTGAATCGATGTTCCACTTCCTTTAGCAATTCGTCTCTTTCTACTTGCATTCATGATGGATGGCTCTTGTTTTTCCTTTGTCGTCATTGAACGAACGATTGCTTCAACTTTACCAATTTGCTTTTCATCCACTTGTAAATCCTTCATGCCCTTTTTGTTCATACCAGGCATCATATTGAGAAGTTCATCTAATGGCCCCATATTACGCACCTGATCTAGTTGCTCGAGAAAGTCTTCGAACGTAAAATCCATCGTTCTCATTTTCTTTTCAAGCTGCTTTGCCTTGTCTTCATCAATATTTGTTTGAGCCTTTTCAATAAGTGAAAGGACATCTCCCATGCCAAGAATACGAGAAGCCATACGCTCAGGGTGGAACGCTTCAAGCTGATCGATTTTCTCACCCATACCTGCAAATTTAATTGGTGTGTTCGTAACAGCCTTAACAGAAATCGCTGCTCCTCCACGAGTGTCACCGTCCAATTTGGTTAACACTACTCCAGTCACATCCAATTGTTCATTAAAGCTCTCAGCTACATTAACCGCATCTTGCCCTGTCATTGCATCAACAACAAGTAGAATCTCATCAGGACTAGCTACCTCTTTTACTTGCTGCAATTCTTGCATTAACTCTTCATCTACGTGCAAGCGACCAGCTGTATCAATGATGACATAATCATGATGATCTTCCTTTGCTTTATCAATGGCTTGTTTGGCAATCTCAACAGGACTAACTTGATCGCCTAGGTTGAACACAGGCATATTTAGCTGCTTTCCTAACGTCTCTAGCTGTTTAATCGCTGCCGGGCGATAAATATCAGCAGCAACTAATAATGGCTTACGGTTATGATTTTTACGTAAATGGTTCGCTAATTTAGCTGTCGTTGTTGTCTTACCAGCACCTTGTAAGCCAACCATCATCACAACTGTCGGGGATTTTGGTGAAACAGCAATCTTACTCTGTTCTCCCCCCATCAACGCTGTTAATTCTTCGTTTACAACCTTAATGACTTGCTGTCCTGGCGTTAAGCTCTTCATCACTTCTTGTCCAAGTGCTTTCTCACGTACACTTGCTATGAATTGCTTTACTACTTTAAAGTTAACATCCGCTTCTAGCAAGGCTAAGCGAACTTCACGCATCATTTCTTTAACGTCTTGTTCACTAACTTTTCCTTTACCGCGTATTTTCGTTAACGTTCCTTGCAATCGCTCCGCTAAACCTTCAAATGCCATGTTGTCGCCTCCTAGTCTAATTTCTCAAGAGAGTCAAGCAGTGACAGAGTCTCTTCAGGAGTCGCATTTTGTTGAATCGTTGTTCGTAACTTCGCCATAAGATCTGTACGTTGCTCAAATTTGAACAATAGCTTAAGCTTATCCTCATATCCTTCAAGCATCACTTCTGTTCTTTTAATATTATCGTAAACAGCTTGGCGACTAACGTCAAATTCTTCAGCAATTTCACCTAAAGAGAAATCATCTAGGTAGTAAAGTGACATATACTTACGTTGCTTCTGTGTTAGTAACGACTGATAAAAATCAAACAAATAGTTCATTCGGAGCGTCTTATCTAACACATCATCAACCCCTTGTTAAGTGATTTCCCTTTACGAATCATTATCTTACACGAATGAAAAGTATGTGTCAAGTTTTTTTCTTAACAAGTACTAATGCTCCTTCTGTTCCTCCTCTTCAATGGCTTCTTTAAACAGACCATATACAAACTGTTCAGCATTAAAAGCTTGCAGATCGTCAACCTTTTCACCTAAACCTACAAACTTCACTGGAATATCCAGCTCATGCCGGATCGCTAATACAATTCCACCTTTTGCTGTACCATCAAGCTTCGTTAAAACAATACCTGATACATTCGTTGCCGAACTGAACGATTTAGCCTGTGAAAGAGCATTCTGACCTGTTGTCGCATCCAATACGAGTAGCACTTCATGAGGCGCGCCAGGAACCTCTCTTTCGATCACACGTTTGACCTTTGCCAGTTCGTTCATTAAATTCACTTTATTTTGTAATCTTCCAGCAGTATCACAAAGTAAGACATCCATATTCCTTGCCTTTGCCGCTTGTAGAGCATCATACATGACAGCAGCTGGATCAGATCCTTCCTGCTGCTTTATAACATCAACACCTACTCGCTCCCCCCATACTTCAAGCTGTTCAATTGCTCCAGCTCTAAAAGTATCACCCGCGGCAAGCAAAACTGATTTCCCTTCTGCTTTCAGTTGATTCGCTAGCTTCCCAATCGTTGTCGTTTTACCGACACCGTTTACTCCAACAAAGAGGATGACACTCATACCATTTTCATTTAATTGTAATGTCGTTTCATCTTGCTTCTCCAATAAACCTGCAAGCTTTTCTGAAATAACCGGTTGAATATCCTTTGTATCTTTAATATTTTGAAGTCTAACCTCGTCCTTGATCTCATCAATTAATTCCATCACTGTTGTAACACCAACATCTGACTCAATTAAGATCTCTTCTAACTCCTCAAAGAACTCTTCATCTACTTTGCGATAGCGTGATACAAGCTCATTCATTTTACCGACGACCGATTCTCTTGTCTTTTCTAATCCTTCTTTAAACTTATCTGTCACGTCTACCGTTTGATTTGTTATTTTCTCTTTCAGTTTTTTAAAGAAACTCATGTGCTCACACCTAACTTTCTATTAATTCTTTCGTTTCTTCCAAACGGACAGAAACGAGCTTTGAAACACCTGACTCTTCCATTGTAACACCATAGAGAACATCTGCTTCTTCCATTGTCCCACTTCGATGTGTAATGACAATAAATTGAGTCGCTTCACTAAACTCTTTTAAAAATTGTGCAAATCTACTTACATTTGCTTCATCTAATGCTGCTTCTACTTCATCAAGAACACAAAACGGAACAGGCCGTACACGTAATATCGCAAAAAGTAATGCGATCGCTGTCAATGAACGTTCTCCACCAGAAAGCAAACCTAAGTTTTGCATTTTTTTCCCTGGTGGTCGTGCCATAATTTCAACACCTGTATCAAGCAGATTTTCTGGCTCAGTTAGAACTAAATCGGCTTCCCCACCACCAAATAACTTTTTGTATATGACTTGAAAATGTGAGCGAATATGAACATACGTATCGTAAAATCGTTTAGTCATTTCTTGATCCATTTCAGTAATAACCCCATGCAGCGTCTCTTTAGCTTCTTGTAAATCGTTTTGCTGTGTCGTGAGAAAATCAAAGCGCTCACTCACACGGTCATATTCCTCAATTGCACCAATGTTCACTGTACCTAATTCATCAATAGAACGCTTCATTAGCCTTACCTTCGTCTTCGCTTCATTGGCATCGATCGTGAGCTGATAAGTTTGTTGCGCAGCTTCAAAGGAAAGCTCATATTCCTCCTGTATAGAAGATAAGCGATTATCTAGATCGACATCCATTCGATTAACCTTCACTTCAATCGACGTACACTCATTGCTAACAGCAGACTGTAATTGTTGCTTTTCCTTTTGCGTTTGTTCAACTTCTATTAAAAGCTGCTCTTGCTGTTCTCTTTCTTCTCGTAATGATGTAATGTGTACGGTTAATTCTTGCTTTTTCAACCTACTTTCACTAATCATTTCATTAATATGATCTTCACCATTTGTACGGTCAGACATTTCAAGAACTAAATCTTTATATTGATCATTAAGGTCACGATATTCACTCTCAAATTGTTCTTTCATCGTCCCCCAATAATCGACTTGCGAAGAAATCGCTTGGTATTGTTCTTTTATACGCGCAAGTTCAATTTTTCCAGTCGTTAATTGTTCTTGTAATGTTTCCTCAGATTCTTTTTGTTCTTTTTGTTTTTGCTCTAATGTTTTTACCCTTTGTTCTAATTGCTGACCTCTATCTACCATAACATCATAGGTTGAGTCTAACGTTTGAATCCGTTCAGTCATTTGACTAATCTCATTCGTAAAGCTATCTTTTTCTCGATCGAAGCGTGTGAATTGGTCTTTCGTCAATTCTAGCTCACGCTCAATGACTGTAACGTAAGATTTCATCTCCTGCCATTCTTGCCTAATGTTCTCTCCGCTTCCTCTTAATGATTCTCTCTTCTCCATTAATTGTTGAGAAACACTTTTTAACTCCTTCACTTCCTGTTCTAATGAATCGGCTACTTCCTTTAGATTGGAGAGCTTATTCTGTAAATCTTCTAGTTCTCGTTTACGACCAAGA
The DNA here is from genome assembly GCF_023017105.1 of Halalkalibacter sp. APA_J-10(15). GTDB lineage: Bacteria > Bacillota > Bacilli > Bacillales > Bacillaceae_D > Halalkalibacter. Next base: position 147,743 of record NZ_JALKEV010000003.1, on the reverse strand, counting down.
AGTGGGGTTTGCTTTTGTTTCACCGCCCCTCCGGTCATCGAACCACCTGTATTAACAACATCTCCTTCTAATGTCACGACGCGAAAGCGATGTCCAACCCTCTTGGCTAACTCATTAGCAGCCTGTAAATCTTCAGCAATAATAACATTACCGAGCAGATGCTCTAATACAGGTCGATATCGCTCATCCGAACGTATTAAGCTCGCTGCAACACCTAAAAAACCTAAATGTTCACTCAAAGCCTGTACTTGGGCTGCCGGTATCGTCCTTGCCTTTAATACAGGTAAAGGTAAAAATGTCGCTCGTCCAATTCGATTCAGTTTTAAATATTGAATCGCCTTTCGTGCGTTCGCCTCACTATCCACAACAATATGCTGTGTTGCTCCACCTAATGCAATTTCGATCGCCGTTTCATATTGCTTTGGTACACGTAATAACTCAGCAACAGCACCGAGAATCCCTGTCAATTTACCATTTCGTTCCTTTAGGATTTCCTTAACACCATGAAAAAACCCAGAAAAGTCCGATTGCATTTCCTCCAATACATCTGCACGTGATTGGAGCTTTTGCTGAAGCTGAAAGGTTTCGTACAGCTTTGATTCCTTCTGTTGATACATCAACTCCTGCTTTTCAGCTTGACTCGAAATTCGCCGATATTCGTCCGTAATTCTTTCCAACTCTCGTTGCGTAATCGATTCTTTCTGCTTAGCTTCCTCAAGCTCTTTCAACCACTTTTGATGAACTTGAACAATATCTTCATTTTCTGTTAACAAACGTTGTTGCTTCTTTTTTTGATGATCAATTTGTTCTTCTAAGTAACGTTTTTCATTACGAATACTAGCTTGCTCATTCAAAACTTCAATATAGTCTGATTTTAATTGATCCATTTCATCTTCTAAATCTGTTGCAGAGCGATTAGCAAGCTGCTCCTTTTCTGAAACATTTCGCTTAAATTCATTTAAGCGGTTACGAATTTCTTGCTCTTTCTTCTGCTCTTCTTCGAACTTCTTTTGAGTTGACTCTAATTGGTCTTTCTTTTCAGCAATCGATTTCTCTAATTGCTCTTTATGTTGTGATGCATTTTTCCGTCGTTCTTTTAATACTTCTTTACGACCTTCATTCTTCTCTAACTCTTCACTAGAATGAAGGAGTTCATCCTGCATATTAGATAGACGTTGACTCATATTACTTAGATTCTCACGTATCGCAAGACGCTGCTCTTCTAAATCAATCAGTTCTTCATTTAGATGTTGAAGCTTCTCCGTATGTGTCGCCAGTTGTTCTTTTTTCAATAACCAATTCTCATGTAATTGCTCAATTTCAAAAACCATTAAGGCAATATCTATTTCTTTTAATTCCTCTTTAATCGCTAAATATTCCTTAGCAAGTGAGGCTTGTTCCTTTAGTGGCTCCACTTGCGACTCGAGCTCATTAAGTATATCTTCCACACGAAGTAAATTATCTTGTGTCTCGGTTAAACGTTTCTCGGCTTTGACTTTTCTCGTTTTGTATTTCAAAACGCCGGCGGCTTCTTCAAAAATGACACGACGATCTTCAGGCTTATTACTTAAAATTTCTTCTATTTTCCCTTGACCAATGATTGAATAGGCTTCCTTTCCAAGTCCAGAATCAAGGAACAAATCAACAATATCTTTTAATCGACAGAGTTGCTTGTTAATAAAATACTCACTATCACCAGACCGATAAACACGCCTCGTTACACTGACTTCACTATAATCGATCGCTATGTATTGATCCTCATTGTCTAAAATTAAGCTCACTTCAGCATAGTTTAGTGGTTTACGACTATCACTTCCAGCAAAAATGATATCCTCCATTTTTGCTCCTCTTAATGACTTTGCCGATTGTTCACCAAGAACCCAGCGTATACTATCTGAAATATTACTTTTTCCACTCCCATTTGGTCCAACGACTGCCGTTACACCTGGAACAAAATCAATATTAATTTTTTCGGCAAATGATTTAAATCCGACGACCTCTAGTCGTTTGAGGAACATAGTCTTCTCCTCCTAACTATGTATAACAACTAAATAATTTTATCATATTAACAAAAGAATTGACATATAGAGGTTGTTCAAAATGGGCGCTTTTTCCCTTTTTGAATAACCTCGAAGTAATGAGTGTAGTCGCTACATCTTTTAAAGTCCTGTAGTGAGTCGTATTCTCGCCACAGGACACGTAGTGAATGAAGCCACATATAGACATTTAACGTCAAGTGAAACAAGTCATTCGAATTTGTTATTGCTTCTTTTTCAATGTAAATTGGGTTTAAAGAGGACAAAGTGATGTGGCTATGGTACGATGAAATCACTAGAAATAAGGAGTGAGATCATGAATTTAGATACTCAATCGAGAGAAAACATTGAATATATGCTTGACTCTATTAAAGACAAGCTACAAATTGTAAATGCTAGCGCGTTAAATTCAAAGAACTTCGACACCGAGCAATATGACGATTTACGTGATATTTACGAGCATGTCAAAAAACAGTCTAGCTTTTCAGTAAGTGAATTGGATGCAATTGTTACCGAATTAGGCCAACTACGAAAATAACCGATCCCCTATTAGTAAAAGAGTCGCTTTCTAAAGAAGTAGCGACTCTTTTACTATGCGAAATTATTTTAACTTTTCTTTTTCATTTACATTCATAAGTGCTTGCTGAGCCGCATGTTGTTCAGCTTCTTTCTTTGAGCGCCCTGTACCGACTCCAATAGTTTCCCCATTTAACTGGACTTCTGATACAAATTCACGATTATGGGCAGGCCCACGTTCCTGAACGATTAAATATTGGATTAAACCGAGGTTATCACGTTGAATAAATTCTTGAAGCTGACTTTTAAAATCCATCATATGAGAAAAAGCACCATCGTTTATCTTAGGATAAATAGTCTGATTTAGAAATTCTAATACCGTATCAAGTCCTTGATCAAGGTAAAGAGCACCAATAAACGCTTCAAATACATCGGCTAATAAAGCCGGTCTTGCTCTTCCACCTGTCATTTCCTCGCCCTTTCCTAACAATACCATCTCTCCAAATTTTAACTCTTGGGCAAATAAAGCTAGGGAAGGCTCACATACAATAGAGGCACGAAGCTTTGTCATATCTCCCTCACTCATCGTATTGAATTGTTTAAATAAAAATTGAGAAACAGACAGTTCAAGTACAGCATCACCGAGAAATTCTAAACGTTCATTATCTTGACAAGAAAAAATACGATGCTCATTCACATAGGATGAATGGGTAAAGGCTTGAATTAATAATTTACGATTATCAAAATGTAATTGCAATCTCTCCATTAACTCATCAAACTTTTGCTTTTGATCTTTTGAAAGCACCATTTTACGAGGTGCACGTCTACGATCATGCTGGTACCTAGCACGTTTTGAAGGTCTTGAAGATTGTGGCATTCATAAACCACCTCCGTCTTTTTACATCTTCTAATAAGGTGGAAATACTAGGGTTTCTCCTTTCTAATATGAAAGGAGAAACACCTTGTCTTCCTATTAATTACGGTTGTTTATGTAATCAACGACATCAGCAACCGTTGAAATTTTCTCCGCTTCTTCGTCGGAAATTTCTAGGTCAAATTCATCTTCTAGCTCCATAACAAGCTCTACAACATCTAATGAATCTGCACCAAGATCGTCTTTAAATGAAGCTTCAGGCTTCACTTCTGCTTCTTCAACACCTAGACGATCAACAACAATCTTCGTAATACGTGATAAAGTATCTGCCATTTTCATTCACCTCCTCTCAAAGAGTACCATTCAATCTTATGGCATAACCATTCCGCCATCAACATGTAATGTTTGGCCTGTCATGTAATCCGCATCTGAACTTGCTAAAAAGCGAATTGTATTGGCTATATCTTCCGGCTTACCTAATGTTGCAAGTGGAATTTGATTTAACAACTGAGCTTTCATATCTTCTCCAAGCTCATCTGTCATATCCGTTTCAATAAAACCTGGAGCGACTGCATTTACATGAATATTACGGTTAGCTAGCTCCCGTGCAAGAGTCTTTGTTAACCCGATTACACCCGCTTTAGCTGCGACATAATTCGCTTGACCGGCGTTTCCTAAAACAGCTACCACCGAAGCAACGTTAATAATACGACCATATCGTTGCTTCATCATTTGGCGACTTACTGCCTTTGCACATTGAAAGACTCCTTTTAAATTCGTGTTGATCACATCATCCCATTCGTCATCCTTCATACGCATTAGCAGGTTATCTCGTGTAATTCCAGCATTGTTCACAAGAATATCAATGCGTCCAAACGCATCAACGGTTTGCTTCATTAACGCTTTCACTTGTTCTCCATCAGCAACATTTGCTTGAATGGCAATTGCGTCAACTCCAAATCCTTTTATCTCTGTAACAACCTCTTCTGCTTTTGCTTGACTACCTGCGTAATTCACGACAACATTAGCTCCATTACGTCCAAGCTCTAGCGCTGTTGCACGACCAATCCCACGAGAAGCGCCTGTCACAATCGCTGTTTGACCTTGTAGCATTATTCACTCACTCCTTCTAATTGCGCCTTTACTTTCATAACATCTTCCTTTGACTGTACAGAGATCGCTTTTACTTTTCGATTGACCTTTCGAACTAGCCCTGTTAAAACATTGCCACTTCCTATTTCAACAAATGTGTCAACTCCATTATCTAATAACGTATGGATCGTATCCTCCCATAAAACAGGCGAATAAACTTGCTGAATCAAGTTCTCACGAATGGTTGCGGCATCATCAACACGAGATGCAGACACATTTGCAATCACTGAAATGTTCGCATCTTGAATGTCCAACTTTGCTAGTACTGTTGCGAGCTTTTTTGCAGCTGGTTTCATTAGGGACGAATGAAATGGCCCGCTTACTTGCAATGGTAAGACGCGACGTGCTCCTTTTTCTTTCGCTAATCTGCTAGCCTCTTTTACACCAGCAGCAGAACCTGAAATGACGATTTGTCCTGGACAATTTAAATTAGCTAGCTCAACAATTCCTTTATGCTCATAAGCTCTCGTACAAATTGTTTCTAATGTAGCACGCTCCAACCCTAATACAGCGGCCATTGCCCCTTCACCATTCGGTACAGCTTCCTCCATAAATAATCCCCGTTGACGCACAGCATAAACGGCATCCTCAAACCTCATCGCTCCTGCTGCAACTAGAGCACTGTATTCGCCAAGACTGTGACCGGCAACGAAATCAGCCATTAAACCTTCTTCCTGCATCATTTGCAGTAGTGCAACGCTCATTGTAACAAGTGCTGGTTGAGTATGCTCTGTTTTCTTCAACTCTTCTTCAGGTCCTTCATACATGATTGTTGACAATGAGTAATCGAGAACTTGGTCTGCGCGTGAAAAACAATCAGACTCTACATCCTTCCCCATTCCAACTGATTGTGAGCCTTGCCCCGGAAACAAAAACGCTACCTTCCCCATCTTATCTCTCCTATTCCTCATTTACTGATTTAGCCACTTCATTTTTAATGATTGTGACCACTTGCTGATCAACCATCTCATACGCTTGTCTAATAGCATGAAAAACAGCCGTCTCATCTGAAGATCCATGAGCTTTAATCAAGGGTGCTTTTAAACCGTAAAGTCCGGCGCCACCATATTGCGAATAGCTCATTTGATTTTTTATTTTACGAAAGCGTGGTTTTAACGCTGCCGCAGCCATTTTTGAAAAAAGTGAGCTTGTTAATTCTTTCTTCATAATAGAAAAAAGAGCTCCAGCAGTCCCTTCAATGGATTTTAAAACGAGATTACCAGAAAACCCATCGCTTACAACGACATCGGCTACTCCATTAAGTAGATCTCTTGCTTCTATATTACCAACAAAATTGATGTTAGCATTCTCAAGCAATGAAAAGGTATCTTTCGTAAGCTCATTTCCTTTTCCGTTTTCAGTACCTACATTCAATAAACCAACGCGAGGTTTACGAACATTTCGCACCATCTGCATATAAGTATGACCCATTATAGCATATTGTAATAAGTGCTTAGGCTTAGCATCCATATTTGCTCCAACATCAAGTAATAAAAAGCCTTTTCCATTTAGTGTTGGCAACATTGGTGACAAAGCAGGCCGATCAATCCCTTTAATACGGCCAACATGTAACAGACCAGCCGTCATTAGGGCTCCTGTATTACCAGCAGAAATCGTTGCATCCGCTCTTCCTTCCTTGACTTCTCTAACGGCTAATACCATGGATGAATCTTTCTTTCTTCTGACTGCTGTCGTCGGTTGATCAGTATCCTTTATCTTTTCAGTCGTATGTAAAATCGATATTCTCTCTTCTTTAGCTAAATATTTCTTAATATCTTCTTCGTTACCAACAAGAGTTATTTCCAAATCGGAATACGTTTGAGCAGCTTTTTGAGCAGCCTCTACTTGAGCTTTAGGCGCGTTGTCGCCTCCCATTGCATCAATTGATATTTTCATCATGGTCTCTCCTTCTAAGAATCCTTTACCGCTGATCGGAACATGACAAATTCTCCTGAAAATACTAACTCATCTCCGACATAGCTTTTCACGTGAACGATCGTTCGCTCACGTTGATTTCCTGAAACACTCGCTTTAGCAATCACTCGTTCCCCAGCTTGTACTTGACGCGAGAAACGAATATTAGCTTTAGCCGTTAAAGCCATTTCATCGTTAATAATAGCAACTGCCAAAGAATTTGCCTGCGCAAACAAATGATGACCTCGGGCTATTCCTGTGCGAGTGAACACGTGTTCCTCTTTGACATCTTGTATTGATATCGCACGTTGATCAAGTTGAAGGTCGACGATCTCTCCTATCACTTCATCGGGGGAAAGTGCTTTTAACTCATCAAGCTGCTTTTGAGCTACTCCCTTAATACGCTCCCTCAGTTCAGGTATCGATAATTCCAATCGGTCGAGCCGTATCGTTTGTATACTAACAGAAAATGCTTCTGATAAATCCTCATCAGTTAAAAATGGATTTAACTGCAACATTTCTTGTAAACGTGTTTGGCGTTCCTTCTTTTTAATTTTCATCGGTTTCACCATCCACAACTATTCACTTTTATTACTAGGTACTAAGAGTAGTATATAATTGGTACAAGTTGATTTCAATAGTTAATCAATTTTTTGCCCATCCAATACGCCTTCTTTTTCTAAATATTCCCGAAGTAAAGCAAATTCTCCTTCCTTCCAAAACGAGTTAGAAAAAATAAGTGATTGAGCATCTTGTCTTGCCACTTCTAATGCTCGATAATCATGAACGACATCGGCTACTTTAAATTCAGGCAATCCACTTTGTTTAGACCCAAAGAAATCTCCTGGCCCCCGTAATTCTAAATCCTTTTCAGAGAGAACGAAACCATCATTCGATTCAGTCATAATCTTCATACGTTCTTTTCCAATTTCCGACTTAGGGTCAGCTAATAATATACAGTACGATTGAGCATCGCCTCTTCCAACTCTTCCTCTTAGTTGATGGAGTTGAGCAAGCCCAAAGCGCTCGGCATCATAAATAATCATCACTGTCGCATTCGGAACGTTTACTCCAACTTCTACAACAGTTGTTGACACCAATATTTGCGTTTCGTTTTGACTAAATGCATTCATTACTTCCTCTTTTTCGGTCGGGTGCAATCTCCCATGCATTAATCCGACTTTCCATTTCCCTTCAAAATGCTGCTGTAACAATAGATGAACATCAATTGCATTTTGAACGTCAAGCTTATCAGATTCCTCTATTAATGGACAAATGACATATACTTGTCTACCTTTTTTTAGCTCTTTTTCAGTGAAATCTAATACTCTCGTTAGCATATCAGGCTTAGCCCAATAAGTCTCTATCGCTTTACGTCCCGCCGGCATCTCATCAATGATCGATACATCCATATCACCAAAAACAGAGATCGCCAACGTCCTGGGGATAGGAGTAGCCGTCATAAAGAGTACATCAGGGTGTTGTCCTTTATCACGAAGAATCCTTCTTTGATTAACGCCAAAGCGATGCTGTTCATCAGTAATGACAAGCCCTAACCTTGAAAATTGTACATCATCTTGAATGAGTGCATGTGTCCCTACAATGACTTTTGTTGTCCCTGTTAAAACATTTGCCAGTAAGTCCTTTCGTTTACGTCCTTTTACCGATCCGGTTAACAATTCTACATCTATGCCGAACGGCTCAAATAATACTTGTAACGATTGGACATGCTGTTCTGCTAAGATTTCAGTTGGAACCATAAGAGCTGCTTGATAACCAGCTTCAACAACAGCATACATAGCGATTGCTGCCACAACTGTCTTTCCTGATCCAACATCACCTTGTAATAAGCGATTCATTTGATAAGAGGATTTTATATCCTCAATAATTTCATCCTTAACTCGACTTTGTGCACCTGTAAGTGGGAAGGACAAATGTGAAACAAAAGCTTGAACAGCTTCATCTTTTATATTTAAGCTCTGACCATTTGAGTGTTCTCGTGAAATCTTTCGAAAAGCTTGCATTTTTAATTGAAAGAATAAAAACTCCTCATAGACCATACGTCTTCTTGCATGTTTTAAAGCCTCATGACTAGAAGGGAAATGCAACTCCTGTATCGTTTGTACTTTATTCGGAAGCTTATATGCCTGCAAGTAAGAAGCTGGTAGCGGGTCAATGATTTCACTTTTATATTGAAGGAGAGCTTGTTGGATATACTTTCTCATTTTCTTAATCGTTAATGAGCCTGTTGTTGAATAAATGGGCATCAATGTTTGGTCACGTTCTTGATTACCTTGCTTAAACTCCGATCCTGTAATCATTAGTCGGTGTTGATCCCATTTACCCGTTACAGTCGCTTCAGCACCTACTACAATTTGCTTCTTTAAAAATGCACGATTAAAAAAAGTTACGGTTGCCAATACGCCATTTATTAACATCCTAAATGATAGACGATTTTTCTTTTTTCCATAATACCTAATAGAGGGCTCAGATTGAATCGTACCGATTACTGTCACTCGTTCCTCATGTTTCACTTGATGTAAATCTTTAATTTGATAATCTTCATACCGATAAGGAAAGTGTTCAATTAATTCAGCAATAGTATGAATTCGAAGGTCAGCCAGCTGAACTGCTGTTTCTTCACCTATTCCTTTTACCTCTTTTATAGGTAAATGTTGCATGTCCCTTCACCTCATTTCTAACAACCATTCAAGCTTATTTTAACATATTTTATCTGAAGGAAGAAAAAGGAGCTTTCCGATTAACGAACGAGATAACTCAAGTCCACTGAAATGTACAAATCAGCTTTTTTCAGTACCAACCGTTTCGTACATTGCTTAAAGGGCACTGAAAAAGTTAAAAATCAAAAGCCACTGAAAAAGTTAAAACCAAACTTTTTCAGTGGCTTTAAGTAATGTGCGTAGCCGTTGCCCGATTTTGAAAGCCTTGATATGAGTGGGTTTCTCATAGCAAGGCGCGCAACGAGCGGAGCCATTACTCTTCCTTGAGTGACTAGAAAGGACTTTTTCAGTGCCCTTAATAACTGCTTTTACGAATATTTATATCATTCAACGACTTCATTCGTTGCCCGTGTGATTGAAATAGCAATCGTTCCAGGCCCGACATGTGCTCCAATGACTGCTCCTATAGATGTAACCACATCACTTTGAACATTAAACCTTTGCTGGCATAGTGACAAAACATCATGAGCATATTGTTCATTAATTGCATGAGAAATGCCTACATGTACAGGTTCTTTCCCAAATTGTTCATCAAACACTTCAAGTATTCGATTTAGTGCCTTCTTTTGACCTCTAGCCTTTTCAAATGAATACACTTCTCCTGCTTCATTTAATGAGAGGATCGGCTTAATTTTCAACATTGAGCCTAATAATGCTGATGCTTTACCAATCCGGCCATTTTTTTGCAAATATTCTAATGTATCGACCATAAAATAAACGGTTGTATCGTTAAGTAACTCTTCCAACCTCGATAGACAGTCCTCTAAGCTCCTGCCTGACTTTGCATATTTCGCTATTTCGACAACGATAATACCAATCGCATATGAAGCTCTCTTTGAGTCAATCACATGAATCGAATCCATTTCCAAAGCTTGCTTTGCAATGGTTGCAGCCTGATATGTTCCACTTAATTTAGAAGATAAATGAATAGAAATAATTTCGGTATCTTTGTCTGACAACGAACGATACAATTCCTCAAATTGATAAGGAGTCGGCTGAGAGGTTGAAGGAATGACATTACGCTCTTTTACATATTCATAAAATCGATCCGCAGTAAGAGTGACACCATCTTCATAAGCTTCTTCATCTGAAAAAATTACATTCAATGGGACAACGGTAATTCCTAATTCTTCGGCTAACGTATTGGGGATATCTGCGGTGCTATCTGTCACAATTTTAATCGTAGACATTTCCGACAACTCCCTTTTCGTATCATTTTTTATTCAACTGACAACAAATAAGAATAAAGTGGCTGGTCACCTTGATGAACATCAACTTCTACATCTTTATATTTCTCTTCAATGTAGTGAACGATTTCCTTTGTTCCTTCATCCGTTGCATCTTCACCTTGTAATAACGTCACAATTTCTGAATCTTCATCAATCATTTCATCTAATAAATCTTTCGTGACTTCTAGAAGGCTTTGTCCAGAACTAACAATCTTTTTATCTGCAATGCCCATATAATCTTCTTTTTTAATTTCCACACCATCAATAGTCGTATCTCGAACGGCATACGTAACTTGTCCAGATTTAACAGATGTTAATGCACCTTTCATTGTATCTTGATTATTCTCAAGTGATTGAGATGGGTTAAATGCTAATACTGCTGCTAACCCTTGTGGGACTGTTTTAGAAGGGACAACGATTACATCTTCTTCAGCAACTTCTGCAGCTTGCTCCGCAGCCATAATGATATTACCATTATTCGGCAAAATGATAATTTTTTCAGCATTGGTCTCCCTAATCGCCTTAATAATATCTTCGGTACTAGGATTCATCGTTTGTCCACCTGGAATCACAACACTAGCTCCTAAGCCTTTGAACAGTTTTGCAATTCCCTCCCCCATCGAAACGGTTACAATACCATACTCACTTTGATTTTGAGATTGATTAAGTTGTCTTTCTTGTTCATGATGTTGCTTTGACTCTTCTAATAAATTAGTATGTTGCATTCGCATATTTTCAATCTTAATATTAACGAGCTCACCGAATCGTTGCGCCTTATTTAGTACCTCTCCTGGATGCTCTGCGTGTATATGTACTTTTAATAAATCTTCATCTGACACAACTAATAGTGAATCCCCTAACTCACTTAATTCCTGACGAAATTCAGGTTCGTTAAAAGGGTGTTTTGCTAGCTTATCGTCTGCAAATTGAACCATAACCTCTGTACAAAAGCCAAATTCGATATCTTCAGTAGCAAGGTGACTTTGAGCATTGTGGTGTTCTACTTTTACTAGATCATCCATAGACGGTGCTTCTTGATTCGTTGTTGCAAGCTTTTCTCCTTTTAACACAGCTAAAAAACCTTCATAAATGTATACTAACCCTTGTCCACCAGAATCAACTACGCCAACCTCTTTTAAAACAGGTAATAGATCAGGAGTCCTCTTTAATGATCGATTAGCTTCTTCCAATGTAGCCTCCATCACATGAATGAGGTTATCATCCTTTTGTGAAACCTTCTCAGCTACCTTCGCTGCATCCTTTGCAACTGTCAAAATGGTACCTTCCACTGGTTTCATTACTGCCTTATATGCCGTTTCGACACCATGCTGGAGCGCCATCGCAAAACCTTCAGAAGTGACAGTCTGTTTCCCTTCGAGTTCTTTTGAAAACCCACGAAATAACTGTGACAAAATAACACCTGAGTTCCCTCTTGCACCCATTAGCAAGCCTTTTGCAAAAGCAGAGGCAACTTGACTGGCATTTCCATGTAGTTGCTGCTTTACTTCTTTCACACCTGAAGTGATAGAAAGATTCATATTGGTCCCTGTATCCCCATCTGGCACAGGGAATACATTTAATGCATCCACAACCTTAACATGGTTTGTTAAATTTGCTGCACCTTCTATAAACATTTGAGCAAGCTTATTCCCTTCAATTCGCTTCATTGCCACGAACATTTCCTCCTTACATCTTATGGGTTCGTGACGTGGACTCCTTGAACAAAAATGTTCACAGAATCTACATCTAGCCCTAACATTTGATCTAATTGGTACTTTACTTTCGTCTGTACATTATAAGCCACCTCTGATATTTTCGTTCCATAGCTCACAATAATATACATATCAATATGGATTTGCTCCATTTCTTCACGAATGACTACTCCGCGCCTGAAATTTTCTTTACCTAGTAAATCAGATAACCCATCCTTCAATTGTTTTTGCGATGCCATTCCAACAATGCCGTAGCAATCAATGGCCGCACCACCTGCAATGGTCGCAACAACATCTTTTGATATATCCACAATTCCTAGTTGAGTTTTCATTTCAATTGTCATTGATCCAACCTCCTCATTCCTTAACATCCCTTAGTAATGTTATTTTACTATACAATCCTTCATTTTAAAAGCAAATCTCAGATTTGAACTGTCAAGCAAGATTACTTGATAAAGTTTTCAGTAAGTTATTGCAATCAACCATGTGCTATGCTACTATATCTAAGTATGAAATTGAGCGTTTCGCATCGGAAATAAGGAGGTGCATATGATGGCACGTAAATGTTATATTACTGGTAAGCAAGCACGTAGTGGCAATAAGCGTTCTCACGCTCTGAATAAAACAAAGCGTCGTTGGGGTGCAAATGTACAAAAGGTTCGTATTCTTGTAGATGGTAAGCCAAAACGTGTTTACGTATCTGCTCGCGCACTTAAATCAGGTAAAGTACAACGTGTGTAAGGCTTTATAAGCCCCTTACACAGAGGGTGTTTCCATGTTCTATGTAGAACTTGTGAAACACCCTCTTTTCATTATCCTTTTTTAAATGAATTCAATACCGCTTTGACAATACCGCCTAAAAATTTTGGTAGCTTAATCGTGTAAAATTTCATAGCTCCTCCTCCTCAACATAAGTAACCAAATGAATAAGGTTGTTGCTGATCGCTAAAGGTGAAACTGCTTACGATACAGTTGGGCTTGATCAAGAATGACTCGAATCATTTTGACCAATAGAACGACCTATCCTCTTTCAATTATATGCGTGAACAAGATTCTATTCCCCATTTTTTCAAATTCATTTCATATTAAACTTGACTTTATTCCTTCACCTTTAAACATATGCCCTCAATCCACAATATATGATGATTCTTATTGAAAAGTGACCTAAGAAAAACCGTGGTGGCGGTCTTTTCTTATAAGCATTGTGCGGAGCCGTTACAACAGGTTTAAGTTTTTATGAAAGTGGAGTTCTTTCATAAATACGAGTAACGAGCGAGCCAACACTCTCCTTTGAACTGTCCCTCTAGCTTCATTCGGTTCCTCCCACACTTCCTTCTGAAATTTTACACATTCTGATTCTATGATACTACACCACGGTTTCGCACATTGCTAAAAGGGCACCAAAAAAGTTAGAAGCCAAACTTTTTCAGTGCCCTTTCTTAATTATTCACCTCTTAAAATTTCTATTGCTTGTTTACGATTATTCATATTGTAAATAGATGAGCCTGCAACTAGGACGTTCGCACCAGCCTCTATGCATTGCTTCGCAGTCTCTTCATTTACACCTCCATCTACTTCAATATCAATATTCAGTCCTCTTTCTTGTGCGAGCGAATATACTTCTTGTATCTTACTTAATACAGTAGGAATAAATGTTTGACCACCGAAGCCCGGATTAACGGTCATAAGTAATACAAGGTCAACATCGTCAATGATTGTTTCTATCATTGAAACAGGAGTAGCAGGATTAAGTACGACACCTGCGTTAATTCCTAAATCTTTTATATGATGAATCGTACGATGAAGGTGAGGACAAGCTTCTACATGGACAGAAATGATATCTGCTCCCGCTTTTGCAAAGAGTGGAATATACTTATCTGGATTCTCTATCATCAAATGGACATCTAGTGTTAAATGTGTAACAGGTCTTATCGCTTCAACGACTAGAGGCCCTATTGTGATATTTGGAACAAAATGACCATCCATGACATCAACATGAATATAGTCGGCCCCACCTTTTTCTACATCTTTAATTTCTTCACCAAGCTTTGCAAAGTCTGCTGATAAAATGGAAGGTGCTATTTTTACCATATCTTTCAATACCTCTTTTTTTGATTTTTTATCTCATCTAAAAACTGTAGGTAATGCTCAAAGCGCGATTGAGCAATCTCCCCTTTTTCATATGCTTTCTTCACAGCACAATGTGGCTCAGAGCTATGTGTACACCCTCTGAACTTACATTCTGTCGACAGCTCTTTCATTTCAAGAAAGTATAACGACAACTCCTCAGGCAATATATCAACAAAGTCAAGAGAACTAAATCCAGGAGTATCAGCAACTAACCCATCGGCTATCGGCAATAGCTCAACATGTGTAGTTGTATGCTTCCCTCTTCCTAGATGAGAAGAAATTTCATTCGTTTCAATATCGAGATTTGGATCAAGAACGTTCAATAATGACGACTTCCCAACACCTGATTGACCTGCAACAACACTCATTTGCCCCTCTAAAAAAGGCTTAAGATCATTAATATCACTTTTTTCATTCATAGATGCAAAAAGGACTGTATAGCCGATTGACTCATATAAAGATTTATATGTATGCAATGATGCAAGTAGCTCAGCATCTACTAGGTCAACCTTGCTAATAACAAGGAGAGGTTTAATCGCATTCGCTTCAATATGAACAAGAAAACGATCCAATAGTAGTAAGCTGAAATCAGGTTCTAAAGCAGAAAAAACAAGGATAGCCTGATCAATATTTGCTATCGGAGGACGAATTAATTCATTTTTTCGCTCAGAGACGTCTAATATATAACCATCTGTTCGATTTTCAGCTTCAAACTGAACTTCATCACCTACTAATGGTTTGATTTTCCGTTTTCTGAAATTCCCACGTGCTCGACATTGAAACAAACCATCTTCATTTTTCACATAGTAATATCCACTTAAGGCTTTAATAATCTTACCCTCTGCCATTCATAACCTCCAATTTAAAATAATCAAAATGATTTTTGGTCTTGAACGATCCCGAAGGCAAAATCACTACCTTCAGGATGTTCAATAGCTACGTTCTTAAAAGCCCACGAAAGCAATCGTTTTTAGTAGTATTCATTAGTCATCAAAATGAAATACATCTGATTGTTCAACTAATTCTTCGTCTACATATACATCATACGATCCGGGATATGATGAACTGACTTCCAATTGAATGCGGTATGTCACTGTTTCACTTATTTGTTCTTCAACATATACTTGATCTTCTCCATTTGTTGAAGCATCACGATATACAATTTTAATACGGTATGAGTTATTCCCATTTTCTTCTTCTACTACAATTCGGTAATTTTGCGAGAAGAACTTTGATGGTTCCTCTTCTGGCTCGGGTTCTGGTTCTGGTCCTAGAGAAATGATTACAGTGACAGAATCCCCTTTTGACAACATTGTGAAAGCACCCGGATCCTGCCTAATGACCCGGCCTTCTTCTACCGATGATGAATATTCTTCGACGAAATCACCATTCAGGTCGACCTCAGCAAAATAGTCCTGTACAGCTGACTCTTCTAGACCCACAAGGTTTTGTAAACGAATTGGCGCTTCAACACTATAGGTTAGTGTAACCGTCGTTTCTGCTGGAACTACCATTTCCCCACCACTCGGGTCTTGCTCTAGCACGATTCCTGGTTCTTCCTCATTTGTTTCACGTGTATCTCTATTAACTGTGAATCCTTGGCTTTCTAATAATGCTTCAGCACGATCTATATTCGTACCAACATAATCATCGATCTCCATTTCTTCTTGACCTAAAGAAACAAACAATGTAATAGGTGCTTGCTCCTTTACCATTGAGCCAGGCAATGGATTTTGTCGAACTACGTGTTCATTTGGAACTGATTCATGATACACATCTTCTCGTTCTGCTATTAACTTTAATTCAATTAATTCCTCTTCTGCATCCTCAAAAGGGATTTCAGTAAAATCAGGCACTTCTACTTCATTGACATGTAATAAACGCGGAATCACGGTAAATGCAATAATAACTGCCCCTAGTAATATGGCAAATACCGTTAATAGGATCATTAGTTTTTTATTTTTTTTTCTCTTCTTTTTATTAGGAGGTGTCGTTGTCTTTTCTTCCGTTTGTTCTATTTCTTTTTCGACTGGTGCCTCAATTGTTTTTTCTAAATCCTCATCTTTAATAACTGGAATCACTTTTGTCGCTTCTTCATCAACTGTTTGATTGTAAGGTTCTTCTTCTAGTCTACTAGGATGCAGTACAGTAGATAGATCCTCCTCCATATCTTGAATCGAATCATACCGCTTCAATGGATCTTTTTCCGTCGCTCTTTTGATCATATTATCGATACTTTGAGGTAACCGATCATTCAGATCTTTAATAGAAGGAGTATCGTGCTGCAAATGCTTAATCGCAATTGAAACGGCTGTGTCTCCAGAAAAGGGAATCCTTCCAGTTACCATTTCATAAAAGACAATACCTAGTGAATAAATATCAGATTTAAACGTTACTTGACCTCCACGTGCTTGCTCAGGCGATAAATACTGAACCGAACCCATAACTGAATTTGTATGAGTAATGGTTGCCGCAGATATAGCACGTGCGATACCGAAATCTGTCACCTTCAAAAGTCCGTCATGACGAACTAAAATATTATGGGGCTTAATATCACGATGAACAAGTTGGTTTGCATGAGAATGAGAGAGCGCGGAAAGCATTTGTTCCATGTAGCCAACCGCTTCCTCGACATCAAGTGCTCCCTTCATTTGGATCAATTCTTTTAACGTTTGACCTTCAACATATTCCATCACAATGTAATACGTATCACCCTCTTCGCCAACATCATAAATATTGACAATATTCGGATGGTTCAAGCTTGTGGCAGCTTGAGCTTCTCTTCGAAAACGATGGATAAATTGTTCATCACTCGAAAATTGTGGCTGCAGAACTTTTACAGCAACTTCACGATCAAGGATGACATCATGTGCTTTATACACATTTGCCATCCCTCCACCACCAATCATCTCAAGAATGTGATAACGTCCACTTATTCGTTGTCCTTTCATTAACTCGAACTCCCATCGGACCTTACTAAAGACATTGAAATAATGGCAACTGTTATGTTGTCTTCGCCACCACGTTCATTAGCAAGTTGAATCAAATTGTTAGCCTTCTGTTGAATTTCATCATTCGTTTGTAATTGTTCCGCAATATCCTCTTTAGATAACTTATCGGTTAATCCATCCGAACAAAGAAACACATAATCACTCTCATCAGCTTGAAATGTAGATACATCTACTTTAATATCTAGACCTGTCCCTAGTGCACGTAATATAACATTCCTACGTGGATGATGCTCCGCTTCTTCTTCTGAAATTTGACCAGTATTTACAAGCTCCTGTACGAGTGAGTGATCATTTGTCTTTAATTGAAAACCATTTTCATTTTGGACATAGGCACGACTATCACCGATATGAGCAATCGATACATATTCATTTGTACATATTGCAACCACCAATGTCGTTCCCATGCCTTTACATTCTTCATGTTCATTGGCATGTTGAAAAAGCTTTTCGTTTATCTTGTTAAAATGATCGATTAGCCATTTTTCTGATTCATCAATCGTCATTCTTTCTTCTTTTTGCTCCCAAAGAGAACGAAAATATTCTGTAGTCATTGAGCTAGCCACATCTCCTGCTTGATGCCCACCCATACCATCAGCTACAATGGCCAGAATACCAACGTTATTTTTAAAAATACCGCCACTATCTTCATTATGTGGCCGCACCATTCCAGAATCTGTTTGAAATGCAAACTCCATCTCCTAATCACCTCTTCTCATCTCTCAATCACCCGAATTGTATTTGTTCAATCTTTCACCTTTTTTCAAAACAAGCAATAAAAAAACCATCTGTTTCGAAATCCTGAGGCAAAATGGTAACCATCCCTGCCTTAAAGCGTCCAATTTCACTAAGCTTCTCAGGTAACCTTGCTGTTAATGAATGATCTAACTGAAACTCGGAATGATTCTTTAAGAAATTCTCGACTGTTCCTTCATTTTCCTCTTTATCAATTGTACATGTACTGTAAAGGATTTTTCCACCTTTTTTCACATGCTTGCTTAACGAAGAAAGCAATTCCATTTGAACGGTCTGAATCGCTTCAATATCTGAAGGTTTTTTGTTCCATTTAATATCAGGCTTGCGACGAATCACTCCAAAACCTGAGCACGGTGCGTCTACTAGTACACGATCAAATTGCTTCTCTCCGACATAGTCATCAAGCTTTCTCGCATCAAAGGCGACTGCCTTAACATTCGTTAAGCCAAGACGGGCAGTTTGTTCACGAATAAGAGAAATCTTATGCTCATGTAGATCAAAAGAGTACAAACGACCGACGTTATTCATCATTTCTGCAATATGAGTCGTTTTTCCACCTGGGGCTGCACAAGCATCGATAATTTCCATGCCTTCTTTCACATCAAGTGCTTTTGCAACGAGCATTGAGCTTTCGTCCTGAACCGTAAGCAGACCATTTCGATAAGCATTTGTTGTGAGAACATGTCCAGCCTTTATAATTAGTCCGTCTTCAGATAAATACCCTCTTTCCACTACAACCCCTTCGTTTTGCAGTGCTTCTATAGCGCCTGCTACAGTTGTTTTCATTCGGTTTACACGAACCGAGACTGCGGGGGGGTGATGACTCATTTGACAGATTTTCATCGTTTCTTCTTCGCCATATTGCTCAATCCATCTCGAAATGAGCCATTTGGGAAAGCTTAACTCAAGTGCCATAGCTTTTTTCTTGTTTTTTATAGAATGAAAACTAGGTGGCCCCTGACGTTGAAAGGAACGTAAAATACCGTTCACCATTCCACTAATCCCTTGATGACCTCGTTTCGAGGCGATCGTAACCGCTTCATGGATAACAGCTCTATCAGGTACACGATCTAAAAATACCATTTGATAAATTGATAAACGTAATAGAACGTGAACCCATTGTTCAATCGATTCAAATCCATTTTTTACATAGGGTGTTAAATAATAATCCAATGTATTTTTCCGTTGAACAGTTCCATAAACCATTTCTGTCATCAAACCTACATCTTGTTTTGAAAAATTATTTTGTTTAATTTTTTGATTTAATAACAAATTACTGTAAGCTTGATTCTCTTCCACTTGTAATAAAGCATCTAGTGCTACTTCACGTACGAGCTTACTCATCTCCAACCCTCATTCCAACTGTAAGAGATGCCCCCGCACCTCGGATAAATGATGAACCATCCATCCTCTTCTTACCAGCTGGTTGTAAATCAGTTATTTTAATAGAAGTCGTATTTCCAGTAGCAACAATAATTCCATCTTCCTCAATTCTTTCAATGACACCCGGTTCAAACGTTCCTTCTTTTGAAACCTTTTCTCCCCACCACACTTTAAGACCTTTATCATTTAACTTTGTATATGCAACTGGCCATGGATGAAGACCTCTAATGTGATTATAGATTTCTTCACCTGTTTGCTCCCAATTAATCTTCTCCATCTCTCTTGTAATGTTATGGGCAAAAGTGACTTGAGATTCATCTTGTGGGATCGCTTTAGCCTTTCCACTAACGATATTAGGAATGGTTGAAAGTAGCAGCCTTGCACCCTCATTACTTAACTTATCATGTAATGTCCCAACATGGTCATGCTCTTCAATCGGAACCTTCACATAAGAAAGCATATCTCCTGCATCTAGCTTTTCAACCATGTACATAATCGTTACTCCTGCTTCTTTTTCACCATCGATGATCGCTTGATGAATCGGAGCACCTCCTCGATATCTCGGCAATAACGAAGCATGTACATTAATACAGCCTAACGTTGGATATTCCAGTAATTCTTTCGGCAATATTTGACCAAATGCCGCCGTTACAATTAAATCTGGTTCAAATTCAAGCACCCTTTCCACTTCAGTCGTATCCTTTATCTTTTCTGGCTGTAAAACAGAAATTTCATGTGCAAGTGCTTCGACTTTAACAGGAGGTGGAGTTAGTACCTTTTTTCGCCCTACTGGACGATCTGGTTGCGTAACGACTGCGACCACTTCATTATTTGACTCCACTAACGAACGTAATACGGGAACCGCAAAATCCGGCGTCCCCATAAATACTATTTTCATTTTTTAACCGCCTTCTTTCTTCAATAACGATCTTTTATGTAAATAAATAGGGTTGAAGATCAATAGTGAGCTGTAAGCCTTTATTTAACTCACGCTGATAATGCTCTCTAATTTCAATTAACACTTTTCTTAGCTTTGGTTCGTTTTTGTATTTTATCATGCATTGATAACGATATCTATCCTTTATACGTGCTAATGGCGAAGAAACAGGTCCTAACACGGTTGTTTCTGTTGATAGTTCTCTTCTTAAAAAGGCAACCACGGTTTCAGAAACGTCTATCACCTTCATTAGCTCTTGGTGAGATATCGTAATAAGAGTCATATACACATAAGGAGGATACTGTCCAAACTTTCTTTGGTTCATTTCTGTTTGAAAAAAAGCTTGATAATCATGCGCTTTAACGAGATCAATGCTATAATGTTCTGGTGAATACGATTGTATGACAACTTCGCCAGAGAGCTCATGGCGGCCTGCACGTCCACTAACTTGTTCTAGTAATTGAAAGGTTCTTTCTGCAGAACGAAAATCAGGAATGTGAAGCATTGAATCCGCTGCTAATACACCGACTAACGTAATAGCTGGAAAATCTAGACCTTTCGCAATCATCTGTGTCCCAAGTAAGATATCAGCTTGCTTTTTTTCAAATGCTGATAATAGCCGTTCGTGTGATCCCTTGCGACGTGTCGTATCAACATCCATGCGAATCACTCTCGCTTCTGGTAATACACGAGTCAATTCTTCTTCAACCTTTTGGGTACCTGAACCAAAGAAGCGAATATGCTCACTTCCACATGATTTGCACGTACGTGGCATAAATTCTTCATGGCCACAATAATGGCATTTTAACCGGTTTTGACTACGATGATACGTAAGTGAAATATCGCAAGATTCACATGTGGCAACATATCCGCAATCTCGACACATAACAAACGTAGAATGCCCCCTTCGATTTAAGAAAAGCACGCTTTGTTCTCCTTTAGCTACCCGATCTTTTAATTTTTCAAATAGGACTGAGGAGAACATTGAACGATTACCCTCTCGAAGCTCCTCTCTCATATCAACTATATGTACTTCTGGCATTTTCCGATTCTGAACTCGTTCATCCAACGTTAATAGCTGATAGACTTCTTTTTTCGCCCTGGCATACGTTTCAAGCAATGGAGTAGCACTACCTAATATAACAGGGCATTGATGATATTGCGCACGCCATATAGCAACATCACGAGCATGATATCGTGGATTCTCTTCTTGCTTATAGCTTGTTTCATGCTCTTCGTCAATAATGATCATACCTAAACGATCAAACGGAGCAAATATCGCCGAGCGAGCACCGACAACAACTTTCACTTCTTTTCGTTTAATTTTTCGCCATTCATCATACTTCTCTCCCATTGATAAGCCAGAATGTAAAACGGCTACTTCTGAACCAAAACGACCTTTAAAACGATTCACCATTTGTGGCGTTAACGAAATTTCTGGTACAAGCATAATCGCCTCTTTTTGAAGATTTAGCGCTTGTTGAATAACTTGTAAATACACTTCCGTCTTACCACTACCAGTCACACCGTGTAATAAAAAAACATCATGCTCTTCTTTTTTGATACAAGGATTCACTTGATCTACAACCTGTTGCTGCTGATTCGTCAATTTTAATGGATCTGTTCGTTCAAATTGTAGGCCAGATAAGGGATCTCGATAAACCTCTTGATCAACTTCCTTAATAATACCTTTTTCACGTAAAGGCTTTATTGAAGCACGTGTCGTTTGTCCTTCTTCTACTAAGGCTTGAATTGAAATAGGACCTGGCTGTTTACTTAAAATATGGACAAGCTCTATTTGCTTATTGGCACGTTTCGTTAACAACGATAAAGCTTGGTCTAATGACATGTTAAGCTGAACTAAACGTTGCGTTTTCGTTTTACCTTTCTCAATGACAACATACTCTACTTCTAACGTGCCCTTTTTAACCTCCGCTTGTACATCAGATAAAACTGAAGCCCCTTCTTTTATTAGCTCATCCCATTGATAAACCTTTCCTTGATCAAACAAACTCTTTAGATGAGTAGGGAGGCTTTCTATTTCATTTGCTTTTAGTTGTTTTTTCACCTTTGTCCTTAAAGCAGCAGGAATCATCAATTGATAAGCAGAAACTTTAAAGCTTAGAGTTTCTTCAGCTAACCAGTTACCTAGCTGAAGAAACTCTTCTGCTAGAATCGGTTCAGCATCTAATAAATCAGCAATGGCTTTCGTTTGCTCATACGACGATTGCTCAGAAATAGACATAACGAAACCTTGTATTTTTCTAGGGCCAAATGGTACGACAACACGCATACCTGGTTGAACGATACTTTTCCAATTATCAGGAATTTCATAATCAAACTGACGATCAGTTTGAGCAGATGGAACATCAACAATGACTTGTGCATACATCTTAGTGCACCTTCTTCATATACAGCATTGTCTCTTCTAAAATACGAAAAGCAGCTTCCTGTTTCGAAAGCATTGGAAATGGTTTCATTTCACCATTTCGATGAATAATTGTAATTTGGTTTGTATCGCCTTTAAACCCAGACCCTACTTCACTAATATTATTAGCTACGATTAAATCTAGGTTCTTTTTTTCAAGCTTCTTTTTCGCATACTCAACTACCTTTTCTGATTCCGCAGCAAAACCAACGATAACTTGCGAAGGTGTTTTCTTTGTAGAGATCGTTTGGAGAATATCAACGGTACGTTCCATTTCAATGGACCATTCACCTTGTTGTTTCTTTCTTTTTTGGTCGTATACGTTTTTCGGTGTATAATCAGCCACTGCAGCTGCTTTAATAAGTATATCTGACTGTGTAAAAGCCTCATCAACAGCATGATACATTTCCTCTGCCGACGTAATTGCAACGACATTTACTCCAGTAGGATGTTCTAAAGAGGTCGGACCGGAAATTAGAGTTACTTCAGCACCTAATTGTTTCGCAGCCTCAGCTAGTGCATAGCCCATTTTCCCCGAGGAATGATTGGTAAAGTAACGCACAGGGTCAATTTTTTCTTGTGTCGGACCAGCAGTAATAACGACTTTCTTGCCTAGTAATAATTGTGAGCGATTGAAATGCTTGTCTACTATATCCAAAATCACTTCAGCCTCTGCCATTCGTCCTTTTCCAACCCAACCACAGGCAAGATACCCTTCTTCTCCTTCAATAAATGAAAAGCCATCCTGTCGCAATATAGCCATATTACGCTGAACCGCCGGGTGTTCATACATGTGAACGTTCATGGCAGGCGCGATATAAACTTCTGCCTTTGTTGCAAGGAGGCTTGTCGTCACGAAATCATCAGCCATTCCTTGAGCGAGCTTAGCAATGATATTAGCTGTCGCAGGAGCGATAATGATCACATCTGCCCAATCGGCCACATCAATATGAGCTATTTTCTCAGGCTCTGGTTCAGTAAATGTATCGACATAAACAGGTCCACGCGATAATGCCTGAAAGGTTAAGGGTGTTACAAATTTTTGTGCAGATTCAGTCATCATCACTTTCACATTTGCACCTTTTTGTACGAGCTGACTCGTTAAGTTTGCAGCTTTATAAGATGCAATTCCTCCTGTAACTGCTATAACGACATTCTTCCCCTTCATTTTTGTTTCACTCCTTAAAAAAATCTCTCTTCTACCAGAAGCTTTTTTGTCTCTTAAATGAAAATGAGGTGTCTCAAAGGTTTGGAACCTTATGAGACACCTTCTAATCCCGTTTAAATATGCTTACCGTATTCTTCTCTGATCGCTTCTACGCGTTCATAACGTAAGTGATCATGTACAATCTCTTCTAATGCAACACCTACAGGCTTATAAGATACGGGTCTTTCAACAAGGGGAGTACGTTTTTCATTTTCACGAATTTCTCTAGCACGTTTAGATGATACGGTTACAAGTGTATATTTCGAATCCAATTTTTCTAGCAATGAATCAATCGATGGATATAGCATTAATTTACCTCCACAAGTTCCTTGTATTTTTCAATTAATCGTTCTCTTTTACAATGTTCAGCGATGACTATAGACTTAATACGCTCGACCGCAAGCTCCACTTGGTCATTTTCCACAACATAATCATAGTTTTTCATCATATCAATTTCTTCTTTTGCAACATTCATCCGTTCATTAATGACATCAACTGTCTCCGTTCCACGACCGACAATACGATTGCGTAATTCTGCTAAACTAGGTGGCATGAGAAAGATGAATACACCTTCAGGAAACCGCTCCTTTACCTTGAGTGCTCCTTGTACTTCTATTTCTAAAATAATATCTTTACCATTGTTTAACGTTTCTTGAACGTAATCAATCGGTGTACCATAAAAGTTACCGACATATTCTGCCCATTCAAGTAATCGATCTTGTGCGATCATTTCTTTAAATTCTTCTCTTGACTTAAAGAAATAGTTAATGCCATTCACTTCACCATCACGCGGAGCTCTCGTTGTTGCAGAAACGGAATATTGAATATCAGTTTCTTGTTCGCGCAAAGCTGAACATACTGTTCCTTTCCCAACACCAGCTGGCCCAGACAATACAAGTAAAAGACCTTTCTCTTTTCTCATGAGTACCTCCTACATCTATGTAACCCTGTCCTACTTAAGAATCTTCGGAACCTTCTTCTTTTGTTGTTAAACGTTGTGCCACTGTTTCTGGTTGTACCGCACTTAGAATAACGTGATCACTATCTGCAATAATTACCGCACGTGTGCGCCGTCCATATGTAGCATCAATTAACATATTTCGGTCGCGCGCATCTTGAATGATTCGTTTGATTGGTGCCGACTCTGGACTCACGATCGAAATAATTCGATTTGCTGAAACGATATTTCCAAAGCCGATGTTAATTAATTTTATATTCATATAGACCCCCACTTTTGGAAAGGCTCTTTTCCCCTCCATTGTTATCCAAACTATTCTTACTATATACGAAATGGCTGAATATTTCTAGATTATTCTATATTTTGTACTTGTTCTTTCACCTTTTCTAGATGACCTTTCATCTCAACCACTTCTTGTCTTATAAAGGAATCACTCGCCTTTGAACCGATTGTATTCACTTCCCGATTCATTTCCTGAATTAAAAAATCCAATCTTCTCCCAATTGGTTCGCTCAATTGGCAATAACGAAGGAATTGCTGAATATGCGTCTTTAAACGAACTATTTCCTCACTTATATCAACTTTATCAGCTAACAACGCTACCTCCGTCAAAATACGTGACTCATCTATTTCATGACTGGCAACCAACGTATTGATTTGAGCGTGTAAACGACTTTTATATTCATCTAATAATCGAGGAAGTACTTCTGCAATATGTTCACAATGATTAGTCACTTGTTTAATCTCTTGCTTAATATTAAGCAACAGAGCGCTGCCTTCCTGTTCCCTCATTTTCAATAATGATTGTAATGCTTGATCAACCCCTTCTAGAACACAGCGCTCAAACTCGTCAGAAAACGACTGCTCTTGATGGGCAACACGCACTAACGATTCATTCATGAGCAATCGATTAATATCTAATGGAAGCGAATTTGTTTCTTTCTTTCGAATCTCATGAAAGGTCGCTATATATTGATCAACTAATAATTCGTCTACTTGTAGTTCTTGACTTGTTCTTATCTCACCTTCTATTCGAACAAAAACCTCCACTTTCCCACGAATAATCAAACTCTTAACCTTTTTTGCAATTGCATCTTCAAGAGATGGTGCTGACTGAAACAGTCGTACCTGACAATCAAAAAAACGTTGATTGACCGATCTCGTTTCAATGACAATTTGGCCTTCTCCGTATTCAACTCGAGCAGAACCGAATCCCGTCATACTTTTCATATGATCACATCCAATTGATATTCTAACGAAAACAGCAACATTCAACAAGACATTTAACGATATTCCTTCATTAGTATTACGATATGAAAGGTCCATTCACAAGAAACTTGCTCGTAAATGGACCTAGTTGTGTTCATTTAACTATAACGAAATGAAGGTCAATGTGCAATTTTAACCGTCATGAACCTTTCATTTTATTTATTGGTGACTGAACAAAACGTACGAACTCTTTTTCATTTAATGTATGCCCTTCCACCATCTCTAATTCATCTCCTTTTCCAGCACTTAGCTTCGATTCATAACATATGCAAGCCATTTTATTTAGTAGACACGCAAAACATGCTATACTAAAGAAATGTACAATATAGATGAATCTTTACTTGGCACAGAGAAAGGGTGAACAACATGTCATTCGATGGATTTATGACACGAGCGGTGGCGCATGAATTAAGCTCACAATTAACCTCTGGTCGCATATCAAAAATACATCAACCATATAAATCAGAATTAGTTTTCACGATACGAGCGAACCGCAAAAATTATCAATTACTCATTTCTGTTAACGCTAGCTTCGCCCGTATTCATTTGACAAATGAAAAATACGATAACCCGGCAGAACCACCGATGTTTTGTATGTTATTGCGGAAGCATTTAGAAGGAGCAGTCGTTGAACAAATTGAACAATTAGATATGGAGAGAGTGATTGTCTTTACCATTCGACATAAAGACGAAATAGGTGATGAGACACAAAAGAAGCTTTATATTGAAATTATGGGACGCCATAGTAATGTTAGCTTAGTTGATACGGAAACAGGGATGATTCTTGACAGTATTAAACATATTGGTCTATCACAGAGCAGCATTCGAACCATTCTTCCAGGTCAGCTGTATAGTAGACCACCTGAACAAAATAAAGAAAACCCATTGATGATCGATGAAGAACGCTTATTGCAATTACTAGATTTCAATTCCGGTAAGCTTGACAATCAGCTCGTTCAAAAGCTTGCAGGACTCTCCCCTCAGCTAGCTAAAGAAATCATTCATCTAGCAGGGCCAATGGTAAATAAGGATTCACTCGTCGAAGCTTTTTCTTATATAATAACCAAGCTTAAGACACATTCCTACGAGCCTGAAATGATAGTAACTGAAAAAGAAACGTTCTCGCTTATCCACCTCAAACACATGCAAGGAGAAAGAAAACGATTTGAATCGATAAGTGAGCTTCTTGATCGTTTTTTCTACGGGAAAGCTGAACGAGATCGAGTGAAGCAACAGGCTCATGATTTAGAACGATTCATGAAAAACGAGTGGCAAAAAAACAAGAAAAAAATCAAAAAGCTTGAAAAAACGTTAATTCAAGCTGATCAAGCACAACAATATCAAAAGCTCGGTGAGCTCATTACAGCCAACATTCATGCGATTACACGAGGAAGCAAGTCAATTGATGTGGTTGACTACTACGATGAAGACGGGCAAACGATAACAATTCAACTTGACCCGCAAAAGACTGGAGCAGAAAATGCTCAAGCCTATTTTAAGCGTTATAACAAAGCAAAGAACTCAGTGAAAGTCGTGCAAGAGCAAATAGAGAAGAGCAAAGAAGAAATGGCTTATTTTGAACAGCTCATTCAGCAAATGGAAAGTGCATCGCCAAAAGACATTGAGGAAATAAGAGAAGAATTAATTGAAGAAGGCTATATCAGGAGAAGGCAGCAATCAAAGAAGAAGAAAAAAGCAATGAAGCCACAAATTGAAGCGTATCGATCAACTTCTGGCATTGACTTCTATGTTGGAAAGAATAATAAGCAAAATGAATATGTGACGATGCGATTTGCACGTCAAGATGAAATTTGGTTACATACTAAAGATATTCCTGGATCACACGTTGTCATTAGAAGTACGGAACCTGATCAACAAGCATTACTTGAGGCCGCAACCGTTGCAGCCTATTTTAGTAAAGCTCGACAATCAAGCTCCGTCCCAGTTGACTATACGAAAATTCGTCACGTCAAAAAAACTAACGGAGCGAAGCCCGGCTTTGTCATTTATGAACAACAAACGACATTATTTGTTACACCAGACGAAGATCTCGTACGTTCACTAAGAAAATGAGATGAAAAGCCACCATACAAAATGTGAGACTAAAAAATCGAGTATGAAACCTTTTGTGGTTTCGATTCAGATTAGACAAAACGAGGCTAGAACAACACCCTCCTTTTAAATGAAAAGCCGGTGAAATTTTACTTGTCGTAAGATTTCACCGGCTTTAATTATTTGGGTGCTCTTCCGCATATTTTTACGGAATATGTAGTTTGAAAAACGGTCAATTGAAAGCTCAATATACAGTACAGATCGCAACAGAAGGTCCATACTTTTTCGAATCCAACCGATAGCCCGATTATGTTATAACTTTTGGGTGTTCGGAAAACCATGTGAAATCCTCTATCGCTATTTCCTAATTATTCTTTAGCGTAATGAGACCTCGATCGTTGAATAATACTAAATGCTACAACATTAATGGATTCGGTCAATCGCTAAGTCTATCCAAACATTTCATCGATACCTTTGAGTATTTCATCTAAATGATCAACGAGTGGAGAATGACCACACGCTTTTAACACTCTTAGTGTAGCATAAGGAAGTGAATTAACTATATCCTTTACATCTTCAAACTTAATAATTAGATCCTGCTCCCCCCAAAAGCACAATACTGGCACATTTATTTGTTTAATTTGTCCATCACCTTGGCTATACCCATTATACTCATTAGAAAGATTAAAATGAGCAAGAGCCCAGTATATATCTTCAAGATTTTGCTGCTTTAATGTTTCGTTAATTAGTAACGTAGATATGAAATTAGAGGGCTTCTTGTTTGTGTAAATGCCCAAATTCCACATATTATTTAAAGTAATAAAATCATTATTATGAATCGCTTTAGAAGGGATTGATACCTCAGGATCTTGAGCCATCTCGTCTTTACTATCATAGTATTTTCCAGTATTTGCACCTGATTGGTCCTTTTTTTGTAAGGGGGCTCCTTTGAAGCCTACTGGACTTAAAAGAATAATCCCTTCTACTAAGTCTGGATAATCAATACATAATTGTAAACAAACTGGACCACCAGCAGACCAACCAATAAGATATACCGTTTCGATATTCATGTAATTTATAAACAATTGAATATCGTTCGAGAGATCAGAAACTGTTTTTATGGGAGAATTGTAAGTACTGTCTCCAAAACCTCTTAAGTCCAATGCATAAACAGTATATAAAGTCGGGTTAATTTCTCTTAATAATGTGGAATAATGTTCACTTGAACACATATTACCATGAACCAGCAACACTACCTTTTCTCCGTATCCCTTTTTTTGATAAGCAATAACTTCACCATTAATTAATTTCGCTCTTTTTTTAGACATGATTAGTTTTATGGATACCTCCCCATAAATCATTATGAGTTCCATTTAAAATTGTACAATATATCGGTTAATAAAGGCCAGTTAAAGGTAAGTCGATTCCGGTTTCTCCATTAAAAAAGCGGACGGGGGAGCGAATTAAAAAACGAATGATCATGGCTATGCTCTCTAATCACA
Organism: Halalkalibacter sp. APA_J-10(15); assembly: GCF_023017105.1. Taxonomy (GTDB): domain Bacteria; phylum Bacillota; class Bacilli; order Bacillales; family Bacillaceae_D; genus Halalkalibacter. Next base: position 117,939 of record NZ_JALKEV010000003.1, on the reverse strand, counting down.
AAAAAAGCCAGTCGACTGTATCGCTTTTGCGAGACTTTGCCGAAAGGCTGAATAGTGATTAACTGAACTTCATAGCTTTTCAGTTTTCTATCGTTATTGCCCCATCCATTCAAGTGATTGAGGATCGTTTCTCCATTTGTTTAATTTAGCGACATCGGCTTGTTTAATGTATCCATTTTGACTAGCTACCTCAACCAATGTCGAATAATTCGTTAAAATATAAGTAGGGATATTCGCGTTTTGCATCGTCACTTCTGCTTTTTGGAATTCATATGTAAAGATTGCTACAACAGCTACAACCTCAGCACCAGCTTCCCTTAATGCTTCAGCCGCTTTAACGACACTGCCACCTGTAGAGATTAAGTCTTCAACTAGGACAACCTTCTGCCCACGTTCTACCTTGCCCTCAATTTGATTTTGCTTTCCATGACCTTTTGCACTACCTCGTACATAGGCCATTGGTAGCTCAAGAGCATCTGCTAAAAGAGCAGCATGAGGAATACCTGCAGTAGCTGTACCCGCAATCACATCTGCCTTTTTAATATGCTCGTTATATAACTCGACAAAGCCTTTAATAATATCTTTTCTAACAGAAGGAAAAGAAAGTGTTAATCGATTATCACAATAAATTGGTGATTTAATACCCGATGTCCATGTAAAAGGTTCATTCGGCTGCAAATGAACCGCTTCGATCGTTAATAAATGCTTAGCAATACTTTCTTTCACTTCGAGCCCTCCCATTGTTGCTTCATTATTTTATATACAGAAAAGGGATCATCTGCGGTCGTAATACTTCTACCGACCACAATTCCCCAGCTTCCAAGCTCTCTTGCTTTTTGTGGAGTAACAACTCGTTTTTGATCACCCTTCTCATCTTCGGCACGTCTAATACCTGGACAAACTGTATAAAAGGTCTCTCCACACGCTTCTTGAATGAACGGTACTTCTTGAGCCGAGCATACGACTCCATCTACACCACTCTTCTTAGCTAGTTGCGCATAGGATTGCACCACTTCAGTCAGTGGCTTTTCAATTAAAAGTTGCTTCTGCATTGTATCTTCATCTGTGCTCGTTAATTGCGTCACGGCAATTAGAACTGGGCGTTTTCTGCCAGAAAGAGTCCCCGCTTCAAGCCCTTCAACAGCACCTTCCATCATTCTTTGGCCACCTGCTGCATGTACATTGACGATATCAACATCAAGCGCAGCTAATTCCTTCATTGTCCGTTGAACGGTATTAGGAATATCATGAAGCTTTAAATCCAAAAAAATACGATGCCCTGCCTGCTTTAATTCTTCGATCACTTGCAGCCCTTCACGATAAAATAGTTCCATTCCTACCTTAACAAATAAAGACTCACGATTAAATGAACGTAGTAGCTCTAATCTCTTTGCACGATTGTCTAGATCTAATGCAATAATAAATGGACGTGTCATTCTTTCCAACTCCCTCCGATTAATTCATGAATCTCATTTACCTCTAATTCATCTAGTAAAGCTGGGAGTTCTCCTATAAGAGTCGGACAAATATAAGGGTCTGTAAAGTTTGCCGTTCCAATCGCTACCGCACTAGCACCAGCAAGCATAAACTCAACAACATCCTCTGCTGTTTGAATCCCACCCATACCAATAATCGGAATAGCTACAGCTTGGCTCACTTGATGGATCATACGGATCGCTACTGGCTTAATGGCTGGACCCGACAGACCTCCATAAAGGTTCGACAAAATCGGCTTTCGACGACGAATATCAATCCGACTTCCTAATAGTGTATTAATCATCGATAACCCGTCCGCACCAGCCTGCTCAACAGCACGGGCTATTTCAACAATATCCGCTACATTTGGAGATAATTTTACATAAACAGGAACTTCAGACACCGCTTTGACTTCCTTTGTTAACTGTGCAGCCACTTCAGGAATCGTACCAAAAGCGATTCCACCTTGCTTTACATTTGGGCAGGAAATATTTAATTCGATCGCTTGTACGTTAGGAGCTGTAGAAAGCTTCGCTGTTGTCGCTACATAATCATCAATTTCAGTCCCAGCAACATTAGCTACAATCGGAACATCATATCGTTCTAACCAAGGTAACTCATTAGCCATAACCCCCTCAAGCCCAGGGTTTTGTAAACCGATGGCATTTAACATACCAGCAGTCGTTTCTGCTACCCGCGGTGTCGCATTTCCAAATCGTGATTCAGCCGTTGTCGCTTTGATCGCAATCGCCCCTAATTCGCTTAAATCGTAAAAAGAGGCATATTCCTTTCCAAAGCCAAAGCAGCCAGAAGCAGGCATAATTGGATTTTTCAATGATAATCCTGGTAATTCGACCTTTAATCGGTTCATAATACAACCTCCCCTACTGGAAAGACAGGGCCATCAGTACAAACTTTTCGATAGCTCGTGCCTGATTCATCACCTACGACATGACAAACACAGGCAAAGCAGGCTCCGACACCACAGCCCATCCGTTCTTCAAGAGAGATATAGAGCTTTTGATCCGCATAACGATCAGATAATGCCTTTAACATCGGTGTTGGTCCACATGAATACATATAATCAAACTGAATCTCTTCATTTCGTAAAACATCTGTTACAAAGCCTGATGTTCCATACGTACCATCAGCCGTTGCTACATACGTATTTCCTAATTGACTAAATTCCTCTTCATAGAAAACATCACCGTTTGATTGAAAGCCGAGAATGTGAACGACATTCACACCCTTTTTCTTTAGCTGCTTAGATAAATAATAGAGAGGAGGGACTCCTATTCCACCTCCAACGAGGACAGCCGTTTCATTCGGCTTAATGTCCTCAATTGGAAAACCGCGACCTAATGGTCCTAAAATATCAAGCGAATCGCCTAATTTTTTTTCTGACAATCGTTTCGTTCCACTTCCTTCTACTCGATAAAGCATCTTGACCGTTTCTGCATCCAGGTCAACATCACAAATACTGATTGGACGTCTTAAAAGCAGGTCATCACTACTGCTTACTCGCAAGTGAAGAAATTGCCCAGGTGTTGTCATTTCATTTACAAGCGAACCACTACAAACCAATTCATATACATTAGATGTTAACGGTCGTTGCGATTGAACTGTTACAATTTCTTTCTTCATCATAGGTCCCCCCACTCCTTTTCTATAGCTTCAACTCTGGCATATGCTCCGAAGAAAATGTGATCGATTCAAGAACTCTTAACAGTGCCTCTGCTGTATCCATTGATGTCAAACATACGACACCATTCTCAACGGCTTCACGTCGAATACGGAAGCCATCTCGAGCCGGCTGCTTTCCTCTCGTTAATGTATTAATCACAAATTGTGCTTGTCCTTGTTGAATCACATCTAATAAATGTGGCTTTTCCTCACCAATCTTATTAACGATTGTGACAGGAATATGCGCTTCTTGAATAAATTGTGCTGTACCCGCCGTTGCCATAATATCAAATCCTAATCCATGGAAACGCTCTACAAGCGCTAAGGCTTCTTCTTTGTCTTTATCCGCAACTGTAAACAGAACAGATCCGTGCGTCGGAATTTGCATACCAGAAGCAACTAAGCCTTTATACAAAGCCTTCTCTAGCGTATGATCTCTACCCATAACTTCTCCAGTCGATTTCATCTCTGGACCAAGTGTGATATCAACTCTTCTTAGCTTAGCAAATGAAAAGACAGGAACCTTTACCGATACTTCCTTGGCCTCTTCCTGGTATCCAGTTTCATAACCAAGCTCAGGTAGCGACTTACCAAGCATTGCTTTTGTTGCAATATTCGCCATCGGTACTCCGGTAATTTTACTTAAAAATGGAACCGTGCGACTTGAACGTGGATTCACTTCAAGTACATACACTTCATCTTGATGCCAAACAAATTGAATATTTAACAAGCCGATAATCTTTAGTCCTCTTGCAATAGAGATAGTTCGGTCAATTAATTTTTGTTTTAAATGTTCAGGAACGGTTTGTGGTGGATAAACAGCAATTGAATCTCCTGAGTGTACTCCTGCACGCTCAATATGCTCCATAATTCCTGGAATAAAGACATTTTCCCCATCCGAAATGGCATCTACTTCAAGCTCTTTCCCAGTTAAATAACGATCGACAAGAACCGGATGCTTTGGATTAACATTAACTGCATTTGTCATGTAATTTAATAATTCTTCTTCTTTATAAACAATCTCCATAGCTCGACCACCTAAAACGTATGATGGACGAACAAGAACTGGATAACCAATCTCAGTCGCAATTTCAACTGCCCCCTCAACCGAAGTTGCTGTACGACCAAGTGGTTGCGGTATATCAAGCGATAGCAATGTTTGTTCGAATTTATCACGATCCTCAGCACGATCCATACTTTCTAGTGATGTCCCGATAATTGGTACGCCACGCTCTTCTAAATCAGCAGCTAAGTTAATTGCCGTTTGACCACCAAATTGAACAATAACACCTTCAGGCTTCTCCTGTTCATAGACATGCATCACGTCTTCTACGGTCAATGGCTCAAAATATAATTTATCTGAAGTGCTAAAATCTGTCGATACCGTTTCGGGGTTATTATTCATAATAATCGCTTCATATCCAGCTTCTTTAATCGCCCAAACAGTATGAACAGTCGCATAATCAAATTCAATACCTTGTCCAATACGAATCGGTCCTGACCCTAATACGAGAATACTCTTTTTGTCTGTACGTACAGATTCATTTTCTTCTTCATAGGTTCCATAAAAATAAGGTGTAGCCGATTCAAACTCCGCAGCGCACGTATCGACCATTTTATATACAGGAACAACCTTGTTCTTTTGACGGAAATCATACACCTCTTTTTCCTCTTGATCCCATAGACGAGCAATCGCTATATCAGAGAAGCCTTTTTCTTTAGCATGCTTCAATACGTCAACATCATTTTTTGAATCTTTTAGCTTTATTTCAATCTGAATGATTCGATGAAGCTTTTGCATAAAGAAGCGATCAATTTTGGTCAAATCACAAAGCGTTTGGACCGTTTCACCTCTTCTTAATAGCTCCGCTAAAATAAATAACCGTTCATCGTCCGCCTTAGGAATTCGATCCAATAATTCTTGAGATGCAATCGTCGTGATTTTCTTATCAAACAAATGATCATAGCCAGCTTCTAACGACCGCACTGCCTTCAGTAGCGACTCTTCTAAATTACGACCAATTGCCATTACTTCTCCAGTTGCTTTCATTTGTGTACCTAATGAACGGTTAGCTGAATCGAATTTATCAAATGGCCAGCGCGGAATTTTCGATACAACATAATCAAGTGCAGGCTCAAAGCTTGCATATGTCTTTCCTGTAATAGGATTCATTAATTCATCAAGGCTATAACCTACAGCAATTTTCGCTGCCATCTTCGCAATTGGATAGCCAGTTGCTTTTGATGCTAGTGCCGATGAACGGCTGACCCTGGGGTTGACTTCAATAATATAGTATTGGTCACTATGTGCGTCATGAGCGAATTGAACATTACATCCACCTTCAATTCCAAGTGCACGAATAATCGTTAATGATGCATTACGTAAACGCTGGTAATCACGATCCGTCAACGTTTGGCTCGGTGCGACAACAATCGAATCTCCTGTATGAACACCTACTGGATCAATATTTTCCATGTTACATACAACAATGGCATTATCGCTAGCATCACGCATCACTTCATATTCAACTTCTTTAAACCCAGCAATACTTTTTTCAACTAAACATTGTGTCACAGGACTATATTTCAATCCACTTGAAACAAATTCTTTGAATTCCTTCTCGTCATGTGCAATTCCACCGCCCGTTCCACCTAACGTATAAGCCGGACGAATAATTACTGGATAACCAACCTCTTCAACAAACGCAAAGGCTTCATCAAGGTTATGAACAATTTCACTTTCTGGAACTGGCTGATTTAATTCATGCATTAAACTTCTAAATAAGTCACGATCCTCAGCTTGCTTAATGGCTTCAAGATCTGTTCCAAGTAATTCAATTTGATAGCGTTCAAGAATACCTGATTCTTCTAACTCCATTGCCATATTTAAGCCTGTTTGTCCACCTAATGTCGCAACGATACCATCTGGTCGCTCTTTACGAATGATTTTACTCACAAATTCTAGCGTGATTGGCTCAATGTAAACACGATCAGCCATCGTTGTATCAGTCATAATCGTTGCAGGGTTTGAATTAATTAAAACGACTTCATACCCTTCTTCTTTCAATGCTTGACAAGCTTGTGTACCAGCGTAATCAAACTCTGCAGCTTGTCCAATAACAATTGGACCTGAACCAATAACAAGTATCTTATGAATATCTTTACGTTTTCCCATTTATGTCCTCTCCCCCTACTAGACGTGTAACGAACGTTTCTTGGCTGTTTCCATCATTGAAATAAATTGATCGAATAAATCATTTGCATCATGCGGTCCTGGTGAAGCCTCTGGGTGATACTGCACACTAAATGCCGGCGTATTTTTCACTCTAATTCCTTCTACTGTCCCGTCATTAACTGCTACATGAGTTAACTGTAATGATGTTCCTTGTAATGATTCAACATCTACCGTAAAACCGTGATTTTGAGCAGTAATGGCGATTTTCCCTGTTTCTAAATCTCGAACTGGATGGTTCGAGCCTCTATGTCCAAATCGCAATTTGCTCGTTGTAGCACCACCTGCGAGTGCCAATAGCTGATGCCCCAAACAAATACCAAAGATCGGTACGTTTCCAATTAACTCTTTAATCATTTCAATCGCTTCTGGCACGTCGACTGGATTTCCAGGACCGTTACTTAGCATCACACCATCTGCACCTAAACGAATGATTTCTTCTGCTGTTGTGTTATACGGTACAACTACGACATCACATTGACGAGCGATTAGCTCTTGTAAAATACCATGCTTCATTCCAAAATCAACTAACACAACACGGTTTCCTCTACCTGGAGCATGATAGGGATCTTTTGTAGAAACACGTTCAACTTGATCATGAGGGAAGTCAGCAGCCTTTAACTCATTGATAACAGAGGATACATCCACTTCCATTGAACAAATTCTTCCTTTTAGTGTTCCATGCTCTCTTATTAAACGAGTTAACTTACGTGTATCAATCCCTGCCAGGCCAGGAATATCCTTTGCTGTTAATAATTCATGCAAAGGCTCTTCTTCATGGCAATGACTTGGCTCAGGTTCATATTCCTTCACAATCAATCCATTAATGGAAGGCGTAATCGATTCAAAATCATCCCGATTAATACCATAATTCCCGATAAGAGGATACGTCATCGTCACAATCTGCGCACAATAAGACGGATCAGATAAGATCTCTTGATACCCAGTCATTCCTGTATTAAATACAACTTCTCCACTTAATTCTTTCGCTGATCCAAAGCCTTCGCCTACAAATACAGATCCATCTTCCAAAATCAATTGACGTTTCATGAGGTCACCTTTCCTTTCGCAAATACAAGTTTTCCACCTACAAATGTATATTCAGGCCATCCAGTGCATGACCACCCTAAAAATGGTGTATTTTTCCCTTTTGATAGAAAAGCCTTCGCACTAATTTCTTTTTCCTTTTCAAGATCAATAACGGTAAGATCTCCATGTGAGCCTTCTTTAAGAGTACCGAATGGTAAATGGAACGTTTCAGCTGGTTTAATCGTTAACCAATCGACTAATTGCTTCAAAGAAATCTTACCTGTTTGGACAAAGTTTGTATACAAGAGCGGAAAGGCTGTTTCTAACCCAACAATACCAAACGGCGCTTTCTCGATTCCTTCCGATTTCTCTTCGGCTGAGTGCGGTGCATGATCTGTTGCGATAAAATCAATCGTTCCATCTAATAACCCTTCCCACAACGCTTCACGATCTTCTTTTCCTCGAAGAGGCGGATTCATTTTATAGTTAGGATCAACACCTTCTATATCCTCATCACAAAGCAATAGATGATGTGGTGTTACTTCAGCCGTCACACGAATTCCAGCTTTTTTAGCATCACGTACGACTCGAACCGACTCCTTCGTGCTAATATGACATACGTGATAATGAGCACCTGCTGCTTCAGCTAACAGGACATCTCGGGCAATATGTACAGATTCACAAACAGAGGGAATTCCTTTTAACCCTTTTTCCTTTGAATAACCCCCTTCATGTACAGCACCACCATGAATTAACGTATTTTCTTCACAATGGGCAACAACAGCCATATTTAATTCTGCTGCTTTTTGCATCGCTTGAAGCATCATATCAGCAGATTGAACACCTACTCCATCATCTGTAAACGCAAACGCCCCTGATTCTTTTAAAGCAGAAAAATCCGTTAATTCTCTACCAAGCTGTCTCGTTGTAATGGCGGCATATGGCAGCACACGAACAATAGCCGTTTCCTTAATTCGATTTTGTAGCCATTCTAGTTGCTCTTTAGTATCAGGTACTGGACGAGTATTTGGCATAGGACAAATCGTTGTAAACCCACCAGCTGCTGCTGCATATGATCCTGTTTCGATCGTTTCTTTATGCTCCCCACCTGGTTCTCGTAAATGCACATGGACATCAACAAGTCCTGGAGCAATTAATTTCCCTGCTACATCTAGTTCTTTTTCAATTGGTTCATGTGTCTGAAATTGAATGCGACCATCAATTAAATAAATGTCTTTTTGAACGAATTCACCATCCGCTTGTAAAATGAAACCACCTATTAGTTTCGTATTCATCTCGTTCTCCTCCTACAATGATTGCTTTAGAATCGCCCGTTTCATAACGGCTTTTCGAACAGCAACTCCATTTTTCATTTGCTTAAAAATTCGCGAGTGCTTCCCTTCTACTAATTCATCTGCTAGTTCAACTCCACGGTTTACAGGTCCTGGATGAAGAATAATAGCATTTTGCTTTAATTGACTCTCACGAGCTAATGACAATCCGTATTGACGATGATACTCCTCTTTCGTATAAGACATGGATTGATCATGCCGTTCATGCTGAATTCTTAGAAGCATCACGACATCTGCTTGTGGAAGATACGTATCAAAATCGACATGCTCATATAAATGAGTATAACCTTCCATCCAATCAATCGGGCCAGCCACTTTCACATTAGCACCTAAGCGAGTGAGAGTCGCTGCATTAGAACGAGCCACTCGACTATGTCGTAAATCACCTGTTATAACAATATTTAAGCCTGCGAACGTTCCAAATTCTTGCTGGATTGTTAGCATATCAAGTAATGATTGAGTCGGGTGATGTCCACTACCATCACCTCCATTTACTATCGGAATGGATAATTGATCTTTAATTTGTTCGTAATATTCATTTTCTGGATGACGAATGACTAAGACATTAGCCCCAATCGACTCAAAAGTTTTCACCGTATCTAACAAAGACTCTCCCTTTTGAACGCTTGATGACTCTTCACTAAAGGATAAGACATGAAATCCGAGAAGCTTTTGCGCTACTTCAAAGCTATAACGTGTTCTCGTACTAGGCTCAAAGAATAAATTCGCAACGACAGCTTGTTGATTCGTTGTCCATTCATAACCTGTAGCAAATTGTTCAGCTTCTCCTAGCAGTTGTATAATTTCCATAGTAGTCATATTATCTAACGTTAAAAGATCTCCTCTTTGTTGCAACTCCATTGCTGTCATCATACTCATCATCCCCTTTTTAAAATTCTTACCTTGTGTTTAAGCTTTTCTGTAAAAAAATACCCTGAGAGTACGCTTCTCAGGGTATTAGAAATGAGAGAGGGAGTTCCCTCTTCAAAACGTAACACCTTTTGAAGTCTCTCTGTACTTCTTTTAAAAGGATCTTCTATTCATCTGTCTCAAACATCGATTTCTTTCCATAGCTAACTTCTTTATTTGGTAATACTTGATGCAGGATAATACCAATAATTGCTGCTAAAGCCATACCAGGGATTTCGATATGCTCATTTACTTGAATGACAGCTCCACCAATTCCAACGACTAGTATAATCGAAGAAATAATTAAGTTACGCTTCTCCCCAATATTAATCTTATTATCAATTAACATTCTTAAACCAGATGATGCAATGACACCAAACAGTAAGATCGATACACCGCCCATGACGGCTGTTGGAATCGATTCAATAAACGCCGCAAACGTACCAATAAATGATAGGAAGATTGCAATGACTGCCGCACCTGCAATAACAAACACACTAAATACTCTCGTAATCGCTAGAACACCAATGTTCTCACCATAAGTTGTATTAGGTGGACCACCAATTAACGAAGCAATAATTGTTGCTACTCCATCCCCCAATAATGAGCGATGTAAACCTGGCTTTTTAATAAAGTTTCGACCGACCACCTTACTAAGTACCATCTGATCTCCAATATGTTCAGAAATCGTTACGACAGCAATCGGTACCATAATGAACAAAATCGTCCAACTTAAACTAGGTGTATACGTGACAAATGGAACGATCACCTCAGGTGCAGAAATGAAATCTGCCTCTTTAACAGGGGTGAAATCAACAATTCCTACAATCAATGATGTGATATACCCACCGACAATCCCGAACAAAATGGGGACTAAACTAAAGAATCCCTTGAAGAAAATCGAAGCTAGAACGGTTATCCCAAGAGAAACGAGTGCTACAAATAAGAACGTTCCATTGTATTCCCCGGTTCCTTGTTCATTCATCGCCATATCAACAGCAACACCTGCTAGCCCTAATCCAATGACCATTATGACTGGTCCAACTACTATAGGAGGGAGGATGTTCATAATCCACTTTACTCCAATGGTTTTAATAACTAATGCAACGATCCCGTATACGATCCCAGCAAAAAAGCTACCAACCATCGCCCCTTCTGGACCACCAATTGCCATTGCTGAAATGATCGGTGCAATAAAGGCAAAGGATGATCCTAAGTAAGCAGGAACTTGACCTCTAGTTATGAGTAAATAAGCAATTGTTCCTAGACCACTTGAAAGCAATGCTACTGAAGGACTTAGATCGACTAAAAACGGAACTAATATCGTTGCTCCAAACATGGCAAATAAATGCTGGATACTTAATACGACCCATTTATCTAACCTTGGTTTCTCCTGAATGCCAATTTCATGATTTGATGCCATTGTATATCCCCCTACTTGTCTCTTTTCTACAATCACTATTTTTATTTATGTTCGATCGTCACTTCATCTACATCATCAATTTCATTTAATTTAGCCGCGATGATTTCACTTTTCGACGTTGGTACATTCTTTCCAACATAATCTGGACGAATCGGTAATTCTCGGTGACCGCGGTCAATTAAAACGGCCAATTGAATTTGTGCAGGCCTTCCTAAATCAACTAATGCATCGAGAGCTGCACGAACCGTTCTACCCGTATAAAGGACATCATCAATTAGAATCACTTTTCGATTATTTATATCAACATTTATATCCGTCCCTTGTAAAATCGGCTCTTCTGTAGGTGATTTCTTCGTTAAATCATCACGATATAGTGTAATATCAACCTCACCAACCGGAACCGAAACACCTTCGATTTGCTCAATTCTCTCAGCTAGACGGTTAGCAATATAAATCCCTCTCGTTTTGATGCCGATTAAGACACAATTTTCGACACCTTTGTTACGTTCAATAATCTCATGTGCGATTCGTGTGATGGCTCTTCTAATTGCCTGTTCATCTAAAATGATACGTGACATATTGGCCTCCTTTTCTATACATACAAAAAACTCTCATACCAAAATTTAGGCATGAGAGGGCTTTGCAAACATACGTAGGTCTTGTTTAATTAGTAAATGCCTACGGTTTGTTTCCGACTTCCTTCTCAGCCTCACGGGACTGATGTTAAAGGACTTATTTAATTACTCATAGTATGAACGAGATGTGTCAAAATGTCAACGACTTTTTTCGACTATTGTGATCGAAGAAACGTTAATTGTTCACTCATATCTGGAGGAATAGGAACTTCAAATAATAGATCTTCACCAGTACGAGGATGGGTAAACCCAAGAACCTCAGCATGAAGCGCTTGACCATTTATTTGTAGTGATTTACGTTTCGGACCATATTTGGGATCACCCGCTAATGGGTAGCCAATATACTTCATATGTACACGAATTTGGTGCGTTCTACCCGTTTCCAACTCACATTGGACATAGGAGAAATTTTTAAACGTCTCTAAAACTGTAAAGTGAGTAACAGCATCTTTACTATTTTTCTCAGTGACGGTCATCTTTTGTCTATCTGTATAATCACGGCCAATCGGAGCATCTATCGTACCATGTTGATGTGGAATAACGCCATGAACGATCGCTTTATATATACGCTTAGTTGTTTTCTTCTTCAATTGATTGACTAACGATTCATGTGCATGGTCATTTTTTGCGACCATTAAAAGCCCTGAAGTATCTTTATCAATTCGATGAACAATTCCAGGTCTAATGACCCCATTAATACCTGATAAGTCTTGGCAATGATACATAAGCGCATTAACTAGCGTTCTAGATGAATGACCTGGGGCTGGATGTACAACCATTCCTCGTGGTTTATTCACGACGATCACATCTTCATCTTCATAGACGATTTCAATTGGTATATTCTCAGCAACGACTTCTAATTCTTCAGGTTCAGGAATCGTTAAAGTAATATGATCATTTGCTGACACTTTATAATTTCTTTTTACCGGCTTCCCATTTACGTTAATATGGTCATTATTAATCCATTGCTGAACTTGAGTTCGAGACCATTTTTTCTCATTAGCTGTTAACACCTTGTCAATACGTTCTCCATGTTCTTCAGCTGTGACAGTCCATTCATGCTGCTCCATTACGTTCTCTCCTTTTTCTGTTTCCGTTCATCCGCAATCATCTTGATAAAGAGAATTCCAACACCTACACAGAGGGCAGAATCAGCAACATTAAAGATCGGAAAATTATATCCAAATATGTATGTATCAATAAAGTCAACGACTTCTCCTCGAAGTACACGATCGATAAAATTCCCAAGTGCGCCACCAAGAATGAATCCGAGTGAAATGCCTATCATAACACTTTTAGATCCCTCTTTTTTCATATAATAAACGATGCCAATGACAACAACAATCGTCACGATATAAAAGAACCACATTTGACCTTGTAAAATCCCAAATGCTGCCCCCTGATTACGATGGGATGTGAAATAAAGGACATTTTCAATTAATCTAATTCGTTCTCCGACTTCCATTTCTTTAACAACGATCCATTTCGTTAACTGATCCAATAAAATGATGGCGAGTGTTAAAGCATAATATTTTAATACGTTCAAACCTACCCCTCCACTACGATAAAATGGTTAACTTTAGTTATTATATCATACCGCCAAGCGACAAGCAGGAAGGGCACTGAAAAAATTTGGCTTATCACTTTTTTTTGTCCTTTGTTTTACGAAAGCAGACTCAAAAGTTCAAATAATCCTTTGAGCCTGCTTTCTATCTAATTTTGTCCATTTAAATAATGATCATAATGAACATTTCGTTGGAACTGGACATTTTCCGATCCTGAATACCCCTCAATACCAGTCGAAAGAAAGCCTTCAATCTCCTCAACATAGCCAATTAATTCATCTTGATCCATGAATGAAGAGTCTTCAAAGATCATCGAATTCTCATTAAATGATGCAACAGCTTGATAGGAATCTTCCGCATCAAATTCTGTTTCTTTCGATAAATGGTCAAAATTAAAGGTGTTAAAGCCTTGAAGCACATCCTCTTCAGCTGGATGAGAAGAATCCATCATTCCCTTCTCTCCTTTTTCAATAACCGTTCTTGCAGTCGGTTGTGCCTCAAGTCGTTCATATGGGATTTCTTTTCCTGTCTCCTCACAAATCCCATACGTTCCTTTATCAAATTTAGCTAGGGCATGCTCAATTTCCTCATGCTCATGCTCGAGCTGCTCCATTAATGCTGCATCCTTTTCTCTTTCGTACAGATCTGTAGCAGTATCAGCGGGATGGTTATCATATTGTGATAACTCACCAGTCGAATAAGAAAGAGACTCTTTCTCTTCATCAGAGAAGCTTTCTTTAATTCGTGCCTCAACCTTTTGTTTTCGTTGCAGCAATTGTTGCTTTAAAGAAGTATAGTCCATTATCTCGATTCCCCCAGTTGTTACATTGACATCAAATCTAATGACGTCATTGTATAGTTTCACCAATGACCGTAACGATAGCCAAGTAAGATTTAACATGGTATATTTACACACCTATGTCTTAATATTAACTTTTCAAGAACACGAACGATACCTACTTATAATTTCCTAATTAAAAAAACGACTAGCGTTATGCTAGCCGTTCCCAAAATATTTATTCATTTGCGTAGTACGTTTTCACCGTTTCGGCACAAGAAGAGCATAAGGTAGGATGCTCAGCGGAAGCGCCTACTGTAGTCGATACAACCCAACAGCGCTCACACGTCTCACCTTCAGCTTGCTCAACGGAAATGGCTAATTGTTCAAAAGTCGTCGCCGAGTTTGGTGCTTCATTTACTTCACCAGCCATTTTCACGCTCGAAACGATAAAGAGCTTTTCAAGGTTTTCAATCGAACGTAATAAATCACTGACAGGACCACTTGCATATAGCGTAATAGCAGCTGTTAATGATTTCCCTATTTTCTTTTCATTTCGAGCTTGCTCTAATGCTTTTAGAACGTCATCTCGTATCTCCATAAACTGATCCCATTTTTTCTCTAGACCTTCTACATCATTGAACGCTTGAACTTGAGGCATATCCGTTAATTGAACACTTTCTTCTTCAACATTAGGTATGTGCTCCCATACTTCATCTGCTGTATGTGACAAGATTGGTGAAACGAGCTTCGTTAATGCAATAAGCACTTCATGCATCACTGTTTGAATCGCTCTTCGTGCTGGATGATTAGCATGCTCAATATATAACGTATCCTTTGCCATATCCATGTAAAATGAACTTAATTCAATGGTACAGAAGTTATGAATAGTATGATAAACCGTCGAAAACTGATAATGCTCATATGATTCTGTTACTTTTTCAATCACATTGTTTAGTTTAACGAGCATAAATAGATCAACTTCTCTAAGTTGCTCCGTTTCAACACGATGAGCGCTCGGATTAAAATCATGCAAATTTCCTAATAAAAATCGAAAAGTATTTCGAATTTTTCGATAGGACTCAGATACTTGCTTTAATATTTTATCAGAAACACGTACATCTGCTTGATAATCAACCGACGCTACCCATAAGCGTAAAATATCAGCTCCAAGCTGCTTCATAACATCGTTAGGAATGACTACATTTCCAATTGATTTACTCATTTTACGACCATCTCCATCAAGTGTAAAGCCGTGACTTAACACGCCCTTATAAGGTGCTTTTCCAGTCACTGCTACAGCCGTAGAAAGCGATGAGTTAAACCAGCCTCGATATTGGTCAGAGCCTTCCAAGTACAAATCTGCGGGTCGATCCAGCTCTTTACGTTCCTCAAGAACAGCCTGATGAGAAGAGCCTGAATCAAACCAAACATCCATAATATCCATTTCACGAGTAAATGTTCCATTTGGACTATGAGAAGACGTGAACCCTTCTGGTAAAAGTTGTTCCGTATCCCATTCGAACCAAACATTCGAACCATGCTCTCTAAATAACTTGACGATATGATTAATTGTCTCATCCGTAATAATTGGCTCTCCATCTTCGCCGTAAAACACAGGAATTGGTACACCCCAAGCACGTTGACGAGATATGCACCAGTCGCCTCGATCACGTACCATATTAAATAAACGAGTCTCGCCCCACTTCGGAATCCAATCGACCTCTTCAACAGCTTTTAACAGTTGATCCCGGAATTGTTCAATTGAAGCAAACCATTGAGCCGTTGCACGATAAATAACCGGCTTCTTCGTCCTCCAATCATGCGCATACGAATGTGTAATAAACGTTAGCTTCATTAACGAACCGAGCTCATCTAATTTTTGGGTAATCGGTTTATTCGCTTCATCATAGAACAAGCCTTCAAAACCAGGAGCTTCATCAGTCATATATCCTTTGTCATCAACTGGGCAAAGGATATCTAAACCATACTTTTGTCCGACAATGTAATCCTCTTCACCATGTCCTGGAGCTGTGTGAACACAACCAGTACCAGCATCTAATGTGACATGATCTCCACAGATGACGAGTGAGTCGCGTTTATAAATCGGATGTTCTGCAACGACGTTTTCTAACTGAGAGCCTTTCATTGTTTTCGTTACTTCATATTGCTCCCATTCAAATTCATTTGCTAGCGTTTCAAGTAATCCTTCCGCAACGACATATTTTTGATGATTTACTAGTACAACTACATATGTTAAATCAGGATGTACAGCAATCCCTAAATTAGCAGGAATCGTCCAAGGTGTTGTTGTCCAAATAATGATTTTTTCATCACCGTCTAATACGTCCCCACCTTCTTTTACAGAAAAGGCAACATAAATGGAGGGCGAACGTTTATCGTGGTATTCAATTTCAGCTTCAGCTAGAGCTGACTCAGATGATGGTGACCAATAAACGGGCTTCTTCCCTTTATAAATGTACCCTTTCTTCGCCATATCACCGAACACTTTTATTTGTTGTGCCTCATACCCTTTATCTAGCGTAATATAAGGATTCCACCAATCTCCACGAACACCTAAACGCATAAATTGTTCACGTTGGCGAGCAATTTGCTTAAGTGCATACTCTTCACAAAGCTTTCTAAATTGAGCTACACTCATCTCCTTACGCTTCACTTTACCGTTTTTCGTCAATGCTGTTTCAATTGGAAGTCCATGTGTATCCCATCCTGGTACGTAAGGAGCATGAAAGCCACTCATTGATTTATAACGCACGATAAAATCTTTCAAGATTTTATTTAGTGCATGGCCCATATGAATATCCCCATTTGCATAAGGAGGACCATCATGTAAGACAAATAGAGGTCGGCCTTTCGTACGTTCTTGTACTTTTTCATAAATGTTTTGTTCATTCCAAATACTTTGACGCTCTGGCTCACGATTCGGCAAATTCCCTCTCATTGGGAATGCCGTTTTGGGCATAAGTAATGTTTCTTTGTATTCCATTTTTCCAACTCCTTAATTTTGAAAATCAAAAAACTCCTCACCCCTAAAAAAAGGGACGAGAAGTTAACCCGTGGTACCACCCTCATGAAAAGATAACCTTTCCACTCAAGCATTCTTAACGTGAATGAGACGTTGCAGCTTACTATAGCGTTCAGCGCAATACTAAAGGGTGATTTTCCAATATGCTATGTAATCAGGCTTTCACCATCCCTGAATCGCTACGTACATGAAACATACTGTACTCTTCCTTATCATTGTGTTTACTTTTATTTTGTTTAAACGAATGAAGTAATTATAAGTCAGACATGAATGAAGATCAAGTTATTATTCAGTATAACTAGTCTTTTCCTCTTCATCATCAACGGTTGCAGTCATTTCTTTCCAATCCTCAGTTCGAAGCATTTCAAGCTGCGCTTCAATTAACATTTTAAAACGCATCTTATATACAGAAGCTTGCTTTTTCAGCTCTTCCATATCCATCATCACTTTACGTGATTTAGACAACGCATCATTTATAATCCGGTCAGCATTTTTTTCTGCTTCCTTCACAATTAATTGTGCTTCCTTTTGAGCATTTCTTCTTACTTCCTCAGCCGTTTCCTGAGCGATTAAGATCGATTTATTAAGCGTTTCCTCCATATCTTGGAAGTGACCAAGCTTCTCCTCAAGAGTTGTCAATTGCTCAAATAAATCCTTCTTCTCTTTCAATACAGCCTCATAATCCTTAATAACTTGATCCAAAAATTCATTTACTTCATCTTCATCATATCCACGAAATCCTCTAGTGAATTCCTTATTATGAATATCTAAAGGCGTTAAAGGCATATCGCCACCTCCTAGTTAGTTGCTTACTTGTCTACTTAACTTTATTCGACATTTATTTCGAAAATCCTTTTAGAGGTTGTTCAAAATGGCGGTTTTCTCATCACAAGACGCGTAGCGAACAGAGCCATCGCCATATTTTTTGATACTTTTTGAACAACCTCTTTTACTTCATTATATTATGAAAGTCGACCAAAACGAAGCCTGTACTTATCCTTCTTCGTTCTTCCTTCAACTTTTATAAGCTTGGATCGACCAAATCCCCTTACTGACAATTGATCACCTGCTTCTAGCAGAAAGGACTGCTGATCAATTGTTTTAAAATTCACTTTAACAAGGCCTTTCTCAATAATTGGAAGTACTTTAGAACGAGATAGCTTATAAATTTGAGCCAAAACCGCATCTAACCGAAGAGACGAAATCGTCGTTGTTTGTTCATCCCAAACTTCTTCATTTTTCTCATGTTCAGATATAGGTCTTCGTTCGAGTGATACCGACGCATTTCCAATCATTTTAACATTTGCAATGATAAAATCTTCAATTTCCTCGGCAATAATCACTTGTACATAGCCGTCACCAATAACAATATCTCCGAATTTTTCACGCTTAAGACCGACATTCATTAATGCCCCTAATACATCACGATGTTCAAGCGAAACAAATTTAGAAGGATATCGAATAATACATAGTGAAAGCTTAAAGTCCTCTTCAATAGTCTGAATATAAGAAGGTGCAACGAATGCACGCTTTCTCTCAGAAAAAGGCGAACCTCCTAGAAAAGAGAGATTTACCTCGTCATCCTGACCGATGACACTTTGTAAGATCTCTTGTTGTCTCGGGTCAAGAAAATCAGTTAATCTTTCTCGATAACGTAATTTGGCATCTTGCTGCCATTCTAATGCTTGATCAACAAATGTCCATTCATTCTCTCTGAAATGTTGGTAAATACTCATGAAGTCACCACTTCCATCAGCTCATTTAAAAAATAGCTGCAATCCCCATTCTCGCAAAGTGTAACGCAAGAATTGCGACAATGGGAGAAATATCAATCATTCCTAATGGAGGAATAATCTTGCGAAAAGGCTCCAAGAAAGGCTCCACTAACTGACCTATCATTTGTCCAATTGATGACTCTCGTGCATTGGGAAACCAAGACATCAAAATATATGCAATGACCATATAAGAGTAAATGGTTAATAACAACATTAATAAACTGCCAATCCCACTCATCTAAATTCACCACCTTTTTATCCTTCAAATTGCTCTTGAATCATTTCCGTTATGGACCCAGTTACATCAACATTGTCTGGTGTACATAAGAAGATATGCGTCCCAACTTTTTGAATGTCTCCTCCAATCGCATAAACAGTCCCACTTAAAAAATCAACAATTCGTTTTGCTTGATCGTGAGAGATACGTTGCAAATTAATTATGACAGCTTTGCGATTCTTCAGATGATCAGCAATTTCTTGTGCCTCTTCATACGTCCTCGGTTCTAATAAAATCATTTTTGCACCCTTTTGAATACTTTGTAAACTAACAACATTTTGTTGATTTTGCTGTGACTTCGTTTGATTGGAGCGAGACCTACGCTGTGGAGCTTCTATTTCCTCTTGCTGAGGCTCCGTCATTTCTTCTACTTCTTCATAATGATCATCAAGTTCAAAAAAACGTTTGAATTTCGATTTCATTCCCACAGTAACCTCTCCTTTTTTCATTCTTTTCCAACTAGTGCAGTGCCAATCCGAATAAATGTCGCTCCTTCCTCAAGAGCTATTCTATAATCATTCGACATTCCCATTGATAATTCATGGCATGGAGCATGCGGCCATTTTTTTTGTCGTATTTGGTCACGAAGTTCTCTCAATTTCCGAAAAATAGGACGAGTTTGTTCTTGGTCATCATAGTAAGGAGCCATCGTCATTAAACCTATGACTTCTATCCCCTTATATTCCATTAACGTTTCAATAAACTCTTCCACTGAGGAAGGGAGTATACCTGATTTGGTTTCTTCACCGGACACGTTTACTTGTACGAAACATTTCATCTTCCTTCCACTTGGCATACGCTTGTCCAACTCTTTAGCAAGTGACAATCTTTCAAGAGAATGGAGATATTCATATTTCCCGACAATATCTTTTACCTTTCGAGATTGCAGTGTTCCAATGAAATGCCATGTCCCTTGAGGATGAAGAGCTTCCCATTTAGTAAGTGCTCCGTCTACACGATTTTCACCTATGTGTTGAAGCCCAGAGTGAAGAGCCGCTTGCGCTGTTTCAATTGAAACATACTTCGTAACAGCTATAATATGTATATCGGACACATTCCGTCCAATCTTTTGACAAATTTCCTTCACTTCATTATTTATGCTTTTAACATTTTCTTCAATTGTCATTCCATGTCACCTTCCAACTATCTCAATCCGATGAAACTCATTAACCTACCAGTCTTCCCACCCTCAGCGCGATGTGAAAATAACCGCTCATCCGATACTGTACATAAAGATGATACCGTTATTTGTGAAGGATGTATTCCTTCGTTAATAAAAAGATATTTATTTACCATTTGTAAATCTAAAAGGTAATGATCATCTGAAATTTTTTCATATAACAAAGACTTATCAAAAGACCGTTCAAAACATTCATCAATGGCATTTATAACTATATCACTTACTTCATAATGTCTTCTACTAATCGAAGGTCCTATGACAATTAAGATATCTTCTTTTGGAATGGATTCATGTTCCGACCAGCGTCTAATCATCTTAGGACCAATCTGATCTACTGTTCCACGCCATCCAGCATGAGCTAAGCCGATGAATGTAGCTTTTGGCGCATAAAAATAGATTGGAACACAATCGGCATACAAACTAGTTAATAATACATTGCGCTCATTCGTGTAGATTCCATCTGTTTCACGAATAGCTGATCTCACATCTTGTGAACCCATCCCTTTATGCTCTTGAGAAACGTAAACAATTTTTGAATGATGAACTTGTTCAGTTCCAACCCACTGAACAAGCGGAAAGGAAAGATCATTAGCAAGCAATTGACGATTTTTAGAAACGATCTCTGGATCATCCTGAACATGATACCCCATATTTAAGCTACTAAATGGAGCTGAACTCATTCCACCGTTTCTTGTCGTAAAACCTGCAACTAAGGAAGGATATTTTTTTTCCCAATATGATAACTTTAAATATCGTTCCGATCCTTGTTCAAAAGGCTCCATTTGACTCTCTCCTTACCTTTAACGAATAAGACGATTATATATATTCTATCATAGGTAAGAAAAAACGCGAAACATCTTTCTCATGTTTTCCTACTTTACTTGTTGTTGCATATTAAATTTTGATTGCAATTCAACTAAAATGACATCTGAACCAATACGAATAATATTTTTCCATGGAATGATGATTTCTTCAACTTCCTTTCCGAACATACTCATGACTCTACCTGTTCCACTAATAACAAGTGCTCTAATTTGACCTGATTGTAGATCAATTTCTATATCTGTCAATTGTCCTAACCGTTTCCCATTTTCCATGTTTACAATGTCCTTCGCTTGTAGTTCAGATATTTTCATGTTTTCACTGCTCCTCATTATGAAATTAAGCTCCTAACACTATATATGCAATCAGGTTAATGAAATATGTTAGTTCTCGAACAAACCCTTATTTAAATCATAAGAATACTGCGCAACAGTTTTTTCTTAATTGCATCGTACGTAGTCGTTACAAGGGGTTTAGTTGATTTAAATATGGTTTCCCTTCAGAGCAACGTGTACCGAACGAAGCCCAAGCTCTTCTATAAACCCTTCTCCAACTTCCGTGATCTTCATAAGGTTAATAGAATGCGCTTATCCATTTTTGATTCTACAAAAAACCTCAAAAGGACTACTTTCATTCCTTTTGAGGTTTCACACACTAAATTCATATTCATTTTAAGTACTACACTTGAGCATGCTTATTCATATGCTGAATAGCTGCCTTTTCTAAACGTGAAACTTGAGCTTGAGAAATGCCAATTTCATCAGCAACTTCCATTTGGGTCTTTCCTTGAAAAAACCTCATGTTTAAAATCATCTTTTCACGTTCATTCAAGCGTACCATTGCTTCCTTCAAAGCAATTTCCTCCACCCAATTAACATCTCGATTCCTCTCATCACTAATTTGATCCATTACAAAGATTGGGTCACCACCGTCATTATAAATCGGTTCAAACAAGGAGACAGGATCTTGTATTGCATCAAGTGCAAAGACGACATCCTCTTTTGGTACATCTAGAACTTTTGCAATCTCTTGTACAGTTGGTTCCTTTTCCCTTTTCTTCTCCGCCATTAATTGATCACGTACTTGCAAAGCTTTATACGCTATGTCTCGTAGTGAACGAGAGACACGTATTGGATTATTGTCGCGTAAATAGCGTCTAATCTCACCAATAATCATTGGCACTGCATATGTAGAGAATTTAACGTTTTGACTTAAATCGAAATTATCAATCGATTTCATTAAACCTATACAACCGACTTGAAAGAGATCATCCACATACTCTCCGCGATTATTAAAGCGTTGGATCACACTCAATACAAGCCTTAAGTTGCCATTCACTAACGTTTCCCTAGCACTTGTTTCTCCATTTTGCAAACGCTGAAATAATTCACGCATTTCTGCATTTTTCAGAACAGGTAACTTTGACGTATCTACACCACATATTTCAACTTTATTTCGTGTCAATTCTTTCCCTCCTATCGCGGGAGATGATGTCTAAGAAAAGTATCTCCTGCGTAGGAAAAAATATGCACGAGCCTTTTGTGGATAAACTCACAAAAATAAGACTCATGCACGTCATAACACGACTTATTCAAAAGAAAAAAATTTTTTAAGAAATTTTTCAAAAAGTGGAGGTCCCAATTAAAAATTTTAGTAGGTCGTTATTCTCCAACGCAATCGGAACAATCCCGAGATTTTCCAAAAATTCTTTTTTAACACTCTTTAAACCATTTTATTGAACTCTTTTTGTAATCGTTTAATGATTCTTTTTTCAAGTCGGGATATATATGATTGAGATATTCCGAGCATATCAGCTACATCTTTTTGTGTTTTTTCTTCATCTCCAGCTAGTCCAAACCTTAACTCCATAATTTGTTTTTCTCTTTCATTTAATGTGTGTAGCGCCTTCACTAATAATTTACGATCAACTTTTTCTTCAATTCCTCTTGTAATTATATCTTCTTCTGTTCCTAATACATCTGAAAGCAATAATTCATTTCCATCCCAGTCAATATTCAATGGTTCATCAAATGAAACTTCCGAACGTGTTTTATTATTACGTCTTAAATACATTAATATTTCATTCTCGATACAGCGAGAAGCATATGTCGCCAATTTGATCTTTTTTTCCGGATTGAACGTATTAACAGCTTTAATAAGCCCAATCGTTCCAATACTAATTAAATCCTCGATATTAATACCCGTATTCTCAAATTTCCTTGCAATATAAACGACTAACCTTAAGTTTCTTTCTATTAACATCGAGCGAACCGCTTTATCGCCTGTTGGTAGCTTTTTTAGAAGGACTGCCTCTTCTTCCTTTGTTAATGGCGGAGGTAATGCCTCACTACCACCTATGTAGTAAATTTCGTCTGGCTTCATACCCATTCGATACATTAATTTGTACCAAAGTAATTTCATTTTCAGTTTCAGCATCGTATGCCCCCTACCTTAAATTACAAAAATTATATAAATAAATCATTCGCTAAAGACGTTCACTCATGACGACATTGCTTCTTTTGTCATTCCCCTTTGTAACAGTGCTGGGTGAATAATGCTTGTAAACGAATGATCTGATGAAAGTTCCTTATCTTGAAGTGCAATCAACACCTTAGAAGTTTGAATCACTCCTCCTTCCTCATATAGCTTTATGTAATCTGGTCGAATCCCTGTTAAAAAGGGGGATGATTGACCTACAACGCGATATGGAATGATCGTAAGACGGTCATCTAATTGCGTTGATTGTTCGTTAGATTTCATCGATAGTTCATGAAATTGTAAAAGTTGATCAATGTATTCTTTTGAAAAAGACTCATAGAATAAATTTGCTTCCATTATGATAACTGGACGTTTAGAGAGAGGTTCCACCAATTGATTTCCCGTATCAATCAATCCTTTTGAAGTAATACTCTTATTACCTATTACAACTTGAACATCTATTAATTGATTAGCTTGAAATTGCCTAAATTCGATCTCCTGGAAACGTTGTTTTGAAAAGTACCATACAAGTGGGAACCCAATACAAACAAAGAGCCAACTTATCCCACTCCCATAGCCCTTGTTCACACTTAATAGCCCATCAAATAAATCTGACTCCGTTTGCCAGAAGAAATGCAATGCAAATAACCCACCCCCTGTCATGAACGTTACAAAGTAGAACATGCAAAGCACTTGGAAAAAATAACGGAAGCGTTTATAACCAAATGCTATTACGACAATCCATATAGAATAGATAGCCTTGAACCATGGTTCATATACAATATGTCCATATGAAGTAAATAAAAATAAGACAATGAGTGATGCAAAAAAAGCAGCACCAATCATTCGAACATGATGAAACGGCCGTTTCAACAGTAAATACGTTAAGGCAATAAGGAGATAGTCGATACAAAGGTTTAAAATCCAAATTAAGTCTAGATAGATGGTCATAGAAACCCTCACATCCAATAATTTAAGCCTAGTATACATCTAGTCTATTACGAAGTCTGTCAATTCATGACAGACTTCACGTACTATTTTTAAGAGATTTTCAATCAATTTGTCAGTTATAGCTTAGAGAAAATGATGTGGGAAATACAATCAACTACTTATAAAAAACAAAAAAACACATACCAAAAATGGCATGTGCTTAATCTCTTTAGACTTATCGATTTCGATTTCGACGATTTCGTAAAAATGTAGGTATATCTAACGTATCAGTTGCTTCTGTTGGCTCACTTTTAGTTTGCTGAGTTCCCCTTGCTTCAGATACCCCCTCTTCCTTCGCCTGTTTAACCGTATTGCTTTTTAGAGGTTTTTGTGACAGTGTTCTTGTTGAAGCAGGTTGATCATTTTCTTCAAACCCCGTAGCAATAACCGTTACAACAATCTCATCCTTTAAGTTCTCGTTTATAACAGATCCAAAGATCATATTTACTTCAGGATCAGATGCAGCTGATACGATTTCTGCAGCTTCATGTACTTCATATAGTGACAAATTAGAGCCACCTGTAATATTCATTAATACCCCTTGAGCTCCATCAACAGACGTTTCAAGCAATGGACTTGATATAGCCTTTTTAGCTGCTTCACTAGCTCTGCTTTCTCCCGTTGCAATTCCAATCCCCATCAATGCCGATCCTTTATCACTCATAATTGTTTTCACATCAGCGAAATCTAAATTGATTAAACCTGGAACAGCAATTAAATCCGAAATACCTTGAACACCTTGACGTAGTACATTATCCGCTTCTCTAAATGCTTCCAACATAGGCGTATTTTTATCAACAATTTCAAGCAGTCGGTCGTTCGGTATCACAATTAATGTATCAACCTTTTCCTTCAATGCTTGAATCCCAGTAGCTGCATGTGTTGAACGCTTACGACCTTCAAATGTAAATGGACGAGTAACAACACCGACCGTTAAAGCTCCTAATTCCTTCGCAACTTCGGCAATAACTGGAGCAGCTCCCGTTCCTGTCCCACCGCCCATTCCAGCAGTAATGAAGACCATATCAGCCCCAGTTAACACTTCTTCTAACTGCTCTTTACTTTCTTCTGCGGCCTTTTTACCAATTTCAGGGTTAGCACCTGCACCAAGCCCCCTAGTTAGCTTGCCACCTAACTGAAGTTTTGTTTCTGCTTGCGATAAATGTAGCGCCTGTGCATCAGTATTTACAGCAATAAATTCTACACCTTTTAAACCATTTTCAATCATACGATTGACTGCATTACTTCCGCCACCACCTACTCCAATGACTTTTATTTGTGCTAATTGATCCATATCCATCTCAAACTCTAACATGTAAGATCCTCCTATTTGTACAATATGCCCGCTCTTTACTTATTCGAAGAACACTTTAAAAAGGTTTTTCACTTTCCCTTTAGATTTCGGCTTATTATTCTCCTCACGCTTCATTTCGTGTTTAACTTGTTTCTTTACAGGTTGATCATAATTCGAATGTGCGTTGCTTGAAACAGCTGATGCTATTTCTTTACCTTGTATTTTAACATTTTTGTAAGCGAATTGAATGAGACCAACACCTGTCGTGTACTGGGGCTCTCTCACCCCAAGATAATCAGGCATTGCCATTCTAACACTACCAGGTAAAAGCTCACTTGCTAGCTCCAACACACCAGGTATCATAACGGTTCCACCTGTTAAGACGAAGCCACCTGGAAAATCACGATATCCCATTCGATGAATTTCTCGATAAGCTAGTTCAAACATTTCTTCGACTCTTGGTTCGATAATGTGCGCTAAATCTTCTTGGGTATATTCCACACTGTCTGCTTGTCCTATCGTTGAAACAGTAAAACGCTCTTCGACTTCTGCATCATCAATATACGAGTGCCCATATTTAACTTTAATACGCTCCGCTTCTTCTGTCGAAGTCCGTAGACCAACAGCAATATCATTTGTAATATGGTCTCCACCAATAGGAACAACAGCTGTATCTTGCAATATCCCTTGGTCAAAAATCGATACCGTAATCGATCCGCCTCCCATATCTATTAAACATACACCTAAATTCTTTTCATCTTTTGAAATAGCAACTGAACCGGAAGCTAGTGATTGTAAGCAGAAACCAGCCACCTGTAATCCTGCTCGTTCTACACAGCGATATAAATTATGTAAAGCCGTTTTGGAGCCAGTAATAATCGTTCCTTCCATTTCAAGGCGAACCCCTATCATTCCACGTGGATCATTGATTTCATCTAATCCATCTACAATAAATTGCTTAGGAATAACGTCTATGACTTCACGTTCTGGTGGGATTGATACAACTTGTGCAGCATCAATAACCCTTGTGATATCTTCATCACTAATCTCTCGATCTGGACTAGAAACTGCCACGACACCATGACAAGGTTGTAACTGAATGTGATTCCCATTCACTCCAACGATGACTTGGTTGATTGTTAAACCAACCATGTGCTCAGCTTGTTCAATCGCTCTTTTTATTGATTTTACCGTTTCATCAATATCAACGATGGCGCTTTTTTTGATTCCTTCAGAAGCAACCTTCCCCATACCAATTATATTCATTGTACCATTTGACATTTCCCCAATTATCACTCTGACATTGGATGTACCGATGTCTAAACTAACGTAGATTTCACTGTTGTCCAATCTATGGCACCTCCTTATATAATCTATTGAACATTTCAATGCATTTTCTACTTTTAAACTAGTTACTAAACATATTCAACAAGAATTTATATTCTCCTTTTTGTACTGATACATATTTATGAATTATTTAACTACCTTCATTTTAAGCATCTTTTTCCTGCTTTGTTTTCCATTTCGTTAATATCATTCGACGAATAACGGCAATATTATTAAACAATCGAACACCAAATGCAAATATAGCAGCTAAATATAAGTCTACACCAAGATGAACACCTAGAAAAGCTAAACCTGCTGCTAATAAAATATTAAAGAAGAAACCTGATACAAATACGTTCGTATCAAAGGTGTTCTGAAGATAAGCTCGAATCCCACCAAATAAAGTATCTAATGCAGCTAGCACAGCAATCGACAAATAGTTCGAGTATTCGTCAGGCACGCGAAAATCTGTCATAAGTCCTACTACAATTCCTATAATTAAAGCTACAATCGGTAACCACATTTCCAACTACTCCTCCTTCACTTCTTCCATAAAACGCACCCGAGGTGTCTGGTCAAACGCAGGAATTTGTATTTCTTCGACCATTTCTATTGATAATTCATATCCTTCAATTTCAAAAAAATCAACTGAAGCCGAAACGAGCATATGATTATGTAAACGTTCGGGGTCGTTTGAAAGCACCTTTACTTCTATAGGAAGAGGGGGCAATCGTCGATTGTTCAAATAGGTCATTTGGTTCACATCTCGAAATGCAGAAGTAGTTATAATCCGTTCATTTCCTACAGCAATTTCATCAGCACCATAAATATTTAATTCATTTATCAAAAAACGGAATACATCAGGAGAAGGAATGAAGCGATCTTGTCCAAAATATTGGTCATTATATAAAGAAGTAATGGTGATAACAACACCAGAGCCCTCTTGTTCGGTTAAACCCGCTTCCGCTCTCATTTCCTCAATTTGATTTTCAATTACCGTCGTAACTTCCCCACCTAAATTATCGACAGACTGTTCATATTGCTCAATTAAAGATTGAATTTGCTCCATTTCCTGTGTTAATTCTTGCCTTTTCTCTTGTTCTGATAATACTTCTGCTCTTAATTCTCTAATATCCCTTGTGTCTCTAATGACTGGCTCTTTAGTCGTCTGAAATTGAATGGCAATCATAAATCCAATGACGAGAGTAATAAATGCAAATACCCATTTTTCTTTCAATTGATCACCCACTCTCCGTAAAATGAGGATCAAGTTCAATTGTATTTTTCTTTTGAATCCGAACGGTTATCTCGTCACTAACTAATTGGCTGTGCACACCACCAGGTAACGTCAAAGCTGATTCCAAAATATCAGAATCACCTATGGCTGTCACAACAAAAGGGGCAGAAGATACATGACCATCTACTCGAATAACAGGTCCTGTACATTGAATGTAAGATTGCCTTGTTAAACGGTACCCATTAATAGCAATAGCCTCAGCTCCAGCGACAAATAACTCATGGACAACACGCTGAATATGAAATTCGTGGACAATGTAATTATTTGGATCCTCGCCATCAGGGACATAATCTGAATCCTCTAATGAAACTTCGATACCAGGACCTTCTACTTTTACATCACCTACTACTTTTCGTAGTCGGTCTAGATCCTCCAATAAATTTTTTGCGCGAACTTCTTCTTCTTCATCAAGTGTCTTGACGTGTTCTTCTAGTTCACGTAGCTGCGTTTGATAAAAACGCATATCCTCTTGTAGTTTTTGGTTAGTCGACTGTTCAAGAATCAATTGATTTCGTAGTTCATCTTCACGCTCCCACTGACGATCATACCCTGGATTTAAGCTGACATTTTCATTAGTCATCTCATAATTCAACGCTAAAATAAAGCCTGTAACAATTAACACAAAGGATAGGATGAGATGCTTACGTCTCACTTTCATCTTCTTCATCCTCCTCTGACACCCACTCTTCAAAATAAGGGCTCATTTGTAAGTGCAAAATTCCTCTTTTACTCGTATCTAGATCATTAATAATCGCTAAATATGGAATCACCTTTTCATGAAAATCATTGATCGTTGTATGTACCTCTATCCCATCTGTCATATACATGATGAGAGCTTGTGCATCCTGTTCCGTTGGCGAATAAATGATTTCTGAGATACGCTCCAGTAAAGCATTCGGTAGCTGTCTAAGTTCAGCTGACAATTCTGATAAATCAGCCCCTTCAGTAAACCCTACTAATATGGGGGCATCAGCTGGTATATGTGACCTATTCAATTCAGATAAATTCATCCCATTATCTAAAATCGGATAATATCGATCATCGTGAACTAAATAGCCAACCCGTTCATGCTCAGAGATTGTAATTTCGACTGTAGTGGGCCAACGACGTTCAACATAAGCAGAAGATATCTCAATATGTTCATTTAACCTATTAACAATATCGTCTTCATCTACGTTCCAAATGCTTGTCCCAATTTGAAGCGTACTTTGATGCAGTACTTCTTCATGAGTAAGATGAATGTTGCCATCTACAGTCACCTCTCTAACATGACTTGCTGGTGATTGAAAGTAAACAATTAGTAGAAGCAACATAAAAAAGAATGATAAAAAAAACAGCAAGCGCCGATTCGCACGCTGTTTTCGTTGTTCTCTCAATGTCGGAATTTTTTCGTTTATTGTCACGACTTTCTCATCACTCATTATCAACACTCCTACTAATCCCTGAACGAAATTGTCCATTCCGTATCTTTTTTATTATAGCATAAAAATACAGCTAATATCGTTAGTCTATTAGTATTAAGAATGTTTTCCAATCATTTCTACTTCCGTCTTAAGTTCTATTTGTTTTGTTTCTTGAATCACTTTCTTCGCATGATTAATTAAATCAATAACATCCGTTGCTCTTGCTTGATTGACATTCTCAATAAAATTAGCGTGCATAAGCGAAATTTGCGCACCACCAATTTGATAACCTTTTAAACCAGCTTCTTCAATTAACTGACCAGCATAGAACGGAAGCGGATTACGAAAAACACTTCCACACGTCGGATGTTTCCATGGTTGGGAATCTCGACGATAATCTTTATTCGCTTGCATTTCCTTCACAATGATCGAGCGGTCACCTTTCTTTAATTGAAGCACTGCTTCAACGCAAATTCCTTTTTCCTTTTGGAGCCTAGACGTACGATAATCGAAATTCATTTCGTCTTTCGTCCACACTTCAAGTGATCCATCCTCCTTCAAAATCGTTGCTTCCAACAGGATATCAGCTATCTCCGTTCCATGAGCACCGGCATTCATAAAGACAGCTCCACCTACTGAACCAGGAATACCACCAGCAAACTCTAAACCAGACAACCCTTGTCGACTAAGAAGAGTTGCTAATTTAATGGTTGAGTATCCACCACCAACCGTTACCGTTTCACCTTCAACTTTCATGTCGTCCATTCCACGATCCAACTTAATGACAACTCCTTCAATACCACCATCGCCAACAAGTAAATTAGAGCCTCTACCGATGACTAGCCAAGGAATTTCATTTTTTGTAATGATAGACATCGCTCTTTCTAAATTCTTCATACTGTCAGGAATAACAAGCACGTCAGCGGGACCACCTATTTTCCACGTAGTATGATTAGCAAGTGGCTCTTGAACCTTTACCTTTCCAATATTCGCTTGTTTAAGTTCCTCAATCCAATCCATACTATCTTCCACCTTTACGATCCATTTTTCGTTAATTCGTCTAACACCTCATATAAATGTCTAGCTGCATTAGGGAGTCCTAACTCCTTTGATGAAGTGGACATTTGCATCCATTTATCTTCACTTGTTAGAATGTGATCGATCTCTTCTAACAAGAGGTCGCCTGACATTTCTGTCTCCTTCAACACTATTGCAGCATTATTATTTGCTAGTGATTGTGCATTTTTCTCCTGATGATTATTGGTCACATATGGACTTGGAATTAGAATACTTGGGAGTCCAAGGGCAGTAATTTCAGCTAATGTTGTAGCTCCAGCACGAGCGACAATTAAATCCACCGCCCCTAATACATCTGGCATATTATGAATAAATGGCTTGATTGTTACATTTTGAGGATGATCATGCTTTTTCATTTGCTCCATAATTCGATCATAATGTACAGTCCCTGTAACATATACGATTTGATATGATTTATGTTTCAATTTCCCAATGATCGTCAAAAACGCTTCATTAATTGGTCTAGCCCCTCGACTTCCTCCAACGATAAGTACCGTTTTTTGATGCTCATTCAAGGATAATGAGCGTCTACCTGCTGAAGCATCAACATTCATCACTTCAGATGCTCTTGGATTACCAGTCAAAACGACCTTTTGACTTGGAAAGAAGTGCTTTGCTTCCTCAAAGCAAATGGCAACTTTATCGACATACTTACTCAAAAATTTATTCGTCAGGCCTGGTACACTATTCTGTTCATGAACAACTGTCGGGATTTTTAGTTTTGCTGCAGCGTAGACAACCGGTCCACAAACATAGCCTCCTGTACCTATCACAACATCTGGTTTAAATTCTCGAAGTAAAGATTTCATCTTCCGAGTTCCAGAAAGAAACCTATACACAGTTTTTATATTTTCTAAAGAAATCGAGCGCTTAAATCCAGTAATCGGAATCGATTTAAATGGGATCTGCTCACGTGTGACGATCTCAGATTCAAGCCCTTTTTCAGTCCCAACATACAGAATCTCCACATCGCTATTTATTCGTTTCATTTCTTTAATGAGCGCTAACGCCGGATAAATATGTCCGCCCGTTCCTCCACCACTAACAACTACTCTCATGATCTTCCTCCAAATTATCCATTTATCTTCATTTTATCATGAACTGAACACCGAATATACATAATAAAATACAACATCTTCATTAAATACATATTAACGATCATTACAATTTCATTTCAATCAAAATAAGTGATCTTTATCGCGAATGACGACTAATATTTAGTAGGACACCGATCGATAATAGCATTAGCGTAAGAGAGGAACCACCATAGCTCAACAACGGAAGAGTAATCCCTGTTACTGGCATTAGTCCAGTAACAACGCCAATATTTATCATGACTTGTATTGCAACCATTGAAATAATTCCAACTGCTAGAAAGCTACCAAATAAATCAGGTGCCGCTAACGCAACCTTAATACCTCTCCACAAAAGGATTCCAAATAAACAAATAACAATTGTTCCACCAATAAAGCCAAGCTCTTCAGCCAAAATAGCGAAAATAAAGTCTGTTTGTGGCTCGGGTAAATAAAAGTATTTCTGTCTACTCTCCCCTAGCCCTTGCCCCAATAATCCACCAGGACCAACCGCATAAAGTGATTGTATAATCTGAAAACCACTTCCTAACGGATCTGACCAAGGATTAAGAAATGATGTTATACGCTCTATACGATATGGTGCTGATGCAATTAGAGCTACAAAACCAGCAACCCCTACCATCCCAAGCCACATGAAATGGCTAATTCTCGCTCCAGCAATGAATATCATCACAACACATGTTCCAACCATAACAGCTCCTGTCCCTAAATCCGGTTGAAGCATAATCATGCCGAACGCTAACATAACAAGTGAAAGTGAAGGTAAAAGACCTTTTTTAAAAGAGATAATCTTCTTTTGGTTCCTTGATAAATAGCTAGCTAAAAAAGCAATCATGGCCATTTTCATAAATTCTGAAGGCTGGATTGAAAAGGCACCCACCCCTAACCAACTACGTGCACCACCACGAACTAAGCCGACTCCTGGTATTAAAACGATAACTAGTAGGATAAAACAAATGACTAGTAAAACTTTAGACCAGGTTCGCCACGTCCAATAGTCAATTCTCATCATAAATAACATCGCAACAATCCCTAATCCAGCGAAAAACATTTGACGCTTCAAAAAGAAAAGCGAATCATCAAACCGGTAGCTTGCCCACGCTTCACTCGCGCTATAAACCATTAAAAGACCTATCGCTAATAAAGAAAATGTCGTGAGCATTAATAAATAATCCGGTGCCCTTCTCCCCTTATCCATATAAACACCTCAACATTTCATTAAAGTACATCGTAATCCCTGTACTATAACCTATGCACAGATGAGAAAAACATGTCCAATTGACATGTGAATGAAGAACGAACATTTGACTATTCGATGATCGTTCTAAAGTCAGCCTGAACGATAAAACAAACGCTTCCCCTAATAAGGTGCTGTTTAAAACATAATAGACTGTTAAAAACTCAACAACCTAGCAGTATTGTTGAGGAAGGTACACACATATTTATATATAATGCAATCAAATTTGTGAAAGATTATACTTAAACGAACGGAGCATTTTAGTACAAGATTGGTATACTATGATATTGGGAGGAAATTATGAAATTTAGAATATTATTTATTTTCCTACTTTTATTAACAGCTTGTTCTGGAACAAGTTATGAAAATGAAGATGTGATTGCTGTCTTAAAAGGGGAAGAAATTAAAGGAAGAGATATATTAGCCTTATACCCACTAAATGATGAACATATAGAAATATACATAAAAGAAGAGATTATTGTGATTGAAGCGAAGGAAATGGGAATCCATGTGTCGAGAGAGGAAATTGAAAGGAATAAAAATAGTCTATATCCAGGTCTTGACCCATCAGAAATCCTTCAACACGTACAAGAAAATAACAGACAGTTCTATGAAGAACAAGCCGTTGCGTTTGATATTCAACCAGAGGAATATTATGAAATTTGGAGGGATACATACTACTCAAGAGATCCATATATACAAGAGTACATGAATGAAAAATTCTTTAGTCCAGCATCTGCCAAAGGGATAGATTTCATGAAACAAGAAAGTATCGATAAATTAAATAAGGAAATTGAGACGCACCTTGATGAACTAATTGACTTGTATAAAAAGAATGGTGATTTAATTATAAACTAATATTTATTGAAGGGATGGAGTCGTATCTTAAAGAAGCAGATACGATCGTTCACTATTGGTCAGTTTAATTGATGAAGGAACGGAAGCGATTGCTGAACAAGAGTACGATGGGTTATTATATTCAATAAATAGTAAGACAACTAATTATTGTATAAGTTGTGTTAAAATTACAATTGGGAGGGAGATATATAATGAAACGTTTATTTACAGCTGGATTCATATTTTTGATGTTGTTGCTTTCTGCATGTTCCAATGAAGAAGTTATGAAGAACAAGTATTCATTTACAGGAGAGGGGCAGTACTGGAATGCAGAATACATCTATGAAGGAACGGAACTCTGGAAAGAAGAGGATAATAGAACTAGCTACTCACATGAAAGTAACGATACTTTCGTACTTACATTTAAAGGTTCTTTAGAGGAGATGCAATCAATAAAGAGAGTTGATTATTCCTATGAAACAACAACCGGAGGAGGAGGAGGCTCTCATGAGTTTGATGAATCGCCAAATGAAATCACACTTAAAAGTGGTAGCGGAGGGACTGGAGCTACAATCAAAGAAAATGAAATCATATCTGTAACTGTAAAATGGAATGATCTTGAAGAATCCTTTGAATTAGTAAATAAAACGGAATAAAGTAGTCTTCTTCAAATAGCGGACGCGTTTCTTTAACAAGAAGCGCTTTTTTTATGTCAACAAAAAGGAAATTACTGTTAAAATAAAGAGCAGGTTAAGAAAAAAGATATCCAAAAGGAATTTCCTCTCAGATACCTTATATTTGTCACCTTCCTACCGACAATGCCTCCACTGCTTGAATAAAACGGTTCCCTCGTTCTTCAAACGTACGATACTGATCCCAGCTTGCACAGGCGGGTGACAGTAGGATGACGTCTCCTCTATGAGAATTCTCAAAAGCAACGGAAACAGCATCTTCCATCCATTGTGCCTCGACAACTGTTTTAATGCCAGCTTTTATGGCAACATCTCTCATTTTGTCCTTGGTTTCACCAAAAACAATGAGAGTATGAACTTGGTCAAGAGCTGGGATGAGCTCATCAAATGAATTGCCACGATCAAGCCCGCCAGCTAACAAGACAATCGGATCTTTAAACGCTCCGAGTGCTTTTTTCGTTGCCAAATTATTTGTTGCCTTGGAATCATTATAGAATCGCCTTTCGTCGACTTCACCTACAAATTGAAGGCGATGAGCAACCCCACTAAATGTTTTTAATACATCTTGTATTTGGCGTTGTGTGGCCCCCATTGTCAGTGACGCAGCAACAGCAGCCAATATATTTTCTAGATTATGAATTCCTGGAAGGACGATATCATTCAGTTCAATTATTTGTTCTTGTTTAAAATAAACCTGTCCACCTTTTATGTAAGCACCGTCTTTAAGCTCCTCTTTTGTAGAGAAAGGTATTTTTTTAGCTTTTGAATAGCGGACTGCTTCAACAAGATGTTGATCATCATAGTTATAAATGAGCCAGTCCTGATTATTTTGATTTTCAAATATCTTTGACTTTGCTCGTATATATTCTTCTTTCGTCCCATGATAATCTAAGTGGGCATCGAAGATATTTAATACAACACTTATGTTCGGTTTGAATTGAGTTGTACCGAGTAATTGAAAGCTAGACGTCTCTAAAACGATACAATGTTCAGTCGTTACCTGCTGTACAACTTCACATGATACGGTTCCTATATTCCCTGCAATAGTAGGAATTTTCGAGCTTCCTTTTAACATTTCATAAATCAATGTTGTCGTTGTCGTTTTACCATTAGAACCTGTTATTGCAATGATATCTGCCTCACTCAGTCTTGACGTTAATTCAATCTCTGTGATAACAGGTATCCTTAGCTCTTCTGCTTTTTGAACCATCACATTCGAATAAGGAATCCCAGGATTTTTGACAACGAGTTGAAATGAATCGCTTAACAATTCGACTGGGTGGTGACCACAGATAACCTTCATTCCAAGTGCTTCTAATTGTTGGGCTTGAGAATTATCAGCATATGGCTTGGAATCATTTATCGTTACAAATGCCCCGAGTTTATGTAAAAGCCTTGCCGCAGCTTCCCCACTTTTGGCCAATCCTAATACTAATACATTCATTCCTCTAAACTGTTCAGTCGCTCTCATTACAACCACACCTCTAAATAGATTCCAAGCACAGCAAAGATCATTCCAACAAACCAAAAGGTCACAACGACTCGCCATTCACTCCAGCCAGAAAGCTCATAATGGTGATGTAGTGGACTCATTTTGAATATGCGTTTCCCTCTAGTTTTAAAAGAAATAACTTGAATAATAACAGATAACGTTTCAATGACGAACACTCCACCAATAATGACTAATAAAATTTCCATTTTTGTTAAAATCGCAATCGCTGCAATCGCACCACCAAGAGCTAGTGAGCCTGTGTCCCCCATGAATACTTTTGCAGGGTGAGCATTATAGACGAGAAAGCCGAGTACAGCCCCGACAATCGCTGCACTAAAAATCGAAATATCAATCAAGTCAGCATACCACGCAAGAACAGCAAAAGCTCCAAATGCGACCGCACCCGTACCTGCTAATAAACCATCTAAACCATCCGTTAAATTAACGGCATTAGAAGCACCTACTAACATGATAATAATAAACGGTAAATACAACCATCCTAAGTCAATCGAAAATGATGTGGCCGGAATGGTGATCTCCGTAGATAAGTTCATTTGTCGTAATCCGATATAAAATAAGGTTGCAATGAACAGTTGACCTGCGAGTTTTTGTTTTGATGTTAATCCTAGATTTCTCTTCAATACTACTTTAATAAAATCATCTAAAAAACCTACTAGTCCGAATCCCACGGTTACAAGTAGTAACAACAGTATTTCTTGACTTAAAGACAAGTACGTAATGGAAATAAACAATGACGTTAAAATAATCGATATAACGATGACAAGTCCACCCATAGTCGGTGTACCGCTCTTTTTTTTGTGTGATTCAGGCCCTTCCTCGCGTATGCTTTGGCCAAATTTTAATCTACGAAGAAATGGGATGAAAATGGGTGATAATAGGACTGCGATTAAGAATGATAAGACTAATGTTAACAATAATATTCGTTCTAACATCATTCATCACGCCCCCTTTCTTTTCTCTATTCTTATGTTGCTTGTATGAAGATTCATTCGTTTTTATATGAATATACTAATACTTTTTAGAGGGCGCTGAAAAAATGTGGTGTTTAACTTTTTTGGTGCCCTCTTTTGAACAGGATTTTTTAGAATCATTTTTTCACAATCCATGCTTTTTCTTTTTTTGTAAAGCAGCTCTTGCTTCTTCACGATCATCAAAATGAATCGTTTGATCACCGATGATTTGATAGGTTTCATGTCCTTTCCCTGCGATCAGAACAACATCCCCCGCTTGAGCGTAATTAATAGCATACTCGATCGCTTCTCTACGGTCAATGATGACTTCATAATCACCATCGATCACTCCAGACACCATATCAGCAATGATAGATGCTGGCTCCTCTGAACGTGGGTTATCAGAAGTGAAAATAGCTCTATCTGCCAACTTAGTAACAATTTGAGCCATTGCAGGACGTTTCGTCTTATCTCGATCACCACCACAACCAACAACTGCAATAATACGGTTCACTTGAAGACCCTTTATTGTACTTAGCACATTTTCCAAACTATCAGCCGTATGGGCATAATCGACAATGACAGAGAAATCTTCGTCAGATTCTATCGTTTCAAATCGACCGTCTATACCGGTAACAGACTCTAAACTACTCTTCATCCCTTGTAATGACATATTAAAAGTGAGTCCGACCGCTACCGCAGCTAATACATTATAGACACTAAATTGTCCAATCAACTTTAAATGAAATCGTTCTTCATTACCGAAAGCTCGTATCGTCAAATGTGTACCGTTCGGATACAAATCGATATTGGTTGCTCGCACATCAGCGTCTAACTTAATCCCATACGTCATAATGTTTTGCGCTGTCAGCCTTTTTAATTCCTCACTACTGGGATCATCTTGATTAATGATCGCGACCTTCGAAGAAACGGTATTGCCTAACTGGGCGAATAACAATCCTTTAGCATATAAATACTTTTCCATAGTTCCGTGATAATCTAAATGATCAGGTGTCAAGTTCGTAAATACTGCGACATCAAAATCACAACCATGCACACGACCTTGATGAAGAGCATGTGAGGAGACTTCCATAATGGCTGTATCCACATCGTTTTCTATCATTTCATGAAATAGTTTTTGTAAAGGTAACGACTCAGGCGTCGTGTTCTTTGTTTCATGAATAGAATCTCCCACTTTCGTATACATCGTCCCTATTAGCCCTGTTTTCTTATGATGATCAATCATCATTCGTTCAATCAGGTGAGTTACTGTTGTCTTTCCATTCGTTCCAGTTACTCCAATTAAATTCAATTGTTCAGTCGGATAACGATAAAAGTGACAAGCTACTATCGCCATCATTCTACGTGAATCCTTCACAACAATAACAGGTACAGAAAGCGAGAGTGGATATTCAGATACAACTGCTACAGCTCCTTTTTCAACTGCTTGTTGAGCAAAATCATGTCCATCAACGGTATAACCTTTAATACAAAAAAATACGGCACCTGGCTGTACTTCCCGAGAATCCATTGTAATGGAAGTTACCTTCGGATTTTCTTTCATTTCTATATGTTGAAATCGAATAGGCTTTAATAACTCTTTTAAGTCCATAAATAAAAGGTCTCCTTTTTCAGCTGACATACCTACCTCATTTTAAAAGGAATCTGATCAATTGTCACCCATATAAAGTCTAATTGTTGAACCAGTTGATACTTTAATCCCAGGTGAGGGTGATTGAGCTAGGACATACTTCCCTTCACCTTCTCTTTCTATTTGTAAATCATAATACGATTCGTTCAATTCACGTTGCGTTCTACCAACTAAATCTGGCACTTCAACAAGCGGTACATCTGACCAAGTTAATTCTTTTTCAACCTGTTCCGTACGTTGTTCTACTCCCATTGCTAGTAAGGAATCTTCAATAATATTCCCAACGATTGGTGCCGCTACTACTCCTCCAAACTGGATCGTATCCTTCGGGTTATCGATGGCCACATAAACAACAATTTGTGGGTCATCTGCTGGAGCAAAGCCAATAAATGAGACAATATGATTATTTTCTAAGTAACGGCCATCCTTAGCTTTTTGCGCAGTTCCTGTTTTACCACCTACTCGATACCCGTCAATATATGCGCCTTTTCCTGAACCAAGTGCTACGACATGCTCTAATGCATAACGAACATCTTTAGATGTCTCCTCTGAAATCACTTGCCTCTTCATCGTTGGTGTATGTTGTTCGACAATTTCTCCTGTTAGAGAATCAACAAATTCTTTTGCAATGAACGGCTGATATAAATAACCACCATTAACGGCAGCAGACACAGCCGTCACTTGCTGCAGTGGGGTAACCGCTACTCCTTGGCCAAAAGATGTCGTTGCTAACTCAAGCGGGCCGACACGGTCTCGTTCAAATAATATACCGGTTCCTTCACCTTGTAAATCAATTCCCGTTTTCTCACCAAAACCAAAATTTTCAATATAGTCAAACAGCCTATCTGTCCCTAACCGTTGACCTAATTCAACAAATCCTGGGTTACAAGAGTTTTGAACAACTTCCAAAAAGGTTTGCTGTCCATGTCCTCCCTTTTTCCAGCAACGGATATTTCGACCTGCCACCTCAATGTATCCAGGGTCATAAAAGGAATCTTCTTTAAGGTCAACTTCACCTTCTTCAATAGCAGCTGCTAACGTAATAATCTTAAAAGTTGAACCAGGTTCATATTGCATCCAGACTGGTTTATTTTGGTTATATACATCGGCAGGTACTTCTCGAAAATGTTCAGGATTGTAATCTGGTCGACTACTCATACCCAAAATTTCACCTGTGTTCGGATTCATCGCAATCGCGATTGCTCCATCTGGTCGATATGTGGCTTCAGCGATATCGAGCTCACGTTCCATGATCGTTTGAATTTGACTATCCACCGTCAAACGCAAATCAAAACCGTTTAATGGGGCTGTATACTCATCTGCGAGATTAGGCATTTTACTTCCCTTCGCAGTTGCAAAAAAGGATACATGGCCTTTATCACCTTTTAATGCATCATCATAATAAAGCTCTAATCCAGTCAATCCTTGATTGTCAATCCCAGCGAAGCCGAGCACATGTGATAAATAAGAACCGAAAGGATAATGCCTTTTACTATCTTCGGCAATGTATACACCAGGTAAACGTAAATCTCTTACTTCACTAGCTTTTTCCTTTGCTACCTTCCTCCCAACATGTACCATTGAAGCATTTTTGGTTATATCACTATATACGTCTTTATGGTCAAGGTCTAATACATTAGCTAGCTTCTCAGCAGCATCTACTGGATCCTTCACTTGTCTAGGAACAACAATGATCGAAGGAGCACTTACATTTGTTGCAAGGACAACATCATTTCGGTCAAGTATTTCACCACGTTTTGCTTCAAATGGTACATCTCGACTCCATGAATCTTCCGCTCTCTCAGTTAACCATTCACCCATAGCAAATTGAACATAGCCGAGTCTTAAAATGATAATTAAGAACGCTATAAATCCAAGGAATAAGACTAGAATAAGTCGTTTGCGGACGGTAACGTTAGACACTCTCACCGAATCACTCCTACATACATACTAGTTACAGCTTGCTACTAGCGTATGCTTGTACGAGGTCTATTAGAACATGGCTATTTATTCGGTATCTATCGACTCTCCATCCTGAGATTCAACTTCGTTTGGAGCACCTTCATCAACGTCTACATATCTCCCGTCATACACAGGGGCTAGTTCGACCATCATATACTCACCTCTCTGTAATTCTGTCCCTGCTTCAACGCTTTGTTCAACAACATAGCCATGCCCGAATACCACCAAATCCATTTCTAGAACATCGGCTAATCTTCGAACATCTCGACTTGACCACCCCACTATATTCGGCATCGTAACCTTGTCTTCATCTGTCAATAAAATTAATTTCTCACCAGGTAATGCACTTTTTCCAGCAAACGGTTGCTGAGAGATAACACGAGAGCCATTTCCTAATTTGACTACATCTAATTCCGTTTGGTCTATTGCCTTCTCTAAGTCACTACCTTCAAATTCTGTATAATCAGTCACCATATATTCATCATTTATTTGCTCGGATATTTCTTCTTCTGAAGGTGTTATATTTAAATATTGTAAACTATGCTTCATAATAGTATTGAAAATAAGAGCAGTAGGCTCCGATCCTGATTGGAACAAATCAATCTTGGGGCGTTCCACCGCAACATAAACGAGCACCTTCGGATCATCCTTTGGAGCCATTCCAATAAATGAAAAGATATTTTCACCATGGCCGCTTATGTACCCACCAGAAGGTGAGGGGATTTGAGCCGTTCCCGTTTTACCGATCACATCAAACCCTTCTAAATAATAAGGATTCCCTGTACCAACAGGAGAGGTTACTACTTGTTCAAGTAAATTCTTTACATGTTCAGCAGTATCCGCAGACACCGGCTCCCCTACAACCTCAGGTTTATTTTCATACATGACATCCCCACTTTGCGAATCAACAATCTGTTGAATAATGTAAGGTTTCATCATTTCCCCTTCATTTGCAATCGCAGTAGCTGCCTGCACTTGTTGGATAGGTGTAACAGCAGTTCCTTGACCGAAGGAAGTAGAGGCTGCTTCCACAGCACCGTTCCGATCAATTGCACTACTTACTTCGCTCGGCAAATCAATTCCAGTAGGCTGGTCAAAGCCAAACCTATCTAAATAATCGTAGATGGTTTCTTGACCAAGCTTTTCAAGAGTGAGCCGAGCCATTGCAACGTTGGATGAACGAAGGAAGCCTTCATCAAAGCTAATCATCCCCCAACCGCTTCGATTATTATGGTCACCAATCGTACTTGAACCTATTTGATATTGACCAGATTGATAGAGTTCATCACCATTATAGACTCCTTCCTCAATCGCAGCAGCAAGTGTAAAGATCTTCATCGTTGATCCCGGCTCATAGCGATCAGCAACAGCATAGTTTAAGTAATTCGTAATATTTTCGTATTCATTTGGATTGAAGCTCGGACGATTACTCATCGCTAAGATTTCACCTGTTTTAGGGTTAGCGACGATCGCAATCATCCTTTCAGGCTCATAATCTCCATCAACTTGAGTCATAACTTGTTCCAATGCTGTTTGAATATTTGAATCTAACGTCGTATAAATATCCTGACCATGTTTTGGAGGGGTTACTCGTTCATTCGAATTAGGCAACCTTATCAAACTACGATCCGTTTGAAATTGGACCTTCCCATCCTCAGCTCGCAAATATTCATCTAAACTTCTCTCCAAGCCCATTCGTGCCTCTTCCATATCGCGGTCTGTATAACCAATTACATGTGATGCATATGTTTGTTTCGGATAATAGCGCCGTGGTTCTTCACGGAAATAAATACCTTCAAGTTCCAACTCCTCTATTTCTTTCATTCGCTCGTATGTAAGGTTTCTTGCTCCAGACCCTAGCTCAACTTGAAATCGATCACTCGTTAACAACCGAAGTAAATCTTCTTCACTCATGTTAATATAAGGAGATAGACTAACAGCAGTCTCTTCTGGCTTGCGAACATAGAACCGTTGATCCTCATCGAGGATAGCATATACTGTATATGAGGGAACTTCTTGAGCAATCGCACTCCCTTCTCGATCAAAGATCGTTCCTCTCTTCCCTTCGATCACTTGTTCTTGTGTCCAACGCTGCTCCCCCATCTTAACTAAATCATTCCCATCAACTGACTGCGCTGTCTGAATATAGACCATTCTACCGACTAGCGTAACGAAAACGATTATTGTCACAAGTAATAAAAAAACAGCTCTTTTATTTGTTACCGCTCTTTTGATTTCCATTACGCTTCACCTCTATCATTACCACTTCTACTTAACATTCTTCATTCCTCAATTACTTCCTACGCGCCCTTTTTTATCCTACATAAAATGGAGAGAAAAAACTAGCTCCTAATAGAACTAGTTTTGTACAACTTTTACTTTATTATCATCTAATACCATTCCTAATTCTTTCGCAATCGATAATATTCGATCCGGCTCACTTAACTCGAGCACTTGTAAATGAAGACCTTCATTAACCTCTTGCTGCTGGGCAATAACCGTTTCTAATTGTTGAACTTCCTTATTGACTGAATAAAGAGTAGCAAAATTATGTACAATGACACTTAGAATGACAAACACTGTTATCGCTACGATACTTATGATTAATTTCTCACCTAATGTTACCGTTGTACGTACTCTTTTTATTCTCTTTGTTGTTTGAACTTGTCCTTGTTGTTGTTCTTGTGTTTGACGTGCAACCATACTCACTTTATATTCCCCC
The DNA here is from genome assembly GCF_023017105.1 of Halalkalibacter sp. APA_J-10(15). GTDB lineage: Bacteria > Bacillota > Bacilli > Bacillales > Bacillaceae_D > Halalkalibacter. The sequence continues at coordinate 74,234 of NZ_JALKEV010000003.1, read as the reverse complement.
TTATCGTCGTTTTTCGGCAATACGTAGCTTAGCAGAACGAGCTCGATTATTGATTTCCAATTCTTCATTACTAGGAATGACAGGTTTCCTCGTTACCATCAACAATTCAGGCTTATACTCATCTGGAATAATTGGGAGCCCAGGTGGTAAATCAGGCCCTTTGCTTTTTTCTTTCATCATTTCTTTACATAATCGATCTTCAAGAGAGTGAAACGTAATCACTGAAATTCGTCCACCTACCGATAGAATAGCAATAGCATCTTCAAGAGCTTCCTCGAATGCACCGAGTTCATCGTTCACCGCTATGCGAATCGCTTGAAACGTGCGTTTAGCTGGATGCCCTCCTTTACGCCTTGCTGGAGCAGGTATAGCTTCTTTAATAACGTCCACTAATTCTGTTGTTTTCTCAATGGGCTTATCTTCCCGTCTCGCTTCTATTTTTCGTGCAATATGCTTAGCAAACTTCTCTTCACCATATCGTGAAATGATTGATACTAGCTTGGCAAACGGCCATTCGTTAACCACCTCGTAAGCAGAAAGCTCTTGTGTTTGATCCATTCTCATATCAAGCAATGCATCCTGATGATAGCTAAATCCTCTTTCCGCTTCATCTAACTGTGGACTGGACACACCCAGATCAAACAGAACACCGTCAACCTTATCCACACCTCGCTTGTGTAGCTCTTCCTTCAAATAACGAAAGTTGCTTTTAATTAACGTAACTTTATCCTTAAACTGCACCAATTTTTCTTTTGCATGTGCTAATGCCGTATCATCTTGATCAAATGCATATAAATGTCCTTGTTCATTTAACCGAGCTGCAATCATAGCAGAGTGTCCCGCTCCACCTAATGTACAATCCACATAAATTCCATCTGGTTTAATATGTAGTCCCTCGATTGCTTCCTCTTTCAAGACAGTAATGTGATGAAACAAGCCTTCACCTCCCTTTACCTACAAATCAAAATCAAAGTCAACAATATTTTCTGCAATTTCACTAAATGATTCTTCAGATTCTGCAAAATATTCTTCCCAAATTGCCTTGCTCCATACTTCCACACGGTTTGAAACACCTATAACAACACATTCTTTTTCCAATTGTGCAAACTCACGTAAAGGTGATGCAATGTTGACGCGACTCTGCTTATCTAATTCACATTCAGTAGCACCCGAAAAGAAAAAACGTGTAAATGCTCTTGCATCTTTCTTCGTAAAAGGAAGGGACTTTAACTTTTCTTCTAGCTTTAACCATTCTGCTTGGGGGTAAACGAACAAACAACGATCAAGACCTCTAGTTACTACAAAAGTAGACCCTAAAGCGTCCCGAAACTTAGCAGGAACAATCATCCTACCCTTATCATCAACGTTATGATGATACTCCCCCATAAACATCGTTAGCCCATCTCCCTCCACTTACTAACATTAAAGTACCACATTCCCCCACTTTACACCACCTAAAATGAATATTTTCTCCACAAAAAAAATCCTGCCCTTGTGGACAGGATTTCAAAACTCATTCCGACAGCAATTATTTACAAATACTCACAAATATAAAAGCTTATGTTTTCGACTAAATGACAACTCCATTGACAGCCATTTTTTAAATCCACACTCACCGATGACATTCATCAACACAAACGGATGAATAATACGCTCTTGCTGTTTATTTATTGGGGATAACCAATGCTCTGCCTCAACAAATTTCGCAAGTGCTTCTTCATGAGTTTGTCGAACGAATTTTTTCATCTTATTTTCTATAAATGATAGCTGCTGTTCAATCATATTGATATTTTTTTCACTTAAATGATAAATGGTTTGGTCCATTTCTGCTGCTAAATCACGAATAGTCTCATGTTGCGAGCGTACTTGTTCTCTCACATTCCCAACAACCTCAGTAATTGGATAAGGATTCACATTCTCTAACCATTGATCACGAAGCGTTTTCATCTCTCCTTTTAGAAAAGGCGTAGCCTTATAATTGTGTTCACTCAGCCATTTGCTTACTTGAGTAGGAATAAAGGTTACTTGATACCGTAACAGAACAGGAGGGATTTTCAACGCAAACAACTTAAATACTGGCTTCAATGTAGCCCAATATGCAATCTCTCCCGGACCACCTACAAATGCCAATACCGGCAATAACCACTCTTGCATTAAAGGGCGGGTCACAACATTATTACTGAATCGTTCAGGATGTTGATCAAGTAAATATAGCAAATCTGCTTTCGAATATGTAACATCTGTACCTTGTACTAAAAAGAGACCATCTTCAAAATCAAGACGTTTCCTCTCACCATTAACTTCGAGAAACAAATGAGCATTTGTCGGTTCAGTGTCAATCGGTTCTCCATAACCTGATTGATTAAATTCATGATCTCCTTTTTGCTGAGCAACTTGTAGACAATCAACTTGATCAATTAATTGTTTGAAATAGCCCTTCTCCATTTGGCGAATGAGCGGGTCATGTGCATCTAATAAAAGAAGCCCTTGTTCAGCAAAGAACCAATGCATGATATTCCGAAAAAAATCTACCATCGTATTCGACTGTTTTACATAATCGGATACTTTTTGAAATAAGTCACAAGTAAAAGCGGTTTCTGGCAATGTTGCGAAAATACCCTCTACCCATTCACCCATCTGTGCATGATCTAATATCACATTAGTAGCCGATGTATTCGAAGAACCCGTATCATAGAAGTGCTTCTTCCACCGCAACCCTTGTTGCTTATATACAAAGCGGATTTCATCTAAATCATGGTCCTCTCCAGCAATCCAAAAAATAGGGATAACACCTATACCCAATTCACGTTCTTGTTGCTTAGCAAGAGCAACAATCGTCATCGCTTTATAAATAGTATATAATGGACCCGTTAACAAGCCAGCTTGCTGTCCTCCTACAACAACAACCGATTTAGAATCTTTAAATTTCTCAATTTGATTCATAGCTTCATCATGATTCGGGAGTACCTTATAGCTCTTTTTGAAATATGTAAAAAGTTCTTCTCGTTTAAATTCACGAGTCTGAATATGATCAAGTCGCTTTTTAAAAACATCCTTATCTTGCATCAGATAATCAAAAAAAATCGTTGCTTGTTCTTTATATGCTAAATAATCATCGGTAAAACGATTAATGGTTAAGTCAAGTTCCTCTACGTTCATTCTATTAGCGTCCCTTCATTTAGCGTTTCTTCATCACTATAACAAAGAACGATCCTCCAAGAAAGTAATATGAACTAACTATTTAACCGAATAATACTAACAAATAATCCGACAAAAAATAATGATACGTGTAGGAGAAAGAACACAATAAAATTTAATCGCCAAATCCCTCTAATTAACTTACGTATGTGGATGTCCTCTGAAACATACCAATGTAACCATGTAAAGCCAATCGCAATAAGAACAACAACACCTAATACAATGAATAAGAACGAGCGACCGAATATTTCTAATAAAATAAAGTGTACGGATGCAATAAATAAAACTGTTGACCAATCCGAAGCAAAACGAATCGCATTTTTTTTATTTTTTTTTCGTTTTATATAAATCCAAAAACAAACATACCAACTTAATAGTGGAAGTGTAACTAAAGTGGCTATCACCCACACAAAAACTGCCATTATCTAACCCCTTTCTGCCATTCTATTGCTTTAATAGCATCAAACATCGTATTAAGATACGGTGTGTTTATCCCCTTCTTTTTTCCCATTCTCTGCACACTTCCAACAATCGCTTCAATTTCTGATTTTCTTCCTTGTTGTAAATCAACATACATGGAAGATTGATTGTATCTAGTTCGTTCGCATATATTCGTTACATAGCTCCACACATTATCATGATCTATCAATTCAAAGACTTCTACGACTTCATCAAATAAGTGTTTCATGATTGTAGTAAGGTGCTTATTGGCTAACAATTCACCATTGTTTACTTGAAAAAGTGCCGTTAGTGGATTAATACAAACATTTACAACTGTTTTCTTCATCAATGCCTCATGCCAATTTGTCACCTCTTCGAAGTGAAGAGGATCTATCTCGTCTAAGATCGTTCTAATTATCTTTTGTTCACTACATTTAACGTAACCCCACTTAATTGCACTCGCACCTGTATGAGTAACGGTAAAATCATTTATTCGCTTCGCACCATGCTCTACGACTCCAACAGCTACTTCTAAACATGTATATTGAGACAAATAAGAAAGATGTTGCATTCCATTTTGTAAAAATAGTATTGACTTAATCGTTGACATTCGTTTCTGTAAGCTCTTATCAACGTTTGGCCAGTCATATGCTTTAACGGCAATGACGGCTAAATCAGTTACAGCGCTTGAACTCATAAAATGATCAAATGTTATTGTTTTAATTTTCACTTTATGATGTGTTTGATCATAACGATATATTTGTAGTCCTTCATTTTGTAATTGCTTTAATTGTTCATCTCTTCTTACGACTAAAGTTATAGTTTGCGCTTTCTCAACAAAATAATAACTTAGTAGCATCCCTATTGCACCAGATCCAATGATTGTTACATTCATCGTCTAGCGTCTCCCTTCTTCATATGTACATACTGCCATTGCTATTCATTTACTCTTTATCAATCACATTTTCTCATTCTTTCCAACTAGAACATATAGAACTTTAGACCTATTTAAGGCGTTATATTCTGTTTTATGAACGTAAACTATACATTTACCCATAAAAAAACACCCTGGATTCTAAATAAGATCCAAAGTGTTAGCTATTGGTTATGATTCAGTGGTCGTCTCATAGGTCGTTAGCTTTCTTGCCCTTTCCATAATAGATAGTAACGTGCGATAGTCATCTTCCATTACTTTCTTTTCCTGTTCAATATGCTCAAGCTTATTCTTTAATCTTTTATTTTCTTCTTGTAATTCCTTAAATTCTGTTAAAGAAACTTGATCCGCGCTTTTTTGAGCAAAATCATTCAAAAAAGAAACAACCTTTTCCATTGTAAGTAATTCTTCCGTTTCACTTTCGACCTGTGCTTTCTCCTCCGATAATTGCGGTTGCAGTTCAACGGTTGGCTCCATGTCATATTCAGTTGTTTGAAATAACCTCTTTCCTTTTGAGCGTTGTTTCTTCGCTAATAAGATAGCTGATTCATACTTTTTTCTAATCGTTGAGTTCCATCGAAATCCACAAGCTGCACTCGTCCTTGAGAGTCGGTCACCAACTTCTTCAAAGGCCGCTAATTGCGTGCTCCCTTCACGTATATGACGTAAAACAACTTCAGCTAATATTAAATCCTCATCTGTTGACCAAGCATCTTGCCTCACTGTACTCACATGTATTCCCTCCTTATTTTTCATAATTATTCTATACGTATGCATCTACTAGATTAGAAAGACGCACGATTATAAAAAAATAACAAATTCTATTAATAAATTATGACCTTCATTTCAACGTTGTATTCATTTTCATAAATATTAATTGGAGATATTAATTAAGAAGAACGCGGTAACCGTTTTTTTCTTAGTTGCGCCGTGCTGAGCCGTTACAAGGATTTGAGTTTTTCTAAAAAGCGGGGTTCTTTCAGAAAAACGTGTAAAGAGTGGCGTCGACGCCCTCCCTGAATTCGCCTACATCTCTTTGATTAATCTCCTAAAAATCTTTTCTCACTTATCTTTTAAATAGGAGCCACTTATAAATTATGATTCAAAAAAAAACGAAAAGGTATGAAACCTTTCCGTTTTTTTCAAGCTTATTTACTTATAACATTTCGGCCATTATATGAGCCACACTCTTTACAAATACGGTGAGCTAGCTTTAATTCTCCACATTCAGAACATTTAACCATTCCAGGTACTGCTAACTTAATGTGAGTACGACGCTTATTTTTGCGAGTTTTAGATGTTCTTCTAAAAGGTACTGCCATCATTCCCACCTCCTTACAGAATTAAATAGTCATTGTAAAAATGAAGGTTCCATCTTTGTCGGGACTTCCATTTCCTACTCTTTGTCAAAAAATTTAGCTAAATCTGCTAGTCGAGGATCTATCCGATCTTCTTTCTTTTCATCTGTTACTAATTCCCAATGTTTCCCCTCTGGAGGAGCCAACGGAACTGATTTCTCATCAGCAAATAGTTGCATCGGTATTTCTAATAAGACAGCTTCTTCGATTGCAGGCTTCAGATCGACCATTTCACCTTCAAAGAACTGTATATCATCATGATCAACATCTGCCGTTACATAATCATTCTTTGGATGATATTGCCTAACGACTTCAATATCAATAGGGAACGTAACATCTGCCAACGTTCTTGAACAAGGCAAAATCAACGAACCAGAAATTTGCAACGTAAAGGTTAATAAAGAACCTCTATACAGTAGTTCACCTTTCACGTTAAAAGGAGAAACGTTACGTATTTCTTTGTTAATATTCATAACACTTGACAAGTCGATTGTTTCTTCGAATGTAAATGGTTTATGTTTCGCAACGTTTAGCTGCTGAAGGGACCATTTCAACATGTTGATCACCTCTAAGACAACAAGATTAAGTATATATCTACCTTTTTTGAATGTCAATCTTTTTTCTTTACAGACAAATACTTGTTTTATACATGACGTTTATTGTAGCATGACAAAAAGGGATAGTAAAGAGACTCACAAATTTATACCTAATACTCATTTTACCCTTTTTCATCCATCATATTTCATTCGTATTAATTTAGGAGGAGAATCAATGCAAGCAGTCGGCATCGTTGTTGAGTATAACCCCTTCCATAATGGACACCTTTATCAATTAACACAAGCTAAGAAAGAAACAGAAGCCGATATCGTCATTGTCGTGATGAGCGGTACTTTTTTACAAAGAGGGGAACCTGCTCTTATTTCAAAATGGTCACGAACAGAAATGGCTTTAGCGAATGGAGCTGATTTAGTCATCGAGCTACCCTATCCATTTTCAGCACAAAAGGCTGAGTACTTTGCACATGGTGCTGTTCAACTTTTAACTGAGCTTGGAGTCGAATTCATTCACTTTGGAAGTGAAGCTGGTGATATACTCCCTTTCTATGAATTAGTTGATACGATTCAAAAAGACTTTTCAACAATCAATTCATATGTGCAAGAACATATGAAACTAGGTTTAAGCTATCCGCGAGCATTCTCTAATGCCCTCACACGCTTAAATCGGCCGACTGCCATCTCTTTAACAGAGCCAAACAACATATTAGGTTATCATTATGTTAAGGCTATTACAGACCAAGGAAGCCCAATTAAGGCTACTACTACAAAAAGAATACAAGCACACTTTCACGAACAGTCAATTAGTTCCAATCACATTGCAAGTGCAACAAGTATACGAAAAGCGATTAATGAAGGAACACCATTAGCAGATATTGCACATACTATGCCAGCGTCTACTGTGAACCTTTTGACAAAGTACAAAAAAGAAAATAAGCTTCTCCATACATGGGATCTCTATTACCCATTCGTACAATATAAAATTCTTTCCTCCTCTTGTGAGCAATTACGAGACTTATATGAATGTGAAGAGGGACTCGAATATCGTCTTAAGGAAACGATTAAATTTGCGCCTACATACACCGATTGGATCGAGCTTTTAAAAACGAAGCGATACACAAGAACTCGATTACAACGTCTAGTGACACATGTCTTAACCAATACAACTAAAGAAGAGATGCAAACAGCACATTCTGAAGGGCTACGTCATATACAATTACTAGGTTTTACGACAAAAGGTCAACAATTTTTAAAACAAACAAGAAAACAGCGCAATCTCCCTATCCTTACGAAAAGAGCAAAAGCGACAGGGGGCATTGCCGAACTTGAAGAAAGAGCAGCTGTCATTTATGCACAGCCACTCTTAACTCATGCTAGGTATAGAGCAATTAAAGCCGAATTTAATCCTCCAATTCAATTACATAGTCATTAACGGTTGGTGTTTCATAACGCTTATTGAAACACCTTGAATCCTTTTATTTTGGTATAGAGGCGAGAAACTCTAAAGCTTCTTCAAATGTATCAATCGGAATAATTTCCATTTCTGTTCCAATATCCTCTGCTGCAGCTAATGCTTCTTCATAGTTAGATTGCGGGGCACCAGCCTCATTAGGAACTAAGAAGTAATCCGCTCCAGCACGATCAGCTGCTACCACCTTCTGTGGTGCACCACCAATTCGACCAACAACGCCTTCTTCAGTGATCGTACCTGTACCAGCAATATGATAACCCAATGTCACGTTATCTTCTGTTAATTGATTGTACATTTCTAATGCGAACATGAGCCCAGCCGAAGGCCCTCCAATTTGACTTGTATCGATCATTACTTCAGGATCTACAACAATATCTCGCTCAGTAACTGGAGAAGAGATACCAATACCTACTTGTCCTTTTTGTACACCTAATTTTTCTGGAAAAGGAGCAAAACCAACTTCAACAACGACGTACTCATTTTCACGTTTTATAAGTAATTCCACTGTTTCTTCCACACTTTTATCGCTTAGTGTATGTATTAATTGTTCGGCTGTTTGTATTTCTTCACTATCGACTTCAAGAATGAGATCACCCATTTCAAGAACCTCTTCTGCAGGCATATTTTCAATTAACTGTGTGACAACTACTCCATGATATTCATATTCAATCGGTTTTTCAGCAGCTTCGTACGCTACAATCATGGCTGACTCTTGTGAGCTACTCATCGCCATCAATTGTCTATGATGATATTCCTCATCACTTTCCCCTTTTTGGCGTATTTGATCTTCATGATACAATAAGCGATACGGACTTAAATACGACCACCCATAGAAAAAAAGATTCGCTTTTCCCATCTGTACGGTTGTTAGCATAAATGTCCCATCCTCTTCATAGCCACCTGCAACGTCGATTACTTCACGTAAAATTTTCGCATCACCTGGTTGTGAATAATAATATGGAAGTGGGAAGAAATGGATAAACAATAAAATGACAATTAATACAATCCATTTCTTACTCAAAAAAGGCTTTTTTTGTTCGGACTTCATGTTTGATTCTCCTTCCAAGATGCAATTGCCTCTTTGATCAAGGCAATCTGATTTCTAGTAGCTTCTTCACCACTACTTATTAAAGCATCAACCTCACTAAAAGCCAAAGGATTAGCATTTTTTACGATCGGTCGAATCATAACTGTACTTTCAATTTCTTGAGCACGGATTAATTCTCGTGTCATAATATCCATACTTTGAACCATAATATCATAAATCGTCTCTACCTCTGCCTCTTGTTTGAAATAAGAAACATCAACAGCAATTGTAATGTCAGCACCCATTTGTTTAACTGCTGTTACAGGTACGCGATCGATCACACCTCCATCAACTAACGTTTTACCTTCAATCACCTCAGGTACAAATATCCCCGGAATGGCAATACTAGCTCGAACGACAGAAGCGACGTCTCCTTTATCAAATAACACTCGCTCTCCTTTATTAATATCAGTAGTCACAACCACCATACGAGGGTTTAAATCCTCGATTTGTTTTCCTTTCGCAAGCAAACGAATTAAATTTTTCACTTTCTTTCCTGCAACAAAGCCCATCCTAGGTATGATAAAGTCAACAAAATATTTCTTCTGAAACAATGAAGCAAAGCGATGCAATTGATCAGGCGAATGACCGACACCATACAAACAACCAACAAGAGCACCCATACTACTTCCTGTAATCATATCTATTGGAATATTTTCCTCTTGCAGTACTTTTAATACACCAATATGCGCATATCCCCTTGACCCTCCAGAACCTAGAGCCAATCCAATTTTCGGGCGAACTTTCCCCATATGAATCCTCTCCCCGCATTTGTTCCTTTACAGAAATGATATGGTCTATTATTCATCTGTATACGTATAGTTAATGATAGGACAACTCTTAAAGAACAGACAAAACGACTTTTCTTACACATTTCATTCAGTAAGCCTCTCAATTCAAGTTCTGCTAAATGTGGGGGTGTTTCGTCAACATAGGAACGAATGAGTCGAAACTCTTCTAATAAGCGCACTAATAAGGCTTCACCACCCTATAAAATCTTATATTAGTAAAAAGGGGGCTACTATGTGCCATTATCAAAAACAAAAACCATTGTACTTGCTTTAGTTAGCTTACTCCTTGCTGCTTCACTAATGATTTTTCCAAAAGAAGCATTAGAAGCTTCTATTAGAGGTATGCAAATGTGGTGGAATGTCGTCTTCCCATCCTTGTTACCTTTTTTTATTGTGTCAGAGTTATTAATTGGATTTGGCGTCGTAACGTTTATTGGTGCATTACTCGAGCCATTAATGAGACCATTATTTCGTGTTCCTGGAGTAGGAGGCTTTGTGTGGGCTATGGGGTTAGCATCAGGTTATCCTGCTGGTGCAAAACTAACAGCTAGACTTAGGCAAGAACAAAAACTCACACGAATTGAAGCTGAAAGGCTTGTATCATTTACCAATTCCTCCAACCCACTTTTTATATTTGGTGCCATTGCAGTTGGTTTCTTTCATGACGCAACATTAGGCCTCCTTTTAGCATTATCGCATTATTTAGGAAATATAATCGTTGGTTTGTGTATGAGATTTCATGGTATTAATGAAGACGAACACCAGTCCCTAGAAAGCTCCAATCGATCATGGAAAAGTGCATTAACGCTTTTACATGAAGAGCGCCTTCGTGATGGAAGGCCTATCGGAAAGCTATTAGGAGATGCCGTTCAATCCTCTATTCGAACATTATTAATGATTGGAGGATTTATCATTTTATTTTCCGTGTTAAATTCAATTTTAAGCCTTATTGGAATAACAGCTATGATAGCGTCTATCTTCTCAATCATTTTGTCTGTTTTTCAAATACCAAATTCGTTAAGCTATCCGCTCATTTCAGGCTTATTCGAAATTACACTCGGTGCGAAATTGGCTAGCGAGACCCAAGCTACACTTTTTCAACAAGTTATTGTCACTAGCTTCTTCCTTGCATTTAGCGGTTTCTCTGTACAAGCGCAAGTTGCTAGTATATTAGCAGAAACAGATATTCGCTTTAAACCTTTTTTTATCGCTCGTTTATTTCATGGTATATTTGCTGCTCTTTTTGCGTGTCTATTATGGACACCTATTTACAGCAATCAGACCTCTTTAAACAAACAGTCAAATGTACTTGCTGTCTTTATGAGTGAGCACTCAGCACCTTGGTTTTCTATTATGTGGAATTGGCTCGTTCAGTATGGATTTATCCTGACTTTTTTCATGTTAGTTCTATATTTAATTCTGTTACTAAAAAGAGTGGATCAGCACATGTAACGTGCTGAATACCCACTCTTTTTATACATGATTAAATTTTCTGCGCAAAGCATTCTCGACTATATCTGGAACTAGTCCAGAAACATCACCATCATATTTGGCTACCTCTTTCACAATACTAGAACTTAAATAAGAATATTGATGATTTGTCATCATAAAGAATGTTTCAATTTCAGGGCCTAACTTCTTATTGATCGATGCTACTTGCATCTCATATTCAAAATCAGACACCGCTCGAAGCCCACGAATGATCGTACGCGCTTTCTTTTCTTTCATATAGTCAATTAAAAGACCATCAAACGTGTCCACTCGCACTTGTGGGATATGAGCCGTTACTTCCTTTATTAATTTAATTCGTTCTTCCATAGTGAAAGTAGGCTTCTTATTACGATTATGTAAAACAGCTATGATGACTTCATCAAAGACGTGCGAACCACGGGTAATAATATCGATATGACCATAAGTAATCGGATCAAAGCTACCTGGACAAACGGCAATATTTGTCATAATGTTACTCCTTTTTCAGTACAAGTATCAATAGCGGTAAATGGAAATTAGCGTATCACCGTAAGCTTCTTGCCTAACACGTTGTAATTTTGATAGATGCTTAGGTAATGTCGTATCTAGACCGCTTTCACAAACGATCATACCATTTTCACGAATCAATTGAAAATCAACGATCATACTTAATTCATTAGTCAGCTGTTGTTTCGCATATGGCGGGTCTAAAAAGATCAGTTCAAATGATCGCTCACGCTTGATTAACGCTTTTAAAGCTCGATTTGCATCATTTCGATACACTTCAGCATTCTCGCTGAATGAGCAATGCTCTAAGTTTTCCTTAATAATACTAATCGCTTTTTTATTCTGATCTACAAATATAACGTTGTCCATTCCTCTACTTAGCGCTTCAATTCCAAGTCCACCTGTACCCGCATACAAATCAAGTGCGCTACCTCCATCAAAGTAAGGGCCAACAATATTGAATATGGCTTCCTTCACTTTATCAGTTGTAGGTCTTGTTAAAGAACCGGGAACTGCCTTTAACGATAAACCTTTCTTAAGACCAGAAATGACTCTCATCCTACTCACCTACATTCTGTTTCGATATTTTATCATTTTATCCTACCATAAGTAGAATGAAAAGCGAGAACTAAACGTGTATAAACCAAGTAAATGTTAGAAACATCCAACATTATAATATAAGAAAAATAAATGTATGAAATGGTACAAAATCGGTCATACTTCAACTAGTAGCATTCACTTAGTGTTGCTACAACCGCGGAGAAGGCTTACGTTTCCCCATAAGTTCTTCCTCCGGTTTCTCCTCTCCCATAGCCTTAAGTACATACCAATGTATGTGTAAGGCACCTCGCAAGAAATTCTTGCGAGGATTTTTTTCTTTCGCTAGTATAGAAACAAATAGATGTTTGAAAGAAAGAGGGTATCCTTTATGATTCAACGGTTCATTAAATTAGGGGAAGGTTACAATGATTTATATGAGTTATTAGAGCTTGCTCGCACTAATACTGAGCGAATTCATATGCTACTCCAACTCAACACGACGGTTTCTGAGCGTCCTATGTCATCATTTGTACTTATTTTGAAGCCTGCAGCACCTGGAAAATTGATGCCGCTATATATTTGTTTAGAAGGAATTTTAAATCCAAGTTATAAAGAAACAAAACGGTATCATCTAATTCAACAGCTGTGTGAGAAACTACATATTAACATACATCGATTAGAAGTTAAGCCTTCTCATACCTTTTCTGAAGAAGATTTATATTATCAATATTTAATCGGCGTCCTGCGTATGAACAAATACATCCCACCATTACAATAAGATAACATAAAGAAAAAGGCCGGGACATAACTAGCTAATAGTAAGAAAGGTGAATTTGAGTTCGCTCAAATTCACCTTTCTCTATTTTGGGTGTAGATTCTTTTATCTCCTCGCGTTTTCTTCCTTCGATTTTCCTCGTACAGAAAATCGAGTGAAACGCAAATTAGCCTTCAAATAGTTATTCTCATAGAATTTTACTTGACGTAAAATTTCACCGGCTTTTCATTTCAGAGGAGGGTTTTGTCCCAGCCTCTTTCATCTTATATTCCCATCTTATAATCATATTCTTTCGCTTTATCGGGCTTTGCATTTTGAAAATCAGTCTCGACAAACGGACGCATGGAAGGTTGAACATCACGTACAAAATGAGTATTACGTAATTTTCGTATAACATCCTCTATTTTTTCTTGATCACAATAAATAATCGCATATTTCATTTTTTTTGAAACATAATGAACGTGACCAAATCGTCGAAGTTGACGTACAAACTTCAATGATGTTAACCAGATCGCTACACCTTGTCGCTTGCTTTCTAGCATAATAGGCTCTCCTTTAATGTAACGGTATTGTTATAGTTTATCATGCATAGAATCCTACGACAACACGCCGTGTCTATAGATTCATTAACTACAACCACAACTCCCTGAGGCACATCCTCCGCTACAAGACATTGAATCGAAAAAAGGGTTTCCTGTTGGTACTTTAATCGTCTCTGAAACGGAATGAGCAATGATTCCACTAATTTCGTTTAGTAGACCTTCCAATTCTCGTTCAGCCTTCTTAAATTCAACGACTGTATCGGTTAAATCAACTGCTCTTTTCGCATCTCTTATATTTGCGGAAATCTCATCATAATCAGGATGGTATTTCCCAAAGCGCTGAACATCCTCATATTGGTCTTTCATATGATTAAATGCAGATATTCGCTTTTGCGCCTCCACATCTTTCTCTAATTTTTGTTTTGCTTCTATATAATCATGATATACTTCCGATTCAATTACGGCCTTTGCTAATTCGTCAGCACCATCCAATAATTCAATCGTTGACATCGTTGCTAGCATGTACAACACCTCCTACAATCATTAGTATATCATGAACAAGCTGGATCACAATAGATGACAACTGTTCCTCTTATGTTATTGACATCTACGTTAGCTCCAGAATATAATCTTTTAGTCAATGTATCTAAATAGAAAGGTGCCATACTATCATGAATATTGTTACGTTTAACCCTTTTCGAACAATTGGTATCCCTGGTATTAAGTATGTAAAGCCTGAGCATATGTTTGAAGAACGAGACAAAATTGCCGCAGCAGACATTTGTCTTTTTCCGGAAAATTGGCAAGTTAATGCTCTTGTCTATGGCATGAAGAAAAAAATTTTTCCTAGCATTCAATCCATTCAATTAGGTTTCAACAAAATTGAAGTAACTCGTGGCCTGTGGAGCGTCGTACCAAATCATGTACCTAAAACACTTATTTTAGGAAATAACCATGATAATATTAATCGAGTATTAACCGAATTCTCATTCCCGTTTGTCGCAAAAGAAATTCGTAGTTCAATGGGCAAAGGCGTTTTCTTAATTGAATCACACAAACAATTTAACGAATACGCTGAAGAAAACGATTATTTATACATCCAAGAATATTTACCGATTGATCGTGATCTACGTATTTGTGTAGTTGGTAATGAAGTTGTAACCGCTTATTGGCGAATTAATGAACGAAATTCCTTCCGTAGTAATGTTGCTCAAGGTGCAAAAATTTCATTTGATCACATTCCCGAGAAAGCGATCGAACTCGTACGTCACACAGCCAATTTGCTTGGTGTTGACCATGCTGGTTTTGATTTAGTCGAAGTCGATGACAGCTATTATTTTCTAGAATTTAATACTTTGTTCGGAAACCATGGCTTCCAACAACGTGGAATTTCAGTTGAAGACTGCATTTATCGCTATATATCAAACATACTTAATCACGAATCGAAATAGTGATAACTTCATCTACACCATTATACGGAGTATGGTCATTTTGAACGACTTGCACGAGAACTTCATGCTCTCCATTTGGCAAGTTTTTTAAATAAAAGGCACGTTCAAATAACGTTGCAATATGTTCATCATTTAAATAAATTCGCAAATGCCCTTCATTGTCCTGATGAAGGGACCCTACTTCATTTTGTCCAAACGAAAATCCACTAAGCAGGCATTCCACATATAATTGATTATCTTTTAGGTTATAATTAACATCTAAGTTCAATGGATTCCCTTTATCAATGTTAATATCCCCAACGTGTAAGACAGGCTCAACAAGAACATTTTCGTTTTCTGCAAGTACTGATGTACTCATCATGATCAAAATAACGAATAGGCTAATAGTGACTCGTTGCAATGACTAACACCTCACTTAAACATAAGTGTAGATTATGTTCATTTAACGGTTATTATGCATACATGTATGGCTTGCTAGGAATTTTAATGCCCTTAGCAAGCCATACAATGATTGTTAAGATTGTGCCACTGTCGTTTGCCCAACCTTTAACATTTCCATCATCATCATGATCAATCCCAATGATTCTTGCATTTTTTCAACTCTTTGTGGAAACGTTCTACCGTAAAATTGATTGGCTTCCTTCTCTAAGAGTGCCATTTGTGAAGGATCACGGCTAAGCTTTCGATACCAATTCGGGTGTTGTCGTATAAATGCTCGTAGTTCAGGTTGTTCATTAAGATACTGTTGAACCTCTAAGCGCATATCTTCCACACCTCCTGCTAATCTCTTCTAAATGAAAAAGGATGATCATTTGAGCGTTGATTTTGCTGTTGGTTCGGTTGTTGAAATGATTGGATCACATTTTGAACATTGCCAAGCACTGAGCTGAATTGACTCAAATGCTGTTGGAGATCGTTTACGTTTAACCGACTAATCAATCCCATAATTTGTCCTAAAGAGCTCGCTGTTTCTCCATTACCTGAATTCTCCTCTTGATGCTGACCTGACTCTTGCTGCTCAGTACTCTCAGCATATGTGTTCCAATGATCATGATCTTCACCAAAGACATTCCATTCCTCAAATATCTCTTGTAGCGATTTCTTGTTTTCTTTTACTTCTCTTATAAGATGAGGATTTCTACCCATAAAACCTTTGAACTGTTGAACGGTTGGATGAAGCCCATGTTTACTCATCTTATCACCACCCTTATAAGCCTTTTCATACAATAGTATACGCAGGAGCCTAGTCCTAGGTGCTTAAAGAAGGCTAAAATGACCATGGTGTCATAAAATTTTGCGTATAATAATCTTGGAACACACCAACTCCTAAATGCGTAAACTCCTCATGTAACAAATTGACTCGATGTCCTTCGCTATTTAACCAACCTTCCACAGCTGCTACACCATCTGTATACATAGCAGCAATATTTTCTCCTGCTAATCTAAAACCAATATCACTTCTTTCAAATCGTTGGTCTAACTCACCATACTCAGGAGATGTATGTGAAAAGAATTCTTTTTCCTTCATTTCACGACTATGTCCATATGCAACAACAGCAACATCCTCTTGCCATTCATATGCCTCTAAACCATGTCTGGCACGTATGACATTTGTATAATCAAAAATTTGTCTTGCTTCTGCATGTTCGATTTCTTGCCAATCGTCGTTTGATACAGTTGGTCTTTCTGGGGGATCACCTATGTAGGAAACAGAATAAGGGCGCATTTCTACAAGCATATCAGCCGTAAGCATACGTAAACTCGAAAGTTCATTCGTATGTGTATCGAAATATAGCTGAACCCACTCCCCATCAACTTCAACTAGAGGTCGTGCTAGCAAATCTGCTGCACTTAATTCGAATTGATACTGGCCATTACTAGCCTTTACATCAACTTGATTAGAAAAGGTGAACAAGTCATCTAACTCCTCATACATTTCTCCAACAGAAAAAAACGTTTCACCAACTTGCCCCGAAACAAAAGCTGTTACAACTTCGTCATCTTGTATACCCACTTGTAAATAGGTCGTTGAATCTTCTTCAAATAAATAAATCCACCAGTCATATGAATAAGCTGTCGGATCTATTCGATCAGGCTCACCAAACCTTTCTTCTATTTCATCGCCAGCCAATCCAATAAAAACCTCTTCATCTGTTAGTAGATTTTCTTCATGGTCCGGTTCTTCTATCTCTAAATCTTCTGTTAATTCCTCCCCAACTAACCACTCTATTACCTCAAACTCTTCTGTAGCATCTGTCTCATTCTCCTCAGAATTCTGAAAATAATCTGATTCGATTATTAGAAAAAAGAGAAGAAGACAGGCACAACCAAAAATTATAATGATCTTCTTCATGGAAACACCTCTATTCTCGATCTTATTAGTTGATCTATTCAATGTTCAGTCATCTTATTCCTCTCTCTAACGTTGTAACCTTCTGTCCATTTCCAGTATAATCTTGTCGAAAGGGAATCTCCACAAAACATTCATGATTATACATTGCAACAAAGCTCAATTCATACTATCATTAAAAGAGTACATATAAGATCAATTGGAGGCGGATTGACAGTGAGATTTGATCATATTGAAATAGCAGATAAAGAAATACGTTTTGAGACACTTCGCTATGCGTGTGAATCAATCGGGCTTGTCCATGCAGGTCAATGGGACTATGAACGTGCCATGTTTGATTACAAAATTGTGAATCAAGGAAATATTTATTATTTACGTGTTCCTGCATATGCAATTAAAGGCGAGATTCCAAAAGAAGATACAGTCGTGAAACTGATGACCCCTTTACTCGGTAAGCATTATTATCCACATGGTGTTGAATACGAGGGGGAAGAGTTCCCTCAACAAATTATTGATAAGTGTAACAAGAAGCTTGAGCTTTTAAAAGGGAATTTAGAAGCAGAAGAATAAGAAAAAGACGACGATGTACCATCGTCGTCTTTTTCTTATTCTTCACGTTCTCGAATCGTTACAATACGTAGCGAATCGTTGTTAAGCCTATTAATTTCAAACCTAATGTAACGTTCTATTTCTTCTGATTCATTAGGGTAATGGATCACAACTGATTCAAAAGCTTCAACATAATAATCACCTACGTCATCTTCATAAACGTGATCAACATGAAATTCCTTCAGCTCTTTACTAGCTCCATCACTATGTAAATCATTTACGTACCTGCGTAAAGAATGATAGAAACTAACGTTTGCCATTAAATAAGGTTCTACATCATTAAAATGACCGTCATTTACCGACTCGATCATCGTTTTTTTGTAATTTGTTACAAACTCCACTAGCTCTGTATCATCTTCTACTTTTATTAACTCGGAGTTGTCAGGTGATTGACAAGCAACAAGAAACATACAACAAAATAAAACAATCCAATTGGACTTTCTCACTACATACATACTCCTTTCAAAAAGTTCAAGCCTTCTTCATTGATTGAACGCTTGAATGAGTATACCATAAGTATAAAAATATACCTATATAAACTGTTCATTCTATAATGTTCTATACTATAATATAAGTTAAGAGATGTGTAAGCTTTTACGAATAGATACATTTTACATTCAAGAGAGGAGTCCTACATTGGCAGCACTCATATCTAAACGCACCTTCATTATCATCATTAGCATCATTGCCATCGCTATCGTAGCTTATTTCATTATACCTATTTCGATCCCATTACTGTTGGCTTTTTTCACTGCCTTATTGTTATCACCAGCAGTAGAATCTTTACATAAACGACTTAAATTAAAGCGAAACCTTGCCGTCATGATTGTTTTTACCTTGTTTATTTGTTTTATCGGTTTGACTGGCTATTATAGTGTCACAAAAGTAATTACACAAGGTTCACAAATTGTTGAAAATTTACCACAGCACATTAATGACATCAATCGTTCTTGGCTAAATTTCCAACGCAATCTTGAACACGAATATGATAATTTACCGCCAGAATTAGTAGAAGAAATCAACATTCTTGTGACTAGAACATTGAATGATATTCGAAACACAATAAGCGAACGCAACATTATTAACGATGTGACCTCTTTTGTTTCGAGTATACCTGGATACTTAGTATCCATTATCGTCTATTTAATTGCTCTATTTTTATTTTTATTAGAATTACCCGTCTTAAAACGAAAGTCCTTTTCATACTTATCTGATAAGACAAAAGACAAAGTCAATTTTATGACTTCACGATTAAAGTATGTTCTATGGGGATTTTTAAAAGCTCAATTTTTAGTTAGTATCATTATCTTTATCGTTTCATTAATCGGACTGTTGTTTATCGCTCCTGAAGTTGCCTTATTAATGGCCTTTATTATTTGGCTCATTGATTTTATACCGTTAATTGGATCAATTGCTATATTAGCACCATGGGCAATTTTTCAATTATTCGCTGGAAATGTTAGTATGGGAACTCAATTGCTTGTATTAGCCGCCATTCTACTCGTTATTCGTAGAACAGTCGAACCGAAGGTGATGGGGCAGCAAATTGGATTATCTCCATTGGCGACTCTCATCGCTATGTATATTGGACTTATGCTATTTGGTGTACTTGGATTCATTATCGGTCCACTCATTGTCATCGCATTCACTTCAGCAAAAGAAGCTGGCATTATTAAATTAAACTTTAAAATTTGAGCTCAAAGCAATGGGCGAAGCCATCTCCTATTTTGAAAGTTCTCTACAAGTGAACGTCTTGTAGAGAAGCGTGCGGCACGCAGAGCCATTGCCCTCTTTTAGCCACAACGATATCCGCGAATTTCTTAACCTTTTAAAAAAGTCCGTTTACTACATCGTTCGTAGTAAACGGACTTTACTTATCTTCACTTGGTTGTAGCCTTTGTTGTTTTTTCTCCACTCTATTAAACGCCAAGGTTGCACTCCACATGATAAATAAAGAAATAAGACTGCCAAAGAAAAATAATGTTAATCCAGGTAAAAAGTTAAATAATCGATACGCAAAATAGATTCCCGCTCCCATAAAGATCATAATGTGCGGATTTATGACCGAAAATAGAATCGCATGTTTGAAATATTGACTAAATGACAATTCAAAATGAACAAGAACAGGTATAATCATCAAACATACAGCGCCATAAACAATAGATAATACGATAAAAACAACAGATAGAATCGAATGGAGATAACCATCTACCGTCCCTAAATAAAGAAAGTCAATATAGATAATATACCCTATAACAGCTAACATAAGCCCAACCGCATTCGCTCGCACAAATTCTTGCTTGATAACGGTTAAAAACGTTTTAAAAATGGGGACGCTATCTTCTTTTAAGAGCATCTGTCTTAAAATCGTAAACATTGCTACTGTCGCTGGAAAGAAACCTAAAATAATAAGCCCTAAAAATGTGAAAAGAAACCATAATAAATTAATATAAGCTAATTTCATTACCCAATCTGCTATCGTATAAAGTGGTGTATCTGTCCAATTTTTCTGCATTATGTTCACCCTTTAGATTCAACCATTTCGTAAAACGTAACAGTTAATCATACCATTGTTGCAATACTTCTAACCCTAAATCATTTACTTGACGATCTCTCATCATAACAGCAATCAGCCTGTCTGAATACTCAATACCCAATTCCATTAAAAGTGGAGAGTCTTGATCCAAGTCAATGGCATACACATGTTCCTCTTCCGTTATTTCATTCTTTCCAAAAAACCGTTCATCCACTTCCTTTATTTCTGCAATCTCATCAAGTGGATGTAAAATAACCGGATCAAAAATAATATGATACATCCAATCTTCCACAACATAAATATCACCTTCACCAGCAACCATTTCTACTGTTAATTTCTCAGGGGAAGGTAAAAACATATGAGTCATTGTTGATACGTCGGAAGCTTCATATAAGCTTTCCGTATAATCCGTAAATGCTTCTGCCAAATCAATTGGCAAATCAGTAAAAAACATCACATCTAATGTAACGGCTTCTTCTTCACTAGAACAGCCACCCATATGAAAGGAAGTAATGATGCATAATACAAACAACAAAGCTTTCTTCAAGCGTAACACCCTCTAATATTATATTATATAAGTACCTCAAAAGGGGATAGATCATTCCCCCTTTTGAAAATCCTTAAAGCAATAGCTACTACGTTCATAGCATACAGATTAAGCAAGCTGGAACCAGCTTAATTGTACATCACCTTTTAATATAACATAAATGTCTTCTTTGTCCGCTAAATGATTATCACTGTTCATGGTCGTTCTTAGTTCTTGCCACCCCGTATTTCCTTCAACTTCTACCGTAGCCAATAGCTCACCATTGAAACGACCTACTCTCAATTGTAATTCAGCATGTGATTGCGCATGAACCTTCACTGTCCATTTTGATAAAGGTTTGCTCCATTCACAATTTTTAAAAGAAACCCAGCCAAGCTCATTATTCGTTCGTACGCAATATTCACGGTTTTCACCTTCATCTAAATACACACTTTCGTAATCATCGTAATTAAATGCCTTTATCCTATCTGTACACGTACGATTATCTAGTACATCACCTTGAACGTGAACCGTTGCTTGTAATGGTAAGAGCGCAGATGATGAACCAACCATAACCGTATATTCACCTGATTCAACTTTATACGATTCACTCACAACATCCCAAATAGCTAATTCCTTAATAGGTAATTTGAAAGTGACAGTCCTCTTCTCACCTTGTTTCACAAAAATTCTTGAGAATTCCTTTAACGTCTTAATCGGTCGTGTTATTCGAGATTGATTGGCTCTTACATAAAGCTGCGCAACCTCCTCACCATCAAGCTCGCCCGTATTCTCCACTAAACATGTTACTTCTAACGTACTGTCTCGGTTTATTTCTTTATGAGAAAGGTGTAAATCGCTATAAGTAAATGTCGTATAGCTTAAACCATGTCCAAATGGATATAATACATCTCCATCAAAATATTGATACGTTCTCTTGCCTTTTATAATGTCGTAATCCATTATGTTAGGAAGCTGTTCTGTTGATCGATACCATGTCATACTGAGACGTCCAGCTGGGTTATAATCACCAAATAACACATCTGCCATTGCTGTACCTAGCTCGGGTCCTGCATGAGATGAATACAAAATAGCAGGAATGTGTTCATCAGCCCAATTAACTGCATAAGGATAACTACTTACAATAACAACAATTGTATTTTCGTTCACTTCTCTTACTGAGCGGATTAACTTTTCTTGCTCAGGTGGTAAAATAATATCATCTCGATCAATCGTCTCTTTACCGTTAATAAACGGACTATTACCTACAAAGACAATCGCTGTATCCGCTTCACTAGCTGCTTTCACAGCCTCCATTATTCCATCCTCAACCACTTCAATTTCATAAAAGTCGCCTTTGTCTTCTTGCCCTTCTGTTGCTGCAAATAACTGTCCATCATCTCCTACACAAACGGGATGACCGTCCCAAGATGTTACACGAACAGCACCTTCTTCTTCATGTAACGTATAAAGCTCCTTCACAAACCATCCTCGTGCTTCTTCAGCAGTAGCCGTCAAGCATTCATCTCCAGTCGTAACAAATTTCCCTGTTGACGTTGATTTTAACGTTTGACTTCCCCAACCCCAATCGGTCCATTGAAACAGCTCTGCGCGAGCAGATTGCTTTGTTGAAATCAATTTGTTGCCATCTTTCTCGTCGATTCCAATGTACGCCCCTGTTTTCTTAGAACGAATTTTGATTTGTTTGTAGCCTTCATGCGAGCATATATTTTGTCCTTTTAATTTATGTTGTATTCCTTTTAATGGAGTTACGCGATAAGAAGGTGTTCCACTATACCAATCAGCATGTACATCATTACAAAGCGGACCAAGTACAGCTACTTTATTCAATTTAGACGATTGTAAAGGTAACGTACCCTCTTCGTTTTTAAGTAAGACTACTTGCTCCTTGGCAGCTTTATAGGAAAGCTCTTGATGTTCTTTCGCCAGCAACTTTGATTCAGGTATATTCACGTATGGATTTAATTCAGGGTCAAATTCTCCTAACCAAAAACGAACACGAAATGCGTTTCTTAATGCTTTATTAAGATCATCTTCTCCGAGTAGTCCTTGCTTTAGAGCATCTCTAATTGCTTCAAGTGATTCTTCCTTATCATCCGTTATACTATCAATTCCACTTTTAATCGTATCAGCCATACCTTCTACATGATTATCATAATAGTGATGGTCGCGAGCAATTCCTAATACATCCCCAGCATCACTAACAACAAAACCATCCATGTTCCACTTTTCTTTAACAAGATCATTCACATACGGATGTAGCAGCGCTGGAGTACCATTAATAGAATTATATGCGGTCATCATTGACTTCGCTTTTCCCTCTACGAACACTGGCTCAAACGCTTTTAAATAATATTCATGCATATTACGTGGGTCAATACTTGCTGAACATTCACCACGATCCAACTCATTGTTATTTCCTAAGAAGTGTTTCAATGTTGCTACTGATTTTAAATAGACAGGGTGATCACCTTGCATCCCTTTTACGAGCTCTGTTGCTAACTTACCTACGAGAGTAGGGTCTTCACCGTACGCTTCTTCCGTTCGGCCCCATCGTGGATCACGCTCTAAATCTACTGTTGGCGCCCATAGAGTAAGACCATTCACATCTGGATCTTTTTGATAGAATACTCGCGCCTCATCTCCTATCACATCACCAATTTGTTTCATTAACTGCGGATTCCACGTAAGAGATAACCCGATGTTTTGCGGAAAGACGGTTGCTTCTCCTAACCATGCAATCCCATGAGCAGCCTCTGTTCCTTGTTTATGTGCTTTAATACCTAAACGACTAACTTCTGGCTGATACTGATGCATTAATGCAATTTTTTCATCTAACGTAAACCTAGAAACGAGATCATGAACCCTTTCTTCTATCGATAACTCTGGGTTTTGAAATGGATATTCAAATTGTCTTGCCATTGTACACTCTCCTTTTTCAGCTTAAACGCAAATATAAAACGCTTTCATACTCTTATTACTAGTTTAATTCATTATCTTTCTAAGCTCTACCAAATGATTTCAAACAAAATTCATATAGAAATTATAGAAAAAACATTACTCTTTCAATTGATATTTTAATTGAAATAAATATCAATTGAATGACTTGTAAAACCTAATGATTGCGTTTACAATTTATTTTGTACGTACAATGCTTATAACTTTAGGTATACCTTGTTTAAGATATCGTACAACTATTTCTAGCTATTTTCTATGGAGGGTTTCAAATGAAAAATAAAATAGTCATTCAAGCGGATGTTCCTAAAGGAAAAATCAACAAAAATATTTACGGTCATTTTGCCGAGCATTTAGGAAGGTGTATCTATGAGGGCTTTTGGGTTGGACAAGACTCGCATATTGAGCATACAAATGGGATACGAAATGACGTAGTAAAAGCGCTCAAGGAAATTCAAATTCCTGTCCTTCGTTGGCCAGGGGGCTGTTTTGCTGATGAATACCATTGGAAAGACGGAATCGGCCCTAATGAAAACCGAAAAAGAATGGTCAATACACATTGGGGAGGAGTCGTTGAAAATAACCACTTTGGTACGCATGAATTTCTGATGCTTTGTGAAATGTTAGACACCGAACCATACATATGTGGTAATGTTGGTAGCGGAACTGTACAAGAAATGTCAGAATGGGTCGAATATATGACGTTCAATGGAGAATCTCCGATGGCGAATTGGCGAAAAGAAAATGGTCGTAACGAACCATGGTCATTAACGTACTTTGGAGTTGGCAATGAAAACTGGGGATGCGGTGGACATATGCGCGCTGAATATTATGCAGACCTCTATCGGCAGTTCCAGACATATGTTCGAAATTATGGTGACAATAAGATATATAAAATTGCTGGTGGGGCTAATGTGGATGATTATCACTGGACAGAAGTACTCATGCGTGAAGCTTCGCATTTAATGGATGGATTAAGCCTTCATTATTATACGGTTCCAAGTGACGATTGGGCTAATAAAGGCTCTGCATTAGATCCAAGTGAAAATGAATGGTTTCTTACGATGAAAAAAGCACTTCATATGAATGAGTTGATTTCAAAACACTCGACCATTATGGATAAATATGACCCAGACAAACGAGTAGGTATGATCATTGATGAATGGGGAACTTGGTTCGATGTAGAGCCTGGAACGAACCCAGGCTTCCTTTATCAACAAAATACGATTCGAGATGCTCTTGTCGCAGGGCTACACTTTAACATTTTCCACGAGCATAATGACCGGGTACAAATGGCGAACATTGCTCAAACTGTCAATGTCCTTCAAGCAATGATTTTGACTGAAGGAGAAAAAATGATCTTAACACCAACCTACCATGTCTTTGAAATGTATAAGGTTCATCAAGATGCAACAAAGCTTGATATTGATATTTCCTCAAGCACGTATCAGATTAATAGTGAAGAGTTACCAGCTGTCAGTGCCACCGCATCAAAAGATAAGCAAGGGAAGGTTCACATTAGCATTTGTCATCTGAACCCAAATGACCAAACTTCTGTTGCGATTGACCTGCGTGGTATAGATTCATTGCGTACC
Source organism: Halalkalibacter sp. APA_J-10(15) (assembly GCF_023017105.1). Lineage (GTDB taxonomy): Bacteria > Bacillota > Bacilli > Bacillales > Bacillaceae_D > Halalkalibacter. Next base: position 48,523 of record NZ_JALKEV010000003.1, on the reverse strand, counting down.
ATTCAGGGACGTATATTAACAGCAAATGAATGTAACGCTCACAACACATTTGAAAATCCTGATCATGTCAAGCCTTCTTCATTCGAGGACTTTACTGTTGAAGGGGACACGTTACAAGTGAACTTGCCAAGCATGTCCATCATATCATTGACAATAGGGTAGCCAACAATATGAAAACAAGTCAACAAAGAGAATGTAAAAGTTGTCGAATGATCGATGTTCAAGCTGATTGGTCTTATCATCCTACCTATGATTTTGAAACCGTCACAAAAGAGGTTTTTGAGAAAAGGGTCTCAATTTGTTTAAGTTGTCCTTCACTCTTATACAAATCAACTTGTGCATATTCTGGAGAATGGGTCGCTTACCGTGCTCATTTTAAATCAAAAACTTGTCCTCATCCAGCCAAATCGAAATGGTAACGAGATGAGAAGGTTGACATCACCACCAGTAAATAAAACAATCAATAAATCTAAACACGAGGTTAGGACAAAACCCTCCTCTGAATTGAAAAAGCCGGTGAAATTTTACGTATCGTAAAATTTCACCGGCTTTAATTATTTTTTAACTCTATAAATAAGTGACTGTCACAAGTTCGTTTCATTGCGCACCAGCCACTCGCTTTCCGCGGCGATGTGCCTCTGTGGTCTCGGCCCTCCCTCTATGTGAGGCCACTGAAAAAGTTTGGTTTTAACTTTTTCAGTGGCTTTGAAGTAATGTGCGTAGCCGTTGCCCGATTTTGAAAGCCTTGCAATGAGTGGGTTTCTCATAGCTAGGCGCGCAACGAGTGGAGCCATTACTCTTCTTTAAGTGACTAGAAAGGACCTATTCAGTACCTCCCTCTATGTCCCGCAGGAGTCGAGTGGCTTCCTCTCCATTTCACCATAAGAATACCCCATCGTCAGAGCCACAACCTTTATAAAAATAGCTTATTTTTCTTGTTAACATTAACTAAGGTACGCGAAGAATTTATACGCAAAATAGAAAGTTGAATTTGAGCGTGCTCAAATTCAACTTTCTCACGATTAGAAGCTAGTTACGTCCTAGCCTCTTGATTATTATTCACTCCAAAGTTCAACCCGTTTTTGGATAAGCTCTGTAAATTGCTCTTCCATTTCATAGACGCCATGTCCTTCAACCTCATCCATAAAACGATCATACACATCATCGAAATCTTCAGGATTTGCTAAAATCGCTTCCGGAATTCGAGTAAACATTGTATCTTGAATGCGTTGGAACGGAACAGCGATAGGAGAATCTGAATCCCAATTAATCTCCCATGCCGCACCCCAAGGTTTAACAGGAAATTGATCACCATCTGGGAATAAATCCCCCCAAATCTCAGCACCGTAAGCATCTAATACTTCTTTTTCAATTTCAGTATAATCTTCTCTTAATTCTTCAGGACGATTAATCGTAAATGGTTGACCTGTTGAATCAAGAACACCATCACCATAGTGAGGCCCATATGCTTTATACATTTCTATTCCCGTACGTTTAGTAAAATTACTATCACTTAAACGCTCTTCACGCTGTTCAGGAGTTAAATAACGATTTCCATCTTCATCAACCTGATAATGAACATCTTCAATCCCCCAGTTATTTAAAATCTGAGCTTCTTCAGACGCCATCCAATCTAAAAATTTAATCGCACGAACTGGATCTGGATTATCCACTGTAATACCAATCCCCCACGTAGGCAGGTAACCAGTGCTTTGGAAGTTACGTGGCTCATAGCTATCATCTAATGTGACAGGATACACACCATACATTCTCTCATATTTCCCATCTTCACGAAGAGCCGTTTGTGGCTCACTAATCGACCAGTCTGCATCTATAAGCCCTAATACTCGTCCTGATGCAATTTTCGATTTATATTGATCTTCCTGCTGAATAAATGATTCTTGATCTAACAATCCTTCTGCATTCATGTGATTTAACCAACGGAAATACTCTCTTTCCTCTGGACGACGATAACGTAACATCGCTTCATGTGATTCTTCATCAATAAACCATTCGCCATCATCAGGTGCCCCTGTTGCCCATGCTGCAGGGTTTGTAACAGAAATAAGTAAACGCCAATCATCTGCTAATAACGTTAAAGGAATCGTTGGTTGTCCATCAATTTCAGGATACATTTCATAATATTCTTTAATAGCATTCTCAAAATCGTCAATCGTATTAATCTCAGGATACCCTAACTCTTTTACGACATCATGTTGCAGCCAAAAAGCCTGTCCTGGCTCCCAATACTCTTGATCGACTGGATTCGTACCTATAAAATAAATCGAATCATCATTTTCACTCCATTGCATACGATTTAAATAATCACCATAAACTTCTTGAATATTAGGTGCATGCTCCTCAATAAGTGGACGAAGGTCGACCATAGCTCCTGCATCAACTAGTAGATTCCCATCCCCTTTTGGAAGAACCAAGTCTGGGTATTCACCACTAGCTGCCATTAATGAAATACGCTCTGCTGGATCACCCAGTGCAAAATCACCTTCGAGCGATACTCCTGTTTCTTGTAAAATTACTTCACCAACTTCTGAATTCATCCCATCCCAATCTGGATTATTATCTGATGCAAAGAATGAAAATGTAATTGGTTCCAAATCCCCATCAATTTCAACATCCGGTGCGTCATTATCCGTTTGATCGTCTGATGAACCTTCTTCACTGCTGTTACACGCTGCAATCACGAATAGTAACGCAACGGCAACTAACCCTCCTAGTAACTTCTTCTTTATATGTGCCATGTTAACCTCCAATTTAATCAAAATTACATTCATAAAACAATTCTCATAATCTAACTTGATTGAGAAGCAAAGTGACATCATTTGTCACTTTGCTTAAACCTTTATTCACTCCAAAGCTCTACACGTTTTTGAACAAGTTCAGTAAAGTGTGCTTCCATTTCCTCAACACCATGCCCTTCAAGCTCATCCATAAACCGATCAAATACTGCATCAAATTCTTCAGGATCAGCTAAAATGGCCTCTGGGATTCGAGTGTAAATCGAATCTGATGCTCGTTGGAAAGGTACCGAAATTGGTGAATCAGCATCCCAATTGATTTGGTAACCAGCTCCCCATGGTTTAACCGGGAATTGATCTCCATCTGGATACAAATCAGCCCAAATTTCGGCATCGTATGCATCTAATACTTCCTTTTCAATTTCCGTATAATCGTCCCTTAGTGACTCTCGTCGATTAATCGTAAATGGTTGACCTGTTGAATCAAGAACACCATCTCCATAGTGAGGACCATATGACTTATACATATCAATACCTGTACGTTTGTTGAAATTGCTATCACTTAAGCGCTCTTCACGCTGTTCAGAAGTTAAATAACGATTTCCCTCCTCATCTAACTGATAATGAACATCTTCAATACCCCAGTTATTTAAAATTTGTGCTTCTTCAGATGCCATCCAATCTAAAAACTTAATCGCACGAACAGGATCTGGGTTATCGACCGTAATACCAATTCCCCAAGTTGGTAAATAACCTGTACTTTGGAAATTACGATGCTCATAACTTTCATCTAATGTTACAGGATAGACTCCATACATTCGTTCATATTTCCCATCTTCTCGTAGAGCTGTTTGTGGCTCACTAATCGACCAATCCGCATCAATTAGTCCTAATACTCGACCTGAAGCTATTTTCGATTTATATTGGTCCTCTTGCTGAACAAACGTTTCTGTATCAAGTAAACCATCCGCATTCATCTGATTTAACCAACGTAAATATTCTCTTGCCTCAGGGCGTCGCAAATGCAACATCGCCTCATGTGTTTCTTCATCAATATACCACTCTCCGTCATCAGACGCTCCAGTTGTCCAAAAAGCTGGATTTGTTACTGAAATTAGTAATCGCCAGTCATCTGCTAATAACGATAGTGGAATCGTTGGTTGACCATCAATTTCAGGATACATTTCATAATATTCTCTTATAGCACTTTCAAAATCATCAACTGTACGAATTTCTGGATAACCTAATTCTCTGACAACATCATGCTGTAACCAAAAGCCATTTCCTGGGCTCCACCATTCCTCATCAACCGGACTCGTACCTAAGAAATAAATGGAATCATCATTTTCACTCCACTGCATACGATTTAAATAATCTCCATAGACTTCTTGAATATTAGGAGCATGTTCTTCGATAAGTGGACGTAAGTCAACCATTGCACCTGCATCTACTAACAGATTGGCATCACCTTTAGGTAAGATAAAATCAGGAAAGTCACCACTAGCAGCGAATAGAGATATACGTTCTGCAGGATCACCTAAGGCAAAATCACCATCTAATGAAACACCTGTCTCTTGTAAAATAACTTCACCAATATCTGTATCCATCCCAGTCCAATCTGGATTATTATCTGCGGCAAAGAATGAAAATGTAATTGGTTCTAAATCACCATCAATCTCAACATCCGGTGCATTGTTATCTGCTTGTTCGTCTGATGAACCTTCTTCACTGCTATTACATGCTGCAATGAGCAATAGTAATCCAATAGCAATAAATCCACCTAATAGCTTTTTCTTAAAATGAACCATGAATAAAACCCTCCTTTTTTAGAGTGATTCTCTATTTTTCTGTCAAGTAAAATAGTAATTGCACGACCTTACTATTAAAACACAACTGTCATAAACACTATTAAGCTTACGAAACGTTACTACTAACCATCCTACCATCTTATCCTATAGTTCGATTAGGGCATTACAACAACCAGTAACTCAAAAATAAAGACATTTATCAATTATTGTTCAATATTCTTTTTTCTTAAGTCGATCTATTCACTCCAAAGCTCTACTCGTTTTTGAACAAGTTCAGTAAAGTGTTCTTCCATTTCATAGACACCATGTCCTTCAACTTCATCCATAAATCGATCATAAATCGTATCAAAATCTTCTGGATTTGCTAATATCGCTTCTGGAATTCGAGTAAACATTGTATCTTGAATTTGTTGAAATGGTACAGCAATTGGTGAATCTGAATCCCAATTGATTTGCCACGCTACTCCCCATGGTTTAACCGGGAATTGATCTCCATCTGGGAATAAATCTGCCCAAATTTCAACCCCATAAGCATCTAATACTTCTTTTTCTATTTCAGTGTAATCTTCTCTTAATTGTTCAGGTCTATTAGTTGTAAATGGTTGACCTGTTGAATCAAGAACACCATCTCCATAGTGAGGGGCATATGCTTTATACATACCAATACCCGTACGTTTGTGATAATTACTATCATTTAAACGCTCTTGACGTTGTTCGGAAGTTAAATAGCGATTTCCATCTTCATCTAACTGGTAATGAACATCTTCAATACCCCAATTGTTTAATATTTGAGCTTCTTCAGATGCCATCCAATCTAAAAACTTAATCGCACGAACAGGATCAGGATTGTCAACTGTAATACCAATTCCCCAAGTCGGTATATATCCAGTATTTTGAAAATTACGTGTTTCAAAGCTTTCATCTAATGTTACAGGGTACACACCATACATCCTTTCATGTTTACCCTCTTCACGGAGAGCTGTTTGTGGCTCACCAATAGACCAATCTGCATCAATTAATCCTAATACTCGACCTGAAGCTATTTTCGATTTATATTGATCTTCCTGTTGAATAAATGATTCTGGATCAAGTAAACCTTCGGCGTTCATATGATTTAACCAGCGGAAATATTCTCTTTCCTCTGGACGACGATAACGTAGCATCGCTTCATGTGTATCTTCATCAATAAACCATTCTCCATCATCAGGAGCACCTGTTGCCCATCCAGCAGGGTTTGTTACAGATATGAGTAAACGCCAGTCGTCTGCTAACAAAGTTAATGGAATCGTTGGTTGACCATCGATTTCAGGATACATTTCATAATATTCTTTGATAGCGCTCTCAAAATCATCAACTGTATTAATCTCGGGGTATCCCAATTCTTTTACAACATCATGCTGTAGCCAAAAAGTATGTCCGGGTTCCCAATTTTCCTGATCTACTGGATACGTCCCTAAAAAATATATTGAATCGTCATTTTCACTCCATTGCATACGGTTCATGTAATCACCATAAACCTCTTGAATGTTAGGAGCGTGTTCCTCAATAAGTGGGCGTAGGTCAAGCATCGCGCCAGAATCAACTAGTAGATTACCATCGCCCTTTGGAAGAACAAAATCTGGATAGCTACCACTAGCTGCCATTAATGAAATACGTTCTGCTGGATCACCTATAGCAAAATCGCCATCTAATGACACGCCCGTTTCCTGTAAAATAACTTCTCCGACATCTGTACTCATTCCATCCCAATCCGGATTATTATCTGCGGCAAAAAACGAAAATGTAATTGGTTCCGCTTCTCCATCGATTTCAACATTCGTCGAATCTTGATCTTGATCATCAGATGAACCCTCTTCACTGCTGTTACATGCTACCATAACAAATAACAACAAAACAGTAATGAAGCCCATTAATAGCATTTTCTTAGTATGAGACATAATATAACCCTCCCCTTTTCGTTTATATTTATATTTTATTATCAGGTAGCACAATAAATTGTACTACCTGTAACAAACAAGAACGTTTATTTAACTGCTCCAAGTGTCATTCCTTTGACAAAGTATCGTTGTAGGAAAGGATAGACGAGTAAAATTGGTACAATTGTTACAATCGTAATCGCCATTCTAACAGACTCGGGCGATACTCGGTTCATTAATTCAGTACCTTGCCCACCTCTGACAGAATCAATTCCTGCACTTGTAGAAGTATTTTGCAATATTTTCATTAGTTCATATTGCAAAGTCGTTAATGAAGCGTTCGCACTATTGTAAATGTACGTATCAAACCACATGTTCCACTGCATAACCGCAATAAACAAAGCAATTGTTGCTAGAACAGGCTTACAGATTGGCAAAATAATTCGCCAGAAAATAGTGAAATCATTGGCTCCATCCATCTTAGCTGATTCTTGAAGAGCAAATGGCAAACCATCCATAAAGGAACGGATAATGATTATATTCCATGCACTAACGAGTAAAGGTAAAATGTAAACCGCAAATGTATTAATTAATCCTAAATCACGCATAAGCATATACGTCGGAATTAACCCACCGCTAAAGAACATTGTTAATACGATGACCGTTGAAACGAACCGTCTCGCCTGGAAGTCCCTTCTACTCAACACATAGGCAACCATCGCACAAATGAATAATCCTAATACTGTACCAATAACTGTACGAAGCACCGAATTAATAAATCCAGTGACAAGGCTATCATATTGCATAATGACTTGATAATTATCTAAAGTAAACGCTCGTGGCCATGCATAAATTCCTCCACGAACCGTATCACTTGATTCATTAAATGAAATGGCTAACACATTCAAAAATGGATATAACATGACGACGATCACTACTGACATCAATATATAATTAACCACATCAAATACTTTTTCAGATGTACTAGTCGCAAATAAACTTGATTTTTTACTCATTTCACATCACCCCTCTACATGACACTCGTCTTGGTAAGTCGCTTAAATATGCCATTAGCTAACAGCAGCAAAGTAATACTTACAATTGAATTAAAGATTCCAATTGCCGTACCGTAGGAATATCGTCCCATTCCAATCCCGTAATTAAGCGCATACAATTCAAGGACTTCTGAGTATTCCCTGACAAGAGAGTTTCCTAATAGAAGTTGTCGTTCAAAACCAATACTAATCATACTACCGATGGACAAGATTAAAATAACCATTATAGTAGGTCTTATTCCAGGTAATGTTATATGCCAAATGCGGCGCCATCTACCTGCTCCATCAACTCTTGCAGCTTCATAAAGCTGTGGATCAATACCAGCCATTGCAGCTAAAAAGATAATCGAATTCCAGCCCATTTCCTTCCAGACATCTGCTAATGTGACAATGCCCCAAAACAATTCCCCTTGAGCCATGAACTGTATGGGTCGATCGACCAAATTTAAACCAACAAGAATGTCATTCACAATCCCACCATCTGTTGAGAGCATTTTTGTTACTATTCCAGCAACAACTACCCAAGAGACAAAGTGAGGTAAATAAGAAATCGTTTGAACCGATCGTTTGAATAATGAATCCTTTAATTCATTTAATAAAACAGCAAATAATATCGGAATGGCAAAGCCAGCAATTAAGAGCATAACACTCATTGCAATCGTATTTCGTAATACAAGATAAAAGTGATCATCTTGGAATAATTGAATAAAGTGCTCAAATCCTACCCATTCCTGCTCCGTAATAGCTCTTCCTGGTCGAAAATTTTGGAAGGCCATTGTCCAGCCCCATACAGGGAGATAATTAAAAATGAATACCCATATAACAACGGGGATCGACATCAAATATAAGATTTTTTGGTTCTTCATTGTTTTCCAGAAACTCTTTTTCTTTTTTACGACTTCTAGCTTTGAAGGCGCTTTCTCTGGTTTCACGTCCATGCTATCCCCTCCTCTTTACAAATTAATCATAACGAAAATGCACCTTTGTAAATACCTAAATGATTTCAACTAAATTCATATAATAATTTATATAGGAATGCGCTTTCATTGTTGTTTTAATAACACTTAAAACGTTTACACCTTAATAATTAGTGAAATTACTATGTTTTTTAGTGATCTGTCTTTTTGCACGCAACCCCAATCCTCACATAAAACTTCTTTACTCAGAAAAAAAAGCAACCAATTCAGTCGCTTTTTATCATCTTTCTTTTATATGCTGAAGGAGATACACCTTCATATTTTTTAAATTTGCTATGGAAATAATCAACATTGTTATAACCGACGATCTCAGCAACACGATACACTTTCTGTCCTTGTAAAAGCAATTTCTTTGCATTTTTTATTCGAACTTTATCTAAATACGTATTAAAATATTCGCCTGTATAGCTTTTAAATAATTTCCCTAAATAAGCACTGTTGTAATTGAACAATTTCGCTAGCTGTTCCAACTTTAAATTTTCATTATACTTATTTTCAATTAGTAACAATAATTTCTTTAATTGATGATCGCTATCAGCATATTCAAGCTCATTCAATACATCATTCATCATCTCATTAACAACTTTTTTCACATCTTCAAATGAGGGTTGTTGATACAACTCTAATACCTTTTCTAGCATTGAAGTGAAAAATTCCTCTTTTTCCTCCTTTGATTTCTGTAATTTATTAAATACCGTTGTCATGACGTAAACGATGTTTTTTTTCACATTTCTTTCAGAGAGATCTTGCATCGCCCACTTAAACATGTCATTAGTTGTTTCACGCAAACTTTCATACACCCCTAGGTCTAAAGCAAAATACATATTATCAATAATATCTGTAACCTCAAATTGACCTTCAGAATACTGTATATCAATTTGCATACCATCTGACAGTAGTTGTTCTTTGGGATAAAAGAACTTTCTCTGGATCATTTGAAACGCACTTTTGTAGGACTGATGAACGTCATTTAAACTCTCAACAACTTGTCCAATACTATACGTTATAGAATGAGCATAGCTATCCAGTGACAGTTTTAATTCTTGGTATAACTGTTGAACCTCTTTCATTCGGTATTCGGAGGCATTTAGAACTAAACCTACATACGGTTCACTAACAAATAGTGCAACATCTTTGTTGATTAAAAACTCTACTTCTCTTTTTATTTTGAACATATCTGTATCCATTTCAAAGGAGTTATCCACTTTCATTAATAGCACTTGATATCGATCCCAATCTAAACCAAATTGGTTTGCTTCTTTTTCAGAAAAAAAGTGGTGATCGCTCCCGATCAATGAGAGAACATACTGTTCACGCTTTCTCGTCTCTTCACTTTCTGTTAACTCCGTAACAGCCTGCTGTTTCGATAATTCTTTTTTTACTTTCTCTAGATACTCAATTAATTCTTCCTCGTAGATCGGTTTTAACAAATACCCTGCAACATTATTTTGAATAGCTCTTTTAGCATAATCAAAATCAGCATATCCACTTAAAATGATACATTGAAATACTTTATTGATTTCACGTAAACGTTTAATTAAATCTAATCCATTCATGCCGTACATACGGATATCAGAAATGACTAGGTCTGGTGACAATTCACGAAATAGTGAATATGCCGTCTCCGCATCTTTAGCTAGTCCGACCACTTGAAAGCCATAATCTTCCCACGGAATTAAAGAATTAAGCCCTTCTCGTACCGTTCGTTCATCATCAACAATCAATACTTTATACATCATACAGATCCCCCTCTGACTGTCTCGGTATTCTAAATGAAACACACGTTCCTTTATCACGTTCACTTTCAATTACTAACCCTTCACTTTGTTGAAAAGAAAGAATGATTCGTTCATGAACATTTCGTAAACCAATACGATGCTCCTCGTCAGTTGAGGTGAGTGATTCTATAATCCGCTGCCGTCTTTCTGCTGTGAAACCAACACCATTATCAATAACATTAATTTGGATCCACTCTCCTTGATTCTTCGCTTCCACAATCACTTTTCCACCGACCGCATGGTTTTCTAATCCATGTATTACAGCATTTTCAACAAGTGGTTGAATAATAAGAGGCGGAATTTGAATATTATTGATCATTTCATCTATAACAAGCTCATATTCTAATCTTTCCTGAAACCGGAAGCTTTGAATATCGAGATAAGACTTAACCATATCCATTTCTTGCTTCAAGCTAACAAAACTACTACTAATCTCTAAGCTTGTTCGTAGTAACTTCCCTAATAATTTTACAATGAGCGAGATATCTTTCTCTCCTCTCATATGTGCTTTCATTCGAATCGTTTCTAGTGTGTTAAACAAGAAATGTGGATTGATTTGACTTGCGAGCATTTTAAATTTAATTTCCCCTTGGCGTTTCTCCAATACTCTTTTTTCCTCATTTTTAGCTTCTACTTCTTTAAGTAGTTGTTGAATACTTAAAGTCATTTTATTAAATTGCGATGATAATTGACCAATCTCATCATTTCCTACGATTTTAAATTCTGTTGATAAATTCCCTTCCGCCACGTTTGTTATTTGCTTGCTTAATGTGAGCATTCTTCTCGTAATAAAATGGGAAAATACATAAATGAGAATGAGTGCAATGATTGCACTGATAAACATAATAATAAATCCTAAGCGGCTCAATCGGTTCGCATCTGCTATTATCTCCGAATTTGGTAATACTGAAACGATCCGCAGCTGATTTGTACTGTATTCAAATTGAATTGGCTCAACCATAATTTGCGAACTTTCACCAAAAACCGTGTCTTCAAAAATACCGATTTCACCCTTAATTAACTTATTGGAAAACGTATCCTCATTTAAATTACGACCTATTAAATCTAATTTATTAGATGAGACTATTTGATTATCGCTATTTACAATCATAGTCGGTAGTACTTCTTGAGATAGAATCCAATTCAAATAATCCGTATTAACATCAATTACAAGTACACCATATAAATCATCTTGAAAATTTAAATAACGGGTCAAGCTTAAGTTTGTATCGAATCGCCCGTTTAAGTGATCTGTAAATTCCCATCGCATCATACCTTTAGCTTCAACAGTTTGCTGAAACCATGTACGTCTCACTATTTCTGGATCAATCGGAATGAACCGCCAATTATTAAGCATTGTTTCATTGTTCGTATACAATCGAATATTACTTATCTCATTGTAAAAGCGGATATTATGTTCAAAAACTGGATAATTTTTATAAGCGTCTACAACTTCAAAAACGGTCTCATACTCATGGTTAACTAAATCCTTTAAACCCTCATCAGCCAATGATTGGTTTGATAAATAAACAATTGGTAAAAGTGCTTCTGAAATTCGAGTTTGTATACGGTTTATATCAGAAGTGGACTGCTCCACAACATTGTTTAAGGAGATTTGTCTAAGCTCGTATGTTAAAAAAACCCCTACAATCAACAAAGGGACAAAAACAACTATAATAAACGATAAAATTAACTTTCTTCGTAAAGTAATATTATTTATTTTTTGAATGATTTTCTTTAACATCATGATTGCCCCAATATGTTTCAATCTACTCCCTCAAAAAGGAAGCGCTTACAAGGTGAAATTATTATACAATTATACTTTACTAACTATAGGAGAAATACCATCATAATTACAAGTGAATTCATATAGAAATTTAATGTTATTTTATAAAGTGCTGTCATAACCAGATGTACTGAAAAAGGACAATTCGACTTTTCAGAACCTTTAATTTGATTAGCAATGGTTTCGCTTGATACGAGAAACCCAATCGTATCAAGCTTTTAACAGGTAACTGTTCGCACATTGCTTAAAGGACACCAAAAAAGTTAAAAACCAAACTTTTTCAGTGCCCTTCTTTTCATAACGTAGGAGTCTACGTGTAGTTTATCCGCTATCGTACTCCATTGTACAGTTTCCTCATCTAAACACTTTTATAATGCCCCAGCCTCTTTCTTCATACTACATGTACATTTATACTTTTAACAACAAGACTCCATTCGCTTCAACCGTTAATTGATCTTGGCACAGCTGGCCCGTCTGCAAATCTTTATAAGCTTCTTGCAGCTGAATCGTTTTGGATTCTTTATTATGGTTCATTACGAATACAAACTCGTTTTCATCTTTCACTCTTTTCGTCACTTCAACACCAGAAGGAGTGTTCAATACTGGTTTAATGTTTTGTCTCTCACTAATATCGATTAATAAATGATCGATGAAATCCTGTTCAGGGTTAGTGGCAACATACCACGCTTCACCTTTTCCATATTTATTAACGGTTAAAGCTGGCCGTCCTTTGTAAAAGTCATCACCATATTCAGCAACAACCTCTGCCCCTTCTGAATGAATCAAATCAAATAGCATGTTACAATCGTACTCTCCTTGCAATTGACCGCGGTTCGATTTCAGTACCATTTTGTTCTTATGTTCGAGTGGTAATGAATCGATTTCTTCCGACCAAATGCCAAGCAACGAACGGAGTTCTCCAGGATATCCGCCTAAGGTCACTAAATCATTCTCATCGACAATACCGCTGAAGAAAGTCGTTACAAAGCATCCACCTGCTTCAACAAAACGTTCGAGCCTTTTGACATACCCTTCTTTTACCATATATAATACAGGGGCAATAACTACTTCATATTGCTCAAGATCAGAGTCGGTACTTACGATATCTACTTGAATATTTTTCTTATACAACGCTTCATAATATTTATGAACTTGTTCGACATATTTTAAATCTGCGTGTGGCCCACTTGAATATTCGATTGCCCACCAATTTTCCCAATCAAACACGATCGCCACTTTAGACAGTAGCTTTGATCCAATGAAAGTATTAGATAAGTCAACTAACTCTTGACCAATCTCCGCTACCTCTTTAAACACTCTCGTATGTTCATGACCAACATGTTCGATAACAGCACCATGAAATTTTTCACAAGCACCTCTTGATCGTCTCATTTGGAAATATAAAACGGAATCAGAGCCGTGTGCAACAGCTTGATAGCTCCATAATTTTAATACACCAGGACGTTTTAACGAGTTATAAGGTTGCCAATTTTGCTGACTTGGTGTTTGTTCCATTAACATAAATGGCTGTTGATCTTTAACCCCTCGCATTAAATCGTGCATGAGAGCTGTATAGCTATAAGGGGTATCGAATGCTGGATAATTGTCCCAAGCAATGACATCCATATACTTACCCCATTTAAAATAATCTAACGGTTTAAAGGCTCCCATTAAATTAGTCGTTACAATTGTATCTGGATTTCCTTCCTTAATTACGTCATATTCCATTTTATAGCATTCAAGCATACTATCAGAATTAAAGCGAGCATAATCAAGCGAAATACCTTGGAACATAGTCCGGTTTTCAGCAAAATGTTCACTGAGCAAGTTTGGTGCAACGATCTCATCCCAATCATAAAACGTATGTCCCCAAAATCTCGTATTCCAAACACGATTTACTTCATCTAATGTTCGATAACGCTTTTTTAACCAAACACGAAATGCCTTTTCACAATTTTCACAATAACATGCTCCACCGAACTCATTTGATACATTCCATAATACTACTGCTGGATGATTTTTATAACGATCAACTAATCTCTCAACAAGGCGCTTCGCAAATGTTCGATAAGATGGACTATTCGGACATGAATTATGTCTTCCACCAAATTTACGTTTCATACCGTTGAACTCAACTCGTAAAACATCAGGGTACTTCTTAGCTAACCAAGCTGGATGTGCTGCAGTACCAGTACCAATTCCGACTTGTATATTATTTTCATGAAGACGATCTATCACTTCATCTAACCATTCAAATTGATAGGTCGCTTCATCTGGCTGACTAAGAGCCCAAGAGAATATATGAACACGGACAAAATCAATGTTAGCCTTTTTAAACATTCTTATATCCTCTTCCATAGTAGCGCGATCCCATTGTTCAGGGTTATAATCTCCACCATATGGCATTTTTGTAAACATATAATTCCACTCCTTCTTTCTTAGGAAAGTTTTATTTTAATATATCTCTCTTCATCTTTGTTTAGATGTATAGAAAGGTCTGTATTGTTATGGATGAATATTGTTTCACTTTCAGAATTCCATGCTTTCTCAATGCCTTGACGTAAACGAACGGTAACCTCTTGTTTTTTAAGAGATCGCAAATAGACATTGACATCACCCGCTCCTAAATCCCACTCTAGCTTCTCAATCACTACTTGGCCTCTTGCTCTCATCCCCGTTATGACTCCTTTTCTAATTTCTTCTGGGACTGCTGGCAATAATTCAATTAATCCAGGTGATGTGTAAGCTAACATTTCCATTACTAATGTAGGCAAACTGCAACTTGCATCCACATTATAAATATCACGATTCGGATTATGAGACGTCACAAGACTTGAGTGAATATAGTCCCCCTCTTGCAATAGTAGCTTCAAGTTATCCACAACTCGATCAGCATTCTTTTGTCTTGCAGCGACTAATGCACAATGGACAACACCGTGAGCAGAATAATTTTCTCTCCCACGCTTTTCTAATGCTACTTTTGATGCCTCAAACCATTCAGGCGTAACTTCAGGGTTTACTTCATGCCCTGGCCATACAGGATACAGATGAGAAACATGTCGGTGGTCATATTCATCATCTAATTGAGGATGAATCCACTCTTTTAATGCACCGTCTTCATTAATGGCGTAATCAGGCATATTGGCAAGCATATCTTTCCATTTAGGAATGCTCTCTCGTTCGATTCCTAATTCCTGACACGTGACAATTAACGACGTAAACAACTCTCTAGCTGCAGCTACATCCATCGTTGCATTAATACTTGCTTGATTCGGCTGCCATCCTTCCTTTTGGAGATCGTTTGAAATCCGTGGTGTATTTTCTGGTGAATAAGAAGGTATAAACATAAACGTACCATCATCATTGTATTCTGTTAAAAAATCTTCATAGAAAAGAGCAATTTCCTTCATGATGGGTAAAACGCGTTGAATAAAGAACGCATCATCTCCACTAATTTGATACCATTCATAAAATGGTAGCATTAGCCACTGTGCACCCGCAGTCCAAAATCCTAACGGCCAATCAACATCAAAATGAGTATGAATATTGTGGTTACCGTCTGTTTTAGATCCTGCTAACACACCTCGACATCCGAAAAATGTTTGGGCATTTATTCGCCAATCTGGAACAATTTTTTCGATGAGTTGAAAATAGCCTTCTAGTGCTTCAGGCATATTGCCGATTCCACCACCAGAAACAGCCAAATTCACATTTGCATCTGTTGTAAAATCACCGTTCCATGCCGGACGCCATTCACCAGTCCATAGCCCAACCAAGTTTGGAGGATAAGAACCTGAAGAAGAGATAAAGACATACCTCCCCATATCAAACATTTGCTGTAACAATGCTTTATTCAAAGATTGATCACTTACTAGCAACTCTTCCGTAGGCTTTTGTGTGTCCTCTCTATCACAAATAGTTAGTGACATTCGATTAAACCACTCTCCATGAATGCGTATATGTGATGTTAATAGTTCAACATACTCCTTAGAAGATATCGCTTTTAATGCTTTTTTTATCGACGCTAATGTCGATGGAGCTTGTTGATCATAATCATCAATTGGTTTAATCTTTGTTAAAAGGATGACCTCCTTTGCCTCTGAAACAGTGAGTGTTTTTCCGTGTACTTCAACATGTCCACCCATTGGAGTTATGACAACTGTTCCACCTGCATACCCTTTTTTTGTTTTCGCATATGCGCAACTAAAAGCAAGAAAGCGTTCATCTGTACTAATGTGCTTCTCACGCGCACTACCTTCTAATACAAGATCATCAATGGACAATTCAAGGCTCATCTCTTCATTTGATGTTGTCGTTAAAGAAATAACACTAACATGATCCTCTCTAGAAACAAACTGCTTACGTACAACCCGCCCTCGATCATCAGACCAACTAACGGTCACTTCACCGGTTTCAAAATTTATAGATCGATCATAATCGCAAATTCGGTCACAATTGGACATTTGAAGCTTTAAAGCAAAGGCAGGATGATAAGCATCAGTAAATAACAATGGATGTCCAGATTTATTAGAAAAAAGTTCCGCAGCATCGCGAAATTTCCCTTCTTTCATTAATTCTCTTATTTCACCTAAATACGGTGACATATTGTTATTTTGAATAATTTGCCCATGTAAAGGTTCATATAGCTTTTCATGATTAAAAATAATCGTTTCTTCTAATGGCTGACCGAAAATAAGAGCACCAAGTTCCCCATTTCCGGTAATCATTGCCTCTTGCCATTGATCGGCTGGTTTTTTACTAACTATTCCTCTTTCAGGATAACGATGATTCGATTGACTGGTCATCTATATACTCCTTTCAAAACGAAATCAAGCACTTTTAGCTTCCATTTGATTGTAAGCACTTTCATAATAACATAGATACAATTGATGCAAACCCTAATAATTATTCATTATTTACATAACTATTTACACTTAATAGACAAAAAAACACGAGACTGAGCTTCAAAAGAGTCCCTTTTGTAAATGCTCAATTCGTGTTTGTATTCAAAAAGCTTCTAGTAATATGGTGAGATCATAATGTAAACTAACACACCAGTAAAACTGACATAAAGCCAAATCGGCATCGTCCAACGAGCGATTTTACGGTGACGTTCATTTTCCATATTCCATGCACGGGCTACCGAAGTTAACGCAAGCGGAACGATAATTGCGGCTAAAACGATATGCGTTATGAGAATAAAGTAATAAAAGGCTGCTAAGAAGCCCTCTCCTCCGTATGGAGTCGAGTGTGATAAAAAGTGATGAGCCACATACGTCACTAAAAATAACGTTGTTGTGATAAAAGCAGCGTATATGAAACGTCGATGCCACGTTACATTTTTTCGAATAATCGCTATAAAGGCTATCAATAAAAAGATGAACGTGAAGCTATTAAAAATGGCATTTAACATCGGTAAAATCGTCACATCAAACGCATCAAAGCTCTCGACTCCAGGTAATCCAGCTAACAAAGCAACTAATCCATTGATGACGATCGTTATTATAATAATGGCGGGTTTATAATTGCGCTTTTTAAACGTAGAACTTGCTTGCTCCATACTTTCAACTCCTCTTATTTCAAAACATGTCCTCATTATTATACACAAACTCATACACCTACAGAAGGTGAATCATTTACAAACTAATGAACGATTTTTTTCTATTTTGAATAACCTCGAAGTACGTATTCACTGTTTCTTTGGATCGTTTAGTCGTGGTGTTACACGTAACAATCAAAGTCATTGCTCATTCTTAATGGACTTTTTGAAAACGATCTTATAACAAAAGAGCGACCCAATTGGATCACTCTTTTGTTCTTAATATTTTACAACTCCAATCAATAACATTAAAGCAGCTATTGTTGGTACTGTTACGAAAATACCAGAGATCATAAAGGCAGTTGCCCATCCATGGTCCTTATCCTTGAGATGCATGAAAAATACTAATTGCAACGCAAACTGAATCACTGCAAGGATGAGTATGAATGGAATCGCAAATGAACGTGGTATTAAGTCAGCACCAACTGCTAGAAATGATAAGACCGTTAAAAAGATCATTAAGACAAATACGACAATTTGCTTTTTGATTTCTTTCTGGGTCTGTCTCTTTTCCTCATTGGTCATAGCACTCTTCTCAAAAGGTTGACTTAAATGATCCGCCATATTAGTGACCTCCTCCTACTCCCATGAGATAGACAACGGTGAAAATAAATACCCACACAACGTCGATAAAGTGCCAATATAAACTAGCGACATAAAACTTAGGTGCATTCGTTAACGTAATACCTGATTTATTATATCGAATTAACAAAACAATAATCCAACCTAAACCAAAGGCTACGTGGGCTCCATGTAATCCTACTAGTGTATAAAAGGACGAAGCAAATGCACTTGTTGAGTATCCAAGCCCATGATGTACATACTCATAAAATTCATAAATTTCAAGAGAGATGAACGAAAGACCTAATAGAACGGTAATCCACATCCACACTTTAAACTTCGTAAACTGATTCTTCTTCATTGCGAACATCGCAAGTACACTCGTCAAGCTACTAGTAAGTAGAATCATCGTCATAATAAAAACGAGTGGAAGATGAAACATTTCTTGTGATGTTGGACCATCCGCAACACCATTCCTTAATGCAAGGTACGTACCAAAGAACGTTGCGAATAAAATCGTTTCCCCACCTAGGAAGAACCAGAAACCGAGAAACTTGTTTTTCCCTTCAAGTGTTGCTCTCTCCGGATGAGAGGGAAGACCCTTTGAAGTATCAACTGAACCCGCCATTTCTTAGTTTCCTCCCTTCTCATTTAAATCTGCTTTAACTTGAGATGCAGGAATGTGATAGCCATGATCTTCTTTAATAGAACGGACAAACATCGCTCCAAAAGTAATGACCAAACCACCCACTGCAACGACTAATGGATGAATAATTGGATTCTCCATATTCATCATGATAAAGCCAAAACCAGCAAAGAATAGACCAACTGAAATGATTAACGGTAGTATTGATCCATTAGGCATATGAATATCAGCAACAGGCTCAGCAGGCTTCATCTTGCCATCTCCATGAATTTTCTCATAGAATAATGGGTCTAATGAACGAACCTGTGGTGTTTGAGCAAAGTTATACTCTGGCACCGGTGTCGGTGTAGCCCATTCCAACGTACGTGCATCCCATGGATCGGCAACCGTTACACGCTCTCCCTTAATTGCAGAGTAAATGATATTAATAACTAATAAGATAATACCTGCAGACATGAAGAACGTACCAATTGTACTAATTAAATTAAATAGCTCTAATCCTTGGCCTTCTAAGTATGTGTATACACGACGTGGCATACCCATTAACCCTAGTAAATGTTGAACAAAGAATGTTAAATGGAAACCGATATAGAAAATCCAGAAAAACAATTTACCAAGTGTTTCATTTAATTTATGTCCAAACATTTTAGGATACCAATAGAACAAGCCAGCAAATAATGAAAGAACGATACCACCAACAATAATATAGTGGAAGTGAGCAACAACAAAGTACGTATCATGGTAAAGGTGGTCAACTGGTGCCATTGCTAACATAACCCCTGTTACCCCACCTAATACAAACGTAGGTACAAATGATGAAGCAAACATCATTGCTGTATTAAACGTAATCTTACCGCCCCACATGGTGAAGAGCCAGTTAAAGATTTTGATCCCAGTAGGTACAGCAATGGTCATCGTCGTGATCGCAAATATAGAGTTCGCAACTGGTCCCATACCAACTGTAAACATATGGTGAGCCCAAACCATAAACCCTAAGAATGCAATAATCATTGTAGCAAATACCATCGCTGTATAACCAAATAAACGTTTTCTTGCAAAGGCCGGTATCACTTCTGAAATAATACCAAACGCTGGTAAAACAAGGATGTACACTTCTGGGTGTCCGAAGATCCAGAATATATGTTGCCATAACACGGCATTACCGCCCATGCTCGATATGAAGAACTGCCCATCAAACAGACGGTCCAACATTAATAACGCAAGCCCAGCAGCTAATGGCGTAAAGGCAAATAAGATTAATGTTGATGTAACAAATGACGTCCACACAAATAATGGTAAACGCATCATCGTCATTCCTGGTGCACGCATATTAATAATCGTGACTAAGAAGTTAATAGCCGAAACGAGCGTACCGATACCAGAAACTTGTAGACCTAAAACGTAAAAGTCGAGTCCTACGCCCGCATAATCACGACTCGATAGAGGAACGTAAGCTGTCCAACCAGCATCAGGACCTCCACCAAAGAACCAACTCATACTTAGTAATAATCCCCCTGATAGGAAGATCCAAAAACCTAAAGCGTTAACAAATGGGAAAGCCACATCTCTTGCTCCGATTTGTAACGGAATTACATAGTTCATAAAGGCAAATAATAATGGCGTTGCTGCTAAAAACAACATGATCGTCCCATGCATCGTAATAAATTCATTAAATGTTTGACCACTTAAAAAATTCATATCTGGATACATGAGCTGGATACGCATAAATAACGCCATAATTCCAGCTTTAACAAAGAAAAGCGTCCCGGCAATTAAATACATGATGCCTAGCTTCTTATGGTCAACTGTCGTTAACCAATCCCAGATGACGCTTTTTTCCTTTTTCTGTGTAGCCAAAGGGTTAACCTCCTTTATTTCTAGTCAATTGATAGAGAACGTAAATAAGCAATCAGTGCTTCCATATCTTCATCATTTAGTTCTGATTCAGGATATGCAGGCATAACAGCGCCTTGTTTCAACGCTTCAGCATCACGAATCCACGCTTCTAAGTTCTCATCATTATTTTCTAAGTAATTTCCAAGTGTTTCACGATTAGCGAAATCCGTCAGTGCAGGACCTGCAGCTGTACCCATTCCACCAACCGCATGACAGCCAATACAAGATTGCTCTTCAAATACTTCACGACCTTGTTGCGCTAATGTATCTGTTGGCTCAACTTCTTCCGCCTGCATGCCAGCTACCCACGCATCGTAATCATCACGCTCAAGCGCAATCACTTTGAAATCCATTAATGCATGCGATGCTCCACAAAGCTCAGCACATTTTCCTTTGTAAATTCCTGGCTCAGATGCTTCAAGCCATAGATGGTTCGTAATACCAGGAATTGTATCGACTTTACCACCTAATGCTGGTACCCAAAATGAATGAATAACATCTTGTGCGTGTAGTTCAAAGATAACCTTTTCCCCAACTGGTATGTATACATCATTTCCAGCTGTAAATTCTTCGTCTTCATAGTCAAACTGCCACCAGAACTGGTGTCCAGTTACTTTAATGTAGAGCGTATCTTCCCCAACTTCTGGATCAGGCTCCATATCAGCTAACATAAACGTACCTGTAATTGTTGGGACAGCTAAAATAGTAAGCAAGATAATCGGAATAACAGTCCATGTAATTTCAAGTGCTGTATTTCCGTGAACTTGCTTAGGGATTTCGTCATCTCCAGGCTGGCGACGAAATTTTGCAAGAATGATAAAAAAGATTGCAAACACGACAATCGTGACAAATGCCATAACATACAAGGAAAGAAGCATGTTATCAAATAGCCACTCTGATTGTGGTCCCTTTGGATCAAGGGCAGTTAAATTAGTCTCCCCAAGACAGCCCGAAAGGAAAAA
Source organism: Halalkalibacter sp. APA_J-10(15) (assembly GCF_023017105.1). GTDB lineage: Bacteria > Bacillota > Bacilli > Bacillales > Bacillaceae_D > Halalkalibacter. Next base: position 26,783 of record NZ_JALKEV010000003.1, on the reverse strand, counting down.
GACGAGCAATGACAGAGACAGGAAACGCCAAGATGTTTTCCAAAGTTTCATCAGATAATTCAACCTCACTTTCATACGATCATTCGTATTAATGTTTATATCTTTAGTCGGTTCATATCCTTAAATATGAACAACAACCATAAGAACAAATAGTATTGTTAAATAATTAAGTGAATACACAAACATATACCGAGCCCACTTAATGTCATCCTTCATTTTGAAGCCTGCTAATCCTAACAATAGCCAACCCAATCCTAAAGCAGAGGCAACGATCGTATAAACAATCCCAAATGGATATAGCATAAGAGACACTGGCAACAAAGCCGCTACATAAACAACAATTTGTCGTTTTGTCATCGCGAAACCAGCAACAACCGGAAGCATCGGAATGCCCGCAGCTCGATACTCTTCCACACGTTTCATTGCTAACGCTAAAAAATGAGGAGGTTGCCAAAAGAACATGATAAAGAATAACAACCAAGCATATGAGTGTAAGCCACCGTCTACAGCTGCCCACCCAATAAGTGGTGGTACTGCACCAGAAAAGCTACCGACAATTGTATTTAACGTCGTTGTCCTCTTCGTCCACATCGTATAAAGTACAACATAGATAAACAAACCGATCAACCCTATAACAACAGCAGATGCAGTCGTCAGCGAAAGAAAAGCTAGACCAGCAGCAGCTTGTACTAACCCTAATACTAATACTTGATTTGCTGAGAATCGACCTGTCACTGATGGACGTTCCTTTGTTCTTTCCATAATATGATCAATATCACGGTCAATATAATTGTTTAATGTACAGCCGCCTGCCATCACAAGTGCTGCACCCACTAGTGCAAAAATCATCGTTGAAAGCTGAGAACCTAGGCCTACTCCTGTATAGACTACCGCTAAATAAAAGCCAGCAAATGTCGTAATCAAATTAGATGTCACAATTCCATGCTTAGCTAGAACTAAATAATCTTTCCAAGACTTTTGATGACTTGTAGTTATTGGTGAGTCAGAATTGATCACCTCAGTTGCTTCAAATGCCGTATTTGACTTATTCATCCATTCTTCACCTCCTTTAAAGGTAACAAGCCACATTATAAAAAATAATTAGGTGCATAACCCTATCACCTAATAACGAGTACAGTGACATTATATCTTAAAATCTTACGAGTTTCACTAAAATCATCAGGTTCACATTTTCTTCACAATTATGTATGTCATAAAATCTTCATCTTTGTTAAATTGACTTTTCTCATGATTCTACATAAGATCAATGGGTAAGTAGTCACATACCATAGCTTACTCTAGCATATTTCGGAGCATTTTTATAGAAGAAAGGTGATGTCTATGCATAAAAAATTAAAAATCTTTGGTACATTAACCTCAATTGGTGTGTTAATCGTACTCATTCAAGGCGCACTCGTTACAAAAACAGAGTCCGGTGAAGGCTGTGGTGCTACTTGGCCCCTTTGCTTTGGAGAAGTGATTCCAACAAATCCTGCTATTGAAACAATTATTGAATATAGTCACCGTATTGTTTCTGGTTTGGTAGGAGCACTTATCATTATACTTGCCTTATGGTCTTGGAAGCAGTTAAAGCATGTAAAAGAAACAAGATTAATGGCAACACTTGCAGTCATTTTAATCATATTCCAAGGTCTCTTAGGTGCTGGTGCTGTTGTTTTCGGTCAATCAAAGGCGATTCTCGCTTTACATTTTGGTATATCAGCGATGTCACTTGCTGCTGTCGTCTTACTAACCGTTCTAGCCTATGAAGACTCAAAGGGGTCCCGTGTATTAGTTCATGTATCGAACCGCTATAAATATTTTGTCTTTATGACGATCACGTATTGTTATGCTGTTATTTATACCGGGGCCTATGTGAAGCATACACAGGCAACACTAGCATGTTCTGGGTTTCCATTATGTAACGGCATGCTTTTCCCTGGGCTTGCTGGGCCAGTAGGCGCACACTATTTTCACAGGGTAGCTGGTACCCTTCTTCTACTCGTCCTTCTCGCTTTGATGCTCTGGACGGTTAAACATTATAAGCATGAACGAGTATTATTATGGGCAACGATCCTTTCTTTTGTACTTGTAACTGCACAATTAGTCAGTGGTATATCTGTCGTATTTACAGAAAATGAAGTTCTTTCAATTGGTTTGTTACATGCGCTCATTATATCCGTACTGTTTTCAGTACTTAGTTATGTTGTTATGGTTCTACTTAGAAAGAACTAGTTATCATTAAAAAGCTGACCCTATATCGTTTTTAGCTTTACCTATCAAACCAATATTAAACATTTAATATTAAGTCTTATACAGTCACATTCTTTGTATAGATTTTATGAGATAAATAAAAAGTCAAGCTACCATCATGGATAGCTTGACTTTTTATGCTCTAGTTGTAGAATCATGAAGATCTGCTAATTTACGTTCTAGTTCATCTAGAATCTGCTTGCCATCTTCTTCTTCTATTAAGCCTAATCGGACAGCAAAATGAATCTCCTTCGATAATCCGAACATCTGTGTATCTAGGACATCCTCATATAAAGGGCATTGAGGCATTGTTAAATTTTCCATTTGTACCTCAATTAGCTGCCTAATTTTATCCGCATCTGATTTCAGAAGGGCAAATGCTTTATCTCTATCTTCAGTCAACATTTTAGCTGACATCTGGACCCCTCCCTCATGAATAATCTTGTCTTAATAGTATCTTTTCTAGCAAGAAAAAGCAATGATTTTAATCAGAAACATTGGTTATAAGAATCATTCTCATTTATCCATATCTAAAAAATACTTAATTCGTATCGTTCAGAAATAAGCTCAAGTAATTTCATTCCAGCAATGCTATTTCCTTTTTCATCTAGGGCTGGACCATAGATCCCTATCCCCATCTTATTCGGGACTGCACAAAGAATTCCACCTGCCACACCACTCTTAGCTGGAATTCCAACTTTAATGGCAAACTCACCAGATGCATTGTACATGCCACAAGTAACCATGAATGTCTTTACAATTCTAGCAACGTCTGCGGGAATCACCTCTATTCCATCTTCATTTTTACCTTTGTTCGCTAAAACATAGCCAATTCGGGCAAGGTCCTCACATGAGACTTCAATTGCACATTGCTTCGTGTAAAATGATAGCAATTCCTCTACATTTTCGGTAATGACACCATGTTGCTTCATGAAATAAGCTAGAGACCGATTTAAGTCTGCAGTCTCAAATTCTGACTGAGCTACATCGGCACTATATGTCAAAAAATCATTACCACTAAGCTGACAAACAAAAGCAATTAACCGATCTACCTTTTCATTTGCGGATTCACCTAATATTAATGAACTGACGGCTAGAGCACCTGCATTAATCATTGGATTTAATGGTTTAGATGGCTTATGAGACTCAAGCTTGACGATTGAATTAAAAGGATCACCAGTAGGCTCCATTCCAACTTTATTGAAAACCACATCTTCACCATGATCGATCAATGCTAGCGCAAGTGTTAAAATTTTAGATATACTTTGAAGCGTAAAACGTTGATTGTAATTTCCTTCACTAAAGCACGTAGATTGACCATCAAATATTGAAACAGCTATATCGCCCGGATTCGCCTTTGTTAATGCAGGTATATAATCGGCAAGCTTCCCATTTTCTGTATGTACGCGTGCGACCTCAACCATTCGCTTTAATTCAGTTCCATATTCACAGACCACGTTTATCCCCCCATATGTGACAAATCTATTGAAACCATTTATACTTTATTGAGACACAACATGTCAAGGGGGATACGTTTATGCAAGAATTTGTTTTTTTCATAGAAGGTCATGTCCAGCATCCTTTAACGATTGACCCAACCGTTTGGATATTTGATGAAAGGAAGGTTGATTTAGATACATACTTCAATGAACAAGCTAATAACGAAGACGAGGATACGATTTATAAGAAAGAGATCTCTGCTCAATGGGACAAAGAAATCCTTGAAGGCTCTGCGCCACCTCGCCTTCATACAAATGGGAATGAAATTAAGCATAAGAAGCAACGAGAAATCAATGGGAAATATGCAATACCACTGCTCCCTTTTATCGAAAATACAAAACCTACTCAAACACCGACATTTATTGAAATAGAATGCAAGGAGCAAACTGTCACACTACAATATGCTCAAGTGAAAAAAGCCCTACTTGGTTTTGCTAAGGAAGGGAAACCATTACATGAAGATGGCCCCGTCCATCTCTACTATGGCGACGGCTCTAATGTAAATGATCCCATTCGTCATATTAAGAAAATAATTGTCCATTAACTACGATTATGTTGAGGGTGGCTTTGCACCCCCTCAACTACAACAAATCAGCAGCGAGCTGAGCTAGACCTGATCTTTCTCCTTTTACAAGCTTAATATGTCCACTTACCGTTTGATCTTTAAATTGTTCCACAACATAAGTGAGCCCATTATTGTATTCATCCAAGTAAGGATGATCGATCTGCCCTGGATCACCCATTAGAACAAGCTTGCTCCCTTCACCAACACGAGTTAATATTGTCTTCACTTCATGCTTCGTTAGATTTTGTGCCTCATCAATAATAATAAATTGATCTGGAATACTCCTTCCACGAATATAGGTTAGTGCCTCTACTTGAATCGATCCCATCCCTGCCAAAATTTGATCAAGCTCCCCAGGCTTTTTAGTATTAAATAGAAATTCTAAATTATCATGGATTGGCTGCATCCACGGTCGTAGCTTTTCTTCTTTTTCACCTGGTAAAAACCCTATATCCTTCCCAAGAGGAACGACTGGTCTTGCCACTACTAATTTTTTATATTTACCTAAATCTTCTGTTTGCATCAGACCAGCTGCCAGAGATAGTAACGTCTTACCAGTCCCTGCCTTCCCTATCATTGTAACTAAATGAATGTCATCACGTAATAGTAGCTCTAGAGCCATACGTTGCTGGACATTACGTGAGCGAATACCCCAAACTTGTTCAGGTTCATTTAAAAAAGGCTTTACGTTCTTACCATTTGGTTCAACCTTACCTAATGCAGAGCTTGAGCTCCCAAGTGCATCCTTCATAATAATAAATTGATGAGGGTAAAAGGGATGTTTCGTTAATTCCGATATTGTAATTTCTCCTTTTGCGTAAAAGCTCTTCATAACAGTCGAATCCACATATACTTCTACATATCCTGGGTAAACATCTTCAAATTCTATCACACGATCACTTAAGAAATCTTCAGCAACTAATCCAAGAGCATCTGCTTTCACACGAACGAGTGCATCTTTACTAACTAAAATAACCTGCTTACCATCCTCCTTCTCCATTTCTTCAAGCATTAGATTTAGAGCGACTGCGATAATTCGATTATCATTCGTCATTTCTGCAAATGAGTCCTTCAATCTTAAAAAGGACTTATGGTTCAGTTCTACTTTTAAAACCCCACCAGATTGTAAATGGACACCTTCATGTAATTTGCCATCACCTCTTAATTTATCTATACATTTTGAAAACTTGCGAGCATTCCTTCCTATTTCATCCATGTTCCTTTTTTTTGAATCTAATTCTTCAAGTACAACTGCTGGGATTACGATTTCATTATCTTGAAAGGAATAAATCGAATAAGGATCTTGCAAGAGCACGTTCGTATCCAAAACGTAAATTTTCTTCAACATTCTTCCTCCTGACTAGAGTTTCACTATCACCGGATTCGTTATCTCGCTCTTAGCTGTTTGTAGAAATGTATGATCAAGCTTTTTAATCTAGAAGGAAAAAGTATGCTCGCTTTTATATTTTATACAGTTCGATTTTTAGGTAGATGTATATTTAAAGTGGATTTTCTAGTCTCCATTGCTTACAATATAAGTAATAGCGAGAAAACAAGTGGGTCCTTCTCGTTTGTTTGCTGTTATAAGGAGGAGTAATAACATGAGAGTTAAATGCGTGCTATGTGATAAAATCGAAAAAATTTCAGACGAACTACCATTGGCAAAACGTTTACGAAATAGACCGATTCATACGTATATGTGTAACGAATGCTATGATCGAATTAAGGTGAAAACCGAACAACGTCGCCAATCACAATAAGGGATTGGACAATTTTCTTAATTGCGTCGTGCTGAGTAGTACAAAGAAGTTGGGAATTTCAGAAAGTGGAACGAGAGAACCAGACTCCTCCTAGATTAAACCTCTAAGAATTTTATACATTCTTACCTTACAGCAAAAGGGATGTCCCAAAGGTTAAAAACATACCTTTTCGGACATCCCTTTATTTTTATGTTTCTTTTTTCTGCTGACGGTGCAAGTGTAAGCGAAATCGATAAATACCTAAAACGAGCCCTGAAATAATTAACACGACAATGATTGGTGCCCCAAAGAAAAATTCTAGAAACCAAAGCACAAAGCAACCAATAATCAATGTGATATAGACAAGAACCCTTTTTAAAATTGGCAATTTCTTAGCAAACCCTAAATTAAAAACAATGATTGCTAAAGCAACGATAGCCAAAAACCCATAAAATCCATACCAGGGATTTTCAGTTGTTGCTCTCATTAACCACGTTAACTGTTCTAGATTCTCCTCAGATATTTGTGGACTACCGACCAACATTTACGGTCACCTATCCTTTCTATCTACCCTTTACCTGAAAGCTTACGTCTTTTCTCTTCACGTTCACGCTCTGATTTATTCAAGATTTTCTTTCTTAGGCGAATCGACTCAGGTGTTAATTCACAATATTCATCTTCATTCAAATACTCTAGCGCTTCTTCTAATGTCATAATACGAGGTTTTTTCATTGTCACCGTATTTTCCTTCGTTGCGGAACGTACATTCGTTTGCTGCTTCATCTTCACAATATTAACAGCAAGGTCATTATCTCGAGTATGCTCACCAACAATCATTCCCTCATAAATCTCTGTTCCAGGTTCAACAAAGATCGTACCACGGTCTTCGACTTGCATAATGCCATATTGACTAGCTTTCCCTGCTTCCATCGAGACGAGGACTCCTTGTCGACGTCCCCCCACTTGACCTGCAGCAATAGGTGCATAGCTGTCAAAGGAATGATTGATAATTCCATACCCTCTTGTCTGTGATAAGAACTCCGTCGTATAACCAATTAAGCCTCGGGCAGGAACTAAAAACTCTAGACGAACTTGACCACTACCATTATTCGTCATATTAAGCATTTCACCTTTACGCTCACCTAATGACTCCATAACAGAACCTGTATACTCATCAGGAACATCGATTTGAACCCGCTCCATCGGCTCACACTTCACTCCATCAATTTCACGGATAATAACTTCAGGCTTCGAAACTTGAAGCTCGTAACCTTCTCTTCGCATATTTTCAATTAAAATTGATAAATGGAGTTCTCCACGGCCTGAAACAACCCAAACATCTGGAGATTCAGTATTTTCAACACGTAAACTTACATCGGTTTCTAGTTCCGCTTTCAAACGTTCTTCTAGTTTACGAGCTGTAACGAACTTCCCTTCTCGTCCAGCAAAAGGGCTATTGTTCACTAAGAAAGTCATTTGCAATGTAGGCTCATCAATTCGAAGAATCGGTAGTGCATCTTGGTGTTCAAGCGGACAAACCGTTTCACCGACATTAATCTCCTCCATACCAGAAACCGCAATTAAATCTCCAGCTTTTGCTTCTTCTATTTCTATACGTTTCAGACCTAAGAAGCCAAACATCTTAGTAACGCGGTATTGCTTAACTGAGCCATCAAGTTTCATTAATGCTACTTGCTGACCAACTTTAATGGTTCCTCTAAACACACGTCCAATTCCAATTCGACCGACATAATCATTGTAATCTAACATCGTTACTTGGAATTGTAGTGGTTCATCACTATTATCTACAGGTGCAGGAATAGCATCTATAATCGTTTCAAATAGAGCTGTCATCGTTTCATCTTGCTTTTCTGGGTCTAGACTCGCTGTACCATTAATAGCCGATGCATAGACAACAGGGAAATCTAATTGATCTTCTTCGGCCCCTAAGTCAATAAATAAATCCACCACTTCATCAACAACCTCTAACGGCCGAGCAAAATCACGGTCAATTTTATTCACAACAACTACAGGTGTTAGCTTTTGTTCAAGTGCCTTCTTAAGAACAAACCTTGTTTGCGGCATACAGCCTTCATACGCATCAACAACGAGGAGAACACCATCGACCATTTTCATGATCCGTTCTACTTCACCACCAAAATCTGCGTGTCCAGGTGTGTCCATAATATTAATTCGCTTGTCATTATAGCGAATAGCTGTATTTTTAGCCAAAATGGTAATTCCACGTTCTTTTTCAAGAGCATTGGAATCCATAGCACGTTCATCGACTTGCTCATTTTCACGGAACGTCCCGGACTGTTTTAATAACTGATCGACTAAAGTCGTTTTACCATGATCAACGTGAGCAATAATAGCAATGTTACGAATATCGTTACGAATGGTCATTTTGTATTTTCTCTCTCCTTATGCGTTCATTAACTGTACAAGTATAACTTGTCCACACTCTATTTAGCAAGATTTTCTTCGATAATTCAACAACCTTTACAGATCTTTCATGTTTTTTCGTTACACACAAATGATATATTTCGTTCTTTTCTAAAAAATATTTGCGCGATTTGACACATTCAAGCCTTTTTCTTTCTGTTAGAAAAAGGTACACTATAAGAGCCTGTTCAAAAAGCACCAAAGAGGCCATTCAAAAAAGGAAAAACCTCCCTTTTTGAACAACTCTATATTAGTGAATATGCATATATAAGGGGGCACTAATGAAGAAAGAAAATGTCTTATTTTTATTATTAGCTGTTATTACCGTCATTTGTATCATGAGCATTGGTGTAGCAGTCGCAGAAAAGAGTATGCTTATTTTTATTTTATCTATTATCGGTATTTTCTTGGCGATGGGATTAGGATTTACGTTAAAGAAAAAAATAAACGAGCGCGAAAATAAAGAACCTGATGCATAAGCTGCACCAGGTTCTTTTGTGATTCAAGCTAATGATCCTCACCTAAATACAAAGAGATAATTTCTTTATGCACATGAGGCTTTCCAGCAATAAATGTGCCTGGCTCTAATAAGCTTAAACGGTCTCCTTGAAAATTTGAAGCTCTACAACCAACTTCTTCAAGTAAAACTAAGCCGGCCGCATAATCCCACGGAGATAATTTCACACTTATATAGCCATCTAATCGATCAGCTGCTAAGTATGCTAGTTCAATCGCTGCCGATCCAATTGAACGAGTACCACGTACATCTCGTACAAGTGCTGATAAAGGATTTCGATAAGGGTTTCTTCCCTCAATTAACCACCGAGCATTAATTCCAATAATCGCTTCTTCAACAGGTCTTTCTTTAACAGGAACAAGTGGTTCTTCATTTAAAAAAGCACCCTTCCCTCGAACAGCATGAAACAGTTCATCTGCCATTACATCATAAATTAAACCAACCATACCTATACCATCTTGATAGACTCCAATTGAAATGGCAAAATTATATTTCTGATGAATAAAATTCATCGTTCCATCAATTGGATCGATTAACCAAACTGTCCCTTTTAATGATTGTAATTCTTCCGCAATTCCCTCTTCTCCGAGAAAAAAATGTTCCGGAAACGCTTCCTTAATTTTATGATAAAAAAACGATTCTATTGCCTTGTCCACTTCTGTTACAAGATCATTTGGATTTGATTTCGTTTCAATATGTATTGACGAAGCAAACGAACTCTTTATGATCTGCGCTGCTTCATAGATCCATGATTTTGCTACCTTTTCAATTTCACACCAATCATTTGACATCACATCATACCTCCTCATTGTTGAAATGAACCTTTTGACTTCCTTCCATTATGACGTGAATGACCATATTGAATCAAGTATGAGGTAGCACGACTTACTAGTTTTTTGAAAAATGAGAAAGAGATGCGCTTGAAGTCAAACTTCCTTTGCACATCTCAATACGTTTAATGGAAAAATCCATATTCTACTAATTCTGCATGAAGCTGTCTTAGTCTACATTTAGCAGCCTTCATTTCATCTAAATTTTCTGTTGCCATTGCATCATGTAAGGTAACAAGCTCATAATCTATTTCGAGACGCAACACAGGGATTCTATCTCTTCCGTCTTTTCGTTTCAACGTATTCATTACTTGTTCCATTTGCTACACTCCCTTTTTTCAATGGCTCGAATAACTGTCATTAATAGTTAACTAAATTTTCAGTTATTTATAGTTATTATTTTAAGTGAATTTTCAGAAAAAATCAAGAGCAACGACAAAAGAAATGAGGAATAGGGGGAAATTTTTATAATGCACATCTTTTCGACACAGCGTGAAAATATGATAATATAAAGGAAATCAGTCATGACTATTTTGTTATTAACAATGGCTAAAGGAAATGAACAACAGGAAAAGTGAGGTATAAATATGAGTGGTTTTACAAAGGAAGATTTTCACGTTTTTCAGTTAGAAGGATTAGATGAGCGAATGACTGCCATCCAAAATCAAATTCAACCCAAATTCCAAGATATTGGTTCACAATTAACAACTGATTTATCGATGTTGATTGGAAATGAAATGTATTTACACATTGCTAAACACGCTAGAAGAAAAGTAAATCCACCAAACGATACGTGGTTGGCCATCGCTGACAACAAGCGCGGCTATAAAAAACATCCCCATTTCCAATTAGGACTATTTGATGACCATCTATTTATCTGGTTGGCGTTCATATATGAGTTACCAGCAAAATCAGCCATCGCCAATTGTTTTCTAAATGAATTAGACTTATTTTCTTCGCTTTCAAACGACATGGTTGTTTCATTAGATCATATGAAAAAGGACGCGAAACCATTAGTTAACTTTTCTGAAGAAGAATTAAAGCAATCTCTTATTCGTTTAAGGGATGTGAAAAAGGCAGAGTTCTTAATTGGTAAACATTTAACACCTAATGATGAGGTTGTTCAAGACAAAGAAAAGCTAGTGGAGTATGTAAAACGTACGTATGAAGAATTATTACCTTTATATCAATTAGCGATGAGTGCAAATGAATAGAGCATATTTCAACTGCTTATGTGTTCCAAAAGGCCAAAACCCTTTGGAACACTTTCTTACTTTTGACGCTCACTTTTAATCATTTGATCTTGACTCTCTCTTGCTCGTTTCACCACTTGATATGTCGATATATTGAGTTCTTCATCGTACTGCTTACATAACGTCTTCTCTTCGCTTTTGCTAGGAACGATTTCTTTAAAACGGCGATATTTATGTAGAATCGTTTCGCGGTTTATTGGCTGCTTGTACGTTAATTCAATACATTCAAAAAACTGAATAACATCAACCACTTCTTCCGTACTCCAGTCTAAAGAAATTGGTAAAGATCGATCCATCTTATTCACATCCTTTCTTTGTTTATTATCACCAATTTTGACACCCTAATCAACGAGGAACTATCGAATCAAAAAACAAAAACATTCTAGGAATTATAACTTATTTCTGATATACTCATTTTGTTTTAGCGATGATTATTATACAAAAGAGGTGAACCCGTTGTCTCGACAACATCTTACACCGTTGTTCACTGGTGTTCGTCAACACGCAGAAAAGCAACCAATCCAATTTCACATCCCTGGTCACAAACAAGGAGCAGGGATGGACCCTGAATTTAGACAATTTATTGGCGAAAATGCACTTGCAATAGACTTAATTAATATTGCACCGTTAGATGATTTACACCATCCAAATGGAATCATTAAAGAAGCACAAGAGTTAGCAGCAGAAGCTTTTGGAGCTGACTTCACTTTTTTTTCCGTACAAGGTACGAGTGGAGCTATTATGACGATGATTATGGCTGTATGTGGGCCAGGGGATAAAATTATTGTCCCACGCAACGTACATAAATCGATTATGTCTGCCATTATTTTTTCTGGTGCTACCCCCATCTTTATACATCCAGAGATTGATGAGAACCTTGGAATTTCACACGGTATAACGGTTGATTCAGTAGAAAAGGCTATACATGCACACGCTGATGCAAAAGGGCTACTAGTGATTAATCCAACTTATTTCGGAATATCAGGGAATTTAAAGCAAATTGTAGAATTGGCTCATTCGTATCAAATCCCTGTTCTTGTTGATGAGGCCCATGGTGTTCATATTCATTTCCATCCTGACTTACCACTATCAGCTATGCAAGCAGGGGCTGATATGGCAGCAACAAGTGTACACAAACTTGGTGGATCAATGACACAGAGCTCGATCTTAAATGTAAAAGAAGGACTCGTATCTCCTAAAAGAGTACAAGCAATTATCAGTATGCTCACAACGACATCCACGTCTTACCTTTTGCTTTCATCTCTAGATACAGCTCGTATGCAACTTGCAACAAAAGGCGTAGCATTACTAGATGAAGCCATTCGGCTTGCAAATGACGCCCGCAAAGAAATTAATGATATAAGCGGCCTTACTTGTGTCGATAAAGACATTCTCGGTACTCCTGCAACCTACGATATGGATCCGACCAAATTGATTATTTCTGTTAGACAGCTAGGCATTAGTGGGCATGATGTTGAGCTTTGGTTACGCAAGAATTATTCAATCGAAGTCGAACTTTCTGATTTGTACAACATTTTGTGCATTATTACACTCGGTGATACGAAAGAGAAAATTAATAAGCTAGTTGATGCTTTAAGACATTTAGCCTCCGAAAAAAAAATACAACCGAATCAAGATCATAAACCTGTATCAGTACCGAATATACCTACTTTATCACTATCACCACGTGATGCCTTCTATGCTGATACCGAGATTGTTCCATTTTCAAAATCAGCGGGACGTATTATTGCCGAATTCATTATGGTATACCCACCAGGAATTCCAGTATTAATTCCAGGAGAAATTATTACAACTGACAATTTGCAGTACATTACAGAAAATCTTTCTAATGGCTTACCTGTTCAAGGACCAGAAGACGAAAGCTTCAACACATTACGAGTGATTAAAGAACACAAAGCGATTCAGTGAACGTAAAAAAGCAATTTAGTTACTGACCTTTAAAAACCTGCATGAGCAATAATAGCTCATGCAGGTTCCCTATTTATTCCCAAATACGTTGTAATATCGTTGATGTCTCATCTAACGTAAAAGGCTCCCAAAATAATTCGCCATATATGAGTAGATCTTGATGTAAATGAAGGCCACCCATTTCATCGCCATTAACAGAGAAGCTTGTACCTGTATTTCCTACATAACCAATAACTGTTTCAGCATCTACCGTGTCACCTACTTGCAAATCTTCGGGAATTCCAGATAAATGAGCAAATCGATTCATGACACCACCTGGATATTCAACCCATACTTGCATACCACGCAATCGATCAAAAATGTATTCCGGAGTATCTTGTATTTCAACCGTATAAGCTAAATCTTCATTGCGCTCCTCAGGAGATGAATATTCCTTAAAGTCATGATCAACACGAACGACAACCCCTTCCCCCATCGCATAGATAGGAGTTTCTGGTGTAATCGCTTCACCTGTAGCATAGCCATACCAATCAATCCCTTCATGAAACCCATTGCGATAATCTCGCGGTGCACCAGGCAAATGACTAGGCTGACGACTCACTTGAGCTCCCTGAATAGGGCTTTCGAGAAAAGATAGATAGTCAACCATTTCATCTACATCCCAATCAGACATATCAAAATCTTCTGGTGGACCTCCTACTCGTTCTGTTGGACCATACCAGTGAAATTCTATCGTTTCTCTTTCTATTTGAACTGGAATATCTAGCCCTTTCTCAATAAATGCAACGGGAAGAAAAACAGAATAATCATCTTTTTCCTCCACTATAGTTAAATGAATTTCATCGGTTGCAACATATTGTCCATTACGCTCTAATACAGGAACTTCATCTATTAAATAAAAGGAGTCATCGTTTATTGTTATTTCAACAGTACGATGCACGTCATCAAAATCATATTCTCCACCAATTATATCTAATAAATCATTTAGCATAAAGTGTGGTTGATCATTTAGCCGTTCCATAGATAAAAGTTGAAGTGAATCATCCACTTCTGTTGATCCTTCCTCTACATCATCTTTTTCTTTAACATCTTGTTGCTTTGTCTCAGCTGCCTTATTTTCATCCATCTCTTGTTCTTCTATAGGCTCATCATTCATTTGACAACCTACTAAAAGAATGAAACATGCAGAGAGTAACCATCTCGACTTTAACACGCCTTAGATTCCCCCTAAATTATCATATGACGATTATTTTACCTTGCTCTCATTTGATTAACAAGTAGAGATTTTCCTACTCCACCTTAATAAGTTTTGGGTCGACAACTTCATATCCTTTTGCCTGAAGTCCATGTACAATTTTCTCCAACGCATCAGCCGTCCATTTTCGATCGTGCATAAGTAAATTCGCACCATTTTGTAATTCTGGCGCATTTACCATTATATCGGCCAACGGTTCAGGATCTAGGTAATCGGTTTCCCAATCATATCCATACGTCCAGTTCATCCTCGTCATATCTAGCTCTTCTATTAATTCATTCGAAACATCTGTATTATCACCAAATGGTGCACGATAAAAACGCGGATATTCACCTGTAATTTCATAAAGAATATCGTTAAGCTCGATTATTTCGAAATGTTGTTCTTCTTCTGATAATTCGCTCATGTTCGGATGATTCATCGTATGATTTCCGATTTCAAAGCCCATCTCATGCAAACGTTTGACGACTTCCTTCCCCTCTTCATTAAGAAGATGACCATTCACAAAGAAAATTGCATTAACACCTAATGTATATAACGTCTCTGCCATTTCCATTGAATGCTTAGCAGGAGCATCATCAATCGTTAATAAGACAATCTGTTCATTCCCCTCATCAATTGGTTCTATATTCCAATTCGCTTCATTTACGCGGTAATAGTTAGACTCTTCAACTTCCTCTTTCTCTACATTTTCCGCGCGCTCATCATCATCTTCTTTAACACCTTGCACATCTTCATCTATTTGTTCATCTTTTTCATTTGCTATTTGATGTTGCTCATCTAATTGATTCTCATCAATCTCCTCATCTACTGTTTGTTCGCATCCAATAAGAAAGCACAAACAAAAGATCACGATCCAATATAGATTCCTCATTTCCTTTCACTCCTTCACCTCCATAAGTATAACAGGAATTTATTTATGACATACTATAAATATCACTTTTTGTCATAAATACTAAAAAAGGCTTATTGGGGAATGCACTGAAAAAGTTTGATTTTAACTTTTTTGGTGACTTCTTATTGGGAGGATGATTATGAAAGGATGGATTGGTAGACGCGTATTAAAAACAGGCTTGTCTGTCTTCATTACGGCGACCATTTGTCACTTCATTAATATCCCACCGACTTTTGCAGTTGTAACAGCGATTGTGACGATCGAGCCGACAGCAGCTGATTCAATAAAAAAAGGTCTAATTCGATTACCTGCCGCTGCTATTGGAGCCATGTTTGCTATTTTCCTAACAAAGTTGTTAGGCCCAACACCCATCACGTATGGCATCGTTTCTATATTGACGATTATGGCTTGCATGAAGCTAAAACTTGATACAGGGACTCTCGTCGCCACACTAACAGCCGTTGCAATGATACCAGCCACTTCACTAGATTTGGTTTCAGACTTCGCTCAAAGAATTACAGGGACTTCTATCGGTATTATCGTTTCTACGCTTATTAATTTTCTTATTTTACCACCACAATTCGGGCCAATTCTGTCTAACAAAGTCAATTATTTATTTTCACAAACTGCTCATTGTATTCATGCCATTATGGAAGATCACTTTAATCAAAATGAGCAGAACCAAACATTACATTACCGATTATTACAAGATGATCTAATAAAAGCTTATCAATTTATTCATTTTCAAATAGACGAGTGGGTATACCGTCGATCAACAGAATTAGAGAGAAGATCATTCAGCTATTTGCAAAAAAAAATGGACTATTTACATTTTATTCTTTTTCATTTGGGTAAATTAGCTCATACCCGAGTTAACCATCATTTTTCGAATGGAGATCAAGAGGTGTTACGGCGAGCAATTGATTCATTTTCGGCTATATTAATGGACCCTTATCACCAAGTTACGACAGAACATTATATTTGTTTAGAACAGTTAAAACAACTTTTAAACAAGCATAAGCACGAAGATTTATTTTTACATCAAGTATGTCGTGAGCTGTTATCTCTTCAAAGAGTGATGAAAGATTTAACTCAAATTACAAGTGATGAAAGGCGTGTATCAATTGAAGAAAAGAGTTATCCCTCTTATATTTTTAACAAACCATCTTTAACTGATTAATTTTACTCTTTTCCTGAATTTATGCAAAATATTTCTATTTCATTACATTTTTGTTACTTAGCTATTAGGAACGTTCTTGCATGCTAAAATGGAGAAACAATGCTAGTCAGTATGCAAAGGAAGTGAACTGCGTTGGACAAGTACATCATGGTCTTTCTGTTAAGCTCTATGTTTATTCTAACTGCTTGTGTTTCCGTCGCCTCCACCGAAGAAAACCCTTTAAATCATCCGGATGATGAAATGGTCACTGTCCTATTTTCGGACTCTACCTCTATACAGGATGAAAATACATATTATGATGCATTCTTAACATTACAACAACATTTCGAAGATGAAATGCTCACATTTATTATTGTTGATCTTAATGAACGAGATGTAATTAGATATTTTGAAATCAATGAGTTTCCAACAATGATTGTAGTAACTGGCGAAAATGAACACCTACGTATGGAAGGAATCCTTACAGAAGAAGAAATTATTACAGAGCTGTTTGATCTGTTTTTAGAGGAGGAGACACCTTAAATGGCTATCCAAATCAAAGGAAAATAGGGTATTCCGAAAGAGACAATTAATCTTTCGGAATACCCTTCTTCTATCGAGTTAACAATACTTTCTTACCCTCAAACGAAAGTACGGAAACAGATTCACTGTTTCCGTACGGCTTTACCTTTATTTCACAATGTGAATAGGTGTACCAAGTGCAACTTCAGCTGCTTCCATTGTAATCTCACCTAATGTTGGATGAGCATGAATGGTTAATGCGATATCTTCTGCTGTCATTCCTGTTTCGATTGCTAAACCAAGCTCTGAAATCATATCAGAAGCATTCGGCCCGGCAATTTGAGCTCCAATGACGAGTCCATCTTCCTTACGTGTTACAAGCTTCATGAAACCGTCAGCATCATTTAATGATAACGCACGTCCGTTAGCGGCGAATGGGAATTTCGCTGCAACTATATCAAAGCCTGCTTCTTTTGCACCTTCTTCATCATATCCAACACTTGCTAATTCAGGCTCCGAGAAGACAACCGCTGGAATCGCTAAATAGTCAATTTCCGACTTTTCACCTGCAATAGCCTCAGCTGCAATTTTACCTTCATAAGATGCTTTATGAGCAAGAGGTGGTCCGTCTACAATGTCACCAATTGCAAAGATGTTAGATACATTTGTGCGTAATTGCTTATCAACCTTAACAATTCCACGATCTGTCATTTCAACTCCGACTTGCTCTAGGCCAAGTTCATCTGTGTTTGGTCTACGTCCAACAGTGACAAGGCAATAATCCGCTTCGAATACTTCCTCTTTGCCATTTACTTCAGCCGTTACTTTCACACCATCTTCTGTCTCTTCTACACTTTGAGCCATCGCTTCGAATTTGAAATCAACATTATTCTTCTTAAGACGGCGTTCAACAAGCTTAGCCATTTGCTTCTCAAATCCACCAAGAATTTGTTTCGTTCCTTCTAGAACAACAACCTCAGTGCCCATATTTGAAAACGCACCTGTTAGCTCGATCCCAATATAGCCCCCACCAATGACAACCATTTTCTTTGGTACTTCTTTAAGAGCAAGTGCACCCGTTGAATTAATAACTCGCTTCGTATATTTAAATGCTGGAATTTCGATTGGACGAGAGCCCGTTGCAATAATACAATTTTTGAAATTGTATGTTTGAGCGCTTGACTCATCCATAATACGTACAGAATTCTCCGACGCAAAATATGCTTCACCTTTGACAATCTCAACTTTGTTCCCTTTTAACAAGACTTCAACTCCACCTGTTAATTTCTTAACAACGGATGCTTTCCACTCTTGAACCTTATCGAAATTAATGGAAACATTTTCAGCAACGATTCCCATATCTTCAGAAGCTTTTGCTTGATGATAGCGATGTCCTGCTGAAATAAGTGCTTTTGATGGGATACAACCTATGTTCAAGCAAACACCACCAATATCACCTTTCTCAACAATTGTTACTTTTTGTCCTAACTGCACTGCGCGAATAGCAGCAACATATCCCCCAGGACCTGAACCAATGACTAGTGTATCTACTTCGTTCGCGAAATCTCCTACAACCATCTGTTACCCCTCCATTAATAGTAATTGTGGATCATTTAACAAGCGTTTCACATGATTAAGTGCATTCTGTGCTGTTACTCCATCAATTAGACGATGATCGTAACTGATAGAGAGGGCAAGAACAGGTGCAGCAACAATTTCGCCGTCCTTCACTACAGGCTTCTCTTCAATTCGACCAATACCTAAAATGGCTACTTCTGGGTGATTAATAACTGGTGTAAACCACAAGCCACGCGCAGAACCTACATTTGAAATCGTCGCGCACCCGCCCTTCATTTCATCACCGCTTAATTTAGCATCACGAGCTTTAGCCGCAAGCTCATTAATCTCATCAGCTAATGCGAAAATCGATTTACGATCTGCGTCTTTAATAACAGGTACAAATAGTCCATGCTCCGTATCTGCCGCAATTCCAATATTGAAATACTTCTTATAAACAATCTCATCATTGGCATCATCGATTGAAGCATTAAGAGTTGGGAACTTACGTAATGCAGCAGTTAGAGCCTTCACTACATACGGTAAATAAGTTAGCTTCGTACCTTGCTCTGCAGCAACCTCTTTGTACTGCTTACGATGAGCAACTAATCCTGAAACTTCAACCTCATCCATATGAGTAACATGTGGCGCGGTATGCTTTGAGTTAACCATCGCTTTCGCTATTGCTTTACGCACACCTTTTAAAGGAACACGTTCCTCTAGCTCACCAACAGGAATAGAAGCCGGCTTTGCTGATTCTTTTGCCGTTTTTTCTTCTTTCTCTGCTCCAGCTGCTGGAGCCGCTTGATCACCATTTAAGAATGCATCAATGTCTTCTTTTAATACGCGTCCATTTTTACCAGTACCTGACACATTTGCAATCGTTACGTCATTGTCCCGAGCATATTTACGAACAGAAGGCATTGCGATCACACGAGTGTTTTCAGTAGAGCCATTTTGATCTGTCTTAGGTGATTCTTCTGACTTCTCTTGCTTTTCTGCAATTGGTTCATCTTTTTCCTCTTCTACTGTCTCTTCTTCCTCTGCAGGATTAGCATCTCCAGCATCAATCGTTAGAAGAACATCGCCTACGATTGAAACCGTACCTTCTTCAACTTTTACTTCAAGCACCTTTCCATCAACAGGTGATGGAATTTCTACTACTGCTTTATCATTTTGAACTTCAAGAAGAATGTCATCTTCCTTAATCTCATCGCCTGCCTTTACAAACCACTTAACAATTTCACCTTCGTGAATACCTTCACCAATATCTGGTAACTTAAACTGATATGCCACCTTATGTGCCTCCTTTGTTTCTTAACGATTCGGTAAAAAGGAAAGACAAATATCTTTCCTTCTTTTTATTCATACATTAAAAGTTAATGATTTCTTTTGCTGTTTCAACAATATCTTTGTAGTCTGGTAACCAAACATCTTCCGCTGCAGCAAAAGGATACACAGTATCAGGTGCTGTTATTCTCTTTACAGGGGCTTCTAGGCTCAAGATTGCACGCTCTGTAATCTCCGCCACAACATTCGCTGCAATCCCAGCTTGCTTTTGAGCTTCTTGAACAACAATTGCACGATTTGTCTTCTCAACAGATGCAATAATTGTATCGATATCAAGAGGACTAATGGTCATTAAATCAATAACCTCCACATCATACCCTTCTTTTTCAAGCTCCTCAGCCGCTTTTAATGATGAGTGTACCATCGCGCCATATGTAACAATGGTTAAGTCTTTACCTTCACGTTTAATATCCGCTTTTCCAAGTGGAATCGTATATTCCTCTTCAGGAACTTCTCCACGGAATGAACGGTAAAGCTTCATATGCTCAAGATACACAACAGGATCATTATCACGAATTGCTGAAATAAGTAGACCTTTTGCATCATATGGTGTTGAAGGAATAACAACCTTTAAACCTGGTGTTTGTGCGACGAGTCCTTCTAAGCTATCAGCGTGCATTTCAGGTGTTTTAACTCCACCACCAAATGGAGAGCGCACAGTGATTGGTGACGTTAGCTTGCCTCCTGTACGGTAACGCATACGATTCATTTGACCTGCTACTGAATCAAAGACTTCGAACAAAAATCCAAAAAATTGAATTTCCATCACTGGACGGAAGCCGGTTAAACCTAAACCAATTGCTAAACCACCAATACCAGATTCTGCAAGTGGTGTATCAAACACACGTTCTTCCCCAAATTCCTTTTGCAGACCTTCAGTCGCACGGAACACACCACCGTTTTGACCAACGTCTTCCCCAAACACAAGTACATCTTCATTATTTTTAAGCTCATTACGCATTGCATCCGTAATCGCTTGAATCATCGTCATTTGCGCCATTGGTTACTTCGACTCCTTTGCTGTGTATTGTTCCATTTGCTCACGAAGATTTGCTGGTAAATCCTCGAACATAAAGCCTATCAAATCTGTTACCTTTTGCTTAGGAGCAGCATCTGCTTTCTTTATCGCTTCTTTCACGTCTGCTTTCGCTTGTTCAACAACTTCATTCTCTTTCTCTTCGTTCCAAAGTCCTTTTTCTTCTAAGAATTTACGGAAACGAACAAGCGGATCTTTCTTTGTCCACTCATCATCTAAATCAGAAGAACGATATCGAGTTGGGTCATCCCCAGCCATCGTATGAGGGCCATAACGGTATGTTAATGTTTCAATTAACGTAGGACCTTCTCCAGCTAATGCACGTTTACGAGCATCATTTGTCGCTTTATAAACAGCTAATACATCCATTCCATCGACTTGAATGCCCTCGATACCAGCAGCAACTGCTTTTTGAGCAATTGTTTTTGCAGCCGATTGCTTCTCAACCGGCACTGAAATCGCAAAACGGTTATTCTGAACAATAAATACAGCAGGAGCATTATATGCACCAGCGAAGTTCATTCCTTCATAGAAGTCACCTTGCGACGCACCACCGTCACCTGTATATGTTAATGCGATATTTTCTTTTCCTTTACGCTTAAGCCCAAGTGCAACGCCGGCAGTTTGAACAATTTGGGCTCCAATAATAATTTGTGGGAACAATACATTTAACCCATCAGGCATTTGTCCACCTTCATAGTGTCCACGTGACCATAAAAAAGCTTGATATAGTGGTAGTCCTTGGAATACAATTTGTGGAACATCGCGATATCCCGGCAAGATCCAATCTTCTTTGTCTAACGCAAATTGTGAACCAAGCATTGAAGCTTCTTGTCCAGCTACAGGGGCATAGAAACCAAGACGCCCTTGGCGGTTTAATGAGATCGCCCGTTGATCCCAAATGCGTGTGTAAACCATTCTCTTCATTAACTCTTGAAGTTGTTCATCACTTAGCTCAGGCATCGCTTCTTCATTTACTAACTTTCCATCCTCATCCAAAATTTGAAACGTTTCAAATTGACTTTCAACTTGTTCTAACGTTTTTGTATTCATTTCCACCTTCACCTCTTCCTCAAAAATAAAGAACCTGTTCTGTCGTTCTTAAATGTTTCATTTAATTTCAAGACTATTGACCATTCTCTAGCATAGAATACCCAATCTACCTTTATCCATAACAGTTTCAAGTAGATCTTTTTCATGTCAAAGCCTTAAAGAACTGAAATAATTATCGACAACTGAGACTGTATTAGTAAAACTTTTCAATAACTAATACAATAGTCACCTTCAAAAATAAGTCTAACCTACTTTGTATAAATTCGTCAATCCTTTTGTATCATTGTGTCATTTAACAATTCCTTTCCACCCTAACAACCCTTTTATTTTAAAACTGTGTTATAGATCAATATGTTTTTTTATAATACAGTTTCAAACAGAGTCTTCGTCATATCATTATTATTGTGCTTCACTTTTCTCTTCTTTTTGCGTATTAGCAGAATGACGTTCCACTTCTCATGCTAAAAATGGCGTATTTCTTTCTTTTAACACAACGAAGTTCCGTTTAGCACAGCGCCACGTCCTAATAAAAGAAAGCTCGTTCACTCGATAAAAATGCCTTCTATGAGTCATTCTCATAGAAGGCACATGTAGCACGTTTATCTGACTCATTCATAGGATATGTTTAAATCTGATGCTTCGTAGAATTTCCTTTTACTCTCATTGTATAAATCGGTTGCCTCATTAAAAGACTGCGTATGCTGATCTACAGATTCATAATGATCATTTACTTGATCGACAAGCCCCTGCAATCGTTCAAGTGTTAAATCTTCATCAAGAAATGCTTCGAATAGATCTTGGTCAGCTTGTGCTGCTTCTTTGTACACTTTATTTAATAAATGATAAGCATCATAACGAGTGTTCATCGTTTCTAATAATGAAGAATATAGCTCTTCCAATTCGGTTTCATTAAACTGATCTTCATATTGTTCAATTTCACTAAATTCATGAAAACTTGCTTCAATGCTCTCCTCTTCAATCTCAACCATCGATAATCTAGTCTCAATCGATTCAAGCGCTTCTTCAATAAGAGGTTCAATTTCGTCTAATTCAGACGTCCCTAACGTTATAACTTCATCAAACAATTCATTTTCTCTTTCCTCAGCATGATAGAGAGATTGTTGTTGTTCTTCAAATGGTCGTTCTAGTTCAACAGCTGTCTCTAAGTGTTCATATACGTCTTGAGCTGGATCCCCACCACAAGCTGTAAGCACGAAACATGCTAGTCCAATTATTAGTAAAAATTGTATGTATTTCACAAAACTCCCCTCCTTCTCACTTTAATATCTAGCTTAACCATACACATCTTTTTTGCCCATGTAAATGTAAACGTTGCTATTATATGAGCGAAGTACAATGAATATGAGCCAGTACAATAAATTAAAATAAACGATCAGAATTGGGCAAACGTCCAACCGCTTATATGTAACATGCATACAGTAATTAGTGAATCGCTACAATGCGATACGCTTATAAAGGAGGAATGGCTCATGTTTGGTTACGGTTACGGTGCTGGTGCTGGTCAACAATGTTGCTATGACCCATGTGGATATGGCTATGGTGGTCAAGTAGCTCCAATGCAATATGGTCCTATGCAATATGGTCCTAGCCACTGCGACAGAGGTGCTGGAAAGGGCTTTGCGTTGATTGTAGTTCTTTTCATCCTCTTAATTATTGTCGGCGCATCAAAATTCGGAGGTTAATTTCTCCTATATTCATCCCCTAATCACGAGAATGTGCACAATTACTTGCCGTAATTGTGCACATTCCCCAATTCGTTTTTTGAAAATTTTTATAACATCAACCTTTGCTTTTTCCTTATTTCACGTTAACATAAGAATACATTAAAGAATGCTTGCCCACTATCCCATTAGTGTTAAAGTTAACAAGGAGTGATACATAAATGATTACAATGAAGGATATCGTTCGAGAAGGAAACCCTATTTTGCGTCAAAAAGCAGCAGAGGTTCCTTTACCTTTAAATGAAGAAGATAGATCGCTGTTACAGGACATGCTTGATTTTGTTATTAATAGTCAAGACCCGGAATTAGCTGAAAAACATGACCTTCGCCCTGGTGTCGGATTAGCTGCCCCACAGGTTGGTGTTTCAAAGCGAATGTTTGCCATTCATGCAACGGATGAACAAGACCGTTTATATAGTATGGGCATCGTTAACCCAAAGGTTATAAGTCATTCAGTCGAAGAAAATCATTTAGAAGGCGGAGAGGGTTGCTTATCAGTCGATCGTGATATCCCAGGTAACGTTCCACGCCATTCAAGAATAACCGTTAAAGCAACTACCTTAGACGGAGAAGAAGTAACATTACGATTAAGAGGATTTATTGCCATTGTTTTTCAACACGAATTAGATCACCTTGATGGTATTATGTTTTATGATCGAATTGAGGACTTCTCAGACAAATTAAAACGTCATCTTCCAAAAGGTATATAGCATAAGTTAGGTTGATGCTCTGAAACGTCCATGTGACTTTTTAGAGCATTTTATTTTTCCAAGTTCTTGTTTTTACAAAAATTCCCTTGAACAAACTGACATAAACTAACACATACTACAGAAAAGAACACTATTGTGAAGAAAGGCGGGATCATATGCTAAAAAAATGGAGAAAGCGAATCGTAAACAAATGTAAGAACCTACTCCCAAAGAAACGATATTTTGAAGTTCAACGTTAATGACATCAAAGAAAAAAACGACTACTTGTGAATCATTGACTCTTCTTAATCGAAAATAAAAAAAGAAAAACATGAAATTAGGAAGTATTTACTTTATAATGAACCTATAACCACAATTAAGGAGAGGTAGCTAAATGATTTTTAAAGTGTATTATCAAAATAATTTTTCCGAGGTTCCAGTACGAGAGTTTACGGAATCTCTCTTTATTGAAGCGGAGAGTGAAGCAGAAGTTCGTTTAAAATTAGCTTCACGCCAATATAATATTGAGTTTATTACTCCGATCTCTGGTCCATACTTAGAATATGAACAACAAAAAGAAGATTACAAAGTGGAGAATGTATAATTTATGAAACAAGTTAAAAACAACCAAACAGCCGTATTTGCATTAGGTGGACTCGGAGAAATCGGGAAAAATACGTATGCTGTACAATTTCAAGATGAAATTATTTTAATTGATGCCGGAATTAAGTTTCCAGAGGACGAGCTTCTCGGTATTGATTATGTCATTCCTGATTATACTTATATAGTTAAGAATGAGGACAAAATTAAAGGACTCTTTATTACGCACGGACATGAAGACCATATCGGTGGTATTCCATATTTATTACGATCTGTCAATGTTCCAGTATACGGAGGAAAATTAGCTCTTGGACTTCTGAAAGGGAAATTAGAAGAGCATGGGCTTCTAAGAAGAACGAAGCTACATGAAATTCATGAGGATCAAGTCGTCAAATTTACGAAAACGTCAGTATCCTTCTTTCGCACGACCCATAGTATCCCTGATGCATACGGAATTGTCGTGAAGACTCCACCTGGTAGTGTTGTACACACGGGTGATTTCAAGTTTGATTTCACTCCAGTTGGAGAACCTGCTAACTTAACAAAAATGGCCAAAATTGGTGAAGAAGGCGTACTATGCTTATTATCAGATAGTACGAATAGTGAAATACCTGAATTTACAATGTCTGAGCGAAAAGTTGGCGAAAGCATCGATAATATTTTCCGTAAGGTTGAAGGAAGAGTCATCTTTGCTACATTTGCATCGAATATTCATCGCCTGCAGCAAGTTGTGGAATCAGCTGTGAAATATGGACGTAAAATCGCTGTCTTCGGACGCAGCATGGAATCCTCCTTAGCAATCGGACAAGAATTAGGCTATATTCAAGCACCGAAAAATACATTTATTGAGACATCTCAACTGAATAAGCTTCCTGACAATCAAGTAACGATTCTATGCACAGGGAGTCAAGGTGAGCCTATGGCGGCATTATCACGAATTGCTAACGGAACACACCGCCAAATCCAGATCATTCCTGGAGACACCGTTGTCTTTTCATCATCGCCAATTCCAGGAAATACATTAAGTGTGAGTAAAACGATCAATCAACTTTTTCGTGCTGGCGCTAATGTCATCCATGGTTCATTAAATGATATACACACATCTGGTCACGGTGGTCAAGAAGAACAGAAATTAATGCTTAGACTGATGAAGCCTCAATATTTCATGCCTATTCATGGTGAATACCGCATGCTAAAGATGCATATTCAATTAGCACAGGATTGTGGAATACCCGAACAAAATTGTTTCATTATGGATAATGGAGATGTGTTAGCTCTTCATCCTGAAGAAGCAGGTGTCGTTGGGAAGGTTCCTTCCGGCTCTGTGTATGTTGACGGAAATGGAATTGGTGATATTGGTAATATCGTTTTACGTGATCGCCGAATCTTATCAGAGGAAGGTTTAGTAGTAGTTGTCGTTAGCCTAAATATGAAGGAATTTAAGGTTACGGCTGGCCCTGACTTAATCTCGCGAGGATTTGTCTATATGCGTGAATCTGGAGACTTAATTCATGAATCTCAGAAGCTTCTATCGAATCATTTGAATGAGGTAATGGAGCGTAAAACATCACAATGGTCTGAAATAAAAAATGAAATTACAGATTTACTCGGTCCGTTTTTATATGAACGAACAAAGCGAAAGCCAATGATTTTACCAATTATTATGGAAGTATAATCATCTCTATGAACAGCTCGTTACGAAAGGAGTACCTTACGTAACGAGCTTTTTTTCCTATTATTGAAACAGTTTTGTAGCAATGAAATAGGGTTTGATTAAATTAACTCTATAAACCTTGATAAAATAGCAAATAGAAAAAGCGTGTTTTGAAAAAAGATTGATCAAAACACGCTTTTTCTATATTCAATTGAATCATTCTTTTATAAAAAAGTTTGA
>NZ_JALKEV010000038.1 GCF_023017105.1 Halalkalibacter sp. APA_J-10(15) | reverse complement strand
ACTCCATGGGAAATCTCATCTTGAGGGGGGCTTCATGCTTAGATGCTTTCAGCACTTATCCCGTCCACACGTAGCTACCCAGCGATGCTCCTGGCGGAACAACTGGTACACCAGCGGTGTGTCCATCCCGGTCCTCTCGTACTAAGGACAGCTCCTCTCAAATTTCCTACGCCCGCGACGGATAGGGACCGAACTGTCTCACGACGTTCTGAACCCAGCTCGCGTACCGCTTTAATGGGCGAACAGCCCAACCCTTGGGACCTACTTCAGCCCCAGGATGCGATGAGCCGACATCGAGGTGCCAAACCTCCCCGTCGATGTGGACTCTTGGGGGAGATAAGCCTGTTATCCCCAGGGTAGCTTTTATCCGTTGAGCGATGGCCCTTCCATGCGGTACCACCGGATCACTAAGCCCGACTTTCGTCCCTGCTCGACTTGTAGGTCTCGCAGTCAAGCTCCCTTTTGCCTTTGCACTCTACGAATGATTTCCAACCATTCTGAGGGAACCTTTGGGCGCCTCCGTTACTGTTTAGGAGGCGACCGCCCCAGTCAAACTGCCCACCTGACACTGTCCCTGAACCGGATCACGGTCCGAGGTTAGAATGTCAGCACAGTCAGGGTAGTATCCCACCGACGCCTCCACGTAAGCTGGCGCTCACGCTTCCAAGGCTCCTACCTATCCTGTACAAACTGTACCAACATCCAATATCAAGCTACAGTAAAGCTCCATGGGGTCTTTCCGTCCTGTCGCGGGTAACCTGCATCTTCACAGGTACTATAATTTCACCGGGTCTCTCGTTGAGACAGTATCCAAATCGTTACACCATTCGTGCGGGTCGGAACTTACCCGACAAGGAATTTCGCTACCTTAGGACCGTTATAGTTACGGCCGCCGTTTACTGGGGCTTCAATTCAGAGCTTCGAGTCTGTGACTCTAACCCCTCCTCTTAACCTTCCAGCACCGGGCAGGTGTCAGCCCCTATACTTCGCCTTGCGGCTTCGCAGAGACCTGTGTTTTTGCTAAACAGTCGCTTGGATCTTTTCACTGCGGCTCTCTCAGGCTATTCACCTTAATAGAGCACCCCTTCTCCCGAAGTTACGGGGTCATTTTGCCGAGTTCCTTAACGAGAGTTCTCCCGAGCGTCTTAGAATTCTCTTCTCGCCTACCTGTGTCGGTTTGCGGTACGGGCACCTCTCACCTCGCTAGAGGCTTTTCTAGGCAGTGTAGGATCAGGAACTTCGGTACTATTATTTCCCTCGCCATCACAGCTCAGCCTTTATGAGAAGCGGATTTGCCTACTTCTCAGCCTACCTGCTTGGACGCGGACATCCAATGCCGCGCTTACCCTACCTTTCTGCGTCCCCCCATTGCTCAAACGGTGAGGAGGTGGTACAGGAATATCAACCTGTTGTCCATCGCCTACGCCTTTCGGCCTCGGCTTAGGTCCCGACTGACCCTGAGCGGACGAGCCTTCCTCAGGAAACCTTGGGCTTTCGACGGAGGGGATTCTCACCCCTCTTATCGCTACTCATACCGGCATTCTCACTTCTAAGCGCTCCACCAGTCCTCTCGGTCTGACTTCGCAGCACTTAGAACGCTCCCCTACCACTGACACCAACGGTGTCAATCCATAGCTTCGGTGATACGTTTAGCCCCGGTACATTTTCGGCGCAGAGTCACTCGACCAGTGAGCTATTACGCACTCTTTAAATGGTGGCTGCTTCTAAGCCAACATCCTGGTTGTCTGGGCAACTCCACATCCTTTTCCACTTAACGTATACTTGGGGACCTTAGCTGATGGTCTGGGCTGTTTCCCTCTTGACTACGGATCTTAGCACTCGCAGTCTGACTCCCGAGGATAAGTCTTTGGCATTCGGAGTTTGACTGAATTCGGTAATCCTGTGGGGACCCCTAGTCCAATCAGTGCTCTACCTCCAAGACTCTTCCCTCGAGGCTAGCCCTAAAGCTATTTCGGGGAGAACCAGCTATTTCCGAGTTCGATTGGCATTTCACCCCTACCCACACCTCATCCCCGCATTTTTCAACATGCGTGGGTTCGGGCCTCCATTCAGTGTTACCTGAACTTCACCCTGGACATGGGTAGATCACACGGTTTCGGGTCTACGACCACGTACTCATTCGCCCTAATTAAGACTCGCTTTCGCTACGGCTCCGCCTTATCGGCTTAACCTTGCACGGGATCGTAACTCGCCGGTTCATTCTACAAAAGGCACGCTGTCACCCGTTAATGGGCTCCAACTAGTTGTAGGCACACGGTTTCAGGATCTCTTTCACTCCCCTCCCGGGGTGCTTTTCACCTTTCCCTCACGGTACTGGTTCACTATCGGTCACTAGGGAGTATTTAGCCTTGGGAGATGGTCCTCCC
>NZ_JALKEV010000037.1 GCF_023017105.1 Halalkalibacter sp. APA_J-10(15) | reverse complement strand
GTAAGCGTCAAATAACGCACACATTCTACTAATACCCAAGCTATGAGATACTCTTTCTATCAAATAGAAAAGGGTGTTGTCATGAACCGAAAAGACAAGTATGAACGTTGGAAAACACGTATGGAAGATTTTGAGGAGAGTGGTCAAACGATCCCAGAATGGGTGTCCACTCAAGAAGGAGTTACACAACATCAATTCCATTACTGGCGTAGAAAATTGAAAGCAGAAATGAACCGATCCGCGGATTCTTCTCAATTCGATCATCATGGGTGGACAACATTAGAGGTTTCCTCGATGAGTACGAATCCAGCTATTGAATTAAAAATGGATGATCTTTCGCTTATGATACCTGAAGATGTGAGTGAACAACATCTCTACCGTGTTCTTAAGGTGTTGAGAAATGGATGATCCACCATCATTTGATCGAGCGTGTTTATTTGGCAAAGGGAAGTACGGATCTACGTAAATCCATTGATGGCCTTGCCGCCATTGTACAAGAAAGCTTTCAGCTTGATCCGTTCTCGCCTTGCTTTTTTGTCTTCTGTAATCGCAAGCGCGATAAAATCAAAATCCTTCATTGGGAGCATAATGGCTTTTGGCTTTATTACCGTCGCTTGGAAAAAGGGACGTTTCCTTGGCCAGAAGACCCCTCTTCCTCTCCACAAATGATTAACCTTCGGCAATTTCGCTGGTTACTAGATGGCCTCCCGATCGATCAAAAAGCCGCACACCCCAAAGTAACGGCAAAATCCGTTATTTAAGCCCCAATAAGGGAGAGGTCATGGTATAATAACGGTATGAAAACCAATGATATGACCTCTCAACGTACAACTGAAGAATTAGAACAACGTGTTTCTTCACTTGAAGAACAAAATGCGGAGCTGGCGGCAAAAATTAAATGGTATGAGGAACAATTCCGCCTGAGTAAGCAACGTCAATTTGGTGCTTCAAGTGAAAAAACAAATGCCGGTCAACTGGAGCTTCCTCTATTTAATGAAGTCGAGATTTCTGCTGACCCTAAGGTCGAAGAGCCGACAGTTGAAACGATTACGTATCAACGTAAAAAGGCCAAGGGTGAGCGTGATCTCAAATTAGAGAAGCTCCCTAAAGAAATGATCCACTATTCATTACCTGTAGAACAGCAGGTTTGTTCGTGTTGCCAAGGGGATCTTCATGAAATGACAACGGAAGTTCGTCGTGAACTAAAAGTCATTCCAGCGGAAGTTAAAGTCGTTGAACACGTTCAATCGGTCTATGCGTGCCGACGCTGCGAGCGTGAAAGCATTGAAACACCCATCGTGAAGGCGAACATGCCCAAACCAGTGTTTCCAAAGAGTTTGGCCTCACCATCAGCTATGGCGTATATCATGAATCAGAAATATGTAGAAGGTCTACCATTATACCGCCAAGAACAACAATTTGCCCGATTAGGTGTGTCTTTGTCACGCCAAACGATCGCGAATTGGGTGATATATGGAGCGACTACGTGGCTACAACTCATCTTTGACCGGATGTATCAGCTATTAATGGAACGGGATCACCTTCACGCCGATGAGACCACGTTACAAGTGCTTCGTGAACCGGGCAGAGCCGCCACCGCGACTTCGTATCTTTGGCTCTATCGCTCTGGTCAAGGAACATCACCGATTGTCCTGTTTGATTATCAACAGACACGAGCAAGTAAACATCCGAAAAAGTTTCTATCCCCTTTTAAAGGGTATCTACATGTGGATGGTTACGCTGGCTATAATGGGATTCCAAACGTGAAGCTTGTGGGCTGTTGGGCTCACGCTCGCCGAAAGTTTGATGAAGCACTCAAAGCGTTGCCTGAACAGGAACGAACGAAAGATGTCCTGGCCAAACAAGGGCTTCAATTCTGTAACCGACTCTTTGCGATTGAAAAAGAAATCAAACCTTTATCCTTTGAAGAACGTTATCAAGTACGGCTAGAAAAAAGTCGGCCGATTCTTGATGCTTTTTCGGCAT
Organism: Halalkalibacter sp. APA_J-10(15); assembly: GCF_023017105.1. Lineage (GTDB taxonomy): Bacteria > Bacillota > Bacilli > Bacillales > Bacillaceae_D > Halalkalibacter. The sequence goes on along the minus strand of NZ_JALKEV010000037.1, from coordinate 444 downwards.
GGCTTCGTCAGCAAACACCAAAGGTGTTGCCGAAAAGTGCACTCGGACAAGCCATTAAATATTGTCGCAATCAATGGGGAAAGCTAGAAGTGTACTTAGAGGATGGTCGATTGGAGATCGATAATAATCGAAGTGAACGATCGATTAAACCATTCGTGATCGGCCGAAAAAATTGGATTTTTGCCAATTCACCAAAAGGAGCCAAGGCAAGTGCCTTAACCTATAGCATTATTGAAACAGCGAAGGAAAACGGACTAAATCCTTATCACTATTTGAAGGTTCTTTTCGAGGAGCTTCCTAACTTGGATACGACTAATGAAAAAACAATCGATCAGCTACTGCCTTGGTCCGAAACTCTACCAGAGCATTGTTATGTGAAAACTGATAACTAGATTTTACTATAGTCCCCATCTTGGCCATAGGTGGGGACTATTTGACGCTTAC
>NZ_JALKEV010000036.1 GCF_023017105.1 Halalkalibacter sp. APA_J-10(15) | reverse complement strand
GCTCAATCACTGTTTGTTTAAATTCTTGGTTATAACGTTTTTGACTCATAATTCGGACACGACCTTTCGTTCATTCAATTTTAATGACTTAACCAAGTTGTGTCCATGTATCTATACTACATTCAGAGAAGCATTTAAATTTTGAAGACAGTAAATTACTAATTAAGGAATTACAAAAAAGGCTAAACCAAGGCTTAGGACATTACTTACTTTTACTAGGACTGGTTACGGGCATGCGTTTTGAAGAATTAGTTGGTCTTACATTTAATGATTTTGATTTTATAAATAATAAAGTTACTGTTAATAAGACATGGGGCTATAACAATAGAATGCCTGAAGGTTTTGGCCCGACTAAAAACATTCAATCTAACCGAGTCATTACTATTAATGAAAAAACAATGAGCCTATTCAAAGATCTTATTGAAACCATGCCAGATAATACAAACAAACTAGTCTTTTATAATCCTAGGTCAATGTATAAAGTATTAAGCAATGAACATGCTAATGATTTATTAAAAGACATTTTACGTGATTTAAATATACGACCCATTATCACGATACATGGACTTAGACACACTCATGGGAGTATTCTTATCTATCAAAAGGCTTCATATCAATATGTTAGTGAACGTTTAGGACATAGTGATATTGAAACAACTTTAAGAGTATATACTCATCTTATTAAAGAATTAAGGGAAGAAGATGAGAAACTTAGTAATAAAACTTTTGACGATATGTATGAATAACTATTATTAGTAAAACTCTTGTGTAAAATTAAGTGTAAAATTTATTTAGTAAGCTGTAAAATTCGTGTAAAAAGAAATCTTTTTTTAACTTTTTCTATCGTTTCTGAAACAATAAAAAAACTCATAAACATTGATTTATTAACGTTTATGAGTAATTTCAATAATTTTAAATTAACTAATAATATGTAGATAATACCGGTGGTCGGGGTCGAACCGACACTCCAGAAGGAACACGATTTTGAGTCGTGCGCGTCTGCCAATTCCGCCACACCGGCACATGGATTAATGTCTAAATCATCGTAATATTCTCCTTACGTGACTCATGACAAATAATATCTTAACATGGATTCTAATATGATGTCAAAGCTTTTTTCCTATAGCCATAACGCCCCTCAAAAAAAAACTACCTACCAACAGTAGATAGCATCGCATTGGGTATGTTATTTCATATCAATCAATTCTCTTCGATTCGCCGCTTGTGGTGGCGTTTCTAACCACCTATTCTCAATCATGATCTTAGCGCCATCCTCAGAATACTTGGCAACTTCGCCCATAAGCAAAGTATAATCAACACCTATATCTCTCCTTGGACTCGTTGATACGCTCAAGCCATAATAACCGATCCCGATTGAAATCAAAGCAGTCGTTTGAAACATCATAAGCTTATCAGAGAAAACAAATGATGTATTCTCTGTCACCTCCGTATCCCATGTCATCGGAACAGGAATGTCATTCTCTCTCATCAGCTTACTGAAGACTTCAACATGTTTTGAGGCAATGTCTTTTCCTCTCATCATGAACTGCTTAACTTGTTTGGATTTAGAGGTTTGAGCGAAGCCAAGTAATGCAACGATCCCTAATGCATTACGTTGACTATTCGCATAAAGATTTGAGATTTCTAGCCCTGTTAAGGCTCTCCGTTTTCCAAACCATCCAGCTAAAAAGCTTTTTGAATCGACAAACTCTACAGTTTCTGGAGTTGGTAAATATGGAGGACGGATATACAGACCTTTTGCTAAAAGGACGTCAATGGCCATTTTATGAAGCTGGTTCGATTCTACAAAGCATTTAGAAAAATAATCATATATGTCTTCTCGCGCCGTTAGTGAAATCGCCATGCTATAATTGTTCATACTGATTTGAGCCATTTGTTTTATATAATTAAGGAAATAGCCATCTGCATACAATCGCGGGGCATTAATATCAACATCATGCTCCTGACTGAACCCGATTGGAATCGGATAATCCTCTTTTTTAAAAATCGATTCTATAACATCAACATGATTTAGTGATAATTTCAATGCCTTATCAATGACTGGCCGGATGTCTCCATCCTCTACTTTATTAGAAAAATATTTCAACACACATGCTGACATACTGTCATTCATATAGGATGCCCATAGCTCTGATAACTCCGCTGCTGATAAACGAATATTGTTATTCTTTTTCGTCATACTATCTACCTTCTAACTTAATGATTTGTTTAGATTTCTCCCTAGTATGCCCTCGTTCTCCCAAAAATCCTAAACAATTTATTCCATCTAAGAAGAAATAGAACAAACGAAAAAAGCATGATAAGAGTGAATTCTTATCATGCTTTGTATATGTATAAAATAAAATGGCGCGCCCTGAGAGATTCGAACTCCCGACCTTTTGATTCGTAGTCAAACACTCTATCCAGCTGAGCTAAGGGCGCATGGTGCCGAGGGCCGGACTTGAACCGGCACGATAGTCACCTACCGCAGGATTTTAAGTCCTGTGTGTCTGCCAATTCCACCACCCCGGCAAGGCAGAAATATATGTTGTGGAGGCGGCACCCGGATTTGAACCGGGGAATAAGGGTTTTGCAGACCCGTGCCTTACCACTTGGCTATGCCGCCAATCACATTTAATTATTTGGAGCGGAAGACGAGATTCGAACTCGCGACCCCCACCTTGGCAAGGTGGTGTTCTACCACTGAACTACTTCCGCAATATGGCTGGGCTAGCAGGATTCGAACCTGCGCATGACGGAATCAAAATCCGTTGCCTTACCACTTGGCGATAGCCCAACTATATGGGGCGGCTGATGGGAATTGAACCCACGAATGTCGGAATCACAATCCGATGCGTTAACCACTTCGCCACAACCGCCACAAAGCTTATATGTTATTGGCAGGGGCAGTAGGAATTGAACCCACACCGGAGGTTTTGGAGACCTCTGTTCTACCTTTAAACTATGCCCCTAAAATGGTGGAGGGGGACGGATTCGAACCGCCGAACCCTGAGGGAGCGGATTTACAGTCCGCCGCGTTTAGCCACTTCGCTACCCCTCCAAAACAACAATTTCTATATTACACAATCAATTTTCATTCGTCAATATGTGTAAGGAAATTTGTTAAAAATGCCGGCCAGAGGACTTGAACCCCCAACCTACTGATTACAAGTCAGTTGCTCTACCAATTGAGCTAGACCGGCAAATGGTGGCTTGGGACGGAATCGAACCGCCGACACATGGATTTTCAGTCCATTGCTCTACCGACTGAGCTACCAAGCCAACTGATGAAAAAAATGGCGGTCCGGACGGGACTCGAACCCGCGACCTCCTGCGTGACAGGCAGGCATTCTAACCAACTGAACTACCGGACCATTTTGGTATTGCGGGGGATGGATTTGAACCATCGACCTTCGGGTTATGAGCCCGACGAGCTACCAGACTGCTCCACCCCGCGTCGTTAATATAATGTTATGGATGAAGCTGTTACTCCAAACTTAACAATTATGGTGGAGGATGACGGGATCGAACCGCCGACCCCCTGCTTGTAAGGCAGGTGCTCTCCCAGCTGAGCTAATCCTCCAATATGTATGGTGACCCGTACGGGATTCGAACCCGTGTTACCGCCGTGAA
>NZ_JALKEV010000035.1 GCF_023017105.1 Halalkalibacter sp. APA_J-10(15) | reverse complement strand
ACGTCTCCATCTCGATAATTTGATTAATATTCGACTCGACCTCGCTTAATCCTAAACGAAGAGCGTTCATCTCCTTTTTTTGTTCTTCCACAAAGCTTTGCACTTCTGAAAGGTTCACTTTTAAATTTGCCACTGTCCACCTCCCAAACAAAGAAAAGATACCGCCCACATGGAAAACGAAACAACCAATTTACTAGACTTCCATACTTCTCTTAATCGGATGTGACTTAAGAAGAAATAACTTCCATATTTGAGGCCTGTATCTACATTTATGACAGAATCATAACTTCTTTCTACCATATACTTCTTATCTGCCACTCAATTACCATTATAATCCATGTTATAATTTAGATTATATAGGTGTAAGTCTCCATTTTGAGAAAAGACAAAAGTCCTAGAAAATACAAATTCAGACTATTAGCAAAACCTATAACACTGACTTCTAATTGCTAAGTAAAATCCTAAAGCTATGATCTTCTACTAACCAACCTGTAGCAGACATCCGACGCCTAACTCTATTATCCACACGGAGCATACTAATAGAAACCTTGAAAAATCATATAGTCGATCAAGGTTTCCAATAGAATGATTATTACCTTTCAACATCAAATGGAAGCTTTACCTAATAACCCTCAAAAGGGCGGCTTGTTCCAACGACTCCTTTAATAATATTCATATAATGCTTAAAAGGTTATTTCACAATAGTCAACTCCTTAGTTTGTGTCAGCATTGTTTGATAGCCATTTATCCACTCTCCTATAAAAATTAAAAATGCCCTCAATTCAAGAAAAATAGCCACACGCCCTTATTAAAATATGGCACCCACGTTATCTTAGCTCATTCACATATAGGTGTCGCTCAAATTACCAACTTGATAATAGGGATACTCCATCTTTCTCTGTACTTGAAGGGCTATCTCACTATTTGTTAACATTTCGACCATGTACAGACCTAAGTCAATTGATGAGGTGACACCTCCTGCAGTAATAATATTTCCATCTCTTACAACACGTGCCTTAATAACTTCCGCACAATAGGGTGTCAATAATTCGTAAGCTGACGAGTTAGTGGTCGCCTTTTTACCATTTAAAAATCCGGCTTCCCCTAACAACAAAGCTCCTGTACAAACGGAAACCTTATAGAAAGCGGTATCTGCGGTTTGAATCCATCCCATGAAGTTCTCATCATACCGAAGTTTTCTTGTCGATATACCTCCTGGAAGAAATACTAGGTCAAATCTTCCTAAATCAGGAAGTACTTCATTTGCTTTCATTTTTAGCCCCCGGTCATCCGTTACTTCCAGCTTATCGGCACAAAAGGCCCACGTTACATTCTCTTTTGCCTTCAGGATTGCCAGCCATGTAATTGCTTCATAAAATCTAGCAAAATCCATACTTGTCATACCGTCAAATAAAACAAATCCTATTTTCATTGTCTTTACCAAACCTTCCTTCACTTAGAAAATAAGAAAAAAAGTACTTAATCATTGATCAAATACTTTGCCCAGGCGTTCGGCATTTGTCATATACTCTCCCCCATGGGCTAAGAAGCAAAGTAAATTAAGAAGAACTTAAAAGAAATATTATTAAAAGTAGATATGTTCATTCTTGTTCAATTCATTTGCGATTTCTTTAATTCCCTCAACGATTTTGTGTTCTTCAATATTAGATACATTAATCTTCAAGATTCTTTCCCGGTAAAATCCATTTAAATAGTTTTGGTTAATGGAATCGAGTAAAACATTTCGCTCCTTTAAATGATGGATAAGTGAGTTTATATCTATCTTTTTTTCCATAGTGATATGAGTGTGCATCACCATTTCGTATGGAATTTTGTACATGGGTAAGTATTTTTTTAAAGACTTTTGAAGAATTTCTGCTCGATCTGTATATGCCTTGCTTACTTGATCCTGATATGCCATGAACATTCCACTCTTTAAATACAGTTCTAAAGCAGCTTGAGAGATCACCGAACTATCAATATCATTAATCCGTTTATACTTCTGAAAAGTATTTTTTAATATGGTAGGGAGGACAATAAATCCAATGCGTAAACCCGGAAACATAATTTTAGAAAAACTTTTCAAATAGATAACACGATCACTTACATCCAATGAGAACAGTGGATCATTTTTTGCGTCTTGTTCGAAATCCGCTATATAATCATCCTCCACAATATACACATCATATTTAGTAGCCAACTTAAGAATTCCTTCCTTTTCCTTTTTATTGAAGGAAGTGCCTAAAGGGTTATGAAATCTTGGCATACAATAAAAAAACTTAATATTGCCTTCTCGAAATATACCCTCTAATTCTTCTAAATCAATCCCCTCAACAGTTCGTCTAATGCCAACAGTTTTTATTTGATTCGTTTGTAAATATTCAAGGTATAAATGATAACTAGGTTGTTCAACAAGAATGTCCGTTCGATTATTCGGGAAGGGCATCATACTTAGGATAGATAAAGCCCTCTGAACACCAGAAGTTATATAAATATTAGAGGTATTCGCAAATACTTGATATGTTTCAAGTAATTTTCTAGCCTCGATAATTAAAGAGGGCAGTCCATTTGGTGTTCCATATTGAAATAAATCTTCCTGATAGGTATCTATAGCCTTGTTAATGCAATGCTGAAAATCCTTGTAGGGGAAATTATGCCAAGTTGGTGATGCTGTTGCAAAGTCAATAAATTCATCCTTTACAGGCTTATGTGCAGTTTGATGATCAATTACATAATAACCACTTTTAGGTATGGAATAAATGAGGTGTTGTTCTTCAAGCATCTTTAAAGCAGTTTGGATGCTACTTATACTGCAGGAGTAATATTGCTTTAATTTTCGAATAGATGGCAACTTAGTACCAGCTGGAATTTCACCAGATTGTATTTGGCGAAGCAGTTCATTGAAAATTGATTCGTACTTTAACATGCTGCAACCTCCCATCATATCTGTACCGATACAGATGCATTTTTTTTATATCGTTTAATTTTTAAGTATCCTTTATGATAACAAGACCGGCCGGATAAAGTGTAAAGGAGATAGGTAAGTTGCTAGGAAAAAGGAAAGCATACAGTGCCGCAACACTCGTTGCAATTATTATCGGACTATCGTTCATGTTTGTCAAAATTTCTTTACTTTTTGCATCTCCACTTGATGCACTAGCTCACCGTTTTACTGTTGCATTTATTGCAGTTACCTTAGTTTTCTTAATAAAAAAAGAATCTATAAAGTTCTCAAAAAGGAATATATTACGAATGGCATTTCTTGCCATCTCCTATCCATTATTGTTTTTTGGATTTCAGGTTTTTGGTCTTGTTTACACTACTTCCTCTGAAGCTGGAATAGTTCAGGCCACAGTGCCAATTTTTACGTTAATATTTTCAAGTGTACTATTAAAAGAAACGTCTACAATTGGCCAAAAAGTTGCTATTACTTTTTCTGTATTGGGAGTCATGTATATGGTGTTTATGAATGGTATTGATGGTAAGGCTATGATGCTATTGGGAATGGGATTAATTTTGTTTTCAACAATTTCACAATCTCTATATCAAGTATTAGCCAGAAAGTTAACACAAGACTATTCACTGTTAACGATCACCTTTTATCTTACATTTTGTGGTTTTATCATATTTAATGGATTTTCACTAACCAATCATTTAATAAATGGGACTTTCAGTGAATTTATTAGTCCATTTGGGCATTTAAATTATATTTTTGCCCTTTTATATTTAGGAGTTTTGTCTACTTTAGTAACATCCTATCTTTCTACGTATTCCTTATCCATTTTACCAGCTTTTCAAATGAGTGTATTTGGTAATTTAACAACAGTAATAACCATTGGGACAGGAATTATATTTTTAGGTGAATCTTTCTTTTATTATCATATTACCGGAGCCGTTCTAATCATTTTAGGAATTTTCGGGGTAAATTACTTCGGACAGAAAAAAGAAAGAAATAGTGAGTTGGAAAAGGTAGCACAGTCAATGTCAATCAAAGCCTAGAGGAAAACTCAACCATAATACTAAGTTTCGAGGAGGATTATTATGTTAACTAAACTATCTGAAAAAGACGTTCTTACGATAAAAGAAGCAATTGAATCTCGCCGTAGCATCAGAAAATTTCTTAAAAAGACTATTTCAAATGAGGAAATTGAAAACATACTAGGACTTGTTCGCTTAACACCTAGTGCTTGGAATATGCAACCATGGCGTTTTCATATAATTACAGATACTTTGTCCAATATCAACCAATCAAGGGGTTTAAAAGCATCTTATAGAACGAAGGGTTTTGATTCGCTTTGTAGTAATTCTTTTAAAAAAGTAAAACGTGGTCGTGGTTTCTCTTTAAGCCCATTTAAAAAAACATCCAGTTCCCCAATAATTATTACTTCCTTCTTTGCTCGTGTGATGGCTGTGTAAAGTAAATTGCGATTTATCATGTGCTTATGGGCACTTGATATTGGCAGTAGTACATGAGGAAACTCGGAACCTTGAGCTTTGTGGATTGAAAAACAGTATGCTAATGCAAGCTCGTCTATCTCTTCTCTAAAATAAACGACCTCATTTTCATTAAAGGATATAATTAACTTTTCTGGTACTTCAATTAGTTCTTCAATTCCTGTGTCCTTATCGATTTTCATAGTTTTAACCGCAGGTGATACACCAACAACTATTCCTAAATCACCGTTCAACAAATTTTTTTCTCTGTTGTTTTTTAATTGAATTACACGGTCACCAACATAAAACGTATATTTGTCATTAGTGAATCCTGTTGAATTAAATGTCTTTGTTGAATAAACTATTTCTGAAAGAAACAAAGTAAGCGTCAAATAACGCACACATTCTACTAATACCCAAGCTATGAGATACTCTTTCTATCAAATAGAAAAGGGTGTTGTCATGAACCGAAAAGACAAGTATGAACGTTGGAAAACACGTATGGAAG
>NZ_JALKEV010000034.1 GCF_023017105.1 Halalkalibacter sp. APA_J-10(15) | reverse complement strand
CTAATACGGGAAAACATGGTCAACAAGAGGTATACCATATGCATTATCATATTATTGGTGGTCGTCAATTAAAGTGGGAAATATAATTAGCTCACTGTACAATCCTTATTGCACTAAAGGGTGGCTTTAGTTGAAGAACGGTCGGAGAAAATGATTAAACTTTCTTTCATACAATGTGCAATGTTTTATAATTGAAGAACCCGTTTTGATCAATCTTTTTTCAAAACGGGTTCTTAAATTTAACGTAAATATATGGGTTTGGAAGGTGTTTTTGATTAAACTTTATTTTAAACTTACACTTGTTTGATATATCATACTTTTTAAAGAGCACATATTTCTTTAAAACATATCCCCATGGGACTGCGAGAATTGGTAAAATCACAAGGAGAAATGGAAACAACATACCATCAGTAGCTTGATCTGAAAGATTGCCAGATTGATAAAGAGGAAGGGCAACTAAAATGAGCCAAATGGACTTATAAAGTATTTCTAGTAGCATAACTGGGATCATTTCCACAGTCCGAAAAAGTTCAATGAATGCCAGCAAACTAAACGCCCCCCCATACACTCCAGTTCATTGCTGAATCGATCTCCCAAACACCATCATAACTGAGAATATATCTCCAAGCATCACTACCCATCAAAAAGAACATTAACCCATATATGGATCTCATGGCATAAATATTAATTGGTCGTATGCCATCATACTTATCGTATTGAGGTGTAAATAGTAATTTTATTATTCTCATAGAATTGTCTCCTTTTAGTTTCTAAAGTTAGTGTTTTAGCAACAAAACACCCAACCATATAAACCAGATAAGCTGCAACAAACCAAATGCGTCTTTTAAGTAAGGCACGATATGCATAACCGTCAAGATGCCTATGCAACCAATCAGAAGCCCTAACAGATGCAGTGTTTTCGGTAACCAGTTTTGTTTAAGACCTGCAATACTAAGTAATAGCACCCAGAGCCCACCGACTAACTCAATTCCTCCACCCAACGCCTCGATTATCAGCCCTAAGCTATGGTAGAGGGCCTGTGCCTGAACTGGATCAATGCTGACGAGATGAATTAGCCTATCCATGCCAATCAAGTAAGTCATGCCTGATGCCATCATCAACATAACCCAGATGCTTCCAAATCTATCTGCCAAACTCGCTAACGCAGAATTTTCAACTGGCAATGAGTGTTGTAACGATTGCAATGTTATCGCTAATAGTACGCCAAACACTAGATAACCAAGGCTATAGCTTATGGCAAACAACAATTGACCTTCCTGAAGAAATTCTATCATGCCTAAGGTATCAAGCCCTGCCGGAACCGATATCAGAACAAAGAAAATGATAAACATACTAAGATAGCACAGCGCCATACCGAGAGTGGCATAGCCTCCTAGACGTGTGACTTTGGTTAAATTTTACATAATTATATCCTCCTCTGCAAATTTTTTTTAGTATTAGGTACTCTAATTTTTCGATATTAAGTGCCGATGTTTACAATCTAGTGTAATGACATGTATTCTGAAATACCTTAATTACTATATCTAACGCACCTCTATGCCATGCGTCACTAAAACTGGCTGAGGAATTCTAGAATCCACTCAATCGCATTTGCTGCGTAGATTTTATCACCGATTAAAAAGGCATCTAAGGTCAGACGATGTCGTTTTTGATTGTACCTTTCATTGAGAAGCTCATGGTTCGCGCTTGGAACCATATAAAGTTTTGTATGAGTATGCCCCGTTTGCTCGAAAATAGCTCTATAGGTCTCGTAACTTTCACGGCTGTCTACATTGAGATCATTTTCGCCAAATAGTCCTAAAAAGGGAACATCAATGGCGTATATTCCATTTATAGCGTTAGCCTCTTGGTTAAGCAAGGCAAACTCAAAACGGTCTTTGCTCATCGGTGTGCCATAGGCATGATTTTCAATCCATTGACGATATGAATCATAATCGCCAATGGCTATAAAGCGATTGCCTGTTTCAATGTAAGCCAGGTATTCCTCGGTTTCCGCTTCACTATAACCTCGCTTAATAGCTTGTTGCGTGGAATAGTATAGATGTTGATCTGACCAATCAATGGCCCCTCCAATAACCACATAATAATCCACAGGTGCATCTACAAGTGCCAGTTCAGAAACAACCCACCCACCTTGTGAAAAAGCCATTACACCAATCTTATTGATTTCAACATTCTCCTTTATGACATGAATCGCTTCCAAGACTTCGGTTGATCGATCGGTCATATTTTGTTTCAACCAGTTTCCTTCCGATGCACCAACACCTGCTTTATCGTATGAAAAACAAGCGTAGCCTTCGCGGAGCAAAGCATTCATGATAAAGTGGTACTCGCCAGCTCCCGTGCGATCTTGCGGTCCATCGCCATGGACGAAAAAAACGATGTTATATGGGCCTTCATTTTTCGGAAGATATAACGTACCATAAAGCTGATTTTCCTGCGATTCAAAAGAGATTTCAACATGTTTATGAGCATGTAAATCCATTGTATCAAAACGCCATAGAACAAAAGCTCCGACTAGGATGAAGAGAACTACTAGCGCCTTGATTCCCATCAGTTTGGCTGGTACTTTGATAGGAATGAAGCTGTGTACCATGTGCGTGACGCCGGTCACCCCAATTAGACTAGAAATCGGCCAGGGAATGCGCGTGTATTGATTGGCCTTAAAGTCTAAGTGTAAATACAGTGCTTTGGCCTTTGGGTTTTCATCGATAACATCAAGGGCAATCGATGAAAATCCCCTTTCTTTGGCTAAATCAAAGAGGCCTTGAAATAAGAGGGTCCCAACGCCAGTGCCCCTTGCTGTTTCTTCGACGGCAATCCCATCCATCAACAACTCCTGCTTACTTTTAGCGGCTCTGTGAAAAAGTATACCGGCTAAAAGAGCCTTTGCTACGCCTTTTACTGGTCCGAATACAGTGATAAAATCACTTAGCGATAAATCAATGAGTGCCTTTTTCCCGATGTGGAATCCTGCTATGCCCAGAAGGTGATGATTTTCATCATAAGCGCATAGACAATAGTCCGGATTGAGGCCTCTTTCGAGTAAGGCAACTACCTCTTGTGGTTTTCCAATCACTTTCTCAAATTTTCGAAAAAAAGCCTGGGCGTAAAGGATGGCCACCGCATTTCGGTCTCTTTCATGGAAACCTAAACGAATTTCAATATTACGCTTCATTATGCTCTCCTTTTATAATCAACCTTTCAATTAACTTGATTAAACTTACATGTAATTGTACTCTAAGTATGAAGCTTAGGTCTGACCCAATGTCAATAGGAGAAGTGAAAAATATGAAAAAAGATATTACCATCGGTGAATTTGCAAATCTAATGGATGTCTCTACTCATCAGATTCGATATTTTGAGGAAAAAGGCATTTTACTTCCAAGCTATATTGATGAAAATGGATATCGTATGTATGGGATCAATCAAATCTACACCCTCTCTCACATTTTGTTGTTAAGACGCTTAAACATTTCTGTTTCTGATATTAAAAAGCAGTTTACTACTTATTCTCCAGATGATTATATGGAGGCATTAGAAAAATCGGTAACAGAAATTGAAAAGCAAATTCGAGACCTACAAATTATTAAAGATGTAACGGAAAGGATAATAACGAAAGCAAAGTCTAGTCAAGAGTATTTGAATAATTTTACCATGAAAAGCATCCCTGAAAGACATGTATCTCTTTTACAAAAAAACGATTTAACTTTCTCTTTTGATGCTAGAAATATCTACAACCTGTTATATAAATCAAATAAACTAGATAATATTTATAGTAATGATTTTATTACTTTAATAGATGAAGAGCATTGGTATTTCTGCTTAGAATCTTGTAATCCGGGGGATTTTATCCTTAAAAAAGGATCATACCTCTCTTATCACATTTTAATTAAAGATAAAAATGAGTTAGGAAATGCGATTGAGTATTTTTTTGAATATGCCCAAAGTAACAATATAAAGTTGGAGGGTCAATTGATCAGAATAGAAAATTCTGATATAGCTATGTTTTACAATGACCAGCTATCTATAGAATTACAAATGCTAATTAGGGATTGATGAAAGAAATTAAAACAATTATGGTAAGCGATCACTAATTAAGCGTATTGAGTTAATAAAAGTTGCAGAGAGTTTAGGAATGACTTCGATTGAAGAAGGGGACTGTTTTTTAGAGAATCAATTACCTTAAGATTTGAAAGAAAAGTCGAAAGTGAGTTAAAGGGACAATGGAAGATTATTTACGATGAATTAGTAAAAAAATTGGATTAACTACGACGCTGCAAATTTTTTATTGAAATCAAATTTTTATGTCTAGAAAATAGAGGTGTATGTTCTAGAAGGCTTGATATAAGCTTTTCAGAGTTTTTAGTGATAAAATTTTCAGTTAGAAAAACGATGATTATTTGCTCTGCGGGAACTAGTCCATAAGGCCTTATGCCCCCGTACAGAGTGGATTAGAAGGAGCGATTAATGAACTATCAAACTTTTAGACCTCATCTGGATTTAGAATCTTTGGTTAATTTTTATTGGACTTTAGAAGCATCTGCTGAAGAAAATTCGCAAAAACAACGGATTATACCCGATGGTTGTATTGAAATGGCTTTCATTCTAGGGGATGATATTAAACGATACACCTCGAAAGATGATTTTATTATACACCCTCGAGCTATGGTACTTGGACAAACAATTGAACCTTTTTATATTCAACCGATAGGATATGTCAATACATTTGCAGTAAGTTTTTACCCTTATGGTTTTGCAAATTTCATTTCAGAACCCATAAAAGAATTAGTTAACAAAGAAACCCCTTTAGGGCTCTTGTTTGGAGAGGTTTCTGCAAAAGAATTAGAACGAAAAATTATAAAGGCAACGGACACTAAGGAAAGAATAGGATACATTGAAAAATTTCTTTTTGATAGGTTAAATGAGAAAAAAATCATTGATAATATTGTAAAAACTACTATTGATATTCTTTTATCAACAAAAGGAAGCACACAAATTAATGAGATTCTCAAGCAAGACTTATCTAAGAGAAGACAACTAGAAAGAAAATTTCAAAAACAAGTTGGCATTAACCCAAAGCAATTAGGTAAAGTTATCCGATTACAATCTGTCTTGAAAATATTGCTTAATGAAAAGATTGATAACCTAACTAACATTGCTTATAAAAGTGGATATTATGACCAATCACATTTTATTAAAGACTTTAAGGAGTTTACAGGAATCAGTCCAAAAGAGTTTTTAGGGAACAAAAATATGGTTCTTTCCTCCCTTTTCTACAAATAGTTTAATAGTGTCTCATTTTTACAATTATATAATGAGGAGATTGATTATAATATGCTTAGGTTTAATCTTAATCTTAAGGAGGATCATTGATATGAAAAGCTTTGTTTCCATTTTTGAAATTCCAGCAACAGAAATTTCGCGAGCAATCGAGTTTTATCAATCAATTTTGGGCATTAAAATCGAGAAAATGAATTTCTCAGATATGCAAATGGGATTATTCCCAACTGAAGAACAAATAACTTTTGGAGTCATAGTTCAAGGAGAGGGGGTTACGCCTTCGTCCAATGGTGTAACCATCTATCTTGATGGTGGAGATGATCTTCAGGTCATACTGGATAAGGTCGAGAAAAAAGGTGGGAAAATTGTTGTTCCAAAAACTCTTCACGCTGATGAAAGTGGATATTTTGCATTGTTTATTGATACAGAAGGAAATAGACTTGGATTACATTCACCCAATTAACCGATTAGATCAAAATAGGCACTCTACTGTAATTACAGTAGAGTGCCTTGCTTCTTTTCCAACTATTCTTATATATCAACCCAACCGTCAGTCCAGATTTGAATTAAACGGTAAATTTGTCCTCGTATTCAGTGAGGTTGGTAGGCTGTTCTTTTAGAAATGTAAATTTAAAATAAAGTCGCGACATTTGTAAAAAAGTTGCGAAGCTTTACCCCTTTAGGATTATTTTTGTCTAAAGGGGTGTTTTTATAGTGGAACATCTGAATTGAAAGAACGATTAAGGAACTGTTGAGTGACAATAAGTTGTTCCGCTAAAGGGCCATTTTTTTAATGGAATAAAACTTCTGAACAATGGGGAATAATAATACATGATAAATAATTGTATCTTGTGGGGGATCTTATGATTGATAAAAGGAAGGCTTTATCCTTTAGTACATTA
>NZ_JALKEV010000033.1 GCF_023017105.1 Halalkalibacter sp. APA_J-10(15) | reverse complement strand
TCCACCGGCGCAGCCGGTTAGTTCAACGCCCGCCTGCGGAAAGCGTGCCCCCCATCCCGGTAGCGAGATCGGAGGGCCGAACCCTGACTACTAAACAAAAAAGCCTGTCGACTTTGTCGACAGGCTGAGACGACTGATAAAAGATTAGTCGTCTTTTTTTTTGCAGAATTAGAATTTATACGTACACCCTATTCTCGTTATACGTTCATTAGGAGGGTGCAGGAAAACTCAAAGAAGAGCGTCGGCTACGGACGTTACTCGCATTTCTGAAAAAGCTACATTTCTAGAAATGCTTATACCATTTTAAGGAGCTACACACGACACAGTTAAGGAAAGACGCTACACCGGAAGCTACTGAAAAAGTAAATCAACTTTTTCAATGCCTTTGATTAGGCTAGAATGGCTTTTCACGTTGCTTGCTTGATACGAGAAATCCATTCGTATCAGACTATTCAAAAAAGACAACAGTCTCGCACATTTTTTAGGTTATTTTTCGTTTAATGATAACGGCTATATGTATGACAAAGCCTACCATGATTCCTAAGACGGTTGAACCAAGTATGCCCATGAAAATCGATTGTGGTTCTTGATTAGGAAATTGAAAGGATGTTAATACGATAAATAAGAGGGTCGGAACAAAATAATAGTTAAATGTCTTTTTCATGTGTCCTTGCTCCTTAGTCTACACGTTATTAATAATGAGTATATGGAAACATTCCGTATACGTCCAGTTCTATTTTTTGCTGAATGTTCATATGTTGTGAAGAAATAGTCATGTTGGACATCGAGAGAAGGAGGAGCTGAAATGGTTTATAAGTTAATTGCTCTTAACATTGATGATACGATTGTGAGAGCGAATGCGAAAATAACTCGACAAACAAAAGAGGCCATCGAGTATGTTAAAGCAAAGGATGTATACGTGACGCTGGCAACATCTAGACCGTATTTATCGGCGAAGAAAATTGCAAAAGCATTAAAGGTCGATGGGTTTTTAATTTCGAGTGATGGTGCATTTGTCGGCTCAGATGATAAGGTTCCAGTTTTTGTTCGAAGAATTTTTGAAGAGAGAGCTTTGCAAATTCTTGATATTCTCGAGGGGTACCCTTGTCATATTCGTGTTTGGAATGAAGAGTACGCTATTGGTAATAAAGTTAAGCAACGTAATCATTTAATTGCCAAAATGACGGTAGGTGTCGGTGATCCCCTTTTCTACCCGATACATTTTGTTGATTCAGTTTGTGGACATATGATGGAACAACCATTTGCTCCTTTAAAAATACAGGCACAGTTTTTTGATGATGTTGAACAGCAACGAGCATTGAAACAACTTCAGCAAATTAACAAAGGATTTAAATTACTACATTCTGTACGTGGAAGAATTGAATGTGTAGCACCTGGAGTCTCAAAGTCGCGTTCACTGCAACGATTAGGAGATCATTTACAAATCTCTTCTGAAGAGATGGTTGCAATTGGTTCAGAGGAGTATGACATTGATATGCTACAGCAGGTCGGTTTAGGTGTGGCGATGGGAAATGCGAATAATACTGTAAAGGAAGCAGCTGATTGGGTTACACGCTCAATTGAACAAAATGGTGTGGCGTACATGATTAAGGAAGTATTTAGGAAGCAGATGCGAATAAATGTATAAATAATGGAAGTGGGTGTCTCAAAGGTCTGAAAATGACCTTTCGAGACATCCTTTTTTTGAGATGGACAAGTTTAGTAGAAAAAATTAAGAAAAATCTTGCCATAGCGTGTAAAAGTGTGGGAAAATATTGACTTGGTTTGAGAAAGGTGTAAGATATACTAGTGTTTTTGTAATTTTTGTAAATGTAAAAGGGGGATATACGTTGGCGAGCATAATTCAATTTATAAAAAGAGAAAAAATGATGTGGCTCGTATTTGGATTTATTTGGTTGAAGACATACCTTTTCTATAAGTTTGGTTTTCAAATTCAATCTGAATCGATTTATCAAGAGTTTTTGTTATTTATTAATCCAATTAGTTCGACGATTTTGTTATTAGGTCTTTGTTTTTTGATTAAAAAGGATAAGAGACCGTTTTCGTTTATTGGAGTAAACTTACTAACAACTATCATTTTATATGCAAATGTTTTATATTATCGATTTTTTAATGACTTCTTAACGTTACCTGTACTCGTGCAAACGAGTAATATCAGTGACGTGCAAGGAAGTATTGCCGAATTAGTGAGATGGTGGGACGCACTATTTTTTGTTGATATACTCTTTTTGGTTTATATATGGATGACGAAACGAAAAGAATATTCATTTGCTAGACCGCGAGTGGCGCTTGCGTTAATTGTTGTCGCTGTTGGAGTGTTTGTGGTCAATTTAAGCTTAGCGCAAGCTGAACGTCCACAGCTATTAACACGCTCGTTTGATCGTGAATTACTCGTGAAAAATATTGGAGTGTTAAACTATCACGCTTATGATGCGTACATTCAATCACATTCTAAAGCACAGAGGGCATTTGCAGATGGTTCAGAAATCAATGAGATTATTTACTATACACGTGAACAGTATAGAGAACCCAATGAGGAGTACTTTGGGTTAATTGAAGGTAAGAATGTTATGGTTATTTCATTGGAATCGTTACAAAGCTTTGTCATCGAGCAGACGATGAATGGGGAAGTCATAACACCGTTTTTAAATGAGTTGATTGAAGAAAGTATATACTTTGATCATTTCTATCACCAAACAGAGCAAGGAAAGACATCAGATTCAGAGTTTGTTGTAGATAATTCATTATTTGGAAGAAATAGTGGTGCTGTTTTCTTTACTCATTCTAATAATGAGTATGATGCTTTACCTGAGCAACTAGGTGAAATTGGCTATTACACATCGGTCATGCATGCGAACAATAAGAGCTTTTGGAATCGAGATATGATGTATTTAGCTTTAGGATATGATCGTTTCTTTGATATTCAATCGTATGATGTAACAGAGGAGAATTCGGTAGGATGGGGGTTAAAGGATCTCGATTTCTTTGAACAATCTATTGATCTATTAAAGCAGCAGCCAGAGCCATATTTCACTAAATTCATAACATTAACGAATCATTTTCCGTTTGAGCTTGATGAAGAGGATCGTTTTATTGAGGAGTATGATTCGTATAGTGGAACGTTAAATCGCTTTTTCCCAACAGTGAGATATATGGACTATGCGGTTGAACAGTTCTTTGAGCGTTTAAAGGAAGAAGAAATGTATGAGGATACGGTTTTTATTATGTACGGTGATCATTATGGTATTTCGAGCTTTCATGACCGTTCGATGGCCATGTATTTGGAAAAAGACGAAATAACTGATTTTGATACTGTTCAATTACAGCGTGTACCACTTTTTATTCATATACCTGGTATGGAAGGTAAGAGAATGGATACGGTGTCTGGGCAAATTGATCTGAAACCGACATTGCTTCATTTATTAGGGGTGGAAACAGAGGATATGATTCACCTTGGTACGGATTTATTTTCCGAAGAAAGGGAATCTTTTGTCGTCCTTAGAAACGGAAGCTTTGTGACAGATGATTATTTGTACACGTCAGATGTTTGTTATGATAAACGAACAGAGCAAGAAACGGATATGAGCTATTGTGAGCCGTATTTCGATAAGGCACGTCAGGATTTACATTATTCTGATCGTGTTGTGTATGGTGACCTGTTACGGTTTTTTGAAAGAAAGGAATAAGTATGGAAAGCTGCATCCAGTTACGACATTCGGTAACTGGATGTATTCTATTTAAAAGGTCGGAATGTGATTGTAAACGACTGTGTACGTTGTATTTATAAAAAGACGTTAGGCATTCACCTAATTTAATCTCCTTGCATACAGTATGTATGAAAGGAGGAGGAAGTATGGCGACACCTCAATGGATGAAGACACAATGTGAGCAGCATGTGAATCAACCTGTTCAGTTACAAATGAATGGTCAACAGGAGTACCAAGGTGTAATTGAGCATGTCGATGATCATTATGTTTATTTACTCGTGCCAACGGATGAGCAAGGACAGTATATGGATGTGAAAGAAACATGGATGGAATGGAATCATCAGCAATGGGGAAATGCCCAGGATGGGTACGATCAACGTAATATCGACCATCGCTATTACCCGTATTATCCATATAACCCTTATTATTATCCGTATTATCGACCGCGTCCAGTTTGGAATCGGTTAGTCTTACCGCTAGCTTTACTTACGGCATTTGCAGTATTATAGTCAATAACACACGGGAAGGTGAGAGTTTAACTCTTATCTTCCTATTGACTTCTTCAAAAAAAATTGTGATAAAACGTGTAAAAATCCTCTAACTTTTGTGTAAGCTGATCTTCAAGCTCGTTTCAATGGATAAAATACGTTACAATAGCGATAGACTTATACTAGTGTTTACGAGGAGGATGGATGATGAGTGAATATCTCATTAACCTTGTTGAAGATGAAGAAAATCTTTCAGAAGTATTAAAAGCATATTTAGAACAAGAGGGGTGGCAAGTGGAAGTATTTCATGATGGCGATCAAGCACGTGCTGCTATCGAGCAAAAGCAAAAACCTCATCTTTGGATATTAGATATTATGCTACCAGGTACAGATGGTTATCAGCTCTTAAAATCGATTAAGGAAAAAGAAGATACACCTGTTATCTTTATTTCTGCACGTGATCAAGATTTAGACAGAGTTCTCGGGTTAGAAATGGGTAGTGATGATTATTTAGCGAAGCCATTTTTGCCTCAAGAGTTAATTATTCGGGCGAAGAAATTATTAAATAGGATTTACGGAATACCAACGTCAGATACAAAAAAGATTGAGCTAAATCAGTACCTTATCGATCCTGTAGGAAGAATTATTACAGATCAAGAAGCCAATCATGACGATGCTATTGACTTAACGACTAAAGAGATGGATTTAATTTTACTTTTAACAGCAGAAATCGGTAAGGCATTTTCCCGTGAAAAGATTATTGAGCATGTATGGGGAGAAAATTATTTTGGTTCAGAGCGTGCAGTCGATGATGTTGTTCGTCGAGTCCGTAAAAAAATGCCAAGAATACATCTAGAAACATTATATGGATATGGCTATAGGGTTTTATCCTCATGATTAAAGTGAACTTAACGCAACGAATTTGGCTTGCGTTCATTTCTTTAATCGTGCTTGTTATTCTTTCCGTCACGTTAATATACCCAATCTCGATCAAAGGGACATTAACAGAAGAGACGTATCGAATTATTGAAATTGAGCAAACGAGATACGTTTATCCGTTGTTTGATTTAGTCAATCCGCCTCGGAACGAACTCGATTTTGTTGAGAGAAGAGATGCAGAACGATCAGTCGGACATTTCTTTATTGATACATTTGGTCAGACAGCTGAAGGTGGGCCTTCACCACCACCTGCTGAAGTTTTACGGGAGATGGCACAAAATGCTTTTAGGCAGGATCATGAACGTGGTCGCTATGAGATCCAATATGGCGGGGCAACGGTGTTCTATGTTATAACAAAGACGAATTTATCAGATCGTCCAGCTTATCATATTTCATATATGTGGGATACATATCGCGATCAAATGGTTAATCGCTTATGGGAACGTCTTATTTATATCTTACTGCTAACATGTGCTCTCAGCTTATTGCCAGCTATGTGGCTGAAGCATTATTTACGCCAACCATTATATGTCCTAGGTAATCATTTAGAGCAAATTGCGAACCGCGATTGGAAGGAGCCTCTTAATTGGAAAGGCGATAAAGATTTTGAACGCTTAGCTAGACAGTTTGAAAAAATGCGTCAAAATTTAAATTTGTATGACCGTTCTCAAAAAACATTTATTCAACACGCTTCTCATGAGTTGAAAACACCGATCATGGTTATTAAAAGTTACGCACACTCCGTTAAAGATGGGATTCTTCCTAAAAATGATTTGGAAAGTACGATGGATGTCATTATCGAAGAGGCCAATCGAATGGAGCGACGTGTGATTGATATGCTCTATTATACAAAGTTAGATTCATTAAAAGAAGAAACACCTAATTATGAGGAATGGCTCTTTGGTGAAGTGGCATTCCAAATTGAAGAACGGTTTCGAGTGCAACGTGAAGATGTAAAAATTTATGTTAATGGTGCTGACTTAAAGATACGAGGCGACCGTGAACAATTAGAAGTACTATTAGAAAACTTAGTTGAAAATGCATTGCGTTATGCCTTTGATTCGATTTGGATTGAAGCTAAAAAAGATAATGGACAAATCTATATATCAGTTGAAAATAATGGGGAAGAAATACCAGAAAAAGATATACCTCAATTATTTAATCCTTTCTATAAAGGAAGTAAGGGGAAATTCGGTTTAGGACTAGCCATTGTGAAGAGAATTGCTGAATTACATGAAGCAACACCTACAGTTGAAAATAATGAACGAGGTGTTAAATTTACCGTAGCCTTTAATCAAACAGAAGAAAGAGGCCTACGAAGCAAGCGCCGAAAAACACATTGATGTAGTTAATGATCACTGGGAAGGTAAATGAACCTTTTCAGTGAGTTTTTTTAATTTAGAAGTGGCCTAACAGTCTAATTAACGAATTTGTATGACTACGCACGATGCAAGTCAGAAAAACCGCAGAGCGTTTTCCTTATATGGTATAATAAGAATAATTTAGTAGTGGGGAGGCGTAGCCTTATGACGAATGGGATTCGTAACCATCAAGTTGGGGATAAAGTAGAAACCTACTTCCTCATTAAAACATCGACTAAAGGGACTGCAAGCAATGGTAAGCCCTTTTTGACTTTACAGCTATGTGATCATACAGGAGAAATAGAAGCAAAGCTTTGGGGATGCTCACCGGAGGATGAACAAGCTTTTTGTAGCCAAGTGATCGTTCATCTCAGTGGTGAAGTATCGGAGTATCGTGGTCGTAGACAAATGAAAATTCAAAGCATTCGACCAACAACGGCAATGGATCAAGTGAAAGTTGCTGATTTTATTCGCTCTGCCCCAATGTCGCCTGACGATATGCTTGATGAGATTACTCAATATATTTTTGAAATGAAAAATGCTAATATTCAACGTATTACAAGGCACCTAATGAAGAAGCATCAGACGGCTTTTTTGCAGTCACCTGCAGCAACGAAGAATCATCATGAATTTGTTTCTGGTCTTGCTTATCATGTCGTTAGTATGTTGAAAATTGCGAGAAGTCTTGTTGAACTGTATCCGTCATTAGATGCCGACTTATTGTATGCTGGTGTCATCCTGCATGACCTAGGGAAAGTTAGAGAATTGTCGGGACCGATTGATACGCAATACACGTTAGAAGGAAAGTTAATTGGGCATATTTCGATTATGGTGACAGAGGTTGCTCAAGCGGCAGAAGAGCTGAAAATTGACAGCGAAGAGGTGCTCATTCTGCAACATCTAATCGCTAGTCACCATGGAAAAGGGGAATGGGGAAGCCCGAAAGTTCCTGTTGTTAAAGAGGCAGAAGTCCTTCACTTAATTGATAATATCGACGCGAAAATTAATATGATGGATCGAGCACTTGAGACGGTGCAGCCTGGTGAGTTTTCTGAACGTGTGATGGCTCTAGAGCATCGCAGCTTTTATAAACCACGTTTTCATCAGTCTCCATTAAATTTATAGTTCTATTTAGGCATGCTTGTACATATGATGAAGCAAGATGACAAGCATGGAGGGGATTCAATTGAATCGTCATGGCAATAGTAAGTACGCATACGTTCTACTAGGACTGTTATTACTCGGTTTTTTGTTGACTCAAACGTCGTTAGGTGTATTCCTTATATCAAGCCCTTGGTGGGTCTATCTCATCTTATTAGGGATTGTCATTAGTGGCTCCTTAGCTATTAAATATACGTATGAGGATTACAAGGAAGAGCAGAAATGGATTGAGCAGGAAGGTACAGTCTATATGGAAAGAATTGAGGAAGAGCGTAATAAACGTAAGGTCGGTAACGAATAATGTGTGTTAGTCAAGCTGAAAAGGGTGTCCAAAAAGCTATCAACGTTTTGGACACCCTTTTGTTTCGCTATTAGCAAAAGTAAGCGGAGCCTACAATGACTAATAAAATAAATAAAACGACTAACAATGTAAAGTCATACTTGTATCCTGTAGATACTGGTGCGCCTGCCATCTTCATCATCCTTCCGTCATCTCAAGTGGGTTTGGGGGAATGCCCTACTTTTACGTTATGCAAATAGAGTAGATCGGTGCAAAAAAAGCGCGGCGTTTTTTCATAAAGACATTGTGCGTAGCATTACAGAAGTTTGAACCTATCATAACGGAATGTACACAAATAAGCCCCAACACGTATTAACCGGTTGGGGACTGTTCATCATCTTTTTACTGTAATTCTGGCGCTGGAGCAAATAAATCTTCATATTGGGAATCTTTCACATCGATATCAGCGTCATCAATTAAATCAGTCAATACTTGCTCTTGACTACGCGTGCGTTGATTGATCAACGTTTCGCGAATCTCCTCTTCAAAATCCTCGAATGAATCGCGGAATCCCGTTTTCATAATGATATGATAACCGAAATCTGATTCGACGATGTCACTCACTTCTCCAACTTCAAGAGCAAATGCGGCTTCTTCAAATGGTTCAACCATTTGTCCGCTTCCAAAGTAGCCTAATTCGCCACCCATAGCAGCAGAGCCATCTACTGAATATTCCATTGCGAGCTCAGCAAAATCTTCGCCTTCCTCAAGCTTCTCTAATACCTCTTCAGCTGTTTCTTCATCTTCAACGAGAATATGACTTGCTTCTACTTGTTCGGCGAACTGCTCGCTATTTTCATCGTAATAGGCTTGTACATCCTCATCTGTTACATCAATACCTTCTGTACCGAGCTTTTGAAGAACAAGTCCAGGTAGAACAAATTCGTCTATGAAATCGTCCATTGTCTCAATTTCTTCTAGATTAAATTGAGTTTGAACGAGCTCAAGGATTTCTTCATCTGATGTTGTGTTAAATTGAGCTTGGAACTGAGAGCGAAGTTCCTCAAGTTCTGCCTCGATTTCTTCTTCTGAAATGTCAGCGCTTGCAACAGCGTTTTTGATAACAACATCACTTACAAGCTGCGCAAGGATCGCGTCCGCACCTTGTTGCTTCAGTTCTTCAATTAATTGCCCCTCTGTAATGTCAACACCTTCAACTGTCACAAGAACTTGGCTATTATCTTGTGTTCCTTCATCATTACAAGCTGCTAGTATGGTCATGCAAGCAATCCCGATGGCAGCAATCGTACGTTTTCTCATCATGTCAACTCCTCAATGGCTTTCAAGCTTAAGTTTTACAGTAATCACTATACCACACTTTACAGCGATAGCGGAAGTACAGAATTTTGATTTAGGGCAATTGCCCAGTACGAAAATTCCTTGCTTGCATAAGATATCGTAACTAGAAAAAGAGGAGGTGCAGTTATGTCTCACGGATCCCAGGCTGGGTTCGCGTTAATTGTTGTGTTATTTATTCTGCTAGTAATTGTAGGTGCATCGTGGCTTTAAGATAACTCGCACAGCTTCATTTTCAAGATCATTTCATTTGGAGGGATTGTAATGAGTCATAAAGGACATAATGGATTTGCGTTGCTAGTCGTTTTATTCATCTTATTGGTGATTATTGGCGCTTCGTGGATGTACTAAAGGTGGGAATTCAAAGGAGTGAGAGTGTTATAGACTCTCACTCCTTTTATGTAAAAAGAATTTTTACATATGTAGATGTTAAAAGGATGGTAATCAATATGTTGATCGTTCTAAATAATTTCGGTTGTCTTTCTGAAGGGATTTCACGTCTTAAGCACAAAGCGTCAGTCATTGAATTAATCAGAAAGAAAATAAATAATGCAAAAAAACTACTAATTACAAACATGCACTTGCCTCCTGACGAGCAATATAGTTAAACTTTATCAAAAGTTTGATAAAAAAGATAGGATTAACACTTAAATTGTATTTGTTAATTCAGACCGTTGCTTTTAAAATAAAAGCAAGAGGTGAGTGATATGACAATCCAAGAAAAAAAGTGGAAGACGGCTTTTATTATCTTACTATCGATCAAAGGCATTTTATTCATTCTTTTTGTTATATTGATCTTACGGTTATTCCCTGCGGCAGAAGGTGAGTTATTTGAGTCACAACCTATTCATACGGATGAGTCTTTGTTCACAATAGAAACGGATAAACAAAAATTTAATCAATTTATTGGACAACTTTTGGCAGAAACAGAGAGTGAGGTGCCTTATGTAATCGAGTTTGGAGAATCGAATCTACAATTGCGCACTCGCTTTGATATGATGGGTCAAGAAATTCCACTCGTCGTTTATTTTAATCCAGAAGTGGAGCCTAATGGAGACTTGCTCTTAATGGTCGATTCATTTGAACTTGGATTATTTTCATTACCTGTTGATCGTATGCTAATGCTATTAAATGGCACGCTTGAGCTAGAACATTGGATCATCATCTATCCTACTGAGGAATTAGTTGAGTTAAAAGTATCTGAACTTCCGCTTGATGAGAATGAGAGAATGAGCCTGCGTTTTAAAACATTGGACATGGAGAAAGACCACATTATACTTGGATTATATTATCACTAGTAAATGAAAATGGGAAAAGCGCCTAACGAGTCGAGCTCGTTAAGACGCTTTTAATAAAATATGGAATCCTTCAGGGTGATTTTCGACTAGACTTCTTTTAGGTGCCTTTACGATATAGCTCAAATAAACAAAATCGAAAAAAATTAAACCGAAATGAACCGAAGTTAAAATGGAAATGAAAGCCACATATGTCGGATACATAATCGATAAAAATGCTCCAACCATTGTTAATAAGATAGCTGGTGTAATTAATGACAGGACGTAAAGGTTTCTTGATATCGGTTCATATAATTTAATGCTTGTTAATGGCAGGAACATGACAAATTTACACGTAATAGAAGCTTTTTTTCCACATAGCCAAACGGGTATGAGGTGGAGTAGCTTATGGGTAGCAATGAGTAAAACAATGCTACAAATCATCGATGTAAAGCTGACATGAACGAATTCGTGTGCTTGTGTGAAGCTGCTAATAATGAGATAGTAAAATAAAAAAGAGAAAAGCATCGTACATGCTGAAAACAAAATAAGCCTTAATAATCCATACTCTTGTGTTACACGAATTGTTTTCCAACAGTTCATGTCATCACCTCCTCAACAATTGCTTAATTTACGCTTATTTTGAGGAGAAATCAATAGGTTTTCAAAAAAAAAACTTTATTATTTTTTGAGTATTTCTATTGACAAAAAGGAATTTGTGTAAAACACAAAAAAAGAGCTTAGCTTAATAAGCTAAACTCCCAGACCGTAGACAAAACGGCTTTGAGATATGACTCTCAAAGCCGTTTTTGTATTTTTCGTATGGTTTTTCGGCGATGGCACTGTCGGTTTGGTGTTCCTCCAGTGCCATGTCGCCAGTTTTTTCAGG
>NZ_JALKEV010000032.1 GCF_023017105.1 Halalkalibacter sp. APA_J-10(15) | reverse complement strand
ATACGATTGAAGACAGTCAAGTTGAAAATCTAGTCATCTCCGATGTGATCCCAGAAGGGTTGGAATATGTGCCGGGAACGCTAAGAGTGAACGGGGATGCCGTCACCGATGAGGAAGACGATGATGCTGGTCATTACGCGGATGGCGAAGTAGTCGGTCAATTCGGGAATGTGATAGACACCGAATGGCAGACGCTAGAATTCCACGTAACTGTAGGGGAAGGCCAGGCAAGCCAGGATATTGAAAACGTGGCGATCGTCGATGGAGACAATATCGATGAGCCAGATAGACCGTCAGAGGAAGTGAAGATTTACCCTCGTCATCCTGTCTTAGAGTCAGAAAAAACAGCGACGAATCTAGACGCATCGAAGGATCGCTTTGAAGTAAGCGACACGATTGTGTACACGATTCGTACGCAGAACACGGTCTCTGAAAGTGTCGTTGAACACTTAACGATCACGGATACACTGCCAGAAGGATTGACGTATGTCGAAGGCAGCTTGAACATAAGTCATGATGGTGAAGGCAGCTACGAGGACGGAATGATCACTGCGAACTTTGGTGATGTGACGGATACCGAGTGGCGGACGGTGACATTCCACGCGACGATCGACTCCGGCTATGCGGAGCAGACGATTGAAAACATCGCCGTTGTCGATGGGGGCAACCTTAATGAACCAGATGAACCATCAACGGACATCGAAGTGGAGCCGAAAGATCCAGTGCTTGAATCGGAGAAAACGGCAATCTTAATAGAAAAAGGCGAAGGCAACACCGATGAAGAGAATGCAGAAGTAGGCGACACATTACTGTATACGATTCAAGCGCGTAATACAGTAGAGGATAGTTTAGTGAAAAATCTGATTATCCGTGATGAACTGCCAGAAGGCCTAGAATATGTGCCTGGCACATTAATGGTCGATGGGGAAGCCGTCACCGATGAAAACGATGAGGATGCAGGCTATTACGTAGATGGCGAAATCGTCGGACAGTTCGGCGATGTCACCGACACGGAATGGCATACAGTTACATTCCAAGTGACAGTTGGTGAAGGGCAAGCAAGTCAAGATATTGAAAACATCGCAACAGTCGAAGGGGACAATGTGGACGAACCTCATTATCCAAGCGAAGAAGTACTTGTTTATCCACGAGAACCAAACCTAGATTCAGACAAAGTAGCGGATAACCTTGAAGAAGGCAAAGAAGTGTACCATGTTGGAGACACAGTCATCTATACGATCACGGCACGAAATACCGTACGTGAGAGTGTTGTCGAAAACTTTACGATTTTCGATGAGTTGCCAGAAGGCTTAAGCTTTGTTGAAGGAAGTCTTGAAGTGAGTCATGGTGGAACGGCCGAGTATGAAGATGGCACGATTACCGCCAACTTTGGAGAAGTAACGGATACGGACTCGCGTACCGTCACGTTCCAAGCAGTGATTGAATCTGGTCAAGTAGGAAACGAGATCGAAAATGTGGCTACGATTAGTGGTGACAATGTCGAGAATCCAGAAACACCAGAGCATACACTCACTGTTGATCCTAAAGCGCCACAGCTAGAATCGGAAAAAGAAGCCGAGCTAGTGGAAAAAGCGGAAGGAAATACAGATGCAGAAAATCCAGAAGTAGGCGACACATTACTGTATACGATTCAAGCTCGTAATACAGTAGAGGATAGTTTAGTGAAAAATCTGATTATCCGTGATGAACTGCCAGAAGGCCTAGAATATGTGCCTGGCACATTAATGGTCGATGGGGATGCCGTCACCGATGAAGAAGATGAGGATGCAGGCTATTACGTAGATGGCGAAATCGTCGGACAGTTCGGCGATGTCAGCGATACGAACTGGCATACAGTTGCATTCCAAGTGACAGTTGGTGAAGGGCAAGCAAGTCAAGATATTGAAAACATCGCAACAGTGGATGCAGACAATATCGACGAGCCGGAACAGCCACACGAAGTGGTTCTCATCTATCCACGTGAACCAAAATTGGAATCAGAAAAGACAGCGGAGAACCTAGAAGGGAACGCAGACTTCCATGCAGGGGATACGGTTATTTATACGATTCAAGCGCGTAATACAGTCGGAGATAGCGTCGTTGAAAACCTTGTCCTTTCCGATGTTCTTCCAGACGGACTACGCTTTGTCGAAGGAAGTCTTGAAGTAAGCAACGGAGGAACAGGAGACTACGCAGATGGTGTCATTACGGCAAGCTTTGGTGATGTGTCAGATACAGACTGGCGTATGATCACGTTCCAAGCAACGATTGAAAGCGATCAATCAGGAAACACGATTGAAAACGTGGCAACCGTTGAGGCTGACAATGTGGAAACACCAGGAACTCCATCTGAGTCGATCACGGTGGAAAAGGAATCATCACCTCCACCACAGGAACCAGAGGAGCATCAGCCAGAACCGAATCCAGAGCCAAAACCAGAAAAGCCGGAAGAAAAAGGTGATGAATCAAAGCAACCAGAAGAGACATTACCAAATACAGCAACGAATAACTTCAATATCTTCCTAATGGGCTTCATATTATTAGTAGTTGGAGCTGGCATATGGTATTGGAGAAGGAAGAAAGTACGTGTAGAATAAGACGAGGAAGAGCCTGGGACATAACTAGCTTCAAATAGTGAAAAAGGTGAATTTGAGTGTACTCAAATTCACCTTTTTCTATTTTGCGTGTAAATTCTTCTATTACCCTAGCTGTTGGAAGTAAACTTTCTTAAGTTCACCGCCATTAACGCAAACCCACTCTCGCTTTCTACCTTCGATTTTCCTCGGACAGAAAATCGAGTGAAATGCAAATTAGCCTTCAAGAATCCAAAAACTGGTTCCAAATCGATTTTGCGTTTTCAATAGATGGCACTTGTTTTCGTTTTGTTCACTACCATAACCTGCGTCTGCGACAATGTGTTTCGGTAACTTGAAGTCATTTTGTTTCATTTCATCTAGAAATGAAATGAGCGTACAATAAGGACACTTCCTTCTGATTAGATTTTGTGTGCAACTTTAATTTGTCAGAAGTTGTCCTTATTTTATTGTAAAAAATAAGCTGTTTTATATATATATTGTAGTTCTGACGATGGCTTATTCTCATAATGGAATGGAGCGGAAAGCGAGAAGGGCACTGAAAAGGTCCTTTCTAGTAACTCAAAGAAGAGCAATGGAACGAACCTGTGACAGCCCCTTACTTTAAAGAGTAAGAAATAATGAAAGCCGGTGAAATTTCAGAGGAGGGTTTTGTCCCAGCCTCATTTTGTCATTTTTACTTGTTCTGGATGATCCAAATGGTCAAAACTAGAATGTTTAAATTGAACATAATCGAGATCCTCATGATAATTAATTTCCATCCCATCAAAATACCAATAATCATCTTCAGTAACAAAAAAAATAATGTTCTCTTTTATCACCTTAAAACATTTAGAAGGGGGTTCTTCTTTTGTCACACCTACTGAAAAACCTCCAGACCCAACTCCACCTACACGTACAAATAAACGTAAGGAATCACCAGCTTGAAGGGGAATTTCTTTTTTATATAAATAAGCAGCTTCTTTAGATATTTTTAAATGCAATGGTTTCTTCCTCCTAACCTGTATCCACCTTACCATACAATACGTAACTTTTCTACATAGATAAGAGGGATTTCATTTCTTACATCGAAAGTAATGATAGGATAAAAAAGGAGTGATACAATGTCAAACATTGAAGCAGTAGAAAGAGAATTTAGGGAGTACGTTAAGAAAATAGAAGATTTTAATGAAGCTCTTTCAGTACTTGCTTGGGACTCTAGAACCGGGGCTCCCAAAAAAGGAGTGCAACAACGTTCAGAAATTATAGGAACATTGTCAACTGAAGTGTTTCAATTATCAACATCTAATCAAATGGCTGATTTCATTGAGAAGCTAACAGAAAAGGATGTTTACAACCAGCTCTCCATTATTACTCAAAAGACAGTAGATGAATGCAAAAAGAAATATGAGCGAAATGTAAAGATACCAAAGGAAGAGTATAAGCAATACGTGATGTTACAGGCTGAATCAGAATCAATTTGGGAAGAAGCAAAGGATCAAGCTGACTTTGACATGTTCCGACCTTACCTGGAGAAGCTTCTTGAATTCAAAAAGAAGTTTATTCGTTATTGGGGATACAACGAACACCCTTACAATACACTATTAGATGATTATGAACCGGGCGTTTTCATTGATACAATTGACCACGTTTTTTCCGAGTTGCGTGATGGACTTATTCCGCTAGTAAAAGGAGTGTCGGAATCTCTTAATCAGCCTCAGACAGATTTTATTTATCGAGCATTTTCAAAAGAACAACAAAAGAATTTAAATATGGATATCTTGAATGAAATGGGTTATGACTTCTCCAAAGGACGGTTAGATGAAGCTGTACACCCTTTTGCAATTGGAATAAATCCTAACGATGTTCGTATTACGACAAAATACAAAGAAGACGATTTTAAGCTTGCTTTGTTTGGCACGATTCATGAAGGTGGTCATGCGTTATATGAACAAAACATTTCTGAAGAGTTAATAGGTACACCTTTATGTGATGGAACTTCAATGGGAATACATGAGTCTCAATCATTATTTTGGGAGAAATTTATTGGTAAGCATTATTCTTTTTGGGAGCGAAATTATCAAGTATTAAAGAAGCATTCAAACGGACAGTTCGATCATGTTTCGTTAGAGCAATTTTACTTTGCCATTAATGAGTCAAAGCCATCCCTTATTCGAATTGAAAGTGATGAATTAACCTATTGCTTACATATTATTCTACGATATGAATTAGAGAAATCGTTAATTGAGGGGAGCTTAGAAGTAAAGGACTTGCCTGAAGCTTGGAATGAGAAAATGAAAGAGTATTTGGGTGTAGTGCCTGCTCATGATGGGGAGGGTGTGCTTCAAGATGTTCATTGGTCCTTCGGTGCATTCGGTTACTTCCCATCCTATGCACTTGGCTACATTTATGCTGCACAAATGAAAGAAGCGATTGTTCGTGACCTTCCTCAATTTGATCAATATATTAGCCAAGGAGATTATACATTGATTCATGAATGGTTAAAAAAGCATATTCATCACCATGGAGCAACGAAAAAGCCAGCTGAAATCATTAAAGGCATAACGGGTAACGGCATTAACGCACAGCCTCTTTTATCGTAC
Source organism: Halalkalibacter sp. APA_J-10(15) (assembly GCF_023017105.1). Classification (GTDB taxonomy): domain Bacteria; phylum Bacillota; class Bacilli; order Bacillales; family Bacillaceae_D; genus Halalkalibacter. Next base: position 8,930 of record NZ_JALKEV010000032.1, on the reverse strand, counting down.
TTAAACGAAAAATACCGTCGCTTATACCAATTTTAATCTAAAACAGAGCTTTTAGATTGTCTTATTTTCAATTTGTATGTTATATTCATTTCCACGAATATAAGGAAGTGAATGAACATGTTAGAATTAATTTGGATGTATACACTTGTATTTCTATTATCAGCTATTCCATTATTAGAAGCAGTTATAGTCATACCATTTGCCATCTTTGCAGGTATGCCGGCTGTACAAGTGACGATTATCGCATTAATTGGCAATTTACTAACCGTCTATTTTATTATTATCTTTATTGAGCAAATAAAAAAATGGCGAAAAAATAAAAAAGCTTCCAAAAAGTCAACGGAGCGCCGTTCGCAAAGAGCCGAACGTATTTGGAAAAAGTACGGATTACCTGGGCTTGCTATTATTGGCCCCTTAATCGTAGGTAGTCATATTACAGCTTTAATGAGCTTAAGCTTCGGTGGTACAAAAAGAGGGGTCACCTATTGGTTAACGTTTAGCTTAATCGGATGGTGTGTCTTAGCAGCTATTCTTGCCCATTTAGGCTTTGATTTGTTTAATACACGAGACCGTGAGTTATTCTAAAAGTAAAAAGTGACTATCTTAATGGTGTATAGTGAGATAGTCACTTTTTACTTAGAGTGGTTTAAAATGATTAAATTGATTCGTTTGAATCGCAAGCTTTTTTAATTTTGAATTAATAAATGAACGATCTAAATCGAGTAATGTTTCTGAATGGATCGCTAGTTGAATATACTGTGAGAAGTCCCAAATTAATTGCTTAATCTCTTGATTGTTTTGTGATGCAATTAGTGCTAGTGAGTCGATCATCGCAGCAACGACAGAAATATCCTCAATACCGTAATGCTTAATTTGATAATAGCAACGATATAAGTAATCTGAGAAACTCCTTTGCTTATTAATGACTCTTAAGCTTTTGTAATCGTCATTGTAATACGAACGGTGTAAATTTTTACTTGCTAGCGTTGATAATATTCGAGCTAAAGCTTTAATTCCATTAATAGCTGTATTCGGATCATTAATACCTGGGGAGAGTGCTCTCAACGTAATCTCAACAAGCTTTGTTAATCCAAAATCGATATCCTGAATAGTCGCTCTTTCATCAGCAAGGTGAAATGATTTTCTATATTGCTTATGGTCCACCTTATCTCGATTTCCCCAATAGGAAAGTAAAGACATTCCCTTTTCAATGTAATCACCTAAGCTAACTTCTACCTTCACAATACTATCATCAGCGCTTGCTTGAGCGATTAATTCATCAATTTCAATGACAAGTAAATAACCAGAATGATTAGCTTGAATGTACAACGGATCGGTTAATTTAATTTCTTCACTCTCCCAATCTTTCCACGGTTCATCCCGAGTCGTTAGTTCTTCATCCTCATAATATTGATGAACAGCATGAATGGTTTTGGATGTAATATGGTGCATTAAATTACTTACTTGAATCCACTTACCGACATGGTGTATAAAGAAAACAAAGAATCCGACACAAATCATTGCGTAAAATACAGCAAATATCGGAGAAATAAAATAATCTCCTTTATCGTTTTGAAGCAATAATAATAATATTAAGGAGTATAAAAAGCCACCGATAAATACGCCTAAAATACGCTGTGTGTTGATATCTGTTAAGAAGTCTTGCATCGTTCTCGGTGAAAATTGTGATAAATATGTTGTAAGTACAACCATAATTGTCGAAAATGAAATCGTTGTCATCGTTAATAAAGAAGAGGCTATTGTACTTAATAGCGATTGTGCTAAGCTTTTATTAATGAGAAACAGATGAATGTGAAGAAATTGATCTAATAATGCGGTCGCAATGGCTAATACCACGGAAATTGTTCCATATAAAGCAGGTATAAACCAGAAATGATTTCTTAAGAAAAGGATTGGTTTGATCGCCTTCATGTTTCATTTCCTCCATATTTGAGAGACCGTTTTGTTTAGTATTTGGAAAGAACGGTTAAATAATGATTAAAATATTAACTTAGGAGTGATAAAAGTGAAAAACCCAACCGATATACAAATAAAAGAACTATTGGAAGAAAGTAAAAGGATAGCTGTTGTAGGTTTGTCAAACAACCCTGAACGAACATCCTATCAAGTAGCAAAATTTATGCAAAATGCAGGATTTGAGATTATCCCTGTTAATCCGACAATTGAAGAAGCACTAGAGGTAAAAGCGGTCGCCTCATTAAAAGAAATAAGTGGTACAATTGATATTGTGAATGTATTTAGAAGAGAGGAATACTTACCAGAAATCGCCAAAGAGGCTATTAATGTCAAAGTAAAATCCTTTTGGGCGCAATTAGGTATTGAAAATGAAGAAGCATATTCATTATTAAAAGATCAAGAAATACTCACAATTATGAATCGCTGTATTAAAGTGGAATATGCTAGACACCAATAGTGAACATGTATTTATTTCAAACAATATTAAGATTTCATGAAATATTTATGCAGGAATTTAAAAAGTGTTTGCGAATAATGAAATAACCGCTACAATAGATAAGGCAACGTAGTGACGGTTATGGAAACATTTGTTCGTGTGTGCTACAATATTTTTGTAGCATGGTGAAAGGAGTACACAATTTGGTAAGGAATCAGATGGAATATAATGATGAATCAATTCAAGTATTAGAAGGATTAGAAGCTGTTCGTAAAAGACCCGGTATGTATATCGGTAGTACGGACGCTAGAGGGCTTCATCATCTCGTTTATGAAATTGTTGATAATTCAGTAGATGAGGCCTTAGCGGGGTTTGGTGATTCAATCGAAGTAACGATCCACCGTGATCAGAGTGTCTCTATTTCTGATCACGGCCGAGGCATGCCTACTGGGATACATAAATCAGGAAAGCCTACACCAGAAGTCATCTTGACAGTCCTTCATGCAGGGGGCAAATTTGGACAAGGCGGTTATGCAACAAGTGGAGGACTTCACGGTGTAGGTGCTTCTGTCGTTAATGCATTATCTGAATGGTTAGTTGTTGAAATTAAACGAGACGGTCATATTTACAAGCAGCGCTTTGAGAATGGGGGAAAACCTGTTACCGGTTTAGAGCGGGTTGGAAACACTAGAAAAACAGGAACAACCATTCATTTCAAACCAGACTCATCTATTTTCAGCACGACTACTTATAACAGTGAAACGTTAACAGAACGTTTACGGGAAGCTGCTTTCTTATTGAAGAGATTACTGATTAAATTAACCGATTTACGTGGGGAAGGATCAGTACAAGAATTCCATTTTGAAAACGGAATTGAAGCATTTGTTGAATATTTAAATGAAGATAAAGAAACGTTAAGTCCAGTTGTCTTTTTTTCTGGTGACCAAAATGATATTGATGTCGAATTTGCTTTTCAATTCAACGATGGCTATACAGAAAATGTCCTATCCTTTGTCAACAATGTACGTACGAAGGATGGAGGGACACATGAGCTAGGGGCTAAAGCAGCGATGACTCGTGCCGTCAATGAGTACGCTCGTAAAGTAAAGCTCCTTAAGGAGAAGGACAAAAATCTTGATGGCTCAGATATACGCGAAGGGTTTACAGCAATTGTTTCAGTTCGAGTACCTGAACAAATGCTTCAGTTTGAAGGACAAACAAAAGGTAAATTAGGTACTCCTGAGGCGCGTTCTGCCGTTGATGGAATCGTATCTGAAAAGCTATCTTATTTCTTTGAAGAAAATCCTGACATTAGTACAATGTTGATCCGAAAAGCGATAAAAGCAGCACAAGCACGTGATGCGGCTCGTAAAGCTCGTGAAGATGCTCGTAATGGTAAAAAAAGCAAAAGGAAAGATGTATTGCTAAGTGGTAAATTAACTCCCGCTCAATCAAAGAATCCAAAACGAAATGAACTATACTTAGTTGAGGGGGATTCCGCGGGAGGCTCTGCTAAGCAAGGCCGCGACCGAAAATTTCAGGCTGTTTTGCCGTTGCGAGGTAAAGTAATTAACACGGAAAAAGCAAAGCTTGAAGATATTATGAAAAATGAAGAAATCAGAACGATTATTCATACCATTGGAGCTGGAGTCGGTTCTGATTTTGATCTCACTGATGTCAATTATGACAAAGTCGTTATTATGACAGATGCCGATACAGACGGAGCTCATATTCAGGTGCTTCTATTAACGTTCTTTTATCGTTATATGCGACCACTTTTAGATGATGGCAAAGTGTATATTGCCTTACCCCCACTATATAAAGTTAGTAAAGGTAGTGGAAGAAAAGAAGTAGTGGAGTACGCATGGGACGAGCGAGAATTAGATACGAAAATTAAAAGTGTTGGTCGTGGTTATATGCTACAGCGTTATAAAGGTCTTGGTGAAATGAACGCAACTCAACTATGGGAAACAACGATGGACCCAACAACTAGAACATTAATACGTGTGAAATTAGAAGATGCGGCTCGTGCTGAAAAACGAGTGACTACGTTAATGGGTGATAAAGTGGAGCCACGCCGTAAGTGGATTGAGTCACATGTCGCATTCGGACTTGAAGAAGAGTCAAATATTTTGGAAAACGAAAATTTAGCTATTATTGAGGAGGAGTAAGCTTGGCACAAACAGAGCGTTACTTAGATCTTCCTTTAGAAGAAGTTATCGGCGATCGTTTTGGCCGATATAGTAAATATATTATTCAGGAGCGTGCATTACCTGATGCCCGTGACGGATTGAAGCCTGTACAGCGTCGGATATTATATGCGATGCATAAGGAAGGGAATTCAGCGGATAAACCGTTCCGAAAGTCCGCGAAAACGGTCGGGAATGTAATCGGTAATTACCACCCTCATGGAGATTCATCTGTGTATGATGCAATGGTTCGGATGAGTCAAGAGTGGAAAGTACGAAACATTTTAATTGATATGCATGGAAACAACGGTTCAGTAGATGGTGATCCTGCAGCTGCTATGCGTTATACAGAAGCGAGATTATCGAAAATCGCTTCCCAATTATTACGTGATATTGATCGAAATACAGTTGATTACATTCCAAATTTTGACGATTCTGAGCAAGAGCCTGTTGTTCTTCCTGCAATGTTTCCAAATTTACTTGTCAATGGATCAACAGGAATTTCAGCTGGATACGCAACTGATATTCCACCTCATCACTTAGGTGAAATCATTGATGGGGTTATCATGCAGATGGAAAATCCGAACGTAACTTTAGAAGATTTACTAACCATTATTAAAGGGCCTGATTTCCCTACTGGTGGGATTGTACAAGGATTAGATGGCATAAGACAAGCGTATCGAACAGGTAAAGGAAAAGTAGTCGTTCGTGCTAAAACAGAGGTTGAGCAATTAAAAGGTGGCAAGGAACAAATTACGATTACGGAAATCCCATATGAAGTAAACAAAGCGAATCTAGTGAAGAAAATGGATGAGCTTCGTTTTGATAAAAAAGTAGACGGGATTGCTGAGGTTCGTGACGATACAGATCGAACGGGTATGAGAATCGTTGTTGAATTAAAAAAAGAAGCGGATGCAAATGCTATTTTGCACTATCTGTTTAAAAATACAGATTTACAAATTACATATAACTTCAACATGGTGGCCATTTCAAGAAAAGCACCTAAACTAATGGGACTTCAAGAGCTGATTCAGGCGTATATTGATCACCAGAAAGAAGTCATTCGACGACGTTCACAATATGACCTTGAAAAAGCGAAAGACCGTCAACACATCGTTGAAGGTCTGATGAAAGCTATCTCGATATTAGATGATGTTATCTCAACAATTCGTGCTTCTAACGATAAAAAAGACGCAAAGAATAATTTAATTGCTCAATACAAATTTACTGAGCTACAAGCTGAAGCAATCGTAAATTTACAGCTTTATCGATTAACAAATACTGATATTACAACACTTGAAGAAGAAGCAGCCGATCTTGAAAGACGTATACATGAATTAGAAGCGATCTTAGCAAGTGAGAAAAAGCTTATTCGAGTTATCAAAAAAGATTTAAATAAAATTAAAAAAGACTTCGCTGATGTCAGAAGAACAGAAATTAAAGAAGAAATCGAAGAAATTAAAATAAATATGGATGTCTTAATTGCTTCAGAGGATGTTATGGTAAGTGTTACACAAGATGGTTATGTTAAACGTGCGAGTATTCGCTCCTATTCTGCCTCAAATGGTGAACTGCCGACTTTGAAGGAAGGTGATCATTTAATTGATTACTTTGAAATGAACACAACCGACACATTGCTCTTATTCACTAAACTAGGGAATTATCTTTATATTCCCGTACATGAGCTTCCAGATGTCCGTTGGAAAGAGATGGGGCAGCATGTCGCAAACATCGTTTCGCTTGACCGAGAAGATAAAATTATTGCTGCAATTCCAATAAAAGAGTTTACTGATGAATTTTCGTTGTTATTTATTACACGTAATGGTATGGCTAAACGTTCAATGCTATCACTATACCAAGCACAGCGTTACTCCAAACCACTTATGGCAATCAAATTGAAAGCTGACGATGAGGTCGTTTCCGTGTTTAAAACAAATGGCGAACAAGAGTTGTTCATCGCTACTCATCAAGGTTACGGATTATGGTTTAGTGAGTCGGAAGTAAATGCAGTTGGTCAACGGGCAGCTGGGGTAAAAGGGATTAGCTTAAAAGAAAATGATTATGTCGTTAATACTGAATTATTTACACTCGATGAAAATGTTGAATTTTTAATTGTCACGCATCGTGGAGCAGCTAAGAAAGTAGCAATAAGTGAATTTGATAAATCAAGCAGAGCGAAAAGGGGCTTAACATTATTAAGAGAATTAAAATCAAACCCTCATAGAGTCGTTTCATGTATTAAGATTTGTCAGGATGATACAGTAGCCTATGCTTTGTTAACAGAAAAAGGAACTAGAGAGGAAATAAATCCAAAGCTGCTTCGTAAGAGCGATCGATACAGCAATGGCTCCTTTTTGATAGATGCTAATGTAACAGGCGACGTCATCGATGTGATCAAATACCGAACATGATCCATTGAAATAAACCGAGGTTTAACGATCTCGGTTTATTTTCTGCAAATTAAATTTCATTCTTAAAACAAAGGAGTGAAAAAATGAAACGAATCATTGCGAGTAACGTGTGAAGCCATCGCTAGACTAAATAAAGGTACTAAAAAAACGATGTATACTATTATTTTTTGTTTTCGTCTCAATATAATACGTATACTTGATTTTTGATACAAGAAAGAATATCACTTCATTGGTTCCGATAATATATATTATGTAAACTAGATAGAAGTAACGTATATTTAAAAATATTCTCCTTCTCTTCATTGTACAAAATGAAAAATTCAAAAACATTTTATTTAGACAGGATAATTAAGAACTAAATAATGAGAACCCATTATTGACCTGTTTTTATCAATGGGTTCTCATTATATTAATTTAATATAATTCGCATAAGTATTTTAGTTATCATCGTATTAATATTTTCTTTCTCATACTTTTGGTTATTTTGCTTAAACTATTCTGGTCTATTAATCTCCTATGACCAAAGCTTTCACAGGCATTTCAATAGAATCTTTGTCGGGTACTAAACTTCCATATTTTATTTCCATAATTATACTCCTTAATATAAATAATTCCTGGTTATATTATCACAAGCACTTTCGGTCTCTCTTCCTTCTTGAATGATCCTGTTCGTTAGTTTAAGTGAATAACTTCACAATGTCGCAATTCTTCATACTAAAATCATACCAGAAGATAATAAATTATTGTTCATATTTCCCATATTTATGTAAATCGTTATTGCGTAGTATGTAGTCAAATAAGAAAAAGACAATCACAATTAATGCTGCAATCGTCTCTTAGATGGGTTTAGTCTATTCACAGTGTAGTTGTACTATGCAGCAACAATCACGTATTTAGTGAAATAGTACATTTTTATATTTTTATGTCTTTTCTTATTGTTTCTTTCCACAAATTGATGTTGTTAATCGCATTATTTTCTCCACCACTATAAATATTTTCAATTGTCATTGCCCATCTCCTGAATACACGTTTCCTTTCATTGCTTGGTAGTGGATTTGTTATTTTAGTAACATTTGAAACGAGTTCTTTATTTTTCCTAAGTATATAATCGATGTCCCACTTATTGTCATAAGCCCCTATAAATAAGTTTATCATTGTTTCATAGCCATCTTTTGTATAGTTGGATGGATGTTGAATCATATAACAAGAAACAAGCCAAAAATGTAAATCATATAATTGGGGGTCGTTATGTTCCCAAACCAAAGGAAATTGAAACATCTCAAAGCATGAATAACCATCTATTTCACTAGCCCCACATTCAATGCATTTTTCTGATTCCATTACTATATTGTTATCAACCATAGCAATCAATCCCTTCACAAAATAAGTATGTATTTATTTTACCCTTATACGCTACGTAAAGGTCCATACCTATTTAATATCAATATCCCGCTTCGTTCAACAACAATAGAAACTTCCGTTGCAATATCTCTTAAACTTATGCCCCTATAATTGAAAATAATTGCTCAATAATTTGTTATTCCAGTACCCACATTACCTAAAGTACATTTTTTCACTTTATCTTTAATAAATTCGGGAAGCTTATGAAAAAACATCTACAACAGCCTTTTATATTTTTTATAACGTATATTTTCAAAGTAATAGCCTTATATTTCGTATGCTCTTTTATAAACACTGTTTGGGCACATTATGTGGGCTTCCCACACTACCCCCTTTTTTTCTCCCCAATCCAAGCACCTTTCCTAATGATATTATTATTTTATTTATACGACGGTTTGTCAATCTAACTGCGACACTTCTTCCCAAAATGCTTCGTGTGAAGTTTTCCAGCCAAGACATTTCCTTGGTCGATGATTAATTAAATATAAGGCTAACTCTAGTTCTTCTTCAGTAATG
>NZ_JALKEV010000031.1 GCF_023017105.1 Halalkalibacter sp. APA_J-10(15) | reverse complement strand
AGTTGAATTAGCTCATATATTTCATAAAACATTGACGAGATTCCTTGTTGCTCACGCAACAATTGTCTCTTTTTCGCTTGGCTTTTGTTCAGTTTTCAAGGAACTCATCGTCGTTTATTGCGACTTTCCTAATATACCATGCCACCCAATACAAGTCAACACTTTTTTAAAAACTGTTAACGTCTATTAATGCGACAAGAAATAATATAACACACATATCTTTTATAAAGCAATGTTTTTTTAAAAAATTTAAATAAAAAAAACAGCTATTCCTACTAACAAAGCTATTCCCGGCACTCCCAATAATCCAGATACAATCGTTGTTACTCCGTTAATCGGCACATAAAGCCCAATAGTAGCCCCTAGCACATTCACAAAAAAAAGCATTAAAACTCCTATTAAGCATTTTACAATAATACCACCTGCAAAACGTAAAGGTTTAACAGGCGCTCCTACTAATAATAAAATAAAGACTAAACTGACTAATAACATAATGACTAACATAGGCTCCATCCAACCATCTCCTTCCATCAAAGCTTGTCTACACATTACATGTATATGCTTCATACACAAAAAAAGAACAAATAAGAAGTACCAATCGACTTGTTCAATACCTTTCATTTGATTAGCCATGGCTTCACGTGTTGTCGCTTGATACGAGAAGATTACTCGTACCGAGCTTTTCATAACAAGGAAACGAGTTCGCTCATTGCTTAAAGGCCACCAAAAAAGGTAAAAACCTAACTTTTTTTTGGTGGCCTCACATTTACTGTTTGCTCTTACTTGCATGATTAGCTCTAGCTTCCCTTAATAGAAGCGAATATAATCCTTCTGTTATTTTTGCTCGATTTAAAACTTCGTCAGATGGATCAATACTTCGATTAATCAGTTGCTTTTGTTCATCTAGCTTTCCTTTTAGCATTTCTAATTGGCTCAACAAAAGACGATGCTGTTGTTCACGAATCTTTCCTTTTCTCTTAAAAAACATCTCGTCGCCTCCTACAATTCTCTCCGGCCTTCAATCGCCCTAGACAAAGTGACTTCATCAGCATATTCCAAATCTCCACCTACAGGAAGCCCATGAGCAATACGAGTCACCTTAATCCCCGTAGGCTTAATCAGTCTAGACATATACATAGCCGTCGCTTCTCCCTCAATCGTGGGATTAGTAGCAATGATCACTTCTTGAATCGTATCGTCTTGCAATCGTTTTAAGAGTTCAGGTATTTTAACATCTTCTGGCCCAATGCCATCCATTGGTGATATCGCTCCATGTAAGACATGGTACAAGCCACGGTATTCCTTCATTTTCTCCATAGCAATGACGTCTTTGGCATCTTGTACGACACAAACAACCGATTTATCACGACTTTGGTCCTCACAAATTCTACACGGATCAATATCAGTAATATGATGACAGTTGGAGCAATACGTTAGGTTTCGCTTAGCATTCACCAACGCCTTCGCAAAATCAAGCACATCATCTTCTTTCATATCTAACACAAAAAAAGCCAGGCGACTAGCCGTCTTAGGTCCAATACCCGGAAGCTTCATAAAACCCTCTATTAATTTCGCTATTGGTTCAGGATACTGCAAATAAAAACCCTCCTTTCCCTTCAGAATCATTTACATCCAGACATACCTTTTAGATAAAATCCACCTACACTAAAAAAGGGTAGGTGGATTTATTACAAAAATTGTACACTCTATAAATTTATGTTTTGTTAATTAAAACAAGCCGGGTACGTTCATCCCTTTTGTAAATTTACCAAGGTCTTGTTCCACAAGTTCATCGACTTGCTTTAAAGCTTCATTCGTAGCAGCTAACACTAAATCTTGTAGCATTTCTGGATCGTCTGGGTCAATCACATCTTCAGAAATTTTTACATCTAATATACGCTTGTCACCACTTGCTACAACTGTTACCATTCCACCACCAGCTGTTGCTTCGATTGTTTTTTCTTTTAGCTCTTCTTGAGCCTTCGCCATTTGCTTTTGCATTTTTTGCATTTGTTTCATCATATTACCCATGTTTTTCATTTGTATTTCCTCCTTTTATGAATCACGATCTACCATTTCAATTAATTCTTCACCTACAAGCTTAACAGCTTCCTCAACTAACGCATCATTATTAGCTTCATCATCCGGTTTTCCTTTATCGCTAACAAACTCAGTCTTAACCTGTTCCCATTGTTCACTCAACAATGTCACAAACGTCTGTTGAGTTTGGAAAATGGCTTGTAAGATTGGTTCAAGAACTTCTCGAAACTTTGTATCCATCATATCACGATGCATCTCATTTTGAAACGCTAAAACAACTGTAGAAGAAGAAGCAGCAACTGGTTTACAGTCACTCAACCATGCATGACCTGGCACATTCGTTGTTTTCATCTTCTCCATCACATCACCCCAACGCGACATAACAAGCTGTAAACTTTGCTTATCCGCTGCTTTTAATAGCTCCATCACCTTTGCAGTCGATGCTTTTGATTTTACTGCTTGCGGACGCTTAACCTTTCTCGGTTGTGTAGAGGATTGTTGCTCATTGACTTGAACAGGTTGCTTTTTCATGTCATGAAGCTGCTGCTGCAGAAAATTCAGCTGCTCTTTTAACTCTTGGATTTCCTTCGTTGAATCCAAACCACCTGCATGATGAGAAGGCTCGTATGGCAAGAGCTTCATTAATGCTAGCTCTAAGAAGATTTTCGGATGAGCAGATAGTTTCATTTCTTGTTGGCTACCTGTCAACGATTCAATGGTCTGATGTAACCATTGAGGAGATATTTGTTTAACTAATGCTTGAAATGCTTCATCTGGCTTAGCCCGTTCCAATAAGTCCTCTACATCTGGCGCATGTTTGTAGAGCAATACGTCACGATAGAAATAGATTAAATCCTCTATTAGTCGCATCGGATCCTTACCTTCTGAAACCATACGATCGACTTCTTGTAACGCTTTAATCATATTTTGCTCGATTAAGCATTCAACAATCGTTATTAATGCTTGCTGTGAAATCGCCCCAGTTATCGCTAGAACATCCTCTAGCACGACTTTTTCTTCAGCGAATGAAATCGCTTGGTCGAGAAGGCTCAATGCATCTCTCATCCCGCCTTCAGCTGCTCTTGCAATATGTAATAATGCTTCAGGTTCAGCCTCAATCCCATCAGCAGATAAAATATGTTCAATTCGCGCAACAATCGAATGGCTTGAAATTCGTTTAAAGTCAAAACGTTGACAACGAGAAATAATCGTTAACGGAATTTTATGAGGCTCTGTTGTAGCAAGTATAAACAACACATGACTCGGAGGCTCTTCCAATGTTTTTAACAATGCATTAAACGCTCCAGTGGATAGCATATGTACCTCATCTATAATATACACCTTATAGCGAACTTCATTCGGGGCAAACTTGACCTTATCACGTATATCACGAATTTCATCGACTCCATTATTAGAAGCCGCATCAATTTCCATCACATCGACAATGGCGCCTGATGTAATTCCTTTACAAGCAGAACACTCATTACAAGGTTCCGCAACCGGTGCTTGTTCACAATTGATTGCCTTTGCAATAATTTTCGCAGCACTCGTCTTCCCTGTACCACGTGGACCCGTGAAAAGATAGGCGTGAGAAAGCTTTTCTTGTAATAAAGCATTTTGTAACGTTTTCGTAATATGCTCTTGACCAACAACATCTTGAAGTAGTTGTGGCCGCCATACACGATATAAAGCTTGATAACTCATCACACTTTCCCCCTTCACCTACTTTATATATTATAGCTTTTCACTTAATCAAGAACAATCATCTATTCTAATGTTTTAGAGAAAACTGCATAGCCGTTTTTTCTAATTACATCGTGTGTAGTCGTTACAAGGGTTGAGGTGATCCGAACGAAGCCGGCACTCTTTTGTGAATCCTCCTCCATCTTCCTTGATTACACTTCAAGCTGAGAGGTCACCGAAAAAGTTAAAAACACTTTTTTTGCACCTTCTCAATCCTTTTTTTATGCTTACTAATTTAAAAGAGCAACTACGCCCTCGCGAACGTAGTTGCTCTTTTTATAAAAAGGATACCGTGCACCTTCCTTCGATTAAGGTACCACGAGCGTTACCTAAGCAGTTAGCTCGGCCCAGGCGACTCCACGGCACACGGAAGAATCCACTTACTGCTGCTTCCTTCCGGACCTGACAGGGTTCATGGGTTTCCGTTGCGTGGAACCCAAGCGTCAACACCACTTACTTAGGGCAGACCTCGCAGCACCAAAACCTCTAGAAGGGATTCAGCCCCGCTATAGCGGATTGCGAGTTACAAGGCACCGCTACCTCCCCACCTAGCACGGTAAATCGTCATAATGTTGTTATACGTCTTATCGACGTAGTATTTAGTATAGGGTGTTTTGCTTACAAATGCAAGAGGTGGAATTTGTAAGAATCTCTAGTTTTTCTTTTTTGCTCGTAAACGGCGGAAAAAGGCTGTTAAAATCGCCCCACACTCTTCTGCTAAACATCCTTCAATCACCTTCGTCTGATGATTAAACCGAGAATCATCAAGCAAGTTCATTAATGATCCGACACAGCCAGCTTTAGGATCTCTTGCCCCATAGACAACGGTCGGAATACGAGATTGTAAAATAGCTCCTGCACACATTGGACAAGGCTCTAACGTCACATACAGCGTACAATCTAACAAACGCCAGCTCCCTAGGTTGTTACACGCCTCTTCAATTACCGCTAATTCAGCATGAGCTAATGCTTGCTGATCACTTTCTCGACGATTATGAGCAGAAGCAATGGCCTCTTCCTGATGAACGAGAACAGCCCCAATTGGAACTTCACCTATCATCTCAGCCTTTCGAGCTTCTTGCAAGGCTAGCCTCATCCACTTTTCATGGTTTTGCATAACGAGTCCTCCTCGTATCTTCTCAACCGCTCAGTAAAACGTAAAACCTTTCTCCAAATAAGCGCTCATACCTCGTAAAGAAGAAAAACACTACCAGGAAGGCAGTGTTTATTTATAATGTATGGCGGAGGAAGAGGGATTCGAACCCCCGCGCGGTTTAACCCGCCTGTCGGTTTTCAAGACCGATCCCTTCAGCCGGACTTGGGTATTCCTCCGCGTTTCGTACTGACAAGAAATATAATAACAAACCTGATAACAAGAAGCAAGTCCTTTCTCCTTCATTTTATAAGAAAAAAGCGTTAGCGGAGAGCACTGAAAAAGTCCTTTCTAGTAACTCAAAGAAGAGTAATGGCTCCGCTCGTTGCACGCCTTGCTATGAGAAACCCACTCATAGCAAGACTTTCAAAATCGGGCAACGGCTACGCACATTACTTAAAGGCAACTGAAAAAAGTGAAAATCGCACTTTTTCAATTCCCTTTACAACTACCCGGTTATCTTTGAATGATTACTTAGCTTGAATCACGTCAACACGCATATATGGTCGTAGTACTTCTGGAACAACAATCGATCCATCTGCCTGTTGATAATTTTCTAATATAGCCGCAACTGTTCTACCTATCGCTAGACCAGAACCATTTAATGTATGAACAAACTCTGGCTTTGCTTTCGGTTCACGGCGGAATTTAATATTCGCACGCCTCGCTTGAAAATCTTCAAAATTACTACAAGAAGAAATTTCACGATACGTATCATAGCTTGGAATCCACACTTCAATATCATACTTCTTTGCCGCCGTAAAACCTAAGTCTGCTGTACACATACTCAGGACACGATATGGAAGCTTTAACAATTGTAATACTTTCTCAGCGTGAAATGTTAACTGCTCTAATGCCTCATATGAACCCTCTGGATCTACAAAGCGAACAAGCTCAACTTTGTTAAACTGATGCTGACGAATTAAACCACGTGTATCTCGACCAGCAGAACCTGCTTCAGAGCGGAAATTAGCGCTATAGGCCGTATAAGCAATAGGTAATTGCTCAACAGAAAGAATTTCATCACGATGTAAATTTGTGACAGGAACTTCTGCTGTTGGAATGAGAAAGTACTCCTCATCTTTAATTTGAAAGGCATCCTCTGCAAACTTCGGAAGTTGCCCCGTTCCAGTCATACTTTGACGATTGACGATAAATGGCGGAATGACTTCCTCATAGCCATGTTCATCTTGATGTAAATCCATCATGAAGTTAATAAGCGCACGCTCCAAACGAGCCCCTAAACCTTTATAAAAGACAAAACGGCTACCAGTAACCTTTGAAGCACGTTCAAAGTCTAAGATATTTAAATCCGTCGCAGCATCCCAGTGTGGCTTCACCTCAAAATCGAGCGTTGGAAGCTCTCCCCACTTACGAATCTCAACATTATCATCCTCAGTATCGCCGACTGGTGTACTTTCATGAGGAACATTCGGTATTGTAAGTAAAATATCTTCGAGTTGAAGTTCAAGGCTTTTCAATTCCTCATCAAGTGCTTTAATTTTACTAGAAACTTCTTTTGTTTCAGCTATTAAATGGTCAGCATCCTTTTTCTCACGCTTTAATTGTGCTACTTCTTGCGAAACTTGATTGCGTCGGCTTTTGAGCTCTTCGACTTCAATGATAACCGCTCGCCTTTTCTCATCTAATTCCTGAAAGCGGTCTAATCCAGATATGTCTTCACCACGTGTTTTTAACTTCTCTGTTATACCTTCTAAATCTTTTCGTAAACGTTTAATGTCTAACATTCTACACCCTCCTCGATTAAGCTAACACTTTTATCCAATCTTTCCTTTCAAAAAAAACCGTCCCTTCTATTATGAATAGAAGGGACGGTTTCCCGCGTTGCCACCCTTGTTGTATAGAACAAACATCATTCTATACCACTTTTGCCGATAACAGCGACAACTGTAAGAGCTTTTCACTCTTCACTCAAAGGGAGATTCTAACTAGCGTTTGACTGGTTCGCACCTACCACCAGCTCTCTTAACAAAGCAACTAGCTATACTAATCCTTTTTCCACGTTTTTTTCTATTCTACTACTGACTCCGCTTCCTTAACCATTTGGACAAAAAATTGATGAATACGATGGTCATCCGTTAATTCTGGATGGAAGGAGCAAGCAAGAAATTGTCCTTGCCTAGCAGCCACGATTTCATCTTTATATTTAGATAATACCTCAACTTCGTTGCCAACTTCAACAATTAATGGAGCACGAATGAATACAGCGCGAACATCATCACCAACTCCTGTAACCTGTAAGTCGGTTTCAAAGCTTTCACGCTGACGACCAAAGGCGTTACGCTCTACTTTCATATTAATGACAGCTAAGTGGCCTTGATCATATCCAACAATTTCCTTTGCCATTAAAATTAATCCAGCGCAAGTGCCAAACATCGGTTTTCCTTGTTTGGCAAATTGCTTTAACGGTTCAAAGAAACCATATAAATCAATTAATCTTCTCATCGTCGTGCTTTCGCCACCTGGTAAAACAATACCATCTAAATCCGCAAGCTGTTCTACTTTCTTCACTACGACTACTTCAGTACCTGGAGCTTGTAAGCATTGCACATGCTCCCTCACAGCTCCTTGTAATGCTAATACACCAACTTTAACCATCGTCGATTCCTTTCTATTCTTACCAACCGCGCTCTTGCATACGATCTGACGGCTCTAAAGTAGAAATCTCGATTCCTTTCATGGCCGTACCTAACCCTTTTGAGAGCTTTGCAATTAACGCATAGTCTTCATAGTGTGTTGTCGCTTCTACAATCGCACGAGCAAATTTCTCCGGGTTATCTGATTTAAAAATACCAGACCCTACAAAGACACCGTCTGCTCCAAGCTGCATCATAAGTGCAGCATCTGCAGGAGTTGCCACACCACCAGCAGCAAAGTTCACGACAGGAAGCTTACCTGTTTCTTTAATTTGCAATAACAACTCATAAGAAGCACCCAAATTTTTCGCTTCTGTCATAAGTTCGTCTCTTGACATATTTTGCACTTTCAGAATTTGTTGCTGAACTTTTCGCATATGGCGAACAGCTTCAACAATATTTCCTGTTCCTGGCTCGCCTTTCGTTCGAAGCATTGATGCTCCTTCTTCAATACGACGAGAAGCCTCACCTAGATCACGTGCACCACAAACAAATGGAACTGTGAAATCACGCTTATACAAGTGATACTCTTCATCAGCAGGAGTTAATACTTCACTTTCATCAATATAATCAACGCCCATCGCTTCAAGAACGCGAGCTTCAACAATGTGACCAATACGCGCCTTTGCCATTACTGGAATCGAAACAGCATTTAATACCTCTTCAACAATTGTCGGGTCTGCCATACGTGCGACACCACCGGCAGCACGGATATCAGCTGGAACACGTTCTAATGCCATAACAGCAACAGCACCTGCTTGTTCTGCAATTTTTGCCTGTTCCGCATTAATGACGTCCATAATAACGCCACCCTTTTGCATTTCAGCCATACCACGTTTGACTCTATCTGTACCCGTTTGACTCATTTGAATTCCTCCTATACCTATACGGTCTCTCTAGTAAAATTGACATATCTTTTATTAGTATACATCAAAAGTTCGCAATTCTCTCGCTTTTTAAGAAAAACGCGCTAGCGTTAGGGCACTAAAAAAGGTTGTTTTTAGCTTTTTTGGTGCCCTTTAAGCAATGTGCGAAACCGTTACCTGTTTTGGAAAGCTTGATACGAATAGGTTTCTCGTATCAAGCGAGCAACGCGTGAAGCCATTACTAATCCAACAAAAGGTACTGAAAAAGTCGAATTGTACTTTTTCAGTGGGCTCAATAGCGTCTTTTCTTTATGAACCGAACCAGCCGCTAACTGTATCTGCAACACTTGTCCATATTCCCGCGAAAAAGCCCCCAATCCCTCTCATCATCATGGTAAACCAACCAGCCTTCTCGACTGCTTGATCTGTTACAACAGGCACTTCAACAGAAGCATCTGAGTAAATGTATTCATCTCCGTCTTCTCCATTGTAAGTTAGCACGAGCTTTCCAACTTGTTGTCCAGCTTCGATTGGAGCCTCTAACTTTCCATTTTCATTCAATTGACTCTCATCTAATACAAGCTCTGCACGATATAATTCTTCGTCGCCACTTTGAATCAAAGTTGTTAAAGAGTCTGTACTAGAAATGGTCACCTCATTCTCTTTCCCACTTACTACTTCAACAAGCTCTTCCCCTTCTGGTATATAACCTTCTGGGAATAATTCAATCTGTGAAAATTGATTAAAACCATAATCAAGCAATTTACGAGTTTCTGTAAAGCGTGCTTCTCGATCACTCGTTCTCATGACAACAGAAATTAATTGGACATCCCCACGCTCTGCAACACCAGTAAAAGCAGCTCCAGCAGTACTAGTTGATCCTGTTTTCAATCCTTGAATTCCATCATATGAAAACTGATCAAAGTCTTCTCGAATACCTGGAATCATCCAGTTCCAATTATGCATAACCTCTATTTCATCCGGACCAGCATCAAATTCCATGACAGGAATTTGTGCTGTCTCAAGAATTTCTGGGTAATCATTAATCAAATGATAAGCTAGCTTAGCTGTTGCTCTGGCTGACAAGAGATTTTCAGCATCATCTGACGTCCCATCTGGATGATTTCCGTTCATGGAGCTATTGTTTAATCCAGTAGAATTAACAAATTCATAATCTTCAAACCCTAACTCCTCAGCCTTTTCATTCATTCTTTGCACAAAAGCCGTTTCAGAACCTGCAATTAAATCTGCTAAAGCAATCATTGATCCATTTGCTGAATAAATTGTGACTGATTCATATAATTCCCTTACTGTATATGAATAATCCTGCCTTAATGAAACATTAGATAACGTTTTATTAAGAGATAACTGCCTTACGAAATCGCTAATTGGAACCTCATCATCCCAACTAATCTCACCATTTTCTACAGCTTCAAAGATTAAGTATTGACTCATCATCTTTGTCATACTAGCAATTGGAAGAAGACTATCAATCTTCTTCTGATATAAAACCTTACCTGTCTTAGCATCAATTAATATTGCAGCTTCAGCATCTAAATCAACAGATGCCTCTGCTAGATTAGGCTGTAACCAACCACCCATTAACACCGCCACTACCATCATTAAAATAAGTGGCTTCTTCATTGCTTTGCTCACTCCAGCACCTCCATACCTACTTCGATAGAGGTTATTTTATCACAACCAACTACAAAAAAATAGATAGAGAAGTCTCTATCTATTTCCAAATAATGTGACACTATAATGAATAATTTGGCGCTTCTTTCGTAATTTGAACATCATGAGGGTGACTTTCGCGTAAACCAGCACCTGTAATACGGATAAACTTACCATAATCACGTAAATCATCTAACGTCGCCGTTCCACAATAACCCATTCCTGCACGAATTCCACCAATTAGCTGATGCACCGTATCATTTAATGGACCTTTATAAGGAATACGACCCTCAATGCCTTCTGGAACAAGCTTTTGCGCGTTTTCTTGGAAATAACGGTCCTTACTTCCTTTTTCCATCGCTCCTAATGAGCCCATTCCTCGATAAACTTTAAATTGACGACCTTGATAAATTTCACGCTCACCAGGGCTCTCAGAAACACCTGCAAGTAAGCTTCCTAGCATTACCGCATGTCCACCAGCTGCTAATGCTTTGACAATATCTCCTGAATATTTAATTCCACCATCAGCTATGATTGGAACTCCATGCTTCCTAGCTTCTGTCGCACAATCATAAACAGCCGTAATTTGGGGAACACCAATACCAGCTACAATTCGTGTCGTACAGATTGATCCAGGTCCAATACCTACTTTTACAACACTGGCACCCGCTTCAATTAAATCACGAGTTGCTTCTGCTGTTGCAACATTTCCTGCAATAATCGTTAAATCAGGATATTGAGTTCGCACTTCACGAACTTTATCTAGCACGCCCTTAGAATGTCCATGAGCCGTGTCGATAACGATTGCATCTACACCAGCTTCAACAAGCGCTTCAATTCGCTTATCAGCATCAGCAGAAACACCAATAGCCGCTCCAACAACTAACCGACCTTGAGAGTCCTTTGCTGAATTAGGGAATTCAATAACCTTTTCAATATCTTTAATCGTAATTAAACCTTTTAATATTCCTTGCTCATCTACTAAAGGAAGCTTTTCAATCTTATATTTCTGTAAAATCTTTTCCGCTTCGTCTAATGTCGTACCGACAGGAGCTGTTACGAGGTTTTCCTTCGTCATTACCTCGTCAATTTCAATTGAATAATCTTCAATGAAACGCAAATCACGATTCGTTAAGATACCTACTAACTTTTGCTGCTCATCAACAATCGGCACACCAGAAATACGATATTTCCCCATTAAATGCTCTGCATCAAATACTTGATGCTCACGAGTTAAATAAAATGGATTCGTAATGACACCACTTTCTGAACGTTTGACTCGATCAACGTTTTCAGCTTGAGCTTCAATAGACATATTCTTATGAATAATTCCTAATCCACCTTCACGAGCAATCGCTATCGCCATCTTTGCTTCTGTAACAGTGTCCATTCCAGCACTAATAAGTGGAATGTTAAGCTCTAGGTTTTCACTTAGCTTTGTTTTAACTGAGACGTCACGTGGCAAGATTTCAGAACGCGCTGGAACGAGCAATACATCATCAAAGGTTAGCCCTTCTTTTTCGAATTTATTTTCCCACATCTTCATGTATCCTCCCCAAAACCATTTTTATGAACGTAAAAATATTATTAGTAGCTTATCAAGTGGGTAAACTACTGTCAAGAAAGTGATTAATATAAGATTTTTCTAAATAAACTGACTATTTAAAAGGAGCTATTTAGTATGGATACAACTGAGTTATTTCTCCCTTACTTTTCAGCAACTTATACAAGAAAATATTTAACTTCATCTTATAAAAAGCTGAACTTGACTCAACCTAAAACAAAAAGCTATCATTCTGCGTATTCTTTTATTTATCACTTACAACATGGACAGCTCTACATGAAGCAAGCTTCTCTATCACCCACTGAATTACAGCCTATTTTATTATTTTATGGATTAGTTCAACTGTTAAAGGCATGCGTATTAGCAATAGATCCTACTTATCCAGCGAATAGCCAAGTATTAGCCCATGGTGTGACAACTAGAAAAAGAAAGAAGACGAGTTATCATTTTCTAGATGATGAAGTCAAAATTCAAAAGCACGGTCTTTTTTCTCACTTTTCAGATAAAATGTTTCATGTGAAACAGTTAGAATCTGAAAAATTTAAAATGAATACACTATTCGAACAGCTCGGTGATATGCATGAACTGATCCATCAAATGAATGGTTCTCCAATCTCTTATAGGGCTCAGAAGGAATCTAATAGTATTCAGCTTCCTTCTGAGCTATTAGATTCTTATCATATGACTGTCTCACGTTTTGAGCGATATTTAAGTAGCTTTCCTACAAGCGGATATTCAACAGTCCATCAAATAAACGAACAACGTCATCATTTACACCTTACATTGCAACAACAACCGACTATTCAATATTCAGCACCTTGGCTATATGATCGTAATGGAAATTTGTATTTGTTAAAGTCGTACAGACGTGATGGATATCGCTATTTACCTGAATTAGCCATTCACTACTTATTATTGTACAACTTAAGCATGGTCTGTCGTTATGAAGCTGAATGGTGGGGGGAGTTACTCCATACCTTTGATGGTGAAGACCTTCCTTATATTCTGCATTACCTACACGTTGCCCAAGAAAAAATCCCTTTACTCATAGCCAAATTTCTCCAAGATCTAGTTATATAGAATTGTGCATTATAACGCACGATTAATCCGTGTATGATAACGGAAAGGATACTTCCATCTTCGTTCCTTTCCTTTCTTCACTCTCAACATGAATGTCTCCATTAAAATAATTCACTAGCTTATATACCATAAACAAACCGACTCCTTGTCCAGGTACATCCTGATTTACTTTTTGATATTTCTTAAATAGTTTGTCTATCTCCTCTTCATTCATTCCAACTCCCCGGTCTATCACTTGAATATAAAGAAAATCATTTTGTACAAAGCTTGTTAATGTAACACTGCTCCCCTCATAGCTATACTTAATCGCGTTACTTAATAAATTTGAGATCACGAGTTTCATCCCCATCGCATTTCCCCTAACTTGAGTGGTATGAGGAAGATTTATATTTGTGTCCAACTTAATATTTTGCGTCCTTGCCTTTACACTCATACTTTCAACAACTTCATTTATGATTGGTATCATTTCAAGCTGTGACGCTTCCCAAAAAGAATCAACCGTTAACATTTGTTCTGTTTGAATCATATGATTAATTTCATGATCGATAGCCTTCGCATAATCCTCAATTAATTCTAATTTCACTTTAGAATCATCATGGTTGACTTCCGTCTTTAGAATCGTTGCAAATGATTTAATAACAGTTAGTGGATTGCGGACTTCGTGAGCAATCACGTGAATAAAATCAAGCTTTTGACGGTATAACTCTAATTCTGACTCAATTTTCTTCTGACTTGCTAATGACGGCAATACAGCATCCCCCATATACAAAGGTGATTTCACTAATTCTATATCTGTCATTAAGTAAGGGTGACTATTCATCATTTCAAGTTGAACCGCTGAAGGAATTACTTTGGCGTCATAAGAACAAATGGTTAAAAATTGAAAATGATGACTTGATTGATCACATTGACATTCATAAGTTTGAAGTTGATCCATATTATCTAAATAATTTTCTAAGTAAACATTTCCCCATACCCTTACTGAAATGTTTTTCTCCGCATAGGAGGTGAATAGTTTATTTAAGTATTCAATCGCTCTCTCAAAATGAAAGTCACCGTAGGTTTGATAATAATCAACACTATTTATGAAGTGAACAAAATCAAGCTCTTCTTCATTTGGTACACTTAGTTCCATTTTTGTTTTTTCAATTGCAGCTTGATATATCTCTTCTTTTTCAATAATAATAACATGTTGATTGACTGATTTTGCTGCGACTATTGCTGACACTAAATTTTCTAAGTACAATTCTTCTGAATAATAGACATATAAAACATGTGCCCCTTCATTGATAGTTAACTTTTTCGTTAAAGGTATTGTTTTTTTAGTTACTGTCTTATTCATTATAGCCTCCTTATGTCATTCCTTATTAATGGTCAATACTACCATTATAGTATAAATATAATAGTTAACCGGGCTGAATGCTAATATTAAGAATAAGCCAATTTTACTAGTATGAAGTTGAGTATTGAAAAAGTTGATTTGTATTTTTTTAGTGGCCTCCTATTATATAGGTCAGTCTTATAATCGCAAAATAAAAAAGCCATCAGAGATTTTTTCAAATCTATTGATAGCTTTTTCAGTATAATTTAGTATTCAACTGTTTATTAAATAGATGAGAAATTATTTTGCAAAAATCGTTTTGCTGTTTTATAAATATCGTATACTACCGTAAGTATATATACTGTTCAAAAATGTCAGTAAAATCTTTCATTCGATAAGCTTGGTCATACTCTCTTAATCGGTCAAATGTATACTCATCGACCTTCTTATACTCAGATAATAAATCGTTGTGAGTTAAATGAACATACTGCAACACCCTAGACGCATGTTCTAAGCTTTTTTCAGCTAGACCTTTAACGATTTGGTTATCATAGATTATTTCTGAAATATGTAACAAAGCTCTATATATTTGTTTAGCGTACTCCACTTCTCTACGGGCAATGGCAATTGTAACCTTTTCATCACCGATGTTGAAAATAATCTCAACATCTAAGTCAATTCTTCCTGCTGTTTCTAAAGAAACATCGTCAATAGGAAATTTATAGTAAGGATATCTTCTCATTGTTCGTTTAGAAGTAACAGCATTTTCTCCGTCAATATGAATTAAAGCTAAGTTAGTAAAACAATATTCATCTGCCTTAGTTTTAATAAGAAAATAAATCTTTTCTCCTTCTCCTTCTCGAATAAAATCATTTGAATCTGTTTGATTAAAATCGTTAGGGTGGATTACCTTTCCAATGTCCGATAACCCTAATGCGTCGGCTGCCATTTTTTTAAACATTTTACATCACACTTCTTTCATTTTTATTTATTGTTTGTTGCTCTCGTTACCCCTATTGAACTTTTTATGACCTCCTAGATATAACTATTTCATGATGCATAGATGTAGTCTTAATGATGTTTATTTATTATAATACATATTTACCGTTAATAGGGTTAAATTCTAATTCGTTATCAGATTGTACTTTATCGATCGACAACGTCCTGGCTCTTGCTTTCTCTTCTACGGGGAGGTGAGGCCACTGAAAAAGTGCTCGTTTACTTCGGACTTGGAAGGGAGCTTTGATTCGTCTCACAGGGGGACCTGTTGCTTTTCTTGATGCTTCTTCACGGCGATCCATCGGTTCTTTCACAGATGATGCTGTTCCTTCCGGAACAGTGCTCGTCTGCACCTTGAGCACTCCCTTTGCTCACATAAAAAAAGCACAACCCTATCGGATTGTACTTGTTCGCCCGGCAACGTCCTACTCTCACAGGGGGAAGCCCCCAACTACCATCGGCGCAGAAGAGCTTAACGACCGTGTTCGGCATGGGAACG
>NZ_JALKEV010000030.1 GCF_023017105.1 Halalkalibacter sp. APA_J-10(15) | reverse complement strand
GAAAAAACAATCGATCAGCTACTGCCTTGGTCCGAAACTCTACCAGAGCATTGTTATGTGAAAACTGATAACTAGATTTTACTATAGTCCCCATCTTGGCCATAGGTGGGGACTATTTGACGCTTACGAAACAAATGCTGTATTACTTCATTAATTAATGTAATCCCTTGCTCACCTAGATGAATAGGGGCAATAATTTGAATATCCTCAAATGGAATGTTTTGATCAAGTGCATAGAACATTTCTGATTTAATAGTTTCTACAATATCAACCTTAGCTACGGGAACGTATTTTACATTATCGCTACTTTTGAGAAGTTTATCCGAAATCTCCTCGTTTCTTATACATGTAGCTAAGTCTTGAATTGTTGAATGAAGTTTTTGTCGAAAAACCGTTTTTAATTCTATAGTGGGAAAAGCATTAGATTCAATAATATCTTTAAATACATTGCCCGCACTAACAGGTGGAAGTTGCTCCTTATCCCCTACTAAAATCAAACGATCCCCCCTATGTACGCGTTCAAGAAATTGAGCCATCGTTGAAATATCCATCATCGACATTTCATCAATAATAAAAAGCCGGTCTGTTTCATTTTCCTCTGATTCATCGTTGTATACAAAGTGATGAATAGTTTTAGCAGTTATTTCAGTTATTTCTTTCATTCGTTTTGCCGCACTTCCAGTTGGTGCTAATAAATTCACTTTATCTAAGAAAGCATAGGGATTATCATAATAAAAATATTTATAATAGAGCATTAAAATTAACTTAATAATTGTACTTTTCCCCGTACCAGGCCCTCCTGTTATAATAAGTACGTTATTACACATTGATTCAAGAATAGCAAGCTGTTGTTCAAATGAAAGTTCGAAGGAGAGTATTTTAGATAAATCTATAATATGATCGACTAGCTTATTTTTCTCCTGATTTGTTAGTTTCTCCTTTCTAGCATGTAATAGTGTTAGTTTCTTCGCAATTTTTTGTTCGTAACCATAATATTTTGCTAAGAAAATACGCTCTTCCATTTGACGAATCTGTCCAATTTCTGAAGTGAAATTTTCTATCTTAAGAACATCAGTATTAGCAAGTTCAGTTAAATTTTCAATTATTAGCTCTGAAGAATAATAATAACCATCCTGACGATATAAAATATCAACTACCTTTTGTGTAATATAACCTTTAGTGGCAAAAGTACTTCCATCATGCTCATAAATTTCATGGAGTGCATATTCAATTGCCCCTTTAATACGTCTGTTATCAGTGCCATTTATATCAAGCTTATCTGCAATTTCATCTGACTTCTTAAAACCGATACCTTCTATTGAATTAGCGAGACAATATGGATTTTCAATAATTCTTTGGACAGAGGCATCCCCGTAAATCTTGAAAATCCTCTTAGCTTTATTTAGAGAAATATTCCATTCATGTAGCTTTGTAATTATACTTTGCATTTCTAAATTCTCAATAATAGTTTCTTGAATATTAGAAATTGTTTTTTCAGGAATACCTTTTACTGTTCGTAATATTTCCGGTGTATTAACAATCTGAATTAAACAATCTTCTCCTAAAGTTTCAACAATATACTCTGCTCGTTTTCTTTTAATACCTTTGAAAAGACCCGAGCTTAAAAATTCTATAACGTTAACTGTATCTATTGGAATACTCCGAATATATGTATCGCATTTAAAAGACTTACCATACTTCTTACTTAATTCAACGCATCCGAAGAATTTATATTCTGTATTCAATTTTTCTGGCGGTGTTGTATTCAAGATAACACGTATTTTTTCTTCTAAACCAGGAATGTTCGTCTCTTTAATAAATACATCACATACACAAAAGAGCGCCAATGGATTTTTAAAGTTAGTATAGATAACTTCTGTTACTATTCCAATAACATAATTAAGATTTCCCCCAGTACTTGGCATATTATTTCTCCTTATCTCAACACACAATGTTAAACTTACTAAGTTTCCTAATAACACACGTCATCTGCACTATATTATGAACTACGTTAAATCATAATTAAAAATTCAAACTAAAGATATTACTTTTATGAAAATTCGGTGCTTTTCATATACTTCATTTAGTACCCAGTATTCAACTGTTTTATAAAACTTCATGTGGTTATTTAGAAGATATAAAAAGGGGAAAGACAAGAAAACACTCTTCTATATTTACTAGGTTTTCGGGATACGATACCCCTTTTTAAAATAGCCCTAATAGCCGTTTTATGTTGCAATAGCACTTCTATATGCTTCTGGTTTGGAGGTGAATAGAATGTACCCATAGTTTTTTCTTATTCTAGATCGTCTAGTAACTTCCAATATGTTACTACTCTCTAATAAAGTTATACTATTTAATTAAATAGTCGGAAAAATAATAATACTTCTTCCATCTATCAATAATTGGTTTATGTAATTAATTCATTATCCTTCTTTTCGCTTAGCCCTAATCAAAGTACTTTTACTAATACCCGTAATTTCAGTTACCTCCTTATATGAATTGCCATTCTCTAATAAGCCTAAAGCATGCTCTATTTGTTTCTTACCATAAATTTTTGGTCTTCCTTCACGAAAGTCTGCTCTCTGTTTTGCGATAGCCTTCCCTTCTTGGGTTCGCTCTACAATCATGTCTCTTTCAAATTCAGCAAAACCGCTCATGATCGTAAATATTAATTTTCCAGTTGGTGTGTTCTCTA
Organism: Halalkalibacter sp. APA_J-10(15); assembly: GCF_023017105.1. Lineage (GTDB taxonomy): Bacteria > Bacillota > Bacilli > Bacillales > Bacillaceae_D > Halalkalibacter. The sequence continues at coordinate 15,820 of NZ_JALKEV010000030.1, read as the reverse complement.
TCAATCCCATATTTAAAATATGTACTTTGACTCCTTTATCAAATAATTCTCGAATGATTTGTATAGCATCTCCTGCTGATCTTGCAAATCGATCGAGTTTTGTCACTACAATCGTATCTCCTTCATTTACCTTAGAAAGTAATTTTTGAAACTCTGGCCTCTCTTTTTTTGTTCCTGTATATTTTTCAGAAAATATTTGTTCACAACCTTGCTCTTTAAGCGTCTTTTTTTGTGCTTCTAAATCTTGTCCGATAGTACTAACTCTGGCATAGCCATATTTCATTCTTCACAGCTCCAAACAGTCAATTTTCACAACTAATAATGATACTAAGTTATGACACCTATGTATATACTGATATTACAACATCAATAAATAAGTGTCAAAACTTGTGAGTTATGGAACTGTTAAAGTTAAGTCTTTATTTGGAAGGGATGATTCAGTTTTTCTAAACCTTTCTTTACACGGTTTAAGAAATCCTTCATAATATAGTTCTATTCATATAGTATCTATAACTCGTTGCGCCTTAGACTAGCGACGCGTTATGTCAACATAAAAGAGTATCTCGTGGAGCCATTTGACTATCCACGCGATACTCTTTTAATATGTCAATATTAACAAGCGTTCTAAGAAACATTCTATAATGGAACAAATAAAGGTGATCAAAAGAGCAGATTTCAATATGGATAAATAATGATTTTCTCATGGATACATAAGCAAAAGGCATTGTCCACGCTACCCCTAGAGGCTTTCCCTCCCATATCTCAACGGGTCTTTTACCCTCTCATTCCTTCGTCATGCCTATCCAAGGAGTGGAGGCAGGTTTTGCTGTGCAAACGGATCAGTGCCCTGCGCAGCAAAAGGACCTGTTATTTTTCGTCTTCCTTCTTCAATATAAGCTACAGTTTGTTGAATAAGAAAATTGTAATTTATATAACTTCAAATTCATAAAAAGCCGTTGAATACTTATCAAATAAAACTTCTTCTCTGACTTTTTTAAATCCCTGTTTTTTATAAAAACTGCACAATTTGGCTCTATCAGCAGCACAATCAAGTCTTAGAAACTTTTTATTATTACTTTTCGCTTGTAATTTTGCCCAAGTTACCATTTTTTGTGATAATCCTTTTTGCGCATGCTTCCTCCTTATAGCGAGTTTATGTAAATACAAAGAAAGTGTTTCATTAGACCAAAAAAGACTACCTTGTTCCTGAATAATTGTAGCTACCACCGATTCGTTATTAACATAAACAATAAAAAATTCTTTAAGATTATTGTTTATGTTAATAAATTTCAGTAGATAGCTAATTGTAGTTCCACATTTTCATATCATTATTATTTAACCATTCCGCAGCTTCTTTAAGTATTGAAGAAAATTCCTCAAGTTCATACTCAGAAATTGCCCTTATTGCTAATTCCATAATTTCTGTCCCAAAAAATATATCGTTTTTTATATTCCTCTTGTTCAAGTATTCTGGTACATTAATCTCCTGTGACCAAAGCTTTCACAGGTATTTCAATAGAAAATTATTCTGTATCAATAATAAACTGTTTTGTCCCCTTATCAACCATAAATTCCTCTTCATATATCATTTCTGCTGTTCCCTCACGTAATTTATCCTTATCTATATCAGCATTAGGATCTATTTCAAAAACCTTCACGTTATACAAAAGGTCATTTTCAATAACTACTTCCACTTTTTGCCCATCTGTAAGATATAAGAACTTATTAGCCTCAAACTCTTCTTGGTCGTCCCTCCAAATTGCTTGTTCCCCAATATATTGACGTTCTTCCAGTGGTCTAATTTCTAAAATGTACTCTTGCACAATATTATCTTGCACTGAAAACTCAACTTCCGAAACATATTCATCATACCTATTATCTGAATAACAAGAAATCAATAGTAAAAATAGTAACATACTACTATATTTCATAATTTCACATCCTTTTATTGTCTTTTCTAGATTTTATGATAACATAAAATTGAAATTGAAAATAGAAAAAAAAGGAGAATATGTTATGTTTAAACTTAAATTTCTAATTCCCACCCTTATCTTTATTTTGTTTCTAATTCCCACACAAACACTAGCAGAAGGAAATGAATTTATTGGAGAATTTGATTTACCAGAGCTTACAGATAAAGAATTAGAAGACCTGAAACAACTATTAGAAGAGACTAATGCTCCCGATTTTATTGATGCCCCCCCTACACCTCTGAATAAACATCAAACACAATCAACAGAATCTATATATTCAATTAGTTTGCTTGGAGAAGTTACTTCTATTCCTATTAATGAGAAAATGAATGATGAGTTTAATAACTTAACACCAAATATTGATCATAGTTTAATAGAGTATATAGAGCTCATGAACGATAATAGGGTACGAATCAATAACACTGTTCAGCAACCATATAACAGGATAGCCAGAATTCAAATCCTACGTCATGATAACAGAGGTTCAAGTTGCTCTGGTGTTTTTGTGTCACCTACTCATGTCCTTACAGCAGCACACTGTCTCTATGATTCTTACAATAATTTATTCCACCAAGGTTTTGCCGTTATGCCAGGGGAAAATGGTGGAGAGCACCCTTACGGGGGGTTCGGAGTCACAGATGGTTGGATTACCCAAGGTTATGCAAATACGAATCCAGAGGAACCAGGATATATACGACTAGGCGATGTCATTCATGATTTTGCTGTGTTAAAAATTCAAGGTTCCCACCCTTTCACATTAGGCGTACGTGCACCCACCACAGACGATAGATCTATTAATGCTGTTGGTTACCCAGGTAATAGAGCTGATAACTCCGGTCCTTATACACTTTGGTACATGTTTAGATCTCCTGGTAGAATAACAGACTTTGCGTTCGGTGCAATTATTCATACTTCTCATGTGACAGGAGGACAAAGTGGAGGTCCTGTACTAGTTGACAATCATGTTGTTTCTGTTAATTCTACAGGATCTTGGGCACCTCAATTTTCTACCTATCACCTCAATGTCATAAATCTCTGGTTAAGTCAATAATGTAAAATATCAAAAATTATATCTAGAGACTGTTGCATATGTGAACTCTATATGAAACAATCAAAAAAAAGCGACACAGTTAAATGTCGCTTTTTTCATTTCCAAAACACTATTATTCATCGTTTTTCTTAACCAATTCCTTACGGCGCTCACGTAATCGTTTAGCATAAGCAGGACTCGTTCGAAAGGCCATGGCTTCTCGTTCCGGAACATCGTATTCCTCACCGGTAGCCGGATTACACCCTTTCCATTTGATAGAAAGAGTATCTCATAGCTTTGGGATTAGTAGAATGTGTGCGTTATTTGACGCTTACTTTGTTGCACAGTATCCGTCTACTACGCAATACAAGAGTTAATCTGGCACACATTTAGAAAAACCATCTTATGATTTTATATCTTTTATCACCAGATCGATTTTTGCTGTATTCGGCACTGGGTATTCACCAAAAAAAGAAACCTTGAAAGGCTATAGCCAATCAAGGTTTTCAAATTCTATACTTCTTGCTTAACTAAGTCTAATAAAAAATCACCAAAGTCGTTAGCAATTATTTCATATGTTTGGCTCTCTAATTCAACTCCAGGCACAAAAGATACTACTTTTGGTTCTCCATTATCATCAAGGTGACTATAGTCTAAACAAAATATTTCGTCACTCCCAGTATCATATATAACTAGCAGATTATCAGGTAGATTAATTTCCCTTCGTTCTGTTAAAGTGTACCATATAGCGTCTGGAACTGATGAATTTTCAAAATCAGCATTAATAATTCCGTAAATTTCTTGTGCTCCGAAATTACCTGCTCCAAATGTCTTTAAATAATCAAAATATAAACCAGTAAACTTTAACCCTAATTTTTCTCCAGCCAAACTAATTAATTCATCTGTACGACCACCCACAAAGTCAGCAATCTCTTCTTCATTCAAAATAATTTCCTTTGCTTTTTGATAATTTTTTACACTCATGTCCATCCTCCTTTAACATTAAAAATCATTGGCTCTATTTTTCCAGTAATCAATTCGCCATTTATTAAACTCAGACCTATTTATACCTGAAGGTATAGGATTAGGATTGATGTGAATTACACAACTATTATCTTTATGAAACGTCTGTGTCACCTCTGCTATCGAACTTTCATTTCTTTGTGTCGTGTGATGAAGGTTTATAGACTTTCCATCTGGACCAAGTGGAGCTAATCCCTTCTGCATTCTTTCAAGGTTAGTTCCACCACGTGCGTCTTTCATATTTGGATTTATAATATCATCTCTTTGATAAACTATCACGTTTTTAAATTGGGTGGTTGTAACTGCTAGACTAAGTTGAACAGTTATTGCTTGATAAAAATGAACACTTTCTGCTAATTAACCTCCAATCAGTTAAAATCAAGAAGTATGAATATGACTGAGGTATTGGAGGAGTGGAAAGGTGTTGAAATTAGAAGTGATTGTACAAGTTCATCAATTGAAACGACAGAGTTTTAAAGTGGCAGCTATCGCAAGAAAATGCAATTTATCCAGAACAACCGTTTATGAATATCTTGAAAAAGATTTTGAGGAAGCTTATAGGTGGGTGGACGACATAAAAACAAGAAAAAGAAAACTTGACCCTTTTGAGGAGCAAATTTTAGGATGGCTAAAAGAGCATCCAGATTTATCTGCCTCACAGATTTCTGATTGGTTAGAGGAACGCTGCTCGTTCACTAATGTAGGTGATAGTACGGTTCGTACATATGTTAGGGAACTTCGGGAGAAATACCATATACCTAAAAGCATCACATTTAGAAGGTATGAAGCAATTGAAGAATTACCAAAAGGAAAACAAATGCAAGTCGATTTTGGAGAACTAAAGATTAAGACGTTTGAAGGGAAGTGGATAAAAATCTATGTGATTGCCTTTGTCCTTTCTCACTCACGTTATAAATATGCGGAGTGGCAAGAGCGGCCTTTTACTACTCGTGATGTGTTACGTTGCCATGAGAATGCATTTGAGTATTACGGAGGCAGAACTGAGGAGATTGTATACGACCAAGATAAGCTTATGACAGTAAGTGAAAATGGAGGCGACATTATATATACGGAAGGGTTTCAAACTTATAAGCAGCAAAGAGGGTTTTCGGTTTATTTGTGTAAAGCAGCCGATCCAGAAACGAAAGGTAAGATTGAAAATGTGGTGAAATTCATTAAAAGAAACTTTGCGAAAAATCGAGTGTATCATCAGCTAGAGACTTGGAATGAGCAATGTTTAGCTTGGCTTGATAGAAAAGGAAACTATCAAGTACATAACACAATAAAAAAGAGACCTGTCGAAGTGTTTGCCCTGGAAAAGCCACACTTACGAAAAGTCTCGTCCCTACTCTCTTTCGAGAGTAACCATGGAACAATTATAACAAGAACTGTCCATAAGGACAATATTATCAAATTTCAATCGAATCGTTATTCGTTACCACTTGGAACGTATAAACCACAGGGAGATAATACCGTCTATATTCAAATTGATAAGGAAGAATTGATTATCGAAAAGACCCCTGGAGGTAAACGATTAGCTCCCCATCTACTTTCAAGAGGAAAAGGGCAGTTGATAAAGAACTCGGATCATTCAAGAGATAAGTCAAAAGGTATACAAACATATATGGAAACGATAAAAACCTCGTTTGATGAACAGGATAAGATTCAACGATTTCTTGAAGAAGTTGAAAAGCGATATCCGAGATACATGCGAGATCAGTTACAGATTTTAAGCAGAGCAGTAAAGAACTTTGAACCCTTTATTGAATCTGCCTTAGAGATTTGTATGAAGCAGACCTTATGGAGTGCCAATGATTTTCATGATGTCGTTAGACATTTAGCGAGGATTCAAGATCAAGAGAGTACTATACCCTCAACTGATATTCCAACTGTAGAAATGTTCTCCACTTCCTACAAAGAAAAAGCATTGGTTAGAGAACTAGATGGTTATCTAAAGATTTTAGGAGGTGTGTAAGTTCGAATACTCAGTAGAAAGTTTACAAAGACAACTTCATCATTTAAGAATGTCCGAAACATCTAAGGAACTGCCTTCTTTTTTGCGGAAAGCAGAGTCACACTCATGGACCTATCAAGAGTTTCTTCGCGAATTACTTTCTTATGAAGAAAAGCGTCGAGAAGAAAAGATGATTGAAAAACACTTGAAATGGGCAAAGTTCCCTTATCAAAAAAGTCTTGATGAGTTTGATTTAACAGAATTGCCATCACTTAGTAAGAGACAATTAAGACAGCTCCAAGAGCTCTCTTGGCTTGATGAATCTTTTAATCTACTATTTTTAGGACCGCCAGGTGTTGGCAAAACGCATATAGCTATTGGGATTGGGTTAGAAGCTATTCACAAAGGGCACCGCGTGTCATTTGTGTCCATGGGAGAATTAATCCCACTATTAAAAAGTGAGGAGTATCTCCGTAAATCCCAATTAAAAATGAAGAGAATTAGAGAAGCTGATCTGATTATAATTGATGATCTTATGTATATGGCCATGGATCAAAATGAAGCGAATCTCTTTTTCCATCTCATTAATCATCTTTATGAACGAAGTTCTATTGTTCTTACATCAAATAAAGGCCCCGAAGAATGGGGAGAATTAATAGGAGACAAAGGAATAACAACGGCGATTTTAGATCGCCTTCTCCATCGCTCTGAAGTTGTTCACTTTGATGGATCTAGCCATAGAATTAAGTACCGAGAGTCGTTGTTTCAAGCGTAAAGTGTTCAAAATTAATGAGCAAAAAATGTTCAAAACTACTTGACGGTTACAGTGGTTTTATTCCAATAATTATAACCATTATATATACCCATATTCCCACCAGTCTCAACCTTACTAAACTGAGTCCTGTCACTTTCATCCAACTTCCGAAACATCTCTCGTGAATCGATCACATTATACGGCACCGAACTGGCTAGTACTGGGGGCATTCCTAATCTGCGAGATCGCTGATGGTGTCCATTCCTTTTTGTAACGTGTTCTGAACGGATGTGGCTGTCGATTGAATCGTTCCTAGCGTACCGGCTGGTGGTGTCGTTGTCGGTCGATTGGATGAATCCGTACGGTTTTTCTTGGCGGTATTGGCCATTTTGCTCGCTTGTCCTAACCGAAACATGCCTTTATCTCCGTATACTGAGATTAACACAAGTCCTGTTGCGTAGCCTCATCTCCGATAGGTAGCACACATAAAGAAACCTTGAAAGACATTAGCCAATCAAGGTTTCAAATAAATTATATCATATCTTAGGTATATCAATCTCTTTGCCTGGAGACTTACTAATTAAAACGTCAGGAAGGTCTGGGTTATTCTTTTTTAACTTATACTTTTGAATTTTTGTTAATTCAGGGTCAAAGGAAATGTCTTGTGATTTAAAGTCTAAGCTTAATAGTTTATTATAAATCTTTCTCAAAAAAACTTTCCATTCCTCTAATGAAGAACTTAAAATTTCATCTGAACTCTCTAACAAACGATAGCCATCTGCATAATGAAACATTAGTAAACCAGTCCCTAAATCACAAGCCTCATTATCTAAGATAACTGTCGGTACTTCAAACACACTATTCCAATTATAATTGGCAGCAAAGTAATGGAGTATTAGTGGATTATCTACTTTTTTTAACTTGCTGATTAAAAAATTTTTATCTGTATTATAAAGCAACCCTAGCAGATAAGTAATTTCTGAGTTAACCATCAACTAAATCAATTCTCCATACCTTTAAGATTTCTCTTACTCGTAATTTGTAGCAGCAATAAAATCAAAAGCACCTGTTGAACTAATTTCATTTTTATATTCAAAATTATATATTAAAATTACTGCATTATATGATTTCTTTAGGTTTATACTTCTCTGGATTTTTGGGATGACAATTTCTTCATACGAACACCCATCTAATAATGCTGAAATATCACTACTACTATTCTTATAGACCGCTTTTTCTATAGTATCCTCATCTGTTTCATCCATATCAATATTAAAATCGATAAAGAATTGGGAAGGGACAGACTCACCATCCTCATCATACGTTAAATCAACATACTCTCCTATTGAATCCTCATCGTTAATATTCCCTAACCAAATTGAAACCCATCCTTGTTTTTCCATTATAGTATCCTCCTACTTTAATCTTAGATCTTGTGGTAAAGACGAAACACCACCCTCTAATCTATAATTAGCCCAATTATTAAGTCGTCTAACAAATGTATTATAGTCGCTAGAAGTATCTATTATTGCTAACAATTCATTATGTGCTTTAGTTGAGCCTAATCCTCCATGAACACCGTTTGGATTGACAAATTTGACATCGGATATAGCTGTTCTTAAATCTTTAATCTCGTCAGCTCCAATATTCCAATACTTAAATTGCGGAGCCCTTGAAACTAAGTGCCACTCATGTAAACCTCCAGGTTCTCTAAGTTGACGCTCAATTTTCTTTCTAATCTTTTTATCTTTCCAAAGTTCGTCTAGTTCACTCCTTGTAAGGGAATTGAAGAATTTATTAAAATCCCCACTCTTTGCAGTGGGTATATCATCAACAGTTAATTTAGTTATATCTTTAGCATTATCTATACCCTTATTCCCACCAGTCTCAACCCTACTATACTGAGCCCTATCACTTTCATCCAACTTCCGAACCATCGCTTGTGTATCATACACATTAAACGGCACTGAACTGGCTACCACTGGAGGCATTCCTAATCTCGCTGCGAGATCACTGATTCTGTCCATCCCTCTTTGTAACTTATTCTGAACAGTTGTAGCTGTCGATTGAATCGTTCCTAGTGTCGTGCCAAGCGTTCCGGCTGGTGGGGTCGCTGTCGGTCGATTGGAGGAATCCGTCCGGTTGTTCTTGGCGGTATTCGCCATTTTGCCCGCTTGGCCTAATCGAGAAAGGCCTTTATCTCCGTATACTGAGATTAACACAAGTCCTGTTGCGTAGCCTAGCCATTCTCCTCGCGATTGACTTGTCCCATCGATGACATCTTCTGTGAACGAATCACGTAACATTTGCCCCATTTCTATGATAATCCCTGGTTCCTTGATCACTTCCCCTGCAAAGGCGATTTGGTCTTTAACGGTACCAACAGGATCTTTCGCAAATTCCCACAAACCCTTCCCTGTGTCTATACCTGATCTCCCGGCACCAATGGCAACTCCTCCAAAATAATCAACAAGAGGCTTATAATAAAAATATTTTTGGATGAGCTCTGTTTCGACCACCGCCATATTTTGTTCCATACGATGAATACGACTGTTAATCATCGGAATGTTCCAACCTTTGATCGTATCCAGAATCGCACTTCCTTGATCGACCGAATGAGTAGCCGTTTTCAGCCACCATTTCTCATGCGTGCCATGTGCTTTGCTGAGCGGGAATCCATTCGGCTTCCCTTGAAAACCAGTCCATTCAGTCACATTCCCTGTCCCTATAACACCGAGCTGCACAAGTGAATCATTGTGTGGACTTCGTCGGAAGTGTGCCACGACACTTCGTAACGGCATTCGTGCTAGGACACGTTCTACGATGACTTTGATCAAATCTCTTTTCGTCGTCTGTGCATATTTCTGGAGCCCTAGGGAGCTGAGTGATGCTTTCGCTTCATTCGTATGTAAACCCGGCCGACTGATCTGACCACTTTCCGCTTTTTGAATGGAAAGAAGGGCTTTGAGAACAGTCGATTCCTTTGCTTCTGTTACTAGTGGTTGAATGGTAGAAAGACTTGTCTGAAACCCTTCTGCTCTTGTGGTACTCGTCTGATTCCCAATAGCTGACATCAACCGTTCGATTTCCGCTATTGATTGTGAAATCAACCCTTGGTCCTTCCTCCCGGTTTTCGTGAACGTCTCTGCTTGTCTTGTCAGATTCGATGTCACCTTCAGGACGTCAGCGTGGTCCTCCTGCACGCGGGAGGTAGAAGGCGATGTCGCACTTGTTAGATCTGATACACTACGAATCGTTTGATCGATTTGCTTCATGATCCGCTCAAGCTCTTGATAGGCTTGTTCGATCTCAGTCTCTTTTTCTTTCACATAAGAACTCTCAACAATCGCTCGCTCACTTCTATCGACGTTCATATGGAATTCGTGAATATGCTTCTGAAGGCTCTTCTCTAATTGGATAAAAAGGCCTTCAAATGACCGAAGAAGCGTCCCATGTACATCACCAAAATAGACCTTAGCCGCATCCGCAGCTTCTCCCTTAAAGCTAGGCATTCGACAGATTTCTTTAATATTTGCTCTCACATCTCGGAGCCCTTGCCGAAGCTCTCGTAACTGCTGAGATTGTTCTTCCTTAAAGGAATGAACCTCGGCCATGTTCACTTTCTCATTCGCCATCTATTCTTCCCCTCCATTACAATTATTCCATTATAATACAGGAAATAGATGGTGTATATAGGATATCGCTCACATTTTAACGCACCTCATTTTAATGTATTTATCCAAAACTGAAAAAAATGCTGCGCAGTATTTAGTCTACTACGTAATATAAGTTATTAATCAAACAGGCCAAATTTTTACTAAAATGAATATCATTTTTTATGAACTTTATTATGTTTTAAACGACTTTATTATAAAATAAACATCTTTATTATCTCATTACATCAATTGCTGTTGGCTGTTTGTTTTTATTCCTTTTAAACGAGTTGGACGACCCTTTGAAGTATATCTTGAATCTTTAACCAAGTATAATCTATCTCAATATCGGTCCTTGATCTTGATTAATCCACTGTTCGGTCACAGATGTTCTTTTTTCTTACGACATAAAAACACCCCTTTAGATAACATATCTAAAGGGAAAAAACGGTGATGCTTTGAAAACAATTCACCTTATTTTAAACACACATTTATATTATAAATCATCTATAACAACAGTTTCCTCACTATGATTTATTTCTTTCGTCACATAATACCTTGCTCTGGCATAATTTAAAATTTTATTTATTTCCTTATCATAAAAAACAATATCTTTCCTAGTTTTTGCTGACAACAAACCCTTTTTTAATCTTATTACTTCATCCAATTCTTTATCGGTTAACACTTCGAATAGTCTCATTCGGTGCTCATCCCTTCGTAAATCTTTTTTCAATTGTATCACAGCTATCTTTCGGATTTTCAGGGAAGCATTCTTAAAACATTATTTCTTTTGCTATTTACTCTAAACAGTGATACATATTATACCATAATGCACATATTCATTTATATTCATTATATTTCATAAAAATACATTGTGATTTTAATCAATCTATACCAACTTTTCTTCTGAAATACTAGTTTTTTATCTACTTAACTCATGAGATTTTTTAACATTTTTGATGAAAATAATATGAGATTTATTGAGTTTATTTATAGGTTGAAGTCTAAGTTTAATGGCCTTAGATTATTTTCCCTTATCCCTTGTTACGTATGTATTTAAACAAGTTCTTAAATTGTGATGCTATATCACACGTTCTCTTCACAAGAACTAGTAATTTAAGACTGTGATAAGAATATGTGATAAGGAAAGACGGTTGTAACAATTAAGTTGCTCGATTCTAGTAATACATTTTGAATATAATTTATCTATTTTATACAATAAAAATTGTAGAATTATTTTAAACGCACAAAGATATTCCCATTTATAATCTGTAAAGTTTCAACTTTTTCTTCACTCACTGTGCTTCCTTCCGATTAAATCATTATCACTTTAAAAATAACAAAATTGAATTTAATCAGACACAAAAGCTTTCGATGCACCTTAATATATACTTCATTATATATTTCTATATATAAGATGTTATAAAATGCACTAAGATAACCTTTTTTGCTAGAAGGATGTCGTCATAACCGTCATTGTCGTCATATCATCAATTTAATCAAAATCTACAAAAACAATTAAATTAATACTTGACTTCTCTATTTCGAATAATTATTATGAAATTAATCATTGGTGGAAGTGCTAGTGGTTAACAGTTTTATTTATTTCAACAACCTATTAAAATTTAATTTTCAAAAGGGAGTCCCCCTGAGTGAAAAGGCTAATAAATTAGTCTTATTCGTTCAGGGGGTTTTTTGTCGTAAAGGAGGTGTGACAATAATGAAAAAAAATCAGCGCAATCAAGATTTACGAGATCAAATTAAGTCATCAAATTTGTATTTATGGCAAATAGCCGAACAATTGAACATTCACGAAAATACTCTGTACAGATTATTAAGATATGAATTATCTAATCAGCAAAAAACTCAAATATCTAGTGCGATCAAACAATTAAAAAGCAAACAATAGAATGTTTTCTCATTGAAAGGAGGTGATTTAATGAATTTGTCAGTACTTGCAGCACTTCAATTACATCAATACGGGTTGACTCCTATACCATTAATTGAAAAAAGACCAATATTGAAAGGCTGGTCAACCCGTTTTATAGAAAGACCTTTACAGTCAGATGAGATTATTAATGGGATTAAAAATCCGGATGGAAGGAATATTCTTTACAATAATAAAAATATAGGAATTGTGACTGGTTCAGTTTCTAACTGTATTGTTCTAGATTTTGATGATCTAACTTCTCACACAAAACTAGAAAAATTGGGGCAACTACCGGTAACATGGACAGTTCGCTCAAATAGGGGCTTACATCTTTACTTTAACTATACAAGTGAAATTCCATCTATGAAACTGTGGGATAGTATTGATATCTTATCCGATAAAAAACAAGTGGTAGCTCCACCTTCTCTACACCCAATTGGTAAAAAATATGTTTGGGTAGTTTCTCCCAAACAAGTTGAGAAAGCTGAGCTACCGAAATGGTTAGTGGAATACTTATTAGAAAACACTAACAACCAATTCAAAAAAACTTCAACGTCTATATTGTATAACAACAAGCAAAATTTTGAAAGGAAAGATATACAAGATTTAATTGAACAAATTGATTGGATTGAATTCTATTCCGATATTACGTCTAACATTAAAGGGCAGGGATTATGGCTTAGTTCTAAATGTCCTTTTCATGATGATCATCATAACTCATTTAGCTTTAATACTAGGAATGGAGCATGGTCATGCTTTTCAGGCTGCGGTTCAGGTAATGCTATTAAAATGCTTAAACAAATTTATCAGATAGCAACACGTGAAGCTATCAAACTAATTAAAGGAGAAAATATATATGTTTAATAATACTAAAAAAAATACGCTAGGAGAGGTAAAGAAATTAAATGAATTACCTCAAGAGGAAATGATTAAAGTACAAGTAGAGCAAGGTGACATAACAACAACCCAGGCATTAATTGAAATTGCAAATGCAAATGCAAGTTTCTTCATAACAGATAATAAAGAGGTGTATGCAACTGTAGAAGTCAACAAGATTAAGAATCATTACCCAGTAAATAGTCAGGACTTCAAAATGTTTTTAAGAAAAATCTACTATAAAATCTTTAAAAAGACATTGAACCTTTCAGTTATCACAGAAACAATTGAAACTATTATTGCTTTGGAAGGAGACAATACAATGAATAAAATTGATACATTTATTAGAGTAGGTGGAAAAGATCAAAAAGTTTATTTAGATCTATGCACAGATAATCGAGAAATAGTTGAAATTAATACCAATGGTTGGAACATAATAAAAGACTCACCTGTGAAATTTAAACGTACATCGACAATGCAATCACTACCAATACCTGAAAAAGGTGGTTCTATTAAAGAATTAGACAAATTTATTAATACTAACGACGAGAACAAAATGTTAATTTATTCTTTCTTATTGGGTTGCTTAGTACCAACTGGCCCCTATCCAATTTTAATTGTACAAGGACCACAAGGATCTGGAAAAAGTTTCTTTTCGAGAATAATTAAAAGTTTAGTTGATCCTTCCTTTGCACCTATTCGATCCATACCAAAAAATGAAGAAAACCTTATCATAAGTGCTCAAAAAAATAGACTATTAGCATTTGACAACTTGTCTGGATTATCAAATGCTATGTCTGATGCTCTATGCAAAATGGCAACAGGAAGTGGGTTTGCAACTAGAAAATTTTACGAAAATAACGAAGAAATCGTTTTTTCTGCTCACCGTCCTTTAGTTCTTAATGGTATTGATTTTATTGCTAGACGTGCAGATTTAGCGGATCGTGCGATCATAATAAATTTGAATCCTATAAATAAGATCGATAGAAAAACTGAGGAAGAAATATTAAGTGAATTAAACCATGTAAAACCAAGAATACTAGGTTCTCTCTTAGATGCTTTAAGTGTTGCATTAAAAGAGTACAACAATGTAAAACTTGACTCCGCTCCAAGAATGGCTGATTTCGCAAAATGGGCAACTGCTGCCGAAAGTGGACTTGGATTTGAAAAAGGAAGTTTTATTCAAGCATTTGAAAACAATCAATTAGAATCAGCTAAAGAAGCTGTTGAACATGATTTGTTTATTTCAACGATAATAGAGTGCTTAGAAAAAGAAAGAAAGATCTCAGGAAATGCTACCACGATATTATCAAAATTAGAGACATACCTTCCTGTCGAATCAAAAAAGTCAGATGAATGGGTTAAATCACCTAACCAGTTAAAAAACACTATTCATCGAGTCCTACCTATTTTGGAATCTAACAATATCAATTACAGCTTTGAAAGGAATAGTAATGTTAGAATTCATACTCTAGAGTTGCTTTAACACATACCTACTTATGACGACTGTGACAGCAATGACGACTCAGATGACGCGACAAATAAAAGATCTCTTTTACAATTTGCTAGAAAAATTATTAGGAGGTACAATTCATGCTTCAACAACTAAAGGTAAACTTAGACATCCCTATTCCGCACGATAAAGTACTGATTTCAAAAGTTGAGTTAATCGAACTAAGAAAACATCAATTAAACGGTTTTTATTGGTCAATGAAAGACCTAGAGAAAAGAGTCAACAGAAAACATGAATGGATTAAAGAACATATTCTATTCCCTTCTAAATTCAGAAAACAGTTGGATGCTGATTACGGTGGATTTGTTTATTATCCAAAATCTAAAGGACAAACATGGTCATTTCATGCTTTAAAAATGACTGACTTTTTAGATAAAAATTTCAATCGTATCTTCTCTGAGTAAATTTTTATAACTATACACAACTTTATAAACTAGGTAAGATAAGGGTGACCTATCGGCCACCCTTATCTGCTTGATAGAGGTGAAATTCTTGGCTAGTATTCAAAAAAGAGGAAAAACGTATCAATACACTATTAGTAACGTGGTAAATGGTAAATCGAAACCTATTAGGAAAGGAGGATTTAGAACAAAACAGGAAGCTAAGATCGCTGCAGCTGAAATGGAGACTCAATTAAATAAAGGGTTAACACCTTATTTAAAAACATCTCCTATCGATCAATATTTTGATAACTGGGTAGAACTATATAAAAGTCACCTTAGTTTAGCCACTTTAAAGCATTATCATTATACTTCAGCACGTATAACAGAATATTTCGGTAGCAAACCACTACAAGAAATAACTAAACATAATTATCAGGAATTTTTAAATCAACTTGGAGTAAATAAATCAAAAGAAACTGTAGAAAAAGTGAATGGTCATATTAGAGCGTGTGTTCAAGATGCCGTTGATGATCAAATTATACCACGAAATTTCACTAGAAACGCTAAATTAATATATACTGTACCTGCTAAGAAAAAGAATGAGTGGATCTATGTCAAGATTCCGGACACCAAAAGATTAAGTTTTTTCTGCACAACAACCATTCATGGAGTGTTCCACATCCCAATCAGATTGTCAAAGTGAAAAGAGCCTTTGACAACCTGATTGGGAC
>NZ_JALKEV010000002.1 GCF_023017105.1 Halalkalibacter sp. APA_J-10(15) | reverse complement strand
GAAAAAACAATCGATCAGCTACTGCCTTGGTCCGAAACTCTACCAGAGCATTGTTATGTGAAAACTGATAACTAGATTTTACTATAGTCCCCATCTTGGCCATAGGTGGGGACTATTTGACGCTTACATAAATACTAAAGTAAAGGGAGCTTCTTTCAACAAGGAATGCTTTTTCTACCATGATATTGAATAAGAATTATAATCAAGTATATGTTTCAAGAAGGAAATATCACCTCCGTTGTTGAAAAAAGTTGTAATCATTTTTTAATGGGCAGGTTTTATCCATAGAACAAGAGGTGGTGATTAAATGATAAACGAGAAAAATATATCTATGAAATCAGTAGTTCCGATATTACGGAGCTTAGACGAACAGAAAGCAAAGGCATTTTATGTAGATTATCTTGGATTCAAGATTGCTGGAGAGCACCGGTTCGATGAAGGAATGCCACTATATATGATGCTCTATAGGGATGGGTGCATCCTACATGTATCGGAGCATGCAGGAGATTGCCAACTGGGCGGAGCGGTCCGCATCGAAACGAATCGGTTGAAAGATTATTATGAGGAGTTACTCACTAGATGTGTGGGGAAAGCAAGACCGCGTATGGAAGAAGTGCCTTGGGGATTTTTGGAAATGTGTCTTGAAGACCCATTTGGGAACCGGATTATTTTTTGTGAGAAATTATAGGTTCGTATTTATATGATGAAAATGAATGAGAAACTGTATAATGGGAGCGTTTCTGAAATAAGGAACGCTTTTTATGTTAGCTATGGTTGAAGAATAGTGTCGATATATTAAAAATATGGGAGGATACATTTATTGTCATGTCGTCATACGATTTAATGATTTTTATAAAAAGTGAGATATTCAACAATTCTCATTATCCTAGAAGAGTTGTTAAGAATACTTTATTCTCTACGTCGGATCGGTAACGAACAGAAGGGGTTGGTATCTTTTGGTTTATAACCAAGGAACGGCTCTAATGATAGCGACAATATGTAAATTGGAAAAGTTAGAGGAAGTGCAACCTTTGCACTTCCTCTAATGGTTTATTGGGATGAATATAAATGTTTGAACAGTGTATACATCTTCCAAGTATAAATGGAGTTTGTACATTAACTAGAATTTCGTTGAACAAATTCCCCGCTATATGTCTTTTTCACAGGCGTTTTTCTAATACCATTGATCTTGTCGACAATATGATTGACTAAATCGTTTGACATATCCTCAATACGGTTGCATATAGTAGAAATTTGTGGGTCTGTAACTAGGGATATTGGATGATTATCAAAACCTATAATTGATAATTGTTTAGGTATTTCAATATGATGTTTAACTGCTGAACGTATTAGTCCAGCAGCAACGAAATCACTTCCGGTGATAATACCTTCTATCTGTAGCTGATCCTTAACTATTCTTTCACCTAAGTGTATTCCATCTTCTATACTAGATATTTCATCAAAAATAAAATGTTTATTGTGGTGTAACCCTTTTTCAGTGTGGGCTTCTATAAAACCATTTAATCTAGCTTGTTGTAAAGGCGATGTTATATTGTCTGAACAAAAAGCTAATTTTGAAAGTCCTTTAATTAGAAGAGAAGATGTGACTTTTATGGTTATTTCTTCTTCATCTAAACAAAAGACGTCAAAATAGTCGCCAGAGTAATCCTCATTACAAGCAACGATTATATGATTCTCTGTATATTTTGCGATGTCCTCCTCAGAAAATGAAGAAGAGGTTAAGATAATAGCATCTAATTCATTTCTTTGCAGCTGTGAATATACATCTTTTTCTGTATATTCGTCCGAAAAAGTTTGATGTATGACCGTTTTAAATCCTTTTTTATAGCAAGCAGAGGATAAGTACCTTACGACTTGACTGAAATAAGGGTGATCTAGGTTTGGAATGAGAATAGCTATATTTTTTGTTTGCTTTTGACGAAATTGTTTAGCAAGAGAGTTTGGGACATAATTATAATCTTGCATGACTTTCAGTACTTTGTTCCGAGTTTCTGCTGATACATAGGGGTGATTAGAAACCACCCGTGATACGGTTGATTTAGAGACGCCACTTATTCGTGCAATATCATATATTGTGACCATATTTCACCTCATAAATAAATATTGACATGGGACCAATCCCAGAAATTATAGTATAAAAAATGAAATTAATGGGGTGGTTTATTTGAATTTAAAGCTGACTAAATCTTTTATTCATACTAGTACAACAAAGTATATAATTTTTTTTGATTTCGATGAAACCTATTTTCCTCACGACTGTACGGATGAATTATTGAGGAACTTGAATGAACTAGAAGATTATTTACAGTTTCTTGTTCTAGATCAATCTATCAAGATAGTTTGGGTAACTGGTAGTGATTTAAGTCAAATTGCTCACAAAATGAAACGTGCTAACATGTCTTATAGTCCCCACGTTATAGCAAGTAATTTAGGTACTGAACTTTATAACGTAAGTGAAAAAGGCGAGTTGCTACTTAATGAGGATTGGGAGCATAGATTAAAAAACGTTTATTTCTCTAGCCGAGCTGTAAAAGAGCTTGAAAATGAACTGAGCCATGTTTATAACATAAAGCTTGTAGAGCAGACTCAGTTTGGTCAAAAAGGCTATAAGTGGAACTACTACTATTTTGAAGAGTCTAAGACAAAAAGCCAATATGATTTAAAGATCATCCGTCATTTAGCTAAATTAAATGAGTTAGGAATGAACATAAGTAAATGTAATCCAAAGGCTGGTGATCCAGAAAATGCATATGATATTGACTTTATTCCCTTAAATATGGGGAAAAAAGAAATAGTAGAGTTTATGATTAGATATTATCAAGTTTCTTTGTCTAATACAATTGCTTTTGGCGATAGTGGAAATGATCTTGAAATGTTAAAAACCGTTCAGCACGGTTACTTGTTAGAAAATGCTACTGAAGAAGCGAAACGTTTCCATGATCAAATAACTGATTCTCATTATTCCCTTGGAATACTAGAAGTTCTTAATAAACTATTTCCTCATTCTAAGTGAATATGATTGGAGAGAGAGGGGACTCTCTCTTTTTAATTTTCGTGAAAAGTAATACGAATGCTTTTCTATCTGTGAAAATCATAACCCTTGTAAAATCGTAATCATTACGATATGATGTAAAACGTAATTATTACGAACTGGGGGAATTTACACGATGACAAGTTTTAATGGTACATTTTTTCTTGGGCATTTTAAGAAACATATTATTATAGTAGGAATTTTTCTAATATGTACTAGCTTTTTAGTAGCATGCGGGGAAACATCGACGAATACGGAAGGAGACGGAGAGAATAAGCACATTGATTTTCTCTATAATTTCTCTACGAATTCGTTAGATCCTCATGTGGACTCAAGTTATGTTCCATTAAGAGCAGGGATTACGGAAACGTTAGTAAAACTAGATGAAGAAAACTTAACGATTGCACCATGGCTAGCTGAGAGCTGGGAAGGCGAGGATGGTATCAATTGGACGATTCACCTTCATGAGCATGTGACATTTCATAACGGAAACAATATGGATGCCAAAGCAGTTAAAGCTTCACTTGAACGTGTCATTGAAGAGAATGTTGCCATGAAAAATGCATTGAAAATTGATGAAATAGAAGCTGATGGTTATACATTACATATATCAACGACTCAACCATTTCCGGAGTTTATATCAGAGCTTGTTAATCCGAATGTGGCCATTATTGATGTGACAGAAGGGGATGTTATTAATAAACCAATTGGAACAGGGCCGTTTGTATTAGAGTCCTTTGCTCCGGGAAGTAGACTTCATTTATCACGTTTCGATGATTATTGGGATGGTGCATCAAACCTTGACTCTGTTACTTTTTCATTTAATGAGGATGCCAATGCCAGATCATTTGCATTAAAGTCTGGAGAAGTGGATATTGTCTATCGTCCAGAGGTAGAGAGCCTTGAATCTTTGGAGGAAATGGAAGAAATTAAAGTCGAATCGACGGCAACATTCCGGGTTCATCAGATGACGATGAATATGCAAAGAGAGAGTATTCAGGATGTTCATGTTCGTCGTGCGATCGATGCGTTGATTAATCGTCAACAAATTGTCGATACGATTCTTCTCGGTCATGCCGAAGCGGCTGAAGGGCCATTTTTACCTTCTTTGCCTTTTGCCCCTTCATACGAAGAGCGTCAATCAGGTTCTGACGCAGCGATTATGTATTTAGAAGAAGCGGGTTATACGCTTGAAGATGGGATTATGCAAAAAGACGGGGAACCGCTCCAATTTACGTTGTTAACTTATAGCGCAAGAGCAGATCTACCATTAATTGCCCAAGTCTTTCAATCAGACGCAAAGCAAATTGGCATTGATGTTGAGATTCGTCAAATTGATACTCCAGAAGACTATATGGCATCAAACCGTGATTGGGATTTGGCTACATATAGTAATTTAACGGCTCCTCGTGGTGATGCAGGCTATTATTTGAATGCGACCTATCACTCAACTGGGGCGTTAAACTTCAGTGGGGTCGAAAACCCTGAGCTAACCGAAATGATTGATGAGCTTAACCGAACCGTTTATCAAGAAGATCGCGCCATTCTTGCGGAACGTATAGCTGATTATGTCAATGAAAATATGATTAATTCCTTTGTTTTACACCCTTCAACCATTGTTGCTTATAACGAAGACAAAGTAGAAAATTGGGTGACAACGAAAAGTGAGTATTACATGATTACAAATCAATTGGATGTGAAGTAAATTGTTATCCATTCTTACACGAAAATTTCTTGAAGTTCTCTTTTTCATCATGTTTATCACTTTTATTAGCTTCTTGTTTATTCGGCTTGCTCCTGGTGATCCGGTGTTGACGATTTTAAATGTCGATGAACTTTCGGTGAGCCAAGAGCAAGTGGAAGCATTACGAGAGGATATGGGGTTTAATAAGCCGTTGCTCATTCAATATGGGCATTGGCTTCTTCATTTTGTCCAACTTGATTTCGGTCATTCCTATGCCACAGGTCAACCTGTCATGGATATGATCATGATGGGACTTCCAGCCACTCTAGAATTAACAGTAGGCTCGCTTATTGTCATGTTGGCGATAGCGGTTCCGCTTGGATCAGTATCGGCACTCTATCGTAATAGTTGGATTGACCAGGTAAGCCGATTACTTTCCATAGTCGGTGCTGCTATTCCTAGCTTCTGGCTTGGGCTCATTTTTATTGATTTATTTGGTGTGCGCCTTAATTGGTTGCCTACTATGGGAAGGGATGGTTACGTGACATTAATTCTACCAGCTCTCACACTTGGACTCGCTATTTCAAGTGTTTACGTACGTTTGTTGCGTTCAAGTTTGCTAGATTCATTAAGTCAAGAATTTATACGTGCAGCAAGAGCGCGTGGATTGACAGAACGCCGTATTTTCTTTGTTCACGCATTTCGACATAGTCTACCACCTGTTATTACGGTGTTTGGAGTAAGCTTAGGAAGTTTGATCGGTGGTGTGGTCGTGGTCGAAGTTCTATTTGCTTATCCAGGAATCGGGAAAATGGTCGTGGATGCGATCCGCCAACGCGATTATCCTCTTATACAGGGCTACATATTGATTATGGGGGTCATCGTTTTTATGGCTAATACATGTGTTGACCTTTCTTATCGAAATTTAAATCCAGAAATGAAATTAAAAGAAAGAGAGAACAGCTGATGAAAGGTTTTTCACTAAAGGTGTTCAAAGGAAATAGACATAGCTGGCACCTAGTTATCGTTTCCCTTTTCATTGTCTTTGTTATAGCAACTGTCATCTATGCATTTTTCTATTTGCGTTATGACCCGACTTTAACGAATTTAGAAGGTCGCCTTCAGACGGTTAGCTTTCAGCATCCACTTGGTACCGATCATCTAGGTCGGGATGTATTGACGAGACTTTTACTAGGTGGCCAGCAGACGATTGGATACAGTTTACTTGCACTTGTCGCTGCTGCTTTGATTGGAATTCCCTTCGGTCTTATTGCCGGATACAAACGTGGATTGATTGATCGTATTTTTATGCGTATTGCAGATGGCTTTTTAGCTTTTCCTGATACGATTGTTGCGATTGTACTTGCCGGACTACTAGGAGCAGGAATTGGTAACCTCGTTCTAGCTATCATTTTGGTGAAATGGGTAAATTATGCCAGGCTCGTGCGGAGTACAGTATTAACGGAAGTTCAAAAAGAGTATGTACTCGTTGCGCGAATTAACGGGCTACCGTCCTCTACGATTATGCGTAAGCATCTGTTACCGCACATAGTAGGTCATGTTCTTGTAATGGCCAGTCTTGATCTTGGGAAAATTATATTACTTATTTCTGCCTTTTCGTATATTGGTCTAGGTGCTCAACCACCGACTCCTGAGTGGGGAGCGATGTTAAACGATTCACGTCCTTATTTCCAATCGATGCCTGTATTAATGATTTATCCAGGTCTTGCGATTGTCATTGTAGTATTGATATCGAATATGGTAGGCGATTATTTTCGAGATCGCTTTGATGTGAAAAAGGAGGTTCGGCAATGATTCTAGCCATTGATCATGTCACGATTAGTAGTCAAACAAAGAAAATTGTCGACGAAGTTTCCTTGTCTGTTCATAAAGGTGAGTGGTATGCAATCGTTGGGCAAAGCGGAAGTGGAAAAAGTCTGCTTTCGCAAGCGATTGGTCAAATGCTACCGATCAACTTGCGTGCAGAAGGTAAAATTCAGTTTCAAGAACAAGATTTATTGTCACTATCAGCCAAACAAATGCAGAGTATAAGAGGGAAAGAATTATCCTATGTTTTTCAAGACTATCAAGGTTCATTTACGCCTTTTCTGACCATTAGCCAGCATTTTAATGAGTATTTGAAGTCGCACGGGTTATCATCAGCAAAGAATAGAGAAGAATTAGCACTTAAGGCAATGGAATCTGTTGGATTAGATGAATCGTTGTATCAACAGTATCCATTCCAGCTAAGTGGAGGCCAACTGCAGCGTGCTTCTATTGCGTTAGCACTTCTGTTGTCTCCGGAATTGGTCATTGCTGATGAAGTGACAACGGCTCTTGATAGTGTATCTGGACACCGTATTTTACAATTGCTTGCTAAGAAGCAAAAGGAAACAGGTTGTGCAATTCTATTTATTACTCACGATTGGCGACATGTCAGACGGTACGCGAACCGTATAGCCGTCATGAAAGAAGGAAAAATAGTGGAAGCAGGTGGAAAGCATCGCATTCTTGACCATCCGCAGCATGAATATATGAAACAATTGATCAAAGCTGCGCCTGTGTTTGGAAATAGTCTTCCGTCTGGTTTGCAGAAGGTGGATAATGAATGAGTATGCTTACTGTCGAAAATGTAAAGAAAACATATAAAGATGGACATACAGCTGTAAGCAATGTTTCATTTGAATTGAAAAAGGGTGAATGCTTAGGCTTAGTTGGTGAAAGTGGCTGTGGAAAAAGTACATTAGCTCGTTGCTTACTTCGGATCGAATCGATTGATAGTGGTGCGATCTATTTTAAGGAACAGGCGATCGAACAGCTGAATGAGCGTCAGCTAAGACCATTTCGAAAAAACATCCAAATCGTGTTTCAAAATCCAACTGCTGCTCTCAATCCTAAGCTGAAAATAAAAGATTCTTTGTTAGACCCTTACATTCAGTATCAAAATGAACTCACATTAACGCATTTTTCCTACAGCTCAAAGGATGCTTTCGTAAAGCAGCTTCTTGAGGCTGTTAGCTTACCAGCCCATCTAGCAAACCGTTACCCCCATGAAATTAGTGGAGGACAAAGACAACGAGTAACCATTGCCCGTGCTATCAGTATTGAACCAGATCTCATTGTTTTAGATGAACCAACAGCAAGCCTTGATGTGATTTCACAAGGTGAGGTTCTTAATCTATTGAAGGAGCTTCAAACAACATTGCAGCTCTCCTATTTGTTTATTTCACACGACCTCGCAGCAGTAAGTCAAATGAGTCAGCGGATTATAGTGATGAAGAATGGGAAATTGCTTGATCAATTTAGTCAGACTGATCTTTTTGACGAAGAGCGCCATCCTTACACGAAGGAATTGATTTCTATTTTTTAGCAATAAGGAATAAAAGATCATTAGTATTGATAAATAGGAAAATATATAATATGATGGAATAAATTAATAGTTTTTCATTTATGGTGCAATGGAGACGTATGTTTCCAAAGTTAAAAGGGAAGTTGGTGAAATTCCAACACGGTCCCGCCACTGTAAAGCGGAGCAATCTATCATATCCACTGTTTAATCATAAAACGGGAAGGAGATAGGGTTGTGTTGAAGCTAAGTCAGGATACCTGCCATAAATAACTCTGATATTCTCACGGTGAATGGGATAGGGGATGGATTATTCTTTTTTATTAGCTATTTTTATATTCGTTAAAAATGACTTATAAAACATCTTTCTTCTATTACTGGTGAAAGGTGTTTTTTTGTGTTAAAAAGCATCTTTTTGTTCTTGGAGAGTCTTGATGTAACTATTTTTTATTTTAAAAAAAGGGGAGTTTTAGAGATGTCAATGAAATTTAGACAGAGGTATGTAGCAATCGTATTAAGTGTATTAATGATTTTTTCTCTCGTTTTACCAAGCGGTGTATTTGCTGCAAATGAAAGCTTCAGTGAAACAGACCGTATAACAAACTCAGTGACGGTATCTGTAGAAAAATTTACGCTCGGACAAGGGTATGCTATTGAACCGATCCAAGTATCGTTGTCTGAAGGTGAAAAAGTCGGAGAGATTGTAGCAAGAGTACTAGGTAGTGGAAATTATAATGATGGAGTAGACTCGGAAAATATCGTTTATCTATCAAATATTAGAGATAATGATTCAAATGCAGTTGAAATCCCGCAATACATATTAGACCACGCTGATACAATTGGTTCTAAAAGTGATCCCGAGTGGTTAGGGGAATTTGATTATACGTGGATGTCAGGATGGATGTATGTTGTCAATAATGACATGGCTCCAGTTGGAATGGCTCAATATGAGAGTGAAGATGGAGATGTAATTCGCTTACAATTTACGGTTCATGGATGGGGGGCAGATCTTGGTTTCGGTTATGGCCATGAACCATACATACAAGCTGCTAATAAAGATGCATTAACGGCTGAAGTTGCTAAGATTAATAGTCACCCAAATAAGGAAGATATACTCTCATCCTCTATCGTTTCTTCAGCCTATCACAACGCATATGAAGTGTTAGAGGATATGGAAAGTAGTCAAGCAACTGTTGATCAATCGTTAGAAAATCTAGAGAATGCTTTGGAATTGCTTGATGTTGACAAGTCCTCATTGCAATCAGCTATTAGCACAGCTAAGGAAAATCAATCTTCAGTCGTCGTAAGTGTAGATGGTTCTGACGTAGACCCAGAAAATGAATGGGTTACAGAAGATGTGAGCACAGCATATGAAACGGCTCTGTTAGAAGCAGAAGCAGTTGTAGGTGATGAGGAATCTACTCAAACGACAGTGGATGAAGCGGTAGAGGTATTGACTGTAGCGACAAAAGCGTTTGATTCCGATAAAGAACAAGGCAAACAAGTTGATACTCTGTCTATTTCATTAGAAGATATTAATCTAGCGATTGACCGAGCTGTTGAGCAGATGATTCACTCAGGTGTCACTAGTGAGTGGCAAGCGATTGGAATAGCTAGAGCAGGTAAAGAAGTTCCCGAAAGCTATTATGAGGATTATTTCTTAGAACATATAGACAATCAAATTATTCATGCTAGCCGAGTCCGAATCACAGATATCGAACGTTTGGCTATTGCAGCAGCTGCGTTAGGATTAGATGCAACAAATGTGAATGGACATAATTTAATTGAGAAAATTTTCAATAGTTCGGATTGGCCAAATGGCTTAGATTCAATGACAGCTCAAGGAATTAACGGTCCAATTTTTGCTTTAATTGCGTTAGATACGCTAGATTTCGATGTTCCAAGTGACGCGAGATGGACAAGGGACAAGCTCGTTCATCATTTGCTAGATTTGCAAAACTCCGATGGGAGCTGGTCTTTGTTTGGAACAGCGCCAAACTATGATCTTACGGCGATGGCGTTAATTGGCTTAGCTCCTTATCAAGCAGATGAAAATGTAGAAAGTAGTATTAACGATGCATTGACTTTTTTATCAGACAATCAAGGTAGTAGTGGGGGGTTCGATGATCCTTGGAATGGAGGAGTATCAAGTGAGACGACAGCACAGGTTATTATTGCTCTTTCAAGTATAGGTGTTGACCCAACTTCAGATGAGTTTACAAAAAATAGAAATCATTTAGTTTCGCACTTATTAAGCTTTCAACATGATGATGGTGGATTTAAGCACCTTATATCAGAATCAGGTTCTAATGGAATGGCTACAGAGCAAGCATTACAAGCGATCGTTGCATATAAGCTATTTATAGAAGACGAAGGAAGGCTATATCACTTTGTCCCAAAAGAAGTGGAAGAAGAGAAGAAAGAGCTCATTACGGTTATTCCAACCATAACAGACCATCAAGCAAGACTGCATATAGAAGATGTTCATTCACTTAAAGATAAAGGCACAATTGTCGTTGAATTAAATACAGAAAATGTTGAGATTATTATTCCTGAGGAGCTATTAGAAGTCCTACTTGAAAAAGAAGTATCTCTTAAATTTGTAACAGAGCACATTGAGATGGTCGTTCCTGTCCATTTGTTTTCTGAAAATGGGAATGCATCTATTAACGTAAATAAATTAGAGCAAATCGAGAGTGCATACAGTCATGTTTATGATTTTTCGTTATTACAAGGTGAGGAGCACATCACGCAATTTGATGATGCGCCAATTAGCATGTCACTTCAATTAATTAAAGAAGCGACGTCAAACGTTGCTATATATTACTTAAATGAGCAAGAAAATGAATGGGAGAAAATAGGAGGAACTCTTGAAAACGGTTGGGTAACAGCAATAACAACACATTTTAGCCAATTTGCTGTTTTCGCTGAAGATGAACAATCAGTTCCAGAGCCAAGCCCAGAGCCAAGTCCAGAGCCAAGTCCAGAGCCAAGTCCAGAGCCAAGTCCAGAGCCAAGTCCAGAGCCAAGTCCAGAGCCAAGTCCAGAGCCAAGTCCAGAGCCAAGTCCAGAGCCAAGTCCAGAGCCAAGCCCAGAGCCAAGTCCAGAGCCAAGTCCAGAGCCGAGTCCAGAGCCGAGTCCAGAGCCGAGTCCAGAGCCGAGTCCGGAGCCAAGTCCAGAGCCGAGTCCGGAGCCAAGCCTAGACCCAGTCACGCAATCAGATCAGAATGAGCAACAAGTCGATAAAGAACATGCTGGTGAAACACTTCCTAACACGGCTTCGCAAGCTTATAACTATTTGTTAGTGGGTGCATTACTTCTTATAGTAGGTGCAGGGATGTTTGTGAGAAGACGTTCAATATATAAGGGCACGCATTAGGGGGATGAAATGAGCAGAAATAAAAAGCTTTTATTTGCGATAATTGCTGTATTCGCCGTTACGATCGGTTTACTAGGGTTCCAATCGGCACTCTCTGAGTCGGATTATGCAATGAATGAAGTGTCTAAAAAAATAGAAAAATCGAGTGCTGTTGAAAAATCAATTGAAAGTGAGGAGCTTGAGGAAACGAGCTCCCCTTCATCTGAAGAAGCAGCAAAAGAATTACAAGAAGACGATGATAGCGAGAAGAAGCAGGAAGAGAATGATTCAGCTTCAGAGGATCATGGTGAATCAAATAAAGAAGAGCACACAGAAAAGAAGTCAGTTGCCAGCTCAGATCATGAAAAGGAACAAGTCACATCCTCAACCGATCAAACCGCTAGTAACTCAAACTCTGAATCTGTAAGCTCTAAAGAAACAGATAATCGGTCTACCGACAAGAAGGTGGAAAAGGAACAAACGTCTCAACAAGAAAAGAAGACGAACAAAGAACCTGAAACGAAGGAGACTGTTCCAACTGTTACATATTCTATTGTTGCCGAAAGTGATACGATTCTAGCCCCAGTTACCGTTGAAATTAATGAAGGGGACACGGTGTTAGATGTATTGATCAACGTAACAAGAAAGAATAAAATTCATATGTCCTTCCGTGGAGGAACGGGTGCAAACGCCTATGTAGAAGGTATTGATAACCTATATGAATTTGACAGAGGTCAAGGAAGTGGCTGGATGTATAGAGTGAATGGGATTTTCCCTAATCGAGGAGCGGGAGTTGTTCCATTACTAGACGGTGATGTGATCGAATGGCTGTATACCGTTGATTTAGGAAAAGACCTAGGAGCAGAGCTGCAGCCGTTTCGACCATAAAGACAGAGGCTGGGACATTAAGAAAGTGTTTAGCCGAGAATCCGAACAATGTGCGAATGTAGCAGATGAAATATACGTAAACTCCCGCGGGAAGGGAAGTATATTTCAGGAGCGGTTTATGTGCACCGCTATGTTTGGGTTCTCATTTATTAAAACACTTTTGTCCCAGCTTCTTCGCTTTTGTAAAGAAAGGAGTACTATATGAATGCTGTTATCCATTCGATTCACCCTTTTGTCAATTTCCTATACTATTTCTGTGTAGGCTGTGCAATGATGTTTTTTTCACATCCGTTATTTTTAGGAACAGCTATCTTACTTCTCTGTTTACTAAATATCGTTCACGGAAACAAAACGGTATTAAGCAAATATGTCTTTTATTTGATGTTCATGGGGTTGATTGTTATCTTATTAAACCCGATCTTCGTTAGGAGAGGATCGACGATCTTATTTTATTTCCGTCATAACCCGATCACGCTAGAATCAATCGTATATGGTCTTGTGATGGCATTATTATTAATCGGTATTCTCATTCTCTTTCTATCGTTTCATCAAGTGCTTAATGGAAGAAAGTTTATGTTTTTATTTAGAAAGGTGTGGCCACAATTGGGGTTATTGTTGATGCTGACGATTCGGTTTGTGCCTTTGTTTATTCGCAGGTGGAAAGAAATATATGATACTCAAAAAGTGCGTCAGTATTCGATGACGGAAGGTTCTATTAAGGTGAGAGCACAAAGAGGAATGCTATATATGCAAAAGCTTTTGACCTGGTCGTTAGAGGAAGCACTACAATCAGCAGAATCGATGAAAGCAAGAGGATACGGAACATCGAAACGGTCGGTCTATCACTTATATCATTTGACAATAAGAGACTTAGGTATGATTGTTTTTCTATTATCCTTGACTGGGATAGCTATCGTTGGTGCGCAGCAAGGCTATGGGGTTTTGACTATATATCCAGAGCTTGAGTCATGGACATTTACGTTGTTGGATTGGACATACTTTGTCGTATTTATTCTACTAGTCAGCTTCCCAATCCTTTTGGAAGGAGGAGAACATGTAAGATGGCGCTTATTGAAATGACAAATGTTAGCTTTCGTTACCCTAATGAAGCAGTGAATGCTTTAGACCAATTTTCCATTACTATACATAAAGGCGAGTTTGTTGTGGTTGCAGGGCCTTCAGGCTGTGGGAAAACGACCTTTTTAAAATTGTTGAAAAGGGAATTGACTCCAGTTGGCGATATGGCAGGGACGATTCAATATAAGGACCAGCAGATCGAGGAATGGAATGAAGCTGATCGTTCAAATGAGATTGGCTATGTTTTTCAAAACCCTGAAAATCAAATCGTGATGGAAGATGTGTTAAGTGAATTGGTATTTGGACTAGAAAATCATGGGACTGAAGCGCTGGAAATGAGGCAGAGAATCGCAGAAATGGTTCATTTCTTTGGGTTGGAGCACTTATTGCATAAAGAAACAATTACCCTTTCTGGTGGTCAGAAGCAATTGATTAATTTAGCGAGTATCTTATTACTCAAGCCTAAGCTACTTTTACTAGATGAACCTACCTCTCAGCTAGATCCAGTACAGGCGAAAGAATTTCTGCAATTTCTTAGACGGTTAAATGAAGAGTTTGGCATGACGATTATTCTTGT
Source organism: Halalkalibacter sp. APA_J-10(15) (assembly GCF_023017105.1). Classification (GTDB taxonomy): domain Bacteria; phylum Bacillota; class Bacilli; order Bacillales; family Bacillaceae_D; genus Halalkalibacter. The sequence goes on along the minus strand of NZ_JALKEV010000002.1, from coordinate 302,384 downwards.
CGAGCATCGGCTTGAGGATGTGTTTTCACTGGCAGATCGAGTTGCATTGTTATCTGAAGGTGGACTTGCTTATGAAGGCAAAACGAAAGATGTCATTGAACAAGTATGGACAAGTCAAGATTTGAGATTTCTGTCCTACCTTCCTTCAATCTCAAGGCTTTATTTTCGATTTCATTCAGAAGCTTCAGCCATTAAAGGTTTCCCGGTAACAGTAAAAGAAGCACAAAATTGGTTGAATGACGTCATGATTGATGAAGCGAAGCAGTCTAGTAACGTTGAACATACAAAGGAAGAGAAAGAACGCCCTTTATTACAGATAAAAAGCATTCATTATAAATATAAGAAAGATAGTCCGTTTATTTTAAGGAATTTGTCTCTGGACGTATCGAAAGGTGATTTCTTAGCTGTTGTTGGAGGAAATGGATCTGGAAAAACGACGCTTCTAAAATGTTGTGCAAATATCATGCAGCCATTAAAAGGTAAAGTAAAATGGAAAAACAAATCGTTATCGTCCTACAAAAAAAAGGAATGGATTAACGCGGTTGGCTACTTACCGCAAAATCCGTTACTTTGTTTTATGGCTGAAACGTTAGAAGAGGAGCTTTTAACAATTGCATCACGCTTCAATCTCGATTATGCTCATGAACGAATCGAAACATTGACAAGGGATTTAGGCATTCAATCGATCTTAAAAAAGCATATCCATGATTGCAGTGGTGGCGAGCAACAAAAGGCTGCATTAGCAACCGTTTTATTAACAGAGCCAAAGCTATTGTTGATTGATGAACCAACAAAAGGAATGGATCCGATTTCAAAGAGGGTTTTTGCAAAGCTATTAAAACAGCTTCATCAAAACGGGATGACGATCTTAATGGTCACACATGATATTGAATTTGTAGCGGAGCATGCAAAGCACTGTGCTTGGTTATTTGATGGTGAAATTACTTCTATTGGTCAGGCAGAAGACGTGCTAAAAGGAAATTATTTTTACACAACGACGATTAACCGGGTGACGAGGGAAGCAGCTGTTCCAGTGTTAACGTTAGAGGAGGCAGATTCTAAATGGAAAACCCGCGTTCCATTTTAATTGTATCCTCTCTAATGATCGTCTCCTTGTTATTCATTTCGGTAATCGTATTTGACGATAAGCCCTATTTGATGATATCAATGGCGATCATGGTCTTAACGACGATTCCATTGTTCGCCAGGTTTGAGTTAAAGCAAATACAAAGTAAGGAAATTGTCTTTTTAGCGGTTCTTGCAGCGATTGCTGCAATCAGTCGTGTGCCATTCGCTCCGTTACCGAGTGTCCAGCCGACAAGCTTTGTTATTATTGTCAGTGCGATCGTGCTTGGACCACAAGCCGGCTTTATCATTGGAGCATCAGCAGCAATCGTATCGAATATATTCTTAGGTCAAGGACCTTGGACTCCTTGGCAAATGTTTGCATGGGGAATGATTGGATTAGTGGCAGGATTACTGCGAAATACCGCTGTTATGAAGAATAAATATGGATTGATCGGCTATGGCTTTATTGTCGGTATTTTGTTTGGTTGGTTTATGAACCTATGGTTTATTATGGGTTTCTTAGGAGAATTGACGTGGCCAGTTTTCCTATCCGCATACGTAGCTAGTTTCTATTTTGACTTAGCTCACGGTCTTTCAAATGTATTCTTTCTCTTTCTATTCAGTGCCACATGGATAGGGATTTTACAACGCTTTAAGGAGAAATATGGTATTTTGAGAGAGCACTGAAAAAATATAAATTTTTTTTGTTATAGTAAAAGAATCATTTAGAAAAATTGCAAGTGAAGGGGAAAGTTTACTAAAGAGGTTATCGACTCGTTGCGAGATAGACAAATAAGAAAATTATTTTGAAGAAGAGAATACAGATGATTTACCAGTAGGTACAACGGTCGTTATTAACAAATTGGACGAAACCGACGTGGAACATGAAGGTTATGTTGTGGCAGGTGATGTTTATGACATTCACTTCACTTATCCAGCAAAAGAATCGTTTCATGATAGCTTCATCTTATCGTTAGAATATGATTCTGAGCAATTCAACGAGGATGACGTGTTCGTCTTCTATTTGAATGAAGACTCAGATGAGTGGGAATTGCGCGATGGTGAAGTGAGTCATCATATGATTATGGAATAATAATCTGTTCCCTGCTCTGCCTATTCATGCTGGATAAGTAAGGTAACCTTAAAATGTAAACGGTAGAAACGCATTTGAGAGTCATTTCTCAAATGCGTTTTGTCTATGCAAAATGATTGATTTTGGGCTCCTTTGGTAATGCCATAAGCCGATTTGTCTTAATAGATCTGTTTACATGATGATCTGTTTGATGCTCATTAGGACTACGTAAAAATGCGCCCACAGAATCTCATTCTAAGATCCTCCATGCTCTTATTAAGTGAATTGAAAAAATACAATAAAATCAAAAAAAAGTACAATTTTTTGGGAGTATTTATATGATTTCAAAATATAGTGTACCTTTTTCAAAAACGAATGTATTAACTCTGTTTTGAAAGCGTTTTAAAATGAAGGTGGTGTTAAATCTTTTAGAAGTTCATGCTACATAAGGGGGGAAATAGAGTGTAGGTGTACATTTCTTTATGTCCATGTACGGAATATATTTGTTAAAGAAGCTAGATTCCAGTGCATTTAGGTGAGAAAGGTTCGTGTATGTATGATGTTAACAAAAAAGAGGAGGAACTTAAGTGAATTACCGTTTAAGACGTAGATTTACTATTATTCTATTAGTCATTTTATTAGTTATTCCTACTAATTTAGTTGGTACTAATACCTTTGCTAACACCTCAGACATACTAAACAAAGCAACTTCTGAATTGTTTATACCAAATGCACATGATATTAGGGGTAATATGACATTGCCGAGTGAAATGGACGTTGATGGACACCTTGTAGAGGTTACGTGGGAGTCTTCTGATCCTTCTATTATTACAGATCAAGCTACAGGTGAAAATAGAGACATTCCTCCTGGTGTCGTTCATCGTCAATCGACAGCTCAAACAGTTACATTGACGGCTACTTTGGAGTATGAGGGAGAAACGAGAAATAGAGATATAACGGTTACAGTAAAAGAATCCGTTCAATTAGATGAATTTAAAGGGTATATCTATACGTATTTTCGTAGTGATTTATACGGTGATGGAGAAAGTCAGCATGTTCACCTTGCGACAAGTGAGGATGGGCTCTTCTGGGATGATATGAATAAGAATGAGCCGATTTTAGAATCTACGTTAGGCACAGGTGGTGTTCGTGATATGTACGTTATTCGAGCACCGGAGGGAGATCGATTTTTCTTAATTGCAACAGATTTAGATGCCAATGATGGAGCTTGGTGGGAGTATGCTAATCGTGGAAGTAAATCGATTATGGTTTGGGAGTCGGATGATTTAATCAATTGGTCAGATCAACGAATGATTGAAATAGCACCTGAAGGCACAGGGAATATGTGGGCTCCTGAAACGATCTATGATCCGACAACAGGCGAGTATGTTGTATTTTGGTCATCTAATGTGAATGATGAAGGGCACCGGATTTACTATGCAAAAACGCGTGATTTTTGGACATTTACGGAGCCTGAAATTTTTAAAGATCGAACGTCTCAAAATACATTCATCGATAGTTCCATGATTGAACATGACGGAGACTATTATCGGCTCACAAAAAATGAGCAAGACATTACGGTCTTTCTAGAGAAAAGCAACTCTGTACTCGGTGAATATGAATTTGTGAAAGATCGTGTTGCTGATCAAGCCGGAGTTGAAGGTCCAGCTATTTTTCAATTAAATGGAGAGGAAAGGTGGATCTTATTATTAGATGGATATGCAAATGAAAATGCCGGTGTTGGATTCTTTCCGTTGATCGCTGACAGTGCTGGAGATTTAGCTAACGGAAATTTTCGTAAACTTGATGTTACTGAATTTCGAATGCCTACAGGAGCTAAGCATGGAAGTGTGTTGCCTGTAACGCAAGCCGAATATGATGCCATAATCGAGAAATGGGGACAGGATTTAGTTAAACCGGCTACTCCAGATACAGGAGAGGAGCTTATTCCTGATTTGCTTTATACGTTCAATGAACCATTGCAGGAGAATACCGTGAAAAATTCAGGAGCTCTAGGTGAAGATTATAATGGTGTCCTTTGGAATGGCGCTCGTTATATGGATGATCCGGAAAAAGGAAGCGTTTTGTACCTTGATGGTGGTCAGCCAAACACCGATAGTCCATATTTCGAATTTCCACAAGGCTATTTTGATGGGAAGGATCATGTCTCGATTTTTATGGATATTAAATCGGAAATGGAAGATGAGTTTTTCTTTACGTTTGGGATAGGTCAAGATGATCATAAATATTTATTTTTACGTACGAGATCGCAGGAACTATACACTGCTCTTACTGTAGGTTCATGGGGCAAGGAACAGAGCATTGAAGAAACCTTGACGAGTAGTATACAAAATGTTTGGACAAACATTGGGCTTGTTCTTGAGCGAAATGAAAACGGGACACATAGCACGATGAAAGTATACAAAGACGGACAACTAGTTGGTGAGCATACAGAGTTGGTTGCTAATTTGTCAACAATGGGTGCAGGCTTAGAAGCTTATTTAGGAAAAGCATTTTATCATGATCCTTATTTCCGTGGTGCGTTCGATCATGTACAAGTGTATAATCGCGCATTAACAGATGAGCAAATTGATCAGATTTTACATCGAGATGTTGAAGAGGAAGAACCACCAGCTGAAACAATTGCTTCGAAACATCCTGGAAATCCAGTCATTCGTGATCGATTTAGTGCGGATCCGGCAACGTTAGTTTACGATGACAAAGTCTATCTGTATACAGGGTCTGACCAAGCGGCAATAGGGCATGATTATTACGTAATGCCAGATTGGGATATATATTCGTCAACTGATTTAGAAAATTGGACACTTGAAGGCTCTGTTCCATCAACGGTGCATGAGTGGGCGGAACCTGATTCATCTTGGGCTGCACAAGCGATTGAACGAGATGGCATGTTTTATTGGTACACAACGGCATTTAATCCTGCTGAAACGAGCTATAATATCGGAGTGATTGTTTCCGACAATCCGGTTGAAGGCTGGGAAGATCCGTTAGGAGAACCGCTAGTGACGAGTAGTATGACGGAAACACCACCGAATATGGGAGACTGGCGTTGGAATAACATTGACCCAACTGTATTTATCGATGATGATGGACAAGCGTACTTATATTGGGGAAATACGTATCTTTATTATGCGAAGTTAAAGGATAATATGATTGAAATTGATGGTGACATTCATCGAGTGGAAATTAATGATATGGATGGATCGTTTACGGAGGGACCGTGGTTGCACAAATATAATGACCAATATTACTTAAGCTATGCGATGAATTGGCCTGAGGACATTGGTTATGCGGTGAGTGACAGTCCAGAAGGCCCTTGGACGTATGCCGGTAAATTAATGGACTCGACAGAAGGAACGGGGACAAACCATCCAGCTATACTTGAATATCAAGATGAGTGGTATTTTGTCTATCATACAGCTGCACTCCCTACTGGAGGGGATCATCGGCGTTCTGTATCGATTGAGAAAATGCATTACTATCCTGATGGAACGATAAAGAAAATGAGACCAACATCATCCGGAATTTATGGTGATCCTCATGTGATTCAAAGCAGTGCAAATAGTCGTTACGTGTATCATATGAATGAAGAGGTATTGACTGACTCTATGTCGCCTAATGGATATGCTTTTGAATGGTTTATTGTTCCTGGCTTAGCTGACGATGGGGAAGAATACATTTCGATTCAAGCAGAAAATAGACCCGGCTATTATTTGAAAAGAGAAGATACTTCTATTGTACTGAAAAAGAATGATGGAACAGATTCGTTTAAAGAAGAGGCGACGTTCAAAATCGTGCCCGGTCTGGAGGATCATCAAGGGGTGTCATTTCAGTCTTATAACGAAGAAGAGTTATTAATTGTTCAACAAGAGGATCATACATTGGAATTAATCACACCTCATACAAACATAGAGAAAGAGAATGCGACATTTAACGTAAAGGATGTACGTGTAACTGATGTGACAGTAAACCTTGAATCAGAAGTACTTAAAGAAGGCACTGTAACAATGCTGACTGCCAAAGTACTTCCAGATGAGGCGTTGGTAAACAATGTGAAGTTTTTCTCGTCTAATCCAGATGTGATAACGGTTTCGGAGCCGTATATGACTCCTAATGGAGAAAGCCGTGTCCTTTTGAATGCACATACAAAAGGAGCTTCGGAAATAACGGTTGTGACAGAAGCAGGACACGTGACTCGTACGTTTAACCTTGAGGTAGAAGAATACGAGAAAGCTTCCGTTGACATCGAGGATGTTGAGGTCTCTTATGATTCATCTACGAAAGAAGCGATGATTGAAGGAACCTTTACGGATCAAGTGGAAAGGACTGTAATCGTCAAGGTCGTAGATCCAAGTGGTAAGATTGATTATATTGGTGAAACAAATACGGAAGAAGATGGCACATTCACATTAAACTATCGAACAATGAATTCTTCTAGTGGGGAGTATCTCGTTGAAATTTATGAACAGGATTTGAGCGAACCTTATTATGCTAGTTTTCAAAAGTTGTCAGAGTTAACCGCTCACTATCATTTTAATCGTAGCCTTCATGATCAAACAGATAATTTTGGGCCTGGTATAACAACTGGCGATCGTATTGATCATGAAGGGGGTTCTGTTGCGTATAGTGATGGAATTGTCGGGCAAGCTTTGCACCTTGATGGGGACTATGGCATTCGATTACCGAATGGGTTAATTAATAGTAATAAATACAGTGTATCGATGTGGCTAAATCCTAGTGAAATGACTCCATTTACGACGACATTCTTTGGTGCAAGGGATATGAGTAACTGGGTAAGTGTTGTACCAAGTGGGGGAGAACAGACGACACTCGTATGGTCAGGGAATCAAAGCTGGTATGATGCGGATACAGGAATAACGATTCCACAAAATGAATGGAGTCACGTTGTCTTTACCGTTGATCAAGGAACGATCAAGGTATTTATAAATGGAGAGGAAATGTTTTCAGGAACAAACTTCCCAGATGTATTTTCTCATTCTAATTCGGTATTCGGTTTAGGTGTAAACTACTGGGATGATCCATACAATGGTTTGATTGATGATTTGCGTATCTATAACGGTGGTGTTCTTTCAGAAAGAGAAATTAGAGATTATTATGAACAGGTTCTGAATGTACCAGATGATGGAGAAGACGGTCAAGACGGTCAAGACGGTCAAGATGGTCAAGACGGTCAGGATGGTCGAGACGGTCAGGATGGTCAAGACGGCCAGGACGGTCAAGACGGAGAAGATGATCAAGACGGCCAGGACGGTCAAGACGGCCAGGATGGTCAAGACGGCCAGGATGGTCAAGACGCTCAAGACGGTCAAGACGGTCAAGACGGTCAAGACGGTCAAGACGGTCAAGACGGTCAGGATGGTCAAGACGGCCAGGACGGTCAAGACGGCCAGGATGGTCAAGACGGCCAGGACGGTCAAGACGGCCAGGATGGTCAAGACGGCCAGGACGGCCAGGACGGCCAGGACGGTCAGGATGGTCAGGATGGTCAAGATGGTCAAGACGGAGAAGATGGTCAGGGTCGCGGCTTTTCAGGTGGTGAAGAGTTACCTGATACGTCGACGAATCACTTTTTATTTGTATTAATCGGAACGTGCTTGCTTCTAATAGGTGGGATGCTATTCGTTTATAAGAGGCAGAGAAAATTGATATAATGGGTGATGTGCTTGTTAAAAATAAGGTAAAACAGAGCAGGATTATTAAGCTGCTGCGTATGAATTTAAAAATGTAAGTCAAATGCCTTTGAGAGATAATTCTCAAAGGCGTTTTTACGTATGATGGATGGTGAAATTGTTGGTGAAAAATGGCTTTATCCATTTGACGGAAAAGCTGATTCGTTGCGTAAGAGAGAAGAAATACTCGCTACTTGGTTAAGGGGAAAGGGCTTTTAATGGGAATAGGCGTATTCTTATCTAGAATATTTTCTGTAATACGACTGATAATGAATGTTTCTTTAATAGATGAGTAAGCATTTTTGATCATATAATTGAAAATGCCTGATACAATGAAGAAGCACTGAGTGAGAAGATTCAAATAGAATGTCACGCTAGAAATAAGCATATTTCTAAGACATAAGGAGAGTGAAGGATGGAGCGTAACGTATTTGAAGAAATGGCAAAAAGGTATGATACGGAGGACAGAATTGAATTAGCAAAAGTAATTGTTAAGGAATTACGACCGGAATTACAAAATAGTCAATCAAAATCGTTCATTGACTATGGAAGTGGTACGGGGCTTGTTAGTTTACAATTGTCAGATTTAGTCGGTTCTTTACTGTTAGTAGATTCATCCAAACAAATGTTGGAAGTGGCGAATTCTAAAATTCATCAAAAAGAAATACGTAACGCCAATGTCCTTCATTCAGATTTCACTCAGGAAACACCTGATCTCAAAGCAGACATAATCTTACTGTCATTAGTTCTTCTTCATATTCCTGATACTAAAAAAATAGTAGACAACCTGTTCGCCGCTTTAAATAGTGGTGGCAAGCTAATAATCATTGATTTTGATAAAAACGACAAAATCAACCACCCGAAAGTTCATAATGGATTTTCGCATGCTGAATTGAAAAGGAAATTACTCGAAGTCGGATTTAAATCAACGGACATTAAGACTTTTCACCATGGAAAAAGGATTTTCATGAACGAAGATGCTTCTATGTTTATATGTAGTAGTGTAAAGTGAAACGATCTACTTGTTGTTCCAATAAGAGTTGCAATGTTGCAGCTCTTATTTTCTGTCCTTAAATAATGAGAAATAATAGCATTTTTATGAAATTATCGATCACATACCTATGTGGTGAGGATTATATATGTGTAACCATCCTTTACTTAAAAACTCTTTTTATGAAAAAATAGGAATATCTATCTATATCATATTGGTTAATCATTTGTTATTTTATTTATGTAAGCGCTTTATTTTTCTTGCGTTAAGGAGGTGAAGGAAGGACTACTAGTACTGCTAGAGTTTGTAAGTCTCTTTACAATCTGACAGAGAAGATGGAGAAAGAGTGCCGCCTCGTGACGAAAGTCGTTCATTTTACATCCAAGTTGTAACTACACTCGAAGCATGTAAATCTAATTAAATGCGAAGGGAAGGATGGAAATGAGAAAAGGAGTTAGCTTACTTGTCGTAATTGGGTTAATCGTTTCATTTTTTGCAGTGGGGAATCAAGCCGCGGAGGCGTCGCCGTTTCAAGCGAATACGTATTATCAGCTAGTTAATGTGAATAGTGGGAAGTATTTAGAAGTGGAGGCTGCGTTAACGGATAACGGAGCCAATGTTCAGCAATGGGAAAATACGAATTGTTTATGTCAGCAATGGAGCTTAATGGAGAATAGTGATGGCTATTTTGAGATCATTAACCGTCATAGCGGAAAGGCGTTGGACGTGTTTGAGCGTTCGACAGCGGATGGTGGTAATATCGTGCAATGGGATCATAATGGAGGGAGTAATCAGCAATGGAGCCTTCAACAAGTTGGCAATTCGTATAAGCTCATTAGCCGGCATAGTGGGAAGGCACTTGAAGTATTTGACCATTCGACCGATAATGGAGCCAATGTTGTGCAGTGGCAAGATTATGGTCATTCGAATCAGCTTTGGACGATTGTTCCGGTAGGTTCTGGTGGTCAAAGTCCGGATTTTAGTGCACCTTTGGGATATGCGTCAATGAATGGCGGTACGACAGGTGGACAAGGTGGTCGGGTCGAATATGTTAGTACCGGCACCGAGCTTCAGCAAATGATTAATGACCGAAGCAGAAGTAGTAACCCAGATGAGCCGTTGACAATTTATGTCACTGATACGATCACTTTACAAAACTCGTCAAGTGATAAAATCGAAGTGAAAAACCACCGAGGTAAGGCTCATGAAATACGTAACATTTCGATTATTGGACAAGGAACAAATGGAGAATTTGATGGCATCGGGCTCCGACTCATCAATGCTCAAAACGTTATAGTCCGAAATATGTCTATCCATCATGTGTTGGCAAGCTCAGGCGAAGGAACTGCGATTGAAGTTACTGAAGGAAGTAAGAATATTTGGATCGATCATAATGAGTTCTACAGTCAGTTTGACGGGAACAATAATTCTGATTTGTATGATGGTCTTGTTGATATTAAGAGAAATTCAGAATACATTACGGTGTCATGGAATAAATTTGAGAATCATTGGAAAACAATGCTCGTTGGTCATACGGATAACGCCTCATTAGCACCTGATAAAATTACCTATCATCATAATTTCTTCCACAACCTTAATTCAAGAGTTCCATTAATTCGTTACGCTGATGTCCATATGGTTAATAATTACTTTAAGGATATTCACGATACAGCGATTAATAGTCGTATGGGCGCAAGAGTGTTTATTGAAAATAACTATTTTGATAACGTCGGTTCTGGCCAGAATGATCCTACGACAGGTCATATTAAAACAGCGGTTGGATGGTTTTATGGCAGTTCGACGACAGGGTATTGGAACCTTAGTGGAAACCAGTTCATTAATACCCCTCATAGTCATTTGTCTTCAACGACGAATTTTGTCCCGCCGTACTCGTTTCATGCACAATCAGCCAATGATGCAAGGCTAGCTGTCGAACAGTATTCGGGGGTTGGGGTGGTTAATTAATAGGTATAAAGTGCCGATTTGTAAATAGTGAGCGAAACAATGATCAATGTGGACATACAGATTTTCTGTGTGTCCTTTTTGCAAAGCTAAGAAAGTATAAAATTTGAGGAAGAAATGTGAGAAGAACCGAAGAGGCAAGTGGGATCATTCAAAGAAGAGTGTTGGCTTTGCTCGATACACGTTATTCTGAAAGAACCTCACTTTCAGAATAACTGAAAACCATTGTAACGGCTCCGCACAACGCACTTAAGAAAAGACGCTATCGCGTTTTGCTTAGTGAAATCATGAATTTTTCTTATCGATTACTTTAATCTTAGCGGACGTTCCTCATTCGTCACTTTGATATAAATGGGTAAAGTAGTAGGTTTGACACCCCTAGCACGACGATCAAAATGAACGGAATGATGGCCGGAACATGAAACATCGGTAAAAGCAAGGGGAGTATAGAAACTATCGTCAAAAGAAACATTCTTTTTCTCGATGTTGCTGTAAGGTGTTGTTTGTTTTGACAGTAAGGACATTTCATACCTCTGTCAATCGTACATCCACTTCGGATCGTTTGTTTCCAGGTCCAGTGTTTTTGGCAATTGTGACAGGTTGGCAATAATTTCACCCTTTCGTGTTGAATGATATTAAAAAATGATAAGTGCAATATTGTCATTACAAACATTTCTATTATATCGGCTTAACACGATGCAATGAAAGAGGAGGGAGATCAACCAAAGCTCAAAGAGAATTCCTAGAGCTTTGGTTTTGATCGTTGAACGATCGTTAGAAGGCACCAGAGCCGCCCCCGCCTCCACCAGCTCCACTACCTCCTCCAGTAAACGATCCACCTGAACTACTCGTATCTGGTCCAGTTGTCTTTTGAGCGGATTGGAAGGTGGATGAGGCAACACCAGCTACAAGAATCCACGTTGGGTCAAAACTATATGCGCTATGAGTAGCCGTTGTTGGTTGTGCGCTAGTAGGCTTCTGAAATGCTTTGGCTAGCTCTTCATTCTTCTTTGTTATTTCCTTATCATTCGACCCTAATCCATATAAGAATGCGCGCATTTTGTCATCTTCTGATAAGCTTTTCCATTGGGAGGATTGAACCGACTTAAATCGTTGTCTGAATGTTTTCCATTCGTGTTTGATCTTCTCTCCTGTCCACGTTCGTGGGTGATAAAAGAGTGCAAACGATAGTAATGCTATACTTAGTCCAAGTGTTAAGATAAATAATTCGAATAAGTCATGGACAGCTAATAAGATGGAGAACACTCCTAAGCCAACACTAAGGAAACTGAGTATAACTCGATAGGTGCGGCGGTTTTTGTATAGTTGAGCTGCTCTCACCTCGTCTTTGATTTCACGTTGCCACATATCATATTTAAGCTGGTATGTTTCATGGTTCTTTTGATTTTTCGTATAAGCGTTAAGATCATCAAAGCTAAATTCGTGGTTCTTGCCAATTGTGTCGAATAACCATTCAACGAGAACTTGTTCGTGTCTCACTAACCCAGTTCGATTCACGATTCGAAAACGATCGCTTTCAAGCTGCTGAACATTCCCTTTACGCACGAGATCTAATAGGGATGCTGCGATCGATTCAGGTGACAGAAGGTAGTAGTTCGTAAAATAAATGGTCGAAGGGAGTGGTAGTTCCTGAGATGGAAGCAGTTGATCTGACTCGTTTTTCATCAAAGCGACTTGTTTGCTTCTTTTTTCAAGCCAAGCATGAGTCAAAGCAATTAGTAAGATAAGGACAAAGACGATCGTCAAAATCGGCCCGACTGAAGCGAACCATTCGGTTCTCTCAGCTCTGGCTATTGCTTGATCTATTAATTGTTGTTCAGCCGCTACAATCTCAGCCCTCATCGGCTCATCCTTCGTCAATGAAGCTGTCGGGAACAGGGACATATCATAGGCGACTCGAATATCGCCATTTTCACCACTAGGCACTTCTCCAAATAAGAATTGCACCTGTCCACTTTCGGAAATGATATCTGTTTCAAAAGCGGTATCATATCCAAATGCAATAACATCCGTTGTTTCTATTGGAGGTGTGACGGTGATCGTTAATTCTTCATAGGTTGATTCATTGCTCGTATCAAAGAAAGGCCAGTAAAATTCCGCTACGTCAGAATAGACTGAAACACCATTCATAATTTGATAATATAAATCAATGGTAATCGTCTCACTATTTCCAGTACGATGGATACGATACTCTGTTTGATCTTGTTCAACAAGTAATTCGTTCTCATGTTCAAAGGCAGCAAAGTCGACAATGTCTGAGTCGGTCTTCGGAATTAATTCACGAATCATTCCATTAAATTCACCAGAAAAAGAATACGTATGGCTTTCATGAACATCAACATTTCCATTTTCCTGGAGAGATGCTTTGATTTCAACATTTGTAATACTGTAATCAACAGCGAAGGTATTTGCTGGGAACATGAAGAAGAGCAAACATGCTATGAGTATGCTTGACATAATTCTATACACAAAATCACCTTGCCTTTCAGTAAACATTTAAAGGTAGTTCTATGTATAATATACGGATTAGGGAGTGATAGGTTTCGTTTAATTTCTGGTCGGGAAGGAGTCATTAGTCGTTGCTCGTTACGTAGCGAGCGGAACCTCATTCCGTTAAATCATATAAATACGCTTGATAGCCTGTGATGCGGAACCTCATTCCGCTAAATCGATAAAATGGGCAAGAATTAAGCCCGAAAAGAGGAAATAGAGGAATGAGAAGTACATAACGAGTTTCATAGAGACGTTTTTGAACAAATAGCGGAATGACGTTCCGTCTTGTGAAGTGGATTCGCTCTATCTCTAACAAGGTACTAACGTAAAAGCATTTTTTCATAGTGATAAGAAGCGCTGAAAGGAGGTACTAAATTGAAAGTAATTGAAACGATTATCGCGGTATTGATCTGTTCATTTGTTTTATCATTGGGGGTGTCCTGGCTACTATCAATTGTCTTTAGTATGCCATTTTCAACTTTGATTATCATGACTTCTGTTTTGATATCGCTTATTTGCTTAATAGGTGGTGCCTTTTCACTTATTGTAGAGAAGTTACTTCAACAGCTTCAACGTAAAAAAGATATAGAATATTATCCTACTGCTTTAATTTCCTACGGTATATTAGGGATACTATTAAATTATTTTTTCTATCTTTCAATTTTCCAAAACGAATGGGGTGAAGCCTTTATCTATTTATTTTTTGGTGTTTTTGTGTCTTGTTTTTATTTCCATATAATGATTTTTTCTAGATGGATGCTGAAATCGTTATTTTATAAAAAAGTCAAATGATGAAAGGTAGCTACGACTCGTGAATCAAAATAAAGAAAAAGCAAACTTTCCATAAAAATCCATAGTACAAATGCCTTAAAAAGAAAAATATCCGAATTACTAATTGAAAAAAATGGATAGCTTATGCCAGAATGAGAAAGAGCATCGAGGAAAGGAGGAGGTTCTTTGCGACAGTTGAAAGGGATCGCCTTAGTACTAGTGATGATCGTAACAGGAGGATGTATGATGAATGCGCCAGACGTACCTGCATTTGAAGATGAGTTTACGCGAGAATTTATGAAGTCCACGAAGGAATTGGAGGAAGGGTTTTATTTGTTTGAATCGAAAACAGGTGGGTATACGATTTGGTTTCCGGAGAATGCTACAGTGGATTCTTCAAATTATATAAAAAGAGGAGAATCAAGAGAACTTGTAAATATTAGTGAGGTTTATGGTGATAACCTTTCATACAGATTAAGGCTAACTTATGATAATAGATCGGGGACAGAAAATATAAATAGTCAGTTGAGACTTCTTTCTAGTTACGTAGATTACCAAGGAGAATACGAAGAATTTATTCATGGAGATAAGACATTTTATTATGCAACAACTTTACATAATGTGAGTGAAGGTAGTAAAGTTTACTATTTTATAAGTTATATTAAATCAAATGCAAACCATAGAAGCGTTAAATTTCTTTATGCAACATCTTGTAATTTCTTATCTGAAAATTGCACTATAGATGTCGATCAACAGGAAGAATATGCTTTGAATCTAATGAAATCAGTAGAATTTCAAGAATAATTCTCGTTTGTTCGTACACAGTGACTTACTATCATTAAATCCTCAGAAAAGTCATAGCCCCAAAGATTGATAAGATAAGAAAATACTCCTGCAAGTCGTAAACATCACTCCGGAACTGCTAGTAATTCCCCGTAAAAAGCCATAGTACAAATGCCTTAAAAAGAAAAATCTCCCAAATATGAATTGAAAAAAATGGATAGCTTATGCAAGAATGAGAAAGAGCATCGAGGAAAGGAGGAGGTTCTTTGCGACATTTGAAAGGGATCGCCTTAGTACTAGTGATGATGGTAACAGGAGGATGTATGATGAATGCACCAGACGTACCTGCGTTTGAAGATGAGTTTACGAGAGAATTTATGAAGTCGACGAAGGAAGTAGAGGAAGGGTTTTATTTGTTTGAATCGAAAACAGGTGGGTATACGATTTGGTTTCCGGAGAATGCGGTGACTGAGCCGGCTTATTATTATAGAGAAGGTGACCAAAGAGAGAGTTTGAGTATTAAGGAATTGTATGGTGACAATTTAATTTATCGAGCAAGACTCCGGTATGAGGATAGCCCGTTAACCAATTCAATAGATACCCAGTTAACACTTTTGTCAAGCTATGTAAATTATGAAGGGAAGTATGAAGAATTTCAATATGAAAATAATACATATTATTATGCAAAATCAGTTTTTGAAATAGATAACGAGCCAAAAGCTTATCATTTTTTTAGTTATATCAAATCAAATTCATTTGAGAAAAGTGTAAAGTTTATTTATGAAGTAACTTGTTACACTTTTGAAGAACCTTGTACTATAGATGTAGACTTGCAAGAGGAACACGCTTTAAAATTAATGAAAGCCATTGAATTTCAAGAATAGATAGAGAGTTGTGGGGCTGAGAGAAATGGACAATAACGAAGTACTCAATTCAAATTTACTCCGTGCGAGGATTGTTAGGTTAGAATATGATGATGTAACGGAATCTGAAGTGAGAAGGCTAATCCTTGAAGAAGAAGGCAAGGCACCACCTGAAAATATTACAATCTATCATTCTGATGATATTGACGGTATAAAAAATAGTGGTGTATATTCGGGTTTTGATGGGACTGTTATTCACTTTTATGATGAAATTAAAGGAATTAATCAAATGTATACGATAGTAAGAGGGAGTGAGAAGTCTGAAAAAGATAGTTGGAAATCAAAAGACTGGATATATAATGCTATGGGTATAGGAGCTGGCCAAAGTGACGCTCAATACCAAGATACTTTGAACTTCCAAACGGAGGTCTCAAAACAAATTAGAAAAAATATATCTAATAAAACACCTCTAGAAAGCTATGGTTTAGCTCACTCTTTAGGTGGAAATAATTCTATGAATGCACAATTAACAAAAGGAATTTTTGATAAACTTTATGTGTTTAATCCGGCTCACCCTAGTGTTTATCACCTTGCTAATCTAGATATAGAATTTATGCTTAACATAATGAATAAATTCGGAATTGAAAACGACATTATTCAACTCCACACCATCCCCCCAGACGAACTCGTAGCCTTTGGTGAGGAATACTATAAATCTCGTATGGACGAATCGTCTATTCAGCGCCTCATTGTTAAAGAGGAAATGCTGTATGGCATGCTGAAAATGCCGGGGTTTATGGATATTGGCGAAGCGGAGATCGTCTCGACGATTGATGGACGTGATGGGATAGAGAAGGTGGCTGCGGCGATTCCTGATGAGGTGATCTTTGCGTTTCAAGAGTATTTGTCTGATTATGCGGATGTCTACAATCAAGAAGGGTTTGATGGTTTTTTTCGTGAGATGACGGGGATTCGGCCAGGGCTTATGGATGCTATTAGTGATTTGCGTGAGATAAGAAGTAGGGAGACTCCCTATACGCTTCAATCATTTGTTGACAGAGTGGGTGCATCTGCAAGGTTAACATTTCATACAATTCTTTCTTTAAAACCGACAATTGAACGGTTAAAAGAAACGATCCCACAAGTCCTTTCATTTGTCAGGAATTTACGTACACATTTGCCAGATATCGTGGAAGTCATGGTGGAACAGGAAATTATCACGTTTGAGCAAGGGCAAGAGTTAGTGGAGGCCGTTAAATCGTTAGAGGCTGAACTAAACGGGATGCATTCAGATGTGAATAAGCTGCTTACCTTATATCAAACGAATGTGATGTTTATCCCTATTGGGGTTTTACTGGATGATTTCCTCTTTGAATTTGAAACGTTTGGCAAGAGATTAGAAAAAGTAAATAAGGATTGGGCGACCATCCAAACACATACATCGACAATCGTTGATTATTTTCATGTGAGTGCAGAGGCTCATACGATGGATCATATTATTGCATACTTGGGCAAAGAGTCGGGTTCGGATATTTACAAAGTGTATGATCCTGAATCGAACGACATGATCTATGTTCATGATGGCTTAACGTCGGAGGCTCTGTTAGATAAGTTAGCGAATGTGGATTTATTTGGTGCAGTAGGTAAAACTGGACGAACCAATCGCTCAGGTGGACAGGAAGTCTATGTGAACATTTCCTCTTCGATTCGGATTTTCCAAAAAGGGAAAGAGGTTTGCGCGAACGTATTAATGGAATTGACGCGCATGCAGCAGACGTATGAACGGGACGTACTTGGTGATGATGAGCGAAGGAAGCAGCGTTTGCGTCAGCAGATTCATCAAATGGAGCAGAACCCGAATGTGTATCAAAGACAATTCTTCGGGCAAGCGACACAAGTCTACTCCATACGAAGAATTTCTGTACAAGAGTTTATTCCGGCTTTGCCACAAACGATCACAGACCCTTTCGAGGAATTCTTTCACCAATATCGAAAGGACTTAAGGCAAACGATGACATTGATTGAAGAAATGAGAGTAGCCATCGAGACGTTGTTTGAACATGATGAACATATTTCGAACATTTTTAAATATGCATAGAGAAGGTGAAAACCACCATGTTGAAAACGATGAAAGTGAATGTACCCTTTCATAGCTATGAAGACTTAACCTACAAATCGGGTCCCTTTCAACGGCAATTGTTACGAATGAGAAGCGACCACCAAGAGCTCAAACGCTTCATTCAAGGGGAATTAAAACAGTCAGAAGGAGCTGTCATTGAAGGAATGCTAGGTGCGATGAATCGCCAGCATGCCAGTACGATTGATATGATTGATACATACTATGACTTGATTGGCCAGAGCATGTCGGACTATTCAGACTATATGAACCGAATGCGAAGACAAGATGTACTCGTGTATTATGAGATCTCTAATGGAGCGCTTCAGTAGACGTGTAAGGAAATGAGAGAGTTTCGACACGCAGCCTTCGAAACATCGTAGTTTTGATCATTACACCTCTCGAAATAGAATAATCCCATCTTTCAATGACCATAAAAACTCATATATATCGGGAAAGTTATCTTCGAAAGAGGTTTATCATCTTTCGAAAAATAGATTTATGACATGGTCTAATAACTTCTACAACAGGCGTTGAGTCTCTCTAAGAAATCAACGCCGACGATTACATCCACTCTCGTCCATGCGTTTGAATAAACGTTATATCGTTTCGGTAATGTTCAAGTTGTCCTTCTTCGATCATCTTTTGAAAGGCGATATCGCCTTCAGCGGCTTTCCTTTCAATTGTTTGACATAAACCTTCTAGTCGTAATAATACCATTTCCAAATCATTCTCTTTCCTTGTCTCACCATAAGATTCAAAAAACAGTTGAACTCTTTGTTTTTACACGGTTTGCATGCTGTGACGTTTCATAATAAACCTTTTCACCTGCTTCAGACAGATAAAACCTACTTAAGGGGACACATGTATAAAGTGTATAAGCGATGTCCCAAAGTCTTGGACCAGGACCTGCAACATCAAAGTCAATAATGCCAATAGGTCTTTCATGATTAAAAATAATGTTGTATCTAGCAAAGTCATTGTGGCATAACACCTCGAAATGGGGTGGAGTTTTATCTATCGGCTGCCAATCATCTGATAATGGAAAATCACTTACAGCGTCATGGTAAAGTCGTAGCATTTTCGCGATTTCTTCCAGAGCCTGATCAGACCACATGTACGCTTTTAAAGGGTCATTCCCAGCTTCACCTTCAATAAATGATAATACCTCTCTTCCCTTTTCATCAATACCCAAAAACTTTGGTGCATAATGGTAACCTTTGTTCTCTAAATGCTTTAATAAATGATGAATTTTCATACTATCTCGCTTTAATTCTCGTCGCACTGTATCTCCTGAACGATAAACGTTAGAGACATTTCCTCCCGTTAGTAATTCTTCTTTATCATGGTTTGCCATCAACTATTCCTCCTAACTATTCCTAAAACAGCTACTCTAGGATCAATATATGAATACACATTGGGATTCCGATTTCTAAACTTATACAGAACCCTCGTAATATGTTTCTTTATTCCTTGCTTAAGCATAAATGCCACACACTATAATGACTACTAACTTACGTATAAATAGTATTCGATCATAATAATTGAATTCCTTTAACTACTTACATGATTAATCTACAAGACATAACATGTTCTATTTGTACCTTGAAAAAAATCATTTGAAAGATGTCATTCACAAGTTTGTCATAAGCCTAATCAGGGAAGATGAAAGTAGCTATATGGAAGAACGTTGGTTGCGTGCGACGCTTCTAAGACAAGCTGTTTTAGTTATGGTCTCGGCTTGTCGTGCATACAAATGAACGAATGACTTTTTTAGCAAAGGGTAGGGATTCATTCGTTGAAGGGAGATTGAAGCATGATTGAACTAACATTTGTACTGTATATGATGAATATGGGATTAGCTGTCTTCGTTAGTGGGTGTTATGGATCATTTATGATTCGAAATACGGGGAAATTTGAGATTCATTCGACGATTGCAGCTTGTCTACATGTTATCTTAAGTGTGATGGCTATTAGTAGCTGGTTTCAGCTTGCATCGAATGTAAGTCGGTTCGAATTAATTGGGGGACTTGTTTTAGGTGTATTCTTATTTATTGTCGGACAAATTGTTTTATTTATTTTTTTATATGAGCAAAAGGAGAGGTGGATGAAGATTTACGATAATCAGTTCACCGAAGCAGGGCACTCTACTAGTAGCTAATGTTGAGACATGGAACCTTATTCCACTATACAGAAGAAACAAGCTAGAATGAGGTTCCGATTAGACGGAGTTTGGCAATGGACACCCTCTTTGGAAGGCACTGCATCCACTTATGAACCTAATGAAAAAGACAACCCAGCCTTTGCGAGTATGACCTCGCCATCAAATCCTTGCTTCGCTTCTTTTACTAAATCTTGATGGTCGCCGAAATGAGGCAGGTGGGTGAGCACTAACGTTTGTACATTCGCTTCTCGTGCCAGTTCTGCTGCGAGTGCAGGGGTCATATGCCCTGTTTTGGCTGCATGCGTTTCTTCATATAAGGAAGCTTCACATATGAGGAGATCGGCACCTGTTGCAAATGGGACAAGTTCATCACACCAATACGTATCGGCTGTGTAGACGAATTGTTTTCCTGTTGCTGGGTCTAGAAATTTCATAGCTAAGCAATAGGCAGAGTGCTCGGTTTTGCAGAAGGTCACATGCCATGGTCCAATCTGAACAGGCTTGTTTTCTTCAATAATACGACCTTCTGTCACATCGCGAAAATGTAACGATTTGAACGCATCTTTGTTCTTATTGTGTCCATAGATCGGAAAGAGAGTAGATGACTTGTGTAATTGGTTGTTTATTAACATACTGTACTGCAAGCTCCCGATATCAGCTATGTGGTCATGATGATAGTGGGAGAGTATGAGCCCGTCTAAGCTGTGCAAAGGTAAGTAGTTTTGTAATTGAGCTAAGGCTCCACTTCCACAATCAATAAGTAAATGGAAATCATTTTGTTCTAGTAAGTAGCAGGACGTTGCGGCGTTTTTCTCAGGATATGCACCCCAAAATCCGATGATGGTGACTTTCATACGTTTTCTCCTTTAAGAGATGATTCCAAAAGGGAGGGCTTCCCTCTTGGAATGACTCTTTAATTGTATGTGACTATTAGATAATGTGCCCCATGAAGCAACGAAACATTTGATTCATTCCATTAATAAGCGTAACATACAATCATCTACTTATTATAGGATTGAGCAGGAGGGCAACATGAGTCGGATACCTATTCATTATTATGTCTTATTATCGCTGCTTGTTGTAGCGATTGGCTTTTCTTTTTATTATTATCAACAAGTGCAAATGTATGAACATAGAATTCATGATGGGGTGGCTTCGGATCCTTCGCTGCCAACGTATCATTTTGTTTTGATTGGTGAAGAGATGAATCATGATTATTGGCGCTTAGTTGGAGAAGGGGCGAAGCAGACCGAGGAGCATTATGATGTGTTTGTAGAGTATAAAGGGCCTAGTCGTTCGAATCCGGAGGAGCAGCTGAAGCTGTTAGACATGGCGATTAAGGCGAAGGTTGACGGGATTATTGTGCAAGCGTTAAATGAGTCGTTCACACCGTTGATTAATCAAGCAGTGAGTGAAGGAATTCCTGTGATGACAATTGATACAGACTCACCTAAGAGCTTACGTGATGCTTATATTGGTACGGATAATTATGTAGCTGGTCAATTAGCCGGGGAAGCATTAATTGAAGATACGAACGGACAGGCGACGATAGGAATGATTACGGGTAGTTTTGACAATACGCATCATCAGCTACGTGTTCAAGGGTTCAAGGATACAATTGAGAGGGTTGACGGGATTGACATTGTAGCGGTGGAAGAATCGAACATTACGAGAGTGGAGGCTGAGGAGAAGGCGTACACGATGTTAAGTGAGCACGATGAAATTACGGCGATGATTGGGACGAGCTCGTGGGATGGCATAGGAATCGTTGCAGCAGCTAAGACGCTTCAGAAACAGGAGAGCTTATATGTGATGACGTTTGACCCATTGGAAGAAAACCTTCAATTACTCGAAACGGGGGAGTTGGATACGATTGTCGAGCAGCAGCCATTTGAAATGGGCTACAGAAGCATTGAGATGATGCTTGATCTTATTCAAGGGGACGTGGTGGACGAGATTTATCATACAGATGTATCCATTATCCGAAAGTCGAACGTAGATAGCTGGAAGCGTGAAAAGGGTGAGTCGCTATGATCAAGATTCGATCGAAGCTACTCATTTATTTTGTCGCGCTATTATTGTTGGTTGTCCTCGTCTTTTTCGTTCGTGAGCAAAGTCATCAGCGGGTGCTGGAGTTGAATGATGAAAGTGTTGAACAGCTTCTATTGCTTAATGAACTGACTAGAATGACGAGTGAGACGTTTCAATCACTACAAATCTATGTTCATGAACCATTACCGCAAAACCATTCTTATTATGAAGAAAATCAAATCCAGCTCCTTCGCTTGCAGCAGGAGTTTCAGAGGGCAGAAAAGGATGGAATTGCTAAGAAGAACTATTTGAATTTGCTTAGTAGCTTTCTTGAACAGACAGATCAAACGGTTGAAGGTGTCGAGCGCCGAGATGTCCAGCAATATTCATTCTCGTTAAATGAAGCAGAAATCATCGCGAGTTATATTCATGAACAGACGCTTGAATTGATTAATGATGAATTGACAGATTATAAACAGTTATCGCTATTAACGGAAGCAAAAATCTCTTATACAGAAAAAATGGGGACGGCGATTGTTGGTTCAATTATTCTATTGAGTGTCTTGTTTGCCTTATGGTTCTCCGATGGCATTACGAGGACGATCGGACGTTTAACGAAGGCAGCACAGCGCATTTCTGGGGGGAATTATTCAGGGGAGGATGTCGTTGTAGCAAGAAAGGACGAGCTGTGGTTTTTGACGAAGACGTTCAATGAAATGAAAAGGAACATTCTCCAATCTGTAACAGATATCGAAGAGAAAGCGCGGCTAGCGCAGTCACTTAAAGAAATGGAACTGAAAAGCTTACAAAATCAAATTAACCCTCATTTTCTTTTTAATACGCTTAATTCCATTTCGAAAACGGCCTATATTGAAGGGGCAGAGCGGACAAGTGATTTGATCTCATCGGTGTCGACGTTGCTGCGTTATAATATTGGCAACTTGGATCGAGAGACGGTATTGAAGGATGAAGTTCGAATTGTAAAGGAATACTTTTTTATTCAGAGGACGCGCTTTGGTGATCGGGTGACGTTTGAAGAGGATGTCGACCCAGCGTGCTTATCGACACCTATTCCATGCTTAACACTACAGCCTATCATTGAGAATGCCTTTATGCATGGAATTGAAGAGATGAGCGAAGGCGCTCATATTGTCTTATCGATTCGAGAGGAGAATGAGAAGGTTTGTATTGAAATTAAGGATAATGGTGTCGGGATGGATCAGGAAACGATTAATCGGTTATTGGATACTCGCGCTAGCAGTAAGGGAGGCTCTGGCCATTCGACCGGTATCGGGATGAGAAACGTCATGACTAGGTTGAAGTTGTTTGATAAGGAAAGTCAGCTTCATATTGACTCTGAGCTTGGAAGTGGCACAACGGTAAAGATTTACGTAACCAAACAGGAGAGAGGAGACAGACATTGATAAAGGTTATGCTAGTAGATGATGAGTCGCTTGAGCGAGAAGGCTTGGAGCTTATGCTATCAAAGAATCGGTCAGGATTTGAAGTGGTAGCACAAGCGCAAAATGGTAAGCAGGCGGTTGAGCTTGCACGAGATACGAAGCCAGACTTGATTTTTATGGATATAAAAATGCCCCAGCTTGATGGTCTTCAAGCCATTGAGCAAATTCTCGCTATCGAGCCAAATGTGAAATGTATTATGGTGTCTGCCTTTGATATGTTCGATTATGCACGCCAAGCGATGAAGTTTGGTATTAAGGAATATTTGCTGAAGCCAAGTAGAGTGTCTGAAGTGCTTGAGGCCTTCGATCGAATGGTGGCAGAGATTGAGGAGGAAAGAAGGCAAGGGAGTGAAGTGTTAGAGCTGAATCAACGGCTAGAGAGATTCGCTTCCTTTATCGAAATGGAACTAATCGTTTCATTAATGCTCGATCATGTTCATGAGTTCGAGCAGAAGGATTGGCAAAAGTGGCTCGATCTTGATCAAAAGCAAGGCTTTGTCGTTGTTTTTTCATTTGATTCTGAGGAGCTTCACCCTAATAGGCAAGAGAAGAGTCGCTGGTATAAAGTGTTGAAACAGGCAATGGATCAAGAGGGTATTTCTGCACTTGTCGGACCATTAACGGGGTTTCAAGTGCCAAGCTTTATTTTATTAACTGCGGAAGATGAAGCGAAGGAGAAGCTAAGGCAGGATATAGCAGGAACGATTATTCATCAGGTGCAAAAACAACTAGAGGGCTGTCGTCTGTTGGCAGGAATCGGATCGATTGTATCAGATGTTCAACATTTTTCACAATCCTATGAAGAAGCGATCTACGCTTTGGAACTGGTCTATCATCATGAACGTGCCGCCTATATGGTCTATAACCGTCATTTGCGTAAGCAGCGAAAAGAGCTGGTTCCGTTTGAAGTAGAGAAGGAGCTTGTGCATGCAGTTAAAACAGGAGATAGTCAGCAAGGAATGCAGCTGTTTGATACGTATTTTCAGCTCATTCAACAAGCGTCTCATGCAAAGGTTGAATTGATAAAAAAGGCGATCGAAAACTTCTTTTCCGTGTTAGCGCGAGCGATGAATGAGCTTGGCTTTGACGAAGATGTTCAGATGAGCTTTGAACAATTAGAAACAGCTAGACAAATTAAGGAGCGCGCGAAGACGCATTTGCTCGTCATAATTGAACGGTTAGGAGAATGGCGGACGTCCGGTGTCGATCGTTTACTCGTACAAGCGAAAGAGTATATTGATGATCACTATCATAAAGCCGTTACGTTAGAAGAGGCAGCTGAAAGAGTAGGCTTGAGTTCTTATTACTTAAGCAAGCTTTTTAAAGAGCATTTTCAGCTGAAGTTTATAGAATATGTTACGCAGACGAGAATGAATAAGGCTAAGGACTTATTGTTAGACGGGAAAACGCCATTAAAGGAAATTGCCTTGACAATCGGCTATAAGGATCCGAATTATTTTAGTCGCGTATTTAAAAAGGAAACAGGCATGAGTCCGAGAGAGTATAGAGGGAAGTATCAAGGGTACTGAAAAAGTTTGGTTTTTAACTTTTTTGGTACCCTTAAGCTGTTGGAATCCGTTTCAATTAATTTGGAACGACGTTGCAAGAAAACCGTTACAAATTTGTCTAGATAATAACAACAATGTACAGATGATTGTGATTTTGAGGTGAATTTTCTGTGTTACATTGTCTGTAAACGTTTTAAGCATTATGAAATGAATAATGAAAACGACATCATACAGAGAAGAATCAGGAGGAGGGAAGGTTATAGCGTCGTATTATATTCCTAATCAAATGAGATAAATATTTAAAAGATAGAGAATTGGAGAGGATTAACATGTTACAGAAACAGTCATCTTGGTATGTCATATTAATTGCAGTTGCGGCTGGGGTAGCGGGACTTATGTATGGGTTTGATACCGCTGTGATTTCGGGGGCCATTGGGTTTCTTGCTGAGCGTTATGAACTAACACCTGCGATGCAAGGCTGGGTTATTTCGTGTGTGATGGTTGGTGGTGTGCTCGGTGTAGCACTGTCTGGTTTCCTAAGTGATCGGTACGGACGAAGAAATATTATGTTTTTATCAGCGGTGCTCTTTATTATTTCGGCAATTGGATCTGCTTTTGCAACAGGAGTGTCGATGCTAATTGTGGCGAGAATTATTGGTGGTTTTGGAATCGGTTTCGCATCGGCTCTGTCTGTGACGTATATTAGTGAGTGTGCACCACCAAAAATTCGTGGAAGACTAGGTTCGCTTTATCAGTTATTTACGATCTTCGGTATCTGTGCGACCTTTTACATTAACTATGCGGTCGCCAACAGTGGTACGTATGCGTGGGGATTAGAGGAAGGCTGGCGCTGGATGCTAGGCTATGGCGTATTGCCAGGATTAATCTTCTTTGTCTTATTGTTCTTCATTCCAGAAAGTCCACGTTATTTAATTCAAAAAGGACGTGAGAAGGAAGCGTTTCGAACATTGATACGTATTAATGGAGAAGAAGTTGCAAAACAGGAAGCGAAGGAGATTAAAGTCTCAATTGAAACAGAGAAAAATACATCTATTAAACAGCTACTAAAACCTGGGTTGCGTATGGCGATGGGTGTCGGGATATTCCTTGCTCTCTTTAACCAAGTGATTGGTATGAATGCGGTCACATACTATGGACCGGACATTTTCCGTAGTGTTGGCTTTGAGAATAATACGGAATTCTTGGCAACAAGCATTATTGGTAGTGTACAAGTTTTGTTTACAATTGTCGCTCTATTATTAATTGATAAGCTTGGACGCAAAAAGCTTATGGCGATTGGTTCGATTTTAATGGCACTGTTCATGGTGTTAATTGGTAGTGTCTTTTACTTTGAACCAGCTAATAGTGGTCCTTTACTTATCGTATTCATAGCGGGCTTCACCGCAGCATTTTGTGTATCAATGGGGCCTATTCCTTGGATTATGATTCCGGAAATTTTCCCGAACCATTTGCGTGCGAAAGCAGTGGGAATTGCGACAATGTTCCTTTGGGGAGCAAACTGGGCAATTGGGCAATTCACACCGATTTTAATTAATAACATGGGTGGAGCGTTCACGTTCTGGATGTTTGCCGTTATTAACGCGATTTGCTTCACATTTGTGATGACGATCGTGCCAGAAACGAAGAACAAGACACTCGAGGAAATCGGGCAAATTTGGTTGAAGAAAAAGAACGCAGCAGAGTCAGAGAAAAGTGTATTCAGTGAATATAATGTGCAGGAGACGGTTAATAAATAGATGAATTTGTTTTGTTTTGAAATTTATAGAGTTGAAGCCTAGTCACTTAAGGCTTCAACTCTTTTTCTTGGGGGTTAGTATGATTGAATAATAGCTTAGCATACTATAAAAGAGAAAACGTGAACAAGTCTTCGTTAAACGCTTGAATGTACGTACTTATTTTAGTAATATAAATATATCAATTAAAATATACGTACAAGATAATTGATTCTATTTATGGATATCACTAAGGAAACGGATGAGAAGGCTATGAATCTAGTGGAGGCGATGGTATGAGTATTGATGTGAAAAAAGCGATTGAAAATGGGAAGACAACACTTGGTATAGAACTCGGGTCAACACGAATTAAAGCAGTGCTAATTGGGGAAGACCATACAACAATTGCAACAGGTAACCATGATTGGGAGAATAGCTATGTCGATCAAATTTGGACATATAGCATTGAGGAAATTTGGAAGGGCATACAAGATAGCTATCAAAAGATGGCTAACGACGTGAAGCAGCAGTATGGTGTTACGTTACAAACGGTTGGAGCGATAGGTTTTAGTGCGATGATGCATGGGTATATGGCATTTGATCAGCAAGATGAGCTGTTAGTTCCGTTTCGTACGTGGCGCAACAATATAACGGAGCAAGCTTCTAAGCAATTAACAGAGCTATTTAACTATCCGATTCCACAACGTTGGAGCATTGCCCACTTGTATCAAGCGATTCTAAATGGAGAAGAGCATGTAAATGATGTGGCATTTCTAACGACTCTAGCTGGCTACGTTCATTGGAAGCTTACAGGAGAGAAAGTGCTAGGAGTAGGAGAAGCATCCGGTGTCTTCCCTATTGATTTGAGCAAGAAGGATTTCAATCAAACGATGATTACGCAATTTAATGAAAAGGTCACTGCTAAGCAAATCAATTGGAAGCTAGAGGATATCATGCCGAGTGTGTTAGTAGCAGGTGAAAGTGCCGGCTTGCTGAGCGCTGAAGGTGCTAAGCTACTAGATGTTACAGGTGAATTACAGCCTGGCATTCCACTTTGCCCACCTGAGGGTGATGCAGGAACAGGAATGGTAGCGACTAATAGTGTGGCAAAGCGTACAGGTAATGTGTCAGCAGGGACATCAGCCTTTGCGATGGTTGTACTAGAGAAGGACTTATCGAAGGTATACCCGGAAATTGACCTTGTCACAACACCGACAGGTAACTTAGTGGCGATGGCTCATTCAAATAACTGCTCATCTGACTTAAATTCATGGGTTGGGCTATTTGAGGAGTTTCTAGGGGCAATGGGTGTTCAAGCGGATACAAACCGAATATTTGAAACGTTGTTCAAGCAAGCTCTTCAAGGCGATCCAGATGGTGGCGGTCTCCTGTCTTATGGTTATCTATCTGGAGAGCATATGACTCATTTTGAGGAAGGACGTCCGCTATTTGTTCGTTCTTCAGAAAGTAACTTCAATTTAGCGAACTTCATGCGTGTGCAATTATTTACAGCATTTGGTGCGATGAAGATCGGGATGGATATTTTGACGAAGGAAGAGAATGTGAAGTTGGATGAACTCTTAGGTCACGGTGGGATCTTTAAGACAGAAGGTGTAGGACAATCGATTCTAGCAGCGGCCATGAATGCCCCAGTCTCTATCATGAAAACAGCCAGTGAAGGCGGAGCATGGGGAATGGCTCTACTTGGCGCATATATGATCAACAAAAAGAACGATGAAACGTTAGAAGACTATTTAAATGAGCGTGTCTTTGTTGATCAAGAAGTGAAAACAATCGTACCAGATCCAGCAGATGTAGCCGGTTATGAGCAGTTCATGAGGCGTTACAAGCAAGGATTAGCCATTGAGCGAGCAGCGGTTGAAAATCATCAATAGATGAGAGGTAAAGTAGAGAACGACAGGGTGAATGTGACCCTGTCGTTTTTGTATAGTAGTATTCATGCGTGCTACAACAGAGGATTTCTTACGTGCTTAACGGAACGTCATTCCGTTAAAAGAAAGAATAACGACGTTTAAACAAACGAAGTGGAACGTCATTCCGTTAATACATCAAAAGAAGAGAAAAATGAAGTACAAATGGTCAAATAGCGGAATGACGTTCCGGAAGGGGAGCCAAAAAGAGCTCTATTAAGGAAATAGCGGAATGAGGTTCCATTAGCTATACGTAGTGCTGTGTTTTTTTGTGAGGAAGGACAATAGAATCATAAGTAAACCGAACCGACCATATTCAAAGTAAATCCTCTCACTGAAATCTTACGTATCTATGGTAAAATGATGTTGATATTGAAAGTAGGAGTGAAAAACAGCTTGAATAAAAAAGACATCGCCCAAATGCGTAGACAGTTTAGAGTAAACAATGACAAATTAGAGATAAAAGAAATATTTAACGTGTACATTATGAAAGAATCAAGTGAGGTGTATCATCAGCAATGCTTAGCGTTTGAGCTATTAGAGGATGAACAGAAAGAGTTATTTATGATTAATTTCAAGAAAGTCCTTTCAGGGAATTTGGACGAGAAGCTGTTTGAGTTAAAGTTTCAGCGCGATGTGGAAAATAGTAGTCAGCTCATTCTTCACCAAGGACTGATCAGTGAAGAGACTGAGCAATGGACGAGTCAGATGCTGCAAATCGTTGAAAAGATGCTGAAGGACAAGCAATATGAAATGGATGTAGTGATTACGTTTATTCGAGGTGAGTACCGGAAGCCAATGAAGCGTCAAAGTGAAGAGGTAGAAGGAAGTAATCAAGACACGGTTTATTCTCATCCATTTATCTTATGTAGTATGAATCGAACGGAAGACCCAAAGAAGGAATTACTGTTTGATTATGTTGAAAAAGAGTTTAAATATAATGTAGTCGTCGATCCGATCATTGATTTAAAAGCGCCAATCACGGGCTTTCTGTTTCCTTCTATAACGGACAATGCTTCGGATGTGAATCGTATTCTTTACTCAACAGGCAAGACGAATGAGTTGAACGAGGATTTCATAGAAGACGTAATCAATGCTGAAAAAATGATGACGGCGCAAGATGATAAAGATGCGTTTGAAGAAATCGTTCGGAGCGTTGCAGGCGATCAAATGAATACAAGGACATTGTCAAATGTATATGATGAGGTTAACCGTATCATTGAAGAAAATGAGGAAGAGGAAATACCGAAATTAGACTACCGCGATGTCGAGAGAGTATTAACGAGCAGCGGTATTGAAAAGGTCGATCAGGATAAAATGGAAGTTGCCTTTAAGAGCGTCATTGATGATGAGAAATATGAGTTGAAAGCCAATAATATTGTTCCGAAATATACGTCTAAATCAATTAAAATAAAGACGAAAATCGCTGATATATCCATTAGTCCACAGGATTTACGGTATGTACGTCAAGTTCATGTGAACGGCAAGCAATGCTTATTAATTGAAGTGGAAGAAACGACGAAAATTGAAGGCTTTGATATGATTCCAGAAGTTCTGTTTGAAAAGGCAGATGATTTGGGAGAGTGAGGGACTGAGTATACCAAATTATTTTAATAGTATCATCTCTTATTAGATAGAGCCTTCATAAAGAAGTTATGCAAATTGTAAAATGAATCAAAAATTAGTTAGGAGGAATTAATGTGACAGCGGAAAAAACGCTGAGGATTTGTGAAAAGGGACATACGTATTACAAAAGTAGTGATTGCCCGAGTTGTCCTACCTGTGATAAGGAGAGTAAGCCAAATAGCGGCTTCCTTTCGAAGCTTAGTTCACCTGCAAGAAATGCATTACTTCATGAAGGAATTGACACTTTGCAAAAGCTATCGACGTATACGGAAAAAGAAATATTACGCATTCATGGAATTGGGCCAGCTTCCTTACCTACTATGAGAACGTTATTAGAAGAAGAAAGGCTATCATTTAAAAAATAAATCATCAACAATTTGTGATGTAGATGATGCAATGCATCAAGTAAATGAATTCACTTGATTAAGAATACATGTACTTGTGAGGTGATGTTCATGATTTTGGTCAGTTCCTGTTTAGCTGGATTAAAAGTGAGATATAACGGTACACATAGCTTGGATAATCGGATCAGTAAGCTAGTTAGTGAGAAGAAAGCTGTGACGATTTGTCCCGAGCTGCTTGGTGGATTTTTAACTCCGAGGGAGCCGGCTGAAATAGTAGGCGGAAACGGAGAAGATGTACTGGATGGAAATGCTAAAGTCATTGAGAAATCAGGTAAAGATGTAACGGCCCTTTACCTTGAAGGTGCTCATGCTACTTTACATAAAGCTAAAGAAATAAATGCTTCAATCGTTATTCTCAAGGAGAATAGTCCATCCTGTGGTAGTTCAATGATTTATAACGGTGAATTCAAGGGTAAAAGGGTTGTTGGAAATGGTGTTACTTCAGCCTTACTAAAAAGAAATGGTATTCAAGTGATTTCAGAGGAGGATTTTGTTTAAAGATTTCTTGAAGCTATTTAATTAATGGAAGCAATTCTTGAAATCCTGGTTTCGCTAATGTCATGATCTTTATAAATCGGAAATTCTTTCTATTAGTTGATTTTGTTTGTCTTGCATTTCAAACTCCATATAAGAGTTCCTTCTTAGAATTTGAGTAATAGAATGGTGTCAATACTCTCTTATCTTACTGAGGGGCTCTATTTTTTTCAAAGTTGAAATTAACTCACTACAGGAATACTAACTTAGAAAGTTTAAAAATTTTTAGAAGCAACCGGGGTACTTAAGGGTTACTATGTAGGGTAAAGAATTGACTTATCGTAATTCCCTTTTCCTCAAATGATTATAAAGCAATTACCTCAATTTAAAAGTAATTGCTTTATTCATTTAATAAGGCTGATTTTTTACTGTATAAAAAATATTATTCTTATTCACACCGATTTGGATTAACATCTTGAACGAGTTTAGTACCTTGCGACAACTGGTCGTGTTGCTGTAAGAGTTGTTCGAACGATAACTTTAAATCGAATAGTTGCTACATCAATTTGTAGGACTTGGAACCCTGTAACAATTGTGCCTTTTAGTTGGAAAGGCGATTCGGTTACATTATCTCCGGGGCAGAGATCATTTTCGGGTGGTAGGCGGAACGACCGCCTCCTTTATACACATTAAAAAACAGTTGATCGTCCAGGGTATCGATCATGTCGCTCACGATTTGGGCAACGTGATCCTCAGGAATTAAATTAGAAAAATCCATACGAAGATACAGCTGATTCTGATTCATATATAATCTTGCAAAGTGACCGTTTGGTTGCTCATAAAAAATCGCCTTCTTTCGTTAATGTGGTAGTGGTAACTTCATTATACCGAAAGAGGCGATTTTTTGAATGTTTGGCATAAAAAAGAGGCTGTCAAAAGGTCATTTTTATGACCTTTTGATACAGCCCCTTTTCTTTTTATTAAGCGTCTATCGATTTATGCAAGAAATAAAAACATACAATGAAATTTAGGCACTAACATCAGTAACAATCACCTAAAAGGAATCATATTTTGTTGAAGAGAGTACACGGAATATCTGATGGTTTTAAATGAACCAAATCTGATTCATAACTTCGTTTGCCTCTCCCATCAGGTGTCGGTTTAACCTGAAAACTAAATACAAAGGAGAAGAATAAATGCATAATTATCAAAATCAATTGCAAAATTTGGAGATGGGTGATTTCCAAGTTAGTGAGTTAACTCCTATGAACACTTATAGTGAAGATGCACGTCAATTTGCTCTGTTTGGAGGCGGAGGCTTCCATCGTTGTGGCGGTTTTCGTTGCTTCAGCTGCTTTTTTCAATGTTTTAACTGCTTTAACTGCTTTAACTGCTTTAACTGTTTTCGATGTCATAACTGTTTCCGCTGTGGGGGAAGGTAATCGTTATTCAAGGAAATTTAGTTATTTAATGGAAAAAATGTCCCTGCATGATTTATCGCAGGGCATTACTTTTTTAGTTAATCATAAGGGACAAATAAAACTACATAAAATGATAGTGCCTAATTTGAATCGATTAGAAATAAGGAGGAGCTGAATGACAAAACTTAACGCTTCTACACGTCTGAAGGTAAAAAAAGATACATTTTATCAACCAGATCAAGAAGGTGGTGTGTACTTTAGAAATAACGAGAGTTCATTCCGTATAAAAGGGAGTACTATCTATCAATGGATTGAAACACTGATGCCGATGTTCAACGGAGAGCAAACATTGGGAGAATTGACAGAGGGACTATCATCCTCATATAAGAAGAGAGTATATGAGATTGGAGAAACGTTGTATCAGAAGGGCTTTGTACGAGATCTAAGTCAAGATCGTCCTCACCAATTAAATCTTACGGTTCTTGAAAAATATTCTTCACAAATTGAATTTATCGAAAATTTTGTTGATTCTGGTGCGTACCACTTTCAAGAATACCGTCAGGCTAAAATTTTAGCAGTCGGAGCTGGGACTATTCTGGTTTCATTGGTTGGTGCATTACTCGAATCGGGACTTCCTAAATTCGACTTTATGTTATCGCAATCAATGCCTACAAATCGGCACCGGATTCATGAACTGGTGCAGCATGCCCAAAAAGATGATTCTGAGGTTGAGGTAAAGGAGGTCCCTTTTGAAAAAGGGCAGTACAGAAGTATTTTAAAAAAAGCGGTGCATCCTTATGATTGTGTTTTGTATGTTTCGCAGGATGGAAATGTAAATGAAATAAGGAATCTTAACATCGTTTGCAAAGAGGAAAGGAAAGTATTTCTACCTGCCATATGTATAGACCAAGTAGGACTAGCGGGTCCATTTGTCCATCCGGAATCAGATGGATGCTGGGAGTCTGCATGGCGCCGCCTTCATCAGCCTGTCGTTCAAACAGGTCAACAGTCTAACAATTTCTCTCCGACAGCCGGATCGATCCTGGCAAATGTCCTTGTATTTGAATTTTTCAAGAAGGCTGTAGGAATTGCAGATTCAACTCAAAGTAACCAAATTTACCTGCTTGATCTTGAAACATTGGTAGGTAACTGGTTATCATTCCTCACACATCCGTTGGTTACGTCAAAAAGTCTAACCCCCAAGCTGATTGAAGACCTTGATTTAAGAATTAAACATGAATTGAACAGAAATACCACACCTAGTAAATTATTGGAATATTTTAGTCAGCTAACTTCCGAAGAGGTAGGAATCTTCCATTCATGGGAGGAACGAGATTTGACACAGCTTCCTCTGGCTCAGTGTTATGTTCAAGCAGTTAACCCGTTGACTTACGGACCGGCCGCACTTCTTTCAGAAGTTGTTTGTGTTGGTTTTACACATGAGGAAGCAAAAAGACATGCTGGACTGACGGGCATTGAAATGTATGTTTCACAATTGATTCATTCACATGGTAAGGGATTTAAAAATCAGAATGATCAGATTGACTCGACCATACCAGAAGGAATAATGGGCATCGGTGCAGGGGAGACAATTGAAGAGGCTGTATGTCGAGGGCTGCAACGATATTTAGATGAAGAGTGGAAAGAAAGAAATGCTGATCAGACCAATACGTACTTTGAATTGCAGCAAGAATCAATAGAAGATCAGCAATGCAGATATTATTTAGATGCGTTAACTACCTTAAATGGTTCACCAATTATCGATGTAAGAGAGGATATTCTAGGCTTCCCTGTCATACGGATCAGGTCGAATGGTCGTTGGTACACTAGGGTAGGTTTAAATACGACGTTGGCATTACGAAATGCATTAGAACAAGCACTTTTACCTACTCAAAACAAGGTGAATTCAGTGGTAAGACATGAAATGGAGCCAGCCGATTTTCTTGAAAAAAAGGAATCCAAACTCAACATTCCTTCTTGTGTTGAAATGACTCAATTAGAGCTATTACAATCTTCAATTGCGATCTTAAAACAAAACAGGAAACGCCTATGTATTTATGATCTTTCGTTCGAACCTTTCTTAAAACAGGAGCTAGCAGGGGTGTTTGGTATACAGGTTCGAGAGGAGGAATTGTAATGGCAACCATAATTCTAATGGATGGAAGTGGTTTATTAGCAGATTTTGTTTATCATCAATTGTCCGGAACCCATCTCATAAAGCGACAAAGTATAGTAGAAGACCTTCCAGATGAAACAGAATTAGCTTTGGTGCTCCATGATTCCTGGCATCCATCTGTTCATGAAAAAGCGGAAGAGCGATTTAGGGATGCTGGTATTCCATGGCTTCGTGGTTTCATTTCGTTTGGAGAGGGAATTATTGGTCCATTCGTTCGCCCGGATACAACGGGATGTTCTTATTGTGCTGATATGCGGCGTATTATAGCGGGATTTGACCGTCAAGAAATGTGGGAGTTTCAAAGGAGAATGCCAGCAGAAGAAGGTATACTGCAAGATGCTTGGGCATCACGAATAGGACTGTCGCAAATGGCAACTTTGATAAGTAATGAAGTAAGGAGGATTCTTCAAGGAGTATCCAGCAACTTAGAAGAGAAAGTTTTCATTACGAACATGAGAACGTTGTCGAACTCCCTTCACTTTTTCTTGCCTAACCCATCGTGCCCGATGTGCAGTTCATTACCAAATGATACATCAGAATTAGCTCAAATTCGGTTAGAATCTAGTCCTAAAATCGATAGTAGCGGTTATCGCAGTCGTTCGATGGATGAATTAAAAGCAGTGCTAGTCAAAGATTATTTCGATTATCGATCTGGGCTCATGAATGGGAAAATGCAGGATGTCAAGCTGCCATTTGCTGATGTTTTAGTGAACATGCCTATGTTTGGAGGGGATGAGGGAGTAGCAGGGAGGTCTAATTCTTATGAAATGAGTGAGCTGACTGCTATTTTGGAAGGTTTGGAACGATATTGCGGAATCGAACCTCGAGGAAAAAGGACGGTTGTTCATGATAGTTATCATCATTTAAAAAATAGTGCACTAAATCCTGCTTGTGTTGGTTTGCATGAAACCGTTCAATATGAAAAGACTGATTTTCCGTTTAAACCATTTAAACCTGATTCCCCAATGAATTGGGTCTGGGGTTATTCGTTCTTACAAGAACGTCCTATTCTGATTCCAGAGTTACTTGCCTACTATAGTTTAGGCTGCGGGAAGGGTTTTGTATATGAAACATCAAACGGATGTGCAATAGGGGGGACTAGAGAAGAAGCCATTTTCCATGCCATTATGGAAGTTGTCGAGCGAGATTCTTTTTTGATAACTTGGTATGCAAGGCTTCCCCTCCAGCCGCTTAATCTTCGCTCAGCTAATGATATAGAATTACAGCTGATGGTTGACCGTATTTCTGAGGTTACTGGTTATGACCTTTATTTTTACAATTCGACTATGGAACATAAGATTCCAAGTGTTTGGGCAGTGGCAAAAAGCAGAAGGTCCAAGGGAGTAAACATTATTTGTGCAGCAGGTGCTAACCCTGATCCAATCAGGGCTGTAAAAAGCTCGATTTATGAGCTTGCAGGAATGATGTTTAGGGATGACGAAAAATTGGAGAAAAACCGACATAAATATAAAAGGATGCTTAAAGATCCGTTTGCAGTACGTACCATGGAGGATCACGGTATGCTATACGGTCTGAAAGAAGCAGAGGAACGACTGGATTTTTTATTGGATAATCATCGTCCTATGCGTACGTTTGCTGAGGAATTTAAGGAACCGTTGGCCAATACTGATTTAAAAGATGATCTTCTGGATATTCTTCAGAGGTTACGCCGTTTAAACCTTGATGTTATTGTGGTTGACCAAACCACACCTATAACCAAAAGGAATGGATTATTCTGTGTAAAGGTATTAATTCCCGGTATGTTACCAATGACATTTGGGCATCACCTCACCCGTGTGAAAGGGTTGGAGAGGGTACTCACGGTACCAATGAAACTAGGATTTGTGAAGAAGCCGTTATTGTATGAACAGCTTAATCCATTCCCCCATCCATTCCCGTAATGGAGGAGTAGGAGGTAAAAAGATTTTGGAGCTAGAAACATTTCTATATCGACTGCATTTTGACACGGATAAAATCTTTCCCCTAGATTGGCAGGTGGACTGGGAAGATGCGCCGCTTCCATATAAATTGTACCACGGTTTACCAAAGATCCACCTTACTGCAGAAATACCTTTAACAATCAAGAAGAGAGAAGATGATCTAAACCCTCGTCTTGAAGAGCTTGGTCATTTCTTATGGTATATATACGGTCTAAATCAGTACTCTCAATCTACTTTAATAGATGGAACCAAAGAAAAAAATGTGAGCTATACTCAGTCTTTACGGAGATTTGTTCCCTCAGGCGGGGCGTTGTATCCTAATGAACTATACGTCTATGTAAAGCTGGATGACGTTCCCAATGGAATTTACCATTATGATGTGGCGCATCATCGTCTTATTTTGTTACGAGAAGGAAATTACGATTTCTACTTATTTAGAAGTATTGACAATGGTCTTCCTATTTCGGATTGTTTTTGTACCGTTTTTGTCTCGACCGTTTTTTGGAAAAATTTTTATAAATACAATAATTTCTCCTACAGACTCCAAGGGTTAGATGCAGGTGTGTTAATTGGGCAATCATTAGAAGTGGCCAATCGGATGGGGTTCTCTACACGAGTATGTTATCAATTTCTTGATCGGTCAATTAATCATTTACTTGGGTTATCCGAACAGGAGGAAAGTGTATATGCGGTTATCCCTTTAAGTATGAAACCACCAATGACTCGTGTTGACAACGTTCAAAAAAGTGGAGAAGCAGTTTCTGCTTCTGAATTGTGTCGGGAAGTTCCAGAGTTGAATCATGTATCCTGTAATTATTCAAAGAGAGTGATTGATTATCCGATGCTGAGAAAACTTAATGAAGCATCGATGTTTGAAACATCGCAGTCATTTATTAAAATAAAGAAAAAGAATTGTGAGAAACTTCTCTTAGAGAGAGAGATGGCCTTTCTTCCATTTACAGAGTGTTTATCGTACGATCTCGCATCTGTTTGCAGGAAGCGGTATTCTCCTGATAACGATTTTATGTTAGGGAAGGTAAGTCAAGCACAACTATCTACTTTATTAAAAGAGACATTTTCCTTCTCTTATCAAAATGACCTTGATGATACACAGGGCCAGATTGAGACTCGTCTGTCTTTATATGGCAGTTTTTATAATGTAGAGGGAATCCCTAATGGTGCCTATTCTTATGACAATGGCACTCGGGCACTTCGGAGAATAACCAAGGGGGATTACCGGGAGTTATTACAATCTGGATTAACCATGCCCAATGTGAATTTGTATCAAGTTCCACTCTGTATGCATGTGGTTGGAGACAGGGATCACCTCAAAGAGATATTTGGGTATAGAGGATACCGTATTCAACAGATGGAAGCGGGCATTCTCGTGCAACGGCTGCTCTTGGTGTCGTGTGCTTTAGGAATGGGGGGGCATCCGTTGTTAGGGTTCAATGCGAATCAATGTGATGAACTTTACAAGATCGGTTCGAAAGGAAAAACCAGCTTGATCCAAATTCCCGTCGGAACATACCATCCACGCGCCTGGTTAAGAGGGAGTTTGCTTAGCTAGGTAAGGCAAGAGTAACGCACTTTTTCATGTAAGAATGGATATTTACGGTATAGGATTTCATAGGTACTGAACTTGAGCAAGATCATTGAAAATAGGAAAATGCCTCCTTTATGCCGCTTTTGAACCAACTTTGCATTAAAGGAGGTGAGATTTAACAGAGTATTTATGAATCCACTCAAGTATTAATTTGCACTCTTGATGCTAATTCTAGAACATCATGATTAAGCATTCGAATACATTCATGGGAGACATTCTTACCATTTACCTTTTTTTTATCTACGTAATATCCCTTATTTCAACTTCAGCCTCAATAATTTCTCCGTCCTAAAAGAGAATGTACATAGATGCTTTAAAGTAATGTACAGTACAACGATACTCTTCAATAGAAAAAGAATATTCAACAATCGGGCACTTTAATGGAATAAGGATTATTGAATTTTCATGAAGAACAGATATGTATCATGAGGCATCATATGGTAAAAAACAATAGACGGATGGGGAATATATGTTCTATAATTGGTTGAGAGTACAAGGAGGTGAAGGATATGAGGCCGAACCTAACAAAAGAAGTGAGTATGAAAGATTTCAATGATTACTACTGGTTAAAGGAAGAGCTACAAACATTTTGTAGAGAGAATGGCATAAGTACTTCTGGTTCAAAAGTAGAAATTTCTGATAGGATTCGTACATATATCGATACAGGAGAGATTAAAAAGCCAATTAGAAAATCAAGGGTAAGCAATAAGGTCGATAACGATTTAGAATTAAACCTTGAGACCGTCATTACGGAAAATCATCGTTGCAGTCAAGAGGTACGAGCATTCTTTAAGACGATCATCCCTAAATTTCATTTTTCTACCTATATCCAAAACTACTTTAAAAATAATATTGGAAAAACGTATCGTGATGTTGTCGATGCATGGAATGAGGAAGAAGAACGAAAAAAAGATCCTACATACAAGAAAAAAATCGCTCCTCAATTTGAATACAACCAATTTATACGTGATTTTTATACGGACCCGAAAAATCAACAGAAAAGTCGAAAAGAAGCAATTGAAGCATGGAATACAATTAAAAGCCTCCCAGGAAGTAATAAATATACTCACTAACTATAGACTTAAGGAGAGAAAGCGTACCCTAAAAAGGACGCTTTTTCTCTTTATAAAAAGGAAATTAATGTTAAAATGAAGTGATAGTGAAATTAACAAGAAATACATATTCGGAAATGGAGGAGGGATTATGAAGAAGGAAATAATAATAGTGACATTATCCTGTTTGATCATACTGGTCATTGGTATCATCTGTATTTATGTCTATGCAGAGCGTAGTGAAAGGACCATTTTAGTCCTAACCTTAGGTTCAATGATGGTTGTCATTCAATATCTCGTGTTGTGGAGTGTAAAATGCAAGGACAGAAAACGGGCATGAATGAAAGGGGCTGCTTTTTAGCTGCTAAACGGGTGAAGGCTTGTAGAAAAATACGATTAATGAGGTGGTATTTTGAAGCGGATTAATCATACAATCGTGGGATACAGTGTATTGCTCTGTGCGATAATAGTCGTTTTAGTCCCTAGCCGCTTTATGAGTGATGGGATGGGAAGATATACGTATGGCTACCCTTTAACAAGTATAACCATTTATCAAAGGGAGCCTAATAGTATATGGTTTGGAACTAATTTTTTCACAGGTAATGACGGCTTACACATTAATCCTTTAAGTATATTATTGAATGTAATAATCATTTACGTGGTTATCAATTTTGTCACTAAAAGGTTGAAACGGAGAAAAGAAACGATAAGTGATTAAACGTCAACAAGTGATGCAAGTTAGTGGGAATAAAACATCTATTAAAATAAACAGGAGACCTACAATA
This sequence comes from Halalkalibacter sp. APA_J-10(15), assembly GCF_023017105.1. Classification (GTDB taxonomy): domain Bacteria; phylum Bacillota; class Bacilli; order Bacillales; family Bacillaceae_D; genus Halalkalibacter. The sequence goes on along the minus strand of NZ_JALKEV010000002.1, from coordinate 262,219 downwards.
TGGTTGAATTAATATTTTTTGAGCGCACCCATTTTAAGCAACTGATAAATTGGATTGAAACACCTGAGTTTTTACTTCAATGGGGAGGTCCTATTTTTAGATTTCCTTTAGATGAACAACAATTAGAAAACTACCTTGAAAAGGCGAATAAAGATCACGCTACTATTTTTGTCTATAGTGTAATAGAAAAAGAAACTAGAAAAATTATTGGTCATATTTCATTAGGGGAAATTGACACAACAAACAAATCAGCAAGAATTGGAAAAGTCTTAGTTGGTGAAAAAAGTATAAGAGGAAAAGGGATAGGTCAACAAATGATGAAAGAAATTCTTAAAGTTGCCTTTGAGGAGCTTCGCTTACATCGAGTTAGTCTTGGAGTGTTTGATTTTAATGACACGGCGATTGCTTGTTATGAAAAATCAGGATTTGTTAAAGAAGGATTACACAGAGTCAAGAAAAATAGGTGAGGATTATTGGAGTTTATGGGAGATGAGTATTTTAGAATATGAATGGTTTGAAAGAAATAAAGTGTAGGTCTTATGTTGTTGGAATTGAGTTCTGAAATAAGACGTGCTTTTTCTGTGTTGATAAAAGTTGATGTACGAAAACATAAAAATGTAATCTATCACTTATATTGTAAGATTAAGAAATAGAAGAGGAATTCATCCTCAAGCGCATAAAGCGAGTGCTTTAGAACAAGTGTTACACAAACTAAGCATTGATAAGTCTGAGATTATAGCAATCGGAGATTTTTATAATGATTTAGAGATGATAGAATTCGCAGGATTAGGTATTGCGATGGGGAACGCACCGGATGATCTTAAAGACAAAGCCAATGTAGTGACGTCTTCAAATAATGAAGACGGAGTATTTTATGCTTTAGAAAAATACTTATTTTAAAATGAATTCTTTAATCAAAAGAACTGGAACAGTTGTTAATGGAGCTCCTTTGTTATTGTACAGGAATAAACGTTAAAAGGTATGAAAGGAATTTTAAAAATGAGAGGAACTTTTAATTAAAATGAATAAATGGAAATGGGTCTTGTATGTGAGTGCAGCCTTGTTCATAATCATTCCAATATCCGTAGTCCTAATATCTGATCATAGTACATTCAGCTCTGCTTTTAGTCATACCGTCATAAGCATAGCCATTCTATTAGTCATACTTGGGAAAGTGGTGACAATATTGGAGAAAAGAAAAGGGAATAGAAGTTTCGTACCAGATGTCGGAGCAGTAATTGGATTGAGTATGGTCCTAGTGTTCAGTCTAATTTAACTAAAGTGAGTGAGTAGGAGTGTCAAAGTGAAAACCAAAATGATTTAAGGTTCTCTCAACCATTTCTAATCAAAACACGAAGAAAATTGTCTTCCACTATACCCCTGACTATCAAAACATTAATATGAAAGGAGAAATTTTTAACGGAGATGACGTATTATTTGTAAAAACTAATGGTAACAATAAATTTCCATCGCATATTAAACACCCAATCACATCTCAAGCCTAACTGTGGAAATATGTACTTAAACAAGCGACGGCGCAGTTGTATCGTTCAATATTCTGCAACGTAACAGGGGTGAAATCATTTGAAGAGCAGATTAGGTTCGATTTCCATCAATTTATTTATCGTTGGGTTAATTTCCTCCATTATGTCTATTGTATTCGTTGTCGGTAAATTGCTGTTAATTGGTGCAATTGCCTCTGGAGCCGGATTGGTATTAGCCTTATTTTCTGAAAATAAAAAGGGACCTCTCATTAGCAATGGTCTATTATTTTTTCTGATTATGATCCTTCCTTTCTTAATAAGAACTTTGTTTTGGAATAGACCTTAATTTAACGGTAAAGAATAGATGATTTTATAGCAGTTTAAATGAGAGCGATATCATTTTTAAAACATTTGAAAAGTAGGTTATAAACATGGATGAATTACAATTTTACGATAAGGTTGGAGAAGTAAATGGATGGGATTTTAGTCATTTACAAGTGGAGACTGAAGGGGTTAAGTGGGATTTTTACGAAGAAGTTATGAAAAGAAGCAAACGTTCAGATGTTCTTTTGGACATTGGAACGGGTGGAGGCGAAAACGTATTAAGAATCGCCTCTTCCTTGATGTTCTTAGTTGGAATTGACTTTTCAATGGGAATGATGGAGACCGCTCGATCGAATCTTAGAAAATCAAAAGCATTAAACGTCCGATTTTCCCAAATGTCGTCTGATGATTTGCATTTTCCTATCGATTTTTTTGATGTTATTTCAGCCTGCCATGCACCGTTTGCTCCAACAGAAGTATTTAAGGTATTAAAGAATGGCGGGACTTTTTTGACACAACAAGTAAGTGAAGCTGATAAATTAAATGTAAAGACAGCTTTTGGACGGGGACAATCTTTTGGGGAAGTCGATGGTACGTTAAAGGAAAGGTATGTAACGGACCTATACGATGCGGGCTTTTCTGAGGTTCAATCGTTTGAATACGATGCAATCGACTATTATCAAAGACCTGAGGATTTGCTATTTTTACTTCAACATACACCAATTATCCCTGATTTCGGTAAGAGAGAAAGAGACTTAGATAGTTTGAACGATTTCATACAAAACAATCGAACCAAAAAAGGGATTCGTACAAATTCAAAAAGGTTCTTGCTCATTGCGAAAAAGTAGTGTTGATGTGTGCTGAATAGGGATTGTTAATTAGAATCATGTAAACGATAATCTCAGGCTTTTATGAAATTTTCGGAGAATCTCAGCATGTTAGTCAAGGGGAGAATTAATCTAATGAATAATAAGCTAGTCATCCAAAAAATAGAGGAACTATCAATGAATGCTCTGCCAGCTCTTCAAACACAGCTTGTTGACGGATGGGTAGTCAGGTTTTCTGATGGTTATGCCAAAAGAGCCAATTCTATTTATCCACTCTATTCATCAAATGATGTGATAGAAGAGAAGATAGAAACTATGAGAAAAATGTATCGTCGCAAAAAGTTGAAAGTTATTTACAAGCTTACGACAAATGTATTCCCCAACGACTTGGATCGTATTCTTGAACAAAAAGGGTATGTATTAGATGGTTTGACAAGTGTCCAATTATTATCGTTGAATGATGTTGAAGTACCAACTGCAAATAAAACCGTTTTATATAGCACTTTTGATGAGAAATGGTTTTTCTATTTCTGTGAATTAAATCATGTAAGAGGTACTGACCAAGTTACATTGAAAAAGATATTAAAAAGGATTGTTCCTGAAGTTTGCTATGTCATTTTGTTTAACGACAAAAACGAGCCACTTACCTGTGGAATGGGCGTACTAGAGGGGGAATACATAGGGTTGTTTGATATTGTTACTAATGAGAAGTATAGGAACAAAGGGTATGCAAAACAATTAATTGCTACTATTTTAAATTGGGGTAAGGAAAATGGAGCCGAACATGCATATCTTCAAGTTGTATTAAATAATCGTCCAGCATTAAATCTTTATTCGAAATTGGGTTTTAAAGAAGTGTATAGATATTGGTATCGGATAGAATGCTAGTACCTTTTATTTGGCGAAGTCTAACCTTTAGGATGAGAATTCTTCCTTTATATCCACTATATATCGTGTTAATATAAAAAAACATCACTATATATTGTGCTTTATTATGGACTTGCATTACATTGAAAGAGGAGGACATATCTATGGATGTACAAAGTTTTCAAAAATGGGTCGATCATTATTATAAGTTAAGAGGATGGTCAGAATTAGATATTTTTGTGAGAATCGGTTTTTTATCAGAAGAAACCGGTGAAGTGGCACGAGCGATTCGCGCATTAGAAATTGGAAGAGATCGTCCAGATGAAGAACGAAATACTTATACATATAATAAAGCGGCATTAACAGAAGAATTAGGAGATGTTTTAGGTAATATCGCTGTAATTGCTAACAAGTATCAGATTAGTCTAGAAGATGTCTTTGAAGAACATAAGAAGAAATTAACAAAAAGATTCGAGAACAATTAAATTAGAGGTGTTTTTAATGAGAAACCATTTAGCTGTATTTTGTGGTTCGAGTTATGGAGATGACAAGACATATATTGATTCTGCAGAACAATTCGGTATGGAATTGGCGAATAAAGGTAAAGTATTAATTTATGGGGGAGCACAAGTTGGCTGTATGGGAGCTATAGCAAACAAAGTGCTAGAATACGAGGGAAAAGTCATTGGAGTTATACCAGAAAAATTAAAAAATGTTGAGCTTGCTCATGAAGGGCTTAGCGAATTAATTGTTGTTGAGAGTATGCATGAACGTAAAGCACAAATGGCAGAATTAGCAGATGGTTTTGTAGCTCTACCTGGAGGGTCAGGGACCTTAGAAGAATGGTTTGAAGTTTTTACATGGGCTCAATTAGGCTATCATCAAAAACCGTGTGGGTTATTAAATGTGAATGGCTTTTTTGATCCGTTGATGGAAATGATTGATCATATTATTAAAAAGGGATTTATGAAACGAGAGTATAAGGACTTGATTTTAATCTCTTCTGATCCTGCAGAATTATTACATAAAATAGATACGTATAAGATGAGTTATACTATAAAATGGACATGAAAGAAGTCAATCCCCTGTAAACAAAGTTTGATTATGCAGAAACGTTCTTAAAAATTCTATGGTATTCTTGAATAAAAACAATACAGAAGGTTGGATACGAAACAAAAGAAAGGAGCATGTCTCGTGACCAAGCATAAGATTTATACAATGAGCTTTGCAAGTGTCTATCCGCATTATGTCACAAAAGCGGAGAAAAAAGGGCGTACGAAAGCAGAAGTGGATGAAATTATTTGTTGGTTGACAGGATATAGCGATCAAGAGTTAGAAGCGCAATTAGAGCAACAGACAGACTTTGAAACCTTTTTTGCGGATGCTCCTAAGCTAAACCCTTCACGAACTTTAATCAAAGGGGTAGTCTGTGGTGTGCGAGTAGAAGATATTGAAGAGCCAACTATGCAGGAAATTCGCTATTTGGATAAGCTAATTGATGAGTTAGCAAAAGGAAAAGCGATGGAGAAAATACTGCGGAAATCATGATTCAAATATAATACTTCGCTGAATGAGATGGGATGAAGATAGTCGTTACGATTTGCCTATAATGTGTAACTTTCAAGAGTATGTAAAAGTAAAGGAGGTTTTAGCGTGGGATTTGTCATGGCGATAGCACCTGTTGTCATCGTGGGAGCGATTGTCGTATTTGTTATTGGAAGGCTGAAGCATCAATATAACGAAGGTAAACTAGGTAAGATGAAATCAAAAAGTGCTCAAGGTTTATTAGATAGTTTAATACCAATTGGAATGGTTTTTGGCTGTAATATTGGTATAGTTGTCGGTTTGTTTCTTCCCATTTCTGTCTTATTTGCAACTAGTTTAGGTGCTGGATTTGGTTATTTATTTGGTTATTTTGCTTATGACATGTACAGTAGAAAGGACGCTGTTTTTAATAAGTAGCTTGCATCTAGGGAGAAGCCCATATTTGCCAAACTTTCGCTTATTATTGAAAAATGGATAAGGCGAGGCATTTAAAAAATTTAAAATCTAGAGGGCACTGAAAAAGGTTTTTTACTTTTTCAGTGCCCTTTTTATGCTTTTTTCTATTATGTCGCAGTTCCGTAACGCACTTCTTCTGATAGCTTGGCACCTGTATCTTTAAGTAAATTCAGATAGTCTTGAAGCTGTTCATCATTCACATTTGAGACTAATGTTGAAATACTAACCGCAGCAAGGAGCTCGCCTTCGAGGTTTTTGATCGGGACGGCTATGCAGCGAACGCCCGGCTCGTTTTCCTCGTTATCAATAGCATGCCCCTTTCTTATGACATCATCTAATTCTTTTCGTAGCGCATCATGGTTCATAATCGTTTTATTTGTTAATGGTGTGAAGACGTAATCAGATAGTAGCTTCTTTACGTTCTCCTCATTCTGATACGCTAATAGAATTTTTCCGATAGCCGTTGAATGAAGTGGGATGCGTTTACCGATTCTTGAGTAACGAATTAATGCTTTTTCTCCTTCTTTTTTGTCAATATATACTCCGGCATCTCCGTCTAAAATGCCAAGGTGGCTCGTTTGTCCGGTTTCTATTGATAAATCGAGTAAATATTTTCTAGCGACATTTCTGAGATTAAAGGTACTTATGACTAAATTCCCTCGTTCGACTAGCTTCATCCCTAATCTATATTTTCCATTCTCAAGGTTTTGTTCAATGTAGTTGGCTTCTTGAAGTGTTTTTAATAATGAATGCACGGTGCTTTTATGAAGTCCCATTTGTGTACTTATTTCTGTAATTTTAAGTTCAGTCGTCTGTTCATCAAATAGATCTAATATCGTGAGAGCACGTACGACAGATTGAATGATTGGCATGATCCACCCTCATATTCTTCTTATTTTTGCAATAAACGAACCCTTTCATTTTAACGTAGAAGCTAAGTGAAGAAAAGAGGGCGTCTTGTAGCAGGGCACTGAAAAAGTTGATTTGTACTTTTTTGGTGCCCTTGTCTTGAAGCAGCGCTTTTTCAAAAGATAAGAATCATAAAATTCGAGGAAGAAATGTGAAAAGAAACGAAGAAGCAAGTGGGATCATTCAATGAAGAGCGCTGGCTTCGCTCGTATACGTTATTCTGAAAGAACCCCATTTTCAGAATAACTGAAAACCGTTGTAACGGCTCCGCGCAACGCAATTAATAAAAGAAACCAACGCGTTTTTCTTAACCTATTAACGACAAGACGATTCCCTTTGGTCTTTGATTCTATGATATAATAGCACCATATTTTTAAATAATAGAACTAAGTTTTATAATGTAAAACAAATTAGGAGGAGAAGCATAGTGGGAAATGTAAAGAGCTTTCAAGGTGTGATACCGCCTGTGTCCACTCTATTTAATGAGCAAGGTGTACTAGATAAAAGACAAATGAGTTGGTTAATTGATCATTTGATAGGTGAAGGAGTGAATGGTTTATTCTTTCTTGGCACGGGGGGAGAGTTCTCGCAGATGTCAGTAAATGAACGAAAAGAGGTAGCTGAATTTGCGGTTTCCTATGTGAATAAGCGAGTGCCTGTCTTGATTGGCACAGGAAGTACGAGTACAAGGGAAGCGATTGAGTTAAGTCAGGATGCCGAACGGGTCGGTGCGGATGGCGTTGTTGTCATTAACCCATATTATTGGGTTTTGTCTGATGAACACTTGTTTAGCTATTATGATGACATTGCTAAGTCTGTCGATCTTCCTGTTGTTCTTTATAATTTTCCGAATCTCACAGGTCAGGATTTGTCTGTCGACCTCGTGTCAAAGCTTGCTGATGCACACGAAAACATTGTTGCCATTAAGGATACGGTTGACTCTGTCGGACATATTCGTGAGTTGATTATTAAGGTGAAAGGGAAGCATCCTCATTTTTCAGTCTTGTGTGGGTTTGATGATCATTTGTTAAATACGCTTCAGTTAGGTGGAGATGGGGTGATTTCGGCAAGTGGAAATTTCGCTTCTCAGTTATCAGTAGGAATTTATGAGGCTTTTCGCAAAGGTGATTTAGAAAAAGCGGGTAAGCTCTATAAGCAACTAGCTATTCTTCCACTATTGTATAAGATTGATAGTCCATTTGTGAATGTTATTAAGGAAGCGATGAGGCTATGTGGGATGGATGTATCGACATATGAACTCCCGCCAACGAAGCGTTTAAGTGAAGAGAAGGTTGAACAGGTGAAGCAGGTGTTAGAAAAAGCAAACGTTCTGCCAGATATGAGCGGAGAGGGATAAGAATGTGATGGTTCAAAAAAATTGGCTGTAAGTGAATTTGCGTGATCGGCTTCGTACACGATTTAACGACTGCGCACGACAAAATAAAAATTGGAGGTTGCTATGTCACTATATACTATTTTCTCTGATGAAGATCAATCGATTTACAACGTGAAAACACATGCGAAAGGGCCAATAGGAGAGCTACCTCTTACAGCACAAATGCTTGAGGAATCACCAAGTGGTGATTTGTTTGGTATGACGCAAAACGTCGGAATGGGATGGAAACCCCAAGAGCTACTTGGTAAGCAGGTGCTGATACTTGGGACAAATGGTGGTATTCGAGATCACGATGGCAGTCCTATTGCCTTAGGCTACCATACTGGACATTGGGAAGTCGATCTATTAATGTCAGAGGCAGCTAAAGAGATTCGTGAAAAAAAAGGGGTGCCCTTTGCTGCATTTGTAAGCGACCCGTGTGATGGTCGTTCTCAAGGGACTGTTGGTATGTTTGATTCATTTCCATTTCGAAATGATGCTGCCCTTGTTTATCGTCGGTTAATCCGCTCTCTTCCGACGCGGCAGGCGGTGATGGGTGTGGCGACCTGTGACAAAGGGCTACCGGCGATGATGATTGCTCTTGCAGGAACAGCGGACTTGCCGACGATTATTGTACCTGGTGGAGTGACGCTGCCACCTACCGTTGGCGAGGACGCCGGAAAGGTCCAAACGATTGGTGCGAGATTTGCTAATAAAGAAATTACGTTAAAGGAGGCGGCTGAGTTAGGGTGTGTTTCGTGTGCGACGTCGGGAGGTGGCTGCCAATTTCTAGGTACAGCTGCAACAGCTCAAGTGGTGGCAGAGGCGCTAGGTTTGGCGATTACTCACTCAGCATTAGCTCCATCAGGACAGCCGATTTGGGGAGAGATGGCGAGACAATCGGCTCGTGCGGTATTAGCGATGGAAAAGAATCAGCTGACGACAAAGGACATACTAACGGATAAAGCGATTGAAAATGCGATGGTTGTTCACGCGGCCTTTGGTGGTTCTACGAATCTGCTGCTTCATATTCCAGCGATTGCCCATGCAGCAAACTGTCGTATTCCGACTGTAGAAGATTGGATACGCATAAACAAGAAAACGCCAAGGTTAGTAAGTGTCTTGCCAAATGGACCTGATTATCATCCGACGGTTCGTGCTTACCTTGCTGGTGGTGTTCCAGAGGTGATGCTGCATTTACGAAAGCTAGGTTTATTACATGAAGATGTGAAAACGGTAACAGGAGCGACTCTTGGTGAGAACCTAGACTGGTGGGAGCATTCAGAGCGGAGAACCGAGATAAGAAAACGTTTATTTGCGGCTGATCGTGTCCAGCCGGAAGAGGTTATTATGAGCCCGGAACAAGCAAAGGAGAAAGGCCTTACGTCAACAGTGACGTTTCCAGAGGGGAATATTGCGCCTGAAGGAGCTGTCATTAAGTCGACGTCTATTGATCCGTCTGTTGTTGGGGAGGATGGGGTGTATCGCCATACGGGAGTAGCAAAGGTGTTTACGTCTGAAAAGGATGCGATCAAGGCGATCAAAACAGGTGGAGTCGAAGCAGGTGATGTGATGGTCGTAATCGGTGGTGGACCACTCGGGACGGGGATGGAAGAAACCTATCAACTAACGTCAGCCCTTAAATATTTACCGTTTGGGAAGCAGGTTTCGTTATTGACTGATGCTCGTTTTTCGGGGGTTTCGACTGGAGCATGTATCGGTCATATTGGTCCAGAAGCATTAGCCGGAGGTCCGATCGGAAAGCTACGTAATGGCGATATGATTGAAATTGTCATTGATTGTTTGAATTTAGAAGGGACGGTTCAATTTATTGGAACTAAAGATGATCAGCTACCCATCGCTGATGCAACAAAGCTGTTGAATAGTCGCAGCACTCATCAAGAGCTGAAATCAAATCCTAAGCTACCTGATGATACCCGCCTTTGGGCATCACTGCAGGCGGTAAGTGGAGGAACGTGGCGTGGCAGTGTTTATGATGTAGATCGAATTATAGAAGTGTTGGAGGCTGGAGAGAAGGCGTTGGCTCGTGATGAACTGTGAAATGAAGCTGTTATGATGTAGAAGAGAAGGGAGACGATTGTGTTAGATCCATTAACACAATCGTTCTTTTTTAGTATCTATACTGTTTATAGTAAGGCGTTGAGTTGAATGACTGATACGGAGGTTGGGTTGCTTGGTTTTGATAATTGAGTGGATGATAGGATGGATTCAACGGAGTGGACTGATGGCAATCCTTGTATGGTCCGATATAAGTACTAGGCTGGATAGGTGCTGTGATCTCTTTCCATTGTTCTTCATTTAGGCAGTACGTATATGCCATCACGTTGGCAGGAGTAAAGGCTAATATGTCAGAGCCTAAAATGACTTCAGAATTAGGCGCACCAAAAAAGCTAAAAGGTGTGTGATCAACTGTAGCGACTTAAAATTATTTCAGGATCATCACGATAATTGGTTGAGATTTTTTCCAAAAGAGAATCGTGATCCATACTTAACGTATATTTATCATTGTCTATTTGTAAAATAAGGAATGACTTATTGTTGAGATAAGACAGAGATTAAAAGGAGAGTACAAATTATGGAATCATCTATACATCCAGTCATTGGCCTAACAAGCTCAATTGTGACACATAACCAAATTATGAGCTATCATATTCATGAAAAGTGTGTCCGTTCAGTCATACAAGCAGGTGGCGTTCCTATGATGATTCCAAATGGATCTTCTGAATTGATAGAGGTGTGGGGGAATGTTTGTGATGGAATTATTTTGAGTGGTGGAGAGGATATTGATCCTTATTCCTTTCATTCGCATCCAAGTCCCAAAGTCGAAGAAACAAGTCCAAAACGTGATGAAACTGAGATTGGATTAGTTCGTTGTGCTTTGGAAAAGAACAAGCCTATACTAGGACTTTGTCGAGGTATGACAATGATCAATGTCGCATTAGGAGGGACGGTCATTCAAGATATCGAGGCGCAACATGCGAACGCCATTAACCACAATCAACAAACGGTAAGATCAGAGCCGACTCACTTGATAGAGATTGATGAGAGAAGTCGTCTTTTTCAAATGATCGGTAATCAGACTTATCGTGTAAACAGTATGCACCATCAGGCGATAGATAAGCTTGCTGCTGGTTTAAGGGTAGTAGCCGTTGCTCCTGATGGTATGATTGAAGCGGTTGAAGGGATGAATGAAGCAGCGCCGCTAATCATGGGTGTTCAATGGCATCCAGAGGAAATGGCTAGTGAAGAATCGGCTATGCAACGGTTATTCAAAATGTTTATAACGGAATGCGAACATCATAAGGTAAATGGACAAAAGGGGAGATGAGTGTGATGAATAAGTCTACTAACTATGTTTGGTATGCGAGCTATGGTTCGAATTTAAGTAGGGAACGCTTCCTATGTTATATCAAGGGTGGTAGGCCACGTGGCTCACAAAAAGTAGAAGTAGGATGTAGGGATCAATCACTTCCTATTGATGAGGCAACATACATGATGCACTATCCACTTTACTTTGCAAAGCGATCAGCGCGGTGGCAAGATCAAGGTGTAGCATTTATTGGGTTAACGAAAGATGAAAGGGTTCATACATATAGTCGAAAATATTTAATAACCGTTGAACAGTTTGTCGATGTCGTGAAGCAGGAAAATAATGGAGTGAAGATTGAGATCAATTTAGAAGAAGTGATTCTTAATCGCTTCAAGACATTTAGAAATTCGTGGTATGGGACGATTTTATACGTAGGTGAGGAGCAAGGATATCCGATTTTAACGTTCACGGCCGATTGGGACTTAGATGTTCCATTTGTGAGGCCGTCGAAGGAATATTTAAGTATGATTATCCATGGTTTAAAAACTACGTTAGCATTAGATGATAACGAAATTGTTGAATATTTATTAAAGAAACCAGGAATTGATGGAGTCTATACGCGAGAGGAGCTTGATGAGATCGTTAGGGCGGTGGAATGAGGTAGCAAAGTGAAATAGTAGCAGAACGAGTGACATCAGATTGGATGATGTCACTTTTTGGATGTTGTCGGAGAAGTCTATTTAAAAAGCTAAGAAAGCATAAAATTCGAGGAAGAGATGTGAGAAGAACCGAAGAAGCAAGTGGGATCATTTAAAGAAGAGCGTTGGCTTCGTTCGATACACGTTATTCTTTAAAGAACCGCACTTTCAAACAGCACAACACAATTAAGAAAAGACGCTACCGCCTTTTTCTTAAATATGACAGGATTGTCCAAATATATACAGCATCTACATGTTAAATTAACATAGCCTTAAAATTGATTTGGTAGGATAGCCTTGTGTAAACGATTCAATTCTATTTTGAAGGAACATGTTGTATAGAAACAGCGGTTCTCTATTTCAATTTAGAATGAGTCGTAAAATATGAATTTAGGAGGCTATTTATGGTGAAGAGAAAAAATGTATTCATGCAAACTCTCATTTATGTGTTAGTGCTTGCTCTCGTGTTTAGTCCATTTCAATCACTAGCTGCTGTGACAGCGGACGAAGCGACTCTAACCGTACAAGATGCGATTGAAAACAATGAAGGGACAGCTACAGTCGAAGGGTATATCGTTGGACATACTACAAATGCTAATAGCTTTAATTTTTCTGCGCCATTTGGAAATGACTTTAATTTAATTTTGGCAGATGATCCTGAGGAAAGAGATAGTGCGAATTTTTTACTCGTTCAAATTACATCTGATTTTCGAGGTTCATTTGGACTAGAATCAAATCCTAGTATTATTGGAGAAAAGATTCAAGTACATGGTAGCTTAGAAAACTATTTTTCACAGGCGGGCTTGAGAAGTCCTACTTCTATGACATTTGTGGAAGGATATTCTCCTGAGCCAGATCCTGAATTACCTGAAGTAACTTCGATTGCAGATGCTCGCAATATGGAGCATGGTGAGGAAGTGACGATCGGAGGAGTTGTGACGACAACACCTGGAGCATGGGGTGGAAGTGGATTTTATTTACAAGATACAACAGGTGGTACATACGTATTTGGTTCTAATGAAGTCAGTCAAGGTGATGACGTCATTATTACTGGTGAAACAGGAGAGTTTAATGGCGAGTTTCAAATTAGCCAATTGTCGAGTGTGACGGTTTTAGGTGATGGAGAACTCCCTACACCATCAATCGTAACTCCGAGTGAAATAGGTGATTCGATTCAAGGTCAGCTCGTGACGTTGGAAAGTGTGACGATTGCTGATTTATCAGAAGTGAATAACTTTGGGACATTCGAATTTCAAGCTGAATTAGACAATGAATCGGTATCGATTCGCGTTGATAATCGTACAGGTCTTGAGTACGATGACTTCGCGTTTGGTAACGGAGATGTTGTTGACGTAACTGGGATTGCAAGTGTATTTAATGGTACATTTCAAGTGAAACCTCGTGGTGATATGGATATTGTGCTCATTTCTGACTCTGATTCAGAGGAGCCGACAAATCCAACTGAACCAGAGCTTGGTGATGATACATTAGATTTAACCATTTTGCACACAAATGACATTCATTCTCGTATTGATGATTTAGGGAAAGTAGCAGCGTTTATTAATGGTGAACGCGATGCTGTTGATAACTCGCTTTATTTAGATGCTGGTGACATTTTCAGTGGATCACCTGTTAATGACATTAACTTAGGTGAACCGATCATTGATATTTTAAATGAAATGAAGCTAGATGCATTGGCGATAGGGAATCATGAGTTTGATTACGGGCAGGATGTATTTGCTGAACGTGTCGTACAATCAAACTTCCCATGGTTAAGTGCTAACATGACAGTTGATCCGTCTATTGCGATTGAACAGCCTGAACCATATACGATTTTTGAATTTGAAGAATTCGATGTTGGTGTGTTTAGTTTAACGCAAAACCCTCCAGCAACAGCGCCAAGTGGAGTGGTAGATATTGAATTCCATGATTATGTCGAAACAGCTCTCGCCTATCAAGAAGAGCTAGAGGAGCAAGCTGATGTTATTATTGCTTTAACTCATATTGGTTATGGCGATGATCGTCGCTTTGCAGAAGAAGTTGACTATTTTGATGTCATTATTGGTGGGCATACTCATACGGTGTTAAACACACCTCAAGTTGTGAGTGGCACACCAATTGCTCAAGCAGGTGGATATGCAAGTCATGTAGGGAAATTATCACTCGCGATTGACGCTGAAACGAAAGAAGTATCTCAAGTACAGGGTCACTTGCAAGATGTTAGTCAATTACAAGATACGGATGAAGAAATACAAGCGATCATTGATGTTTGGAACGAGCAAATGGATGAAATATTAGGCATTGTCATCGGTGAATCAGATACAGGTCTTACAAGAGATGGTCGTTATGAAAGAGATGTAGCACTAGGGAACTTCTGGACAGATGCAATGGCGTTTGCTGCCGATGCAGATATTGCCTTCACGAATAATGGTGGTATTCGTGATTCAATAGCTGCTGGAGATGTGACGATCGGTGATATTTATCGTATTGAACCGTTTGATAATCAAGTGATGCTATTTGAAATGACTGGAGAAGCGATTAAGGATGTCATCAAGTTTTCGTATTCGAGAAATAATCGAAATCAAATTGATTTACAATCATCAGGGCTTCACTATACGATTTTAACAAATGCGAGTGGGCAATATGTCGATGTCGAATTAGAATTAGAAGGACAGCCTCTTGATCTTAATGCTATGTATTTAGTCGCCGTACCGGATTACATTGGAACAGGTGGATCAGGCTACGATTTTCAAGGGACGGTCGTATACGCAGAAGTGACACCTATGACGACGGCGATGATTGAATACGGAGAATTTTTAACTGCTCAAGGTGAAAAATTGAATTATGGTTCTGAAGGACGAATTTCCACTGAAGTTGATCCAAATGCCGGTGGACCGATTGGAGAAGTGATTGGTTCTACTGAACAAGGATTGTTTAGTGCAAATAAAGGGGTTATGGATGTTGGTCTAGGAAACCTCTACACAGATGCTGTTCGTTCATTAACAAATGCAGACATTGGTCTTCTTAATGGAAGCTCTGTGACTGGTGCAATTCCAGCAGGTGATATAACGAGAGAGCAAATTGAAGCGTTAGATGGTTATGGAAACCAAATTGTCGTAGTGGAAACGACGGGATCACGATTAAAAGAAATGATTCTAGCTCAATCGAATTACCATGGTCAAGTGGATGTGCAAGCCTCAGGTATTCATTATACGTTAGTAGAAGGTAACGGATCACCGAGGTTTGAGAATGTTATGATCAGCTTAGAGGATGGTACAAGTATTGAAGATAATGGGGTTTATAAGGTTGCTTACAATGACTTTATGCATAATGGTGGCCACTATACGTTAAGTGACTCGACGGTTGAAGAGAATGGCTTCGTATGGGAAGCCGTTGCAGAGTTCGTAGAGGCACAAATAGAAGCGATTGATTATGTGGAAGGAGAAAGAATTTCTATTTATGATCCTAGTCAGCCAGTAGACCCGATTGAACCAGTTGATCCGATTGATCCAGATCCAGTAGACCCGATCGAACCAGTTGATCCAGATCCTGTCGATCCGGTAGACCCAGTCGAACCACCTTCTGAGCCAAAGGATGATCTTGTAGTGAAAGATGGTAAAATCTTTGTTTCTGATGAACTGGTCAACCGTGTTCAAGATGGTGGTATTCTTGAACTGGATGTACGTTCTGAATTGTTTGTAGGACATACAGTGATTGAGCTAAGTAGCGAGCAAATCGATGATTTAGTTGAAAAAGGAGCTACGATTCAATTCGTTTCAAGCACCGTGACGGTAGAAATTCCAGCTACAATTTTTGAAATGGGCCAAGGAGCTGTGACATTCTCGTTTGATGAAGTGAATGAAGAAGAGCTTAAGGAAGAAATAGGCTCGGAGCCTGGAACATTAGTGAGTACAATCTTTGACTTTACACTGACTCAAGGAGATCAAATTCTCTCTCATTTTGGGGAACAATTTGCCACGCTGCATTTCCAGATTGATGAAGATTTACTAACTGATGAAGACATGGTTCATGTTTTCTACTTGAATGAAACAACGAATGTGTGGGAGAAAGTCGGAGGGACATACTTAAATGGCTATGTGACTGCCGAAACGAATCATTTCAGTCTATTTGCTGCATTTGAGGAGGAAGAAGACCCTATTGATCCAACCCCGGAAGATCCAAGCAAGCCTGAAGAAGAAGAGGAGGAAGAGGAGGAAGAGGAGAAGAAACTACCTGCCCCTCCTGGAACTGAAGGAGACGATGATGACAATCAAGACTCTGGAAGCAAAAAAGAATCAGGTGAAGATAGTAAATTACCTGATACAGCAACGAATTCAGCCAACATTGCTTTAATGGGTGTCATTCTTTTCTTGATCGGGTTTATGATCTTGTTAATGAGACGTAGAAAGCTTGTTTAAGTGAAATTTAGTGTAGACATAGGAGCGAAATAGTACAGGCGGTTCTGTCCTTTCCAATTGAAATTGAATTGGAAATGGTGGGCCGTCTCTTTATATATAAGGGAGTATAAGATTTTTTCCAGAGTAGAATGAAGCTGATTTAGGAAGGGGATCTGCTCAATTTAATATATTTAAATTTGATGCCAACATAAACTTGGTATGTGCATGTTTCAGCAGAAAGGAACGGAAGAAATTACGTCAGCGAGTGTGAGCCATATCTTTATTAACGGTTCTTCTAGCCTCATAAGTGTGTCATTAATAGGGTAAGTTTATTGTTAATATGTTGCACTATTTATTTTATATGATACACTTAATAAAAATTAATACTTAATATAAAGGACGTTTATCGATTTGGTGTAACATATTATATGCATACTTGAGCTGAAGGGGGAACAGCTGCGTTGAATAGAAAATACTTAGATTTGCTTGCTGAGAAATTTGATAGTGAAGAGAAAGTCGTGACGGAAATTATTAATCTAGAAGCGATTTTGAATTTGCCAAAAGGGACGGAGCATTTTGTCAGTGATTTGCATGGGGAGTATCATGCGTTTCAACATGTACTTCGCAATGGCTCGGGTAAAGTGAAAGAAAAGATAATGGACATTTTCAAAGATTCATTGACTCAACAGGAGATTGATGATTTTGCGACATTAGTTTATTATCCAGAAGACAAGCTAAAGCTGATGAAAAATAAGTTTAGTAGTAAGGTAGAGCTGCATCGATGGTACAAGCAAGTCATTTGCGACATGATTACACTTATTCCTTATGCTTCGTCGAAGTATACACGCTCGAAATTACGAAAAGCACTACCGGAGCAGTTTGTTTATGTCATCGAAGAGCTATTGTATAAATCGGATAAGTATTCAAACAAGAAGTCCTATTATAAACAAATTTTAGAACAGATTATTACGCTTGGGCAATCAGAAAAGCTGATTGCAGGGCTCGCTTATACGATTCAGCAACTAATTGTAGATCACTTGCATGTCGTTGGAGACATTTATGATCGTGGGCCTGACCCTGATAAAATTATGGATACGTTGATTAACTATCATTCGTTAGATATTCAGTGGGGGAATCATGATGTTCTTTGGTTGGGGGCGTTTGCTGGTTCGAAGGTCTGTCTAGCGAATATTATTCGCATTTGTGCTCGTTACGATAATTTGGACATTATTGAAGATGTATATGGGATTAATCTGCGACCGTTGATGACGTTAGCGGACAAATATTACGATGATAATCCAGCATTTCGACCAAAGCAACATGCCGATAAACCACTGTCAGAGGATGAGTCTTTGCAAATAACAAAAATTCATCAGGCGATCGCTATCATTCAATTTAAATTGGAAAGTCCGATTATTAATCGACGTCCTTTCTTCAATATGTCAGAGCGCTTGTTGCTTGAGATGGTCGATTATGAGCGCAATGAAGTGACTGTCTATGGAAAGACGTATTCATTAGAGAATACGTGCTTTTCAACCATTGATCGCAATAATCCGACTGTGTTATTAGATGAGGAAGAAGAAGTGATCAATAAGCTGCTGCTGTCTGTCCAGCATTCGGAAAAACTAGCGAGGCATATGAAATTTTTAATGAAAAAAGGCAGCCTCTATTTGCGATATAATGGGAATTTGCTCATTCATGGCTGTATGCCGATTAATGAAGACGGTCAGATGGAGCAAATGGAAATTGATGGTCAGGTATACAAAGGTCGGGCATTATTAGATCAATTTGAGACGTATTTGCGTTATGCGTTTGCTCATCGTGATCAAACGGATGACCTTGCGACTGATATGGTTTGGTATTTATGGACAGGGGAGTATTCGTCACTTTTTGGAAAGCGTGCAATGACGACATTTGAACGTTATTTTATTAAGGATAAAGCTGCGCAAAAAGAACCTAAGAATCCTTATTATTATTTGAGAGAGAATGAGGAGGTTTGTCGGACGATTCTAGCAGAGTTTGACCTAGACCCTGAGCAAGGACATATTATTAATGGTCACACACCTGTTAAGGAAATTAATGGCGAGAACCCCATTAAGGCAAATGGAAAAATGATTGTCATTGACGGAGGTTTCTCAAAGGCCTATCAATCAACTACGGGGATAGCTGGCTATACGTTGCTGTATAACTCATTTGGGATGCAATTAGTCGCTCATCAGCAGTTTAATTCAAAAGAGGATGTTATTCATAATGGTGCTGATGTATTATCGGTGAAACGAGTTGTTGATAAGGAGCTCGAACGGAAAAAGGTACGAGAAACGAATGTCGGGCAGGAATTACTAGAAGAAATTGCGATGTTGAAGAAGCTGATGGAGTATCGTTATATGGATTAAAGTAAAAGCATGCCTACGATTTAGGTGTGCTTTTTTATCGCCTTCAATCAACTATCAGTTTCGTATAGCCTGTAGAATGAGAGAAACAATAGGTTTGTCATGATCATTGCGACAAAGTTAGTTTTCATTGTCATTGAATGTCGCTCTATTGCTCCTTTATGCTTAAGTTGTTCAAAAAGTTTACTATCTTTTTTAAGCTTTTTTTGAAGTACGCATTTTATTATATTTACTTAAAGAAAGGATGATTAGAATGGCTCAATCGAAAGTAAAAGTTGCAGTTCAAAAGTTCGGTAATTTTTTGAGTTCGATGGTTATGCCTAACATTGGTGCTTTTATTGCTTGGGGGCTAATTACAGCCTTGTTTATTCCTGATGGTTTCTTTCCAAATGAAAGCCTTGCCAGTTTGGTTGGCCCTATGGTTACGTACTTATTACCTCTTTTAATTGGTTATACAGGTGGTAAATTGATTCATGATCAGCGTGGTGGTGTTGTCGGGTCGATTGCGACGATGGGGGTTATCGTTGGGGCGCCAGATACGCCGATGTTCTTAGGAGCGATGGTTGTCGGCCCACTTGCTGCCTTTTTAATTAAGAGGTTTGACAAAATGATTGAGGGGAAAATTCGGTCAGGATTTGAAATGCTCGTTAATAATTTCTCTGCAGGTATTATCGGTGGAGCGTTGGCCGTTCTTGCCTTTTTAGGAATAGGTCCAGCCGTACAGTCATTTACACAAGTTCTTGTTGTCGGTGTTGACTGGTTACTGGATATGGGATTACTTCCATTAACGAGCTTGTTAATAGAACCGGCTAAGATTCTTTTCTTAAATAATGCGATAAACCATGGTGTCTTAACACCAATTGGATTGGAGCAGGTGCAAAATGCTGGTCGTTCAGTACTTTTCCTATTGGAGGCCAATCCCGGACCAGGTTTAGGTGTATTATTAGCCTTTATGATCTTTGGAAAAGGCATGGCGAGACAATCAGCCTCAGGAGCGTCGATCATTCACTTTTTCGGTGGTATCCATGAGATTTACTTCCCATATGTGTTAATGAAGCCAATGTTACTTGTTTCTGTTATTCTTGGTGGTATGAGTGGAGTCTTCACTCTTGTACTTCTTGGCGGAGGTCTTGGTGCACCTGCATCGCCAGGTAGTATTATTGCGATAACGGCTGTCACTCCGCCAAATGGCATGGTGTATTTTGCTAACTATGCAGCAATTTTCGTAGCAACTGCTGTTTCATTCATCATTTCGGCGATCGTTCTAAAAACAGGAAAACAAATCGATGAAGATATGGATGAAGCAACGAAGAAAATGGAACAGATGAAGGGGAAAAAAAGCTCGGTTTCTAGTCAATTTACAAGTAATGATCTTCAAGTAGATCAAGTAAATAAGATTGTGTTTGCTTGTGATGCCGGTATGGGATCGAGTGCGATGGGAGCATCACTTCTACGCAAGAAGGTGAAGGAAGCAGGATTGGATGTTATGGTGACGAATACAGCCATTAGTAATATTCCAGCTGATGCCGAAATAGTCATTACGCAAGAAGAATTGACACCACGAGCACAGAATAAGGTTCCTAATGCTTACCATATTTCTGTTGACAACTTCTTATCAAGCGCTGAATATGACAAGCTTATTGCGAACTTGCAAAGTGGCACAGCAAACGATCAATCTGAGAGTGACAAGTTCGGTCAGGAGCCTACGACTGAAGAAAATAATGATATGCTTCTTGAAGAAAATATTTTTGTCAATCAAGAGTTTAAAACAAAAGAAGAAGCAATTCGTTTTGCGGGTGCCGTGCTAGTCGAAGCAGGCTATGTTGAGGAAAGCTATGTAGATGCGATGATTGAGCGCGAAGAAATGACCTCGACGTACATGGGTAATAATGTCGCAATTCCACACGGTACAGAAGAAGCAAAGAAAGCGGTCATTAAATCAGGCTTTACCGTTATTCAAGTTCCAAATGGGGTAGACTTTAATGGAGAAGAAACGAAATTAATATTCGGAATAGCTGGTAAAGATGGTACACACTTAGAGATTCTTTCAAGCATTGCTGTCATTTGCTCCGAACAGGCAAATGTTGATCGAATGATTCAAGCGAAATCAGTGAAAGAATTGAAAGCTCTTATTAAAAGTAAATGATCGGTCTAGAAGCAGGGACAAAAGTGTTTTAATAAATGAGGGACCGAATGAATACACAGAGGTGCACATTAACCGATCCCGAAATATACTTCGCTTTCCGCGGGAAGCTGGTGAGCCTCCTCGTGCTACGCGAGGCTACTGAAAAAGTGGTTTGGACTTTTTCAGTGGCTTCTTACGCACTGTAGGGTCTCACCTTAGCATTTCATGAGGATAATGAAAAAGTCGATTTGTACTTTTTCAGTGGCCTCCTTTTCATCCCACAGGAATCTATGTATATTTCATCCGCTACGTTCTCTAGATGTTCGGATTCTCGGCTAAACACTTTTGTTAGTCCTAGACTCATTCGAAAATGGATTATACTTGAAGAACTTGGTGTTTTCTCTTGAAAGCAGGACATCTAATAAGTGAAATGGGTGAGATGAATGTTTATTACATCGAGGGAAAAAATGATTATTGATCTTATTGTCAAAACTTCGGGTAAGCATACGGTTCATTCTCTATCTACGTTCCTAGAAGTCAGTGCAAGAACAGTACAAAGAGATTTGAAATCAATCGAGAAGCTTTTAAAGCCCTTTGAGCTAGAACTGAAGAGAACAGCGACAGAAGGTCTATTTATTGATGGGAAAAATGAACAAATTTATCGATTAATACAAAGGTTGACGGGTGTTAATCCGACTGATATTACCCCAGAACAACGAAAGCTACAATTGCTTATTATGTTACTTCATGATGGACCGACATTTAAGAAGCAAGTGCTTGCTCGCCAGTTAGGCATAAGCGGGGCAACGTTGTCTCTTTATTTAGATGATCTGACGGATTGGTTCCATAAATTTTCTATTAACCTAACGAGAAAGAGAGGCGTTGGATTAGAGTTAGTTGGAACGGAGTCGAGCATACGTCATGCGCTTGCGAATTATTTCTTAGTTCATTTTTATGAAGATTTAATTGAAAGCTTCTATTTTCTAGGTCAAGGAAATTGGTCGAATAAGAACATTCTTGGCTATTTTTCACCTCGTTATTTAGTGGTGATTGACGAACTTGTGAATCAGAAGATAAACAAAGAGCAAACAAGGCTAGCAGACAATGATTATACAGGGCTAATCGTCTATATTTGCATTACACTTCAGCGAATTGAGCAACTCCATTTACTTGAACAGGAAATAGAAGCAGAGCATGACTATACGAGTGAATTTAATCTAGTGTCAGCAATATGTGAAAAGCTTCAAGGTCAGCTCTCGATTCCACTAGAAAAGAGCGATGTTCATTTTTTGACCGTTGTATTAAAAGGATCTAAGCTGCAAGCGGCTGATGTTGCTGGTTACGACAGTGTCTTACTGGGAAAGTTAATAAAAAACGTCATTCAAGATGTGTCTGAACAATTGAACGTACATTTAATGGATGACTTTTCGTTGTATCAAGGATTGCTAGCACATATGGAACCATCGATTTTTCGCTTAAAGCAGAAGCTCGATTTATTTAACCCATTGACGAATGAAATTAAAAGAAAATATTCGGTGTTATTTATGGTTGTGCAGAAAAGCTTGGATAAACAATTTGAGGATGTTCACTTTCCAGATGATGAAATTGCGTTTATTGTGCTTCATTTTGGTTCGGCTTTAGTGAAGCGCGAGGAGAGCATACAGGTACATGCTGTTATCGTTTGTCCGACAGGGATTGGAACGTCCAAAATGCTCGCAAGCCGTGTTCAAAAAGAGCTATCAGAAATTCATAACGTTGAAATTTTGTCGATAAAAGAATTTCAAAAGGCTGATTTGAACGAGTATGAACTGGTCATTTCAACCGTTAGGCTACCCTTTGCTGATGTCGATTATATCCTAGTTAGCCCGTTGTTAAGCGAGAAAGATATTCATTCAATTCAAGATTATTTACAAAAACATCTAGAAGTCGTGACGAGAAAGAAGAGCTACGTCACGACTTCTATTGAAAAGGATGCGAATCAAAAGAACAACCGTCAGGACGTGAAAGGCTTATTAAAGGAAATTCAGGATGTTCATTCAAGCATGGAATCGATTCTTGCAAATTTACGTGTGTATTGGAAGCAATCTGATGAGGGTCATTGGAGGGTTATTGAAGAAATGGTAGAAGAGAGTGGGCAGAGTGGTCTCGTGACAAATCCTACAAATGTGATAAAGGAACTAGAGGAGCGCGAGAAAAACGGTGGGCTTGGAATACCAAATACGAATATGGGACTGTTTCATTGCAGAGAAGAAAGTGTATCTGAACTCATCTTTCAAGTCGCCCATTTAAATAAGCCTTGTACAATCAAGGGCATGGATGGAAGGGATATGCAAATGAAAAACCTGCTATTAATGCTGGCTCCTAAACATATGAGCAAGCGTGAACAGGAGGTTCTAAGCATGATAAGTACAAGTTTAATTGAAAATGACATTGCAATGATGATTTTTTCGTCTTCAAATGAAGGAATGATTCGCAAGAAGTTAGAGGATACATTTTTTGATTACTTACAAAATAATTTGATAAAGGAATGATCAATGTTGAAACAAGCCGTTCATTTTGGTGCAGGGAATATCGGGAGAGGATTTATCGGAGCTCTTTTTTCAGAATCAGGCTATCATGTCACGTTTGTCGACATAGCTGCACACATTATTGATCAATTAAATACAGAACGGAGCTATCAAGTGAAGCTAGCTACTGAAGAGCAGCAATCAATGAAGATTGAACACGTTTCTGGATTAAATAATTTGAGCCAGGAAAAAGAAGTTATCGATGCAATTAAGGAAGCAACTTATGTAACAACGGCAATTGGACCGACTATTTTGCCAAGGATAGCACCCTTAATAGCTCAGGGGATTGCTGAGCGTGTTGCTGTATCGGATGAAAAGCTCTATGTGATTGCATGCGAAAATCAAATTGCTGCTACTGATAGGTTAAAGGAATCTATATTGGAGCATCTTGATGATGAAATAAGGCAGAAGCTGAAAGGAAGAATTTTCTTCTTTAATTCGGCTGTTGATCGAATTGTCCCGATTCAGGATCAGAGCTCACTTGATGTACTTGTTGAACCTTACTTTGAATGGGTAGTGGAAGCAAATGAACATATTCCAAATGTAGAAGGAATGACAATTGTGGACGATCTTGCTCCATTTATCGAGCGTAAATTATTTACAGTTAACACTGGTCATGCCGTCACCGCTTATTTAGGGTATATTGAAGGAAAGAAGACCATTGATCAAGCGTTAAATGATGAGAGTGTTGTACAGCAAGTGAGAGAGACGTTGAAAGAAACGGGTGCGTACTTAGTGAAGGAATATGGACTTGATGAAGAGGAGCATTTAACGTATATTCATAAAAATATCGAACGCTTCAAAAATCGTTATTTAAATGATGGTGTTACACGTGTCGGACGTGCCCCAATTCGAAAATTAGGTCCACAGGATCGCTTAATCCGTCCTCTTATTCAGGCGTATAAGGCAGGGCTACCGTATACAAACTTGGCTAAAGCGATAGCAGCTGCCTTAATGTTCGATGCTCATGAAGACGAGGAAGCGCTAGAAATTCAAGCAATGATCAATGAGCATGGACCTTCTTATGTGTTGAAAGTGGTCAGTAAATTAGATGAAAATAGTGATGTAGTGAGAGACATTGTTCGTCACTATGATAAGTTGAAGGCGGAAATGTAATCTCTAGAATCACTTTAATTGCATGCTCCTTTTGTTCAAATTATAATAATAGATAGCATTTACAAATGAATAGTTTCTACTAGGGGTGTCTGTCATACAGACTGAGAAAAAAGTATTGAACTTTTTGACCCTCAGGACCTGATCTGGCTCATACCAGCGGAGGGAAGTAGGCTATCTTTTCGAAGACTAGATCCTTATGTTTCCTAGTCTTTTTGTTGTGTAAATGTTGAAAAGATTCATATATTGGAGGGGCTATTGTGAAATTAAATGAGCAAACGGTTTTAATTACTGGAGCAAGTAGGGGAGTGGGAGCAGAGCTAGCAAAAGCTTATGCGAACGAAGGTGCTCAAGTGATTATCAATTATTATCAAAGTCAAGAAAAAGCAGATCATCTCGTAAAAGCGATCGGTGAGCGTGCAATTGCGATTCAAGCAGATGTACGAGATAAGGTACAAGTGCAGGAAATGGTTGCGAAAGCAAAGGCTTATTTTGGTACACCGGTTACCACGATTGTGAACAATGCATTAATTGATTTTGAATTCAATCCGGTTACGCAGAAGAATGCTTTCGAGCTTGAATGGGAAAAGTTCAACACACAGTTTGAAGGAAGCGTGAAAGGGGCACTAAATACCGTACAAGCGTGTGTAGCTGATATGAAGGAACAGCAGTTTGGCCGTATTATAAATATTGGTACGAATCTCGTACAAAACCCTGTCGTTGCTTATCATGAATATACAACCGGTAAAGCGGCATTACTTGGTTTTACTCGTAATTTAGCAAAGGAATTAGGGCAGTATGGCATTACGGTTAATATGATCTCAGGTGGTTTATTGAAGCAAACGGATGCGAGTAGCGTGACGACTGAAGAAGTGTTTGGAATCATTGAGTCTACTACTCCATTGAAAAAGGTAACTACTCCAGCAGAATTAGCTGATACGGCTTTATTCTTTTCGTCGTCATGGGCAAGAGCAGTGACAGGTCAGAATCTTGTTGTCGATGGTGGTTTAGTGATGGATTAAGGCAAAGAAGAGGTTACGGATAAGAGCTACAGCAGAAAAACGATCCAGGAAGGACTTCTTTCATGGATCGTTTTAAACATGTTTATTTCGAAGCATCCTTAGCTATTTCAACTAAAACAAGCTGTAGGTCTTGTCGTTTCACGTAACGAAGTGGTTCGAATCACCTGAACGCTTATCGTCAAATTCAAGAAATAGTCTGTCTACATCCAAACCGTCAATTAAAATAATGAGGCTTTGTTTTGACCCCTTGAAATTGAATACCTTCTCCATCTGTTATTGATTGGCGACCAGCTTCCTTTTGCTTGGCAACAATGCGTTTCATTTCCTCATCTTCAATTGCGCGTAGTTCACTTTCTGTGATCGTACCTTCCGCTTATCAGCCATCATCCGTTCATTTGCAATATTTGGAATTATACTAAAATGTTCTATATAAAATAAAGGTAAAACATATACGTTAACTTGGTATTGAGGGATGTGGGTAACGTATCAACTTTGGTTATTCTTAGGAAGGTGCTTAAGCGTAAATGTATTTAGATTACAGGATACGTTTATAAAGGACAATCAAGTTGAAGGGAAATATTAGGTGAATCTTTAGCACAGATGATTCTATTTTCAAATAAGAAAATAGTTATCTCCCTACTCACAGAATACTTATTCCTAAAATATACATATATCGTATACCCTGTTGAATTCTATGAAAGAATGATCAAATAAAAATGAATTGTTGTTTAATAGGATATGTTTAAGTAAAAAGTTAGTCATAAACGAGGAGAAGGGAGTTCATAATGAAAGTTCATTCATTTATTGAAAAGAAGATTGGGTCTTTAAAAAATAAAGATATTCTTCAAGTCGGAATGGATCATTCCATTGAAAAGCCTTCTTTGATGATCGATTTGGCGGAGCTGAAAAACATCAATCAATTAGCATCATCTAATCAGTATGATGTAATTCTTATTACTGATGCTATTGATAAAATTCCAGTATTTGAAATGGAACAGTTATGGGTGAAATTAAAGACGAGGTTGAAACGTGGTGGATGTCTAATAATAAATACTCCTACTCACGATTCACCTAATGAATTCGTCGGAGAAGAAGTTGTTCATGTACAAACGAAAGGCTCACTCATGAGGTCTTGTTTGAAGCATCATTTTATTTGCATTTTATGTGAGCAAAACTACTTTGCATTTGTTTTAAGAGATCATCTTTCTAGCTTTGAAAAAAAAAGATCGAACGAATTTCTCTTCTTTCATAATAAACTGCTCGAGGAAGCTGGAATTGACTTTGAGAAAGCAAGAAATGAAGAAGAACTTAGTAAACTTATGCCTACGCCTGGGAGAGTTATGATCGGTTGTGTAACTGAGAATAATGAAAAGTATCGTGACCAAACGCTTCGACTCGTTCGTTCGATCAGATGGTTTGGTGGGCGAATGGCTGGTGTTAATATATTTGTTTGTATTGTTGATGAAGCTGATCCTAATTTTGTTGAAGAGCTTGAACGTTTGGGTGTGTTTGTAAGAATCGTTAAACGATTTAGTAAATGGCATCCTCAATCAAACAAAATGCGTTTCTTTGAGCTTCCTGAAACAAAAGATTATGATACGATCTTGTTTCTGGATTGTGATACAGTCATTGTCCGTGATCCGAGTGACTATATTACTGGTGAACATTTCCAAGCGGCATTAGCAGCAGGGCTAACCGTCCCTTATGAACAGTTTGAAGAAATATTCTCATTTTTTAAGCTGCCGATGCTGCCTCGCGAGCACCGTACAGTCTTAGCGGATATTCGAACAATTATGTATTGTAATGCAGGGGTATTAATTTTTCCTCAGCGATTAATGAAAGAGTTCTATCCTGTTTGGAAGAAATATACGAAACTCTTAATTAAACATCGAGATTTACTCGGGCGTAACTTCAATTTCTGTGAACAGGCCTCCTTAACTCTTGCATATGCAAGTAAAAATATACCTTTTCAAAGCCTTCCATATGAAATGAACTTTCACTTAGTTTCAAGAAAGCTAAAAAAAATTATCGAGTGTGATCCTGTTATTATTCACTATCATAACCGAATAACCAAGGAAAAATTATTAAAAGAAAAAACGAGTAGTCCATATGCTATTAAGAGAATACGTGAGCTTAATCAGAGATTAGAAGAAGTAATGAAAAAGAAGAAAGGGTTGTAATAGATGACAATAGGCCGATTAACAAAACCAGTTTTTCTAGTTGGGTGTATGAGAAGTGGGACGACTTTACTCGCATCCATATTAGGTATGCATGATCACTTGGTTCATTGTCCATTTGAGCTGAAGGATATATGGTCGCAAATAGGCGGTGTCCCTATGGCTTCTCCAAAAACACGTGATCGCACTTGTCCTTGTTTAAATGAACGGGACGTACAGCCAGGTCAAGCAGAGCGACTAACAGCAGCGTTTGTAGAAAGGATGAAACAAAATGACAAGAATAAAAGTGAGAATGCTTATTTCCTAAGTAAAAACCCTCATTTATGCAACAAGCTCCCATTGGTCAATTCATTATTTCCTGATGCACGTTATATTTGGATCTATCGTGATATGCCAAGAGTTGTTGCTAGTTTGAAAGTGAAATTAAAATTTCATTATTGGCCAGAGAAAACAACACAAGATGAATATCGTTGTTGGGAATATTTCGCAAATAAGAAAATACCAAATGATATTGATGTAAATCGGTATTTCCCAAATGGAAATGTAAGGTATTTAGCGGAATATTGGATTGAAAATAACAAAGCAATATCAGAGTTTCGCCAAAAAATTGAAGATGATCGAATGATTTGTATAAAAGAAGAAGAGCTTATTAAAAACCCGAACAGAGTGGTGAAAAACATATTACGGTTTCTACAATTACCAACTAAATTGTCAGGTAAGATAGAGACTTTAAATCATAGCCGAAATTCTTTATGGAAGCAAAGGTTGAATAAAAAGGATTTCAATGACTTATTAGAAGTTGTGATGGAGTATGGAAGTGAATTAAATGAAATATTTCCCAATAAGCAAGATCTTCATTCACTGTATAACAACGAGCTTGTTTCACAACTAAAGAAACATTAGAATAATTCCATTTCTTTGCAAAGGAGTTTGTTATGTCACAAAGACATCTTTATTTACCGATTGAAGTTACGACAAGAGAATTAGATGGAAAACTTCTCTTAGCCTATTATGCTGTGAAGAATGGATACAATGTCGTAATTGGAAAACAGCCGAAGCTATTTGACAATGCAGCCTATCTTCCAAAGGGGATTTTCTTCCTAAAAGGTTATCCAAATAAAAACCACTTTAAACAAGGAACTTTCAGCCGAATAAAGAAGCTAGGGCATGCATTAGTAGAGTTAGATGAAGAAGGCTTTATTTTTAATAATAATACGTATATCCATACACGAACAACTGCGGACCACTTGCAGCTTTTAGATGGAATCTTTTGTTGGGGTAAGACACAAAAAAACCTTCTAGTTCAAGCATATCCTCATTTAAAAGAAAAGATTCATGTCACGGGTCATCCACGCTTTGATTTATTGAATGTACCGTTTCAATCACTCTATGATGACGCTGTGGAACAATTAAAGGAGAAGTATGGTGAGTTTATTTTAGTTAATACTCGATTTGCTTTGTATAACCATAAAAATGGAATGAGACATAAAACTAAACACACATTTTTCAAAGATTTATATGATCATTTTGTCGAAATGGTGACGTTATTAAGCATACGTTATCCGAATGTGAATGTGATCATTCGTCCCCACCCACAAGAAAATATAGCGAGCTATCAGAAAGAATTTAAGAATGCTTCAAATGTGTTTGTTGAACATGAAGGGGCCATTGCAAAATGGATCATAGCTTCTAAGTTAATGGTTCATAACGGTTGTACGACGGGAATTGAAGCCTTTTTGTTAGAGAAGCCGAGTATTACTTATAGACCGATAGTTTCTAAAGCATGGGATGTAGAGTTGGCGAATGCTGTAAGTGAAGAAGCTGCAAGTATGAAAGAAATATACAAATTAGTAGATAAGCATTTGTCACAAAAAAAAGCGGGCTCATCCTTAAAGAAGAAAGCGATCCTGTCTAGTTTTTATGGTAATAGTGGTGAAGTCTCTTCTTACGAAAGAATCCTTCATCTCCTTAGTAAGAGTTCTTTGAAAAACGTACATCCTATTCAAGCTCCGCGTGTCATAAATAATTTTCCATTACAGCACAAAAAAAATAAAACTGAACTTACAAGAAAGATTTTATCCTCTTTCATAGCTACATTAAACCGAATAGAACGTACAGAAACCAACATAGTTATCAACAAACTAGACAGTAATGTATTTGAACTAAAGCTTGCTAACCCATAATAGCCCCAGGTGTTATGGGTTAAAAAGTTATGCGCTATTTCATAAAAACAATAAACGGAAAGTAGGATATGAAATGTATTTTACCAATAAAAAAATCTTAATTATTGGAGGAACAGGAACGATAGGGCAAAGCCTAATAAAGCAGATATTATTAGATAATCCAACGGTTGTCCGTGTGTTTAGTCGTGATGAGTATAAGCAATATCATATGAATAATCTCTATGGAAATCGAAATAATATTCGCTTTTGTATTGGAGATGTTCGAGATTACGATCGAGTTTTCAGTGCTATGGAAGATATCGATTACGTATTTCATCTTGCAGCGATGAAGCACGTTCCTTCCTGTGAATACAATCCATTTGAAGCTGTTCAAACGAATGTATTAGGCACAAATAATGTGATCAAAGCTGCTATTGCTCATGATGTAAAAAAAGTTATATTTACAAGCTCTGATAAGGCGATTTCGCCAACAAATACGTATGGCGCGACAAAACTGACAGCAGAACGTTTAATAAGTGCAGCTGAGTATAGTAAGGGTAAAGGGAAAACGATATTTGCTAGTGTTCGATTCGGCAATGTGATGGGATCGAGAGGGTCGGTTATTCCTTTTTTTAAAAAACAACTGATTGAGAATAAGAAAATGACAGTAACTGACCGAAACATGACACGATTTATGATGACATTAAGCCAAGCAACAAACCTTACGATTCAAGCACTTAAAGAAGCACGGGGAGGGGAAGTATTTGTATTAAAAATGCCAGTATTGGTATTAGATGACTTAGTTGATGTCATTATCAATGAAACATGCAAAAAAAATCAATTGAAAAAAGAGGAAATAACGGTCGAATACATTGGATTAAGAACAGGAGAAAAATTGTACGAAGAGTTAATGACTTATGATGAATCATTAATAGCATGGGAACTACTTGAAATGTTTGTTATTCCAGGTCATAAACAAACTAATACAGCTTACGAAAATGCTAAAAGAGCAAAACCCGGCACGTATCGCTCGTCTAAAGAGATATCAATTGATAAGAAAGAAATCCGTCATCTACTCATAAATGAGAATTTAATTTAATTAGTATCGTTTTGTATGGAAATGAATGGTGCTAAGGATACTGTCTTATTCATAAAATGATGGAAGGGGATTGCGTATGAAGGTTTTAGTCACTGGAGGAGCAGGATTTATTGGGAGATGGGTAGTTTGGCAATTAATTAAGAATGGGCACAGTGTTTGGGTGCTTGATGACCTTTCGAATGGAAGAAAGGAAAATATTGAAGAGTTTTCAAAAAATGAACATTTTACCTTTATTAAAGGGGACATCAAGGATAGATCTTTGCTGGATGACATTTTTTTAAATCAATTTGACATTTGTTATCATTTAGGCGCTAGCATTAATGTGCAAGATAGTATTAATGATCCAAAAGAGACATTTTATAATGATACAGTTGGTACATTTAACATTTTAGAAAAATGTAAAGAACATCATGTCAAACTCGTTTTTATGAGTACATGTATGGTTTATGATTGTACATCTAATGAGCTCGGTATTAAGGAAAATGATTTAATCAAACCAGCTTCTCCATATGCCGGTTCAAAAATTGCTGCAGAAAATATGGTTTTATCCTATTACTATGCCTACAAATTACCGGTTGTTGTCGTTCGTCCATTTAATACGTATGGACCTTATCAAAAAACAGGGGGTGAAGGAGGAGTTATTGCTATTTTTTTGAAAAATAAACTGGAAGGAAAGAACCTTGTTATTTATGGAGATGGAACACAAACGAGAGATTTCCTATATGTTGAAGATTGTGCTCGCTTCGTCGTGAAAGCAGGCTATTCGGACAAAGTTAATGGAGAAATTGTGAATGCTGGTTTAGGGCGTGATATTGCGATTAATGGATTAGCAGCATTGATTGCTAAAGATGAATCCCAGATCGAACATGTGAAGCATATTCATCCACAAAGTGAAATTCAAAAGCTGCTCTGTAATTATGACAAAGCTAAGCAGTTATTAGATTGGGAGCCGAAAGTGGGTTTGGAGGAAGGAATTCGTCGAACAGAAGAATGGATTAAAACAACAAACCTTATTTAATAAGGAGAAATAACTGATGACAATAGAAAGACTTGCGATTGATGGAGGAAAGCCTGTAAGGGATTCCTACCTCCCTTATGGGAGACAATGGATTGATGATGATGACGCTCAAGCTGTTCTCCAAGTCCTCAAAAGTGATTATTTAACGACTGGACCGACTATTGCTCAATTTGAGCAAGAAATAGCTACGTATGTTGGAGCCAAATATGCTGTGGCATTCTCGAGTGGGACAGCTGCTTTGCATGGTGCTTGTTTTGCTGCTGGTATTGAAGAAGGTGACGAAGTTATTACGAGTCCGATGACATTTGTTGCGACTGCAAATTGTATCCTCTACCAAAAAGGAAAACCAATTTTTTCAGATATAGATTCTCAAACGTATAATATCGCTACTAAAAACATTCAATCCCTCATTACAAAAAAAACAAAAGCAATTATTCCCGTAGATTTTACAGGGCAACCTGCCGAATTAGAAGACATTCAAAAGCTAGCCAAACAACATAATCTAACTGTCATAGAAGATGCTGCTCATGCTTTGGGTGCAACATACAAAGGGAAAAAGGTCGGTTCTATTAGTGACATGACGATGTTTAGCTTCCATCCAGTGAAGCATATTACATCTGGTGAGGGTGGTGTCATTACGACCAATAATAAGGAATACTATGAAAAGCTAGTACAATTTAGAAGCCATGGAATTACCCGAGAGAAAAACAAATTAAATCAATATGAAGGACCTTGGTATTATGAAATGCATTTTCTCGGTTTTAATTATCGAATGACCGATTTACAGGCGGCTCTTGGATTAAGTCAATTAAAAAAAATAGATCAATTTATACAAACTAGAAAGAGATATGTAGCTAAGTATCAAGAAGCATTTCGAAAGATAAAAGAGGTGATAATTCCTCTTGATCATCAAACAAATGCTTCTTGTTCTAGCTGGCACCTGTATATCATTCGTTTACGCGTTGAGCAATTAAAAGTAGGGAGAAAACAAATTTTTGAAGCACTACAAAAAGAAAATATAGGGGTAAATGTACACTATATCCCTGTTTACTTACAACCTTATTATCAAAAATTAGGGTACAGCAAAAAACAATGTCCCTACGCAGAGAAGTTATATGAAGAAATCATCACACTTCCTCTTTTTCCAGCTATGACCATGAAAGATGTAAATGATGTCATCAAAGGTGTTACAAAAGTCATTTCTAATTATTCGAGGTGATCAAGTGAAAGTAGTCGCCATCATTCAAGCAAGAATGGGTTCAACGAGATTACCTGGAAAAGTGCTAAAAGAAGTATTAAATAAGCCGTTGCTAGCCTATCAAATTGAAAGAGTACAAAAAGTTACTAGATTAGATGAGATTGTTATTGCAACGACAAAGCTTGCAGGAGATGATGCGATTGTCTCATTATGTCATCAACTAAATGTTCCTTTTTATCGAGGTGATGAAAAGGATGTCTTAGCTAGATTTTATGAAGCAGCCACGTCATTAAAGGCAGATGTCATTGTAAGGTTAACCTCAGACTGTCCTATTATTGATCCGCATGTGATTGAAAAGGGTATTTCCTTATTTGAAGAGTATCACAATAAGTTCGACTATATATCTAATACTATGCAAAGGACATATCCACGAGGTATGGATACAGAGGTGTTCTCGTTTGATGCGTTGAAGCAGGCATATTATATGGCACGGTCACATTCGGAAAGAGAACATGTCACTTTATTTTTTAGAAATCAATCTGATTTGTTTCGGATTTTAAATTTCTATTATAAAGAAGATCAAAGCGCCAATAGGTGGACTGTAGATACAATTGAAGATTTTGAGTTAATCAAGCGAATCATTGAGAAGTTACATCCAAATAACCCATTGTTTACATTGGAAGATACATTACAGTTACTTAAACAGTTTCCTCATTGGAAGCAATTGAATGTTCATGTTGAACAAAAGGAGAACGAGGATAAATGAATGTGGCTATTCGTACAGATGCCTCTGTTGAAATCGGAACAGGTCATGTCATGCGTTGTCTTACGCTTGCTGAAGAATTACAGCATAACGGTGCGACTGTTTCATTTCTTTGTCGAAAGTTAGATGGGAACCTCATTTCGTTCATTAATGAGAAAGGTTTCCATGTTCATTCATTACGTACACCAATAGAGCGTTCTTATGAAGTTGATCGAGACGTTACACATTCCAGCTGGCTTAGAGTAGATTGGAAACAAGATGCTTATGAAACGAAAAAAATACTCTTCCATACTAAAATAGAATTGCTCATTGTTGATCACTATTCGCTTGATCACAAATGGGAAAGTGAAATGAGAACAGTAGTGAGTAAAGTGATGGTCATAGATGATTTAGCGGATCGCTTGCACGATTGTGATATATTATTAGATCAAAATGAGTACATTAATCGAAATAATCGTTATAAAGGGTTGGTTCCTACCCATTGTACTCAACTGACTTCGCTTTGTTACGTTCAGAATTTAGAGAAGCTAGAAGAGAGTTAGCTGAACGGGATGGGGTACTTCGTCGTATCATGATTTTCTTTGGAGGGAGTGATCCAACTAATGAAACGAGAAAAGCGTTGAAAGCTGTTGGATTAATGAACAGAATAGACATATTATTTGATGTAATAGTAGGTCAGTCTAATGTTCGAAAAGATCAAATCAAAAGATTATGCAAACAGTACCCGAACGTTGTTTATTATGAACATATTAATCATATTGCAAACGTGATGCTAAAAGCAAGTTTGGCTATAGGGGCAGGGGGCAGTACAACATGGGAAAGGTGTTATTTAGGACTACCAACATTGACGATTATGACAGCAAAGAATCAAGAAAATGTCATTGCTTCTGCATTCAAATATGGGATCATCCATCATATAGGTGATAGTCAAAAAGTAACTGCAGAAGATATTGTGAAACATGTAGAACACCTACTAAAACACCCTGATAAAGTAAAGGAGATGTCATATTCTTGTATGACTATGATGGGTAAAGAGTTTCCTACTTCGATGGTGACCCAACACATTGTTGGAGGGGTTGAGTAATGGAACATTTTGTGGAATATACTTTAACAAGCATGAAAGAAGAACATTTACCACTCGTTTTAAAGTGGAGAAATTCGAAGTCGATACGACAATGTATGTATACAGACCATGTAATCACACTCAAAGAACACGAAAAATGGTTTCAAAAAATCAAACAAAGTGATCATGCAATGATTAAACTTTTATTTTATCGGGATCATCCAATTGGTCTTGTCCATTTCTCACAAATAGATCGACGTAACAAGAAAAGCTATTGGGGGTTTTATATCGGTGAACAAAATGCACCAAAGGGGTCGGGGACTGCATTAGGTTTTTTAGCGCTGGAATGTATATTTGAGCAAATAGGAATGAGAAAGTTATGTTCAGAGGTATTAGCATTTAATCAACCTAGTTTAAAGTTTCATAGAAAGCTAGGGTTTAAAGAAGAGGGAAAGTTTAAGAATCATATAGAACGAAATGGCCAATATATCGATGTATATGTATTTGCTCTCTTTAATGACAAATGGCTTGATGTTAAAAGAAGATGGTTAAACGGGAAAGGAGAGGATTATGAAAGGGATTCACATTCATGAGCGTACAATTAGTCCAAATCACCCACCTTTGATCATTGCAGAGATGTCTGGTAATCACAACCAATCATTAGAAAAAGCCTTATCGATTGTAGAGGCAGCTGCAAAATCTGGAGCACATGCACTAAAGATTCAAACATATACAGCAGATACGATGACATTAGATCTTACTCATAAGGATTTTGTGATACGAGATTCAAATAGTTTGTGGAACAACCAATCGTTATATAAATTATATGAACAGGCATACACGCCATGGGAATGGCACAAACCGATTTTTGAACGGTGTAAAGAGTTAGGACTAATAGGTTTTAGTACACCTTTTGATGAAACGGCTGTTGATTTTCTTGAATCATTAAATGTGCCATTATATAAAATTGCATCGTTTGAAAATACAGATCTACCATTAATACGTAAAGTAGCTCAAACAGGAAAGCCAATGATTATTTCAACTGGAATGGCTTCAGTTGGAGAGCTTGGTGAAACTGTTCAAACACTTAGGGAAAACGGCTGTCATCAGTTCATTTTACTTAAATGTACAAGTACGTATCCAGCAACACCAGAAAAAACGAATATCTTAACTATTCCACATATGAAAGATTTATTTCAATGTCAAGTTGGCCTATCTGATCATACTTTAGGAATAGGTGTATCAGTTGCGAGTGTTGCTTTAGGAGCAACAGTCATTGAAAAACATTTTACTTTATCACGTGAAGACGGTGGTGCAGATGCGGCTTTTTCTATGGAGCCTGCTGAAATGAAATCACTTGTTGCAGAAACAAATAGAGCTTGGCAAGCGTTAGGAAGCATTCATTATGGAGCAACGGATCATGAAAAACGTTCAATGATGTTTAGACGATCCTTATATGTGACTGAGGATATGAAAAAAGGCGATGTTATTACAGAGGAAAAGGTTCGAATTATTCGTCCAGGGTACGGGCTCCCAGCTAAATATTATGATATGATTTTAGGGAAATCAGTTAGCAAAGATGTGAAAAGAGGCACTCCATTTACATGGGACCTCCTTTAGAATAAGGTTTATTGATAGGCACTGAAAAAGTATGCTTTTTCAGTGCCTATTGGTATTCTTAGGGAAGTCTTTTGGACTATAAAAATGATATTAAAAGATGGAAAATGAATCATACATTCATACATACAATTAGTCTAAACGTAACTAGACAGAAGAGTTGTGGTCAATTAAACTTCTAATCATAATAGTGAGTAGTGTTGTTATGTTTTTTATGATAACGCTTACACAATTAAGAGGGACGTTAGAAGGAGGAAAGACTGATGGAATGTAATTGGTTGAGCTTCGGTTATAAAAAAAATGATACATACGGTATGGAGCATTTTCATACACATCGTGATTTTGAAATATATTATTTTCATGAGGGTAGATCTAGAATCTTTATTCAGCATCGTATATATGACTTACACCCTGGTGATATAGTTATATTAAATGGCTTAACGAAGCATCGGACGTGTCCTTTTCCTTCCCATTCGAATGTTCGCACGACGGTAGAGTTCTTTCCTGAATATATTGAACCCGTATTACAATCATTAGAAGCGATAGAATTGCTTGAGTTATTTCAGG
Source organism: Halalkalibacter sp. APA_J-10(15) (assembly GCF_023017105.1). Taxonomy (GTDB): domain Bacteria; phylum Bacillota; class Bacilli; order Bacillales; family Bacillaceae_D; genus Halalkalibacter. The sequence continues at coordinate 225,125 of NZ_JALKEV010000002.1, read as the reverse complement.
ATTTGAATAATTCTCTTATCCGGGTTGAGGATAAAGCGAACCTGACACAGATAGAGTCATCCTTGTTGAAAATCAAACAGCTATTGTCTCATAGTAGAGAAAGTTTCTCTATTAATAATCGGTTTGTAGAAAGCAAAGTAAAGCATTTGCTTGTGGAGCTATTATTTGAGATTAATCATTTATCTCAGTTACCAATTGCCGAAATTTTGACGAAAAAAAACACGTCAGATAGACAAATAGAATACATGTTAGCATGGATTATGGATCATTACATGGAAAAGATAAGCTTGGATCGACTTTCACAGGAATTTAAATTAAACAAACATTATATCTCTCATCTTTTTAAACAATCAGTGGGGATGACTGTAATGGAGTATGTCATGAGTTGTCGGATTGATCATGCAAAATTTATGCTTGAAATGGAGCCATACAAAAATATATCTGATATTTCTATGGACGTAGGGTTCGAAAGCAGCGCTCATTTTAGCCGAGTCTTTCGTCAAAAGGTAGGATTGTCTCCGTCGCTTTTTCGGAAGCAACGAGTTAGAAAGAGCTATCAGCAATGATGACAACGTTTGTATTATGAGTTGGATATGAATCGGTATAGTTGCTTTTATCTATATTGATTACGTATAATATATGGTAGATTTGACTAGGGGAGCACGTAGTTCAACTTTACTGGAGTGGCTCTGTATGTGCTAAGAGTGTTTCGACGCTCTGAAGTTGATCTAGTTCGTACTAGCGTAGGGAAGTGGAATTGGTCATTGAGTAGATGACATAATGATGCTACTTTTTGCTACCAAAACTATCTCTTGCGTAGGAGATAGTTTTTTGATGTACGTGGCTCTCGTTGTAGTCAATACGAAAGCGGATACAAAAAGGGCAATGGCTTTAACAAACCGCAAAGCGTGTTTGTTCTTAGATTATGAATAGGAGTGATTAGGATGAGTCAATTATTTACAGATCGTCTTTGGAACAGGGTTGAACCGATTTGGAATTCATATTTAGAGCATCCATTTGTGAAAGGACTAGGAGATGGTACGTTAGAACAAGAAAAGTTTAAGCATTGGTTAAAGCAGGATTATGTCTATTTAATTGAGTATTCGCGTTTGTTTGCATTAGGTGCTTCGAAATCAGAAGATTTAGAAACAATGACCACTTTTGCGAAGCTATTGCATGGAGTCTTAGAGGTGGAAATGGGTCTTCATCGAAACTATGCAGCTGATTTTGGGATTTCAGTAGAAGAGCTAGAACAAACTGAGCCTTCAGCCATTACGACGGCCTATACGAGCTATATGTTAAATCTATCACAACGCGGTGGGGTTGAGAATGTTGTGGCTTCAGTATTAGCTTGTGAATGGAGCTATCATTTTATTGGGGCCTCCCTTGCTAAATGGCCTGGTGCATTGGATGATAATTTTTATAGTAGCTGGGTGGAGATGTATAGCTCTGCGGAATTTACAGAACTTGCAGAAAGTAGTAAGCAATTAATGAATAAGCTTGCGGAAGGGAAGCCTGAACAGGAGTTAGCGAGATTAGAAGAGATTGTTGTTAGAACGAGTCAGCTTGAATATATGTTTTGGGATATGGTTGAGAACAAAGAGGGCTGGCCCGTTCAGGTTGAATTATAGAAAAAGCACATTCAATTTTAAATTGGAATCGAGGCATGGATTAGTATTTTTTGAAAAGGAGATTGATACACGATGGCAATGCTCCAAGTTAACTTTTATTCAAAAGCGATGAGAAGAGAAGTCACATTTAATGCACTTATTCCATTGGATACGATGGAAATGCCCGGGAGAGAAAAGGATGTGCAGCAGCCGATGCGAGCTCTGTACCTCTTAAATGGGTACACGGGTAGCCATACAGATTGGATTAGTTTTACTAGAATACGTGAGTTGTCTGATAAGCACCGTATTGCCGTTTTCATGCCGGCAGGGGAGAACCATTTCTATGTCGATGATGAAGACAAAGGTGCGATGAATGGGGAATATGTTGGTAATGAACTAGTAAAGTACACGAGAGAGCTGTTTCCTATTTCTGATCGGAAAGAAGATACGTTTATTGGTGGTTTATCGATGGGAGGATACGGTGCTATTCGAAATGGGTTGAAATATGCAGAAAATTTCAGCAAAATAATCGCATTATCCTCAGCATTGATTACGTATAAAGCTCAAAATGCTGATACTGATTTTAATGATGGTATTGCTGATTATAACTATTTTCGAAGAGTATTTGGTGATTTGACAAAGCTTGAAGGCAGCGATATGGATCCTGAAGCTCTAATCAAACGTGTAAAGGATACGAAAGTTGATATTCCTGCTATTTACATGGCGTGTGGAACAGAAGATTTCTTACTAGACGTAAACCATAAGTATCGCGATTTTTTAAATGCTGAGCAAATTGAATTTACATATGTGGAAGGACCAGGAGAGCATTCATGGGCCTTTTGGGATGAATATATTGTGAAAGCGATTACGTGGGCAGTTGAATGATGAATAAAAGTACATAGAGAAGTGTTTGTAATGAAAATGATAAACGAAATGAAAGAACCAAGCTAATGTGAGTAGCTTGGTTCTTTGCTTTTAGACTTTAACTAATTTTAGTCAGTAGTTTAACAAACCTTTAACTTCAGTTGATAAAGTTCAATAAAGAACTATTTTATGTAGGTCTTTATTGAACAGATAATGATTCAAATGTCATAGGAGGGACGATCAATGTATAAGGAAGACATGATGGATATGTCAGATCAATTTATTGGTGAAATTCGAACTTTTGCAGGCTCATTTGAACCTGAAGGCTGGGCATTTTGCCATGGGCAACTACTATCAATCTCACAAAATGAAGCTCTGTTCACGTTAATTAATAATCACTATGGCGGAGATGGTATAACCAACTTTGCTCTTCCTGACTTTCGTGGTAAAGCCATTATTCACCAAGGCTCCAACACGCAAACAGGTACGAGCTATCAGGTCGGACAAAATGGTGGGAATGAAAAAGTAACCTTAACGTTAAATCAGCTTCCACGACATACACACCAGATCATAGCTTCGGATGAAGAAGGAGTGGAGAAGTCACCAGCCAATCACTATTGGGCTTCGGCTGGAGTGAAACAATACTCTAACAAACGTCCAGATCAGGTTATGGATACAAAAGGAATGGAACAATCAGGAGGATTAGAAGCGCATGATAATATGATGCCATTCTTCACCTTAAATTACATTATTGCCCTTGAAGGCTTGTATCCATCAAGAAAAAATTAGTTAGAGGAGACGATTATAATGGCAGAACCTTTTTTAGGAGAAATTCGGTGTTTTAGCTTTCCGTTTGAACCTGAAGGCTGGGCCTTTTGCGATGGAAGGACATTAATGATCATAAAAAATCAAGCGTTATTTACTATTTTAGGCACGACGTTTGGAGGGAATGGAAGTACGACATTTTGTTTGCCTGATCTTAGAGGTAGAGTGCCTGTACACCGTGGAACAACGATTCAATTAGGAGAGAAGGGTGGAGAAGAATTACACGAATTAACTATAGCTGAGATGCCTCAGCATACACACCGAGTATTAGCGAGCTCTAACATGGCAACAACCACTCAGTCTGAACATCACATTTGGGCTCAAAGCGATAGTCAACCTTTTCATCATCAAGCAGGAGGGGTGATGAGAGATGACGCCCTTTCGAGTGCAGGGGGCAGTCAGCCCCATTCTAATATGCAGCCTTATTGTGTAGCGAATTATTGCATTGCAGTAAGTGGGTACTTTCCAACAAGAAATTAGAAGTCTATTTAAGGAGGGGATCTTTTGGATCCATTAATAGGAGAGGTTCGTTTATTTACAGGAAATTTTGCACCGAAGGGTTGGGCATTTTGCGATGGACAATTGATTTCTATATCACAACATGTATCTTTGTTTTCTGTTATAGGTACAACATACGGAGGCAACGGAACAACTACGTTTGCCTTACCAGATTTGAGAGATAGAATCGCGATTCATCAAGGTCAGGGGAGTGGATTGGTTTCAAGAGAAATTGGAGAGATAGGAGGCGAGAAGTCTATCACTTTATTAGAAAGTCAAATGCCACAGCACGCTCATGTCCCACAGAGTCAAAGTGAGAATGACGAGAAATCACCCATTGATGCATTATGGGCGGATAGTCCAACGGGGAGATTGAATCCAAATGTGTATTCTTCTGAAGCTCCTGATACTTCAATGAATTCAAGAGCTGTACAACCAGAAGGAGGAGGGGCTCCTCATAATAATATGCAACCATATGTCGGTATGCATTTTATTATTGCTTTGGAAGGGATTATTCCTATTCATTCATAGTAGCTTAGATTAAAGAGGTGAGAAAATGAGTTCAAAAAGACTGAAGATAATCCTTTGTGTTCTATTAATGATGTTTTATCAGCTACAGGGTTTTGCTTTAAGAGTCGATATGGTAGAAGCCTCAACTTCCCCAGATTTGCATCATGATTTTACTATTTCGAATTGGTTAGACAATACAACAAATGGATTTGAAGCTGTTGAAGCGACTCAACCTTTAGTAGATGATCCTGGTGTAGGGTTGTATTTTGATTTGCCAGAACCAGGATCAGGAACAGTAAGGTTTCAGCCATCTGATGTATTTACAGGTGGTACATTTGATTTAGTTCGTTTTCAATTTCATTCAGGTTTTGGAAGTGTGACGGCTTCATTGGAAATTTCCGCTTATGATGTCAATGGACAGTTAATCGGTTCTCCTGCTCGTTTGGATACAAGTTCTGATAATCAGACTGATTATGAATTGTTCATGAATTTTCAAAATGTGAGCTATTTTGATGTAACGTTAACAAATGGGGGAGGAGGAAATGATGATCTACATCACTTGACTTTAATTGGTTTTACAATAGAGAATCCACTGTTCTATGGTGATGCTGAACAACCTGTAATCACTTCCCAACCTATAGGAGTTACAGTCGATCAATTTGAATCCAAACCACTTTTGCAGACGGTAGCAGCTATTAATGATTCAGGGACATTGTCATACCAATGGTATAGTCATGAAGAGAACGCTAATGAAGGTGGTATCCCCATTTTAGGAGCAACAAGTTCGACCTATGAAGCACCTACAGAAGTAGCAGGAACGACGTATTATTATGCGATTGTGACAAACACAAATAATCAGGTAAATGGAGAAAATATAGCAACGACAGCGACTGAAGCAGCTCCTGTCACTGTTAATCCGAAAACCTATACTATTACATTTGATTCAATAGGTGGAAGCGATGTGACAGATCAAGTTGTAGAGCATGGAGATACGCTTACAGAGCTTGAAACACCAATGAAACCAGGTTTTACATTTATAGATTGGTATATTGATGAGACATATTCGGATATATTTCATATAACAACTCCTATTACGATAGATATGACTCTTTATGCTAAGTGGAAAGCAAATGAATATATCGTTAACTTTCAAACTGAGGGAGGTAGCGAGGTCCATGATCAAACGGTGAGACATGGGGAAGTAGCAGAGGCTCCTGAAGAGCCTGAGAAAGTTGGTCATACGTTTGTTGGATGGTACACGACTCCATTGTATGACGAGGCATTTGATTTTACTAGTGCGATCACAGGCAACACGACACTGTACGCGAAGTGGGAAGTGAATGCCTATACGGTGCAGTTTGAATCGAACGGAGGAAGTGAGGTTTCTCCTGTAGAGGTGACGTATGAATCAATAGTGGAGGAGCCGGAGCGACCAAAGAGAGAAGGCTATACGTTTGTCGGCTGGTATAGTGATGAAGCGTTAACGGAGGAATGGAGCTTCGATGAGGATGTCATTACGGAAGAGACGACGTTGTATGCGTCTTGGGAGCTGAATGAGTATACGGTGACGTTTGAAGAAGTCGGTGGTAGTGAGGTCCATGATCAAACGGTGAGACATGGGGAAGTGGCAGAGGCTCCTGAAGAGCCTGAGAAAGCCGGTCATACGTTTGTTGGATGGTATACGACTCCGTTGTATGAGACAGAGTACGATTTTACTAGTGCGATCACAGGCAACACGACACTGTATGCGAAGTGGGAAGTGAATGTCTATACGGTACAGTTTGAATCGAACGGAGGAAGTGAGGTTTCTCCTGTTGAGGTGACGTACGAATCAATAGTGGAGAAGCCGGAGCGACCAGAGAGAGAAGGCTATACGTTTGTCGGCTGGTATAGTGATGAAGCGTTAACGGAGGAATGGAGCTTCGATGAGGATGTCATTACGGAAGAGACGACGTTGTATGCGTCTTGGGAGCTGAATACCTATACGGTGACGTTTGAAGAAGTCGGTGGAAGTGAAGTAGATGCTCAAACGGTAAGACATGGGGAAGTGACAGAGATTCCTGAGGAGCCTGAGAAAGCCGGTCATACGTTTGTTGGATGGTACACGACTCCATTGTATGACGAGGCATTTGATTTTACTAGTGCGATCACAGGCAACACGACACTGTACGCGAAGTGGGAAGTGAATGCCTATACGGTACAGTTTGAATCGAACGGAGGAAGTGAGGTTTCTCCTGTTGAGGTGACGTACGAATCGGTAGTGGAGAAGCCGGAGCGACCAGAGAGAGAAGGCTATACGTTTGTCGGCTGGTATAGTGATGAAGCGTTAACGGAAGAGTGGTATTTTGAAACAGCCCGAGTTACTGAGAATATTATTCTATATGCAAAATGGAAGGAGCTAGATAGTGAGGCGATTCTCCATGATTTAACGACAAATATAGGAGAATTAAGTCCGACTTTTCGCTCTGATCTTAATGAGTACACAATAACAGTAGGAGAAAGATATGACCGTATAAACATGACAACACTATTCACGGAAAGCGCAACTGTAACTATTAACGGTAAGGCAACACGTAACGGTGAAAAAAGTGAAGATATTTTACTAAACAGTGGTAAAAATGAAATTGAAATCGTTATAACTGCTGAAAACGGTCATATTAATAAGTATATTGTGAAAGTTAATCGATTAAAACAAATCGTAGAAAGTACCCCTATTGAAGTCAATGGAACGGCTGTTGTTCGAGATGATGAGGTTCATTCAGTTGATTACAATGGAGTGCTAGTAGCTACTCTAAATAATGAATTGGCAAATATAGAAAAGTTCCAATTATCTATAGAACAAGTTGCAACCCTTCGCAAGCGAAATGTCAATGTAATGGTTGTAAAGGATGATGTAACAGTCAATGTAGCAATCGCTAATTTTTATAGTTCAGAAGATTTACTCATTTATCTTGAAAGAATAGGGGAACAGAGGAATTGGCCAAATGCTTCTGATCGTTCGAAAAGTTCCATATATGATTTCACTATTAAACAGAACGGTAAGAAGATAAGAGAGTTTGAACATTCTATTGAATTAGTGTTTCCGATTGATGATTCAGATGAATATATTGTGGATGAATTAAAAGTGTATTTTTGGAATGCAGAACTCGAGCAATGGGAGGATGTAGGAGGATCGTATGTGGACGGCTTCATAAGAGCAATGACGAATCATTTTAGTATTTTTGCTGTGTTTCATCCAAATGACATTTCGGGTATAGAGGATAACGAGGATGACACGAAGGAAGAGGATGACACGAAGGAAGAGGATGACACGAAGGAAGAGGATGACACGAAGGAAGAGGATGACACGAAGGAAGAGGACGACACGAAGGAAGCAAAATACAAAAATGAAATGAAGAAAAAGGAACGCAACCGGCAAACTGATCATACTGAAGGGGTCTTGCCTGTTACATCGACTCAATTCGTTCAATGGTTTTTAATTGGGATCTTATTTGTCTTGTTAGGTACAGGATTAACTACTACACGCCAAAAGATAAAAAAATAAGTAAATAATGAGTTAGGTTTAGAAAGGACTACTGATAAGCAAAAAAGCTACTTTCAGTAGTCTTTTTTCTGTTGACAGATGACGATAAAATTTGGAAGTGCTAAAATGAATGGGAAGCAGTTATCTAAGTCAAAGGAGATCATTCGCCGTGTACATAAAAACATTAAAAGTCGGGTCCATCATTATCATGCTGTTTGTCATTATTTATTTGGGCACCTTGATTGATTGGATCTTTCGACCGGTTGTCGTGTTTGTTCAAACATTATTTTTCCCAATCCTGATAGCGGGAATCTTATTCTATCTGTTAAGACCTCTCGTACATTTGCTAAGTAAAAAAGTCCCTAGAGTGTTATCTATTTTGATTATATATGTCGCTTTACTAATAGCCGGTACGATTTTTATTTCGATCATTGGACCGGAAATCCAAAAGCAATTTACGAATTTTATAAATAATATTCCCGCTATTTTTGCTGAGCTGCAGTTATTAATTGCGGAAATACAGCGAAATGAATGGATTGATCGTATAGGTTTAGCGGAAACATTTGAAATTGAAGGTCAAATTGAACAAATAGGTGCTGTCATTGGAGGGATTCTTGGGGATCTTGTTCCTAGAAGTGTTGGTTTTATTGGTTCTATTTTCAATACATTATTAATGTTTTTAATTATTCCTTTTCTTCTTTTCTATTTGTTGAAGGAAGGAGAGAAGCTTCCAAAATATATGGTTCGTTTTTTTAACAAGGAGAAAAAAGATGAAGTGAGCACAATATTGACGAATATGGATAAAACATTAAGTAGCTATATTCAAGGGGTTTTAATTGTTTGCTCATTCATTGGTGTTCTTTATTACATTGGCTTTACGAGTATTGGCTTAGAGTATGCGTTGATTTTAGCGATGATTGGTATGCTCACAAATGTCATTCCATATGTTGGTCCTTGGATTGGTGCCATACCATCCTTTATTGTCGGCTTGCTTCATTCACCGATGATGGCGCTACTCGTACTTATCATAGTTGTGGTTATTCAGCAAATTGAAAGTATTTTTGTTCAGCCACAAATTATCGGAAAGAAGATGTCGATTCATCCAGTGACGGTGTTAATTTTAGTATTAGTGGCAGGTCGTTTTATTGGAGTATTAGGAATGATTCTTGTCATTCCGACCTATGCAGTTTGTAAGGTGATTGTGACGCATTTGTATGGTTTGTGGAAGGTAAAGGCAGAAGAAAAGGCGAATATGACGTGAGGTAGGCTGATGAAGGGACGTACATGGCATTTGAATGGATGCTAGTGCGTTTTTCATTCAGCGATAGAAAGACTATCACGTACTAAAATTGATTTTATTATTGATGAAAGTGGTCATATTCTAATTGATGCGAGTGATTTTGATAAAGCTGTCATGTGCTGTTCATAATCAAACGGCGACGGTAGAAAAAAGCTGGAACTGTTCTACAAACAGATGCAGAAGGAAGTGGTAAAGCGATCTACCTTCTGCTTGATGTGATAATAATAAAACGACCTTAGAGGTGATAACTAGTGTCGATAAAAGGACTTAATCATTTTTTGTTCTCTGTTTCTAATTTAGACCTTTCCATTCATTTTTACCAAAACGTTTTTGATGCGAAACTATTGGTGAAGGGTAGAAAAACGGCTTACTTCGATTTACATGGAATGTGGCTAGCTCTTAACGTAGAAGAAGACATACCTCGTAATGACATACATCATTCGTATACGCATATTGCTTTTTCCATTGAAGAGAATGAGTTTGATAAAATGTATGATCGATTAAAGGAATTGAATGTACCTATCTTATCAGGGCGTCCGAGAGATGAAAGAGACAAAAAATCAATTTACTTTACTGACCCAGATGGTCATAAATTTGAGTTCCATACAGGTACGTTATCTGATAGGTTGGATTACTATAAGCAGGAAAAAACACATATGGAGTTTTTTAATTAAGCTGTTTGTGACACAATTCATATTCAGTATAGTGAATTAAGGAAGAATTCTTCCAATTCATAACGTCTATTAAAATAAAATGATTGATGTAGAGGCCACTGAGAAGTTAAAATCCACTTCCCGTGGCTTTAATTGTTTAGTAGTATCTGCAAGAAAAAATTGACATATGCTAAGTATTTCTATAATATGAACGTATGAATAAAAAATAAAAATATTCATAAAAGAGGGTGAACTGAAATGCCAAGTGGCTTTAATCAAGAAGAGCAAGAGCACATTAAAGAGAAGTTACAGGAAGCCGGAAGACGACTGTTCGGATCTGTTGGATTGAAAAAAACGAGTATAAAGGATTTAACAGAGTACGCTGGAATTGCGCAAGGCTCGTTCTATAAATTTTACGATTCAAAGGAGGTTCTTTATTTTCGTTTGCTAGAGGAAGATGAGGAAGAGATCAAGCAGGCGCTTATGATTAAGTTTGCTTCGGAGAAAACGATCGATGCAGACGTATTAGCAGAAGGACTCATTGAAGCAATCAAACAGGTTGAGCAATATCCGTTGATTAGAAGGCTTTATACGACAGATGAATATGAAATGGTTGTACGAAAGCTCCCTAAGGAACTTTTAGACGAGCATGGAAAAGAGGATACGGTCAGTTTAGCACCGTTGTTGGATCAGTTAAGGATGGCAGGGAAAATCGATTCTCAGCTATCAAATGATATCGTGAGTGGAGCGTTAAGAGCGCTTTTTCTAATGATGATTCATGAAAAGGAAATTGGTGAAAAGATGTATAAGGAAAGCTTACACTTTCTTGCTGAAGCGATCGCAATGAGAGTATTTAAGGAGGTTGAGTGATGATTCAAGTACAGGACTTAACGTTTACGTATCCAAAGAACGTAGAGCCGACGATTCAAGATATAAATGTATCGATAGACGAAGGAGAAATTTTTGGGTTTTTAGGTCCATCTGGTGCAGGCAAAAGTACGTTACAAAAAATCTTAATTGGCGTGTTAAAAGGATATAAAGGTGATGTCACCGTTTTACATCATAAAGTGAAGCATACGGATTTTTATAATCGACTAGGTGTGGCGTTTGAAACGCCCAATTTTTATCAAAAATTTACAGCTGCTGAAAATCTACAATTCTTTCAATCATTTTATAGAAAGAATCGGTTAGATGGGAAGGAGCTAATGGCTAAGATGGGGCTAAGTGATGCTTATCATACACGGGTTTCAGAGTTTTCAAAAGGAATGAAAATGCGCTTGAATCTTTGTCGGGCCTTTTTACATGATCCAGAGCTTATTTTTTTAGATGAACCGACATCAGGCTTAGACCCTGTTAATGTGAAGAAAGTAAAGGACTTTATTTTAGAGAAGAAAGCGCAAGGAAAAACGATTATATTAAATACCCATAATATGAGTGTAGCTGAAGAGCTTTGTGATCGAGTCGCCTTCATTGTCGATGGTAGTGTTAAATTGGTCGAATCACCGAATGTGTTGAAGAAGCAATATAGTGAGAAGACCGTCACTGTCGTTTATGAAAGTGACGGTGTGGAAAGAAGCGAGCAGTTCGAACTTAAGAAGCTCGGACAACAAACGACGTTTCAAACCATTCTAGAACGCGATCAAATCATCAAGATTGAAACAGAAGAAAAGACATTAGAAGATATCTTTATTGCTGTTACGGGGAGGAATCTCCAATGATGAGATTGTTGAAACAGGATGTTCAGTTTCAATTTAGGCACGGGTTCTATTATGTATATGCTTTTTTTACGGTTGTCTATATAGCGATTTTATTATTTATCCCAAGTGATTATCGTAGCTTTTGGACGGTTTTGATTATATTTACTGACCCAGGAACGCTAGGCTTGTTCTTTGTCGGGACGATTATCATGCTAGAGAGAAATCAGCAGCTATTAACGTACATGTTTATTACACCATTGAAGCTAAGCACCTATCTGCTTTCTAAAATCATTTCATTAACACTTATCGCTTGGTTAACGAGTCTTCTTATTGTCACGGTGACATTAGGAACAACCACCTCCTTCCTATTACTGTCGTTGACGATTGTTCTATGTAGCTTTTTCTTTACTTCTTGTGGAATGAGCATTTCCATCGATGCACCATCTCTTAATCATTTTATGTTTCGCTCCATCATTCTATTGCTCGTTCTATGTACGCCGTTTCTTCATTACTTGAATTGGATTTCTTTTTCCATATTTGAAATCATGCCGAGTTATTCTGTGCTCGTTTTGTTGCAATTATCTATAGAAGGTTCAGGGCTGATACATAATGAGTCTCTTGTCCATTTTAGCTTGCTTATCATTTGGACGTTAGTAGCATTTTCAATTGCTTTCTACCGATTTCGTAAATATATATCTGCTCAAACAGGTGAAAGCAAGGAGGTGTCGGTATGAATACGCAGCATAGTAAGAAGCGAATGCTCACAATGAAGAAAATCGTCTTATTTCTCAAGGGGGATATTCGCAGTACGATTCGCGATCCATTAATGCTGCTTGTGTTCACGATTCCATTTTTAATGTATATGCTCGTTACGTTTGGGTTGCCCTATATAGATCAGCAAATCGTTCAGTTTAGTCACTTTCAACTGATGGATCATCGAGTATTTATCATTGCGATGATCATGACAATGGTGCCAATGATGGTAGGGATGCTAACAGGGTATTTATTATTAGACGAAAAAGATGATGGAATTTTGCAGTATATGGAGATTACCCCGTTAAAAAAAGCTGGTTACATTTGGTATCGGATTTCACTTCCGGCCTTTCTTTCCTTAATGATCACAATGGTAATGGGATGTGTTCTCCTGTTTCGTGAATCTGTTCATTGGAGCACATTCGTAGCGGCTGTTGTCGTCGTTTCCTTGTTGGGGCCTGTCATTACGATGTATTTAGCGTCGTTCGCTCAAAATAAAGTCGAGGGAATTGCTTATACGAAGCTTGTTAATCTTGTCATGATTGCCCCGCTCGTTCCTTATTTATTTGATGGATGGTGGACATGGATAAGTTATGCAATTCCGTTGACGTGGGGAGTGGAGGCGTTCAGTGTAGCGATGAATGGAAATGGTACTGTTAACCCTATGAATGTTGTGTTCCTTATAACAGGCGGAGGAGCTGTGACGCTAGGATGGTTGTATGTGCTTTATTTGAAATTTCAGCGGAGTGTTCATTGAGGAGCTTTTTTAAGTGTAATAATGGTTATGAGTAACATATAACCGAGATGAAAATAAAAGCCCTTAGTGTCAGCAGAAACTGAACCTAAGGGCTTTGGTGTGCATGAAGTGTTATTTTTTTATGACAGGAATCCAAATCTCACTTTTTTCATTGGCGCTTGCCAATATTTCTGGCCCGCCTGCATGCTCATATCCTGAAGTTGGAAACCATTCCGAATAAATTTGTCCCCATGCTGTTTGCACCTGAGACCAATCGCCTTCTATTTCAAAGATGGCCCATGTATAGCGAGGGATGTGAAGCTCAGAAAGGTGAGGGGGACAAGGCTTTGTTGTAGCGGCAGCTAAATAATAATCAAGCTCCCCCTCACTAGAATCCTCTTCCGAATAATTGGCACATACGTTAATCACTCCACTTGGGGAAACATTAGAAAGCTGTTCAAGCAGCGAATATGTTTCATCACTAGTCGTTTCCACCATTTTTACGATTTGGGGATTATCCCCAGTTGGTGCTAGCTGTACCCTCTCTTTTAATCCGACAATTCGAAAAGCTTCCTTCTGTTCCAATCTGTAATTCATTTCTGTTCCTCCTTGAATGGATAATTGAAAGGTCATACGCGGATAGGCTTTTAACGATGAGCCATTGTTTCTAGCATCGGTTGGTGTTACACCGTGGATACTATGAAAAGCACGAGTGAAAGCATCGGGTGAGCTGTAGCCATATCTCAAAGCAATATCAATCACCTTATCATTGGAATGCTTGAGATCGAACGCGGCTAATGTGAGCCGCCTTCTCCGAATATATTCAGATAAGGTGATATCTGCTAGAAACGAAAACATGCGTTTAAAGTGATATTCGGAGCAATGAGCAAGCTGTGCGACCTTTGCTAAGTCCATGCTTTCCGTTAAGTTCGCTTCAATGTAACTGATCGCTTCATTCATTCGTTTCAGTGAATCCAACTAAATGACCTCCCTTCGATTCAAGAATAACAAACCTCTCTTGAAGGTACCCGACAATATGTGCACCATTAAGTCGGATGTTACTCAGTCGTAAATGGCGATGCTGGCAATCCTTCTTTATTATATAAATTTGCTTCCACAGGGTTATCGGACCATGCATAGCGTACATGTACGGGGTTTTGGATTTGATCGTGGTATACGATGACATGATCATCTTTAATATTCGCCGTAGCAGCGAAGAAATTCAGATCCGAACCACAAATTTCAAACGCTTGTAGCTCCCCACCTTTGGTCACTAAACCACTTCCGATATGATCGAATGATAGCTTGATCTTACCATCGATTCGTTTCATTTCTTTATAGTGTGGTCCACTATACACGATATTTTCACCATATGCGATATGTCTAGCACATAAGGCGAGTCGCTGACCGACACTTTTCTTATCTTGTGGATGCAGATCATTCTGCTCACCGACATCAATGGTTACAGCCATCTCTGTGTGCGGAATGGTAAGAGATTTGCGCTGCTCCTCACGTAAGATCGCCCAATGATGATGAGGGTCTCCATTTTCTAAATTTGCTAGCTGTGTGTATAAGAAAGGAAGGTCTTGTTGCTGCCAATTCGTCCGCCAATCATGAACGAGCTTGGCAAAAAGCTGAGCGTAGCCGCTTGGGTTAGCTGTATTGGATTCACCTTGATACCAAAGGACCCCTTTCATAGTCATTTGCTTGAGTGGAGCAATCATTCCATTGTACATTCCAGTCGGTTTGTATTGGAAAAAAGTTGGTGGATCAAGTGTTTCTGTTATCGCTCCAATCTTATAGCTCCAACTACCTTCAAGATTGATTTCGTTGCTATTGACGATAAGCTTATAGGGCATGTCTGTTACAAAGGCTCCTGTCGTTTGTGTACTTATGACGCGGACGGCTAACGTATTCTTGCCAGGCTTCAATATTCCAGCTGGTATGTTGTAACGTCTTGGTGGATAGCGGTATGCCGTTGAACCGATGTGTGTGCCATTTATATACGTATCGTCAGCATCGATAATCGTACCGAGCATGAGCTTCGCATTCTCCGTACACATTTCATCAGATAATTGAAATTCTTTTCGAAACCAAACAGCTCCTCTTAATGACTCAAGTTCACTACTCTTCCAGGAGTTCGGAACGCTGAACTCTTGCCAATCATTCGTTGAAAGGTTCTCCTCATACCAAGCGGGCTTCTGCAATCCAAGGTCATTCGCATTTAATTGCTCATACCATTTAGTATGCCGCTCTTCATCTTGAAGCTTTGTAAGTGAAACATATGAATCATCTTTGTTCTGGTGTAATTCTTCGTCATAGACATGAAGCTCGCGCAAAGTCTTTTCACTGATCCATGCTTCAATTGGTGTACCACCGACAGCAGCATGAACAAGTCCGATCGGGACCTCGTATTTTTTATATAGTTCGTTCGCAAAGAAATAACCGACAGCGCTAAAGTCTAACACTTCATTTTGGATCGCTTTCGTCCATTTTCCCCCTTCTAGGAAATCATTTTGTTGATGAAATTGATATGTTTGTGGTACAGAAAATTGGCGAATGGAAGGGTTTTGAACCGCTTTCATTTCTTCGGAAAATAAATCGAGTGTGCGCCTTATCGGTAGCTCCATGTTTGACTGACCACTTAACAACCAAACATCCCCAATGAATATATCCTCTATGACGAGCGTTTCATCAGCTGAAATCGTCATTACATAAGGGCCACCATGGTTAAAGCTTCCTAACACAATTGCCCAATTCCCATGACGGTCAGATGTCGTTTCATATGTACGGTGAAGAAAGGATAATTGAATCGTTTGAGAGGGTTTTGTTTCGCCAGATATGGTGATCGTCTGATGTCGTTGAAGAACCATCCCATTACTTATGATACTGGATAATTTCATCTCATTTCCCACTTTCTCATTGTTGGTCGTTTATTCATTTTACAATAGATTGCTAGTCTTATTGATCGTTTTCCATGAAATTCTTTAGTTATTTAAATGTTTTCTATCGTACGTGTGCTGTAATAAATATACATATTTTCAGTAACAGTTAACGGCTAGTATTGGGCGTAGACGTTAACCATTAGATATGTGGTAGGGGAAAGAGAAAGAGGAGGCGACATAAAATCAAGCATATTCATGTTATCGGTATCATACACATCTTACTAACAAATGAACAATGAGGAATGGATGAGATGGTAACGATATATGACATTGCGAAAAGAGCGAGTGTTTCTCCAATGACTGTATCTAGAGTCATTAATCATACCGGCAACACGAGAGAATCAACGAGAAAAAAAGTAGAGAAAGCGATTAAGGAGCTTGGATATGTCCCAAATGCTGCAGCAAGAAGCTTAACATCGAATCAATCAAATAATCTAGCTTTGTTGTTACCTGATATTTCTAATCCATTCTTTTCAAAAATCGCTAGAGGAGCAGAGGATGAAGCGGCTAAAAAAGGCTATCGACTGTTGCTGAGTAATACAGATGAGAGTAGGGAGAAAGAGGTTCATTATATCGATTCAGTCTTGTCTGCAAGAGTTGATGGTGTGTTGCTTGCCCCGACCTGTGATCATTCGATTAAGCAAATTGAACGATTAACTGCACACAAGATTCCAGTTGTATTAATTGATCGAACCATTGCAGCATTTAATGGAGATTACGTTATTGGTGACAGCTATATAGGAAGTAGAAGGTTAATGGAGCATCTTATTTCTTTAGGACATGAAAGGGTGGCCTTTATTAATGGTCCTCTTAGTATTTCCACTTCTCGTGAACGAAAAAGAGGCTATTGTGAGACATTGAAGCTAAACGAATTGCCTGTATATGACCATTATATTTCCGAGGTTGATTATAACAGCGAAAGTGTAGCAGATATTATCGAACGATTGTATGCGTTACCAAAAATGAAAAGACCTACGGCAATCTTTGCCGCTAATAATCTCATTGCGATTAATACCATTCGAGCGTTAAAGGATATGAATCTTCAAGTGCCTGAAGATGTTTCGATTGTTTGCTTTGATGAGGTAGAACCAGTTGTGTACTTTGATCCCTTCTTTACTGTAGCTGCTCAGCCAGCTCAAGAATTTGGTCGAATTGGGATTCAGTTCTTAATTGAACATGTACAGCAAAAGATGACAACGGAAGCCCGAAAGGTTGTTCTTCAACCGAATATCCATATACGCAAATCGACAAGAGTGATCAAAAGAAGTAAGTAAAGAGGAAAAAAGGAGGAGTTGGAGCTTGAAAATGTTGAATGTGTTAAACGAGTATGCTAACAAGGTCGTACAAACAGGATTAGTCGTTGGTGCTGGTGGGAATTTAAGCATGCGTGATGGAGACTACATGTATATTTCTCCTAGTGGTTTTGATTTACAAGAAATTGATGATCAATGGGTGAAAGTCCACATTGCGTCAGGGGAAGTGATCAGTGATTTGAAGCCATCTTCTGAACTGTCCATGCATTTGGCTTGCTTCAGAAGGAGGTCAGATATTCAAGCAATCTTACATGCGCATCCGACTTATTCGGTTGCCGTAGCTTCTACTGGGAAGGAGATTCCTAGTATGTTCCCTGATTTTCCCGCTATGGTTAAAAGTGTATCGTATATAAATTATTTAATTCCGACTACTAATGTGCTAGCGGATGCAGTAGATAACGTCATTTCACATCATGATGTCGTTGTGATGAGGAACCATGGTGTTTTAACGATTGGAAAAACGATGAAGCAGGCATATTTCTATATGCAGCTAGTAGAAGAAGCGGCTAAAGTGTATGCGATCTCACAATCTGTTGGAACACCTCGACTTTTAACAGATGAAGAGTGTCAGGAATTAAGAAATCTATCAAGTGAAAAATATCGTGCGACTTTATTGAAGAAACCAACATGATGTGTAGGAGGTGAGAATCATGAAGGGAGTGTGGGCGTTTGATATCGGTGCATCTAATGGTCGTTTAATGCTTTCTCGATTTGATGGGGAACGTTTATTTCTTGAAGAGGAGTACCGATTTGTCAATGAACCAATTTCATTAATGAACCATTTATATTGGGATGTCTTAAATATTGTCCGGGAAATAAAAGCAGCAATGCTCATAGGCTTGAAGAGAAATCATATGGAGCTTGCAAGCGTAGGGATAGACACTTGGGGAGTCGATTTTGGATTGATATCGAAAACAGGTGAATTACTAGCAAATCCATATTGTTATCGTGATCCTCAAAATGATCAAGCAATGGAGCAAGTGCTCACAAGGATTCCAGAAAAAGAATTGTTTCAATTAACGGGCGTGACCTCTTCTCCAATTAACACGTTGTTTCAATTGTATGCGCTTTCCAATAGTAATCCGGCGTTAATCGAACAATCAGAGTCGCTTCTATTAACACCAAATTTATTAACATACTTTTTAACAGGTGAAAAGCAAAATGAATATACGATTAGTTCAACAACTCAGTTATTGTCTGTAACAGACCAAGATTGGTCAAAGGGTCTGTTACAGGAGATTGGTTGTTCACATGAAATATTAGCACCTGTCGTGAAGCCGTGTACGACTTCAGGGTATACATTGCCGTCGATTAATGGTGAATTACAAATGAATCGACTAAAGGTAGTCAATGTAGGAGGTCATGATACAGCTAGTGCACTCGCAGCTTTGCCGATTGAAAAGGAAGGTTCAGCATTTATGAGCTGTGGTACATGGATACTTATTGGTGTGCCCGTCAAAAAGCCCGTTACGAGTGACGAAGCAAGGAAGAATGGTTTTACGAATGAGGGAACGATAGATGGGGGGTATCGACTACAGAAGAATTTAATGGGAATGTGGTTCTTGCAACAATGTCGGACGATTTGGAAGCGGCAGGGTGTTGAATTTAATTATGCAGAAGAGAAGAAGCTAATGATGGAGGCTGACCCCTTTCGTTCATTTATTGACCCAGATCATCATCGTTTTTTTAATCCTGAACATATGATTGCGGAAATTAAGCGTTATTGTCAGGAAACGAATCAACCTATCCCTCATACCCCTGCTGAAATTCTTAGGTGTATACTCGAAAGTCTTGTGCTGAAATACCGTTTTGTGATGGATCAATTAGAACGAGTCATTCATAAACGGTTCTCGACGGTTCATATGGGAGGTGGCGTCATTCAAAACGAATTATTTTGTCAGTTTGTTGCAAATGCAACGAACCGAGAAGTGATAGTAGGCCCTGTTGAAGCTAGTTCAATTGGAAATGCGATTGCTCAATGGATAGCGTTAGGGGAAATTGGGAACCTTCAAGAGGCTCGAAGCATCGTTAAGCGTTCATTTGATGTGAAGCACTATCAACCGGCTGTGGAAGAAGGTTGGCAAACAGCCTATGAATCTTTTAAGACATTAATAGAGGTGAGTGAAGATGACTAAGGTAGAACGTTTAATCGGAAATAGGCCTGCGATTGGAATACGTCCGACGATTGATGGAAGACGTAAAGGCGTACGTGAATCGTTAGAAGAGAAGACGATGACCATGGCGCAGTCTGTGGCGACATTGCTTGAGTCAAGTCTATATGACAATCATGGTGAGTCGGTACGGGTTGTTATTGCTGATCAATGCATTGGAGGGGTGGCTGAAGCGGCAGAGGCAAAAGCGAAATTTGCACAAGAATCTGTTGGATTAACCATTACTGTCACACCTTGTTGGTGCTATGGATCAGAAACGATGGATATGGATCCAGTCAAACCAAATGCGATTTGGGGATTTAATGGGACAGAACGGCCTGGTGCTGTTTATTTAGCAGCTGTTTTAGCGGCTCATAACCAAAAGGGGATTCCGGCTTTTGGCATTTATGGACGTGATGTGCAGGATATTGAAGATGAAACGATTCCAGTTGATGTGCAAGAGAAGTTGCTACGATTTGCAAAGGCAGGATTAACGGTGGCGATGATGAGGGATCAATCGTATCTATCAATGGGATCGGTATCAATGGGGATTGCTGGAAGCATGATTGATGAGGATTTCTTTCAAGATTACTTAGGTATGAGAAATGAGTATGTTGATATGACCGAAATCCTCCGTCGCGTTCAAGAGGAGATATATGATCCTGATGAATTTGAACGTGCATGTCTTTGGGTGAAGGATAACTGTCACATCGGTGCTGATCGTAATCCGAAGAGCCGTGCAAGGAGTGATCAGGAGAAGGAAGAAGATTTAAAAATGAGTATAAAAATGGCGATGATTACTCGTGATCTAATGGTAGGTAATGAGAAGCTAGCTGATCTAGGCTACAAGGAAGAAGCAACAGGGAGAAATGCGATAGCTTCAGGCTTTCAAGGGCAACGTCAGTGGACGGATTTCCTACCGAATGGAGATTTTATGGAGGCATTCTTAAATTCATCGTTTGACTGGAATGGTATTCGCGCGCCATACATTGTTGCGACGGAAAATGATTCGTTAAATGCGGTTACGATGCTATTCGGTCATTTGCTAACAAATACGGCACAAATATTCGCTGATGTAAGAACGTATTGGAGTCCTAGTGCGATTAAACGTGTAACAGGTGAAAATTTAGAAGGAAAGGCGCGGCACGGAGTCATTCATTTAATTAACTCTGGTGCAGCCGCATTGGATGGGACAGGGGAGCAAGAGATTGGTGGAACACCAGCTATGAAGCCTTTTTGGCAAATAACAGAAGATGAAGTGACGAAATGCTTAGATGCAACAAGCTTCAGACCTGCTAATACCGAATATTTCCGAGGAGGAGGGTTTTCAAGTAACTTTCTAACGAAGGGAAATATGCCTGTTACGATTGCTCGATTAAATTTAGTGAAAGGACTTGGACCAGTGCTACAACTAGCAGAAGGGTATACAGTGACATTACCGAAGCATGTCCACCAACTATTAGATGAGCGAACAGATCCGACATGGCCGACAACTTGGTTTGTCCCAACATTAACAGGAGAGGGAGCTTTTAAAGATGTCTATTCGGTTATGAATCATTGGGGAGCGAATCATTGTGTAGTGAGCTATGGACACATTGGAGCTGATTTAATTACGTTAGCGTCAATGCTTCGAATACCTGTCAATATGCACAATATTTCTAACGAAGCTATTTTCCGTCCAAGTGCTTGGTCGATGTTTGGTAGTTATGATTTAGAAGGAGCCGATTATCGAGCATGCTCCAATTATGGCCCGCTTTATCGTTAAAAATGAAATCATTCCACTTTTATTAGGAGGGTGACGATGAGTGAGAATTTGTTACGAATGGACGGCATTTCAAAGAATTTCCCTGGTGTGCGTGCATTATCAAATGTCCACTTTGATTTGAATAGTGGTGAGGTTCATGCGATTTTAGGAGAGAACGGGGCGGGAAAGTCAACCTTAATGAAAATCCTCACAGGAATTTATGAAAAGGATGAGGGGACCATTACTTACTGTGGGGAGGAAGTAGAGATAACGAATATGCAAGTAGCTCAAGATTTAGGGATCAGTATCATTCATCAAGAGCTGAACTTAATGCCAGATTTGACAGTTGCTCAAAATATTTTCATTGGCAGAGAACCAAGGAGAAAATTAGGACTTTTTCTAGATGAGCAAGAGCTTAATCGAAATACCCTGTCCTTATTCGATCAATTAAATCTTCAAATCAATCCGAAATCCTTTGTTTCAGAGCTTTCTGTTGCTAAACAGCAAATGGTTGAAATTGCTAAGGCCTTATCCTTTCGCTCGAAAATTCTCATTATGGATGAACCGACAGCAGCTTTAACTAATAGTGAGATTGATCGATTGTTTTCTATTATTGCCGATTTAAAAAAACAAGGAGTCGGAATCATTTATATTTCACATCGAATGGAAGAATTGAAGAGGATAACGGATCGAGTGACCATTTTACGAGATGGTACGTATATCGATACGTTTCAGACAAAGGGTGTATCGATTGATCAATTAATTACAAAGATGGTCGGAAGAAAGATCGATCAACAGTTGAAGCCGAACGTAGAATCTCGAACGGAAGAGGTTGTATTAGACGTTCGTCAATTGTGCAACAGAGAGCTTGAACACGTTAGCTTCCATTTGAAAAAGGGAGAGATTGTTGGGTTTGCTGGATTGATGGGTGCTGGAAGAACAGAGGTGGCAAGAGCTGTTTTTGGTGCAGACCCTATCACGAGTGGTGAAATCTATGTTAAAGGGAAAAAAGTAACGATTAAAAACCCTAATGATGCGGTTCGTCATGGCATTGGTTATGTCTCAGAGGATCGTAAACAACTCGGACTAATGGTTGATATGGATGTGAAAACGAATATCATCATTTCCTCTATAAAGCACTTTTTGTATCCATTCGGTTGGACGAAAGATCAGGACATGGTTGAAACAGCACGTGCTGTTTCTGAGCAGCTAACGATTAAGACGCCGTCGGTGCATCAGCAAGTGAAATTTCTTTCAGGAGGAAATCAACAAAAGGTTGTCATCGCCAAATGGTTAACAAGAGATTGTGATATTTTGATATTTGATGAACCGACGCGAGGAATTGATGTTGGAGCAAAAGGGGAAATCTATAAGTTAATGAATGAGTTAGCTAAGCAGGGAAAAGCGATCATCATGATCTCATCTGAATTACCAGAAATATTGAGAATGAGTCATAGAGTGATCGTCATGTGTGAGGGAAGGATTTCTGGAGAATTGGATTATGAAAACGCTTCACAGGAAGCGATTATGACCTATGCAACAAAACGCAAAAGTATGGAGGAATTCATATGAAAAGGGTTGAATTCATAAATCGTTTTAGTAAAGGTTGTTTTCTATTTCAATCAGGTGCTGTTCAACAACTATTGGCATTTACTAGTTTAATTTTATTAATTGTCTTCTTTTCTATTGCCTCACCTAACTTTTTGCAATTTTCGAATATTATAGGTATCTTACTTTCTACGGCTGTTATCGGTATTTTGGCGCTTGGAGCAACATTTGTCATTATAACGGGTGGGATTGATTTATCTGTCGGGACAGTCATGACACTCTCCTCAGTGATGACAGCAGTAATGATTACAACTTTGGGATTCCCTATCATCGTCGGTGTATTTGTCGGGATAGTAACTGGAGCAATATGTGGATTATTATGCGGGCTAGCGATTGCTAAGATGAATATTCCACCTTTTATCGCAACGTTAGCTATGATGATGATTGCAAAAGGGATGGCTCTCGTCATTTCAGGGGCTTCACCGATCTATTTTACAAACACTCCGATATTCTCCAATATTGCACTAGGGACAATTATTCCAGGAATCCCTAATGGAGTTGTGCTCTTTTTTGCCGTAGCTATGATCGCAGCACTCATTTTGTCTAAAACGGTTATCGGGCGCTTTACTTTTGCTATTGGTAGTAATGAAGAGGCAACTCTTTTATCAGGTGTGAATGTGAAGCGCTGGAAAATAAAAATTTATACGTTAGCGGGTTTGTTTACAGGATTAGCTGGTGTCATTATGGCTTCTCGATTAAATTCAGCACAGCCAGCATTAGGAATGGGCTATGAGCTAGAGGCTATCGCGGCTGTCGTAATCGGTGGAACATCTCTAAGTGGTGGAAAAGGCACGATTGTTGGGACGGTGATCGGGGCCTTAATTATGAGTGTGCTGACGAATGGCTTGCGGATATTATCGGTGCCACAAGAATGGCAAACGGTCGTTGTAGGCTGTGTAATTATTCTAGCGGTTTATGCGGATAATCTACGTCGGAAAAACACGTAAACCCATTTGTTGAATGAACTCCTTCCTCAGGAGCATGATCATACAAAACTTTAAAAAGGAGAAATGACGATGAATCGAAAATGTGTGCTGTTTTCTATGTTTCTTGTTGTTCTTTTACTTATGGCTTGTGGTGAAGAGGGTGATGAATCTAATCAAGGAGAGGCGCAACCAGATGTTGAAGAGGATGAATTATTTATTCCGATTATATCAAAAGGATTTCAGCATCAATTTTGGCAAGCGGTTAGACAGGGTGCCGAGCAGGCTGCTGAGGAATATGGGGCAGTCATCACATTTGAAGGGCCTGAATCAGAGTCAAATGTTGATCGCCAAATTGATATGCTAAGAGCGGCCTTAGATAACCAGCCAGATGCGATTGGATTTGCAGCGTTAGACAGTCAAGCGTCGATTCCCATTTTACAGCAAGCCGAGGATAGTGGAATTCCTGTGGTAGCGTTTGATTCGGGTGTAGATAGTGAGATTCCGATTACGACCGCTTCAACTGATAATAAGGCGGCTTCAGCACTAGCTGCTGAGAGAATGGCAGAACTAATAGATGGCGAAGGGCAAATTGGGTTAATTGTTCATGACCAAACAAGTATTACTGGTGTGGATCGTCGAGATGGGTTTGTCGAATATATGGAAGAACATTTTCCTGCTATTGAGATTGTTGATATTCAATATGGGGGAGGCGATCATTTAAATTCGACAGACCTTGCGAAAACAATTTTACTAGCATATCCAGACTTAAGAGGTTTTTTTGGATCCAATGAAGGTTCAGCAATCGGTATTATTAACGCGGTGAATGAATTAAATAAAGCAGGAGAAGTGGTGGTTGTCGGATTTGATTCAGGAGATCTGCAAATGGAAGCGATTCGAAGTGGTGTCATGGCTGGTGCGGTTACGCAAAATCCAGTTGGAATTGGTTATGAGACGGTTAAAGCAGCGGTTCAAGCGGTGAAGGGTGAGGAAGTTGAAGAATTGATAGATACCGGTTTTTTCTGGTACGATCAATCGAATATTGATGATGAAGACATTCAAGCGGCTCTGTATGAATAATAGGAAGAAGGTAGAGTGATATGTTAAAAGGTATTCCTTCTATTTTGTCTCCTGAGCTTGTTAAAGGATTAATGGAAATGGGACATGGAGATGAAATCGTCATAGCAGATGGACATTTTCCTGCAGCACGTTTAAATGAAAATGTAATAAGGTGTGATGGTCATCAGATTGTTCCCATTCTAACAGCCGTATTACAGCATTTACCGTTAGATACGTATGTAGACAAACCTGTTGCATTAATGGATGTTTTACCTGGTGATTCAATACCTAACATTTGGGAGCAATATGTAACAATTTTAAAGCAGGAAGGTTTTAAAAAGGACAGTATAAAATGGGAGTCGCGCTATGACTTTTATGAGCGCGCAAAGTCAGCGTTTGCTGTTATTACAACAAGTGAAAAAGCGTTGTATGCGAATGTGATTTTGACGAAAGGGATTGTTAGTGAGGAGTAATTCATTTTGGATGTTTAATCATAGATGTGGAAATGGATACATGGGTGCTATCACCTCCGTTCGTTATCGATTGGTTATTGAAGAGCACGTCCATTTAATCATGACGATGCACACCGTTTGTAAGAAAAGATCACTGCGATTTTTCTTTTTAAAAAGGAAAAAGTATTGACAGCGTTTTCAATGTTTGTTTTAATTGTTACTAAGTTAATAATTTTCGATGAGACTTGGAGATCGACGAAGCTATGTGTCTAGTTTTTTGTAGACACCCTGTTTCGTTGATTTTTTTTTTGAGAGTAGCATGTTTCAGTTTTCAAAAAAGCAATGAATGTTGGCTTATTAATGGAAGGGTATCATATCTGACTATTATTTAAGAAAGTAATGTGTATTCATTCCATAAGTTGTCTTAAGTGTTTCTTTGATAAAGTCTACTATTAACATTTTCTCATCTTAGACTCTTTTGATCAGTATGTGAAGGCGACTAATAAGGCATTAGGTATAAAGGGTAAAAAAAAGTCATTGTTCTTGGAGGTAATGTAGTGGAGAAAAAATATGTATTAGCTTTAGATCAGGGGACAACTAGTTCAAGAGCTATCCTTTTTAACAAGCAAGGAGAAGTCGTAGATATCGCGCAGAAGGAGTTTACACAAATTTTCCCAAAGCCGGGTTGGGTTGAACATAATGCCAATGAAATTTGGTCTTCGATCCTATCAGTTATCGCCGAACTATTAAGTAAGTCAGAGATTTCACCGAAAGAGATTGCTTCAATTGGTATTACGAATCAACGCGAGACAGCAGTTGTCTGGGATAAAGAAACGGGTAAACCGATTTACAATGCAATCGTCTGGCAATCGCGGCAAACAGATGGTATTTGTGAAGAGCTTAAGGAGCAGGGGCTTAATGAGACATTTAGAAATAAGACAGGACTGTTAATTGATGCTTACTTCTCTGGAACAAAAGTGAAGTGGATGTTAGATCATGTTGAAGGAGCACGTGAAAAGGCTGAGCAAGGTCAACTATTATTCGGTACGGTTGATACGTGGCTTATTTGGAAGCTCTCTGGTGGGCAGGCACATGTAACGGATTATACGAATGCGTCTAGAACGCTGATGTTTAATATTTATGACTTAAAGTGGGATGAGGAGCTTTTAGATATATTAGGTGTACCAGCCTCGATGCTACCTGAAGTTCGCCCATCTTCACATATATATGCGCATACGATTGATTATCATTTCTTCGGTGAAACTGTTCCGATTGCAGGAGTGGCTGGGGATCAGCAAGCAGCACTATTTGGGCAAGCATGCTTTGAGCCAGGAATGGCGAAAAATACGTACGGAACCGGCTGCTTTATGCTCATGACAACAGGGGAAGAAGCGGTTAAATCCCATCATGGCTTATTAACGACGATTGCTTGGGGAATTGATGGGAAAATCGAGTATGCACTAGAGGGGAGTATCTTTGTCGCTGGTTCAGCAATTCAATGGCTTCGTGACGGGCTACGAATGCTTCAATCAGCAGCAGATAGTGAAAGGTATGCGACTAAGGTGAATTCAACGGATGGAGTGTATGTCGTACCGGCTTTTGTTGGACTTGGGACACCGTACTGGGATAGTGATGTTCGTGGGGCTGTTTTTGGAATGACACGTGGAACGGAGAAGGAGCATTTCATACGTGCGACGCTAGAATCGTTAGCATATCAAACGAAGGATGTATTAGATGCGATGGAAGCAGATGCTGGAATCGATCTCAAAGCATTAAGGGTTGATGGTGGGGCAGTAGCAAACAATTTTTTAATGCAATTCCAAAGTGATATTCTCAATGTACCTGTTCAACGACCAGTCATTCAGGAAACGACCGCTCTTGGAGCTGCTTATCTGGCAGGACTTGCTGTTGGATTTTGGAAGGATAAAAATGAGATTACACAAAGGTGGAACATCGATTGTACGTTTACTGCGCAGATGGATGAATTGGAAAGAAAAGAATTATATGACGGATGGAAGCAAGCAGTCGAAGCCGCGATGAAGTTTAAGCGAAGTTCTTTATAAATAAGCTCAAAATTGTGAGTTTTAGAAAGAGTCTTCATTAATTTGTTGGAACAAGTAATCTATTCTATAAATAAAAGGAGCATTAACAATGATTAAAGTCGCGATAATAGGAACAGGTGCAATATCTACTTCTCATATTGACGGTTTTTTAGCATTTCAAGATCAATGCAAAATTGTTGCATTATGTGATATTTATTCAGAAAAGGCTCAAAAACAGGCCAAAGATTTTAATTTAGATGTAGAAATATTTAACGAATATAAAGACGTAATGGCTCGTAATGACATAGATTTAGTTTCTATATGTACGCCTCCGTACACTCATGCAGATATTACAATTGAAGCTTTAAAGCAAGGAAAGCATGTCATTGTTGAAAAACCTATGGCGTCCTCTTTAGAGGAATGCGATGCAATGAATGCGGCTGCTGAACAGAGCGGGAAAATTTTATCGGTTATTGCACAAAATCGTTTTACATCTCCGATGATGAAACTGAAGAGTGTGCTCGATTCTAAATTAATGGGAAAAATTCTTCATACTCAAGTAGATTCATTTTGGTGGAGGGGCTATTCTTATTATGATTTATGGTGGAGAGGTTTGTGGGAAAAAGAAGGGGGAGGGTGTACCTTAAACCATGCGGTTCATCATATCGATATATTTAATTGGATGAATGGTATGCCAGCTGAAGTTACAGCGGTAATGAGTAATGTGGCACATGATAATGCGGAAGTAGAAGATATTTCAATCGCTATTGTTCGTTATGTAAATGGTAGTTTAGCGCAAATTACAAGCTCTGTTGTACATCATGGAGAAGAGCAACAGCTAATTTTTCAAGGGGAATTTGCTCGTGTCTCTGTACCATGGAAAGTAACGGCATCTAAACCACAGGAAAATGGATTTCCTGAAATCAATGAAGAACTAGAATCTAAAATACAGGAAGAATATGATTTAAAACCAAAACTGCAATATGAAGGTCATGCAGGACAAATTCAAGATGTTCTATTGGCCATAGAAGGGGAGAAAGACGTATTAGTGACTGGCAAGGATGGAAGAGAAACTTTGGAGCTTATCACGGCTATATATCAATCTTCTAGCTTAGGAGAAAGCGTTACATTACCTCTAGGAAAGAATAGCCCATTTTATTCTAGAGAAGGGGTATTAAAGAATGCCACTTATTTTTATGAAAAGAAAAATAGTATAGAAAACTTCGCTACAAATGAGATTACGACAGGTGGCAAATATGAGTAGTCATCATGAATTAGTTAATTCCACTGCCATTAAGGAGGAATAAAAAATGAGTAATAGTGATGGGATGAATTATCAGCCAAAAGGAAAAGCAAGCAAAGTTATCGATAGTGGAGAATTCTTCTTTGCGGCAATTGGTTTAGATCATGGACATATTTATGCAATGTGTAATGGATTGTTGGAAGCAGGAGGAGAATTGAAACTTGTTTATGACCCTGACTCAACAAAAGTAAAAGAATTTGTTAAAAAGTTCCCTAATACTAAAATAGCTAATTCAGAGGAAGAAATATTGCTAGATTCGACGATTAACCTAGTTGCAAGTGCTAGAATCCCAGCAATGCGCTGTGAGTTAGGATTAAGAACACTTGATAAAGGAAAACATTTCTTTGTAGACAAGCCTGCATTTACGACTAAAGAGCAATTGGAAGAAGCAAGGAAGAAAACAGAAGAAACAGGGTTGAAGTGGGGGATATACTACAGTGAACGTTTACATGTTGAGGGGGCGATTTTAGCAGGTCAATTAATTGAAGATGGCGCAATTGGCAAGGTTGTTCAAGTTATTGGAACTGGTCCACACCGAGCTAATCCGTCGTCTAGACCGAATTGGTTTTTTGATCGTGATTATGTTGGAGGTATTTTATGTGATATTGGAAGCCATCAAATTGAACAGTTTTTATATTATGCAGGAGCGAAGGATGCAAGAGTATTGCATAGTAAAGTAGCTAATTATAAATTTAAGGATTATCCTAAATTCGAGGATTTTGGAGATGCCACACTCGTTGCTGATAATGGTGCTACTTTTTATTTTCGCGTAGACTGGCTAACACCAGATGGTTTAGGGACATGGGGAGATGGTCGTGTCATCATATTGGGAACAGATGGGTACATCGAAGTACGAAAATATATAGACATTGCTAGAGATGAAAAAGGCGATCACGTTTATGTAGTGAATCATGAAGGAGAGCAACATATTCATTGTCATGGCCAAGTAGGGTATCCATTCTTTGGAAAGTTTATTTTGGATTGTATGAATGGAAGCGAAGAATCAATGAGTCAAGAGCATGCTTTTAAAGCTGCTGAATTATGTATTGACGCACAAAATAAGGCTATACATTTGGATGTGCCAGGTGGTTTTGAGGATGTTACTTAAGTTAGTGGGTTGAGTCTATACTAAAGAATTAGCTGCAAAGCAGTTCATTATATAAGATCAATACTAAAAGGGGGATTTACATTGAAAAAAATAATTGGAAGCTTAATCATGGGAAGTTTGTTAGTGTTGGCATCTGCATGTGGGAATGATAATGATGATCCACAAAAAACACCAACCGGGGACGAGAATGTAGAAGCAACAGAGCATAACTTAAGGCTGGCTCATAACTTGAGTGAAGATCACCCTGTTCATATGGGATTAGAAAGGTTTGTTGAAATAGTAGAAGAACGTTCTGAAGGTCAAATTACAATGGAGATCTTTCCTAATGCAGTGTTGGGTGAAGAAAGAGAGATACTAGAGCAAGTTCAAGTAGGTGGAGTCGATATTACAAAGGTAAGCGCAGCTTCACTTGAGAATTTCTCTTCACAATATTCAGTGTTTAGTTTGCCATATGTTTTTAGTGATGAAGATCATTTCTTTACGTCAATGGATTCTGAAGTGGTACAAGATCTTTTTGATTCAACAGATGAAGAAGGTTTTGTAGGATTGACATGGTATGACTCTGGTGCTCGGAGCTTTTATACAAAAGATCAGCCGATCCTGCATCCAGATGATTTAAGTGGACTTCGAATTCGTGTGATGGATAGCCAAACTCAAATTGAAATGATGGAGGAATTAGGTGGATCACCAACTCCAATGCCTTACGGTGAGATATATACAGCACTTCAGTCAGGAGTAGTAGATGGAGCTGAAAGTAACCCAACTGCCTTGACAACGGGAAAGCATGGTGAAGTTGCTAAAGCTTTCTCATTTGATGAACATGCACGAATTCCTGATATTGTAGTAATTAGCAGTGATTTATGGAATGAGCTGACAGAAGGTCAACAAGAATTACTAAGAGATGCAGCTAAAGAATCAACAGAGTATCAAAAAGAATTATGGGCTGAAGCTATTAATCAAGCCATAGAAGAGGCTGAAGAAATGGGAGTGGAGTTTTTCTATCCAGACCAGGAACCATTTTTCGAAGCTGTTCAACCAATGCATGAGAAGTATCGAGAAGATGAGCAAATCGCTGAACTGTTAGATGCTTTTGAAGCTTTACGATAATAGGAAAACTTTAAATGAAGTGCCCCTCTTTTTAGTGGGGCACTGACATTTATTGAAATAGATTTAACACGCGGGATTCATATAGAGAGACTAAGATAATTATTTTGATCATAGATAAAGGTTTTACCATTAAGGAGAACATGATTTTATAAAAAGAGGTGACTAAATATGCTGAAAATTTTAAAAAAAGTGAAGAATATCTTGAACCTAGGAATTATGATATTCGCCTCTATACTAACTGTTATCCTTGTTTGCGGAGCGCTATGGCAAGTATTTAGTAGGTATGTATTAAATGATCCAAGTGTATTTACCGAAGAGCTTTTACGATTTCTGTTAATTTGGGTAGCTTTTTTAGGAACAACTTATGCATTTGGCTCAAATGAACATTTAGCAATTACTTTTGTGAAGAACAAGTTACGTGGCAAGGAGAAAAAGTCATTACAAATTTTTATTGATGCCTCTATCGTATTTTTTGCAGCATTAATTCTCGTAAAAGGTGGATATAGTATTACAATTTCAACTCTCAATCAAACTTCTCCAATTTTACAAATTCCAATGGGTTATATTTATGCTATTTTACCGGTTTCTGGGGTGCTGATAATATTTTATCAAATCATAAATGTCTTTGAGAGAAGAGAAGAGGAAAGTTCGATTGAACAAGCTGTAATTGCCCCTAGTTCTTCTAATCTAGAGAATAAAAAGGAGGGATAACAATGGAATTAGCAGTACAAGCGGCTCTGTTATTGTTTGGAGTATTTTTTTTGCTTCTATTATTAGGGGTACCAATATCAATTAGTATTGGAATATCTTCTTTAGCCTCCGTAATTCTTGTTTTGCCAATAGATATTGTTCTATTTACAGCGGCACAAAGAATGCTAGGTGGTATAAATAGTTTTGCATTGTTAGCTGTTATTTTTTTTATTATGTCAGGAAGTATTATGAACAATGGTGGAATAGCGTTACGGTTAGTAAATTTAGCAAAATTGATAGCTGGTAGGTTGCCTGGGTCATTAGCACATACGAATGTAGTTGGAAACATGCTATTTGGTTCTATATCGGGTTCAGCTGTAGCCTCTGCGGCTGCTATTGGAAGTGTTATGTCTCCATTACAAGCAAAAGAGGGCTATGATAAAGGGTTTTCCGCAGCAGTAAATATCGCTTCTTCACCCGTAGGTTTACTCATTCCTCCTAGTGGTGTCTTAATTCTTTATTCATTGACTAGTGGAGGGACGTCAATTTCAGCATTGTTTATGGCGGGTTACTTACCAGGGATTTTAATGGGACTAGCGGTTATGATCGTGGCTTATTTTATTGCAAAAAAGAATAATTATACAGTCTCTGAAAAAGTAAGTATAAGAGACGCCATTAAGATTATATTTCAAGCGATTCCAAGTTTAATGTTAATTGTCATTGTTATCGGAGGGATTGTTGCTGGAATTTTTACAGCAACAGAGGGTGCAGCAATTGCTGTCTTGTACTCATTAGTCCTTTCATTGATTTACGGTAATTTGACGTGGTCACATGTTCCGAAAATATTAAAAGAAACTATTGTTATGACTGGTATTGTCTTATTTTTAGTAGGTGCTTCTTCTATTATGTCTTGGGCCATGGCTGTAACGGGTTTACCGAGTGCTATAAGTAATGCTCTACTAAGTATTTCAGATAATCCTATTATTATTTTGTTGATCATGATGTTTATGTTGTTAGTTATTGGAACTTTTATGGATTTAACTCCAGCTGTATTAATCTTTACACCTATCTTTTTACCGATAGCCATTCAGTTAGGAATAGATCCCGTTCATTTTGGCATTATGCTCGTATTCAATTTAGCAATTGGAGTGATTACACCACCTGTAGGGAGTTGTCTATTTATAGGTTGCAGTGTGGGGAATGTTCCTATTGAAGCTGTTATAAAGCCACTTAGTAAATTTTTTATTGTTTTAGTTGTTACATTGTTGTTTGTTGTATATATTCCTGAGATTAGTTTAGCTTTGCCACGATGGCTTGGTCTGTTATAGAATGCAAAAAATGAATTAGTAGAAATATAGTAGTCTGTAGAGGGGGATGAAGAGTGAATTATTCAAAGAAACAATTTACTGTAAATAAAATAACTGAAGAAGGTTTGCATTTTATAAACCGTATGAAAGACATTGAAATAAGTATTTTAATATTAGAACAGAATATCTTTCGTGTTCTTTTTAAAAAAAATAACGAATTGAAAATGAAAAATACATGGCTAGTGGCACCAGGTATGGAGGATATCCCATTTGAAGGGAGAGATCGCATGGATCTGACTCCTTTTTCTTTACCTACATTTAAGTATGAAGAAAATGATAATGAAATATCAATCTTTACAGATAAATTAAAAGTAATCGTTCAATTAGATGGCTTTATTCTAACATGGTTTGAAAATAGGAATAATCACTGGCATGAAATTGCAGGTGATAGAAAAACTCAATCGTATAACCATGATGATTCTCTTGGTAATGGTATTTTTCATTATATGAAAAGAGATTTAGAAGATAAGTATTATGGTTTAGGGGAAAAAACAGGGAATCTTAATCGCCATGGAAGAAGATATCGTATGATGAATCTTGACCCAATGGGATATGACCCGATTCACACAGACCCATTATATAAACACATTCCTTTTTATTTTACGAGAACGAAAGAAAAAAGTTGGTATGGCATCTTTTATGATAATACGTCAACGTCGACATTTGATATGGGAAATGAATTAGATAACTACCATGGGTTCTATCGCTATTATCACTCGGAAGGTGGGGATTTAGATTATTATATGATCCAAGGATATCAAGCTTCTGAAATTGTTGAGACATTCTCATGGTTAACTGGTCAAACTGCATTATTTCCGAAATGGAGCTTAGGTTACTCTGGTTCGACAATGACATATACAGATGCTGAAAATGCACAAGAGCAATTATATCAATTTTTAGAAGATTGCAAAAGATATGACATTCCTTGTGACTCATTCCAGTTATCTTCTGGCTACACTTCTATTGAGAATAAACGTTATGTTTTTAATTGGAATAAGAGCAAATTTCCAAGTCCTAAACAATTTACTGTTGATTTCCATGAAGCAGGGGTCAAGCTTTGTGCTAATATTAAGCCTGCTCTTCTACATGATCATCCAAAATATGAAGAGTTGAAGCAAGGTGAAATGTTTATTAAAGATTCAGAAGGTGAACGAGAAGAGGTTGTTCAATTTTGGGATGATGTAGGAGCATATTTGGATTTTACAAATTTTGATACGATTAAATGGTGGAAAGAGAACATAAAAGAACAGTTATTAGAGTTCGGAATTGATTCAACATGGAACGATAATAATGAATTTGAATTGTGGAATTCAGATGCTACAGTTAATGGTTTTGGATCGCCAATTAATATTGGATTGCTCCGTCCCATTCAGCCTTTGTTAATGATGAAAGCATCCTATGAAGCGCAAAAAGAATTTGATTCTCATACAAGACCGTACCTTATTTCTCGTTCGGGTTGCCCTGGAATGCAAAGGTATGCTCAAACGTGGACTGGAGACAATAGAACGAGCTGGGACTCATTAAAGTTTAATATTAAAACCGGATTAGGCTTAAGCTTATCAGGAGTTTATAATGTTGGACATGATGTAGGTGGCTTTGCTGGAAGGAAACCAGAGCCGGAGTTGTTTGTTCGTTGGATTCAAAATGGGATCTTTCATCCTCGTTTTACGATTCACTCTTGGAACGATGACAAAAGTGTAAATGTTCCATGGATGTATCCAGAAATCATTAAACCAGTAAGTGAATTAATGAAATTTAGAGTGAAAATGATCCCATACTTATATCATTTGATGTATGAATCGCACACAAAGTATAAGCCGATCATTAAGCCTACATTCTATCAATTCCCTGAAGATGAAAAAACGTTTGAAGAGAATGATGATTTTATGCTTGGAGACTCTTTATTGGTTGCTTCTGTTGTTGAAAAAGGTGTTCAACAAAGAGAGGTATATTTACCTCTTAATCAAAAGGGCTGGTATGATTTCTATACAGAAATGAAGTATGATGCAGGTCAAACGATTGTACTTCCTGCACCGTACAATTCAACACCGCTTATGGTTCAAGCTGGATCGATTGTTCCAATTAATGATCAGCAGATCACGTTTGAAAACAAAAATGAAGAGTCGAGAGGCTTTATTTGCTACCCACATTTTGAAGTGGGTGAAACAAGCTTTTCTCTTTATGAAGATGATGGTCTTACAAATGATTATAAAAATGGAAAAAGTTCGTTTGTAAATATAACAATGAGATGTTCGAAGAAAGAGGTTCAAATAGAGGTCAAGAAAAAAGGGCAGTTTGTTTTACCTTATAATACTGTTCGAGTGTACTTAACTAAAGGTGAGACACGGAAAATGATTGTGAATGGAGATAGAATTGGAACCGATTCTGATCCGGTATTTGAAGTACAGGTATAAAATTAAATAATGTCTTCGTTAGTATAAGAGTCCTGGTATTTTATACCGGGGCTTTTTTCTGTATAAACAAAGGCATGAGTCATTAGTTATAGACAGAATTAAACATATTAATTTTTTAAAGTAATATCTTTAGTTATTCGGATGTAAGCCTTTACATAAAAAGATGATAATAAGAAATTGAAGGATGAAGAAAGGTGGTGATTAGTCGTTTCGAAAGATTGTAAGCGCTTTACTTTAATTGGAGGAAAATTCTACTGTAGGGGAGTGCAACAAATGAGTAGGAAGATGAAAAAATTCACTTTAATTTTTCTAATTGCTTTGCTGATCATGCCAACTGGCTGGCTGTCTGCGTTCGCTGAGGAAGCGACAGGGACAGAGTCAGAAACGGAGACGGTCTATCACGAAACGTTCGAAAATGATTTAGGTTTAGCTACACAATCAGGTGACTCACAATTAGAAGCGGTATCTGACGTTGTATTTGATGGAAATGATGATGGATATGCCTTACATGTAACTGGAAGAACGAACAATTGGGATGGGGTGGACATTTCCTTTGCCGATGTTGGAATGGAAGATGGACAAACTTATGATATCAAGGTGACAGGGTATGTCGATGAAAGTGTAAGTGTTCCAGAAGGTGGACAAGCATTACTTCAAAATATAGACAGCTATGATGGCTTGTATTTAAACGCTAATTATGTAGCGGGTGAGCCGTTTACTTTAGAAGGACAATATACTGTCAATGTAGAGAGCGATTCAGCGTTACGGATACAATCCAATGACGCAGGTCAGACTGTTCCGTTTTATATTGGTAATATTTTAATTACAACAGAGGGAAGTTCTGAATCAGATGGTCCTGAAATTCCTGAAGGAGAAGGTATTGCTGTTTATACGGACTTTGAAGATGGTTCTTTACAAGGCTGGGAGCCACGAGAAGGTGTGGAAGAATTATCTGTCAATGCTGGAACTGGTAAAGACAGTGAATACAGTTTATTAATTGAAAATCGTCAAGGTACGTTTTACAGTGCGAAGTTGGATTTTCTTGAAAATATGTATGAAGGTTATACATATGACATTAGTGTATGGGTGAAATTAGCTCCTGGTGAAGAACCGACAGAGTTACAAGTATCGCGAGCTGAAACGGATGCGGATGGTACGAATTATTGGCCGCCAGTAGTGACGCCAAAAATGGTAACAGACGAGGAATGGGTCTTATTAGAAGGGACATATACGTTGTCTAGTGGAGTAAACGACTTATTCTTTTATGTCGAGGAGCCATATGACCCGGATCAATCATCAGGTGTTTCTTTCTATTTGGATGATTTCAAAGCTGAAGCACAAATACAAGATGAGATTGAAGATATTCCGGAATTAAAAGAAGTGTTCGCAGATTACTTTGACATTGGAGCTGCGATTGAGCGTGATCAAATGTTCGGTAGACATGGTGAAATGCTGCAGAAGCATTATAATATGCTCGTTGCTGAGAATGTAATGAAGCCAGAAGCCATTCAGCCCAATGAAGGAGAATTTAGCTGGTCAAGAGCTGATGCGATGCTCGACTTCGCTGAAGAAAATGGGATGAAAACTCGCTTTCATACGTTAGTATGGCATAGCCAATCACCAAGTTGGATGTTCAATGATGCAGATGGAAATCCTATGGTAGTTGGTGGAGAAGTGGCAGATCCTGATAACCTCGAAGAAAATAAACAATTACTTCTAGATCGTATTGAAGATCATATTGTTGCTGTAGTGGATCGCTATCATGATCGAATCGACTCATGGGATGTTGTCAATGAAGTTATAGTCGCTCATGAAAGTGATGGATACCGCAGAAGTGAATATTATCTTATTACAGGGTCAGATTTTATTCGCCACGCATTTGAAATTACAGCGAGAGAGCTAGAGAAGCATAATGCTAGTGGAAAGCTTTATTATAATGATTACAGCACGCACAGTCCTCAAAAACGAGACCTCATTTATGATATGATTCTTGACTTAAACCTAGTTGAGGATGGTTTAATCGATGGAGTTGGTCATCAAACACATATCAACATTGAATATCCACCAATGAGTGAAATTACAGATTCCATTGAAAAGTTTGCAGAGCTTGGCTTAGATAATGAAATTACTGAATTAGATGTTAGCATTTACACAAACGATAACCAAAATTATGATGGATTTGACAATATTCCAGCTGAAGTATTGGAAACACAGGCAGAACGCTATAAGGAATTGTTTAATGAGTTTAGACGATTAAAGGATCATATAAGTAGCGTTGTATTCTGGGGGATTGGCGATGACCATACGTGGTTACATGACTTTCCGGTAAGTGGACGGACGAATGCTCCGTTTGTATTCGACCATAATCTTCAAGCGAAGCCAGCTTATTGGGCGATCATTGAAGAACCACAAGAAGAAGAGGAAGAAGTGATTCCTTCTTTGTATCAATTCTATGAAGAGCATTTCCAAATTGGGGCGGCCATTGAGTTGTATCAAATGGAAGGGCCACACGGAGAAATGCTTGATTATCATTACAATAGCATCGTTGCTGAAAATATAATGAAACCAGCATATATTCAGCCATCAGAAGGTGAATTTAATTTTAGTCAGTTAGATCAAATGATGCAATATGCGCAGGATCATGACTTATCTTTGCGTTATCACACATTGTTATGGCATAGCCAATCACCAGATTGGTTCCATGAAGATGAAAATGGTGATCCGTTAGAAGCGACAGAAGAGAATAAGCAGCTCGTATTAGATCGTGTCGAAACGCATGTGGATACAGTTGTCAGACATATTATGGAGAACTATCCAGGTGTAGTGGATTCGTGGGATGTAGTAAATGAGGTTGTTAATCCGAATGGTCCAGAAGGTATGCGAGAGAGTGAATGGTACCGACTAACGGGAACAGATTTCATAGCTACTGCGTTTCGTACGGCTAAATCGGTACTAGATGAGTATGGTGATGACTCCAAACTGTATATTAATGATTACAACACACACGAACCAGCCAAACGGGATGCTCTATTTGATCTTGTGATGGAATTAACTGCAGATGGTGTTCCAATTGATGGTGTTGGCCATCAAACGCATGTGAATATACGTAATCCTCATATTAACCTTATTACAGACTCAATTGAGCTGTTTGCGAATGAAGGATTCGATATTCAAATTACTGAGCTTGATGTAAGTATCTATACAGATGA
Organism: Halalkalibacter sp. APA_J-10(15); assembly: GCF_023017105.1. GTDB lineage: Bacteria > Bacillota > Bacilli > Bacillales > Bacillaceae_D > Halalkalibacter. The sequence continues at coordinate 186,722 of NZ_JALKEV010000002.1, read as the reverse complement.
TACGACAGTATATGAGACATTTGATGATATTCCTGAAGAGATATTTGTTCTTCAAGCTGAACGGTATAAGCAGCTATTTGATGAGTTTGTTAGAATGAGTGACTCTATTAGTAATGTAACGTTTTGGGGAATTGGAGATGACCATACTTGGTTAACGGATAGACCGATTCCACGACAAAATGCTCCGTTTGTATTTGATCATAATTTACAACCGAAGCTAGCTTTTTGGGCGCTAGTCGACCCATCACGATTACCTGAATTGAAACAGGAAGCGAATTCAACTTACGGTACACCTGAAATTGATGGAGAGAAAGAACTCCTTTGGGAAACAACTGTACCGGTTACGATTGGAGCAGGAGAAGCTTTATCAGCATCATTCAAAACAACATGGGATGAGAATCATTTATATCTTTGGGCTGAAGTAAGTGACGAGCATCTTCACGAAGATGATGCGTTAGAAGTGTTCATTGTTGACGGCGAAGAATTGTCACATTCTATTTTTGCTAGAGGAAGTGGCTCTACTGATGAAGTGTCTATTTCTGAGATAGATGGTGGATATATTGTCGAAGCGATGATTCCATTAACGAATGGATTAACGGAAGGGGATCAAGTAGCCTTTGATCTACGTGTCTTAGACGGTGAGACATATAGCTTCTTATCTTGGAATGATCTTACCCATGAGCAGGAGACTAGTGGAAGGTTAGGAACATTATCTTTATTGCCTGAAGTAAATGTTTCTGAAGCGATTTATGGTACACCAGAAATTAATGCAGAGTTTGATGATATTTGGGAGAATGCAAATGAACTATCTACTGACGTGTGGGTAGAAGGTTCAGAAGGGTCAACTGCAGTTGTTCGCACACTTTGGGATGAAGAGAATCTTTATGTCTATGCTGATGTAACAGACAGCTATTTAAGTAAAGAAAGTGCTAATGTGTGGGAGCAGGATTCTATTGAAGTTTTCGTTGACCAAAACAATGCAAAGACAGAATACTATCAAGCGGATGATGGTCAATTCCGAGTAAACTATGAAAATGAGCAAAGCTATGGTGGCTACGCTAATGCTGACACATTCGAAACAGCAACTAGACTAACGGAAGATGGTTATGTGGTGGAAGCAGCCATTAGCTTAACAGATATTGATCCAGCAGAAGGAACGATCATTGGATTTGATATTCAAGTGAATAACGATGAGAATGGTGATGGATCTCGTGATAGTATAGCGATTTGGAATGACCCAACTGGTCAATCTTATCAAAATACTTCAAGGTTTGGCGTTCTACGATTCTCTAACTTAACTGAAGAAGATCCTCCTACTCTACCAACTGATCCCGATCTAGAGGATTTGGAAAGGTTTATTAACGAATTGATCGACTACATCAATGACTTAGAGCGTAGATTAGCGGGCCTTGAGGATGTTACAAAAGAGCAATTAGATGAATTGAAAAAGGAGCTTGAACTGTTAGAGAGACTCATGGCAGGCTTGTTAGCATTAGATGAGGAACTAAGAGATCAACTAGCTAGCTTTGAGCAGGCTATTGCAGACCTGAGAAAAATGATAGAAAGCTTAGAGGCTCAGCTAGAGGATATTGAAGATGAAAAGGAAGAACCAGTTATAGATGAAAATGAGCATAAGGAAGGTCAACTAGGCTCAGGTTCTGATGATACTACTGGGGAAAGCAAATCAGGAGGACAAGGTCTTCCAGATACAGCAACGAATTACTATACGATTCTTTTCTTCGGACTTTTTGCTTTATTAGCGGGGATCGTCTTCACGGCGATTGTTTCTACAAAGAGAAGAATCGTATAATATATAGTAAATGCCGCCTAGGAATCATACTTAGGCGGCTTTCTTTTATAGGATTATGCTTTCTTACTCGGAAAGATGGTATAAGAAATCGAATAAAGGAAGTCGATAATAAAGACAATGCCCCATATGATACCGATGGCATACATTGTCTCATTTGCGTAGGGGGAGTTGGCAGCTGACCCCGTTTCAATCCAAGAAAAATCAGTAATATATTCCACCATCTCATTCGTACTAGATGTTCCTAAATGCCAGAAAATCGCTTGAACGATAACAAAGATGATCAGATGAATAAACGCACTGATCCGGTATTTTTTTGCAATATAGTTGGGATTTTTGTTACGTTCGATTATGTTATAGTCCTTCTTGGATAATAGCTCTACACCACGGAATTGGCCTATTTTTCTGCGCATCCACCGATCCAGTCTAATGAAGTCAGCGATCCCAAAAGTACAAGCGTAAATCACAAAAATAGTCATGACGAGAAGGATCGTTGAAAACTCGCCGGTACGCTCGTAAATATACAAACCAAGCAATACTTCGAGTATGAGAAAGCCAATAAAGCCGAGAATAAAGATCAAGCTAATTCTTGGTTGCCCAAGAAAATAGCGAAAATAGCCAAATAATAATAGGGAAGTAATGGATAGCACCTCGGCAGCTATAAATAACTCCCATTGAAACTCTATTAAAAAATCCATCTAATCACCTCTGTAACGACTTAACATAATGACTTCTGCTGTTTCAAATAATAATTCGTAGCGTCTTCAATAAATGTAAGCACTTCTGGCTCGATCGGATAAAACCCTGCTTGTTTTGATTGCTCCTCTGATCTTCTAATTTCCCATACCTTTTCAGCAAAGGCTTCGTCACCACCAAATTGCTCCTTTTCTTTTTCCTCCATTCTGCGAATGATCCGCTGAACTTCAATGGCTCCAATACCTTTTGACATATGTCTTTTGATTTGAGCGAGTAAAGAGATCCATTCTAATGTATCAGGATCGCCACTATTAACGTTTGGTAGGAGGTCTAATAGCTCTCTTTCATTTTGATTGAATGATTCATGTAGAAAAGTTTTCTGCTCGTCCTTAACACCTTCATACATTTTGATGAGCTTTTGAATATGAAGGAGGTCGTTTTTTCCTTCTAAAGTGTATTCATTCATTAAGCCACGAAGTAATTGAGCCATTTGATTTAGCTTTGCTTTTTCTTCTAAAACAAACGTTAGTTGATTTTGAAGACTGCTGTACCAATCCTGTTGTTCTCCTGCTAACATGTCTTGGATTTCCTGTAACGTGAACCGAAGTGTCTTTAAAAATTGGATTTGCTGCAGCCGTTTTATTTCATTAACACCATATAATCGATGTCCTCCTTCCGTTTTTCCAGCTGGCTTCAGTAAGCCAATGTGATCATAATGGCGTAATGTGCGGACTGTCACACCTGTTTGCTTGACTACCTCTTTTATCGAAATCATTGGCATCCTCCCCATGTCTGTATGCTTCAATATTACATTATACAAAATGACGCTACGTCACTTTCAAGTAGATTTTACAATATAACATGCTATTGACAGAGTAACTTTAAAAAAAACGAATTTATAAAGGGTTAGTGGATGGGATACGTGTCAGAAACTTGAATAGAAGAAAAGGCAATATCGAGTGATGTTAATATAAAGATCAGCCGGTCCTAAAATCCTCCATTCATTGATGGAAGCAAGTGACAAAAGAGCGTCTCAGTATGTCGAATTAATCTTGAATTTGCACCGAAAGCTTAATGACATATTTTTCAAACCCTTTTACAGCTAATTCGCCGAGTAATATATCCTCGTAAAAGTATCCTTTTAACACTAAGTTGTGATCTTGAGCATATTGAATTAATCGACTGTAAGCTTGTTCGATGGTGAGATATCCCTTATCATGGTAAGCAACTAAATAGATTCCTTTCTCTATTAAGTGATTAGCGTATTTTGAATCATTTACTCTTGTATAAAGATAGTCATACAGCAAATTATCTCCACTTAAAACCTTCTTGACACCTATCATCCAACCTTCATTAGCCGCTTCGTCGATGTTATGTTCAGTTAAATACTTGTGGTGGTTAAGGAGGGATTCATAAATGTTTTTGTCACTTGTAACAGGCTTTGAATCGGTAATGACTAAATACATTTGATCATTGTATTCAACATGAATGCTTGTAGGAGTTATCTCCAGTGCTTCTTTTGTTACGTTTATTTTTTCTGATACCATTTTTTTCATCTTTTCGAGACGATGGATTTTCGCTGTAAGAGTCTTTTCTTCTCTTTCAAGTAATTGAATAAGCCTTTCAGGTGATCGATTATCAAGAAATGTTTTAATATCCTTTAAAGGCATATCTAATTCCTTTAATAACGAGATGACATGGAACACGTCTACTTGATAAATGGAATAGTAACGGTAGCCGTTAGAAGCAATCATGTCTGGTGAAAATATTCCAACCTTATCATAATGAAACAAAGTATCTTTACTAATCTCCATTAATTTTGCAAATTGACCAGTCGTTAAGTTGACTTGGGGGTTGATGTTCATCATTCCTTTCATTTAAATAGTGCTTTAGAAATAATCATACACTTTTCTATTTCTTAATAAAAAGATGGTACAAACAATAATAGATAGAAATTCTGCTAACGGTATAGCGATCCAAATTCCGTTAACACCGATAACTAATGGGAGCACGAATAATGCAATTAGTACGAATACGAATGTTCTAAGCAATGAAATAATAGCTGAAACCTTCCCATTTGAAAGTGCAGTGAATAACATTGAACTGAAGATATTAGTTCCCATGAATAAAAAGCTGATGCAAAAAATACGAAACCCGTCTCTAGCAATGTTATAAACATTACTACCTTTCTCGACCATGAATTGAATAAGAATTGGTCCAATGAGAAAGGATAAACCAAATACCATGATTGAGGCTATACTAATAATTAGGAGGCTACTTTTAACGATACGTTTAAGCTGAGTTGTATTTTTACTGCCATAATGATAGCTTATGATTGGTGCAATACCAACGGAGTATCCCATAAAAACAGGAGTTAAAAACATCATGACATAAAGCATGATGGTAACAGCTGCAACTCCATCGACTCCTAAGTACGATAGCATTAAGAGGTTAAAGACAAAAATGATAACTGAAGTGGAGAGGTTTGTTACCAATTCAGACGAACCATTGATACAGCTTTGTATCAATACCTTCCAATGCGCTTTAGGACTAGAAAAGTGAAGTTGATTATTTTTTGCAAATAGAAAATAGACGATTCCAATAATGGCTGGGACGGCAATTCCTATTGCTGTTGCAACAGCAGCTCCTTGTATTCCCATGTTCATCTTAACGATAAATACGTAATCTAAAATAATGTTTAAACTTCCTCCTGCAACGGTAATGGCTAGACTTAATTTCGGTTTTCCAGCGGTCACAAAGAAATTTTCGAACATCATTTGAATGATTATCAATGGGCTGACGGCTAAAATGATTTTTCCATATGTGTGTGTGTATTCAAAGAGTTGCTCATTTGCTTCTGCTCCAAACCATTTTAATATTGGTTGAAGAAAGGATAATCCTAACAACATAATGAATAGGCCGATAGCTGCTCCGCATATTAGGAGAAATGTAAAGTTACTTCTCGCTTCAAGGATGTTCTTTTCCCCAAGTTTCTTAGCAACAATGGCACTTCCTCCTGTACCGAGCATTAACGCAATGGCAAATAGTAAAGTATAAATTGGCATGAATAAATTTACTGCAGATAATGCTGTTTCATTCACATAACGTGCTACAAAAATACCGTCAACCATTGTATAAATCGCAACAAATACCATTACTCCAATGGTAGGAGCAGCATATTCTAGTAACGATTTCATGGTAAATTCTTGTTCGATTCCTTTTGAAATAGACATAATGGTCATCTCCTATTAGATACTATTAACATATACACTCTAAGGTATGGAGTAACCCTATAGTCAAGGATCAATATTAACTTAGACTAAAAAAATCACCCCCTGATTAGAAAGTTATCAAGGGATGAATTTTCATTTAATGTTATAGTTCAACAAGAAATAAGTACCGATTATTGCACTAATACAGGAATCCATTTCCAGCCTTTATTAGTTCGTTCGATTCGCCCTAACCCTGGGAAAGGATAGTGACAAACAAATAGAAGTGCTGATTTGGATGATGCCTCTTCTAAGAACTTTTTCCGAGTTTCCAATGCTTGTGTCGGTGTTTGCTCTGCCCGAATATGGGAAGGCAGATGCTCTAGCGTTGTTGGGTAATTAAGAATATCGGAAGCGAGCATTAGGTGTTCCCCTTCTGAAAAAATAGAAAGAGACAGGTGACCTGCTGTATGTCCAGGTGTATGAATAAGACGGATGCCAGGAAGGATCTCTTTGTTTTCTGTTAACAGTTTAATTTGATTCTTAAGAGGGAGTAATTGCTTATATTCATTAGAATCTGGCTGGCTTGTCCATACATCCCATTCTTCTTTGTGCATAATATATTGTGCGTGGGGGAAAGTTGGTTTTCCATTCGTTAGCATACCGCCAGTATGATCTAGATGGGCGTGCGTGATGATGACGGTTTGGATATCCTCTGGGTCAATTCCTGCTGCTTTTAAATTGGAGAGCAGTTTACCTGCTGTTGGAGAATGTTCATATCCAAGTCCCGTATCAACTAATACCTTCTTATCTCCAGAGTCAATCAATAAAAAGTTTAAAGGGGCTCTAAACTGAGTTGGAATATGTTGAATAAGTTCATCTGGTGTTTCCGCAAAGAAAAAATCTCTTGTAACAGGAAAAGCACCATCTGATATAGCCATTAACTTGAAAGCGCCTAATTGAAAAGGGTGTATTTGATTTGTCATAGTTCCTCCTTAATTTAAATCGTAATTATTACGATTTAAATTATGATAGGATTACGTTTCAAAGTCAAATAGAAAGCAAAATTGAAAGTGTTGAGGTAGGGACATAAGAGTTGTAGTCAAGTCAAAGAAAATTCGAATGGTGATTCAATTTTCTCCAGTGATCATTAATGAATATAAGAGTATTCATCTCGATTCATTCATGATATCTATTTTCCATAATGGTAACCAAGCTCATAAGCTCTATTTAACCAGGTTTTTACATAACCTGATTTAACATTGACAGTATCGTAAAAAAGCTCAAAGGTTGAATGAGGAATGCCACAGTAATCAGCTAAACCGACATTAAAGTAGTGAGTGATCATGTGATCGTATTTTCTTTTTTCAAAACGTTCAATTGGAGCCCCTGCTAGACTAAGCCACAAAACATGACTATGTTGAAGCTTGCCTGGCCCGTATGCAAATCCGTAATTCCAGACACGATCGATATAGCCCTTCATCATAGCTGGCATACTCCACCACCAGAGCGGAAAGATAAATGCTAATGCATCGAATTCATTTAACTTTTTCATTTCTGATTCAACCTCAGGAGAATAGCTTTGTTCAGTTGCTTTCCAATCCGGCTCATCCTCCTCCCATAGTACTGGGTCAAAGCCACTTCGGTAAAGATCGAATAATTCCGTTTCATGACCTGCTTCTTTTAGCCCTTTAATAAATGAATGAGCTACTTCAAAAGTTAATGAGTCTGATCTTGGGTGGGTAACGACGGTTAATACTTTCATCATGCACCTCTTTCTTTTCTCTTTGGAATATTGTATAGATTCAGTATATAATAGGATTATAATTCAGTAAAATTGATAATTATGATATATAAATTCATTAAAAATGATAGGAGGATTGAAATGGAGCTTCGTCATCTTATTACGTTTAGAACAATTGTTGATTTAGGGGGATTTAACAAGGCTGCTCAAGAATTAGGTTATGCCCAATCATCCATTACAGCTCATATTAAAGAGTTAGAAACCGAATTGGGCTATCCGCTTTTTGATCGATTAGGTAAAAAAGTAACATTGACACAAACTGGCCGGCGTTTTCTCCCTTATGCGTTGGATATCATTACCTTATACACTAAATCAAAAGAAATGATTAAAGAATCGGATGAACCTTCAGGAGAGCTCACAATCGGTGTTAGTGAATCGTTAATGATTTATTGGATCCCAACAATCATTATGAACTTCACGGAGCATTATCCTAATGTCCAATTAACCGTTAAATCGATTAAGTATGAGAATTTAACAGATCAGCTACGGAAGGGCGAAATAGACGTGGCTATTCTAGTAGAAACAGCCGGTTGGACTACGAATGAATTGACCATCACTAAAATGGAGGATACTAGATTATCACTCATTCAATCGACAAAGTATAAAAATCATTTTCATCAACATACGATGCTTGTAACGGAAAATGCTTGTAGCTGGCGTTCGATAATTGACGAATATGTCAAAACGATGGAACAAGTGTCAATGAGAAAGATTGAATTACCTGGCATTGAAGCAATTAAAAAGTGTGTACTGTCTGGTTTAGGAAAAGCAATTCTTCCAGACTTTACGGTGGAAGAAGAAATGAACAGTGGGGAGCTTGTGGAGATACAAACGAATCTTGATAATACCCCTCTTGCGATTTATAGTGCTGTCCATAGGGATAAATGGCTTTCTGTTAATTTAGAGGCTTTTTTCAATGTAATGAACAAATGTAAGAACGTAGATGGTGAACATGGACGTTTAAGTGGAGAATTGCACCAATGAAAATCATACGTAATGGGTAGCATCTTTTTTCTGTGCCATTTTGTATTGACAATGAAAAATTCGGTGTTATACTGTGTATATCTATATAAACAGTATAACTTTACATGTGACGAGGGGGGTTGCTGGAAATTTAATGAAAGAGTAGAAAGACGAATTCACGAGTGCGTAGGATGCGTGCTTTATAAGTTTTTCTGAAATAAATCCACTACGTACATATCTGTAGAAAAGAAAGTTTGCTATCGTATTTTTCTTATCTTTTGATACGTAAATGTGATTTTATTCGTTCCGGTAGTGGTTCATCGTTTGCAATCTAATAGAAAATCAGTCTTAAGTCTTAGAATGGAACAGACTCAAGCACGTCGAGTAGGATAATCCTTCCATGTATAGTAAGTAGTGAAGGAAATGATGTGTGGATGATGCGTCCATACATAACAATGAAAAAAGCGAGGGGTTTTAATGAGTGTACTACGTAAGATTTTAGAACGTAAAATTTTAATTGGACTTATGGTTGTATTAGTTTTTATCGTAGGGGTTTATTCGATTAATAAGCTTGATAAGGAGCTCATACCGGGCATTGATTTTGATATGGCTCTTGTTTCCGTCTATGCGGGTGATATGCCGGTATTAGATGTTGAGGAACGGGTAACAAAACCACTTGAGCAGCTTTTAAGTGGGACGGACGGAGTAGAGTCCTTTCAGTCTAATTCAGCGACCGGAAGTAGTTCTTTATATGTAGAAATAGAAGATGGACGTTTACAAGATGTGATGAAAGATCTCGAGGCTGGGGCGAGTCGTTTGGAGGCAGAGCTGTCGGAGGTTCACTTTATTGAAGTGTTCCCGATGTCTACAGATCAAGGGTTTGAGTTTTACATGGAGCTGTCTGATGGTTCGATGGATGAGTTAAGTACCTTCGCTCGAAATGAAGTGAAAAAAAGACTCGAAGCCATTGCTTCAGTAAGAGAAGTTCGTTTAAGTGGGATTGAAGAGAAAGAGTATGTCATTGAATTTGATCGTGATGAGTTAGTAGAGCATGGGCTTGATATGAATCAAGTGATTAGTGTTCTACAGCAAGAAAATATCGCGATGTCTTTAGGGGAATTGACTGAAGAAGAGAATGCACCGTCACTCCGTTGGGATACAGCCTTTCATACGCTAGGAGAATTGGAAGAGACGATGATTCCGACAATGAATGGAGCGATCAGACTCGATGAAATTGCTGATGTAAGAGAAGAAGCGAATCAACATTCATCTATCGCGTGGAAGGATGGAAGCAGGGACTTCATTCTGATCGAGATTGGCCGTGCGAATGGCTATACGCAATTAGATATGGCTGAAGCTGTTCGTGCCGAAGTAGAGACGATGAAAGAAGAAGGCTTTCCATTTTCCTTTACGGAAATTGTCGCGGAGGCTGATTACGTAAGCTCAGCGTTAGATGGTGTGGTACAAAATATTTTGATTGGGGGAATGATTGCACTCGTTATCTTAATGCTGTTTTTACGAAACATTCGAGCGACAATCATTGTTGGATTGACCATTCCTGTATCGATTCTTTTAACTTTTTCCACAATGTGGATAATTGGATATAGCTTTAATATTTTGACATTAGTTGGTCTCGGTCTGGGGATTGGAATGATGGTCGATGCGTCAATCGTTATTTTAGAATCGATTTATCGTAAGAAGGAACAAGGCTTTGTTGGAATGGATGCTGTTGTCAAGGGGGTGCGTGAGGTAGCCACTGCTGTTCTTGCTTCGATGTTAACGACAGTTGTTGTATTTGTTCCTGTAGGGTTATTTGGTGGCGATTTTGGTGTGTTTATTCTTATTTTAAGCGTTGTAGTCGTCATTACGTTAGTAAGTTCGGTCGTGGTTTCCTTTAGTCTTATCCCTTCTCTTTCGGAAAACTTTCTGAAGCTGAAAAGAAAGGCCAATAAAAAGAAGCGATCGAGTCGAATCATTGAAGGGTATGGCCGTTTGATTGGTTGGTTAAGTGGTAAGAAAAGACGTCGTTATTCGATGATCGGTCTCTTCTTCCTCATATTTGTTGGCTCAATTGTGATGACAACGAAAGTACCTATTACACTGATGCCAGATGTATATGATCGTTATGCTGAACTTGGTATTGAGCTTGAAAGTGGTTTGACTCCTTCTGAAAGAGATGAAATCGTTCAAGCAGCGAGCGAGAAGTTAACAACAGTTCCAGATGTTGAGACGAGTATTTTTCTCGATGATGTTCAGTATTTGTTTGCTCTTATAAATATGACCAAGGGCGATGAGATTACGACTGATCAAGATGAGGTAAACATTGCGATTAATGAGGCGTTAAGAGAGCTTGAAGACGAGTACCCTGTGAAAAGTGTTGGCATGTTGATGGGACCAACAGGTGCTGCGCCTATTCAGTTAGTCGTAAAAGGTGATGATTTATCAACCATTCAAGAGCTAGGTGATCATTTAGTAAGTGAGCTTGAAGGGATTGAAGGCTTAGTAAATGTTGGAACTTCAATCGATAAGACAAGTGAGGAGCGTTTATTAGTACTTGACGAGGATGCCTTAGAAGAGGATGGTTTAACTGCTTCAGAGATACTAGGGCAATTGCAAGGGTCTTTCTCTACTGCGCCAGTAGGGGAATTGGTTGAAAATGGATTGACCGTACCAGTTGTTGCTAAATTAGATGTTGTGCTTGATAACGAGGAAGCGCTAGAGGAGTTCGAAATTGGGACACTGACTGGAACAGAGCCGTTATCGAATTATATGAGTTTAGAGACGATCCATTCACCTTTAGAAATTAGCAGAGATAATGGCGAGCGTTATGTGACGGTTTCTGCAGAAATGGAAGGTAGAGATTTAGGCTCGGTTTCACGTGATGTTCAACAGGTTGTAGCTGACTTTGATACGCCTGCAGGCTATACGGTAGAGATGGCTGGTGACATTGAGCTACAGCAAGAAATGATCATGGACCTGTTAATCGTTTTAGCCATCTCGATTTTCCTTGTATACTTTGTCATGGCTGTTCAATTTAACAGCTTAGTCCATCCGATTATTGTTATGTCTGTTATTCCGATGACAGTGATTGGAGCGATTTTGGCATTATTAATCACACAGAGTGAACTGAGTGTGTTTTCTGCATTAGGATTGTTAATGCTGATTGGAATTGTGCTAAACAATGCGATCTTACTAATTGATCGAACGAAACAGCTTCGTAATGAGGGACTTACCGTTCATGAAGCAGTCAAAGAAGCTGGGAAAAACCGTATTCGTCCGATTTTCATGACAACCTTAACAACAGTAGGTGGGATGCTTCCACTTGCTCTTGCAACAGGAAGTGCTAGTGCGTATCAGGCGCCATTGGCGACCGTTATTATTGGTGGTTTGCTGTTTGCGACAGTGATTACGTTAGTGCTAATTCCATCTGTTTATCTGTTATTTAACGACGTTGGACGTGGTGTGAAAAAGATTTTTACTCGTAAAAAGAGAAAAAAAGCTGAGAGTATCGAAAAAGCTATTTAAGAATAGGAAAGGAAATGTGCTTACAGCGTTATAAAGCTGTGAGCACTTTCTTTTTTGTTAAGTTCAAAAATGCAAGGACATGTTTGTTTCCCGAGCGCTAATCTCATGGTGTTCTATTGGGTATATTTGAAAAAAACAGATATTTTAAAGTGTAACCGAGGAAATTCATGATGTTCGTGCAATAAACGCCATAATCTTTTATACAGCATATGACTTTACCTTGTGAAATGCGTTATTAAATACTAGGAGGGAAACGTTGTGAGAAGAGAAATTAGGTTTTCGGAGAAGATATTATTTGCAGGGTTCAGTTTGATTTTATTATTTATGATTATGCAAGATTGGATACCATTAGGATCATTAAATGATGTCCAAGCTATTGCAGAAGGCCGTTCATTTAATGAGATGTTGATCGTTACAATGATTGGTGTAATGCAAATTTTATTATTAATGGGACTCTTATCTATTTTTATGGGTAAAGAGTATCCAATCTGGGTAAAGCTCTGGTTGGTTATCCATCAAATCTGTATTTTTGCAGGGGCATTGTTGGATTGGTGGATTCCTTATTTCTTTGGCTATGGCGCAGAGCAAAGGACGGTTAGGTACAATCAAATGTTTGGAGATACACACACTTTCCTTCCTGAATTAAATGGTATTATTCCGAATACTCTTCATACACTATTTCATATTATATTGTTATTATGTATAGTTCTAACTATATATATTACTGTGACTAATTCAAGAAAAACAGGAATGTGATACTACGTGACATTCTAGTCAACTAAACGATGCAACCTCTTAAATTTACTCGGTGTATGATAGAAAGGATGAAATGAATCCTCTTGGAGTTATATGTTTAGCTTTAATGATCATACGATTCTTTAGGGGGATGTTTCTCAAAAGATGTGGTCTCGTTCGTGTCATAAAAACGCGAACAAGATCATCATCTTGTTCGCGTGAATTTACGTATATAGGATAATCTGATCATTTCAAGTAATTTGTAAGATAGCCGCGTCTTTTATTCTAACCTTTAAAAACCTAAACAATGTAAGCCCTACCTCTCATACATCCTCATGGCTCCGAAGCCAATCCAGTGTGAATAAGTAAAAAAATCTTAATAGAATGCCAATAAATCTTATATATAAACTTTTATGTTTGTTCTTATCTATTACGTATCATTTAAATATAATATATAAAAATATCGATGTCAAGTGTATGTTCTAAAAACAATAAGCAGAAATAAAAAAGAAGCTCTTTCAACTAGCTTTTGAAAGGGCTTCTTATACTTTTTAGCAAAGGATTCTATTTAAACGACTCGTTTTTTCACCGGTATATAAATATCCATTTCCTTTTCAGATCCGTAGCATCGTTCATCGTACAGTTCGAATTCAGTCGTACCATTATGTTCATAGTCTGTTTGAGGAAACCATTCTGCAAAGATATAATTCCAGGTTGATTGAATGTTAGAGGTGAATGATTCTTCGTTTGCTGTTGGCGTTGTAAATACGGCATACTCCATTTCAGGAAATTCTCTGTATACTAATCCACTTGGAGCCTTTGTTCCTTGTTCCACTTCTTTACCAATGATGTAAACAAATTCATTGGTTTCAGGGCAGAAATCGGTGCAGATGCCTAGCTCTTCTTTTGGTTTGAGAGGGTTTGGGATATTGGAGCATAGATTGTTTTGCATGTACTGCTGCCAAAATTGCGGAATGTCTCGACTGTTTTGACCGTCGACATTTTTTGTCTTTAGTTCATAGCCAATAATGTTAAATTTAGGTTTTGTGATTAATTTAGGTTGCATACGTTTTCCTCCAATTGTGATTTTGGGAGTGAGTTGAACTTTTCCACGTAAGGGGCCGGAGATGGAGTTGGCATTGCGGTATTGTTTAGGTGAAATTCCATAACACTTTTTGAATGCACGATTAAACGATTCTTGATAGTGAAATCCGACTTCTAGTGCAATGGTAATCACTTTTTCCTCAGTGTAATATAAACGTTCTGCTGCGGATGTTAATCTTCTTTTTCTGACATAATCCATCACTGATTCTCCAACCATCGTTTGGAATATGCGATGGTAGTGGAAAGGAGAAAAGTGGGCGATTTCTGCTAAAGTTGAAAGTGATAGTTCTTCACCTAGATTTTCTTCAATGTAATCAATTGATTTTTGTATACTACATATATAATCCATTCCCCTTAAACCTCCCATATCCTTACTTTAACAACAAACCATTCTGGAATTCTTAACCTTTTTTGCTATATTTATTTTACCATTGAATTGTAGAATGGCATAAGCTAATTTAAGGGGATGTTTGGAACAAGGAGGTGGGGAAATGGTTCGATATATATAATCTTTCTTTAATAGGAGCTGCTACTTCTGTAAGTGCTATATCAAATTAATGGCGAAGAAGCGTTTGTCTATCCTAAATGTTTGGAATATGCAGAGAGGAGAGCGTTTGTGAAAAAGAGGTAAAGCCCATAGTTGTAAAAGATTATGGGCTTATAGGAGATCTGCGGTATTATGATTTAATCGCTCCTTGTGTTACACCACTAATAATGTAGCGTTGTAAAAATAAATACAGTATGATCATTGGGAGTAGTGCCATTAAGTAAGAAGCGAATGATAAATTATAGTTGGTTGCGAATTGACCTTGAAAGACATATTGAACGAGTGGTAACGTTTGATCAGCTCGGTTAGACAAAATAACTAGAGGTAAAAGGAAATCATTCCATGCCCACAGAGCTGTTAAGATGGCAACAGTTGCATTAATGGGTGATAGAATCGGAAAAATGATTCTCCAAAAAACCCCCCATTGTGAGCATCCATCCACGATTGCAGCTTCTTCTAATTCTTTCGGGATCGTTTTAATATAACCTGTATAGAGAAAAACGTTAAATGCTAACCCGTAAACGATATAGAGTAAAATGAGCCCATTTAAATTCATCAGCCCCATCGAGCTCATTTGATTGACTATTGGTAGCATAATGATAGGGAAAGGAACGAACATGGCGCTGACGAAATAATAAAATAAGAAACGATACATTTTTTTATGCATGTTTCGTGCGATTGCGTAAGCGACAAGTGAGTTGGATAGGACTGTAAATAACACGGTAAATAAAGTTACATATACACTATTTCCTAACGCGTTAAAGAAGTTCGTCATTTCAATCGCTCTATTAAAGTTTGCAAATGAGAGTGAATCTGGTAACGCAAGAATTGAAGCTGCCGTTTCTGCAGGTGTCTTAAATGCGTTAACCACTGTAATATAAAGTGGGAAAAGAATAACGATTGTTCCAAGCATTAATAAAAAGGTGACTAGCCAATTATATTTATTTTGACTCATTACATTTGCACCTCCCTTTTCTGGAGTACACGTATTTGAATGATGGAGATGGTGACGATAATGATAAAGTAAATGACCGCGTTAGCTGATTGTAAGGCAAATTGTCCACCTGAGAAACCATCCTCATAAATGAGTAAAGAGATCGATTGAGTTGAGCGTCCCGGGCCACCACCCGTTAGCGCAACAACATGATCGAATACCATTAAAAAGTTCTTCATTGCTAGTACCATATTAATGGTAAAGAATGGAGCGATTAATGGGAATGTTACTTTCCAAAATTTCATCCAACTGTTAGCTCCATCTAAACTAGCTGCTTCATATAGGTCTTGTTGAATGGTTGATAATCCAGCTAAATATAAAATGGTATTAAAGGCTGCAGCTTGCCATACGGCAACAATGACAATTGCTATCCAAGCGTGGTCTCGACTTCCAAGAATACTTGTAGTTAAGGCAGTAATGCCCAAATTCTCTGCGATATTTGGAATGAAGACAGCAAAGATGAAATTAAAGATAAATCCTACAATTAAAATACTTAAAATGTTTGGCATAAAATAGATGCCACGTAATGTTCTATGAAATTTAATTTTGGCATTTAAGCCAAGAGCGATTATTAAGCTAATCATATTAACTAAAATTGTAGAAACGATAGCAAATTTAAATGTAAAAAAATAAGCATTATAAATGCGGCTATCACTAAACACATTCATATAATTTCTAAACCCAACAAAGTCCCAGTTTCCATAACCACGGTAATTCGTGAAGCTATAAAAGATTCCTTGTAGTACAGGGAGAGTGTGGAAACTAAAAAATAACAACAAAGCTGGGATGACCATAAAAAAGTAGACTGACGGTTTTTTCTTAATCATGATATGTTCTCCCTTCTTGCGAGCATGGATGTTTAAGGTCACTGAGAACAGTGACCTTAAATGAGTGTAAACCCATATTATTGTCTTGTTAATCGTTCGTATTCTGAGTCTAGTTCAGCTAAAAGAGTATCGAGAGAACCATCTAATAAATAATCTTGGAACATAATGTCGACACCAAATCCTTGTGGGTAATAATGGTCAGAAAACGGTGAGACTCGTTCATTATCAAAGTAAACTTGTAGCTCTTGTAATGCTTCATTCTCTTGTTCAGCCCCTTCAACAGCAGAAAACATTCGCTGTGTTTCTAAATAGACTTCTATATTTTCTGGTTGTAGTAAGAAATCTAAGAAAAGTTGGGCTTCTTCAGGATAGTCTGTATCGTCCGCAATGGCTATTGCTACATCAACACCGGAAATGACATTATTTTGATTTGCTTCATTTGTTGCAGGCATTGGAAAGACCCCTACCTGCAGATCAGGATTAGCATCTAGAATTGGACCTAATGCCCACACCCCCTGCATATACATTACAGCATCTCCATTGGCGAAAGCTGTGTTTCCAATATCATAATCTGCTCCGAATACATCGTTATCTGTATATTGAAGTAATTCTTTCATTTTTAATGCAATGTCACTATAGACGTCACTAAAAGATGTATTGCCAGCCTCAAGTTCATCAAAAAACTCCATGCCATGTATATTTGAAGCTAATGTATTTAATGGGGGAAGGATGGTCCACGCTTCACCGTAAGTTGAATAAAGTGGTGTTTCCCCATGTTCTTGAATCGTTTCAGCAAGAGTGATAAACTCATCCCATGTTTCAGGAATGTCTAAACCTAATTCCTCAAATTTCTTCTTATTGTAAAGAACACCATTAGCATTAACTGTATGTGGTAATGCGAATAATTCATCAGTTCTACTAAGGCGTTGAAGCATTTCTTCATATTCATCAATAATGGAGTTGCGATTTTCGTAATCACTGAGATCCATTAACACACCGGCGTTAGCGATTTCACCATACGTAACACCCCCGTTAATAGTCATGATATCAGGAATGTCATTTTGTGATAATCGAGAGAATAGTACGGTGTCTGGATCAGGTACATTGTTTTGTTCGATTCGAATATTTGGATGCTTCTGTTCGAATTGTTCAATAAGAGTGTCAAATTCGCTAACTGCTTCTCCTTTGAATTGGAAAAATTCAAGTTGTACGATTTCAGTATCACCTGATGAATCTCTTTCTCCACAAGCTATTAACATTGATACAGTTAATGCACCTATGATAGTCGCTTTAAGCCATGTTTTCATGTCAATCTCCCCTTTTCAATTTGTATATATTGAAAGCGATCTCAATTACTCTTAACAAAAAACCGATTAACGAATGAGCATTCGTTAGTAGTATTATTCATAAATAAAATAATATGGATATTAAATTGCTTCATAATCGATAAGCGGTTAATTTGTGTAAATCAATAATATGTTAACTTAATAATGTGAACAAGAGTAATTAATTGCATGATAGGGTAATATATTGCTAGATTGAATGGGGCAGCAATAAGAAGCCTTATTGCTGCCTAAGAAGAGGGTTATTTGACAAACACTTCAGATATTTGTTGCTTGCCTACGCTATTTCTGAATTCAGATGGGGTAAGGGATGTATGCTTTTGAAACACTTTTGAAAAATAATTCGCACTTGAAAAGCCACATTGATTAGCGATTTCATAAATGGGTAAATCGTTTTCGATTAATCTTTGAGCGGCCACTTTAATGCGTACTTTAATTAAATAATTAATAGGTGATTCGCCGATACTTTTTTGGAAAATACGTATAAGGTGAAACTTAGATAGTCCAGCAGCTTCGGCGATTTCATCGAGTCCAATTGGCTTGTGAAAAGAACGATCTATAAAGTGTAAGCACTTTTGAATCGGTTCAGGAGTTGAACTTGGCTTCGATTGCTGTTGAACAGCGTGGCGAACCTCCATTAAGAAGCGATAAGCGTACGAAGAATTGTCATAAATATGTTTAATTTGATCGGTTAATGCTTTTTCGAAAAGTTTGTCCCAAAATTGAAGGACGTTACTATCAGGAGCTAGGTTTATAATTCTCCCTCCGTTTTCTATGAGGGGTGCCCACAACGGATATGCGTTAAGAGTGAGAGAGAGGTATTTATATTCCCATTTTTGTTTTCCTTGTGGAAAGCGATAAGAAAATGGACCAGGAATTTCGATAAGAAAGGCTTGTCCTGCTTTGATGTGGTGGACATTTCCCCCGACCTCTAGTTCTCCTTCTCCTGCAACTGTATATTGAAACAAACATTGTTTGTCCATACGATTTGTGCAATTCCAATCATATATTTCCTTGTCATTATCTGTTCGTAGTTCCCATCCGATCGAATTTAATGTTGGAAGGTCGTCCTGTTTATCTAGAAATAGGCGGACATTTCCCATTTTATGCTTAATAATTGTCAAACTACTCACCTCGTTTTTTATTATCTTCTCTTTTAACTAGTATAACATCAACAGCAATATAATACTCTAATTTCAATTAATTACCCTTGATATAAGTATTTATAAGATTATATAGTGTTTAAAGAAGAAGAATTCATGTATTTTTTTTGAGCAATATAATGCTGTTTATTATTTTGGAGGGTGGAGTGAAAGATGGGGATTACCTTTGTAGAACAGACACGTACGTTTCACTTGCAAGCTAATGATATGAGTTATGTCTTTCAATTGCTAGATGGAGGCTATGTAGCTCATTTGTATTGGGGAAAAAAGGTGAATCGTTATCATCATTCGAATGCGATTCGTTATGCAGATCGTGGTTTTTCTGGAAATCCGATTGCTTCAGATCGGACATTTTCATTAGATACGTTACCGCAAGAGTATCCTTCGTTTGGTCATACTGATTATCGTCTTCCTGCTGTTCATATTCAATTAGAAAATGGCAGTACGGTGATGGATTTGCGTTATCATTCACATCGAATTGAAAAAGGTAAGCCACAATTAAATGGCCTCCCAGCTACGTATGTGGAAAATGAAGATGAGGCGGAAACTCTTGAAATTACATTGCTTGATTCGCTTACACAGTTACGAGTTGTGCTTACGTATACAGTCTTTGAGAAGTGGAATGCAATGACACGCTCTGTTCGTTTTGAAAATAATGGGAGAGAATCATTGAAAATAGAAAAAGCGGCAAGTGTGAATGTTGATTTTCGTAGTGCTAACTTTGAAATGCTTCGTTTACCAGGAGCTCATTGCCGCGAAAGGCATATTGAACAATCACCACTTCATACTGGGGTTCAGTCTGTAGAAAGCCGTCGAGGTGCAAGTAGTCACCAGCATAACCCATTTATTGCACTAGTTGATGAAAATACAACTGAAGATACAGGTGAAGTTTTTGCTTTTAACTTGGTCTATAGCGGTAATTTTTTGGCGACTGCAGAAGTTGATCAATTTTCACAAACACGAGTCACGATGGGGATTAATCCGTTTGATTTCTCATGGTTGCTTCAGGCTGGTGAGAACTTTCAAACGCCAGAAGTGGTGATGGTTTATTCTAGTAATGGTTTAACGGAGATGTCACATACATTTCATCGTCTCTATCAACAGCGTCTCTGTAGAGGAGTATTTCGTGATCTAGAACGTCCGATTTTAATTAATAATTGGGAAGCGACCTATTTTGATTTTCATGAGGATAAAATATATGACATAGCTAAAAGTGGTAAAGAGTTAGGTATAGAACTATTTGTCTTAGATGATGGATGGTTTGGTAAGAGGGATGACGATAATTCTTCCTTAGGAGATTGGTTTGTTGATGAAAAGAAATTGCCTAATGGTTTAGAAGAATTAGCACGAAAAATTACAAAGCTGGATATGCAATTTGGCTTGTGGTTTGAACCAGAGATGGTATCAGAAGATAGTGAATTGTATCGTCAGCATCCTGATTGGTGTATTCATGTTCCAAATCGAAGACGTTCGAAAAGTCGGAATCAATTAGTCTTGGACTATTCACGGCATGATGTATGTAATGAAATGATTAAGCGAATTTCGGCTATATTACAGCAAGCTCCGATTACGTATGTAAAATGGGACATGAATCGCCATATGACTGAAGTGGGGTCGGCACAGTTATCGAAAAACAGGCAGCGAGAAACAGGTCATCGTTATATGCTAGGGTTGTACCGTGTGCTAGAGGAACTTACGATAGCCTTTCCACATGTATTATTTGAAAGTTGCTCAGGTGGAGGTGGACGATTCGACCCTGGGATGCTTTACTATATGCCACAAACATGGACGAGTGATAATACGGATGCTATTTCGCGTTTGAAGATCCAATATGGAACGAGTCTTGTTTATCCAATTCGTTCAATGGGAGCACATGTATCGGCTGTTCCGAATCATCAGGTACATCGTGAAACCCCTATTGAGGTAAGGGGTCATGTTGCTATGTCAGGGAACTTTGGTTATGAGTTAGATGTGACTACGTTGTCGAGTGAGGAACACCAAGTGATTAAGGAGCAGGTAGCGTATTATAAGACGATTCGTCATATTGTTCAATTCGGTGAAATGTATCGTTTAGTGAATCCATTTAAACAGCAGGATGCGGCGTGGATGTTCGTTACAGATGATCAGTCTGAAGCTGTTTTTTCTTATGTGAAAGTGTTAGGGGAAGCGAATGAGCCATTTAAGAGAATTAAATTAAAAGGTCTCATCAAGACAAAAAAATATCACATTATAGAACTGAGTGAAAGTTACTATGGAGATGAGTTAATGAATATTGGGGTTAATATTCCCCAATTAACGGGCGATTTTCAGAGTGTAATGTGGCGCTTAATAGAGGAATGAAGCGTGCTGTGATTTTCGTCATTTGGATATAATGAGCGTAAATATAAGGGTGGTTGTTTCGCATAGAAGACGATCCATGAAGGTGTGCTCTCGTGGATCGTCTAATTGATAGGATTTCTTCACTTCACAATCATTTCTAATACATCTCCAACTTCAGCAAGTACAACATCTTCGCCTATTGCTGTAAATACTTCTTGTAAGTAGGTAATTTGTTTATTGGGACTATGACTGAAGACAATTCTCTTCGGCTTGAGATGCTTGATTTGTTCGTGTAATTCATAGACACTTGGATGGACTTTGTAACGTTTTTGCACGTATTGTGGGAATGGTTGCTTGTCTCCGATTGCCACAATTTTCTCTAGATAAGGTCCGGTACATAAGATGAGTAAATTATCCGCATTTTCTGCTGTTAATTCCTTTAAAAGTTCATGCTCTGTAAAAAGTCCAATTGAAAATGAATCGTTATGTAGCCATGTCGTTAACGGTATTGTCTGCAGCTGATTGGCAAGCTCATCTATTTGTTTGAGAGCTTGCTTCTTAACGTTGCTTTGATTGTTCATATATGCTTCAAAACTTGCTCTAATTTCTTGACTGATGGCTGTATCTGTTAGGAAGTTAGCTCTATCATTTTGAAAATACATGAGCAAGTCTTGCAATTTTCCATATATAGGCCCGTGTAGGAGAACTTTTTTCTTTAAGGTTAATGCGTGTTCAATTGCATGGTAGATTTCTTCTAAATAGGTTTGTTGTGAGCATGTTTCATTCCCGTATGCTCCGTCTAGGATCGCGATTTCTATTGGTTTTTCAATGATTGGTTGATCTGTTGTGAGGATCGGTGACTCTGTTGAGTAGTCACCAGAAAAGAAAATTTGCTCACCGTTTATTCGAAATAGGAACCAGACAGAACCAAGTGTGTGTCCACTATAACCGTATTGAAAATCAAATTGATAGTTCGGAGCCAATTGTAGCCAAGTCTGTCTTGGTAATGGTTCTAATGGTCTAAACTGCTGAGTGATAGAGCTATATCCTTGTTTTCCGTTTTGTAGTGAAGTAAGCACTTGAATCGTTTGATTGAGTGTGGCTGATGTCGCATAAATGCTTCCTTTAAAGCCAAGTTCACAAAGCAATGGAAGTGCTGCTGTGTGATCTTCATGTGAATGTGTGATGAAAACCACATCAAGACTTTCGACGATTTTTCTATTTAATAAAGGGAATCGTTTATGCTCGACATGGGCATTTTTCATAATGCCACAGTCGATTAAAATGGAAACCCTATCTGCTTGCAGGTGGAAGCAAGATCGTCCATATTCATTCACTCCACCTAAGAAAGTTACTTTCAACTAGCATCATCCTTTTTTCTCATAATCAGATTTTATAACATTCTTAGAAGTCCAATGAAGGAGATGGAAGTGGACTCAGTAAAGCCACTCGGTGTATTTCTCATATAGGTTATTAAGACTTGTAATGTTGAAAACGAGCTTTCATTTGTTCAATCACGATTAACATGATTGTTGTCATTCCGACAGTAACGAGCGCCATTGCCATTCCTAAGGAGGCAGTACCTTGTTCAAATTGTGAATAAATAAAAGTTGCTGATGTATGCATATTGGGAGGACGCAGAATTAGTGAACCTACGAGCTCTCTCATTGAAATCGTAAAGGTCATCATCCAGCCTGCTAATATACCAGGAATGAGCAACGGAATGATGATGGTTCGGATCATATAGATAGAAGAAGCGCCACTCATCTTTGCTGCTTGGAATAAAGAGTCTCCGAGCTGACCATATACGGCTTTAATATTTTGTACCGTGAAAGGTAAGTACAAAATGACATATGTGAGAATGAGCATCATCCAAGTGTTATAGATGGGTGCTGGATTCCAATACGCATTCCAAAAAAGTATGAGACCTACGACGACGACAATTCCCGGTACCGTATTAGGAGCAAGTGAGAAAAAATCCATCGTTTTCTCTTGAATTCCACGCTTTTTCATAATAATCATGGCCACCCAAATGCCGATACTGGCACTGATAGTTGCTGCAAGTGCAGCAAGCCAAATGCTATTCCACAGCGCGTCTTTGCCACTGCCACTAAATAATTCAACAAAATGACGGAGTGTCAAATTGGAAAAGCTTAAGCCATTACCTTGAATATTCATCAAAGCCGTTGATGCCACTGAAAAATATGGAACACCAATTGAAAGAAGAAGGACAAAGGCTAAGTACGCCCAAGCGAAAGCCTGTTTCTTACCTAAGCGTAAGGTCGATTGAGTTTGTCCTTTTCCTGTTACGACTTGATCGTGACGGCGGCTGACGAGCCATTGCTGTAAATACCAAATGAGCATACTAACCGATAGAAGCATTGTAGACAAAACCGCCGCTGTACCAAAATCAAGGGGCCAAATCGACGTATAACGATGGATTTCAGATGTTAAGACGTAATAGCCAATACGATTACCTAATGTGACTGGTGTTCCAAATTCTCCAATTGTTTTCACAAAGACGAGTAAGGCTCCCATACTGTAGCCTGAAAGAAACAAAGGGAAAGTAATTCTTCTTAAGCGATTAAAGAATGAACCGCCATGAATAATACCAGCTTCCTCTAAACGCCCACCAATGTTCTCCAAATTATTTCGCATAATAAGGTAAATAAATGGGAAAAGATGAAGGCTCATGACTAAAACCATTCCGAAATAAGAAAAGAACACGGGAGTAACATTGGCTAATAATGGAACGAGTTGTTCAGCGTAGCCGTTTGGTTGCATGGACAAAATCCACCCCATTGCTCCAATATATGGAGGTGTCATAAATGGGATAACGAGAACGATGTCAATCCAGCGGTGCTTCTTTAGTTCAGTTCGTGCCATGAAGAAGGCAAGAGGCGCCGCTAATAATGACGCCCCTATGACAACTCCAATTCCGAGTAAAATCGAGTTCAGGAAAATGGACCAGTAATGATCATTGGCCAACAAACTAAAAGCAGCAAAGCCTTCAAATGTCCCATCTGGCATCACACCACGTAACAAAACAAACAATAATGGCATGAAAACGAGAATGATTAATGTAAGAAAGGCAAAAGCACGATTAAGTGTTTGAAAAGTAAATAATGAATTCATTCGTTATCGGATCATCTCCATAAAGCGCTCTAATATCGTTTGTGTATGCTCCTCTAAGTAATCCCAGTCGTATTCTAACGTTGGAATGTCATCGAGTCCAAGACGAATATCAGCTGGTTCTATATCGACTCGTGCCGGGAGTAAATAAGCGTCTGCGACGATTTCCTGTCCTTTATCAGAAAGAATGAAATCAATATATGCTTTCGCCGCTTCGGGATTTTGTGTACTTTCTAAAATAAAAGCAGGGCGTGGTGTGATCATCGTGCCACTTTCAGGGAAGATAATATCCACAGGTTCGCCATTTTCCATATTGTTATAAACCATATAATCAACACCGGCCATAACGACTGAATTCGCTCCTGAAATAACCGTTTGTAATGCCGGGTTATTCGCACCTTCCATTTGAAGTCCATTTTCTTTGAGTTGTTCGAGTAAATCCCATCCGTCTTCCTCTTCTTGATTAATATATGCGGTGATGAAATCACGTGCTGTACCTGATTGAGTTGGGTCAGGGATGGCGATTTGACCGTTGAATTCATCAGAGGTTAAGTCAGACCAATCAGTTGGCGCCTCTGAAATTAAGTTCGTATTGTAGCTTAATCCTAATGCAGATGCACTAAAGCCATAAAAGTGAAACTCCTCGTCATACCAATCATCGTGAAGTGATGAGGCGTATGGTGATTCATAAGCGAGTGTGAGTTCTCTATTTTTGTAATCGATAGCTGGAGGCAAGGAGGCAAGAACTACGACATCAGCAAGAGGATTGCTTTCCTCTGCTTCGAGACGACCAAGTACATCACCTGTTGTCCCTTGAAACATATCGACTGTAATGCCTGTCTCTTCTGTGAAGGCTTCAGCTAATTGCTCAGCCATTCCTCCGGGGCCAGATGTGTAAAGGGTTAATGAGCCAGTTTCCTCATTTTGCATTTCTTCTGTGGGCTCATTGTTAGTAGGCTGTTTATTTTCATTTTCTTGTACTTCTTGTTCCGACTGGGTACATGCTGCAAGCGTGACTAGTAGTAATAGTAGAAAAAAAGATGACTTAAGCTGTTTCATGAGATAATCCCCCTATTTGGTTAATAAAATGAATCGAATCAGACATGATCGTAAAATAGATGGCTTGTCCTGGCGTTAATCGTTCGGATGAATAAGCAAATAATCGTCGCTTGTTCTTTCCGATTTGTAAAGTGACTTCATATCTTTCTCCTAAAAAACTAACGGTTTCAACTTCACCAATTTGTGCATGATGAAATGAAACTTGCGAAAGGCGTACATGTTCAGGTCGAATAACCATCGTACATTCTCCGCCGAGTGATTTGTATTTTTCTTGCTTAGCGAGTTGAATAAGGAAATCGGTGTCGATTTTCACGTAAGGTTGCTCTCCCTTATGAATCATCAAGCCATCCCAAATGGTGCCTTTTCCGATAAAAGAAGCGACTTCTTTTGAGCATGGGTAATGATAAATGTCTTCCGGTGCTCCTTGCTGCAAAATTTCTCCAGAGTTCATGACGACAACATGATCAGACATTGCCATTGCTTCATTTTGATCATGAGTGACGTAAATGGCAGTCATTTTAAGCTGTTTTACGAGTGATTGTAATAAGATTCTCATATCATCGCGTAATGTAGCATCTAGTGCGCTTAATGGTTCATCCATTAAGATGACTGCGGGGTCATTGGCAATCGCTCTAGCGATAGCAACTCGCTGTTGTTGGCCACCTGATAGTTGATGTGGATATCGCTTACTATAAGACTCAAGCTGCACATTTTTTAAGGCGGTTTTTACTTTGTCACGTAAGGCTTTTCTCTTTCCGGTTGCTTTAAGACTGTAAGCAACATTCTCATAGACCGTCATATGTGGCCAAAGAGCAAAATCTTGAAATACCATGCCGATCCCTCTTTTTTGCGGAGGGACTTGAATGTGTTTTTCGCTTGAATAGATAGTTGTATCGTTCATCATAATCGTTCCACTATCTGCCTCCTCTAGACCAGCAATGATGCGAAGTAGTGTCGTTTTTCCACAGCCTGATGGGCCTAGTAAACTAACAAATGAACTAGATGGAATTGTTAAATGAAGCGCTTTTAGTGCTTGTAAGGAACCGAAAGATTTTTCAATAGCTGTTAACTCAATCTTCAATCAAAGCTCTCCTCTCCGTCTAAATGTCTTGCTTATCTATTACGATAACGAAGAAATGTTAATAGAGTATTAACGCTTTCTTAACATCTAATTAATAAAATCAATAGGTTACGGATGTTACTATAGAAATAATCTATGGATGGACGGAGAGATTTACAAATGAACGTACAGCAGCTTGATATGTATTATAGGTTTTGCCAATGTAAAAGTGTGTCCAAGGTTGCTCGTGATTTGAACTTAAAGCAACCGACGGTTTCGTTTCATTTAAAAAAATTACGTGATTCTGTTGGGATAACGTTGTATGAGCAAAAGGGTGAGGAGATCGTATTAACATCAGCAGGGGCGATGCTTCATCAATATGCTGAAAAGATTTTGCGTCTCGTGTCTGAGACGGAGCGTGTAATGAAGGATTATCAATCGTTTAATAGAGGAGAGTTACATATAGGGGCGAGCACAATCCCTGCAAGCTACGTTCTACCCCCTATATGCAGTCAATTTTTTTCAAAGAAACCAAATGTTCAAATTACGTTACATGTCCATTCGGCACCGACTATTAAGAAAATGGTAAAGGAAAAAGAAGTCGATTTCGGTGTTATATCGACTCAGCCAATGAAGGATTCCTTGTTGGTGGAGAAAGAGATTGTGTCAGATCATCTCGTATTTGTCATATCTCATTCACATGAATATGCCATTTTTGATAAGATAACTCGCCACGATATAGAAAAGGTACCTATATATATTCACAGTTCTGGCTCAACGAGAGAGATGATTAACGAATGGGCTGAGAAAGAGAAGCTCTCTTTAAATATCCGTATGGAGCTAACGAGTATTGAAGCGATTAAGAAAATGGTCAGTCTTGGAGAAGGGGGAGCGATTCTATCAAAACGAGCAGTACAGGAAGAAGCGCAACAAAATGTGCTTACGGTTCATTCGTTACCAGAGCTTGGACATAACCGCTCTATCTCGTTAATTTATCGGAATGATCGTCCTATTAGCCCACTAATGCAAGAGTTCATGACAGATCTATTTCGTGAAGTATGAGTTAGTGATAAAAAAGGCTAAAAGTAAGTTGTTTACCTGTTAGCCTTATCCTTATGATTATAATAGAGTCTAAAAACGAGATCTTGATTGTAATTGCCAAAGCCTGATCCAAAGAGGGTGAGCCCGCCGACATGAGCAGCGTCTTCTTTAACGGATATCCGAAAAGACCATTGCTTATTAAGAACATTGACATCATAAATGGTTGATGAAGAGATTTGTTGACCATCTATATATGTACCATCTTTGGAGATACGCAATATTTTTAAGATGCCATACTGGTTAATAATTCGCGGCCACCAGTCTGGTGTATATTTCCCTGGGCGATCTCCATAATCACCTGGACTTGTCCACGTTCCAATTTGGACATCATTTAATTCAAACGTAATATCAGAAGGCCAATGATCATTTGTAAATGGTGCTTCTGACGATAGTTCAAATGAAATTTCTAGCTCCTCGGGCTCCTGAGTAGAAAGAAGGAAGTTCGGAATTTTGTATTCGACAAATCCTTGACTAAACCAAAGAATTTTCGCATTAACTCGTTGTGGATCAAGAAAATAACGAGGTTCGTCAAATTCACCTACATACTTTTCTGTTGTCGCTAAACCGCATGTCGGCTTGACAAAGAAATCAGTATAGTGGCCGACCGAAACTTCGGTATGATAGAAGTCTTTTTTTAATTGTTGATGGTTTGGAAAAAGGATTTCGATTTTTTCAGTATTTAATATACATCGCTTTTGCACCCCGCCTTTTCCAGGAATCATTTCTGTACGAATGATTCCCGCCTTTTCTAATTTTTTTATGTGCATTGTCATGATGGCACTACTTAAATTTGAGGCTTCGGCCAATTCTCGAATATTCATCGATCTATTGGTAAGGTGTTGAATTAGGGCGAGGCGAACTTTACTGGCTAGTGCCTCATAGACAGGAAGTGATTGTTGAGAGATATCTAACTGCATCTATTTCCTCCGTACGTCATATAATTAATGTTAATGTAAATAATGATACATGGTTGTTAATATTTTAACAAGGCTATTTGATTAATTGCTTAAATTTTTGTGTGTACTCATAAATTAACTTTTTCATAATTGAAAATATGATAGAATGGAGCTAATATAACTGTATATGTAATATATTATTCTTTTAGGAGGGACTCTTTTGAGTTTTCATACTTCTCAATTATGTGATCAAAATAATGGACAAATCGTTGTTGCTGAAAGTTCGCTTCTTCAATATTACGGTAATAAGAAAGCCTTTTCAGGACGAGTTGTAACGGTGAAAGTATATGAAGATTATGGATTAGTAAAAAAGGTCGTTGAATCAGCTGAAGAGGGGAGTGTGATCGTCATACATGGCTCTGGATCAAGACGATCCGCGCTAATTGGAGCAGAGCTTGTTCGAATTAGTATTGAAAAGAAAGTATCTGGATTGATCATTTATGGATGTATACGTGATTCTGCGATGATCGATCAGATGGATATTGGAATAATGGCGATAGGAACGATACCCGTACTAAGTTCATGCGAAGGTTCAGGGGAAACAAACATTGCTTTTCACTTTGCGAGTGTTGATTGGAAGCCTGGGCAATATGTATATGTTGATCAAGATGGTGTCGTCGTTTCGGATGAGGACCTTTTACTATAAAGAATATATTCTTTCAGACCATAGACAAACCGCCTTTGAAAAATGATTCTCAAAGGCGGTTCTATTGTTGGTGACATTTGAGGAGGCGAATTTCCTTTTTTTCACTAGAAAAAGCGGACGGGATGGGAGGGCCGACTCCTGCAGGAAGAAAGGGTAGGTTGAAATCCACCGGCGCAGCCGGTTAGTTCAACTCCCGCCTGCGGAAAGCGTGCCCCCCATCCCGGTAGCGAGGACGAAGAGCCGCACCCTGACTACTAATCAAAAAAACCTGTCTACATGTCTCGCTTTTACGAGACTTTGTCGACAGGCTGAAAGAATATATTCTTTATTAAGTGTTTTATAGACTTGTTTCTATAGAACACTTTTTTATAGGTAATATTAAGAGATTTTGAATAACAAAGTATGGTGAATTGTTTTCGGATGAGATCGGTGCTCAAGAATGAAAGTTAATGTCATATTACGAAGGATTCTTAGTAGTAATCGTTCAGTCCAATTTTTGACGATCAACTTAGTCACTCCTTTCAAATTACATATCACCAGTTTTAAGAATAGTATCCTTTGAAAAAATTAGAATAGGAAAATGTAAAAAAATATGAGAAATTACCTGACTTTTTAGATAATTGAATAAAGCCTTTTCAAACAGGGTAAAGGTCTTTAACAAAGTAGATGAATATGTTGATAAGGAGCTGTTTTTATCATGTTTGATTATACGGTTGAATCTTCTAATAGCTTTCAAGAAACGGTGGAGCAATTACAAAAGGCATTAATGGAAGAGAAATTTGGCGTTTTATATGAGTTTGATTTGCAGGCGAAGCTTAATGAAAAAGGGCTTCAATATAATGAGTCGTATACCGTTTTTGAAGTGTGTAATTCAATTGAAGTGAAAAGGATGCTTGAAATTAATAAGTTATCAGGTTATTTTCTACCATGTAAGATTACAGTTTATCGAGATGGAGATCGAATAAAAGTCGGGATGCCAAAGCCATCTGTACTACTTAGAAGCTTAAAAAATGAGGAATTAAATGCAGTCTCGGATGAAATTGAAAGTAGGCTGATGTCGGCCATTCAAAAAAGTATTTAAAAGACTCATAGAATGTTGATAAGCAAAGGGATGAATCAGTTTCCTTTGCTTTTTTAATTTCCTTGAAAAAAATATTAAAGTTTGGCTGTGTTAAGGGCAATGTAGTTAGCGTATGTTTGTAAAGTAAGTCCACAGATTATCCTCTTCTCCTCTTGCTGTTAAAGGATAGAAACGTTAGTGTAGAAAAGGAGAGTGAGGAATGAACAATATGAAAAAGAAAAAATGGAATAAATGGATTTTTATCATAGGTTTAGTATTTGTTGCATTAAATTTACGCCACGCCATTACGTCAGTTGGACCAGTCATTCAAGATATACGGAATGATACGGGGATTTCAAATGGGGTCGCAGGCATGTTAACAACCGTTCCATTACTGGCGTTTGCTTTCTTGTCACCATTTGCTCCGAAAATCGGACGGAGACTCGGCAATAATGGTGCTGTTTGGTTAGGGTTATGGATACTTGGTATTGGTATCGTCATTAGGCCATTTGATTCGGTCTCTTTTTTATTTATAGGTACGGTTTTAGTAGGAGCGGGTGTTGCGGTAGTAAATGTATTACTACCAGGTATAGTGAAAAAAAGCTTCCCAGCTAAAGTAGGCTTGATGACGGGACTTTATACGATGTCAATGGGAATGGCAGCAAGTCTTGGTTCAGGTTTGAGTGTGCCGATGTCACAGCAGCTAGAATTAGGATGGCAGAATGGACTACGGTTTTGGGGTCTTTTTGTCTTAATCGGGCTGATTGCTTGGCTGCCGCAGCTAAGAAACGCCTCCCGTTCCAGTCAACTATTAATGGACAAATCAGTCAAATCAAGTCTATGGAAATCGAAATTGGCGTGGCAAGTCACGCTATTTATGGGCTTACAGTCGTTATTATTTTATTGTATGATTTCGTGGTTACCTGAAATTTTAACAAGTCGAGGAATAGAGTCTGTTTCAGCAGGGTGGTTTGTGGCAGGGATGCAGTTGATTGGTTTGCCAGCTACATTGCTAGCTCCTGTTCTGGCTGATCGTTTACGAGATCAAAAAGGAATTGTATTCGTGATTAGTCTCTGCTCTTTTATTGGAATCGGTATATTATTAATTGATGTTCAGACTGTTTGGTTAATTGGTTTGAGTGTTCTCATGATGGGTGTTGCTTTTGGAGCTAGCATTAGTATGGCATTATCTTTTATTAGTTTACGGACACGCACGTCTGATCAGGCTGCTAATCTTTCTGGAATGGCGCAATCGATTGGCTATTTGTTAGCGGCAAGTGGACCATTAATGCTTGGTTTTCTCTATGATTGGCTAGCATCATGGAATGTGTCATTGTTGGTTCTTTTGGCAATAAATGTCATTATGCTCATTGTTGGTGTGGGTGCAGGACAAGCGAAGTATGTGTTTGATGAGGAAAATGAGAATACATCTGCATAGGTAAAATAATTATGGTGACTACTATTGAGCAATTTAGAAGAAGTGTATGTAAATATAGCTGCTATTATGAGATGAGGAGGCCACTGGAAAAGTACAAATTAACGAGGTCACTGAAAAAGTCCTTTCTAGTAACTCAAGGAAGAGTAATGGCTCCGCTCGTTGCGCGCCTTGCTATGAGAAACCCACTCATTGCAAGGCTTTCAAAATCGGGCAACGGCTACGCACATTACTTCAAAGCCACTGAAAAAGTTAAAACCAAACTTTTTCAGTGGCCTCCAAATTAACTTTTTTTAGCATCTTTGATTTGATTAGAAATAGCTCATATCAGGATTTTCAAAAAAGGCAACGGTTTCGTCTATGATTTAAAGGACACTGGACTGAGAGGAAAGAATCTAATGTTCAAATTATCAATTTTATGTTTTGAGAGAGTGGGCTAATTTAGAAAGATACGCCATTTTTTAAAAAGGCATTCATGATAACATTTGGATGCTTTTTTAGTCTGTCCAGCACCATTTAATTTAAAATATTAACTTAACAATTAAATAAATTAATATTTTTTATGTAAATAATAAAAATAATTATTTACTTTTTATTTTTATTGGATTAAACTAACAATTGAAGAAGGAGCTGATCGAAATGGCATATCCAATCATCACATCTTGTCCTGTATGCAGTCATACGATGAAAGTAACGAAGCTTCATTGTACGCATTGTCATACAACGATTGAGAATCAATTCGAACTTTCAAAATTTGCAGCATTGTCCAAAGAGCAGCTTCACTTTGCAGAAGTTTTCATTACTTGTCGAGGGAATATTAAAGAGGTTGAAAAAGAGTTAGGCATTTCTTACCCTACTGTTCGTGGTAAGTTAACAGAGATCATATCAGCACTAGGCTATGAACAAGAAAAGAAAACGGTCTCAGCTGATAAGAGTAAGGTGATTCAAATGCTAGAAGATGGTGAAATTTCATCAGAGGATGCCATTAAATTATTGAAAGAGGAATAGGAGAGTGGGATTGATGAAGGACGAGATTGCGAAGGTGCTGAACATGGTTCAAGAGGGGAAGATTGATGCCAAAGAAGGCACGGAATTAATTGAGTTGTTGAAGCAGGAGGAAACAGAAACGGCAACGAAACAATCAGAGTATTTAAAGAAAACATTGAAAATCCGCATACATTCAGAAGACAATGAAAATGTTTCAGTTAATTTACCGATCAAGCTTGTAAAAGTTGTTCTAGTAGCAGGACATAGTATTGCATCGAAAATTCCTCAATCTGAGCAATATGTGAAAGACCTTGACATTGGTCTTATTATTGAAGCAATAGATAATGAGTTAGAGGGTCAAATTGTCGATGTGAAATCATCGAATGGAGATACTGTATCTGTCATTATTGAATAGAGTGTTAAATACATTGAAAGAAGAGAGGAAGGGATGTCATTGGATCGTTCCAACTATGCGATTGAAGCTAATGGATTAGTGAAGGTGTTTGGGAAGAATCGAGCTGTTGATGGTGTCGATTTAAAGGTGAAGGCTGGTACTGTATATAGTATTTTAGGGCCGAACGGTGCCGGGAAAACAACGACCATTCGCATGCTAGCAACATTATTGAAATCAGATGGGGGTTCAGCAAAAATACTCGGACATGATTTAAAGTCAGACGCGAAGAAAGTACGGAGTCGTGTAAGTTTAACGGGACAATTTGCTTCGATTGATGAGGATTTAACTGGCTATGATAATTTAAGAATGATTGCTAGGTTGATGGGTTATTCAAGACAAAAGGCGAAAGCTCGCGCAATTGAATTGTTACGTGCATTTGGCCTTGAAGAAGCAGGCAAGCGACAAGTGAAAAAATATTCAGGTGGAATGAGAAGAAGAATTGATATTGCAGCAAGTATCGTTGTAACACCGGATCTTTTGTTTCTTGATGAGCCAACAACTGGATTAGATCCACGGAGTCGAAATCAAGTGTGGGATATTGTAAGAGTATTAGTCAGTACAGGAACGACAGTGTTATTGACGACGCAATATTTAGATGAAGCTGATCAGTTAGCCGATCGTATTGCCGTCATTGACCGTGGTAAGGTCATAGCTGAGGGGACGAGTGGAGAGCTGAAAGCCTCGATTGGCTCAGGGATGCTACATGTTAGATTATTAAACCCGGAACAACGTCCCGAAGCTGAGAAATTGTTGCACGAGCATTTGCAGGCTGAGATACAAGTAGTATCAGATCCAGCAGCGCTTTCTGCGAGAATTAAGGATAGTGAAAAGGCAGCACATGCTTTGGCAGAGCTAGCCAAAGCTGGGATTGGAGTCACAGATTTTTCATTAGGTCAACCGAGTTTGGATGAAGTGTTTCTTACTTTGACAGGTCGACCAGCTGAAGATGAAGAGCAAGAGGAGGAGGTGTAGAGCGATGAATTCAAATATAAATGAAACGTTAAAAACAGCCATAGCCAATGGAGAACGGCCGAAACGTGCACGTGGCTGGACTTCGACCTTTGTTTTTACGTGGCGTGCGATTTTGAAAATTAAATACGTACCTGAACAGTTGTTTGATGTAACAATGTTTCCGATAATGTTCACGTTAATGTTTACATATTTATTTGGCGGAGCGATCGCTGGTTCTACGAGTGAGTATTTGCAATTTTTATTACCTGGTATTCTCGTTCAAACCGTTGTGTTTACATCGATTTATACGGGGACAGCATTGAATACAGATATTTCAAAAGGAATTTTCGATCGGTTTCGATCCTTGCCGATCTGGGGGCCATCACCACTAGTCGGTGCTCTTTTAGCTGATACGGTGCGTTACTCGATTGCATCAGCGATTGTCATCGTATTAGGACTTATTTTAGGCTTCCGACCAGATGGTGGTACACTTGGCGTTTTATTAGGAGTGTTGTTGCTTCTTATTTTCGCCTTTAGCCTATCGTGGATCTTTACCGCACTTGGTCTAGTGATGCGGACACCAAATGCGGTAATGGGTGTTAGTATGGTTGTCCTGTTCCCATTGACATTTGCGAGTAATGTGTTTGTTGATCCGGCAACGATGCCAGGGTGGCTACGAGCGTTTGTTGATGTCAACCCGATCACTCTTCTTGTCACAGCGATTCGTGGTCTGATGCAAGGAACGGTAACAGCAGGGGAAATAGGTGTCGTGCTTTTATTTAGCTTAGTACTCATTGTTATTTTTGCACCATTGACGATGCTTTTGTATCGAAAGAAATAAGCAAGACTACTGTTGAGATCATTTTACGTATAAGAGATCGAGAATGAAATCTTTGTGATTCTATTCGCGGTCTCTTTTGTTTTAGAAAATTCTTGGCTGTGCGCGGGCTCCTAAGAGCTGGTATGTTGAAATGGATGACGGGCTTACTGCTACTGATGCTAAACTAACTTTAAAAAAAGTTTGGATTGGAAAACAAGGAATGTGCAAATAGATGATGAGTCATCTTCTGATTCAATGAAAATGAACATAAACTATTAGAGTGTTCACTCGTTTCTCCATATGCCAGGTGTAGCCGTTTGCATTTTTTATTAGGATCGGCGTATGATAGGTTCGAAGGGAGATGACATCAATGCAGAATTTTGAATTTCAAAATGGAACAGCGATTATTTTTGGAAAAGATCAGGAGCAGGTTGTTGGCAAACAGACTGCTGCTTTTGGAAAGAAGGTTCTTCTTCATTATGGAGGCGGAAGTATAAAGAAGAGTGGGTTATATGACCGTGTAATTTCTTCATTAAAGGCCGAGGGGATTGAGGTTTTCGAGTTAGGTGGAGTGAAGCCGAATCCGCGTGTTGATTTAGTACGTGAAGGCGTTTCGATTTGTAAGAAGGAAAGCATCGAGTTCATTCTTGCAGTTGGTGGTGGAAGTGTGATTGATTCTGCAAAAGCGATTGCAGCAGGGGCATATTATGATGGCGATGTGTGGGATTACTTTATTGGAAAAGCTGAAGTGGATCGATGTTTGCCGATTGGCGTAGTGTTAACGATTCCTGCTGCCGGAAGTGAAACAAGTAATGGGACCGTTATCACAAATGAAGATGGCATGTACAAACGCTCGACAGGTCACCAAAATATGAGACCAGAATTCGCGATATTAAATCCGGAGCTTACCTACACATTACCTGCCTATCAAACGGCATGTGGTCTTACAGATATGATGGCTCATATATTAGAGCGTTATTTCACAAATGAACAGCACGTTGATTTAACGGATCGTCTATGTGAAGGTACATTACGGTCGATCATTGTAAATGCTCGTACGGTTATTGATGAACCGGTCAACTACGATGCACGTGCAGAAATTATGTGGGCCGGAACGATTGCTCATAATGATTTATTAGGAACAGGTAGAATCGGTGATTGGGCAAGTCATGAAATTGAGCATGAGATTAGTGGAATTTATGATATTGCACACGGTGCAGGGTTAGCGATTATTTTCCCTGCTTGGATGAAATATGTCTATAAGCATAACGTGAACCGTTTTGCTCAATATGCAAATCGAGTGTGGGATGTTGAAATCGATCTTAATGATTTAGAAAAAACGGCATTAGCTGGTATAAAAAAGACCGAGGAATTCTTCCACTCAATTGGTATGCCAATTCGGTTAAATGAGGCTGATATCGACCGTACACACTTTGATGAGATGGCCAAAAAGGCGACTGATCGTTGCCCGTTAGGGAATTTCGTCAAGCTAGAAGCGAATGATGTACATAAGATATATGAACTGGCTTTAGATTAGAATAGGGAGTGTATGGCTGATGCTATTTTCAGCTATGCACTCTGTTTTTGTTTAGGGGGCACGGCAATCAATACCGGCACTCTGTGAAGAAACAGAGGTGGGTCAAGGGAAGTAGCAAATTTCATTACGACAGACTTCGATAAAGAAAATCGTAATCGCGTTTTTTAAAATAAATCATATAGTTTTTCTAGCTTCAATGACGTAATGGATATGGTAAAATGTCTGCTATTAAATAGAAACGATCTTCTTTTTTTTTGAAAGCGTTTAAATAAGAGGATGAAGAGCGAAGGTGTATATACTGTGTCTATGAAACAATCTACGAATCATATGAAGCATGTGACGTTATTTGCGATTACATGGCCGATTTTTATTGAAGTATTTTTACAAGCGATGATGAAGTTTTCGGATATATTTATGCTGAGCTTTATTTCTGATGAGGCTGTTGCTGCAATTGGTGTTGTAAACCAAGTCATGATGTTTACTTTTGTCTTATTTAATTTTACTGCAATGGGCTCCGGCGTTGTTGTAGCTCAGTTTGTTGGCGCGAGAAAGAAAAAGGATGTTAGCTTAACGATTGCTAATGCAATTATCATTAATTTGTTATTTGGGTTATTTATTAGTGTGATGGTCGTACTGTTTCGTCAGCAGTTTCTTACACTATTCAACTTAGAGCCTGAGCTATTTGAGTATGCTGATATCTATATGTTGATTGTTGGCTCTGCACTATTTACACATGCTCTTGTTTTAACGATTTCTGCTGTGTTACAAGCAATGGGGTTTACGAAGGATGTCATGTATGTTGTCCTAGCGATGAACGCTTTAAATATCGTCGGGAATTATTTATTTATATTCGGAGCATTAGGTGTACCTCAATTAGGGGTGATGGGGGTTGCGATTGCGACTGTTGTTTGTCAGGCGTTAGCATTGGTCACACTTTTCGTTCTTCTCTATCGTCGTGTAGAGGTGCGAATTAGTTGGGCTGATTGGTTAAAGGTTAAGGTCGAGTATGTCAAAAAAATTATGGCAATTGGTGTACCGGCAGCTGGTGAGCATTTGTCCTTTAATATGAGTCAAATCGTTATTACGATTTTTATTACTTTGATTGGTGCAACAGCTTTGGCGACGAAAGTATACACGCAAAATTTGCTTATGCTCATGGTTGTTTTTTCGATGTCGATTTCAAAAGGAATGCAAATTTACATCGGTCAACTTGTTGGAGCTGGATTGAAAGAAGAGGCATATCGTCAAATGTTTCGTGGCTTACGAGTCGCTTTGACCATTGCTGTTATAGTGGGCATTACTGTCGCTTTTTCTGGAGAGATTTTGTTTGGATTTTTTACAGATGATGCTGAAATTATTGCACTTGGCTCTATTTTGTTATTTATTGGGGTGTTATTAGAGCCTGGGCGAACTTCAAACTTAGTGATCATTAGTGCACTACGGGCTTCAGGTGATGCACGATTCCCTGTATTAATAGGGATTGCTTCAATGTGGGGAGTGAGCGTATTGCTATCGTATATATTAGGTATTCATTTAGGCTATGGATTAATTGGAATATGGATTGCGATGCTATTAGATGAATGGCTACGTTCGGTCTTAATGTTCTTTCGCTGGCGCAGTCGGAAATGGATGAGTAAAGGGTTAGTTGAAAAGGAGGATCGATCATCGGCATAATGGCGAACAAGGAAAAATATTGAAACCCTTTGTTGAGCTAGAACGTCTAATTGATGGGAGTGATTGTACTATGGAAAAATGCACTTTGTTATGTATCGTAATAAGCCTTGCATTAGTTGGATGTTCTCACATACAAAAGAGTGAAGAAGATTTAGATATACTTAAAAGCGCTGTACGCTACGCAAAGCAAGAACCAGGCATAGTCAATGTGTCCCAACATCAGTATC
The DNA here is from genome assembly GCF_023017105.1 of Halalkalibacter sp. APA_J-10(15). Classification (GTDB taxonomy): domain Bacteria; phylum Bacillota; class Bacilli; order Bacillales; family Bacillaceae_D; genus Halalkalibacter. Next base: position 148,587 of record NZ_JALKEV010000002.1, on the reverse strand, counting down.
AATTTTGTATTGATGAATTACCTATTTTCTATGGATTACAGAAGATTCTGGGATAATTATGAATGCTAATCATACACATACTATTTTTACTTTATCAGATCAATCGGTTGATGAAGTAAATGCATTTATTGTTAAACATGAAAATCGGCAATAATCGGGTGGCTTGAATTGGAAACCTGTATTCAATTAACAAAGGGGGAATAGACGTAGTTGAATTACTTAATATCGGTAGCCTTGTGCTCGGGCTAATTGCTTGGATACTTCCTATTGTCACTTTCATACGTATGAACAATCTCGATGATCATAGTGTGTTGACACTTATTGTAACGAGCATCAGTGCTTGTGCCATTTCACTATGCTTTCAGATTTTTAGTATCAATCATCTTGTAACAATTGAGGATTGGTCTGCTCTTATGGACACACTTGCATTTGTCGCAGCTGTTCTTCTAATCGTTACAATCATTTTAAATGTCATTAATCTTCTAATTTATCGTCATAGGTTAGTGAATTAGAAGATGAGTGGATATGTGGTTGTTAGGGGGAAAGCTAGAAGAAGCCTCTACCCCTACCTTACCTTATACTAGTCTTTAATCCCAACAACTCGAATTCGTTTATAGTCTGCGATCCAACGGTTGTTCGTAAATAACGTGTTCCTGAGATTCTTTTCTATGCTCGCATAAATCCGTTCTTTTGTTTCGGTAGTAGCATGTTTAAACATTTCTACTGCGAACATATCGAGCCAATTTCTTAACCCATCATTTCCTTCTAAGGGAGTCGGTCTATGAAAATGCAAAGCAACACTGACATAAAATCCTACTTCTTCCATTAAAGTAGTGTATTCACCTATACTTGGGAAGTGCCAAGGGAACTGTTCAGAGTGATAGGTGACACCAGAGAGCTTTAATTGGTGGATTATTTCATTTGTAATCGTTTGAACATTTCCTTTACCACCAAACTCAGCTACAAACCTCCCCCCAGGCTTTAAGCTATTATAGATGCAAATGAGTGCTTGTTTGGGTTCTTTCACCCAGTGAAGTGTTGCGTTTGAAAAAACAGCATCGAATTCATTTTTGTCAGACAAACTCAACACGTCTTTCACAACGAAAGGGATATGTGGGTATTTGTTCAAAGCTTGATTAATCATATTTGCTGATTGATCAACACCGATGACGTTTACACCATTCTCATATAGCGTATTTGCTAAATCCCCTGTCCCGCATCCGATATCAAGTATTCGTTCCCCTTCCTCATGTGCTAAAAATTTAATTAACTCATTTCCAAATTCAGATACAAATGAATGGTTTCCGTCATATAATCCAGCATTCCACTGATCCTTAATTTGATTCTTCATGTTTGCTCTCCTCTCTTTTACTGTTTTATTGAATTATATGGTACAAGGTATATAATTGAAATTAACAAAAAAAATCAATTTTAATAACAGATCGTTATTAGAGGTGAAGGTGATCGGATTGGATATTAAGTGGTTCAAAACATTTATCATATGTGCAAAGTTTGAAAATTTCAGAAGAGCGTCAGAGGAGCTATTTCTCACTCAACCTGCGGTAACAAAGCATATTAAACGCCTTGAAGAGCATCTGAATAGCCAGTTGTTCAATCGAATAGGGAAAAACGTGAATTTGACGCAAGCAGGGTATAAATTTCTACCTTATGCAATGGAATTTATAGAAACGTATGAACGAGGGATGGAGCATTTTGAATCATGGAAGCAAGGCTATCATCGTAAATTAGCGATTGCGGCTGCCCCTCAAATTGCTTCATCCTTCTTACCCTCGTTGTTACGAGTTTTTATGGATGAAAATTCTGATATGGAAGTATCTATAGATGTTATTAAATCATATGAAATTGGCGATGCTATCAGTTCAGGAAGGGCTGATATAGGGTTATCAAAAGTAAAGCCTTTGCAAGCAAATGTTGAGGTTGAAGCATTTGAAGAGGAGAGAGTCATTTTAGTTGGATCGACTAGACATACAGGTGCAATGGCGGAAAGCGAAGCATTAACGTCGTATAGACTTATCACACATAATCATCCAGACTATTGGGATTCTTTATTAAATGAAATTAAGAGACATTATCCAATGATACGAACGATGGAGGTGAATCAAATCGAAGGGACGAAGAAATTGATTGAGAATGGACTAGGTGTTTCCTATTTACCTTATTCCATGGTCCAAGATGAGATAACGAGTAATCAATTGCTAGAAATACAACCTGAAAAAGTCTCAACCCCTACGTCTGCAACATACATTTTAACAAGAGTCGATACATATGAAGTGAATCGTTTTATGCAGTTTTTGAAGGGTACTTAATACGTTTTCAAAAGGTGACCATGAGGGAAAAGTATAGATCGAGAATACATTTATCATATGATTGAATTTGGTCAATGGAAACTGCTAGTGCACATAAATAATAGTCATATCGCTTAGGTATGGCTTATTTTATTCTTGTAATTGTTATAAAACTCACTCAAAAAAAGGGATTTCATCTCATATGAAGAATATGTAAATTAGTCGAAAGGGGTGTGGTGAATGTAATGATTTCTTTAGAGGAACGGCTATTTCTTATATCAAAAGCCTATGCAATCATCTCTAAATATTTTGCTCACTGGGAGGATGCGCGGATCGCCGAAAATCAATTAGATGATACGTATCAGCAGTATTTATCGAAGGCTGTACATATGGAAGGTAGCTCTGAGTTTATGAAGCTTATGCTAGAGTTCTTAGCGTTATTTAATAATAAACATACCGTTTATTTTGATCGTTCATTAGCCCCTGCTATTTGTTGGGAGAAGCTTGAAGAAGCGATACCATTAGGAATTTCAATGAAGCTACTTGATGATGATTGGATTGTTGTTGATAGTGTGGTGAGAGAGATTCATCCAGGAGATAAAGTGATGAAGATAAATGAAAAGCCAATTAATAGTTGGATTAAGACGCTTAAATGCTATTTTCCAGAATTGAATTCCTCATCACAAGTCGCTCGTGCGCAAATACTTTGGACGTTACTATATCCAAGTGACGAATATTTGATTGAATTAGTGGATCAATTCGGACAAGTGAAACGTGTAAAAGTGGATTCAAAAGAAGGCTATAGAAAGCAATGTGAACCGATATCGCAATGGTTAATAAAAGGTGAAATTGCTTATTTGAAAATTCCTTCATTTGCAAAGCAAAGCTATGAAGCACAAGTGCTAGACGATCTAAACCGATTTAGTAACGCAAAAACGATTATGATTGACCTTCGCGGTAATCAAGGCGGAAGTACACCATCTAGGCTAGTTGCCAAATTAATGAATCAAAAATGGAGATGGTGGTCGATCGAGACGACTTTGCCTATTCCAGATGATGTTGATTTAACGTGCTACTATGAACCAGCTCGTGGTGCTTATGATGGAGATGTAACTTTTATAGTTGATCGTGAAACAGCTTCTGCTGCGGAAGACTTGATCGTTCCATTCAAGGATAATCGTCGAGCATTGATCGTCGGTGAGACGACTGCGGGTTCAACAGGACAACCGTATCATTATGAAACAGAGCGCTATTTTCTATGTGTTGGTGCTATGAGAGCACGGATGCCCAATGGGGATCGATTCGAGGGTATAGGGATTGAACCTGATATTAAGGTGCAGCTGACGAGAGCAGATTTATATGAACATCAGGACAGTAGTCTAGTCACAGCGCTTCACTATCACAAGCAGCTAACTAATAGCTAGAAAGGACATAGTATGGCTCAAGAAATGTTTCTTTCTAGATCCCCCGATGCCGGATGTAATCAAGCAATGGGAGTATTATATTGCCAAGCTGGCTATTCAAGACAATGATCAATGATTGGATGTCGGTTGTCATATAGGAGATACTGAAAAATTAATCGTGGATCAGCATCCAAAGATTCATAGTATCATCGGTCTCGATTATGATGAGAAACGAATTAACCGAGCCGAGAAAAGGTGGGAGCAGGATGAGAAGAAGATTACCTTTGTTCAAGGAGATGCTACTGCTCTTTCATTTGAAGATAATCGATTTGACAAAGTGATATGTGCAGAAATGTTAGAGTGGGTCAAGGAGCCATTGCGGGTTATTAATAGAGGCTTGGTTGGCTGAGCTGGATGAACTTTCTCAGTTGAATCAATATTTTTTCTCGATTAATCGAAATATGTGTCTTTGTACGAAGTAAGTCTTTTAAGAGGGATGCCCAAGGTAAAAAAATATACCTTTTAGGGCATCACCTTACACACTACACCCATCATTGTCGCATGTACCTTCTCCATCTGCTTGCTTTTGTGTTAATAGTTGATCTTGTTCAAGGATTTGTTTAATGGATTGAACGAAGACGTCTGTTGGTTGTGCCCCTGTAATCGCATATTTTTGATTGATCAGGAAATAAGGCACGCTGCGAATACCGTATTCGCTTGCTTGCTGCTCATCTTTGCGAACAAGCTCAGTCATTTCTTTGCTTTCAAGTAACGCAGAAACGGCTTCCTGTTCGAGTCCAACCTCTGTAGCAAGCTGAATTAGGGTCGAACGATCGCCAATATGCTTGCCTTCAGAAAAGTGAGCATGCAATATTCGATCGGTCATCTCTTGCATTAGCCCCTTTTTGTGAGCGTATAGCGCGAGACGGTGCGCATCGAACGTATTTGTGACAACCATTTGGTCAAAGTTGAAATTTAACCCCACCTGAGCAGCCATTTTCTCCACATTTTCAGTATTAGCTCTTGCTTCTGCTATACTCATTCCGTACTTTTTTGCGAGCTTTTCATATATCGTTTCTTTTGATTGAACGTCAGCGTCAGGGTCTAATTCAAAGCTACGATAAACAACTTCAATTGGCTCTTCGATTTGTTTCAAAGCTTCTTCGAGGCGTCGTTTACCAATATAGCAAAAGGGACAAGCGAAATCTGTCCACATTTCAATCATCATGTTACATCCTCCTTTTGTAAATGGTTTATTGTTAGTATACAGAGAGTATCTTCTAGAGTCCAAAATATTGATTGGAGGACGCGAGTATGATTACAGTATTGAACTGTACCACATAGCATTTACCACCATGATTGGTACTGGTGTTGGCATTTATGCTTGAATCAAGACGGAGGATTGTAAAGTATTGGTCTATTATTATGATGTACATCACCCAGCAGGTAGGCTTTTGTCAGCCCCAATTACTGTTTCGGTAAATTCTCACGCCTTTTTGCCGAGCTTATAACACTATCTTTCTTACTAATTTTAGTGCTACTCTACTTAGAACCCTTCAAGGCGTTACCCGATCATTTGATTCTTCAATGTAATCCTTCAATTTCAAATAGAAACTGTCTAACTTTTACTAGAGTTATATGACCATTCTCCTTTTGGGGTAGAAACGTTACGTACAACTAACCTGCACCTATAGTAGAATAAGCGTTTTTGCTTATTCCAGAAACGCTCCCGTTCGTCTTATAAGGTTAGCCAGAATGCGGTTCTCTTTACTTGTGCGGTTAAAGAAGCAGAGGAGTTTAATAAGGTTAATGGATTAAGTAAAGACTTGGTGGGGACTTGTGGCTGTAATCATTAGAAAAGCAATCGAGAAGAAATACGCTATTATTTTGTAATATAAACTGTTGATAAGGAGGTTTTAAAAATGAGCAAGGTTATTCTAAATATATCAATGTCTCTTGATGGTTTTATAGCAGGAACGAATGATAGTCAAAAACAACCTTTAGGAGATCAAGGTGAAATTCTGCAACGGTGGATGTTTTCTGGAGACATAGCGAGTCAGACTAATGACTTTTTTAAACTTTCAACGATCAACAAAAATATTTTTGATTCGGCAGCTGAAAAAACCGGTGCAATGATTGTTGGGAGAAGGACTTATGACATTGTGAATGGTTGGGGAGGAAGTCATCCTTTAAGACATGTTCCGCTATTTGTCCTAACTCACAATGTCCCAGATAGCCCACCTAGTGGTAGTACACCATTTACGTTTATTACAGACGGAGTAGAGCAGGCGGTTAAGCAAGCGAAGGAAGTAGCGGGTTCTAAGGATGTGAGTGTTGGAACAGCCAGTGTTGCTCAACAGTGCATTCAATTAGGTTTGCTTGATGGACTAGATCTACATATTGCTCCGGTATTGCTCAGTAAGGGAATACGTTTGTTTGATCACATTGGACAGCAGCGGGTGACGTTGAGATCAACTGAGGTCGTTGAAGGAACGGGTGCGATACATGTAAAATATGATGTAATAAAATGAATCGAACAAAACTATCGCGACAAGCCGCATTGTTCAGTGAAGCAATGCGGCTTGTCGTTGTAGGATAACAGTGTATAAGGATTCGTAGAAAGCCGTTGCATCTAAAATGAAAAGGAGAGAAAAGCCTTTAAAAAGTATTTGCACACGCTTCATATAACTAAATCGCAACAGATTGATGCATCGATTCTTTCCATAATCGTTAAAAGTCGTAAGTATGCCTATTTTATTTTAATTTGTTTATCGGTTCTTGTATCACCGCCCGATTTTCTATCAGATGTGTTAGTTATTATTCCTCTTCTCATTTTATATGAAGTGAGTGTGACGATCTCACGATTTGTGCATCGTAAAGGAAGTTAAGCGATAAATTGAACCGAATGGAGATGTCTCAGAAGATAACTTTACCTTCTGAGACATCTCCCTATTTGCTTTTGGTAAGAAAGCAGGAAACGGTCTCCTTTAAGTAGAATGAGTAACAAATGAGTTGTATTATAAATAGATCAAATGGGGGACGTACATGAAAGATCTTTATCGTGTTCTAATAGTTGATGATGAGCCGCTCATTAGACAAGGAATTAAGCATTATTTAGACTGGGAAAAGTCCGGCTTTGAGATTGTTGGTGAAGCTTCAAATGGACAAGAAGCATTAGCTCTTATTCCTCAATGTCAGCCCCACATTATGTTGACAGATATGGTTATGCCGATAATGGATGGAGAAGTATTAACGAAGGAAATGAAGCAACATTATCCGAATATCCAAGTTGTTATTTTAAGTAGCTTTGGAGAGTATGATTATGTTCGTTCAGCTTTTCATCATGGTGCTATTGATTATATTCTTAAACCGAAATTGAACGCTAAGGATTTACATGACGTATTATGTAAAGCCGTTCAGCATATACCCAAAGTGTTAAAATGCGAAGAGACTTATCAGAAAGTTGTCTCGTCTAAGTCTACTCAAATAGAAAAGGTAATAGATGGGTATAGTTCGAAGGAAGATATTGAGCAATTATGTAAGCTTTTCACTTATCCTTATTTTTGTTTAATAGGTGTAGTGAGCCAAAATGAAAGCGGTAACATTAATAAGGTTGAATGTGCAGAAAGGATATTGGAACCTTTTTATCAACAGCATGAAGATCAAGTCCGATACGCTTGGATTAAAGAAGATCAATATACTGCTATTGCGATAGTGAATTTGAATGATCTTGAACTATATGAACGTTTGAAAAATGTATGTAAGGTGGCAGCTCAAATATCTTTTATAATGACATCATGTTTTGAACAATTACAGCAGTTACGTAGAATTTATATGGAAGAATGGAAGGCATTGATCCAGCTTCCGTTTTATTTTTCAGAGAAGTCATTGATTTGCACTGAGGATGCTCCTTGTACAAAAAAGGAGGAACCTTTTAATTTAGATTGGTTTACAGATGAATGGAAGAACGGACATTACGATCTTGCTTTTCAATATTTACGACAATACAGTTATGGTTTAGTACAGTCGGCTCATTTAAGTGTGAATGAGTTTAGAAGCTTCTTCAATCATATTTTTTTTACGGTGACGATTCTTTTAAGCAACCATGGCTATGAGAGGTCGATGCTAGAGAAGGTTAAGTTCTCGTATGTGTCGAAAGTTAGTGCAGCGTTAAGTGCTCATGAAGTCATTGATTATATGGAAAGATTTATAGAAGAGATGAACGATACCGTTACTCAAGTAAGTGTGAAGGGAAATGAAGATAGTATACAGCAAGTGATCGAGTACATCTCTACTCATTATCATGAGCCTATTAGTTTAAATGTTGTCGCAGAAACGTTCCATTTTAATGCTTCGTATTTATCAGCACAGTTTTCTCACCATATGAAAGTAGGATTTAATGAATATGTAAACCGAATACGTATCGAGCACGCCTGCAAGCAATTAACAGAAGGAAAGCGACCTATCTCTGAAATTGGCGGGGTTGTCGGTTATTCAGATCATAGTTATTTTTGCAAAGTATTTAAAAAACTAAAGGGGGTTTCACCAAGCTACTATCGCCGACAGCAAAAGAAGGATCAACTAAGAGAGTTGGGGTAAGCAATGATTCCTAAACGATTTCAACATAGAAGCTTATTTATTAAACTGTTTGTCATGACAGTGTTATTGATGGTCATTGTTTCGACTACTATTACATGGACGACGATTCGCATGTCTGAGCGATTTTTTATTAATACATTTAGTATTACGAATTCACAAATATTAAAGCAGGTGGAAGGTTCAATTGATACGTTCCATTATTCACTAGTAATGGCTTCAAATCAGCTCATTCAAAATAATGATGTGAAAAATTATTTAACAGAGGAATACACGAGCCTGGATTTGTTGAATTCCTATTATTATATGGACCAAGAAATTGAGAGAACGAAACGTTTTTTTAGTGCCCATGATATCGGTGTTCTCATTGCAGGAAAAAACGGTCAAGTGTATACGTCTGAGCGCTCACAATGGCCGATTTCAGATCAGGAGCTTTATGCAAGTGACATTACGAAACTATCGATGCTCTATCCGAGAAAAATGCTTTATCAGGTGGATCCTTCAGCGAGAGTGCCGATTATCGTTATTTCAAGAGCTTTCTTAGATCGTACGAATGATTCAACGTATGGGGTTATGTACTTTACGATACGAGAAGCTGATTTTCAACCTTTCTATGAAAGCTACACTTCACCAGGAAATGATATATTGCTAATGAATCAAGCGGGTGAAGTCGTTTCTAGTAATCGTCATGATTTGATTGGAAAGCAAAATTGGTCCTTACTGCAATATGCAAATGAGCTAGCTGATAGTCGTCTCGACTATTTGACGACAACGATCGATCAAGAAGATCATATTATTTTCTCTACGTATATCCCTTCTATTGATTTGTATTTAGTTAATATGCTGAATAAGGATATTGCCTTTGCTGATTTAATTGATACGAGTGCCATATTTCTATTGTGTATGCTCATTACATTCGTAGCTGTCATTATTGTATTCCTTGTATCACAGAGATTGACGAATTCGATTGCAACATTAGTTCAACAAATAGGGCATGTTTCTGAAAATCAATTTGATTATTATATTACGTTACAAAATACGTATGAAACGAAGAAGATTGGTCAGGCCTTTAATCGAATGTTAGATGAGCTTCACATGTATGTGGATAAGGTGGTGGACAGTGAAAAGCAGAAGCGTCAAGCGGAGTTCGCTGCATTGCAGCAACAAATTAATCCCCATTTTCTTTATAACACATTAACTTCCGTACAATTCCTTGTTCAGCAAGGAAGTAAAGAAGAAGCTATTGATACCGTTCGTTCTTTAATCTCACTTTTACAAAGTACATTAAGTAATGGTGATGAGATGATTACGGTGAAGCAGGAGGTGGAGAATTTAAAGCATTATGTGTTCATTCAGCAGAAGCGTTATGGTGATCGAATACATGTTGATTATTTTGTGGAAGAAAGTTGCGCAAAAATTCTTATTCCTAAATTAATTTTACAGCCTTTTGTGGAGAATGCTTTTTTTCATGCGTTCAATGAACAGGAAACGGGATTTATCCACATCTATATATGGTTAGACGAGCACAGACTAGTATGTGAAGTTGTCGACAACGGTAAGGGGATGGAGTTGAAGGAGCCTATAATAGAAGAAAAACGTAAAGGTTCATCGTTCTTTAAAGGAATTGGGATAAAGAATGTAGATGAACGTATTCAATTTTTGTACGGTGAGTCATATCGAGTGTCTGTACAAAGTGAGCTTAAACAAGGGACAAGAGTACGCTTGATCCTTCCAGTTGAGCAAGAATAATAATTTATGGAGGCACTGAAAAATAAGAACTTTTACATTTTTTTCAGTGTCTTTTTAAGTGTGGATATGCTCCAAAAGGATTAACAAAGAAATCTCCTAATTTCCAAAGAAAATACAAGCTGACGTTATATGAAAACGATAAAAAGTGCAAATATATCTAGAAATCTTCCTAACAGTATAAATAAGTAAAATGGTAAACTTTTTATATAAGTAAGCGCTTACAAATAAAAGACAGGGGGATTTAAAATGAAAAAATGGTTCATGGCAATCTTAATGGTAGCTCTTTTCGCGTTAGTGGCTTGCTCTGACTCTACTGAAGAGTCATCTACAGAGAACGGATCAAATTCAGATGATGTAACAGAAGAGGCTATTGGAGAAGGAAAGGTTACGGTATGGGCTTGGGATGTGAACTTTAATATTAAAGCACTTGAAATCGCTCAAGAGCATTATCAAGCGATCAATCCAGATGTTGAGTTTGAGGTCATCGAAAATGCTCAGGATGATATTGTACAAAGGTTAAATACGAGCTTGAGCTCCGGTACAACAAGAGGCTTACCTAATATTGTTTTAATTGAGGATTATCGTGCTCAAAGCTTTTTAAATGCGTATCCGGATTCATTTTACCCAATTACGGGAGCGTTTAACGCAGATGACTTCGCCCCTTATAAATTAGCACCGACAAGCTTTGAAGGAGAGAATTATGGTCTTCCATTTGATACCGGTGTAACGGGTTTATTCGTTCGAACCGACTATTTAGAGGAAGCAGGCTATACAGCAGATGATTTATCAATTATTGATTGGGAAGAATATATCGAGATAGGTAAGGATGTGTATGAAGCGACAGGCAAGAAAATGATTACCACTGACCCTAGTGATTTAGGTCTTATTCGTACGATGATTCAATCGGCAGGGGCATGGTATATGGAAGACGATGGAGTTACACCAAATTTAGCGAATAATGAAGCCTTGAAAGCGTCCTTTGAAGTGTATAAAAAAATGGTTGAAGCGGATATTATGGGCTTTCACTCAGACTGGAGTCAGTTTTTACAAGGGTTCAATAGTGGAGACGTTGCAACTGTACAAACAGGAAATTGGATTAGTCCTTCAATCAGGGCAGAAGATTCTCAAGCCGGCTTATGGAAGGTCGTGGAACAACCAAGACTAAGCGGTGTTGATGGAGCAGTAAATGCCTCAAACTTAGGGGGATCGTCATGGTATGTGATTGATATTGATGGAAAAGAGGATGCCGTTGATTTCTTAACACAAACGTTTGGTTCGAATGTTGACTTTTACCAAGATTTAGTTACTGAAATTGGTGCAATCGGGACATATTCGCCTGCGGCTGAAGGAGAGGCGTATCAATTAGAAGATGATTACTTTCAAGGTCAAAGGATTATTGCGACTTTTTCAGAATGGGCAGAGGATATTCCGCAAATTAACTATGGGATGCATACGTATGCGATTGATGACATTCTAGTCGTTGAAATGCAAAACTATTTAAATGGGAAGGATTTAGATGATGCGCTAGCAGATGCACAAGCACAAGCCGAAGCCTCATTAAATTAAACAAAGAAGAGTGTGGATGTCCTAAAAGGTGAAAGTATACCCTTTAGGACATTCACTTCATCTAACGCTTTTTTTCTTAAATTAAGAGAGGGGTGGAGAAAGTGTTGCCTGCCAAGCAAGAAAACAAACGAACTCAGCTTAAGCCGAAGCGACCATTAACTCGGTTACGTATGAAAAAATCGATGATTGGATGGTCTTTTATTATTTTATCTGTTTTCATGATCGGGCTTTTTTATTTTTATCCAATGCTACGAGCGTTCATCTTATCCTTTCAATCAGGATCTGGGAATAACTTAGAATTTATTGGGTTTGCTAATTATACGAGATTGTTTTCAGATCCTGTTTTTATAACAGCCGTACAGAATACGATCCTTTACTTTCTTATTCAAGTACCAGTCATGCTCATTCTTGCGTTATTTTTTTCCGTGCTACTCAATGATCGAACGTTAAAAGGGAGAGGATTCTTTCGAATTGCGATCTTTCTTCCTTGTGTCACATCTTTAGTTGCTTATTCTGTTGTGTTTAAGTATATGTTTGGTGCAGATGGATTCATTAACGTGATGCTTTTAAATTTTTCATTAATCTCAGAGCCGATTCAATGGCTTACGAATTCGTTTTGGGCGAAAGTAACAATTATTATTGCGATTACGTGGAGATGGACAGGGTACAACATGATCTTTTATTTGTCTGCGCTACAAAATATTGACCCAGCTATTTATGAAGCGGCACGAATCGATGGAGCATCGGCATTTACCCAATTCTTCCGAATTACGGTGCCAATGTTAAAACCAATTATTTTATTTACATCGATTATGTCGACAATTGGAACATTACAATTATTTGATGAGGTTATGAATATAACGGGTGGTGGACCAGGTAATGCGACAATTACTATTTCGCAATATATTTATAACATTTCATTCAAATACACGCCTGACTTTGGCTATGCGGCAACTGTTTCGTATGCGATCGTTGTGATGGTTGTGTTCTTCTCCATTATTCAGTTTAAAGTAGCAGGTGATAAAAATGCGTAACGTTAAACGAATTTTCACATATTTATTTTTGTCAGTGGCATCCCTTATTTCAATCCTTCCGTTTCTTTGGATGGTTATTAGTTCAACGAATCGATCTGTAGATGTGACGGGTGGTCGATTATTACCGGGAACACATTTAATTGAAAATATCCGTCATTTATTTGCAACTGTTGATATTGTGCAAGCTCTTTGGAATTCGACACTCATTGCTGTTGGGACAACCGTACTAGCTTTATTGATAGGTTCATTAGCAGGTTATGGATTTGAAATTTATCGAAGTCGAGCAAAGGATATTGTTTTTTCGATTTTATTGTTATCAATGATGATTCCTTTTGCCGCGTTAATGGTTCCGTTGTTTCGTTTGTTTGGAACGATTTCACATATTATTCCTGCCATTGGCATTGATACACTGGCAGCAGCAGCTCTTCCGACCATTACTACAGCCTTTCTTATTTTTCTATTTAGACAAAATACAAAGTTCTTTCCAAAAGATATATTGGAAGCTGCTCGAATTGATGGTGTTTCAGAGATTGGAATCTTTTTTCGGATTTACATGCCAACGATGAAAGCAACGTATGCAGCTGCAGCCATTATTACGTTTATGAATAGCTGGAATAACTACCTATGGCCGTTAGTTGTATTGCAGTCTCAGGAACAACAAACGATTCCATTACTCATTTCAACATTAGGTTCGAGCTATTCACCTGATTATGGTTTAATCATGACTGCGATTGTCATAGCAACCCTACCTACAGCGATTATTTTCTTTTTGATGCAACGACATTTTGTAGCGGGAATGCTTGGTTCCATCAAATAGTTATGAATTCTCTTTTATTCATTCATCCCGTATGCAAGGAACGAATGGAATCCTTGCATATGGGTTTTTTTGTTGTTTTAAAAAAACATATCTGAATCAAGATAGTATTTGTTATTTAGCCAATGCATAAAACGTTTCCTTGTTAGAGTCGCAAGTAGATTCTAGTTTTTTATTTACTAATGGTGTCTTTATTTATATTGTTTCACTTGTTTAGACATGGTAAAGTTAACATCTCTAAGATAGAAAATATAATTTTTAAGGTTTAATCTTTAGTTTGTAGAGTGACTGAACTAAGTCATTAAATATACAATGAAAGGGCTTACAGAAAAGGTAAGCAATTTCAAAAAAGGGGGAATTGCAGTATGTTTATTAGTAAGAAAAACTTTTTCTTATGTCTAGCGTTGGCGCTAATGTTAGCGTTAGTCGCTTGTTCAGGTGACGATACGTCAGGTGATGAGTCAAGTGATACAAACGACGATTCTAGTAGTGAAGAGGAAGCAACGGCGGACAATGAACCATTTACATTTTCGTATTTCAATGGTTCAACGACACTTCCGAATGTTAATTCAAGAGAAACAACAATTGGAGCTATGTTTGAAGAGGAATTGAACACTACTGTTGACATGGAGTATATTACTGGTGATCTTAACACGCGTATTGGTACGATGGTTGCATCGGGTCAATATCCAGATGTTATTGAGCCAAATGAAGCAATTGATGCTCTATTAGATGCTGAAGCATTTATCCCATTAAATGACTTAATTGATGAATATGCACCTGACTTGAAAGCGCTTTATGAGCCGTACCTTGATGCGATGACTCATGAAGATGGGAATATTTATTATATCCCGATGGGAGCGGACCAAGGATTTATCCCTCCAGCTAACCAAGATCAAGGAGCATTTTGGATTCAACGTGAAGTTTTACGTGAGTTTGATTATCCTGAAATTACGACGTTAGACGAGTATTTTGATTTAATTGAAGCTTATGTTGAAAAGTACCCTGAAATTGACGGTGCTTCAACAATTGGATATACAGCTTTGACGTATGATTGGAGATTCTTTGCATTATCCAATGTGCCTAACCATTTAGCTGGTTTTCCAAATGATGGTGGCGTATGGGTGGATATGGACACGCATGAAGCGGAAATTTACGCTGATAAAGAAGAAACAAGACGTTACCTTGAGAAATTAAATGAAATTAATGCAAAAGGGTTATTTGATCGAGAAGCATTTGTTGCGAACTATGATGAATATTTAGCGAAAATTTCTTCTGGTCGACTATTAGGATTCTTTGATTATGGATGGCAAGCAAATGTAGCTATGAATGTTCATAGACAAGATGGTGACCATTATAAAGAGTACATGGGTCTTCCGATTGTATTTGATGAAGATATTACTGATCAGTACCTTGATCCACCAGCATTTGTTACGAACCGCGGTGTAGGTATTACGACAAGCGCGGATAATCCTGAGCGTATTATGGAATTCTTTAACCACATTGCTAAGGAAGAGACGCAAAAGCTTGTTATGTGGGGAATTGAAGGAGAAACATATGAAGTCGATGAAGATGGTATGTACTATCGCACACCAGAACAAATTACGATGACTGAAGATGAAGATTGGAGACAAGAGTTCGGATTTGCCTACTTTGAGTGGTACTGGCCACGTGGAGGCGGTGTATTCTCAGATGGGAATGCTTGGGAGCCTCGCCGACAGCCTGCTGTTGTCCAAGAAACGTACAATGAGGTTGACCGTGAATTCTTAGATGCGTACGGATTAGAAACATTTACACAAATCTTTGCTGAGCCACAGGATCGTCCGTGGTATCCAACGTGGAGTGCTAATATTGAACAAGGTTCGGATCCTGAAATATTCGAACAGCGTTTAGAAGATATTCAGCGTGATTTTTTCCCACGTTTAGTGCTATCAGATCCATCAGAGTTTGATGGTATTTGGGAAGATTATGTTGCACGAGTGAATGAGCTTGATGTTGAAGGGTATGAAGCGTTCTTTACAGAAGTTGTTAAGAGTCGTGTCGAAGCATTTGAAGGTGAATAAGTAAGAGAGGGAGAAGCTAGCTAAAAGGCTGGCTTCTTTTCTATAGAGAAAATAATAAATAGAGCGCTTACTAAAAAGATTGCTTTTTCCTATGTTTCAGTTATAATCAAAATTGAGAATATTTAGAATCTGCATAAACTGTTGTCACATTCGAATAAGAATAGCCAAAACGATCGTTTATTTGGTATTCTATAAGTGAAAGGATGAGACAACATGGGATTTTGGAGTAAAGAACGATTCAAGAGTGACTGGCAGCAGGCGAAGAAAGAATCAGAGCACGCTTATCAACAAAAGCATAAGTCGAAGCCTCAAACGGATGTAAAAAAATCAAGCTATGCAAAAAGTAAAACACATAAAATTATTTTATCCTTTACATATGCAATTACGATACCATTTCTCGGGCTTATTATCGGCAGTATGTACAGTGAGACTGGCGCGACAATTGGCTGGTTTATTGGAGGGTTAATTGGCTTTACAGGTTTAATTTCTGTTTGGAAACGCTCAAAATGAGATAAAGGAGTTGATGTAGTAAATGAAAATTATTGCGAATATCATTATTATCGTTGGACTTGCTCTCGTATTTTATAGTGGCTATAACATTTATGATAATCATGCGAAGCAAAATGAATCGATTGCCCAAGCTAATGAGCTTATTACGAAAACAAATTCTAATAGTGAAGGAGGTAAGCCGACTTCAGCTGAAGATATGGATATTAATCAAGGGGATGTGATAGGAATTTTATATATCCCACGATTCGATAAGGAGCTTCCAATTGTTTCTGGTACAGATGAGGACGAACTTGATCGCGGAGTAGGTCACTATACAACGACCGTACTTCCAGGTCAAGGAGACCAAATCCTCCTTTCTGGTCACCGTGATACGGTTTTTCGTGGGTTTGGTGATTTAGAAATGGGCGATGAATTCATTGTAAAGATGCCGTATGGTGAATTTACGTACGTGATGTATGAAGATGAAATCGTTGATGCTGATGATCGAACGGTGATTCGTTCAACAGCACCTGATGAAATATTAACATTGTCGACTTGTTATCCATTTGGTTTTGTAGGATCGGCACCAGATCGATATATCGTTTATGCTAAACCGGTTGATGCAGAATAAGTAATTTCTTAACCTAGCTAGTAGACTTAATGAGTCTGTAGCTAGGTTTTTGTATGCTATACATAATCTCTCACCTTTATGGGTAAATTGAAAAGGAATTTTAAAGGAGGTAGATTATGGTGAATGAAGAAAATGTTATGGGAAATGAAAGTGAAGATGAGTTAACGAATCGTCAAGGTCATCCAGTCACAAATAATCAGCATGTTCGAACGGTAGGAAATCGTGGACCGACAACGTTAGAAAATTATGATTTTCTTGAGAAGATTAGTCATTTCGATCGTGAGAGAATTCCTGAACGAGTTGTTCATGCAAGAGGAGCGGGTGCTCATGGTTATTTTGAAGCATATGGTACGTTTGGTGAAGAGCCGATTTCAAACTATACGAGAGCTAAGCTGTTCCAAGAAAAAGGTAAACGGACTCCGGTATTTGTTCGTTTTTCAACTGTTATTCATGGTGGGCATTCTCCGGAAACGTTACGCGATCCTCGTGGGTTTGCGATAAAATTTTATACAGAGGATGGTAATTGGGATTTAGTAGGGAATAATTTAAAAATCTTCTTTATTCGTGATCCACTTAAATTTCCTGATCTTGTTCATGCATTTAAGCCTGATCCAGTTACAAATGTTCAGGACAGTGAGCGAATTTTCGACTTTGTCAGCAATTCACCTGAAGCGACACATATGGTGACATTTCTCTTTTCTCCTTGGGGTATTCCGGCTAATTATCGGATGATGCAAGGATCAGGTGTGAACACATACAAATGGGTAAACAGCGAGGGAGAGGGTTTTTTAGTGAAATATCACTGGGAACCGAAGCAAGGTATTCGTAATTTAACACAAGAAGAGGCGGAGGAACTCCAAGCTAAAAACTTCAATCATGCTACATTAGATTTATATGATTCGATTGAAAATGGAGATTATCCTGAATGGGAGATGTTTGTGCAAGTGCTGCCTGATGGTGAAAATCATCAGCTTGATTACGATCCACTTGACCCAACAAAGTTATGGTATAAGGAGGATGTCCCATGGCAGCCAGTAGGAAGAATGGTGTTAGATCGTAACCCAGAGGATTATTATAATGAAGTAGAGCAAGTTGCATTTGGAACAGGAGTCCTTGTAGATGGTCTAGACTTTTCTGATGACAAGCTATTACAAGGGAGAACGTTTTCATATTCTGACACTCAACGGTATCGTGTAGGTGCGAATTATTTACAGTTACCAATCAATGCCCCGAAGAAGCGTGTGGCGACGAATCAACGCGGTGGCCAAATGGAATATCATGTTGATCGAGGAGAACATCAGAATCCTCATGTGAACTATGAGCCGTCTACGTTAGGAGGCTTAGATGAAGCGGAAAATCCAGGTGTTGAACATACGCCATATGTTGAAGGGAACGTAAAGAGACAGTCGATTGATCGAACAAATGATTTTGCTCAGGCTGGAGAAACGTATCGACGATTTACTGATTTTGAAAGAGATGAATTAATAAAAAATTTAGTCAACAATTTATCAACCTGTGATGAGCGCATTCAGCAGCAAATGATTGAAAACTTTACGAAGGCAGATCCTGAATATGGACGTCGAGTGAAGGAAGGGATTGCTCAAATGAATGATAATATGAATTCGAGTGGTCCAATTGGAACGACTAAAACAGATGAAGCCGTTCAGCAAGCTGAAGAGTTGAGTCATCCATCTGATCCATATTAGAGTAATGATAGCAAGCATTTCTTAATGAGGATATTGAATGAGTTCGCTTTTTAAGGACACTGGAAAAATTTTGTTTTCAACTTTTTTGGTGTCCTTCCTTTTTGTGGTTTATCACATGAACAAGCTAGATGTGTTAAAATAGCATATAGTACAAGATATAGGATTGACGTTAAGGAGGAAGCTCAATGACATTCGAACATGTATACGATCAATATGAGCGTCCGTTACAAGATTTACGAATCTCGATCATTGATAGATGTAACTTTCGTTGTTCTTATTGTATGCCTGCTGAAATTTTTGGAGAAGACTATGCCTTTCTACCAGAAGACAAGCTACTATCTTTTTCAGAGATTGAGAGGGTTGTTCGATTATTTACGAAGCTAGGTGTGAAAAAGCTACGTCTAACAGGTGGAGAGCCTTTAATGAGGAAGGATGCTTACTTACTCATTCGGCGTTTAGCTGCCATAGACGGAATTGAGGATATTGCTTTAACGACAAATGGAGTATTTCTCGTTAAGGAAGCGAAAAGGCTAAAGGAAGCTGGATTGAAACGAGTGAATGTAAGTTTGGATGCGATAACGGAATCAACTTTCCAAAAGATGAATGGAAAAAATGTCAAACCGAAGGCTGTATTAAGGGGAATTGATGCAGCAGTTAAAGCAGGTTTAGATGTGAAAATTAATATGGTTGTTAAAAAGGGTGTCAATGATTGTGAAGTACTAAACATGGCTTCCTACTTTAAGGATCAGCATATTACGCTTCGGTTCATTGAGTTTATGGATGTCGGTCAGACAAATGGCTGGAACTTTGCCGAGGTAGTCACGAAAAAGGAATTAATGGAACAAGTATCAATTTTAGGTGAATTAGAGACTGTGGGTAAGGATTATTTAGGGGAGGTTGCCTCGAAATATCGTTACAAAGGAACGAATGTGGAAGTAGGTTTTATTTCTTCTGTTAGTGATACATTTTGTGGGAATTGTACAAGAGCGAGAATCTCGGCAGATGGGAAATTGTATACGTGTCTATTTGCGGAGGAGGGGCACACATTAGTAGAGTCACTTCGCTCAGATGCTACTGATCAAGAAATTTTGACAACTGTGAAAGGGATTTGGAATAAACGATTCGACCGCTATTCTGAACTAAGAACAGAAGAGTCAGTGAAAAAGCGCAAGAAAATTGAGATGTCTTATATAGGTGGATAGCAGGAGTTGCAAGTCAAAATTCATATTAAGTTGTTTCATCGTGAGCCTAAAATATATATTAAACTCATTTCAAAACCGTCCGCTTGCGATTCTTTTTTACCAAGATGCAATCTTTTTCATATTTCTCATTGTAAAAGATTTCAAATCACCATTCATCATATTTTTTCAGATGGATGGTGATTTTCTTTTGACTAGCAATCGCTTCACTCGTATCACAGAGAGTAAAATTAGTTGGACCGTTTAATTATACGCTCTGGATGCGAATACACATTAAATGATTGCTCACGTATAAATCCGACGATTGTCATATTTAAGTCTTTTGCTAGCTCAATCGCTAGTGTTGTCGGTGCGGATTTTGATAAGAGGATGCTAATCCGCATTTTGGCAGCTTTTAATAGAATTTCAGATGAAATCCTGCCACTGAAAACGAGAACTTGGTTCGCAAGGGATTGCTGTTGAATAAGTGCATGACCATAGAGCTTATCAAGTGCGTTGTGTCTGCCGATATCACTTCTTTGTAAAAGAATGTGATCGGGTGTCGCTAGAGCTGCGTTGTGGACACCACCTGTTTTCTGAAAAATTTCACTTTGCTGTTGGAGTGTTTCCATTAATGCTATACATTGATCCGGTGTAATGCGTAGTGTGGACATCGCCGTTTTGGCCGTCTTCATGTCGTTTTGAAAGTAAAATTGTCGGCTTTTTCCACAGCATGAACCAAATACTCGCTTCGTTGTTTGCATCATGTTTACTTTTTTGTTTACTAATGTGACATAGGCAGCACCTTTATGGTCGTCAATATGCATAGATTCAACTTCCTTCTTGGCGATGATGATGCCCTCCGAAGCTAAAAAACCGATCATTAATTCTTTTAAATAGGTGGGACTACACAATAACGTAGCGAATTCTTCTTGGTTAATGTAAATGGTTAATGGAGCTTCCTCTACAATCGCATCAGTAGTCGATTGAAACGCTCCATGCTGATATTTGATAACGGCATGTTGATGATTAAGATCATTATTCAACGTAGTACCCTCACTTTTATTATGAAATTGCATACAAGGCTCATACGTTATTTTATAATGAATATAGTAGTTTGTGAAAGAGAGAGTTTGTATTGAGAAGAAGAGGAGTTGCTCTTAATGGGAAAAACAAAACATACAGGACCAATGAAACTAAATAAAAAACCTCAGCCTTCGTTATGGGCAGGAATGACTCCGATGGGGATTGGAAAGGTGAAGCCGAAGCATATTCGCGATACGATGAAGGTTGCTTGGGAAAATCGCGATAATGCCCGTTATGCTTATCGTATAATAACAGAAGGTGTATGTGATGGTTGTGCTCTTGGTGTTTCTGGACTTTATGATCAGACGTTAAAAGGTCCTCACCTTTGTACGACGCGGTTGAATGTGCTGCGATTAAATACAGCACCAGCTATTGAGGATAAATGGTTTGAGGATGTTGAACAATTACGCAAGATGGATAGTAGCCAATTGAGGAAACTAGGTCGTATTCCATATCCGCTTTCACGCAAACCAGGGGAGAGGAAGTTTACAAGACTAACATGGGATGAAGCATTGAATCGCATTGCAGAAAAAATGCAAGAGATTGACCCGAAACAGATGGCATTTTATTTAACAGCACGTGGGATTACAAATGAAGTCTATTATACTGCAGCGAAGGTTGCTAGATTCCTTGGAACGAATAATATTGATAATGCATCAAGAATTTGCCATTCACCAAGTAAAACGGCTTTAAAGCGTTCATTAGGAATTGGTGCAGCAAGTTGTTCGTATAAAGATTGGATTGGGACGGATGTCCTTATTTTCTGGGGGAGCGTCGCAGCAAACAACCAGCCAGTCTCAACGAAATATATGTATGCTGCAAAGAAAGCAGGAACGAAAATAATTATGATTAACCCTTATCGTGAGCCGTCCATGGAGAAATATTGGATTCCATCGATTGCTGAAAGTGCATTATTCGGGACGAAAATGGTTGATGATGTGTATCAAGTGAATATTGGTGGAGATATTGCGTTTATGAATGGTGTAATGAAGCATTGGTTTGAAATGGAGGAACAAGAAAGGGGATCGGCGATCGATCATTCGTTTGTTAAGCAGCATACGAAAGGGTTTGAACAAGTGGAAGTACATGTCCGTACACTTACTTGGGACGAAATCGAACGTTCATCAGGTCTTTCAAGAGAGCGAATCGAAGAGTTTGCTCAACTATTAGCTAACTCGAAGTCAGGAGTATTTATATGGAGTATGGGGTTGACGCAGCATCGTTTTGCGACAGATAATATATCACAAGTTGCCAATTTGGCGATGTTACGTGGCTTTTTAGGGAGGGAGCATTGTGGTGTTATGCCGATTCGTGGCCATAGTGGTGTTCAAGGATCTGGTGAAATGGGAGCTGATCCTTTTGTTTTACCAGGTGGTGATTTTGATCCGCGAAACAAGGAAAGAATGGAGAAGCTTTGGGGATTTCCAATTATGGATTGGCAAGGAGATACGGTCGGTCAATCTTTAGAAAATACTCATTTACGCGAAGAGCACGAACGTAAGCTGAAGCTGTTTTATACGAGTGGCGGAAATTTCCTAGAAACGATGCCAGATCCGGATTTTATGCAACAATCATTAGAAAAGATAGAGCTACGTGTTCATCAAGATATTATATTGAATACATCTACATTAGTTGATGCAAAAGAAGAAGTGATTATTTTACCAGCAATGACCCGATATGAACAGCCGGGGGGCGGCACCTCGACTAGTACGGAGCGGATGGTTTATTTTAGTCCAGAGATAAGAGGCCCTCGCATAGAGGAAGCTCGATCAGAGTGGGAAATTTATATTGATTTAGCAGGACGTGTGAAGCCTGATCAAAAGAAATTGATTCAATTTGAAACCGCGGCTGACATACGTGCCGAGATTGCTCAAGCGAATCCAAACTATGATGGAATTCAACACCTTACTGAAAAAGGAGATCTGTTTCAGTGGGGAGGGGCATGGCTCTGTGAGGGTGGTGTTTGTCCGACTGAAGATGGGAAGGGACAGCTCTTTGCCATTGATTTGCCTGAAAACCGCCGAACAGAAGGTCAGTTCTTCGTAACAACTCGTCGAGGGAAGCAATTTAACTCGATGATTTATAGTGAGGTTGATCCATTTAATGATGGAGAACGTTACGATATATTTCTAAATGAAGAGGATGCTCGCAAACTGGCAATTGATGAAGGCGTGTCGGTTGTCGTATTTAATCATTATGGACAGCTTCAAGGTAGAGCGAAATTTGAAGACGTGGCAAATGGAAATATTGCTGTCTATTGGCCAGAAGGAAATGTACTTCTCCCAAAAGGGGTATATGAGAAACACGCCAAGATTCCAGAATATAATTCATCTGTCATAGTCGAACGGGCGGATATATTTCATGCTAAAAAAGATCAGAAATACGTAGAAAAGCGGATTGCTGATTTAGAAATATCAGTTAATTAAGTGTTTAAGGTTTTTCCACAGTTATCCAAGGGTATAGTATAATGGAGTAGATAGCAGAAAGAAAGGATGATTAGTCATGTTAGATGACCAATTGACAAAAGCTTTAAATGATCAAATGAATTATGAATTTTATGCAGCACATGCTTATATGGCAATGGCTGCTTATTGCACAAGTGAAAGCCTTGATGGGTTCGCTAACTTTTTCTTAGTGCAAGCTGAGGAAGAACGTTTCCATGCAATGAAGTTTTACAATTTCATCAATGCATTAGGAGAACGAGCAACGATTCAATCATTACCAAAACCTAATAACTCGTTTTCGTCTGTAAAAGATGCATTTGAACAAGCCCTAGCACAAGAAAAGGATGTCACAAAGAAAATTTATTATCTTTCTGATTTGGCATTAGATCGAAGAGAGCATGCGACAATCTCCTTTTTAAAATGGTTTATTGAGGAGCAAGTAGAAGAAGAGGATATGTTTGATAGCATTATTCAGAAGCTTAAGCGAATTGATAATGATAGTAATGCCTTCTTCATGTTAGATGATGAATTTTCGAAGCGATCCTTTAGTCCTGAGGGTCAATAAGAACACTTTGCAATGATTTCTATTTTTAAAAGAAGGAAAAGCCTGTCATAAAGTCTTAGGATAAAGAGACGGTTGACAGGCTTATTGTGATTTGAGAGGATGGTCATAAAAACGCCTTTGAGAGTCTCTTCTCAAAGGCGTTGTGTCTATGTTTGAAAGGAATGAGACTTTGATAAAGCTCTCATTCGTTTTTTCGCTAGACAGATTTACCTAGGAATGCTTGAAGCATCCAAGCGTGTTTCTCAAGACTCGAATGAATGGCAAGAAGCATGTCTCCTGTTGTTTCATCATCCGCTTCCTCGGAGATAGCCATCCCCTCTCGTAGTTCACCGATCATCGTTGTGAAGTCCTTAGAGATTGACTGGACCATTTCTTCAGCAGTCTCTGTTGATTTGGCTTCTTCGATGGAGGATTCTGCTAAATATTCTTTCATTGTCGCAATCGGTTCTCCACCTATAGCTAATAGACGCTCAGCCAACTCATCGATATGAGTCGCAGATTCGTTGTATAGCTCTTCAAACTTATCATGTAGAGTAAAGAACTGATGCCCTTTTACGTACCAATGGTAATTGTGTAGTTTAACGAATAAAACGCTCCAATTGGCAATTTGCTTATTTAATACATCATGTAATTTTGCTTCCATCTTATAACCACTCCTAATCATTTGCTATATATTACTATTACCCATCTTTGACCAAGCCTAAACATCATTTATAAAAATCAGCTAATTATACGTACTAAGAGTGGTTTACCAACTTTCCTTCGTTCCATCTACATGGTGAATAAGGTGAGAGCTTTCACCTCCGTGAACATGTGTAAACATCTTTGCTGCAGCTTCTATTAGCTGTTTTGCTTCGGCCATATCCATTGAAGGTCGAAGGTAAAAAATATGTAAAGCGTCGGTCGTATGTTCAGTTACCTTTGTCCGATCAGAGTCAACAACTGGTCCTCCAAACGGACCAATGGTGTCAGCACTAATTAATTTTCCTTCGAGCTGATTTTCTCGTCCGTTAATTCCAACATATGCTTCTCCACTTTGACCGATTCGTATGGTAAGATCGGTGTCAATTGTTGAAAGGTCATAAATCCCAATCGGAATTTCGTATTGCAACGAGAAAAATGTATTTAGATCGACAGCTGAGTGAATAAATGGAAGTGCGCTCCCTTTTTTTATGCGACGAAAAAGTGCTTCGTTTGATGGACGATACCGATTAGGGTCGATACGAAGGGATTTAAACGTACTTCTCCAGTCAGCGATGCCAGCAACATCGGTTATACGTTTAGTTGCTAATTCTACTTGAATTGTTTCTTGAAAAAAACGTAATCGTCCTTTTAACATTTGAGGAGATTCTTGAATTTCGATATGATGATATTGAATACATCCTATTTTAAAGTTTGGTACAATTGCCTTAAGAGATGGATCGATGTTCGTATGGATCATTTCTTGACCTCCTATAATAATAGATACTAAGCCTATGTACAAGCTTCTTTAAAGCTATAAAATCAAGTAACGGCTATGTGCTAAAGTGATATATGTGTTTGTTCTATTGTAGCATAAACGTAAAAAAGTAAGAGAAAGGTGGGTAGATCGTGACACTCGCCCAACTAAAAGATGAAATCATTGCATATAGTAAATCAATAGGTATTGATAAAATTGGCTTCGCTTCTGCTAATCCGTTTTTGCAATTAAAGGATCGTTTACTTACACAGCAGAAGTTAGGCTATCAGTCTGGCTTTGAAGAACCAGATATTGATAAGCGTGTGACACCTGAACGGCTCTTGCCTCATGCAAAAACAATTATTTCCATTGCGCTAGCGTATCCTTCAAGAATGAAAAACCCGCCTAAGAATACGAAGGAAGAACGTCGAGGGATTTTTTGTCGGGCATCATGGGGAAAAGATTACCATCATATTCTTCGAGAACGATTGCAGAAGCTAGAGCAATTTATTAGAGAAAGAGCTCCTGAAGCTAGGACTGTTTCAATGGTTGATACGGGTGAATTATCTGACCGGGCTGTGGCAGAGCGCGCGGGTATTGGTTGGAGTGGAAAGAACTGTGCAATCATTACACCGGAGTTCGGTAGCTATGTGTACTTAGGTGATTTAATTACAACATTGTCTATAGAGCCAGATGTCCCTTTAACAGACCAATGTGGATCCTGTACAAAATGTATAGATGCATGTCCGACTGGTGCGCTTGTACAAGGCGGTCAATTGAATTCACAGAAGTGCATTGCTTATTTGACGCAAACAAAAGATTTCTTACCAGATCAATACCGAAAGAAATTAGGGAATCGATTATATGGATGTGATACGTGTCAGCAAGTTTGTCCAGTAAATAAAGGAAAAGATGTTCATATTCATTCTGAGATGGAGCCAGACCCTGAAATAGCGAAACCGAAGCTCATTCCACTATTGACAATGAGTAATAGAAGCTTTAAGGCGAAGTTTGGTCATGTGTCTGGGTCCTGGCGTGGAAAGAAGCCTATTCAGCGTAATGCGATTATTGCGTTAGCTCATTTTAAAGACGAAAGGTCGTTACCGGTCTTGACGGATTTAGTTAAAAATGATCCTCGTCCTGTTATTCGCGGGACGGCGGCCTGGGCAATCGGAGTTATTGGGAGCTATCAGGAGAAAAAGCTGTTAAATGAGTTGAAAAAGACCAAATTTGAGGAAAAAGTACTAGAAGAGATAGAAAAAGGTCTTAATATCATTGAAAATAAGAGTTTGTAATCATGCATTTTAGCGATGATTAAGGTAATGTTAGGAAAAGATGGACAATAGGAAGGAAGGGTTCATACATGTCAAGTCTATTCACACATTATGTTGATGAGTTGGATAGCCCGCTAGGACCACTGACAATCGTAGCAACAGAAAAAGGCCTTTGTCGTTTGTATTTTGGAGAAATATCGACAAGTCAAGCAAGTTTAAAGGCATGGCTGAAGAAACAAAGTCGTTGTGGAGATATCATTCATTGTTCTGAAACTCTTCGTCTATATTGTGCACAATTAGAAGAATACTTTGCTGGTGAAAGAGACCACTTTGATGTTCCGCTAGATTTATGTGGTACACCATTCCAGAAAAAGGTTTGGAGTGCGTTAACACAAATTAGATATGGAGAAACGGTTTCTTACAAGGAAATTGCCGAAAGAATAGGAGCGCCAAGAGCCGTTCGCGCGATTGGTGGTGCTAACAATCAAAACCCTATACCAATCGTTATACCTTGTCATCGAGTAATTGGTAGTAATGGGAATATGGTTGGATATGGTGGGGGATTAGACAAAAAGGAACGATTGTTATCCTTAGAAGGAGCAATTCAAAAAATATCCTCTTAATCATAGAATATAAAGCTTAATAACAAGGTTAGAAGTCGTAGAGGTTATTGGCCTTTGTGGCTTCTTTTTGTTTCTAATCAATGAAGAGTATTCATTCTAAAGTTGTTCTGATTAATGGATTCTGGATTTCACGCATAGTGTAAAAAGGAAAGGGGTGTAATCAGATGGATGAAAGGATCATATTGAATTTGCATCAACGTATTAAGAATCGGAGTCATGCCTATGTTTCAAATATTGAAAAAACGGATCAACAAGTTGAAAATGTGTTAAGTATGCATCGTCAACGTGGAGCGACTATTGTCCGTACTCTTGTTGAAGGTGATGTGCTTCGTTCTAATCAATTTGATGATCAGCAAATTGTTGATTATGTTCAACATGAAGAATTTCTCATTAAATTGAAGGATGAATTTTATGTAGAAGAAAGAGAGTGTGTAAGGAGGGCCAC
Organism: Halalkalibacter sp. APA_J-10(15); assembly: GCF_023017105.1. GTDB lineage: Bacteria > Bacillota > Bacilli > Bacillales > Bacillaceae_D > Halalkalibacter. The sequence goes on along the minus strand of NZ_JALKEV010000002.1, from coordinate 121,177 downwards.
ATTTTTAAGGGAAACATGTCAATCGGATCACCAAATTGGTTTCGAAGGGAAATTATCGGAAAATGATGAAACAGCACATGTTGAATTTAGTCATGAAGAAAGTGAAGAGAGCATTCAAAGAGCTACTTATGATCGGCGAAAAGCAGTACAGTATGCCGAAAGATGGTGGAATGACTACAATCCTCAATATGAGAAATTTGAAAATAATTGCACAAACTTTATATCACAATGCTTACGTGCAGGTGGTGCCGAAATGAGAGGATTTTCAAATCGATCAAAGGGGTGGTGGTATAATGGACGTACATGGAGCTATAGCTGGTCAGTAGCAAATGCGATGCGTTGGTATTTAAGCGGAGCGAATTCAGGGCTTAGAGGGGAAGAACGAGCACGTGCTGAGCTGTTAGAGCCAGGGGATGTCATTTGCTATGATTTTAATGGGAATGGCAGTTGGCAGCATACAACGATCGTTGTAGCAAAAGATGCTAATGGAGAGCCGCTTGTTAATGCGCAAACGACTAATAGTCGAATGCGTTACTGGAAATATGAAGATTCAACAGCTTGGACACCACAAATTCAATATAAGTTCTTTCATATAAAGATATGAGGATTGTGAGGGTATTCTAGCCTGGATTTAAACGGTTTGAATACCCTTTAATTGTAGTTTCGATAAAATAAAATTCGGCGGTTAAAGGAGTCTTATGATATAATAAATTCGTTTAAGAGACCATGATATACAAAGATTGGAGTGGAGCGCGTGGGGCTTCATATTGTATTGTATCAGCCAGAAATACCAGCAAACACTGGCAATATTGCTCGAACGTGTGCAGGAACGAATACAACGCTACACTTAATTCGTCCGTTAGGGTTTTCAACTGATGATAAAATGTTAAAGCGTGCAGGGTGTGATTATTGGCCAAGTGTGAGCATTCGTTACTATGATTCATTGGACGAGCTCTTTGCAAGTTATGATGATGGAGAATTTTATTTTATTGAAACAGTTGGTGAAAAGAATTATAGTGAGTTTGATTATTCAGATGTAAATAAGGATCACTTTTTTGTATTTGGACGTGAAACAACAGGAATTCCTGATGAAATCATCAACCGTAATGTTGAACGCTGCCTTCGGATTCCTCAGACCGATCATATCCGATCGTTAAACTTGTCCAATACTGCAGCTATTGTTATTTATGAAGCCATTCGTCAACAAGGTTTTCCTCATTTAACATAAGGATACAAAAAAATCGACCAGCTCTTATGCGAGTCTGATCGATTTTTTCATTCATTAGTTCTTGTGAGGATTATCTTCATAGCCAGCTGTAAAGAGGGCAACAAAGAATACTACACATACTCCAAGGATAAGAATAGTTCCCATAAATCATAGCCTCCTTGCGACATGATCCTTTTCATTATAAATCAACTTGACGAAGAATGAAATATCAGAAGTCTAAATTCACAATCAAGACACACTTAATGAATATGAAGAAATGGAGAAACGTTCATGACCAATCGTTATATTACTAGTCATTTCCCTTTAATATCAATTGTACTCTTTAGTCTAGCGTTAGCTATCTATGTTCAAGGGCTTATTTTGACTGAGCTTGTAAATATGGGAGTCTATAGCGGTATGCTAGAGTTCATTTCAGAGAATGGAATTAAATTGACTTTATTATTTTTATTAATGTTATTTTTCTTTATGGTATTTTCTGCATTGAAGCTAATAGCAGATACGACAATTGAGTTATCGATGCTCTTTTTTTCAAAAGACGAAGAAGGGACAGAGCTGTCCAAAGCGAGGGCAGGTGCATGGATTTATTTAATTGGAAGTATCATCTCATTATTTGTTGCCAACCAACTTATTTTCATTCTTGCTCTCTTTTTACTCGCTAATTTTATTTATTTTGTTTTTCTCATTTATAAAGTAAGTGATGTTTTATCCTTTGCTGGTCTTGTCGGATTTATTTTCTTTCAAGTTTTCTTTTGGGGAGCATTTGTTATTTCGGTCTTGTACGCTTTAGTACGCTTGTATAATAGCTTTATGGCAAGTTTGCCGATTTAATTGGGTGGAGTGAAATCTTCACTTATTACAAGTAGATACTTGATACTCATACACATTTAAAAGAGAGTTTCCACCTTTTTCTAGTTAAGGGAGGAGACTCTCTTTCATTTATTGGTCTTATTTAATACTTTCTCTCCAAATGTCTAGGTGAGGTGAACGGTTGTTGACTCTTTCTATGGATTGGTTATCATCGTTACCAATCCATACTCCTGCTGTGTATTGGTCGGTTAAACCAACAAACCATAAATTACGATATTCATCAGTTGTACCTGTCTTCCCACCACGGTAGGATGCAGTAATATTGGCCTGTCTCCCAGTACCACTTGTAATGACTTCATCTAGAAGTGAGCGCATTTTTTGATTGGTTGAAGAACTCCATACTTGTTCAGACTCTTGTTCCCAACTATACAAAATCGTCCCCTCTTGATCTTTTACAGCTCGAATGCCATATGACTGTGTAAAAGCTCCATCCGTTGCAAATGTTGTGTAGGCCTGTGTGAGCTCTAGTGGAGAGACTCCATATGTTAAGCCTCCTAAAGCAGCACCTGGAACATAGTCATCTGATACGACTCTTGAAAACGAAAAAGGTTCTAAATACGTAAATGCATGTTGAATGCCAATTTGGTGTAGCAGACGTACAGCTGGTGTGTTATAGGAGTGTTTAAATGCTGTCAATATTGGGACATGACCATATTCCTGATCTCCATAATTATTTGGACAATAGTCGTTAATACATATGTTCGATGCATCAATTTGAGTTGAAATAGATGCACCTGTTTCTTCAATAAAAGGTCCATAGACAAGAATGGGCTTAATCGCAGAGCCTGGCTGACGGAAATCTTGATACCCGCGATGAAAATCAAACTTGTTATAGCCTTTGCCTCCGCTTATCGCGACGATCTCATGATTATGGTGGTCGATCATTGCGACGGCAGCTTGTATATCATCTTCAGGTAAATACCGTTGTATAGCCTTTGTAATACTGTTCTGTCTATACGGTTCAAGGGCAGTTTCGATATGAATACCGCTTTCAAGTAGCTGTTGAACATGGTTTTGCAGGTCACGTTCAATTTCTTGACGTGTGTCATCTGATTCTGCTTGCTCTATTCTCAATGAGTATCCTTCTGATTGTGCAATAAGTTCTGTTAGTTCGTGATGAATATAAGTCACGTAATCAGGAAATTCATCAATTCGTTGTCGTTGATTTATTGTAAGATGCTCATTACGTGCTTGTTCGTACTCTTCCGTTGAAATATAGTGAACCTCAAGCATTTTTTGCAAAATCCATTCTTGGCGAAGTAATGTCCGATCAAAGTGCTGTAGTGGATCATAATGACTTGGATTGTTCGGGATCGCACTTAAGAAGGCTGTTTCGGCTAATGTTAATTGCTTACTCGGCTTATTAAAATAAAAATAGCTAGCCGCTTCAATTCCATATACGCCATTACTGAAATAAATTGAGTTCACATAAAGCTCAATAATTTCTTCTTTTGTAAAATGTTTTTCTAATTCGTGTGAATAGAGGATTTCCGTCATTTTGCGATTATACGTTTGTTCATGTGTTAGAAAAAGGTTTCGAGCAAGCTGTTGAGTCATTGTACTTGCACCTTCTTCAATACCCTCTTGGCGAACGTTAGCCAAAAGCGCTCTAACCATTGCAATCGCATCATAGCCTTTATGCTCAAAGAAGCGTTGGTCTTCTGTAGCAATAAAAGCATCGATCAGTTGGACAGGTATTTCATCATAATGTAGGTATCGCCGATTATGATCGATGTAAAGCTCTGAAATTAGATCTCCATGTTGGTCATACATATAGCTGTTAGAAGATAACTGTATGTCTTGCAAGTCGACTTGTTCATCTATAAGCTCGGATAAAGTCTTAACCTCTTTCACTTCAGCTGTCACTTCTATTAAGACAAATGCAAATACGATACTTGATATACTAGTGAAAATCCAACCGATTGCCATCTTTATCATTTTGTGTACACTCTTTTCTTATATGATCAGAATTCAGGAAATTTTAAAGAAATCCAATTGTGGAGATTAAGTGGAATATTGGACGGGCGTCGGCTACTTCATTATATGAGTTATCTGATCAGACAATCTTAATCCAAAGTAATGGCTCCGCACGACATATTTAAGAAAAGATCTTAATTATTCCATTTATATTTTACCACCAATTTAAAGAAAAAGGGTCATAATCATAAAAGATTGCATGTTCATTTCTTTTGTTGCATATGGTTAACTAATCTTGCTCTGACCATGAGGATGGAGGTTACGCTACATGTCAATCTTACGTAAAATTGAAGATTTCAGAGAAGAAGAGGAGCGTCTAAAGTGGGAAGGTACATTTGCTGATTACTTAAACCTTTTGAAGGAGAAGCCGTGGATTGCTCAAACCGCTCACTCCCGTGTTTACAATATGATTAAGGATGCTGGAGTAGAGGAAGACAACGGGAAGAAAGAATATCAATTTTTTAAAGATCAGTTGTTTGGAGTAAATGAAGCCCTTGAAAAGCTTGTTGAAGAATACTTCCATTCGGCTGCTAAACGTTTAGATGTACGGAAACGTATCTTACTTTTAATGGGGCCTGTTAGTGGAGGTAAATCGACACTTGTTACAATGCTAAAGCGTGGGTTAGAACAATATTCACGAATGGATAAAGGTGCGGTTTATGCCATAAAAGGATGTCCTATGCATGAAGATCCTCTTCATCTTATTCCGAATCACTTGAGAAATGAATTCTACGAGGAATATGGAATTAAAGTGGAAGGGAATTTATCACCATTAAATATGATGCGCTTGGAAGAAGAATATAGTGGCCGAATTGAAGATGTAATCGTTGAACGTATCTTTTTTTCTGAAGATAAGCGGACTGGAATTGGGACTTTTAGTCCTTCAGACCCGAAATCACAGGATATTGCTGATTTAACAGGAAGTATTGATTTTTCAACAATTGCTGAATATGGATCTGAGTCTGATCCACGAGCATATCGATTTGATGGTGAATTGAATAAAGCCAATCGTGGGATGATGGAGTTTCAGGAAATGCTCAAGTGTGATGAAAAATTTCTTTGGCATTTGCTTTCTCTCACTCAAGAAGGAAATTTTAAGGCAGGGCGGTTTGCTCTAATTAGTGCGGATGAATTAATTGTCGCTCATACGAATGAATCGGAATATCGCTCTTTTATTGCAAATAAGAAAAATGAAGCATTACATTCTCGAATTATTGTCATGAAGGTTCCATATAACTTGAGAATATCTGAAGAAGAGCGGATTTATCAAAAAATGATTCAAGAAAGTGATCTATCACACGTGCATATTGCTCCACATGCATTAAAGGTTGCGGCGATTTTTACGATTTTAACGAGATTACAGCAGCCGAAAAAGCAAGGCATTGACTTGTTGAAGAAGATGAGACTTTATGATGGAGAAAGCGTAGAAGGCTTTAATTCACAGGATGTTGAAGAATTGAAGCAAGAATATCCTGATGAGGGAATGGCTGGTATTGATCCACGCTATGTCATTAATCGAATTTCGTCGGCCATTATTCGTAAGCAATTAACGTCGATTAATGCATTAGATGTTTTGCGATCTATTAAAGAAGGCTTAAATGAACATGCTTCTATTACAAAAGAAGACCGTGAGCGATACATGGACTTTATAGCTGTTGCAAGAAAGGAATATGATACGATTGCCAAGAAAGAAGTACAAAAAGCATTTGTTTATTCATATGATGAGTCAGCGAAAACGCTAATGGATAACTACCTAGACAATGTTGAAGCATATTGTAATCAAAATAAATTACGCGATCCTTTAACAGGTGAAGAAATGACACCAGATGAGAAATTAATGCGTTCCATTGAAGAACAAATTGGAATTTCGGAAAATGCAAAAAAGGCATTTCGTGAAGAGATCTTAATCCGAATTTCTGCTTATGCGAGAAAAGGGAAGAAATTTGATTATAATTCTCATGAACGTTTACGCGAAGCGATCCAGAAGAAGCTCTTTGCTGATCTAAAGGATATCGTTAAAATTACAACATCAACGAAAACTCCAGATGAATCACAACTGAAGAAAATTAATGAAGTCATTGCAAGGTTAGTTGATGAGCATGGGTACAATTCCGTGTCAGCTAATGAATTGTTGCGTTATGTTGGAAGCTTATTAAATCGTTGATATCGCATGTGTGATGCGCCTAATGTGGTGATGCTCTCCACATTAGGCGCATCCTATCATTAATTAGTTGTTACCAAAATGTAACATGCTACTATGGGACAAGGTAAAATTGGACGAAATGATTGATATTGATGTGAATTTGGTGTGATTGATCCTTGTGATGATTCGATAACAGTGGTAAATTAAAGGAAACGGTGTAGATGGGTCGGGGATACGATGATGGAGACAACGAAAAATGAATGGATGGAATGGATCAAGGCTATTGTAGTTGCACTTCTTTTAGCATTTTTAATCCGGACATTCCTTTTCACAAGCTATGAGGTACAAGGGGAATCGATGGAGCCTAGTGTGTTTGATGGTGAAAAATTCATTGTGAATAAGGTAGGTTATGGCTTTTCAGATCCACAACGTTTTGATCTTGTCGTTTTTCATGCAAGTGAGACAGAAGATTATATTAAGCGAGTAATAGGATTACCAGGAGATCAAATATCATATATCAATGATACGTTATACATTAACGGTGAAGAAATAGAAGAGCCTTTTTTAGAAGTAACGACAGAGGACGGGCGTGATCGCTACACACGCGACTTTGCTATGGAGGAGAAAGTACCGGAGGATCATGTGTTCGTTTTAGGAGATAATCGCCCTAATAGTTTAGATAGTAGAAGACTTGGGTTTATTCCAATGGATCATATAGTCGGCAAAGTTGATTTAAGATTTTGGCCAATTACAGATGTTGGAACCGTCAAATGAATGGAATGGAGGATAGGCTAATTAAGCCTGTCCTTTTTTCATGCAGTGTTTTTGTCAGAATTTATTAGCAACTCTTTTTCTTGTCTGCATATGATAGAGTAAGTTATTTTTGAGCCCTAATGAAGTGGATGTTAGCTAAAAAGTAACGATGTAATGGCTCTAGACGTCATCATTGTATGCACGTCAAAGTGATTGTGTGACTCGATAACATGTAAGTAGCAAAGCGATATAAAAAAAAGGAGGGAATCACATGGCGAACAGTAATCAACGTCAATTTGTTATCTCACAAGAAAATTGGTCCTTACATCAGAAGGGTCATCAAGACCAGCGACGACACCAAGAGAAAGTACAGGAAGCAATTAAGAAAAACCTTCCTGATCTCGTGAGTGAGGAGAACATCGTCATGTCAAATGGTCGAGATGTGATTCGCATTCCAATTCGGTCATTAGATGAGTATAAGATTCGCTATAATTATGATAAAAATAAGCATGTAGGCCAAGGCAAAGGAGATAGTAAGGTCGGAGATGTAGTCGCACGCGATCCAAATGGCGACAAACAAAAAGGACCTGGTAAAGGGAAAGGTGCTGGAGATCAACCAGGAGAAGATTACTCAGAGGCAGAAGTGTCGATTATGGAGTTGGAAGAATTATTATTTCGCGAGTTAGAGCTACCGAACCTTCAGCAAAAAGAAGAAAATGAAATTGTTCTTGAAGACATTAGCTTTAACGACATTCGAAAGAAAGGATTAATGGGGAATATTGACAAAAGAAGAACAATTTTATCAGCGATTAAACGTAATGCACTTGAAGGTAGACCAGGTATTGTTCCCATTTATAATGATGATTTACGCTTTAAAACGTGGAATGAAATTGTAAAGCCCGAATCGAAGGCGGTTGTGATTGCGATGATGGATACAAGCGGCTCGATGGGACGATGGGAGAAGTATATGGCAAGAAGCTTCTTCTTTTGGATGACCCGTTTCCTTCGTACGAAATACGAAACCGTTGATATTGAGTTTATTGCTCATCATACGGAGGCAAAGGTCGTATCAGAGGGTGATTTCTTTAACAAAGGAGAAAGTGGTGGAACGATTTGTTCATCCGCTTACCGCAAGGCGCTAGAAATAATTAGCAACAAATATGATCCGATCCGCTATAATATTTACCCGTTTCACTTTTCAGATGGCGATAATTTAACATCAGATAACGCCCGCTGCTTGAAGCTTGTGCAGCAGCTAATGGAAGTGTCGAGTATGTTTGGATATGGGGAGGTGAATCAATACAGTTCTTCAAGAGGTACACAATTAATGAATATTTACTCAAAAGTTGAAGATGATCGTTTCAAATATTTTCAGCTAAGAGAAAAGAAAGATGTGTTTAGATCATTATTGCATTTTTTTGAAAAAAGAGAAATAGAAAAAGTCTAGACGGATTTTCATGCGGCTATTGTAGATTTGAAATAACGTTGCACCGTTTATAAAAAGCTTGATCAAAAGTCCTGTATTGATGCAGGATTTTTTTTGTTCCGTAATCAGCAAGATAATAGAATAAGAGTTGGTAATTAAATAGGGAATTTATGTTAAGATAATTAGAGATTGTAAAGAATTGTGCTTAAAGTAACGGAGCGGTTTACTTTAAGAAGTTTGATTGATTTTTTGTTATAAAGTAAGTAACAAGAACGGGGTGTCTGATAAAACAAATTAAAAATAATGCTAAGTACTATGAATGTATAATTATAATTGCATTTAAACCAGTCTATCCTTTCAATCTAATATTCCGTCGTCAATAGAATGTTTACAATAATGAAACCGTTGTACAATTTGGTGATTATTGTATTGCTCCAAAAATTTAGTGTCGGGGGTAAGGTGTGAGTAAAGCATTAATAAAACAGATTCCGTTAATAAGTAATTGTAAAGAAGTTATTGAAATTGAAAAGGGGTTTTCCTCAGATGAAAAATATCTAATACATATGGAAGGTAACAATAAGCTATTACTTCGGATGTTTAATTTAGAACAGTTGGAATTAAAGAAGAGAGAATATTTTATTTTGCATAGGATGCAGAATTACCACGTTACTTGTTCACAACCGATTTCAATTGGTGAAGTAGGAAATCGGGGGTATATGATCACATCATACATAGAGGGTAAGGACGCTGAGGATGAAATTTTAAAATACTCAGAGCAAGAACAATTTATTATTGGTATTGAGGCGGGAAAAGAATTAAGAAAAATGCACAGATTATCTGCTCCAGACCATATCTCTTCGTGGTATTCGAGGAAAGTTGAAAAACATAGGATGTATATTGATGCTTACTTAGAATGTGAGGTGAAGGTTAAAAATGACCAAAAAATAATGAGTTTTATTGATGAGAATATCCACCTCATGAAACAACGCCCGAACTTATTTCAACATGATGATTTTCACCTTGGCAATATCATTGTGAATAATAATAAATTCGCTGGAGTTATAGACTTTAACAGGTATGATTGGGGAGATCCTATTCATGAATTTCTAAAGATAGGGATTTTTAGCCGAGGAGTAAGCATACCTTTTTCAATAGGACAAATCAGAGGTTATTTTAATAATAACGAACCTGTTGAAGATTTTTGGAGGTTGTATTCACTTTACCTGGCAATGTGCGTTTTCTCAACTGTAATTTGGACTTTAAAAACTATCCCAAACAACATGAATGAGATGTTAGATAAAGTATACATGTATTTAGAAGATCATGATTACTTTAACAAAATAAAACCTAAGTGGTATAAAATGGAATCTACCTTTGTGAAGAATAACACTTTAAAAAACAGGTGCGATAGCTGAACAAGGCTATCGCTCTTCAACTATTGGTCAGATTAGTTCAATACGTCAACATAAAACAGTTAGTGTATATATAGTAAATCGTAATGGGGGTTGGCAAGATGATTGTGGAGGTAATGAGTTTTACCGAAAGGCCAATAAAAGCTAATGAACTTATGAAACTATATAGGGATGTAGGTTGGTGGGAAGAAAGAAAAGAACAAGATATTGAAAAAATGTTAAAACAAGAAGTGTCGGTTGGTGCTTGGAAAGGTGATGTTCTTATTGGGTTTGCAAGGGCAGTATCAGACGGTAATTTTAGGGCTTATATAGAAGACGTTGTAATACATAAAAAATTTCAAAAATCAGGTATTGGAACAAAAATTGTCTCAAAATTAGTAAAGGAACTTTCGCACATTGATGTAATTAGCCTGTTTTGTGAAAAGGATTTAATTCCATTTTATGAGAAAAATGCATTTAAGTATGGTAAATCTCAATTTGTAATGCACAAAAAATGAATGATATTGACTAAATTTTATTGAAATATTAGGAAAAGTTTAGGTGACAGCCTGCTTTACTATTTTTGGAGGGATTATGGAAAAAGTATTAGAAAAGGTTACATGTTTTATTACAAGAAAAAAAGATAACAAATCTGAACTTCTTTTAATTCAGCACCCAAATGCAGGTATTCAAATACCAGCAGGTACAGTCGAAATAAATGAAGACTTCCATCAAGCCGCTATTAGAGAAGCCATTGAAGAAACGGGTCTCCAAGAATTTGTTTCATGTAAACGTATAGGAAAACAGGAACAAAATTTAGAAGGTAAGTACATCATTTTTGATAAGGCGAAAATATATTCAAGACCAGACATATCAAGTTTCCAATGGGCAGAAATAAGAAGAGGTATTACTGTTCTACATGAAAGAAATCAAGGTCAATTTGTGCAAATTACATATAAAGAGGGGGATAAATTCCCAGAACCGAATTACGTAACGTATCAGATAACTGGTTGGACGGAAAAATTGAATTTAGCATCAAAAGTAACAAGACAATTTTATCATCTCCAATCGAACAGTTATCTGGATGAATGGGAAATAGAGACAGATAATCAAAACTTTAAATTATGTTGGTATCCAATAGATAACTTACCGCATGTTGTTTCTCCTCAAAATGAGTGGCTTCAATATTTACTAAGAGAGATGAACAATTTGGATTAAGATTATATTAGAGGTAAACGCTTATTAAAGTAGCGGAGGCGATAGCGAAAGAAGCTATCGCTCTTCAACGGGGTTAAACTGAATTTGTAGAGAAGCAGCTTAATGATTTAACTATGTAAACCTGAGAATACTAGAGAATTGTGATTAGTTTATTGAGGGAGGTTTGTTGAACAAGCGTGGAAGATTAAGATGTATCTTTTGTTCTATTGTTTTTGTTAAAAATCTCAAGTGTAATTTGGTTGGTCGACCAAATAACAAAGAGGTGATGTAATGAATACAAGGGATACAGGTAAACGCCAACGATTAATAGATTCTGCATATAAAGAGTTCAGCACTAAGGGTTTTAATAATACTTCAATAAAGGATATTGCTAAAAATGCTAATATAACACCAGGATTGGTTCATTATTATTTTAAGAATAAGGAAGAATTACTTTTCTCTGTTCAGAACGATATTCAAACTAAATACCACAGTAAATATGGTACAGAAGAAAGTTCCCAAATTAACCCTTCAGAAGTTTTACTTGAAATTAAATCTAGGGTGGAAAATGACCCGCTTTGGTATCTATGGAGATACGAGCTTTATTCTCTGGGCTTAAAAGGAGAGACATATCAAAAGGAAGTTATGAACATTTTACAAAATGGAAGAGAGAGTCTGTCAAAACCTTTGCAAAAGTTGACAAATAATCCTAGTAAGGCAAATGCTCTAGCGAGTATTTTGTTAGCCTGTTTTGATGGATTAGCCCTTCAAAAAATAATAGATAAGGAATTTGATATAGATAAAACTTATGATTTATTGATAGAGATTTCAAATGGACTTTTAAAGGATGAGTAGGCAGTAGTATTGTTAATATAGACCAAGGGGAGCAAAATCCAATGAAAAAAGCAATTGTTTTATTAGTCATTATACTGTTTCTGTCAAATCCTATTAATGCCTTTGCAAATACGGATGATGCTAGGCAAAAAATAGAAAAATATATAGAGAATTCTTTAGATACATATAACATTCCTGGAGCATCACTGAAGATTATAAAAAATGGAGAAAACTTCTATCAAGGTAATTGGGGAATAATGAGCAATGGGTCAAGTGTTACTTCAGATACACCTTTTCTTATTGGTTCATTAAGTAAACCGATAACAGCCTTGGCTATCATGACGTTAGTTGAAGATGGCAAAATCAAGCTTGACGAACCAATTCAGACTTATATTCCATCGTTTAACTATCAAACAGAAAGTACAAAAAAAATTACAGTGTTGCATCTATTAGAACATACAAGTGGTATTAGTAGATATGATGGCTTTAAAGTTACAGACGTGGAGAGGGAGAGCATGGGAGCAATCACTCAAGCAGTTACAGAACTGAGTGGCGTAGAGCTGTCTCACGATCCTGGAGAGGTTTATGAATATACCTCTGCTAACTATTTGCTCTTGGGAGAAATCGTTGAACAAGTGACAAACCAAACCTTTTCAGAATATTTGAATCAGAGTATCTTTACACCACTTAGCATGAATCATTCGGCTGCTGACTATAAAAGAATAGTTGATAAAGGATACGTATCTGGGTTCGAGTCATGGTTCGGCCAACCGATAAAAAGTGACGGTTTCTATGATAATGCGGGAGCACCATACGGCTATATAGCTTCCAGTACAAATGACTTGTCAAAGTTTTTAACATTCATGTTAGAAGGTGGAGACTTATTATCAGAACAATACCTCGAGTTAATAAAAAATCCACCAGAAGAAGGTAAAACATACGGCTTAGGTTGGCGTTTTTCTAAAAAAGAACATTTTCCTTTCCATGGGGGAGCAACATCGGATTTCAGAGCAGAAATGTTCTTTATACCTGACCAAGATGTTGCAGCAGTCCTTTTGACAAATAAATATCATATCATGGATGATTATCAAGTTTATTACATGATGGAAGGGATTCGTTCTATAATGAATGGGACTGAACCTGGTGAGTTATCGAAACCAGGTAATAGTCTTCAATCGATTCTTTTGGCGGTAACTATTCTAATAGCAGTATTAACTGTAATCCATATAATTATTAGACGTAAGAAAATTATAAGTAAGAAGTGGTCTTTCACCTATGGTATTTTAATATTTATTTTCGCAGTTGGAATTATACCTATTCTGACTTATGTAATGAATAGTCCATGGAGAACTATTCGAATTTTCGCACCAGATGTTGCAATATTAGTTAATATTTTGGTTGTTATAGTTGCGACAAATGGAATCATACCCTTTATTGCAAATCTCCTTCCTGCAATATTTAAAAAAAATAAAATCAATAAATGATATATTTACAAGATTGTGAATAAATGTACTATAGGAATGGTAACGGGGGCAAGAGCTGAGCAAGACTATCATTAATTTGGTGTTTTTTTCTTTTTGTGGATGATTTTTTGGAATATTATGTTAAAGTTGAATTACAAAGATAATGAACTAACGAAGCAGGATAACTCAATAAGGAGAATATAATGAAAAAAGTTATACTTATTGGTTCAGGTGGTTCAGGTAAATCCACACTGGCAAGGCAATTAGGTCACAAGCTAAAAATAAATGTTTACCACCTTGATGCTTTATTTTGGAAACCTAATTGGGTAGGAGTGCCAAAGGACGAACAGAGAAAAGTTCAAAATGACTTAGTGAATAAAGAAGAATGGCTTATCGATGGAAACTATGGTGGGACAATGGATATAAGACTTAATGCAGCAGATACAATAATCTTTCTTGATATTCATAGAACAATTTGTGTTTACCGTGCTTGCAAAAGAATGATACAGTACCGAAATAAAATAAGACCAGATATGGGTGAAGGATGTGAAGAAAGAATTGATTTAAACTTTTTAAAATGGATATGGAATTATCCAAAAACTAAAAGACCAGACATTTTAATAAAGCTAGAACAATTATCAGAAGATAAACAAATTATTATTTTAAAATCACCGAATGAGGTTCAAAGATTTTTAGATGAAATTTAATGAGGTTATCTTATTCAATTATGGGGTGCGATTGCTGAATAGCGCAGTCGCTTCTTGTGTAAATAGGGGCGAGTATTCAAAAGAGCAACACTTCTCAAGTGCTGCTCTTTTGTCGTTGTATACCGTTTTAACAAGATGTCACAACGAATGTTAAAGTAAACCTCGCGTTCTTTATCTCCTTTCCCTCTGATAAATGCAGAACGATTCTACCAGTTAATACAATTCTTATCCAGAGAGACAATTTCACCTATACGGCAACCAGTTGAAAACATAAATTCAAACAGCACTTTCACCCTTGGCATCTTACAAGCTTCCCTAAGATGTTCAATCTCTCTTTCTGTGAGGAACTTTTGGATTCGCTTCCCGACCTTTGGCTCCTTAATCTTATAGGCTGGGTTTGATGGAATATGTCCCTCTTCATGTGACCAGCGAAACAAGGATCGCATAAAATGAATACGGTGAGCTAGGCTAGACGGTTTTAAGTGTTCGCTTGATTCGGCTAAATATTCCTTTAGTTGATTAGTAGATAATGACTCAATGGAGACATCATTAAAATAGCGGATGAGAAGGCCTGATTGCAATTTGTATGCTTTTAACGTCTAAAAAGAGAAACCTTCGATTCGTTTATCAGATTCATAGTTTTTGTATGCTTGTGATAAGAGCATTGTGATTCCTCCTGTACTCAGTCTTTATACAGGAATTATTTACTTTTTTATTCTAAATAATACAAAATGACGAAACCAAAAAGGGAATTAATGTTAAAATGATAAAGTGATTGTTCAACTATCGGAGCAGGAGGGGTTAAGAAGGAGGAGGTATTTTGTGAAAAGGCTAACTACTTATGGGAAAATATGCATTATATCGAGTGTGATATTTTTTGCTTTTGGCTTAACAATATTTGTTTACGGTTTAATCACTGGTCAATTTATGAGTTTAACAATAACTTTATTGGGTTTAGGGTTTGTTTGTGCTGGAAACCTTTACTTATTTAAAGATTTTTCATTTAGAAAAACAGAAGGTGAATCGGATTAAACTGAGTAATTTCTACGGGAGGTGCAAATGATTAAATTAATACATAAAAAGTGTGATACTGTAATCATTTAATAGACGAAATTTATGGGATTAATCAACATATGAAGAATGTTTGTGAGTTTCTATCAGAACAGAAATTTGATGTTTTATGCCCTAATTTATATGAACGTGATACACCATTTGATTATTCTCAAGAGGAAATAGCGTATCATCATTTTATGGAAAACGTTGGTTTTGAAAATGCATTACATAAAATAAAAGATGTATTGTCAGATATTAAAAATAAATACAAAAGAATATATATCGTCGGATTCAGTGTTGGTGCCACTATAGCTTGGTTATGTAGTGAGGATGAATCTGTTGATGGAGTAGTGGGTTATTATGGTTCAGGTATTAGAAATTATGTTTCCAGATTACCAAAAAATCCAATAATGCTGTTCTTTCCGAATGAGGAAGAATCATTTAATGTGGATGAGTTAATTTCAACTTTAGATAAAAAGAATATTAAGATATATAAATTCAGTGGTCAACATGGATTCAGTGATCCGTACTCTTCAAAATATAATGAGAGGTCAGCACAAAAAGCATATAGAAAAATGATGGATTTTTTACAAAATATACATTATCTCAACTGATACCTTATTGAACCAACGGGTGCTTTAACAAAAAAAGATGTGAGCGTAGGAGTTGTACTTAGGAAAGTGATTCTGGGAGGTGGAGCAGGTGGCGTTTAGCACCATTATAATTGCTATTTGTTCAATTATAATTAGCATTTATGTTTTTAAGGTGACGAAGAACAAAAAATATTTTTGGAGTTCTCTAACATTAGCGGCTATTAACCTTTTAGGAGGTTGGTTTCTGGTGATTTATATTAACTATATAGCAGGTTTAATTTTATTAATTATTCCATTTTTTATTCTATTAAATGGATTTTACAACTATAAGAAAGCGAATTAAACATAATTTGTGAAAAGATATACTTAACGAAGCTGTTAAGTTGAAGAAGTGCTATATTTTGGTGCCAAGCATTAAAATCAAGTGATAAAATAGAAATAAATAGATTTCTCTAAATATGATTGTTATGGGGGCTTTAATGATGTTAGATACTCAAAAAATTAAGGATGTTATTAGACATCGTTATCCATTTCTTTTAGTGGATAGAATTATCGAATTAGAAGAAGGAAAAAGAGCAGTTGGTTTAAAAAATGTGACTGTGAATGAGGAGTTTTTTAACGGACACTTCCCCAATTATCCAGTTATGCCAGGCGTATTAATTGTAGAGGCATTAGCTCAAGTAAGTGCAGTTGTGATGTTAACTAAAGAAGAAAACCAAGGACGACTAGGGCTTTTAGCAGGTATAGATAAATGCCGGTTTAAACAGCAAGTTAAACCAGGAGACCAACTGCGTCTTGAGGTTGAAATAACTCGATTAAAAGGTCCTATTGGAAAAGGCAAAGGTATAGCTACGGTTGATGGAGAATTAGTTTGCGAAACAGAAATAATATTTGCATTTGGTGATTAAAAGCTATTAATTTCTAAAATGTTATTTCACTAACGATAAGCGTTTCTTTAACAAGAAAACGTTTTTCTTATTCAACAAACGAAGCAGGTTAATGGAAAAAACAATTGGGTTTTAATGGTGAAAATTAGTACATAGAGGAGGGATTTTGATGGTTGTCAGTTTAATTGTATTAGGGTTTATTCTATTGATTTTAGGGGTTTTAACACCTATCGCTACGGGAACAAGTATTTTGATTTCAGTAATTTTATTTGTTATAGCAATCGTGCTTTCATTTAAAAAGAGAAAGGCATTGAATACCTGAGTATTAAGCTAACGGGTTGCTTTACTTTAATAACGATCTTCAACAATCGAGCGCGGTTATTGAACAATATAGGTAGAAAATAATTAATTTTTTTTTTAAAAACCAAACTAAAATCTAATGAAGAAGAAGCCATTTTGATCAATCTTTTTTTCAAAATGGCTTCTTTTTATTTATCGTGAAATAAGGGCTTGCAAGATATTTGTGCTTTCATTTCAAAGCTAAAGCTATTATATTTTCAAATGAATGTCTAATTTGAACTTGTCGACCTCTTTCCAGTCTTTCTTACGAGTATAAACAACTTTCTCTACAATGGACTTTAACAGCTTATTGATATGTTCTGGATCATCAGTATTCTTAATGGTTTCTAAAATAGACCGTGCTCGAGGGAGGAAGGTAGAGTAATGCTTTTCTTTCTCCATTTCCCGTTTAATACTTTCTTCAGTTTCAACTGCAGTTTGTTGCAGCTGTTTCATTTTCGATACGATGATGTTTTGTCGTTCCATAAATGTTTCTATGTCGTAAACGCCTTGTTCAAGGAGATCATGTAGATTCGTTTTTTGCTTTTCTAACAAAGCGAGATCCTTTTCGGCATGTTCTAGTGTTTTATTGAGACCAGGTAAGACCGATAGCTTTTCTTCTTGCTTTTTTACTAATTCTCCTTCAATGGTTATAGATTCTAAAATAGATTCTAAGGATTCGATTAACTTGTCATAAACAATTGGTAGAAGTGCACCCTTTTGAAAAGAGGCACATGTTCTTGTCTCGCAACGGACTTGTTTATTCGGCCTGTCCTTTGAGTGAGTGACTTTAAGAGCACGATCGCAAATGGAGCATCTTAAAATTGTTGCAAGTGGATTAGACAATTTAAGGGCTTGGACGGTAGGAGTTCGATACCTTGCTGATAGAGCATTATTTGCTTCCCGGAATAACTCTTCTGGTACGACAGCCTCATGTGCATTCTCAACAATGATCCATTTCTCTCGAGGTAGTTTTTTCGTTATGCGCTTGCCATTTCGTTTATATTGCTTTGTTTTCCCCCAGATGATATTTCCTTTGTATACTTCGTTTTTTATGATGTACGAAATGCTTGATTGATCCCAAAACTGATATTTAGATGGAGGATTAGCTTTTATAACTTCTTCTAAATATCGTGCTACTTTGTGGCGTCCTAATCCTTCGGATATTTTTTCAAAAATGATTTTAACTATAGGAGCTGTTTCCCGGTCCGGCACTAATTTTAAATTTTGATCAATCTTATATCCAAATGGTGCTTGCTTGCCGATGAATTTCCCTTCTTTTGCGCTTGCTCTTCGTCCGTTTTGCAAACGCTTGTTAATGCTTTTGAGTTCTTCTCGTGACACAATGCTTTTTACACCAAACATCAATTCTGAATTTTCTTGAGTAGGATCGATGACGTCAGTAGGAGTTAGGACTAGGGTCTCAGAATAACTAAATGCACGATAGATAGAACCCATATCATACATATCTCCACGGCCAAGCCTGTCTAAATCAACAACAAGCACAGCGTCTACAGCTCCATTTTCCACTTCTTTCAGCATCCTTTGTATCTCAGGGCGTTCAATGATGTATTCTCCAGAAACAACTTCTTCAAAAGGTTCCCTGACTAAGTTATGATTCTCTTTTTTAACAACTTCTAATAAGAGTTTTCTGTGGCGTTGAAGGGTGTCGCCACCTTCTTTTCTTTCGCTTTCTATATCTTTGCGGCTTTTCCTTAAATAGATGAATATATCTAATCGAGTTGGGCGCAATTGTAACACCTGCCTTTTGTTATACTTACATTTATATTGCATTAAAGCTTCGGACATTCATTAAAAGAAGCTCTTCTAATCATCCATACGGACTAAAAAGTAGGTAACTTCATCTACAAAAGTAGTATTAATGTTTTTTGCCTAAATGCTATTCAATGTAGTAGGGATATGTATAGAGAGCGCCATTTCGTTAAGTGGATTTCTTGCCAAAGTAGCTTGTGTTACTGTAGCAAATCACAATA
Organism: Halalkalibacter sp. APA_J-10(15); assembly: GCF_023017105.1. Taxonomy (GTDB): domain Bacteria; phylum Bacillota; class Bacilli; order Bacillales; family Bacillaceae_D; genus Halalkalibacter. The sequence continues at coordinate 102,325 of NZ_JALKEV010000002.1, read as the reverse complement.
GGAACACCACAAAATATCCGTTCTATCAATTATAAGAATGTATGTTCTTATTGTAAAGTAATTGAAAATGAAGAAACGATATAAAAATTTAAAAATGTTGCTCATTAATTCGTAATTAAGTGATTTTTTATGTTATTATCCAATGAGAAACATATATATTGGAGTGATTGAAATGCTAACAGATTCCGATATAAGAGAGGTATTATTAAAGAAGCTTCATAATGACAATAGTGCAAAGCACTATCGTATAATTGAGGAACTTACTATTTGTGATGGCATAGCTAGAACAGACGTAGTACTTGCCAATGGAATACTCCATGGATTTGAAATTAAAAGTGACTGCGATTCACTAGAAAGGCTACCTAATCAAATCGCATGTTACGATAAAACTTTTGACAAATCCACAATTGTGATCGGTAAGAAGTTCGAAAATAAAATTCTAAAGTATGTACCTAACCATTGGGGTATTGAAGTGGCATATGTAAATAGATTTGGGAACATATCTCTTAAAAAAATCAGATCAAGTAAGGTCAATAAGAATGTAAAAGCTACGAACTTACTTGATCTGCTATGGAATCCTGAAATAAAGTCTTTTTTGAAACAACATAAAGTCCGAGGTTATTCAAAAAAAGATAAGCCAGGATTAAAGGAATTAACAATTGAATTTATCTCGTTTAAATTGTTAAGAGATTATACTAGAGAAACGCTTAAGACTCGAACTGGTTGGAGAGATGATTTACAATGAGAGTGATATGGTGATTTGTTCCAATCGCTCTCCAGGTTGTAAGGTTTCCAGACTTAGAAATATCACCGTTTGCACGACTATGTATTTCTAAATCACCCCAAGAGTAATCTTTCCCCAAAAAATACTCGGAATCTGTAAGTAATTTACAAGCTGCTTGTACTTTATCTATTTTTAGGCCACCCTTTTTGTTTGTTTCACCTTTAAAGATAACGTAGGAATTTTCAGTGGTGTACCTAATGTTGAATGAGGGCTGTATACCCAAAATAAACTCAAAGTAAGTCCAATGGTTAATTGAATAGTCAGAGTAGATTAGATTGACTGTTGATTGACTTAAAACCTTTTGAAATAACTTGCTTTCAATTCTAGGCAAAACACTCAATTTATTTCTTTCGACCTCAAGCGACTTAGGGAATGAGTTACTTGAGAAAATTACGTTTCTAAACTTATCAATGTTATTAATTGAAGATAAAGCACCTTTAACTAAGAATGACACCTCATTAATACGCTTAACTTCAACACTCTGAGCATCAATAATTAAATCGGTTTTGCTACTGTCGATATGCTTTAACAGATCTTCATAGTTACTTTGAAAATCATCATCTAATATTTCTTCAAGGTAAACCCTCAGAGCTAATCCATTTTGCGATAAGCTTTTTAGTTCATTGATCTTTTCTTCATCGTCTGCTAGTTTTATAGTTGGAATTGAAAACTCAAAGTCAGTTTTCCGATAAAGTGCTACATATTCTTTGTCTGACATCTCACTATAGTATTCTGGTGAGATATCAAAGATGAACAAACGCTTTACCCAAAAATCTTGGACACCAGCGAACGTGCCTTTTTCAATTATATCTGGTGTAACCTCTAATAATGGTAGAATCTGATCTTTAATATTGTCTTGAAGAGTTAAAAGAGCATCTTTTTCTCCTTGTTTACACTTAAGAATTGGAACATATAACATAGATTACGCCTCCTATTTTTAGTTTTATCCAACGTATTCGCATTAAATTTCCATGAATCACCTCCCCTAAAATCACAAATTTTAAAGTAGACAGCTAATAAATATACACTTGAAATATGTATGTGTATGGCATTAATGGAACCTTTGTATTTTTTTGGTATATGACTAGCAGAACTGTTATTTGTTTTTAACACTTCCTAAAATAAAACACGACACCCCCAAATAAACTTGGTGTATGTCGTGTTGTTAGATTTTTTATAGCTGTTATTGCATTAGTTGCTTGCTTGAAACATGTAAACTCTTAATCAAGAATAACTCTCTTGGTGATCACTAAAGTGTTTTCTATTTGTTTGATACCAGTTTTCTATATTTGGTTCACTATACGGGTTGTTATACCAATTTTCATAACGTATGATTTCTCCATTAGGAAATGAGAGAGGATTATTAGAATAAGCGAATTGCATTGCGTTATATCGTTTCCATAATTCTCTTGTGTCTGAATGGTTTTCATTTTGTACTGATACATTAGAGTTCCGCATATCATCCATCCACTCTAATGCTCCGATATGAAAACCAGCAGATACGATTAAAGCAATTATTCCGAATATAATACCTGCAATTGGACCACCTAACATACCTCCGATTAATAAGCCGATGATTGTCCAACAAATAGAAAACAGAATTATTAATATAATGGCTCCTTTTCTAAAACAAGTAAAAGCAATTAAACCCAATAAGACTATTCCAAAAACAGTCCAATTCAAAGTAGATATACCTGCAATGATGGAGATGATAGCAATTTCGCCAAATAAAAATGTAGATGCACTATCGTTAAAGTTAGCTTGAGTGATACCTTTTCTGACGCTTTTAAATTCCACTAAATCTCTCCCTTCATCATTAATTTTTCAAAAGAAATAATAGGTAAATTCACACTGTTAAACAATGATCCCAACAAAAATATGTAAATAAATAATATTAAAGTCCTGTTAAAAAATATATATATTAGACAATTAAAGCCAAAAAACAACATCAATATACCGTGTTATTTTATTGATGTTGCAAAGTTAGGTGAAATAGACAATTATAATTCTTCATTTTTGGGATGAGCTTATACCGATCAACAATCACTCTTATTTCTTATTATGTTATTTAATCCTGTGACGTTTTACCAAATATGTATTATTGGAATCTTCTAAAACGTAGTCATGTCCAATTTGTTGTTTGAATAGATTCATAGCTTCAAATTGAGCAATAAAACGAAGATTAATCTCTGAACCTATTAATTGCTGCTCGTATCGCTCTAAGCGCTTTTTAGCAAATGGAATTGTCACATTGAACTTTGCGGCTATTAACGCTATTGCTTGGTTACGTTCTGCAGGTAGTTCAACTTGCTCTAGCATGAAAGTTGGCACACAAAAGTGGAGGGCAAAATGGTCTGCTTTATATTCCTGGAATTTCAAAAAAAGTTCAGCCATATGCGTTTGTTTTCCATACTGAATTAGGTAGTGACAGAGCTCATGGCCAAAATCTTCCCACATTTCTTGGGGGGATTGCTCGGAATTAATGTTAATGCTTGTTTTACCTCGGAATGTAACTAACTGACTGTTAAAAGCTTGAAAGTGAAGACTGATACCAAGTATGAGTGCTATTTCGTCCATATTGAAATTATCTGGTGAATTGATTCCAAGCTGGTTATATAGTTTCTCAATGGTATCTTCAAGATGGGTCGTTTGATATGCTATCATAGTTACACCTTCCTAAATTTGTTAGTTTACTACTCACTATAGGAACATCTGTTCGTTTTGTAAAGTTATAGGGTGTCTAAGGTAAATCCAGAAGATGATTTTTCTGCACATGTGCCAGATTAACTCTTGTATTACGGAGTAGATTTAAACTATGCAGCAAGTGTCCTCACTTTAACTATAAAACTTAAAAAGACCACTTCTATCTATAGTGGTCTTTTTCTGAAGGTAAATTAATAGTTAGACTTGTAACTTCTAAATGCATGTCCTCTCCACCAAATGGAAATAGCAATTATTAATCCAATAATAGAAAAGGACAGTATGACTAATTGAATATCAAATCCTCTAGAAACGAGTAAAGTTACACTTGCATAGGCAAGGGGATCAAACCCGTTCATGGCTAAAAAAACAATACTCATGACCCTCCCCATAATGCGGGGATCAGTATCTTCTTGTGCTGAACTGAAAAATGGGATGAATACAAATGTCATGGTAAATCCAATTAAAAACGCTAACACCGTTAAAATATACAAATTAGGAATTTGACTAAAAGCTATAGCTACGATTAATGTTAAAATTAAGCCTGCAATCGACGTTAATCCCCTACGGCGTATTTTGATCATACCGATTATTGCTGTACTTATTAGCATCCCACTCCCTAAAGCAGCTTCAATGTAACTAAGATTAATGGGTGACCCACCATACGCTTCTACTAAAATTGGGATTGCAATGGATATCGCTCCGAAGGCAAAAAAGTTTAACGTAATTAAAATAAGGATACCTGTCATTAAAAATTTACTTGCTTTTACATAGGAAAACCCTTCTATGAGATCTTTAAATGGTGTCTGTTTTATTGTATTAACTACAGGGCCTTCTTTTAAGAGAGGTGGGAACATAAAAAAGGCAGATAACAGAACTATAATAGATGAGGCTAAATAACCTGATGTAACGCCACCGAATTCCATGATACTCCCAGAGATAATAGGTCCAATAACAAAACCAATCTGACCTAATCCTTGAATAATAGCATTTGCTTGTTTTATTTGGTTTTTTTGTACTATTTTCGGGATTAAAGATGTTCCAGCTGGTCCAGAAAATGCATCTAATGTTCCAAAAATGCATCCCAAAATAATCAGATACAAAAATGTTAATTGATTTGCATTGTTCAATAAAAATATGATAACTAGCAAAACTCCTTGGATTGAACTCGTGCTGAACATGATTGTCGTCTTCTTGAATTTATCAGCAAGAACCCCTCCGAATGCCATCATGAGAATACGTGGCACAGTAATGGCAATAAGAATAATGCCCAATGAACTAGCAGAACCTAAATCAGAAATGACAAACCACGTTGTTGTCATGAAAAACATACTATACCCTATTAGCGCCAAAAAGCTACCAATAAACAAAAATATAAATGTACGATTCCGAAATAATGATTGTTGTTCCATAGATAACCTTCCTCTCAAACTTATTATAGAACCAATCATAAATTGTGACGTAATGTCGTAAGCAAACATTTTCTAAAAAATATTCTTAAATTGTATTAGTTTAACTTTTAACAAGTGTATTGATTGTGACCTTACGTAACAGTTTATAATTCAGGAAGGTGGTGTTAACATGGAAATGACAATTGGTCAGTTTGCAAAATTAGTAGGTTCAACGGTAAGAACACTAAGATATTACGATAAAATAGAGTTACTTACCCCAAAAAAATATAATAAAAATGGCCGAAAAGTATATACACAATTAGACTGGGAACTTTTTCAGCAAATAATGATTTTAAAACATTTTGGTTTATCATTAAATGAAATAAAAGAACAAATGACTAATCAGAAGTTTAAAAATCGGGAGTTGTTGCAGGTACAGAAGCAGTTAATTGAAAAAAAGCAAGCAGAGTTAGATGATAAGTTAGAGGTAATTACAAGAATGGAGAGACTGTACAACATTGAAGGTATTTCTGAGGAAGAATTAAATGAATTTGCTTTTATTATGCTGGATTTATTTAGGCGGGAAAAATCACAAATTAAAATATTGGAAGAACATTTTACAAATGAAAAGGAGATCTTAAAAGAAATAAAAATGCTTCATGATCCTGTATATAAGGAGAAAATGGATAGAGAGATATGGTTTTTAATTCAAGCCATTAGAAATGCTATTCATTATAATGATTCTATCAGCAGAAAAAAGGTACAAGAAATTCTTAACGAAATGAATAATCTATTCCCTGCGAGTAGGAACATTTTAAATCTTGTGGATAATGATCATTTTTTAACTACGTATAATCATGAGTTTACTAATTATTTTCCTGAAAATATAGCTAGTTATATTTATAAAGAATTAAAAACATATTATGACGAGAACAATAATAAATGAGTAGGATAAGACAGGTGACTAGAAGCAAATGACTCTCAAGTGCTTTGTTACATAATGGAAGCCATTGTTGAGGTGGTCCATATTGAAATTAGCTGGCGCATCTATTCCAAGCTGGTTATATAGTTTCTCAATGGTATCCTCAAGATGGGTCGTTTGATATGTTATCATAGTTACACCTTCCTAAATTTGTTAGATTACTACTTGTTATAGGAATATATGTTCGGTTTGTAAAGTTATAGGGTGTCTAAGATAAATCCAGAAGATGATTTTTCTGCACATGTGCCAGATTAACTCTTGTATTACGGAGTAGATTAAATACTACGCAGCTTTGTTTTTCAGTTTTGGATAAATACATTAAAATGAGATATGCCCATTTATATTGGCGTTAAAATGTGAGCAATATCCTATATGTACCATCTATTCCCTGTATTATAATGGAATAATTGTAATGGAGGGGAAGAATAGATGGCGAATGAGAAAGTGAACATGGCCGAGGTTCATTCCTTTAAGGAAGAACAATCTCAGCAGTTACGAGAACTTCAGCAAGGGCTCCGAGATGTGAGAGCGAATATAAAAGAGATCTGTCGAATGTCTAGCTTTAAGGGAGAAGCTGCCGATGCAGCTAAGCTCTATTTTGGTGACGTACACGGGACGCTTCTTCGGTCATTTGAAGGCCTTTTTATCCAATTAGAGAAGAACCTTCAGAAGCACATTCACGAATTCCATATGAACGTCGATAGGAGCGAACGAGCGATTGTTGAGAGCTCTTATGTGAAAGAGCAAGAGACTGAAATCGAACAAGCTTATCAAGAGTTTGAGCGGATCATGAAGCAAATCGATCAAACGATCCGTAGTGTATCAGATCTAACAAGTGCGACATCGCCTTCTTCAATCAATAGCGGAAATCGAACGGTTGATGTCTGCTATTGGAAATCAGGCGAGTACCACAAGAACTGAAGGGTTTCAGACAAGTCTGTCTACCATTCAACCACTTGTTATGGAAGCGAAGGAATCTACCGTTCTCGCAACCCTTCTTTCCGTTCAAAAAGCGGAAAGTGGTCAGATCAGCAGGCCAGGTTTACATACAAATGAAGCGAAAGCATCACTCAGCTCGCTCGGGCTTCAAAAATATGGACAGACGGCGAAAAAAGATGCAATCAAAGTCATCGTGGAACGCGTTTTAGCGCGAATGCCGTTACGAAGTGTTGTGGCTCACTTCCGCCGAAGTCCACACGAGTCTTCATTCGCGCAGTTCGGTGTTGTAGGGACAGGGAATGTGACTGAAGTGACTGATTTTCAAGGGAAGCCGAGTGGGTTTCCACTCAGCAAAGCATACGGCACGGCGCATGAGAAATGGTGGCTGAAAACCGCTACTCATACGGCCGATCAAGGAAGCGCAATCCTGGAGAAAATCAAAGGCTGGAACATTCCGATGATCAACAGTCGTATTCATCGCATGGAAAGTACTATGGAGGTTATCGAAACAGAACTCATAAACGAATATTTGTCCAAAAAGCCTTTTTATGATTACCTTAAAGGAGTGACCATCGGTGTTGGAAGATCGGGAATCGATACAGGAAAGAGTCTGTGGGAATTCACGAAAGATCCTGTTGGCACCGTCAAAGACCAAATCGCCTTTGCAGGGGAAGTTATCAAGGAACCGGGGATTATCATAGAGATGGGGCAAATGTTACGTGATTCGTTCACGGAAGATGTCATTGATGGGACGAGTCAATCCCGCGGGGAATGGCTAGGCTATGCAACGGGACTTGTGTTAATCTCAGTATACGGAGATAAAGGCATGTCTCGGTTAGGCCAAGCGAGCAAAATGGCCAATACCGCCAAGAACAACCGGACGGATTCCTCCAATCGACCGACAACGATACCACCAGCCGGAACGCTAGGCACGACACTAGGCACGATTCAATCGACAGCCACAACCGTTCAGAACACATTACAAAGAGGGATGGACACCATCAGTGATCTCGCAGCGAGATTAGGAATGCCTCCAGTACTAGCCAGTTCGGTACCGTTTAATGTGATCGATTCACGAGCGATGTTTCGGAAGTTGGATGAAAGTGACAAAGTTCAGTTTAGTAAGGTTGAGACTGGTGGGAATATGGGGATATATAATGGTTATAATTATTGGAATAAAACCACCCAATTTAAAAACGTGAAAGTTTATCAAAGAGATGATATTATAAATCCAAATATGAAAGACGCACGTGGTAGAACTAACCTTGAAAGAATGCAGAAGGGATTAGCTCCACTTGGTCCAGATGGAAAGTCTATAAACCTTCATCACACGACACAAAGAAATGAAAGTTCGATAGCAGAGGTGACACAGACGTTTCATAAAGATAATAGTTTTGTAATTCACATCAATCCTAATCCTATACCTTCAGGTATAAATAGGTCTGAGTTTAATAAATGGCGAACTGATTACTGGAAAAATAGAGCCAATGATTTTTAATGTTAAAGGGAGATGGACATGAGTGTAAAAAATTATCAAAAAGCAAAGGAAATTATTTTGAATGAAGAAGAGATTGCTGACTTTGTGGGTGGTCGTACAAATGAATTAATTAGTTTGGCTGGAGAAAAATTAGGGTTAAAGTTTACTGGTTTATATTTTGATTATTTAAAGACATTTGGAGCAGGTAATTTCGGAGCACAAGAAATTTACGGAATTATTAATGCTGATTTTGAAAACTCATCAGTTCCAGACGCTATATGGTACACTTTAACAGAACGAAGGGAAATTAATCTACCTGATAATCTGCTAGTTATATATGATACTGGGAGTGACGAAATATTTTGTTTAGACTATAGTCACCTTGATGATAATGGAGAACCAAAAGTAGTATCTTTTGTGCCTGGAGTTGAATTAGAGAGTCAAGCATATGAAATAATTGCTAACGACTTTGGTGATTTTTTATTAGACTTAGTTAAGCAAGAAGTATAGAATTTGAAAAACCTTGATTGGCTATAGCCTTTCAAGGTTTTTTATTATTTTTAGTCATAAGCTTATGAAGAACTAACACAGCAGGAGATCTATTCCAAGCTGGTTATATAGTTTCTCAATGTATCCTCAAGATGGGTTGTTTGATATGCTATCATAGTTACACCTTCCTAAATTTGTTAGATTAATACTCATTATAGGAATATATGTTTGATTTGCAAAGAAAAAGCCATTTACGGCTTATGTAGAAGTTAGTTCTTTTAAAACGGTAAGATAGTTCTCAGGGCAGTTGGAATCAGTTTTTTTTGAGAAAAACATATATTCAATTCCTTTAGTTTTTTCTTGAGCTGTATAGGATAATGAGTACTCGATATACTCTAAATTTGAATATATTGATTTGATTTCATGTGTATGATCGTAGGTTACTATCCATGTTCGTTCCCTCAAGTCTTGCTTTATTTTTTTTGCCAAATCAATATGGTCTTCTTCACTATAAAAGTTAGTATATAATGAAGGCCCTTTTTCAAAATAAGGTGGGTCAAAGAATGTAAAGGAATTCCTTGTATTCTTAATAACCTTATCAATAAGAATAATTGCATCCTCATTAAATAATTCAATCTGATCCTTTTTTGATGCGATTATGTTAATTTTATTAATTAGTTTTTCCTTATTAAATCTACAGTCAAGTTTGTAATATCCTTTTTGTTCTTTGCCACCTATTACTCCACCTTTTATAATTCCAGAGCGGTTAGTTCTGTTAAGAAAAAGGGTAGAGAAACCTAATTCGAGAAGAGTTGAATTTGATTTGTTTCTTTGGATCTCTTTTTGTTTGTACCATTCTTCAATGTTAATCTCGCAGTCATATATCATTTCGATTAGATTATCTGTTGAATAAAGTATAGAATGCCAAAAAGCAAAGATCGATGTATCAAAATCATTTATAATTATTTTTCTAACATCATTATTAAATAGTAAGCCAAGTGCAACCGCTGCACCATCTGCAAAAGGCTCTATATAGGTTGTTATGAGTAGTGATGAAAAATACCTTATTTATTGTTTGGGTCATACAGATTATGGGGAAGGTATTCGGGAATTACTTTTACAATACGATCATAAATTACGATCATTGGTTCAATTTGGAGAAGTGAAAAATATTTATATTATTATGGAGTCTAGTTCTGCTAACTATACAGGATATAATGCTTATAATGAAAAAATTAAATTTGATAAGGGGGAGGAGTTTTGAATTGGGAACAATTTATTACTATATTTTTAACCGCAATAATTACTGCTGGTGCTAGCAATTATTTTAGCTATATCAAAGAACATAAAGTACGTACCTCCAAGTATACCGAGCGAGTATTAACAGAATTATATGTACCAATTTTCAAACTCATTCTATCAAGAACAAACCCTCATGATGGTTTTGAAGGATTAGACGATGATGATGTAACAGGTTTAGTTGATTTATTTAGTAAAAATCCTGAGCTATTTGATCCAGAGTTAGAACAAATAATAAATAGTTATTATGAAATCAGTTATATTAATTGGAAGTATGATGAACATGAAAACTTTTATGAATGTGATAAAAAACTGTTAAATTATATAAATGGTGCTTTTCATAAAACGCGGAAATCTCTTGGGTTGCCAAATGATTATAAATATTCTTCTTCAATTTATTCTATTTACAACAAAATAAAGACAAATTACAGGCACAAAAGAAAAATGAAAAGGTTGAAGAAGAAAATGAAGAGGAAAAAATCCTAATTTTAAGTAGTTCTTCTCTCCATCTGGAGGACACTGCTTAAAATGAAAAAGATAAGTTTGATGAGGGGGAGGAGTTTTGAATCAAAAAGTTAACCAATTTATAACAGTACTTGTAGCAATGGTTACTGTACTTGTAGTAGGAATGGTTATTGTACTTGTGGCTAATCATTTTGGAGTATCAGGGGAAATTATACTTATTATTATGATATTTGCATTTGGAGGATGGGTATGTAATAAATTAAATTTTTTTGGTGCAAGTTTAAGGTTGTTACAAGAATCAAGAAAAGGAGTGGAAAAGGTTATTTATACTTTTTTTCCCATGTTTGAAATAATAACATTTAAACGAATGGAAACTATAGATAAAAATATACAGGAACTTGAGCAAGAGAAAAAGAAAATATATAAGGCGTTGATTAATAGTGAATTAGATAAAAAGAAAAATTTTGCTCCTGTAGGAATTATTTTTACAATTGTAGTTACTGCTTTTTTTTCTGTTTTTAATGTATACAATAACTTATACAATAATTGGATGAACAATGTAATTTCTTTATCGATTGATCAAAGAATAAATTTTTTAGAATTAAGTGGGAATTCCGGAGAGGAAATATCTAATTCATTGCTATCTGATGTTTTTTTAGTTGACCCTGAATTCGGGGAGATTATATCAGAAGTCATAAGTAAATATTTAAAAGGAAATTTGTTGTTTAATCTAAATGTGTTTTTACTAGTTTCTGGAGCATTAATATTATATTATATTTGTTACCAATTGAAATATGACCGATTAAGCAAGTTAAAATGTTTATTCGATCAGTTTGATTAATATGGTCTGAAAGAAGTACTTAGAATGAAGATAAAACTATTGATATTTTATTTTTACCTGAATGGTTATATATTAAGAGGTCTATAAGTTTTATTAAAATAGTTCTACCAGCCAACTGGAGGACACTGATCGATTACGGTACAACCGTAGTCTATCAGTGTCCTCTTTTTATTTGACGCTTACTTTCCAAAGATACCACATTAGGTGAGTTAGAAGAATTAATAAATACACAATTTGAAGAAGTAGAGAAGGATTATAAAAATCCAGAACAAATTGCAGGGGAAATCATCATTCGTGCCAAAAGAGAAAATGGCAAAACTGTCTATTTAGGTTAGCATAGTTTTATTGTACGAACGGGTAGCGCTACTATAACAAGAAACAGCGTACTTTCTTTATTGTACTAACGGAGCAGGTGTGCGGCCGAGCCAAGGTCGTATCATATAGCGGGTGGGATTCCCGTCGAGCAAGAACTAGCCATTCACTCGTAGCGAGTCTTGGAGGGCTAAAGGTAACTTTAGTCTTTAAGCGTAGACAGTTAGGTTGCGGGCCGAAAGCCAAATGGTTGAAGGGATTGAGCCCCATAATGTTAGTAATTCGAGAGGGCTGATGCTTTACCTGCAGCAGAAAGCAACATTTCATTCTTCGTATATGGCAAGAAGAATGAAACCTCTCTGGAGTCAGAGACCTTGGCACGTTACACATTGATATGATACGGCAACTCGGGAGACCCTATCAGTCTTTTCTTAAATAGAAGAGTATGGTGTACAAGCGATAATAAGTAAAGAAACCAAACGCTGGTTAGGGAGTCGGATAGCAGCGTAGTACCAATGAAGTTGGGTAATGTTGATGGAGGAAAGGCTGCTACCTAGTTACCACCCTTGCTAGGGACACATTTACTACACACAGAGGTAGACCTACACTCAGAGGTAGGATGATTAAATGGAAACAAAACTAGTAAGGATAGCAGGAATGGCAAGTTATTTCTGCGAATGGTAACTAGGAGGAGCCGTGTGCGTGAATAGCGCAAGCACGGTTCTGTGAGGGGGGAGAGTACAATCTATCGAAAGGTAGAGAGACTCTCTTCTACTCGACTAATTTAACAGAAAACTTAAATAATCAGCATTGATGAGTAGAGAGGAGGGATAGACAATGTTAGAATTTATTAGTCAAAATATCTTTTTCCTATTAACATTAATGGCAATAGCACTATTTATTATTCTAAACTAAAAAAGAATACTTCTGAAAGGTCCGTATCAAAAGACATTGAATTATTAAAAAGACGTGTGGAAGAATTAGAACGAAATAAATAGTTAGTTTTAAATAAAGTTTTAACACTTTGTGATTAAAGCGATAGCTGAATATGGTTATCGTTTTTTTCTTATTGAAGTAACGAGCAGTAATCTTGAAGAAGGAATTAACATTTTTATGGTAAAATTAAGGGGAAGCGGGACTGGCGGTATACTTCCAGCCGCTTCTTTGTACATAATAAAAAAGCATCCGTTCAGGCTTAAGATGATATAAAGATTGACATTGACAAAATACGTGTATATACTCGTAATTATAAGAGAACAAAATTCAACAATTGAGTATATCTTCTTGATTGTAGCAATGAACGATATCATCCTGCCTACTATTAATTACAAAAATCCGGATAAAGAATGCGATCTTGATTATGTACCTAACCATAGTATTCAAGCAGAAGTGAACTATGCTATTTCAAATGGTTTTAGGTTCGGTGGACATTATACCGTTTTAGTGTTTAAGAAAATTAAGGAAGCTCCTAGCTACAGAGCAGAATGCAATGAATCATATTAAGAAATTATTTAACGACCCAAAACTATTGTTAATGGAGGCGTAAGTAAATGGTTATCGGAGATTTCCCAATTGAAACAGATACTATTGTCATCGGTGCAGGTCCAGGGGGTTACGTAGCAGCAATTCGTGCTGCCCAGCTGGGACAAAAAGTAACAATTGTAGAAAAGGAATATTTGGGCGGTGTATGTTGTAATGTCGGCTGTATTCCTTCAAAGGCATTAATTTCCGCAGGTCACCGCTATGAAACAGCTAAGCATCTAAGCATTCGGATGCATATGGAATTAGAGCAGAGAATGTAAAGGTTGATTTTTCAAAGGTACAAGAGTGGAAAGCTAGTGTAGTGAAGAAGTTAACTGGCGGTGTCGAAGGACTATTAAAAGGAAATAAAGTTGAGATTGTACGTGGTGAAGCATTCTTTGTAGACAGTAATTCATTACGCGTAATGGGCGAAAGAAATGCTCAAACATACAACTTTAAAAATGCAATTATTGCAACAGGATCGAGTCCAATCGAGTTGCCTACATTTAAATATTCAAAACGCGTTCTAAATTCGACTGGTGCCCTCAGCTTAAATGAAATTCCTGAAAAAATCGTTGTTATTGGCGGCGGTGTTATAGGAATCGAACTTGGCGGTTCCTATGCAAACTTTGGTATCCAAGTAACGATTTTAGAGGGTGCAGATGAAATTTTAGGCGTAGGTTTTGAGAAACAAATGTCAGCCGTTGTTAAGAAGAGTATGAAGAAAAAGGTGTAGAATTCTATACCAAAGCAATAGCAAAAGGTGTAGAAGAAACAGAAAATGCCGTAACTGTAACCTTTGAGGTAAAAAATGAAGAAAAGAAAATAGACGTTGATTATGTGTTTGTAATGGTCGGACGCCGCCCGAATACGGATGAAATAGGTCTTGAACAAGCAGGCGTAAAATGAAAGACCGTGGACTTATTGAAATCGATAAGCAATGCCGCACGAATGTTCCTAATATTTATGCAATCGGTGATGTTGTTCCAGGTCCACAATTAGCACATAAGGCATTCTATGAAGCAATTGCCGGACATCTATCTGAAATTGATTATATAGGCATTCCAGCAGTCGTATTTTCAGACCCTGAGCTTGCAACTGTAGGTTATACTGAACAACAAGCAAAAGATGAAGGTATTGAAGTAGTAGCTGCGAAATTCCCATATGCGGGAAATGGACGTGCCTTGTCACTTGACAGCACAGATGGGTTCGTTAAGCTTGTAACTCGTCAAGAAGATGGACTTGTTATCGGAGCGCAAGTTGCCGGAGCAAATGCATCAGATATCATTTCGGAGTTAGGTTTGGCTGTTGAAACAGGAATGAGTACCGATGACATCGCTATGACAATCCATGCCCATCCAACACTAGGAGAAATGACAATGGAAGCTGCCGAAGTTGCACTTGGAACCCCAATTCATATCATTAAATAATTTATTGGATTATGTACCGAACCAATCAATTCAAGCAGAAGTAAACTATGCCATCTCAATTTTCTTCATCATTTGTAAATTAACTTAAATGTAAAGGAGGTAAAATCAATGAGTACAGCTATTGAGAATGAAGTCATTTATAAAGCAAAGCTTGCAAAAGAAGCAAGTTTAGAAATGCAAAATAAAACAACTGAAGAAAAAAATACAGCACTATTAGCAATTGCAGAGCAATTACTAATAGATCAAGCGTTTATACTAAAAGAAAATGCAAAAGACATTGAATATGGTCATAAATTAGGGTTATCTGAGTCCATAAACGATCGTCTTATGCTGAATCCAGAACGGGTTAAAGCCATGAGTGATGCAATTCATTTAGTAATTGATTTGCCCGATCCAATAGGAGAAGAATTGGAACGTATAAATAAGGATAATGGACTGATTATTAGTAAGCGACGTGTGCCACTCGGTGTCCTTGGTATGATTTATGAAGCCCGTCCGAATGTAACCATTGATGCAGCTACGCTATCTTTAAAAACAGGAAATACAGTTCTACTGCGTGGCTCTAGTTCAGCAAAACACTCCAATATGGCTTTAGTTAAGTCTATACATCAAGCATTGAAACGTGTGCAATTCCCTCAAAATGCGGTACTTTTAATCGAGGATACGTCACGCGAAACTGCTAAAATATTATTTAACTTAACAGAATATTTGGACCTTTTAATTCCTCGAGGAGGCAAAGATTTAATTGATTTAGTGGTACGTGAAGCAAGTGTGCCTGTTATTGAAACAGGGGCTGGTAACTGCCATGTTTTTGTTGATGCAACCGCAAAATACGATATTGTAAGACCAATCGTACTAAATGCTAAAACTCATCGTCCATCAGTATGTAATACGATTGAAAGTTTATTAATCCATGATGAATTCTTTAATAATTATGGGAAAGAACTACTTGAAACGGTATCCATTGCTGGAGTTAAAATTTATGGAGATGAAAAAGTTTGTAAATTATTTCCAACAGCCCTCGAAGCAACAAAGGAACATTATGCAAAAGAATTTTCAGATTTAATCATCAGTGTGAAAACTGTAAATAGTGTTGAAGAAGCCATTGCTCATATTAATCAATATGGTACAAAACATTCCGAGTGTATTGTGTCGGAAACGCCAAAGAATGTTGAACAATTCTTAAATGGTATTGATGCAGCAGTTGTCTATCATAATGCCTCAACACGCTTTACAGATGGCTTTGAATTTGGATTTGGTGCCGAAATTGGCATTTCAACACAAAAGCTACATGTAAGAGGACCAATGGGGTTACCAGCTTTAACGACGACAAAATATTATGTCAATGGAGACGGACAAATTCGACTTTAATTAGTCACAATGTTATTTGAAATTCCTTTAAATCATGCATAAACGATAAAAATGAGCAAAGGCCAAACCCTTGGTAGAAAAGGGTTTGGCCTTTTGGTGTACTTCCGAAAATTATAATTATGTTAAATAGATTTGTATACAGTATTCATTATATCCTTTGGGATCTTCTTCAACGAGCATCAATGTTTAATAAGGGTATTCGTAAATTTATGTTAAAGTAAATAGTTGTAAGGAGTGAGAGTTTTGAAAAAGAAATTAGCAATTATATTAAGTCTAATTTTTGTTTTATAGGTTGTTCTTCTGAGGTAGAAAGAGTTGTTAATAAATTTAAATCTGAAGTTGAAGGTAAATACAGTATTGTGGTTTTTGATGATAAAATGACTTCTGGAGAATACCAACGTAGTATCAATAATGACTTAATTGATGCGAATAAATTATGAAAAAAATTCATTCTTTGACTTATATTATATTAGATGAAAATTATTAACATGATTATAAAGAAGCATTATCCTTAAATGAGTTCCCCGAAATTGTGGTTTTTGATTATAAAGGGATAGTTCTTCAAACAAATAAAGTTGAAGTGTTGGAAGAGTTTTTTCTTAATTAAAATAAAAAGCCTTATTTAAGTAATGGGTTACGTTAATTTAATAAGCAAGCACAAAAGGATCAGTTGAAGATCCTTTTTCAATAATAAAAAAGGATTCGTCTAGGTTTAAGATGATTGTAAAGATTGACATCGACACAATAAGTGTATATACTCATAAATATGAGAGAACAAAATTCAACTTCAGATTTTTCAGGGACGACCGATTATGCAGCAGAGTGCGCTAGCTTGAATTTAAGAAAGGCGTCCCGGTTCATTACCAGTTTATATGATGAATATTTAAGACCAGTCGGGCTTCGGTCTACACAATTCTCATTGCTGATGGCACTTGAACAGACCGGGTCTATCACCATTACATCTCTCTCCGAAATTCTTCTTATGGATCGGACCACATTGCCACGGGATCTCAAGCCGCTTGAGAGACAAGGCTGGGTGTCGATCACGGAAGGGGAGGATCGCAGGAAACGATTTATTGCTCTGACACCCGACGGCCGGGACCTTCTTAAGCGTGCGCTGCCGTTATGGGAACAGGCGCAAAATCGTATTCGAGACTATATGGGCGATGACCGTTATAAAGGTTTGCTTGGTCAATTGTCTGATATCGTTAAGCTGAACAGGCGAGATTAATGTTTGGTTCATCGCAGTTTAGAGTGAGATTAAGATGGGTTTTAAGAGATTTTATATGGAGTGGTGGGCATGATAGCCTTGTAGGCAAAGCTAGTTTTCCTTGTCAACTGGCCTCTTGGCTTATAAATCATGCCCTTTCGGTTTTGATAGTCTTTCAATCCTCCACTCAAAAATGCGAATAGCCTAATTTTTTTCACTAAAAGGTGTATATGCACTTAATATGAAAGGATGGATAAAGTGTCTAAAAATCAACAAACATCCCACAGTTGTGCGTTACTACGAATCCACCACTGAGAATCTTGTTGCACAATAAAGCAAGTAAAGCCACTATATAAATCATTTATAGAGAAAGGATTGATTTTTATGAAAATGGATTCCAACACAATACTCATAACGGGTGGAACATCCGGGATTGGATTCGAGCTTGCTGCTCAGCTCCTTCAGCTTGGGAACACCGTAATTATTACCGGGCGGGATCAGTCCAAACTGGACTTAGCCAAAAAGAAACTGCCAAACGTTTACACATTTCAGAGTGATGTAAGCGATCTAAAGGCAATTTCTGACCTTTTTGAAAAAGTAATTAGTCAATTTCCAGAACTGAATGTTCTGATCAATAACGCTGGGGTTATGCGTAAATTGAACTTTCATACCAAAGAGGTTGATTTAGTGGATTTCAGTAGCGAGATTGAAATTAACCTCAGTGGTTCGATCCGCATGGTGAACCAATTCTTATCGCATTTAAAGACGAAGAAATCCGCTGCGATTATGAATGTCTCGTCCGCACTTGCATTTGTTCCTTATCCGGCAATGCCGGTATATAGTGCGACGAAAGCTGGTATTCATTCATTTACACAATCACTGCGAATCCAGCTGAAAAATACTAATATTAAAGTGTTTGAATTGGCGCCTCCAGCTATTCAGACCCCTTTAGTTGAAGTTTTTGATGCTGACGAGATCAAAGCCATGAAACCAATGGATGCCAATAAGATGGTTAGGTACACAATCAAGGCTTTGGAAAAGGATCGCTTTGAGATCCTGCCGGGCCAGAGCAGTGCGCTGAAGTTCATGAGTCGTGTTGCGCCTCAGTTTATGTTAAATCAGTTAAGCAAAAACAAGAGTTAACTATACGGAACATTGGTACGGATATGGACGAGGTTCTGTTTATTCAGGGGGGATTTATATTCCAGCACATAAAAAATGGTCTATGTGGTCACAACTTATTGTGGGTTTCTTGTTGGTTATTTCGACAACTGGCTTTGCAAGATTGGCTTATGGAGTGTTAATGCCTTTTATGCAAGCCGACTTAAATATGAACTACACACAGGCTGGGTTATTAGCACTCAAGTTTGGAATGAAACAAGTCATTATGGCAGGTGGCTCTCTTGTAACAGTTAGCTTCCTTTTTCTTTCATTCTCGAACTCCTTTTATCTATAGATGCTTATTATGTTTTTTTGCGGGGCAGGAAGTGCTTTAGCCTTTTCCCCCATAATGTCTTTATTAGTCATCCAATTTCAAAAGAAAAAGGGATTAGTACTCGGTGTCTTATTTAGTGGGGTGGGTTCAGGAATGCTTCTTAGTGGTCTCATG
This sequence comes from Halalkalibacter sp. APA_J-10(15), assembly GCF_023017105.1. Lineage (GTDB taxonomy): Bacteria > Bacillota > Bacilli > Bacillales > Bacillaceae_D > Halalkalibacter. The sequence continues at coordinate 83,505 of NZ_JALKEV010000002.1, read as the reverse complement.
ACCACCTATTTGATTAGGTATTTTCCTGTATGGGAATGGAGGGCTATTTGGCTGATTTTTTCTATTACCTCTATTTTATTCACACTACTCTCATGAATCGTATTGAAAGAATCAGGAAAGAGTGGCCGGTAGTTTATTTTCAATTTCTGGCTTATTTATAATTCTTGGAGGTCCAATTTGGGGAATCGTTTCAGATAAAGTAGGGAGAAAAAATCTTTACTCGTTGCTTTGGCTTTTTGTGTCATGGGAGGTATTATTCCAGTCGTCAATGATCACATAATAAGTTTTATGGCTTCGGCAATTTTATTTGGTTTTTCCATTGGAGGTCTCATGTTTCTTGTCCAAGCGATGGCAGCAGAACGCTCTCTTCCTTATCTAGTACCAGCCGTTTTGGGCTTCATAACCATTTTCTTTGCAACTGGTCAATTAGTAGGACCCTTTCTTGCAGGATCAATTATTGAGCATTTAGGGGGAGTTCGAGAGGCATATATCTTTGCCATATTCATATTTTTTACTGCCCTTATACTCACTTGTTTTGTAAGTGAAAAGGAGAAAGTTGTATTGGAAACATAAAACACAAACAACGTAAAGGGGAATGGATGATGGAGAATAAGATTAAATTAAATGCGAACAAAGAAATTTCAGTCCCACCTGTTGCAAAGTTAATTGGGTTTAATTTAGTAGAAGTTAAGAATGGAAAGTCCGTATTCACATTAAAGACAAAGGAAACGCATTTTAATCCGATGGGAACCGTACATGGTGGTATTCTATGTGATTTGGCAGATGCAGAAATGGGAGTGGCTTACGCTACATTGTTAGATGAAAGAGAAACGTATACAACGATCGAGTTGAAAATTAACTATTTGAAACCCGTATGGAAAACTACCTTAAAAGCTAATGCCATTGTAGTGAAAAAGGGAAGTTCCATTGGCCTTATCGAATGCACTATTTTTGATGAGAATGAGACATTGGTAGCGAAAGCCAGTTCAACTTGTATGACACTAAACGGAGAAAAGGCAATAAATAGATAGTTAAACTATCGTTAATCACGGAGGGGTTTGCTATTCAACGCAGAGTCGTAATAACAGGCTATGGTGCCGTATCCTAATTAGGTGGCTCAGAAATCGGAGGGCTAAATACGGTAATAGAGAACCATAAATCCATATTAGAGAAAGGGTCGAGAAGCATAGAGACAGGCTATACGATACCTTTGGTTATAACCTGCTTGGATCGTTTTCGTCAAATTGCCAAAAATCATCTATTTCGTATTCTAGAGGAACCAGGAACTTCCATGCCGTAGTTGGAAGATGAGCAGGCACCATGCAAAATGGGCAATCGACTTTGCCCGTGGCGTGAGGACAACGGAACTTTAGATAATTGCCGTCAGTGCAAATCCCATCGAGCAGAAAGGCGTTCCATACAACGACTAAGTCAAATGGAAATAGATTTTCTAACAGAACTGCTTAATGACGCCAAAAAGGAAGGGGGTATTCAAAATACTGACGATCTGAAGGCATTAGCAGTATCATCTCAAGCGCCAAAGGCGGATTACAATATAAATGTGTATTAAGAGATGATTTCTTTTCTAAAATATTGGAACAACTTAAGGTCTTTTGAAGTAGTTATGTGAAAAAGAATGACAGGGGAGTTTTGGTAATGGCACGAAGAGTTGTAGTAACAGGATATGGAGTCGTTTCACCGTTAGGAAATACAGTTGAAGCGTTCTGGAAGAACATAAAAGAAGGTAACTCAGGCATCAAGAAAATTAAATCTGATGACTATAACAATATTAGCACCAAAATTGCAGGTTATATTAGCGACTTTGACGCAGAGCAATTTATTGATAAAAAAGAAAAGGAGAAATATGACTTATTCGTACAGTATGCTGTTGCTGCTGCTCAACAAGCCTTGGAACAGGCGAATCTAGATTTACAAAATGTTAATAAGGAGCGATTAGGGGTTTATATTGGTTCCGGTATTGGAGGAATTAATACTACATTAGATAATCATAAAGCTTTGCTTGAAAGAGGACCAAGAAAAGTTTCTCCATTTATGGTTCCAATGATGATCAGTAATATGGCGTCAGGAATAATATCTATAAAAACGGGTTTTAAGGGGCCTAGCTTTTCACCTGTTTCTGCTTGTGCAACAGGGAATCAAGCTATTGGGGAGGCTTTTTTAAATATTCGACAAGGTTATTCTGATGGTATATTAGCTGGAGGGGCTGAAGCTCCTATTAATCCACTTGCTTTTGCTGGATTCTCAAGAATGAGAGCAATGTCTACTTTTAATGATTTTCCAGAAAAGGCAAGTCGCCCATTTGACAGAGGGCGTGATGGTTTTGTCATGTCTGAAGGAGCGGGTGTTTTATTCCTGGAAGAATATGAACATGCGAGAGAAAGAGGAGCGACAATTTTAGGAGAAATCGTAGGTTATGGTTCCACAACAGATGCCTATCATATTACTTCCCCTGATTACAATGGGGCAGCAAATGCAATGAAATTGGCTTTAAATATGGGAAAGATTCGATTGACTGATGTGGATTATATAAATGCACATGGTACAAGTACCCCTGAAGGAGATAAATCAGAGACCAAAGCGATTAAAAGTGTTTTTGGTGCTCATGCTTATAACTTAAAGGTAAGTTCCACTAAATCGATGACTGGGCACCTTTTTGGAGCAGCAGGTGGGATTGAGGCTGTTATAACCCTTAATAGTATCATGGAAGATATAGCTCCTCCAACTATTAATTATGATATACCGGATGAAGAGTGTGATTTAGATTATGTTCCAAACCATGCAGTTAACATGAAAATAAACTATGCTATTTCTAATGGTTTTGGTTTTGGAGGACATAATGTAGTGTTGGCATTTAAGAAATTTTCGATATAGATAGGATTGAAGAAAAGGAATAATCGATAGGTTATATATTATTCTATTAAAATCTCTTCAAAAGCAATTTTAAAAGAAGAAGGTTTACCTAATGAAAGTTGTATTGTGGACTGATTTCCATTATTGGCTAGTGTTAGACATCGTAAAAGCTTGTTGTTGGGGAATCGGTTCTAATTTAAAAGGGGAAACGGAATATATTGTTAACCGAAAGCAAGGGGTAAAGTTGAATTTAAGGAATGAAACTGTTGTGATTGAAGCTAAAAAGCCAGATGAAATTATCAGGCAATCGATTCATTTAAAGAGAGGGATTAAGACATCACTCTTCAACTAAAGGGGGGCTTTACTTGAACAGCGGGATCAGTCAAATGTGTGGTTGTTCCTTTTGATTTTATTAAACTATGAGGTAGAATAGCTCAATTAATTAATTTTGGTTCGGGCATTATGCTGAAGTTGGGATAATCTAATTTGAGAGGTATTATCTAATATTATTAAATAAGGGTAGGTAAAAGTAGTGAATGAATTTTATGAGGCGCTAACATATGTAAATAAAAAGTATTATGAGCCAAATCACTTCATTATAAGAGCTATCCGAGAGGAAGCTCTCAGATTACGGAGCGGGTATATTTCAGCTGAACTCGAAATCGGTTAGATTTAGAGTCGCAAAGAAAACACCTACTAAGCTAGGACAGTTTGTTGCTTTTTGGGAAAAAGATAAGAATCAAAAAACCAAGCTTTTTCATATGAAAAGGCTACTGACTTGTTGGTTATCAATACCTTTACTAATAAAAATTTTGGACAATTCGTTTTTCCAAAAGAAGTACTTGTAAAACAAAATATCATTAAAACGGCAACTACAAAAGGAAAAATGGCAATTAGAGTATACCCTATATGGGAAAAACCCACGAGCAAACAAGCTATCGAAACACAGAAATGGCAATTAGAATATTTTGTTGAGTTGAGTAACTCCTATCATTTACCAATACAAAAATTCTTAAAGCTAAATTCTTAATAGTTTGTGAAAAATTGCACTTACACAAACGGGTGCGTTTGTGTAACAGGGGTTAAGCAGGAAAGGTTGTGGATACTTTGGCTAATTCAAGGTTTATAATGAAAAAATATGGACTGATGCTGATTTCTTTGAAGTAAGCCTATGCCTGTATGGTAGTGATTGCAATGTTGAGTTGGAGATTTATTTAGACAATGGACAATTAGAAGACCTTAAAAATGGCATTGAAAGTTTTGCTACTCAATTGGGTAAGAATGAGTTTACCTGGATAACTGGACATGAATCTGAAAATACTACGCACTTCTTATCTATGCGATTTTTCCTTCATGATAAAAGAGGTATTGTAGGTATTGAATTTAAGGTTGATAATAATGATACTACGTCAAGAAAAATCTGTGTCTATTTTCTTGACGTAGTATCATATGTCTGTCTATTTCGTGCTGCGAAAGTTGAGTTATAATATCCAGAACGTGACACTCCACAAATATCACATAGAAAACTGACCATTTTCCGAAGATTGTATTTTTCAATAATAGAACGGATTAAAAGAAACTTCATTTCGACAGCCCCTATTACTCGCTTCTCCCCAGCCCCCTTTCGATCATCTCTAACTTTTTTAATAACTCATTCTCAGCTCTTAACAAATGAACTTGAGCCTCTAGTCTGCGGTTTTTGTCTTGTAACGTAAGTTCTCTTTGAAGTGGCCTTCCAGAAGTATTTGAGCGTGAGTCGCTAAGTCCCATTACACCAGACTTTTTATAGGTAGTTCGCCATCTATTAGCCGTTTTTCTAATTCTGTCTGAACCTACAACTTCACTATTAAAACCATTCTCCTCGAATATTTGACGTGGAAATTTTCCTTTTTCACTCTCTGAAATAAATAATCTCCTAAACTCATCTGTATAAGTAATTGCTTGATCACTTACAGACTTTACATTAGGATTTACTAATAGGTCGTTCACTTCTTTTTCTGTAAAATACTTTTTAGTCATCAAGATTCCCCAATTCCGTTTTCTCTCTAAATTAAGTATACAAAAAAGAACCCTATAAAGTAGTCCTTTTTCTAAAGTGTCTACTCTATAGGGTACATTTTAGAAAAATAGAGGTGCCGTTTTTTTATTTGTTTTTATCAATTTCCTCCTGCTGAATCAAAAACTTCAGATAATTCCGCACATCCTCACGCTTCTTTTCTGGAGCAGATAAGTAGTCCTTTAGGAAAACCTCTGTTTCCGGATCCATAAGAGCTTCATCTACTTTTCGTTCAAGGCGTTGTTCCTCGGTTTCGATACTTTTAGGATTATCAATGAGATCAAGAAGATAGTCAGTCGACACGTCATGAAAGTTTGCAATTTTAGAAAGGGTTTCGTAATCAGTTCTCTATTCCCTTGTTCATACATTGCATACGTTGTTCTGGCAATATCTAAAGCTTTTGCTTGTTCTGCTTGAGGTAGTTTTTTACTTTTTCTTAGGCTAGACAAACGTGAACTGAGCATATTTTTTAGTCCTTTCGGTTGATTATAATTCTATTATAACTACACAGTAATTTAATAAAATACACAAAAAGTGTAATTTTTATATTGATATTACGCGTTTTGTGTATTTATGTGTGTATAACAAATACACAAATCGTGTAATTGGAGGTGAGATAATGAGAGATTGGTTGCTTCAAAAGCGATTGGATTTAAAACTTACTCAAGAAGAGGTAGCTGATAAAGCAGGAATTGCAAGAACAACTTACGCTTCTATCGAGCAAGGTTTTAGAAACCCCAGTGTAAATGTTTCGAAAAGAATTAGTCAGGTTCTATTGTTCGAATGGATTATTTTTTTTGAAGAGAAATGTCACGAATCGTGTAAAAATAATTCCGCATAAGAAATATGAGGTTTAAACATGCCACAAAACGCAAGGGCTGTCCCACTCAATCCGCAGCATATAAATGTCCCAAAGGGGGCGAATGCTTTGGATTCCAAAACAATCACGAATGGCAACACCATTGTCACGATTCATTCAACTCTTGTGAATAAGACACCTGAACAAATTCAGGAATGGTTTGATCAGGCAATCAAAAGAGGTGATCCAGTTGCATTAAGTTTAGTGACAGCCGTATCGAATATAGTTCATGCAAAAGATCAAACATAACTCAATTTTACTAGCTAACTAGACATTTTGTTGTTAATGCCTTGCAAGTTATGTACAGATATTGCACATGAAGGAGGTGAGGGAGAAAGATGCAGTTCGGATCAATACTTAAGAAAGTGAGGTTGAACGCTGAGTTAAGCCAAGAAGAATTAGCAGAAAAGATGTTTTTGTCTCGTAGCGCAGTCTCGGGATTGGAAAATGACAAGTTGGAATTAAAAGCGTCTGACATGATCAGATGGTTCCAATGGGTTACCTGGACCCGAAACGTTACGTGGGTTAATCCGAGTATTGCAAAGTGAGCTTAATCGTCAATTTAACGCTCGACTAACTGTAGATGGGATCCATGGATCCATGATCTTTGGAGGAGGTACAGAGAGGGCAGTTAGAGAATTCCAAAGCTCACAAAGCATTGCTGTGGATGGGGTTGTAGGATCGCAAACATGGAGTCATATGTTTGGATAATAAAAACAGCCCTCACGTTTGTGGGGGCTTCAATTTAATGTTCTAATTCAACGGAAATTGGCCGTCAATGAGGCGTTGGACGATATTTTTTATAATGATATCGGCTATGTAAAAAGCTATACCTGCAATCATAAAAGTATAGATCGTGTGAAAATCGAATCGTGAAAAATCAGGTAGGCTTTTATTTGAAAGTAAAGTTATTATAATACTTCCAGCTACTCCTGCAATTACCCCTGCGATAGCATAAAATACAACTTTCCATTTGGGATTTATTTTATCTACGAGCATTGAAAAAGGAATGATAAAAAACAAATAGATAGGAAGAGTATAAATATAATAAATGATAATTAATTGAAAGAAGAAAACATCGATTACTAATGTTCCTCCTCTAACCAATCCTACCATCATTATACCTATCATGAATATTAGAGGCGATACAAATGCGGAAAAAAGTTTAATCATTAGTCTAATGTACCATTTGAACATTATCTACATCCTCTCCTTATTGTACATACTAACATAAAAAAATTAAATTTTACTCTATCTAAACCCTCTCCACACTCCTCAAACAATCCACTTTTTCATTATATAAATATAAAAGAGACAAAAAATTGATTATTTTGGAATTAAATAGTATTATATTAAAGTCCAAAATAATGGATAATATTTTAAAATAATGGAAAATGGTTTTCTGGATTTTATTTTTTCATTTATTTGGGAGAGTGATAATCTAATAGAGCTATTTATTAATATTCCTTGAAAATTGATATTTTGAAATGCCTGCTGTTCAACAATCTAATTGAATGTCTAAAAAGGTTCAGTAAACTAAATTTCAGAATATGAGTGAAGTGAGGTGAATATTAAATAAAAGGTTGTTTATTGAATATTTTGGTCTTTATAGTTATTGCTATTTTAGCAAGTTGTGAGAAGGTTAATGATGATTTGCAAACTCCTGAAGAACTACTTGAAAGAATTAAATATGAGCAAGTGGTTCCATGGGGGATTGAACTTGTAGGGTATCAAACAAGCTCATCAGATAGTTCTGTGAGAGTAGCAATCCTAGACAGTGGGATTTATAAAGAACACGAAGATTTAAAAGGGAAAATAGAAAAGGAGTTTAATGCTATTAATCCGGGTCAACCTGTTAAAGATGACTATGGACATGGAACAGCTTTAGCAGGAATTATTACTGCAAACGATAATGATGTAGGGATTGTTGGTGTGACTCAAAATGTGGAGTTATACGATGTAAAGGTTTTAAATGCTGAGGGTAAAGGGAGTATACAGAGCTTGATCTCTGCTATTAAGTGGTGCATGGAGGAGCAAGTTGATCTTATTAATATTAGTTTTGGGTTTCAGTCAGAAAATAAAGAGCTTGAACGAGTGATTGAACAAGCGATGTCACAAGGGATTTTGATAGTAGCTGCTGCTGGTAACACATACGGTTTAGGTGTAGATTATCCTGCGCAATATACCAATGTAGTTTCTGTTAATTCGATTGATATCGAACTAAATCGCCCTACCTCTGCAGCTAAAGGTAAAATTGATATAGTTGCACCAGGTGTTGATATTATATCAACAGATAATGAAGGAGGATATTCTTTATATACTGGGACTTCTTTTGCAACCGCATATGTTACAGGCATTTTAGCGAACATTGATAACATAAAGGATAGCGGGGTAAATACAAGAGAAGTTATATTATATAATGGTTTTGAAATAGTTAATTTGGAATATATGGAAGAAGTTGAATATGGAATAGGATTATTAAAATTAAATTAATGAAGTGTTCTAAATGATCAAAAAGATTTCAAGCTTTTTAGTAGTTTTTATGATTTTATTACCACTTTATGACACAGTAAATGCTACTAATAGTAATAAAAATATTGAACTTTATGATGAAAATGTATTATATGATGATTTGGAAGAAGTGAAAGAAGAAGTTTTAAGTGATGAAAATTTAGAAAATGCTGAAGAACTCGATTTTAATTTAGGACATATAAGTGAAGGTTCTTTAGAAATCGAAATTGACTATATTACTGAAGGTATTGAAGTAGAAAATGTTGTTCAGATGGATACTGAAACAGAGGATTTACATATGGAGATAAACTCTATTATAGATGGTGAGGAAGTACAAAATAACTTCATTGTGAAAGTAGAAGAAATTGATGGAGATTTATTTAAGGCAATTGTAAAAGATTTAGATACCGGTGAAGAATTTAAGTTAAACACCGAGGAACTTCAAGCATCGATTTTACCAGCTGTTATAGTAGGTGCAATTATTAGGCTTGGAGCTAGAGTTGCTATTTCATTGTATACTAGAAGTCAATTGATTAGAGCCTTGACGGCTGTTACTTTTTCTACTAGCCAATTACAGAAGAAATTCAAACATGCAGCTAGTTTTGGAATTAGGGGAAGTTATAGCAAAAAAAATGCTGCTGCATTTGAAGCAGCGTTAAGAAATCATATTGGAAGTGCTTCGCATGTTTATAGCACAAGAATAAGTGGACAATCGGGGCGTGTTATTTTACATTTAAAAGGTAACTTAGGTGTATTTGTAGACCAAAATGGGAAATTTATTACTGCTTATAAGTTAACTACTAAGCAAATTAATCATCATAGAAATGTAGTAGGGGAATTGATTCTAAGGAGGTAGTTTTTATGCCAATAGGCGGTTATATCAATATAGCCCAAGTTTATATTGATAAAAGAGATATGTTCAGCAATTTGAAGTATACTCTTAATTTTCTTATTAAAGAAGGTAGCGTTATTAGAACAATTAAATATAGGGAAGATAGTGAGAATTTGATTGAAATAAAAGATAATGACGATTTGCAATTACCTACCGAATGGAATTATCTGATGATAGAAATAACAGGAGAAGCATTTCAAATTGAAGGTGATTTTTCTTTAACAGTATTTAATGAAAATGGTTTTTATGGATTCTTATATGATATTGAATGGGAAGGCATACTAAATGATGGTGATAGCAGTGACGTACATTTAATCACAGAAGAGTTATTGAGGGTATTGATTAAATTATACAATTACACTAAATATAATTATTGTTTAGTCGGTCATGAACTTGAAATCGAAATTCACCCAAATGAACTTCAAAGAGTTATAGAAGATCCAGACGTAATGCCGGTTAGCATAGTTGAAAAGAATAATTTATTAGAAGTTTATTATGGTAATTATAGTATTGATGGCATCACGGAGCAAGAAAAGAAACGGAAGTCTATAAAAATTTAAAATATGTTTTAAGGACCCGGAAAAAAATATTGAGGGACCTATATGTTGCCTATTCAATTGGAATGCTTAATTTGTTTATAAGCATTTAAACTAGAAGATCTCCGTAAAAACCACCGTCCGTATGATTAACAAAGAGCCCCTGAAAATGAACTGTACCCCATAAAATGGACAGTTTATAAAAAGAGACTTAAGCAGCTAGTAAATGACCTCGGTATTGTGCCGGGGTCATTTTCATTAATCCCCATTGGTAACGATGATTATTGTATTCTTCTATATATTCATTCACTTCGTGCTTTAACTGCGTAAGATTTTCGCAGCTCTTGTAATTGACATGATCTTTGAATTGGCCGAAGAATGATTCCATTGGAGAGTTGTCCCAACAGTTTCCCTTTCTTGACATAGACTGACGGATCCCTAATTGCTTTACCTTCTCCTGAAACATTGGATTTGTATAGTGGACTCCCTGATCAGAGTGAAGAATGGCCTCTGGGTGAAATTGAACAGTGGCTTCTACAAGCTTATCAAGTGTCTGATAAACCAACTCCATTTCTAAGGAACTATAGACGTTATAAGCGACGATTTCTTTCGAAGAACCATCTTTAACACAAGACAAATAAGCCTTCTGGCCCCTACCATAATAAAGATAAGTGATATCTGTCAATAACACTTTACCAGGCTCCTGCTGATCAAACTGACGATCAAGTAGGTTCGGACAAGTACGGTGTTCTTGAGTCGCCTTAAGCATTTTTCGATAAGGGTTTGCTTGTCTTATTTTTGCACTAAGACCAAACTTCTTCATTAACCTTCTGATTTTCTTATGGTTCATAATGACAAAATAATCATTTTCCAAGATCATTTTAATTTGAAGTGCGCCTACTTTTTCTTTCTTATATTCAAAAATCCACTTAATAAGTTCAATTTCTAGCTCATCTGATTCTTCTCGTTTTTGACGAATCTCCGTTGCTTGTAACCATGCGTAATATCCACTTCTACTTACGTTAGCTAAGGTACATATTCATACCCAACTGAGGACATGGATGCTTACGAGGTTTCAACAATAGTAAATAATCCGAAGAATGAATCAGTAGATTGTATCCAATCATTAACATAACATAAATATGAATAGGGGATACGTATGCAACTGCATCTTCTTTTCATATTTTATAGCCTTATTTTGTAAGAGTAAATCAAGGGTATAGGTTAGATTAATTAGTTTACTACTTAGGTAGACTATTACTACGCAATAACGATTTACATAAATGTGGAAAATGAACAATAATTCGTTATCTTCTGGTATGATTTTAGTATGAATAATTGCGACATTGTGAAGTTATTCACTTAAGCTAACTGGGCAGGATAGTGCAAGAGTCAGTTATTATCTTTAAAGGATGAGGTGATTTAATGAAATCTAATAAAATAAAAAGTTCTTTAATCGTCGCTAAAAAGCTTAGCCCATTTATAGCAACAAAAACTGAGGATGAACTATCATCAGAACTTGTTGCACGTTTCGAACTTTATCCAGAAAACACACGACGACCTGTCAACAAAATATTGTTTAGAAACGATTATTTTCAATTGACATATAGTATGAAGAAAAAAGATTTGGTTATATCATCCAGAGGAGATATTGTCTATTCAGCCATTCCTTATGATACAGCTAGGAATTATATCCAACGTGCAACTATTCAGTACCTACTCCATCCAGAAGAGGTACGCGAGTATATTAAAATGCATAAAGGTAATTTAGAAAAATACATTATGCTTAGTATTTTTCAAGTCACAAAAAAACGTGTTGATAAAAACTCTTTTGAAGTTAAACAAGCATATAATGCAATATTTCAAAATCCATTATTTGAGATTCAAATTCTTGGGCGACTACTGCAGCATGATGAAACTGGACCTATTTCTGCAAATTTAGCAGGTAAGTTCTTGTTTAGTGAGAATGTAAACACAGGAATATCCGAGTATATTTTTGAATATCTTAACTTTGTCGTTCAACTTACTAAATCTTTACCCATAACAACTGATGGAAAAAGTGTTAAATTGTTAGAAACAAATCTTCTAAAGAGATCTCTTGCTAATAATAGAAATAAGGATAAGTTTGTAACCTATAAATCAGATATAAAACCAGCATTGAGTTTACTACCTCTAGCAGAAAAGGTAAATACAGAAAATCCAATCATCATTGCCAAACAGACCTTGAATTTAAATGATAAGCCGATTTTACGATCAAGATCAGGGAAAGAAATCTCTGAAGTTAGAAAAAATTATATTCCGCATAGTGTTCATCCTAAAGAATCAGAAAAATATTTTGAAAATGTTCTTTCGACAGAGAATACAAATTTATTGAATGTTGTCTCTGATGTCCACACTATTGATGGGGAGATTCCGTTTATTAACAGTAATTTCAATATATTAGTAGGGGATATTTCAGATTCTCGTGCAACAAACGGAGATATTAAAGGTATCTATGTAATTGGAAATCATGAATTAGTAGATGTATTGCCGGATAATAATAATATAGACGAACTGCAAGGGAAAAAATGGAGTCCATTTTTGAATAGTAAATGGTTTAAACAACTCTTAGAAAAGCCTGATGAGTCATGGCACATGTTGCCTGTGGGTAACCATAGATTTTACGAGGTAGTAAAGGTTGAACTTGAAAAACGATTTCCACAATTAAACGTATTACATAATAATCATATAGTTCATGAAGGAATCCGGTATATTGGGCTCACAATACCTGTTGCTTTAGTTAAGAGAAAGAATGAGCAACAAAAATTTATTCTTAAATCATTAAAGGAATTACTAAACAACGATTATGATATTCCAACAATAATAGTTTCACATGCACCACTGTTTAATGAACTGAGTATGCTTTCAATAAAAAGCAAGGCGTATAATAAGGATTACAATTTGTCTGAACCGAAAATTGAAAAATTATTTAAGGAATATAATATAATCGGAGCCATACATGGTCATCATCATATACCAGCATCATCTGGCCAAAGCAAAATTGTGAAATTTGCAAGCAAAGAGCTCTTTGTGGTGTGCTCAATATATTCTAAAATGAATACAGGATTTGAGTTAATGAATCTGATAAATCCTAAGCTAACAAACTAAGAAAATCAATCAATAAAATAAGAAGTTTTAAGCTATAGGTATCCCATCCTTTGATGTTTTGTTAGATTCTTTATTTGGTAAAATAGTATATGGGGCTGTTATCTATTCATTAGTTCTTATTATAGTAATTTTTTTTTACTTTTTAAATATGTAATTAAAAATGGATGATGTCACATTTTAGTATTAGTCGACTCTAAACTAACGGGTGCTTATCTTCAATAAAATTTATTGTTTTATCGGTGGAGTTGGATAATAAAAAGCCGATTTTCTTTAAGCTAGAAGATCGGCTTGATCATTTAATCCTTTTCAAATTGCTTCCGAACAGGATGGGTCCATTCTGGAAGGTAGGTTGCTTCGTAAGTAATGAAGCCATTATTTACTTCAAGCACAATTTCCCCATCTTCTTCACTGTTATCAATTAATACAAGGTTGTCAATCATATATGCATAGTCATAGAGATGCTTAAAAGAAGTTTTATTCCTTCTGATAATATCTTCAGTAGGGATATGATGACCGCCATTCTTCACTCTCATGGCAACCCTTTCTATGTTTTGATGGACATTATTTAATGCAACATAAAACATGGTTATTTCATAGCCCATCTCTTTAGCTTTTTGCATTTGTTTAATAGCATTTTTACCAGCAAGAGTTGTTTCAATAGAAAAGTCTTTACCCTCTTTGATGTACTTATTGACAGATTTAATGACTTCCTTACCTGCTGAAACTCTATTCTTCTCTGGGTTTTCTGGGTCAATTCTTCGAGCGATAGCATCTGGATCGATATTAATATCAATACCAATTTTATCAATAATTAAGTTGCGTATAGTGCTTTTACCGCTTCCGTTATTACCCGCAAATACAAAGAATATAGGTTTGTAGCTATGCATTACGAGTCACCATTTTTGTTCAATGGAACAATATCACCATTAGGGAATTCCTTTACAAGCATTCCGTCTTTTTCATATACAATATATGTGTTATTAACCTTAGCGTCAATTCTCGCCCGTTCACCAGTCATTTTAACCCATTTACTTAACCATTCGTATTTTCTCTTAGGTTCATTGTTTTGTTCTAACATAAGGAACACCACCTTTCTTTAAATTATATCAGATTAATTATGATTTTTATAAGCGATTTGAGACTTAGGAGTAATGATATTTTGTGAATAGTTCACTTAAAGTAAAGGGTGCTTAGGTTGAATAAGAAATTACGATAAAACAATAGATCTATCTATTACATAGTGTAACGATACTGTTCAACAAAAAGAAGACACTCAATAGGTCCGTTTCTTCGATATAAATAAGAAAACCTCGATTTATGTAGATCCATTTAAAGATAAGAAATAGAAGGGAACGATTCACGGTCAATTCAGAGTCCCCTTTAGGGACAGTCAGTAAAGTGCACTTATAGAATGAAACCGGCGGTTATTTCCTCTTATTAGTAACATAATCTCCACTAAAAAATTATATAGTATGTTAAAATTGATTTCATGTAAATATTCCCAATAAAGGCGGTATCGATATATGAAATTAATTTACAAATTATTAGCTATTAGTTTATTAATGATTGTTATAACGGCGTGTGCAGAAACAGATGATATGGAGGGAACAACAGAATCTTTTGAAATGATTGGTGAAGGAAGAGAGAACGGTTGGTGGGGTGAATGGGGAGAGTTTTATCGCGTGGAAAATGCGGATGATTTAGGAGAGTACCAGACTGGACCATTGAATGTAGTGATTGAGGAAGTACAATTATTAAAAGGGCATTTTGATGCTAATGAGTATACCTCCGAGGAAACGGAATATAAATATGCCAACTTTTTAATGAAAATGGATTTGGAAGGTGAAATTGGTGATGGGATTGAATTTGACCATCATTATCCAAAATTAAGAATAAATGAAGAAGAGCCATTAATAAACATGGATGAATTATTTAGCAGTGCACTCTATTCATATAATTTACGAGGAGCATCAGATACGTTAATTAGTGTTTCCTTTGAATTGGGGGATGTTTCATTGGAAGATATTGAAAAGGTGACATTTATCGTACATAGCCCAGAATATGAAGGAGAACCAATGAGTGAAGATTTGGAAGTTGACGTTAGCTTTGAATAACTTTTGAATTAAAATGAATAAAAGGAGAGAATAAAAATATGCTTGATGTTATGTATTGGATCGTTATTATCGCTTTATTTTGTATAATCGTATCAATGAGGAAATTTGAGAACAAGGCCGAAGAAAAAGTTGATGATTCACAAATTGATGTAAAAGAATCAATACAAAATCAAAAAGAGACGATAGAAATACAGAGAGAATTATTAAAAACACAAAAAGAAATGCTAGAGGTTGTAAAAGATATTCGGAATAGATTAAATTAAGGGATTGAGGTGAATTCTAAAATGTGGTTAATTTTGACTGCAATCATTCTGATTTTTATTGTGGGTTTTATTTCGATGAAAAAAGAACAGAAAAAAGCAAATAGTATTTTAGAAGAGTCACTTTCAGATTTTAAACAAACCATTCAAAATAAAAAAGAACTTCAAAAGCTAAATAGTGAAATTTTAAGGACTCAAAAAGAACTCGTACATAGTATAAAAGAGATAGAAGAAAAAATAAATACTTGATCATTCGTATACTCCTGAGAGAAGTGAATCAATACAGTCGCCATTCTACACTCATGAGTGCCTATAAGAACATTGATGATATGCGATTTCGTCACTTTATTTTAAAGGAGAAAGCTGACGTATATCATGCAATGAAAGCCTTTTTCAAAAAAGAGGAGGAAGCGTTAGCATAGGATGAATGGAGTGTCTGAAAGGGGAGAATCTCCCCCCTTTTAGATACTCTTGTGAATCGAAATGCTAAAAAAGTTGATTTGTTCTTTTTAAGTGAACTTTAAAATTCAACCGTGAAGTCAATCTTGTCACCGGTATCCTCCCATTCTTCGTTATGGGGAGCGTTTATGATGATTCGAACTGTTTCGATTTCATCAGCAGTAGAATTTTCTAGAATGAAAAACTGCGAGCCTGACTTTCGGACGGCTCCAATAAATTCTCCATCGATATGATCGGAAAGCCACATATCAGATTCAAGCTGCTCTCCCGTATTTGTCGTTATGGTCGCTTGTCCAGGATAGAAGAAGATCGTGTCGTCTGATGTGTTTTCAACTTCCATATCAACTTGAATGTATTCAATTTCAGTTGTTTCCAAAAAATCAGCTAGATCCCCCTGGAGTTGACCTGAACTTGCGTTGATTTGTGTGATGTCGACAATCATTGGTCCTGTCTCTTGGGACTCAATATCATCTTGCTTGGAAATGAGTGTAAAGGTGCCTCCTTCGTTTTCAACTACATCTCCTTCATCATGACCAGTTGCTTCATCTAATACCTGCTCTTCCTCATCTCTCTCAGTTTCCCCTGTTTCCTCTAGCTCTTGCTGGTCTGCATCTTCCTCTATTTGCTCTTCCTGTTGTTCAGCACCACATGAAATAAGCAGAAGAACAGTCATAATCATAAGAAGTAGATAGAGCCAGTTTTTCTTCAAAATAAAAAACCTCCATTTCAATGAGGGCACTGAAAAAGTTTGGTTTTTAACTTTTTTGGTGACCTCCAATTTTTATGATTTTTTCAGTTTATTTTGTTCATGATTCAAGAAAAACATACGATCAATTGATCAAAAGAAGTCAAAATATGTTACTTAAACTCTAAAAATGCTGTCTATTATAGACGCCTATTGACAAATCTCATATTTTTATCAATATTTTCCGTCAATGTCTTTTTTATGTTGAAAAATAGCGTATAATTCTTATTAGAGAACAAATAGGACTTGGAGGAAGATGAATGGATCATACAAACTTATATCGAGATGCCTTTGAAAACGCTTCTTCTGGAAAAGCAATTATGACATTAGATGGCCAGTGGTTTAAGGTGAATAAAGCATTAAGCATAATTACGGGCTATAGCAAAGAGGAACTTGAGCATTCAGCATTTGATATTGTTTCACATCCTGATGATTTAAATAAGACGACATCATTGTTTAACACCCCCTCCGACATTACGGATAAATTAGTTATTGATCAACGATTTGTTCATAAAAACGGGAAGGTTCTGTGGGTTTCGTTGCATATAATCATGTTAGAAATGGGACAAACCTCTTATTACCATGTCGATATTTTTGATATTAGTTTGAAATTAAAAAAGGAAAAAGAGTTAAATGAATTAAATCATATGCATCAACTTATTTTAGACTCAATCAACGAAGGCATATTCGGACTAAATCCAGATGGTACAATTGTCTTTTGGAATCGTGCTTCTGAAAATATGCTTGGCTGTAAGCAGGATGATATGATTGGTCGAAGAATTCAAGAAGTCATTTTGAAATTAAAAGGAGACAAAGATGCTGTTACAAGTCCATTTCTTCAGGCTGTTGAAAATGGTGGAACTCTGCAAGTAAGAGAAGATCAATTTTCTAGAAAAGATGGACAACAATTTGATGTTGAATATACGATTAACCCAATTTATGAAAATGCTCAATATAAAGGCACGGTTGTGATATTTAGAGATGTTACTGAGCTTAAGAAATCCCAAGAGTATATGCAAAATTCAGAGAAGCTGTCACTTGTAGGGCAGATGGCTGCAGGAATTGCCCATGAAATTCGAAATCCATTAACCTCATTAAAAGGGTTTCTTCAGCTTATTCAATCGGGGGAATCGGCTAAGCAAATCTATTATTCAATTATGTCGGAGGAGTTTTCAAGAATTGAAATTATTTTGAATGAGCTGCTCCTGCTGGCAAAGCCACAAGTGAAGCATTTAGAAAAGCATGATCTTAATCAAATTTTGACTCAAGTTAAAAGTATATTGGAGCCTCAATGTATAATTGAGAATGTGCAAATAGTAACAGACCTTAATGGGCCTGTCTTTGTTAAGTGTGATGAAAATGAATTGAAGCAAGTATTTATTAATCTAATAAAAAATGGAATCGATGCAATGCCTAAAGGGGGCGAAATTACGATTCGTTCTAGTATGGAAGATGGCGATGCAATTGTTGAAGTCATCGATCAAGGGAAAGGGATCTCTGAGGATAAGCTTGCGAAATTAGGACAGCCATTTTATACAACAAAAGAAAAGGGGACGGGGCTTGGTCTAATGGTAACGTATGGGATTATTGAGAACTTAGGAGGGCATGTTCAAGTTCGTAGTGAATTGAACAGTGGAACAACCTTTCAAATTACATTACCAATTCCCTCATAGTGGGATAGGAAAGATGAGAGAAGGAGAGCTTATGGGTATTTCACTTTTAAAACTCCAGCACCCAATTAGTCAAATCGTTATCATCATGCTTGTAGTGTACGTCGTGATTAGCCTTATTTTTCTAAATCCTTCTCGGGAGATAGGAGATATAATGGAACAGAATGTTATTGAATATGTTTTTGTTTGTGCGGTGTTAGTCATTTATTTTCTGCTGTTCATTTATTGCCTAAAAAGAATTTTAAATTCACAGACTTTTAGTTCATTGCTCTACCTTTTTTTATTTTTATTGCTTATCCTAGCGTATTCATCTCATATTTTGGCTGTCATTTTAGGGGATCAATTGTATTTAAGTGGAACGGTGATCTTTATATTATTTTTAGAGTGGATGATTTTTGTAACCGTTGTCGCTACATTAAAGCCAGATAAAAAGTTTGGCTGGCTTATTAGCATTGTTTTTTTTATATTTATTTCTTTCATGTTTTCTCAGTCTTATATGGATTATGAAAGATTAGCTATTGCATTATATAGCTTCATGGTTTCTATCTATCTTCCACTTCTTTATTTCATGGTTAGATGGCACAAACAGAAAAATATCAAACTCATTAATCCATTAATTTTGTCCCTTACTTTTATGATATTGAGTTTTTTATTCGTTGTATTGAGCCTTTTTTCAGTAGGAATAGCTATTTTGTACGCCGGTGCGTTTAAGGTGATTGCTGTTTTATTTTTAGGTTACGCCGTTCTTTCATTTTTTAAAAGATTAGAGGAAAATACTGATATACACTCTATCGATAATGAGCTAGAGCTGTTATTCGAGCATTCCGGTGATGCCATTGTTGTGTACCGTAAGGATTTATCCATTGTTAGAAGTAACAGTGGGTTTAAACAAATGTTTGGTTATACAGATGAGGATGACTTAACTGTGGCATCGTTAATTCCAGCTGATTTAATGATTGAATATAGAGGATTGTTACAGCAGCTTGATAAAGGTGTTCCTGTTATCAACTTTCAAACGAAGCGTAAGCGAAAGGATCTTGCCCTTATTGATATAAGTATATCAACCTCCATGATTAAAAGAGGCGGGGAAACGTTATATGCAGCGATATTAAGGGACATTACAGAACAAAAACAAGCAGAAGCAGAAGTGATTAAGGCACGAAAAGAGCTACAAGAGGCAGTCGAACTGCACAATGGAATTATATTTAGAGTTCGTAGAGAGCATGGCCGTTTTATTCATCCGTTAATCGATGGCAAATTATTAAGAATACAAAAGATACCATTTAAATCACTTATAGGAAAAGAGTTGAATGATTTTCTACCTATCAAATATACAACAAAGTTGGAATCTTATTATGAGAAGGCATGGGGTGGCAAGGAGCAAGTCTTTCAAATGAAATTTATGGATTATACTTTTCTATTGAGTTTATTCCCAAAATACGAAAATGGGCAAGTGATTGAGATAGTCGGTACGTGCTCAGATATTACGACCGCAATTAAAACGGAAGAGCTTTTGCGCAAATCGGAAAAGCTTTCCGTTGTTGGAGAATTAGCAGCTGGATTTGCCCATGAAATTCGAAATCCATTAACGACTATAAAGGGGTTTCTTCAATTAATTCAACAAAGCTCAAAAAGCGTTAATCAAGAATATATGTCCATTATTTCAAATGAGATTGATCGTCTTGAGATGATTACAAATGAATTTATGGCTGTATCAAAGCCTGAAGCTATCCAATATCAGAAAGAGAATGTATATGAACTTATTTTAAATGTTAATCGTTTCTTGAAGCCTCAGGCCATATTAAACAATGTTGAATTATATGTTGAACAGGAAATAGAAACTCCATACATTTATGCAGATAAAAATCAAATGAGACAAGTGTTTATTAATGTATATAAAAACGCTATTGAAGCAATGAATGATGGCGGAAAAATCGTTACGAATATTCGGATATCGAATGATGGTATGGTTTCCATCATTATTAAAGATCAAGGCTGTGGAATTCCAGCGCATTTAATTGATAAGTTAGGGGAACCATTTTATACGTTAAAGGAGAAAGGAACTGGACTTGGGTTGATGGTCACGAAAAAAATCATTGACAGTCACTATGGTTTCATAGACATTTATAGTAAGGAACAAGTTGGTACTACGGTGACAGTTACTTTACCTTTGTACCAAGAGGAAGCCAATAATCATCAGCAACTAGATTAGAATTAGGAGGATGTTATGGTACGTTTTGCAGTGATAGGGACTAATTGGATTACAGATCGATTTATTTCAGCTGCTACTAAAGTTGAGGGATTTCAATTAACAGCTATCTATTCAAGAACGAAGGAAAGAGCAGAGGAGTTTGCAAGCAAGCATCAAGTTCACCGCATATTTACTAGCTTAGAAGAATTAGCTCAATGTGAGGAAGTAGATGCTGTCTATATCGCAAGCCCAAATTCATTTCATAAAAAGCAAGCGATTTTGATGATGAAGAATAAGAAGCATGTTCTTTGTGAAAAACCGATGGCTTCTAACAGCTCTGAGGTTAAAGAAATGATTCATGTTGCGAAAAAAGAGGACGTTTTACTAATGGAGGGCTTAAAAACAACAGCGTTGCCTAACTTTTTAGTGCTAAAAGAACATTTACATAAAATAGGAACGATCCGCCGATTTGTAACGAGCTTTTGCCAATATTCGTCTCGGTATGACGCGTATAAAGCGGGGACTGTTTTAAATGCATTTAAGCCTGAATTTTCAAATGGTGCATTAATGGACATTGGGATCTATTGTGTATTTCCAACCGTTGCAATGTTCGGCCGTCCTAATGAGGTGAAAGCAATCGGGCATTTATTAAAATCAGGTGTAGATGGGCAAGGTAGTTTGTTGTTACAATATGACAGTATGGAAGCGGTTATTATGTATTCAAAAATTACAGATTCAGCACTTCCGACTGAAATACAAGGTGAAGATGGTTCAATTATCATTGATAAAATACATACGCCTGAAAGGGTTCATATTCATTATCGTGATGGTCGTGTAGAGGATATAAGTGCACCACAAGATGAGGAAGCGATGTTCGATGAAGCACGAGTTTTTATTGAAGCTATTCAAAACGGAGAGAAGGAAGTAGCGTGTAATAAATTAGAATATTCAGTCGAAACCGCTCTAATTTTAGAAGAAGCAAGAAGACAAATAGGCGTTACATATTCTGCTGATTTGTCAGATTAAAAGGGGTGCTAATTAATGAAGATTGGTTTATTGTTAGTCGAAGAATCACCAGCTGGAGTGCAGCAATTAATTCAAACAGTTGCATTTCAGTTAATTCAGGAGCATGAGCTATTTAGTATCGAAATCAATGATCAAAGTGAAGTGAAGGTTCAATCGTATCAAAAGGAACAAATTCTATTCTCTCAAGAGTTTGAAGCGCCAATGATTAGACCTTCCCATTTAAGAAATGAAGTAGATCTTTCTATATTCGATCAGTTTGATCAAGTTATAGTGCTCGGAGAGAAATCTAATGTTGGAAATGATTTATTAGAGAAGTTGACGGTTGCTCACTTACATATTCCATTAATTGATGAAGATACAGGGCAAAATTTGGGCTATGATACAGCTTTGGATAGTATTGTCGATCAAATTTTGAAAGTTAAAGATACGATTAACTCAATGAAATATGATCATCCACGTATTTTTGGGATTCAGCTTCCTGAAGAACTTTCTGAAAATTTGATTCAAGATGTCGTCGTTGCTGTAAATGAACATCGAATACAAAATATGTTAGAGTTAGAGGGAATTGCTACATTACTTAAACAATCAATTGCAAATGGAAAAACATATGGCTTTATTATATTTGATGAGCATTTAAACCCGAACGAAGTCGTTAAACAATTAGAACAGTACGTAGCGGTTGATTGGAAGTATGTTCAAGTTGATCAATCACTCATTCTTGGGCCATATCCAAGTGGTGCTGATCGACTCATTGCGAATAAGTTAGCGAAGAAAATTATACAGTGGTGTCTCAGTCATAAATGATTCAAAGAGCATTAGAAAGGATTTAAATCCTTTTTAATGCTCTTTAGACCGTAAACAAAACGCCTTTGAAAAATGACTCTCAAAGGCGTTTTTAGGTTATATAAAGTCACTAGCTTCCGTTTCCTCGCAAAAAAGCGGAATAAGTGAGGACACCGAAAAAGTTAAAACCAAACTTTTTCGGTGTTTTTTATTTTCACATTTTCTACAAATTCATAATGGTTTTTCTTTAATGGATATTGACAATCAATCTCAATTGTCTGTATGATAGTTATCAGAGATAATCATTATCAATAAGATACATAATAAGCTTAGATGAAGGCAGTATAGAAAGTGTAGGGGATCATGAAGTTACGTTATTTAATTATTCTATTAATCTTACTTTCTGTAAGTTCTCTCTTTGTCGGTGTTCAAAATATTTCGCCACTCGAAATATTTAATTTGACAGAGGAGCAAAAGCAAACATTATGGCTCGTTCGTTTTCCGCGCTTAGTGAGTATTATTCTAGCTGGTGTTGGAATGAGTATATGCGGATTAATTATGCAGCAACTAACAAGAAATAAGTTCGTTTCACCGACAACGGCTGGAACTTTGGACTCAGCAAGGTTTGGTATCATGGTTTCTTTGCTGCTTTTTACGAGTGCGAGTCCATTTGTCAAGATGCTAGTTGCCTTTTCATTCGCTCTTCTAGGAACATTTATTTTTATGAAAATATTAGATCGTATTAAGTTTAAGAATACGATTTTCATTCCATTAGTCGGTCTTATGTTTGGAAACATTATTAGTTCGATCACAACTTTTTTTGCTTACCGTTATGATTTAATTCAAAATATGTCGGCATGGTTACAAGGGAACTTCGCACTAATGATAAGAGGGCGTTATGAGCTACTATACATTAGTATTCCCGTTCTAATTATTGCTTATATATTTGCTAACAGATTTACAGTTGCAGGTATGGGAGAAGAATTCTCAACCAATCTCGGCTTAAATTATAAAAAAGTTGTGAATATCGGTTTAATTATTGTTGCTTTAGTTACGTCAGTTGTCGTTTTGACAGTTGGAATGATTCCATTTCTAGGGTTAATTATTCCAAACATTGTTTCCATTTATCGCGGAGATAATTTGAGGGATAACCTACCTTATACAGCGGCATTAGGTGCCATTTTTGTTCTTGTTTGTGACATTATAGGGAGAATCATTATTTACCCATATGAAATTGCAATTGGTTTAACAGTTGGAGTTGTTGGTAGTGGTATATTCCTCTTCCTGCTTTTAAGGAGGAGATCCTATGGGCTCTAAGTTAAAGATACTCATTTTAGCTATAATTGCAATGACGTGTATTATCCTGTACATGACAATAGACTCTAACGGTAATTGGGAATATATCTTACCAAGACGAGGGGTTAGAGTGTTAGCTATTGTTCTAACAGGTTCAGCAATAGCATTTTCAACGGTTATATTTCAAACGATTACGAATAACCGAATTTTGACACCAAGTATTATTGGTTTAGACTCGTTGTACGTTCTAATTCAGACGTTTATGATCTTTGCGTTTGGTTCGTTAAGCTTTGTTATGCTTAATCAGCATGTTAATTTCCTTATATCTATAAGCTGTATGGTTTTGTTTTCATTATTCTTATTTAAATTGCTATTTAATAAAGAAGATCGAAACATTTATTTGTTGTTATTGATTGGGATTGTATTCGGAACATTCTTTTCAAGCTTTACAACATTCATGCAAGTATTAATTGATCCAAATGAGTTCTTTATAGTACAAAATAGAATGTTTGCTAGCTTTAACAATGTGAACACAGATTTACTCGGTATTTCGATTACTCTGATCATATTGATTTTGCTGTATGCGTATCGATTTTATAAATATTTAGATGTTCTATCGTTAGGGAGAGAGCATGCGATTAACTTAGGAGTCAATTATGATCACGTCATAAAGAACTATTTAATTATTATTGCTATTTTAGTATCGATTGCAACGGCGTTAGTTGGACCTATAACATTCTTAGGCTTATTAGTTGTTAATGTTGCTCATGAATATATGAAAGTTCATCAGCACAAGTATTTAATAACAAGTTCTATTCTAATAAGTATCATTGCTTTAATTGGCGGTCAGCTCATTGTCGAACGTGTCTTTACGTTCTCAACAACGTTAAGTGTCATTATTAATTTTATCGGTGGAACCTACTTTTTATATTTGTTGTTAAAGGAGAGTAAAAAATGGTAGAAGTTCAAAATGTAACGAAAAGATATGCTTCGAAAAGTGTTGTCGACGATGTTTCAGTGAAAATTAAAAAAGGGAAAATTACGTCATTTATTGGGCCAAACGGCGCTGGAAAAAGTACTCTTCTATCAATTGTTAGTCGATTAATTGCTAAGGACGAGGGACTCGTTTTAATTGATGATATGGACATTACGAAGCAAAGAAGCAATGATTTAGCAAAGAAAATTTCCATCTTAAAGCAGTCGAATCATATTAACATACGTTTGAAAATAAGAGACTTAGTTTCCTTTGGGCGCTTTCCTTATTCGCAAGGGAATTTAACAAAGGAGGATATACGTTATATTGATGAAGCGATTCGATATATGGAATTAGAAGATATTCAAGATAAATATTTAGATCAATTAAGTGGTGGACAGCGTCAACGGGCTTATATAGCAATGGTGATCGCTCAAGATACTGAATATATTCTACTTGATGAGCCGTTAAATAATCTTGATATGAAACATTCAGTTCAAATTATGAAAGTACTACAAAACATGGTAGATGAGCTAGGCAAAACGATTGTTGTTGTTCTCCATGATATTAATTTTGCTTCCTGTTATTCGGATTTCATTGTTGCTCTCAAGAATGGGCGAATTATTAAAGAAGGTCCAGCTCATGAAGTGATTGATGAGGATGCCTTACGAGAAATCTATGATATGGATATTCCGATTAACAATATTGATAATCGGAAAATTGCTGTTTATTTTTAATTATCACAGTTGACTGATTGGCTAATGGTTTACTAGTATAAAGCGATTACACTTGGTTAATCAGGAACGCTGTGTAATTATATAAAAAAGATATAGAGGTGAGTGGGGAATGAAAAAATCATTACTACTATTGTTTGTAAGTGTGTTGCTAGCACTATTTATGGTTGCTTGCGGAGGATCTGAGGATACGTCTTCAGAACCAGAAGAAAATACAGAAGAAACGGCTCAACAAGAATCAAATGATGAGCAAGGTGAAGAAGCTGCTGATGAGCTAACGGAAATCACAATTGATCATGAGCTAGGTCAGACGGTTATTGAAGAGACTCCTGAAACGGTCGTTGTGTTTGACTTAGGTGTTCTAGATACACTTGATGCTTTAGGTGTAGAAGTTGCAGGCGTTCCAGTTGATAGTGTGCCTGATTATTTATCTCAATATGCGGAAGAAGGTTATGAAAATGTAGGTTCTCTTTTTGAACCTGATTTTGAGAAAATCTTTGACATGCAGCCTGATTTAATTATTATTTCTGGTCGTGCAGCCGAAGCATATGAGGAATTAGAAGACATTGCACCTACATTATTTATGTCAACAGATCCGGATAATTATTTAGAGTCGTTGGCTTCTAATGTGACGCTTTTAGGAGATATCTTTGGAAAAGAAGAACTAGCTGCAGAGAAAATTGCTGATGTAGAAACTTCAGTAGTGGATTTAGTTGAAAAGACAAGTAATGTAAATGGTTTAATCGTTTTAGCAAATGATGGTTCATTAAGTGCATTTGGTCCAGGTTCACGCTTTGGATTCCTTCATGGAGAGTTTGGTATAGAGCCGACAGACGAAAATATTGAAGTGTCAAATCATGGACAAAGTATTTCTTTTGAATACATTGTTGAAACGGATCCAGAATATTTATTTGTTGTTGACCGTGGAGCTATTGTTAGCGGAGAATCATCAGCACAACAAATAGTTGAAAATGACGTTACAGAAAACACAACTGCCTATCAAGAAGACAAGATTATTTATTTAGATCCAGTATTTTGGTATATCACGACTGGTGGCATTACAGCAACAGAAGGAATGATTGCTGAAGTAGATGCAGCGATTCAATAAGTATTAGATAATGAAGAAAAAAGCGGTGCTTGCCGCTTTTTTCTTTTGCACATTAGCTTAGGAATGGATTTCTTTTTTAAAGCGTGGCCTTCTCCAGTATGTTCCTAATCTCCAAAGCCATTCAATTGGTCCAATTTTAAATCGCTTGAGCCACCATTTACTTAGTAAGATTTGAATAAAGAAAAATCCTAAGGAAATGAGGACCCCAATAAAGAAACCAACCCTACCAAATATGCCAATACCATATCCATAGAAGAGAGTAGTAAAGACGATTGATTGCATTAAATAGTTTGTAAGAGAGAGTCGGCCTACAAACGTTAGCGGTTTAAGCCACGTATATGCTTTTTTGTTAGTAGCAAGTAAAGCGATACTACTCGCATAAAACATCGCAACCATTGGTCCACCAACAAACGTATGTAGTGCCTCGGTTTGGGTATTTTCATTTAAGACGTAGGCAAGCTTACTAGGAAAGCCGACGCATAAAGTAATCCACCAAACACGTTTAAAGAGGCGCTGATAATTCTCAGGTTGTTCCAGCCATTTTTTACGAGCAACAAAAGCCCCTAATAGGAACATTCCTAATACGCTAAAAATAGCGGAGCCTTGTATAAGGATGTCACTCATCCAACCGAAGCCAAGAGGGTCTGCTTCTTGACGGAATGTGACAACATCTGAATAGCTTGCTGATGATAAGACTTCACGTTCCTCCAAAGAGTAATGATATAGCTGCTCATTAATAATTATCATCGTTTCATCTTCTCCGGGTACCGTAATCGATAACGCCATTATGGATAATAGAATGATTGACCATATCAATAATCCACGTACTTTCAATTTTAAAAAGAAAAATAGAATAAATCCTGTTAGGGCATAAATAAAGAGGATATCACCATCCCAAATATAAACACCGTGAAAGTAACCTATGAGGAGTAAAATAAGCATTCTTCGCCAATAAACACGAGCAAAAGGCTGTCCTCGCGTAAGTAGACGCTCTTTCAAGAAGGCCATTCCATACCCAAATAAAAAGGAAAAAAGAGTGTAAAAGCTTGCTTGTATAAAAAGTAAAATGAACCCTTCTGTGATGCGATCGATTATACCATTTGGGTAATAGTTATGGATATCAGGGATGAGAAATAATCCATATTGGAAATGCATGCTATTTGCTAGTAAAATACCAAGTAAAGCAAGTCCACGTATCATATCAAGAGATTCGATACGGTCGTTGGTTAATAAGGGTGAAGTTGTTGTCTTATCCATTGTCGGTCTCCTTTTTAAGTAGTCTGTCATTATTGTAAGTTATTGTTAAAGAGTTAACAAGAATAAAAGAAAAAAAGGAGTTTTTACATGATTAATCTGATAAAAAGCCATCGTTCAATTCGAAAGTTTACGAAACAGGAAGTAACACCTGAAACCGTTACAAAAATCATTGAAGCTGGGCAATGGGCTCCAACATCACATCATATTCAGGCATATAGTATAATTGTCGTAAAGGATTTAAAAAAGAGGAAGCAGTTAGCACAGTTAGCAGGGGGACAAGCTTATGTTGAGAGCTGTCCGGTTTTCTTTGTTATTTGTGCTGATTTCTCTAGACTGTATGAATCAAGTAAGAAGCATGGACAGCCATTTGAAGTAGGAGAGGCAGAGCAAGTCATCGTTGGTGCTGTTGATGCTGCGTTAGTAGCAGAAAACATGCTTCTAGCAGCTAGGAGCTATCAACTTGGCGGTGTGATGATCGGTGGGATTCGCAATGATCTTGAATCAGTATCGATATTGCTCAACCTCCCCCAATATACATTCCCTGTTATGGGTCTATGTATTGGTTATCCAGATCAACAACCTCGACAAAAGCCAAGACTTCCTCAAAGTGTTGTCGTTCATTATGATGAATATGATCAATCGAATAGCTTGAAGGAGATAAACGAATACGATCAGGTGATGTCACATTATTATAAGTCTCGCACACAAGGGAAGCGAAAGGATACGTGGACGGAGTTAATGGCTAAACATTTTTCTACTAAATCCCGTGAGGGGGTTGGAGATTTTTTGAAAAAACAAGGGTTTTTGCAAGAGTGATCGTACCTTGACAGTTGAACAAGGATCAACTAATCTAATGAAAATAAACAAGAAAGCAGGAGGTCACCAAAAAGTTAAAAATCAAACTTTTTCAGTCGCTTTACACTATTCTGATGAATAATTATCGTATATGCGTAACGCGTGTACTACTGCTAATGGATCTTTAAAAAGGCACTTATTAATTGGAGTGAGAGAAATGAAATCTTATCGTTATTCAAATGCTTTGGAACGACTTCCTGAGCAATTTTTTGCAAAGCTTGTTAATAAAGTTGTTGAGGTAAAGAAGCATCATGATGATGTCATTAATTTAGGTCAAGGAAACCCGGATCAACCAACACCAAAAGCAATAGTGGAAAGAATGCAAGCTGCTACTGAGAACCCTGTCTATCATAAATATCCCCCTTTTAAAGGTTTTCCTTTTTTAAAGGATGCCGTAAAAGAATATTATAAAAAACAGTTTGATGTAGAGTTAGATGCTGAAACAGAAATTGCTATATTGGCTGGAACTAAGACTGGTCTTGTTGAGATTAGTCAATGTTTATTGAATGAAGGAGATGTGGCGCTTGTTCCTGATCCGGGATATCCGGATTATTGGTCAGGATTAGCATTAGTAGGGGCGAAAATGCATCCAATGCCTTTAATAGAAGAACGTGACTTCCATCCGAATTTGGAGGATATTCCACATGAGATAAAAGAACAAGCGAAGTTAATGTTCTTAAATTATCCGAATAATCCGACCGGAGCTGTTGCAACGAAAGAGCTGTTTAATGACGTTATTTCTTTTGCAAATACATATGATACGTGTATCGTTCACGACTTCGCATATGGTGCTATTGGATATGATGGTCAAAAGCCAATAAGCTTTATGCAAATGCCTGGTGCAAAAGAAATCGGGATCGAAATGCTGACGATGTCAAAAACGTATAATATGGCTGGTTGGCGTATTGGTTTTGCAGTCGGTAATCGAAGTGTTATCCAAGCATTAGAGCTTATTCAAGATCATTATTATTGCAGCCTATTTGGAGGTATGCAAGAGGCAGCAGCCTATGCTCTAACTTCTGATCAATCTGAAGTAGAGAATTTAGTCAATGTATATGAGAAGAGACGTCAAATATTAGTTGAGGCTGCACATCAAATTGGTTGGAAGGTTCAAGCACCGAAAGGCTCATTTTTTGCTTGGTTTCCCGTTCCACAAGGGCATACGTCAGAATCTTTTGCAGATATATTGTTAGAAGAGGCAAGAGTAGTCGTGGCTCCTGGTATCGGATTTGGGGAGCATGGTGAAGGCTACGTAAGAATTGGTTTATTATGTGGCGAGGAGCAACTAGAAGAAGCGATGCAACGTATTGGTGAAATGAATTTATTTTCTTAATAAATGAAGAGGCTAGATCTTAACAAAAGTGTTTAACTGCTGAGAATCCGAACACTGTGTGAATGTAGCGAAGTATATTTCAGGAACGGTTTATTAGAACCAATGTTTATTTTTTCGGTTTCTCAGTTATTAAAACATTTTTGTGCTAGTCTCTTCATTTTGTTCTTTATAAAAAACGGAGAATGTAAGAGTATAAAAGCAAAAAGAAAAGGATTTAAGGTTAAATCCTTCCTTTTTTCGAATATAAATTAGTTTCCATTTCAAACATTCCATATTATACTAATAATACAGTTCTCTAAAAAGAACAGTTATATGAACCAGCTTTAGGAGCATATACATAGGAAGTAAGTGAATGAAACCGAACTTTTCTATGTTTATCCTGTCACTATTGGTTATAATAAGGAGGAAATGGAATGTCTGAAAAGCAGGAATTCATTGATCTAGAATGGTTTGAGCTACTTTTGGAAGCAAAGCAAAACGGATTAACAGTTGAAGAAATCCAGCACTTTTTAAAAGAAGACAAAGAAGAGGATACGTAGTAAAGTTTTTTTATATTAGGGATTCGGTTCTATTTACAGAACGATGGGATTCTTGCTATAATGACGTTAATATGTCAGAGAGGATAAGGTATAGACATGATAGGAGAGCGAGTGAAAAAATACAGACTTGAGAAAGATTTATCGCTATCCGAGTTAGCGGAAAGAGCAGGTGTGGCCAAATCTTACTTAAGTTCAATAGAACGTAACATACAGTCAAACCCATCAATTCAATTCTTGGAGAAGGTTTCAACCGTTTTAGGTGTATCAGTTGAAACGTTACTAAATGAAAGAAACGATAGTAAAGATGAGCAATTAGACGATGCATGGATCGGTCTTGTACGAGAAGCTATGGATTCGGGCGTTAGCAAAGACCAATTTCGTGAGTTTCTCGAATTTAATAAATGGCGAAAAAACAATACTGATTCATAACATTTAAAGGGGGTGTCACGATTGACACCTCCTTTATTAATGAAGACATTGAAAAAGTACAAACGAATTTTTTTGTGCCTTTCATACGAGTTGCACCTAAATATTTATGAGCCGCTGTGCTTATTCTCTTCTGTTTGATTCATTTTTTCAATTAATGTCATAAACTCGACATCAAGCGCATCTGAAATTTTCTTTAGGACAATGATACTCGGATTTCTTTGTAGTCCACGTTCAATATAGCTAATATATGATTTTGATACTCCTGATACATCAGCTAACTCATTTAATGACATTCCTTTACTTTTACGAAGGTCTCTTATATTCCCCCCATTCATGTGTCTAACTCCTTTACAGTATGATTCATTTCTAGACTTAATTGATATTTTTCTAAGTACATTTGACGGTAGGCTAGTAAATGACTATTGCTTGAGTGCTTTGATTTATTTACGATATACGTGTATTCATATAAATGTGAAGAACCATAATCTGACTGAATAATAGCTGTGATGTAACCAAATAATTCAAGCTTTGCTTGATTGATTTGTAGACAAATACGATAAACGACTGATTCAGTAATGGGAAATTTTAAATCGCTGGCAAAAATCAAGGAGTTACTAGAAAATGTTAATACTTGTACATTCGATTTGTTGGATTCAATAAGTTGCTCGTTCACTTGATGAATGTTTAATTGCCCGTATAACGGATCTTCATAAAAATCAGCTATGTGCATGCAATCCACCTTTCTTTATCGTTCTCTTTAAAGAACATTCTACATCTAATGTTCGTTATAGTAAACAATATTTTGATATTAATTCTTAATAATGAATGGTATGGACTATATGATTGAAATTTGAATAAGGAGAAATGTCCTATTTCTTAGTACTTTAAAACCAGATTTAGAAAAATTAATTTTAATTGTTGACATGTTCTTTATAAAGAACTAAAATAAAACTAATCGATTATTAAGAGATGTTTACTAATATAGTGTGAACTTGATCAAAGGTTTTTTTATTCGTAATTTGTTCTTAATAAAGAATGAATACATATATAGTAGGTGAGCTACTTGGAAAAGGAAAGCAGAGAAATTGAATTGAAGAGAATGGTTGGAGTATTAAAAAAAAGGTTGTGGGTGATTGTTCTATTCACGGTAATGACAACGACAATTGGTACTTTGTATCATCATTTGGTTAAGCCAGTTCCAGTCTATGAAGCATCTGCTCGAATGATTATTCATGAAGATTCTGATTTCCGAATTACATTACTAGCTGTTTTAAGAGAACCACCAGTTTTAGAAGCTGTAATAGATGAATTGCAGCTACCATATACAACCGAGTGGTTAAGTAGTCAAATAACCGCACAGAGTATTGACGATTCTCGTATTGTAAAGGTTTCGGTTGTTCACTCTGATCCTGCAAGTGCAGTTGAAATTGTTAATACATTAACAGAAGTTTATCAACGTGAAGTAGCAAATATTTTAGATTTTAACGACATTGATTTATTATCTGAGGCCGTACTCGATTCTTATCCTCAGCCAATCAATCCCCCTAACAATAATTTGACGAGTATAGGATTGATAGCTGGACTCGTACTTGGTGTTGGATTAGCATTTCTAATGGAAAGCTTAGATAATAAAGTGCGTACTGAGAAGGAAGTTGAACAATTATTAGGTGTTCCGGTATTTGGAACAGTTTC
Source organism: Halalkalibacter sp. APA_J-10(15) (assembly GCF_023017105.1). Taxonomy (GTDB): domain Bacteria; phylum Bacillota; class Bacilli; order Bacillales; family Bacillaceae_D; genus Halalkalibacter. Next base: position 51,169 of record NZ_JALKEV010000002.1, on the reverse strand, counting down.
AAAGATGAATAAACGAAAATTAATGAAACGAAAGTCCAGAAGGAAAAAAGAAACCTTTGTTTTGAAAGGATGAACAGAGATGGGAATTCGCAGAAAGAAAAAGAAACGAACAATTTTTCACCATGCACAATCTATCATAGCTGAGGAATATGATGTGATTCGTACGAATATAGAATTTTCCTCATTTGAGCATAATACACGGTCTGTTGTCATTAGTTCTCCTCAAAAAGGAGAAGGTAAATCTGTGACTGCAGCTAATATAGCTGTTTCTTTTGCAAAACAAGGAAAAAAAATATTGTTAATCGACGGCCATGTGAGAAATCCAACTGTTCACTTACTTTTTCAATTTAAAAATTGTGTAGGCTTAAGCCACATCTTAACTGGTCAACGAAAAGTGGAGGAAACGACTAACCGTACAAGCATCGAGGGATTACATGTCATTACTGCTGGTGCGATTCCTTATAATACAGAAGAATTATTTAGGTCAGTAGAGATGGATCGTTTTATGGAACAAGTTTACAAGCTTTATGACTTTGTCATCGTGGATGGTCCACCAGTGCTTGAGACCCCCGATACAAAAATGTTAGCAATGAAATGCGATGGAGTTATTCTTGTTTTAAAAAATAATCATACAGAAGATAGTGCTGCTGTTGAAGCTAAGAAAACATTATCCATCGTCAAAGCCAACATATTAGGGGCGATCTTAAATGGGAAAAATTCTACAGCGTCTTAATAAAACGATGTTTTTTGGTTTGTTTGTTCTTTATAAAGAACGAAAATATTCATCATTATAGTATTAACAGTATGATTTATCTACTTTCATATAAAATGTCATTGCACGTTGTTTGACAGGTGATATCTCCTAACCTCTATCAAATGGAGATACTCGACTATGCTGTGGGTGGAAACCTTAGATGCTTGTCATCAGTGGTGTGGTGTGAGGGAGGGTTCAATGCCCTATACAATGTTAAAACCTTCTCTTTTCAGTAAGGACTTACATAAAAAGTCATTACTGAAAAGAGAAGGTGAACTAAATGGAAAAGTAATCGAAAGAGGTGAATTGGTTTGAATAACAAAAAAGTATTATTTTGTGCAACGGTTGATTATCATTTTAAAGCTTTTCATTTGCCTTATTTGAAATGGTTTCAAGACCAAGGATGGGAAGTTCATGTTGCAGCAGCAGGGTCAATGACTTTACCGTATACGAATAAGAAGTTTTCAATCCCGATTCAACGTTCACCCTTTCGTCTATCCAATTTCCGGGCGTGTAAACAGCTAAAGAACATTATCGAACAAGAACAGTATCAAATCATTCATTGTCACACTCCATTAGGTGGGGTTCTTTCTCGTATAGCAGCAAAGGGGATTCGGAAATCTGGAGCAAGAGTTCTTTATACCGCTCATGGCTTTCATTTTTTTAAGGGGGCACCATTAATTAACTGGTTGTACTATCCAATTGAAAGAGTTTTGTCTTCACAAACGGATTGTTTAATTACGATTAATCAAGAGGATTACGAATTTGCATCGAAATACCTTGCACAGGCAAGAACATTAAAGCATGTACGTGGAGTCGGTGTTAATATGAAGAAATTTCGTCCTCTCGCTGAGAAGGAGAAATGGTTGAAGCGTTTATCCTATCATTATACTGAAGAGCAATTCTTAATGATTTATGTAGCTGAATTCAATCGAAATAAGAATCATCAGCTTTTAATTCAAGCATTTGCACATGTGAAAGACGAGCTTAGTGGAGCACGTCTTTTGTTTGCTGGGGAAGGACCGTTGTTAGAGAAGTGTAAAAAGTTAGCGGAACAGCTAAAAGTCAAGGATCGAATCGACTTTTTAGGATTCCGAAATGATATTGATCAACTACTTCCAATATGTGATATTGCTTTATCTGCAAGCTTACGTGAAGGGCTTCCGGTCAATATTTTAGAAGCGATGGCTTGTGGGTTGCCTATAATAGCTACAAATAACAGAGGGCATCGAGAACTCATAACTGCGAATGAAAATGGTTTTTTAATAGGTGTTTCACAAGTTGATGTGTTTGCAAAGAAACTTGTTACTCTTTACGGCTCAGTGGAGTTAAGAGAACGATTTTCCGAACGCAGTTTAGAGTATGTCCAACCTTTTTCACTTGAAAACGTGCGGCGAGAAATGGATGGGGTTTACTTACATTTTATGATGGAGGATATACATGCAACCGAAAATCAGTATTATCGTGCCTATTTATAATCGCGAAAAAGAGTTAGCTCGTTGCTTACAATCATTACTGAAACAAACGATTAAAGAGATTGAGATTATTCTTATCAATGACGGATCAACAGATAGTAGCTTAGAGCTGATCCATTATTATGCAGAGAAAGATGAGCGGATTGTCGTCATTAATCAAAATAATAAAGGGGTTTCGATTGCTCGAAATCAAGGTTTATTATTGGCGAAAGGAAAATATATAGGTTTTGTTGATTCAGACGATTGGGTAGATCTTACGATGTATGAACGTTTACTTCAAATAGCAGAGGAAAAGGATGCGGACGTTGTCATGTGTTCATATGTGCGAGAGTTTCTAGGTGGTTCAAAAGAGAAGCTACTCACTGATCAGTCAATGATTCATTTAGAAGGAAAGCAAGTACAGACTCATTTACTAAGACGCTTGATTGGCCCCATTCGTCATGAATTAGGACAACCTGAAATGCTTGACGCATGGGGAACGGTTTGGTCAAAGCTTTATCGACAAGAGACTCTACGAATAAGTCAAGCAACCTTTGTTGATTTAAACGATATTGGAACGAATGAGGATACTTTATTTAATATACAAGTTCTTACTCACGTCAAAAGATTTGTTTTCTATAATCAACCTTTTTACCATTATTGGAGAGGAAATGATAAATCTGTTACAGCTACTCATAAATCAAATTTATTAATAAAGTGGAAGTGTTTATTTCAACATATAGAACGTATTGCAAATGATAGAAGTCGGCAGGAGGCCGTCTATCGATACGCACTGCAAAATCGAATCAGTATGAGTGTATTAGGACTAGGGTTAAATGAAATTTATGCGAAGAATCGTTCGCATTATAAAAGAATAAAAAAAGTAAAGCGTATATTACATGACGAGCAAATGCAACGAGCCTTGAAAACGTTAAATTTTCGCCATTTTACATGGATATGGAAGCCCTTTTTTTTCTGTGCGAAATACAAGTTCAGCACCGTTTTCTATATGATGTTACACGGTGTTGAAATGATGAGAAAAAGAAAAGGAAGGAGGGACGAGCTTGAAGCCAATACGAGTTCTACAAGTCGTTACGATTATGAATCGCGGTGGACTTGAAACAATGCTTATGAATTACTATCGCCGAATTGATCGTGAACGTATTCAATTCGATTTTATCGTTCATCGTGAGGAAGAAGGTCATTATGATCAAGAAATTCTAGATTTAGGTGGCTGTATTTATCGAATGCCACCAATACGACCTGGTCAGTATCGTACGTATTTCACTATGCTAGAGTTATTTTTTCATGAACATCGATATGTTATTGTTCATTCACATATTAATGAGAATAGCGCATTTATTTTGAAGATAGCTAAAGAAGCAGGAGTACCTTGCCGTATTGCCCATAGCCATTTAAGCGATTTAGCCATTGATTATAAGCTTCCGTTTCGAATATATGCACGAAGGGTGTTAAAGAATCAACCTACAACGTATTTTGCCTGTTCGAAACGAGCTGGAGAATGGCTTTTCGGTAAGGAGATAGCGACAAAGGATATAAAGGTTCTTCATAATGCTGTCGATGTAAATAAATTTGCTTATGATCCGATAAAAAGAAAGAAAAAAAGAGAAGAGCTAGGGATTCAAGGAAAATTTGTCATTGGCCATATTGGTCGTTTTAATAGACAAAAAAATCACAAATTTCTAATTGAGATTTTTAAAAAGGTATATCGATGCAATCAACATGCAGTGCTTGTACTTGTCGGCGACGGTTCACAAAAAAGCAATATAATCGAGAAAGTAAGGAGAGCTGGAATAGAAGAAGCTGTCTTTTTTTTAGGCGTCAGAGAAGATATTCCAGATCTAATGTTAGCTTTTGACCTCTTTTTGTTTCCATCTTTATTTGAGGGATTACCGGTTGTGTTAATTGAAGCGCAGGCAGCTGGATTGCGTTGTATCGTTTCTGATGCGATTACAAAAGAGGTAGATGTGACGAATAGAATTGATTTTTTTCCACTATCTCGTTCTCCGTCTGAATGGAGCGAATACGTACTTTCGGTAACAGGCGGTCATAAGGATATGAGTGAGCAATTAAGAGAGAACAATTATGATACGTGTTCAATGGTTGATTGGTTAACGGGATATTATTTAGCGGAGGCTAAACGGCAGTCTGTGTAGCAATGAAGGAAGGAGATTCATATGGATGCTTTATTAACGGTTTTTACTCCAACATACAACCGTGCTTATATCCTGCACGAATGTTATGAAAGCTTAAAAAGACAGACCTCAGGTGAGTTTGTTTGGTTGATTATTGATGATGGTTCCACTGATGAAACAGCTGAGTTAGTGAGGGAGTGGATTCAGGAAGAAGCCATGACTATTTGCTATCATTATCAAGAAAACCAAGGCATGCATGGAGCTCATAATACAGCATATAAGCTTATTCAAACGGAGTTAAATGTTTGTTTAGATTCTGATGACTATTTTGCTGATGATGCTGTAGAAAAAATCACTTCATTTTGGAGACAATTCGGACATGGACATTATGCAGGAATCGTTGCATTAGATGCTTATCCATCAGGAGAAATTGTTGGCACAGCTCTCCCTCACTCAATGAAAGCAGCAACGCTATCCGATTTATACATGAGGTACAACGTGAAAGGTGATAAGAAGCTTATTTACCGTACAGAATTTACGAGTAAGACACCGCCGTATCCAATTTATGAAGGGGAAACATATTGTCCGCTTAGTTATAAATATATTTTAATTGACCAAATTTGCCCATTACTCATTATGGATGAAGTCGTTTGTTATGTTGAATATTTGAATGATGGTTCTAGCTTAAATATGGTGCAACAATACCGAAAGAATCCAAGAGGGTTTTCTTTTTTTCGGAAAGTAGCGATGAAATATGCACCAACATGGGATGAATGCTTAAGGGAAGCAATTCACTATGTGTCTAGTAATCTCTTTATTCGAAATCATCGCTTTTTAATTGAATCGCCATGCAAATGGACGACGTTATTTGCGATACCATTTGGTTTTATGCTTCATTTATACATTCGGTTCACTCGGAGGCAAACCGTAATGAAGTAATTAGACACGAAAGGAAATGATGATGTGACGGTTTTATATGCGAATGTGTTATTCGTATTTGTATTCTCCTTATTGGCACGTTATTTGGCTCGGCATGATTCATTGTCACCTGCAACAGTTAAGCCGAATAAATACTTTGCTGGATTAGCGGCATCATCACTTGTGCTCGTTGCTGGCTTAAGAAGCAACATTGGAGATACCTATTACTATATTCATTCGTATGTCACAAATGAATACACATGGGAAGAAATGGACTTTACTGGTGATTTCGGTTTTAACCTATTGCAAATGGTATTGCAGCAAATTTCTCGAGATCCACAGTTGCTCTTATTCATTACAGCTTTTTTGACGAATGTTCTTATTACAATGACTTTATATCACTACTCACGTTTATTTGAAATTAGTATGTATGTCTATATAACATTAGGTTTTTTCCTCGTTTCAATGAACGGGGTTAGACAATACCTGGCTGCTGCTATTTTGTTTGCTGCGACAACCTTTATCATCCAAGGAGCATGGAAGAGATATTTTGCAATTGTGCTTGTTGCTTCTACTTTTCATCAAACAGCAATTATTATGATACCCGTTTATTTTATTGTACGAAGTCCAGCATGGTCAAAAATGACGATTGTGTTGATCTTCGGCTCCGTTGCGTTAGTCATTGGCTTTAATCATTTTATGGATATTCTTTTCCGTGTGATTGAAGATACGCAATATGGTGGGTATGAGGATTTCCAAGAAGGAGGAGCGAATAGTTTACGAGTTCTTGTTGCAGCTGTCCCCATTTTATTAGCGTACATTGGACGTGAACGACTACAAGAACTGTTTCCGAAAAGTGATGTGATCGTTAATATGGCGCTCATTAGTTTATTGTTTATGCTAATTTCGACACAGAATTGGATTTTTGCTCGATTTTCAATTTATTTTGGTTTGTATCAGCTCATCCTTGTTTCATGGGTAGTTAAATTATTCGCCGAAAAGGATCAGCGTTTTATTTATTTTGGTATTGTCATTTGCTATTTTATTTACTTTATTTATGAGCATGTTGTTACGTTGGATATCATTTACCATAGTCCGTATTTACCATTTTAATGAAATTAGGGGATCGTATGAATAGTAAACAATTAGAAGAATTGTTAATGAAAATTTATGATATGGTGAACGACAAAATGTGAAAGTAAAGGAAGTAATGAAGACCACTGGTGAGCTGGGTCACGTTAGGTTGATCTCTGGAGAGGAGAAAGAATAATGATTAAGAGAATGTTAGATTTGGTAGTAGCAATCACGTTAGTAATCGCGCTTTTCCCAATGGGTGTGATCATAGCTTGTCTCATTAAATGGCAATTAGGTAACCCTATTTTTTTTATTCAGAAGCGTCCCGGCTTAAAAGGAGAGCCGTTTTATTTGTATAAATTTCGCACGATGAGTGAAGGAACGGATTCAGGTGGTGAGCTTTTGGAGGATGAAAAGCGATTAACGACATTTGGAAATATATTAAGAAAAACGAGCTTAGATGAACTACCTCAGCTTTGGAATGTAGTAAAAGGTGAATTGAGCCTTGTTGGACCGAGACCATTATTAATGGAGTATTTGCCATTGTATTCAGCTGAACAAATGAGAAGGCATGATGTAAAGCCAGGAATTACAGGTTGGGCACAAGTTAACGGACGTAATCAACTATCATGGGAGAAAAAGTTTGATTTCGATCTTTGGTATGTAGATCACGCTTCTTTCTGGTTAGACTTGAAAATAATAGGCATGACTTTACTGAAAGTGGTCAAGTGTGATGGGATTAATCAAGCTTCGAATTTACCAATGGAGAGATTTCAAGGAGTGAAATCGTCAAGTGGTGATGTTGGATGAAGTTGTTCATTGTCGGACATGGTGGACATAGTAAAGTTATTGCCGATGTGGCCATTCAAAATGGTTATGAGATCGTAGGTTACGTAGACGATAAGTACGAAATAGAAACAATAGAAAATGGGCTTATTCTTGGTCCAATTGCTTCTCTACATAAGTATCTTAAGACTGAAAAGGACACAAAGGTGGTCATTGCAATTGGTCATAATGCGCAAAGGCAAGTAATGATGGAAACATTAGCGTTGGATAAAAGTCGATATGCTACATTAATACATTCGAATTCTTGGATTAGTCCACAAAGTGAAGTGGGACATGGAAGTGTGGTCATGGCGAATGCGGTTATTCAAGCGGGATCTATTATTGGTGATCATGTGATTATTAATACGAATGCAGTTGTAGAACATGATAGCGCAATAGGTGATTTTGTTCATATTGCTCCTAGTGCAACATTAACAGGAATGACCACGATACGAACAGGAGTACAACTAGGGGCAAGTGCAACGGTACTACCTGGAAAGACGATCGGAGAGTGGGCCATCGTTGGAGCTAGTGCAACTGTTATACACGATATTCCGATGTACTGTACAGCTATAGGTGTTCCTGCGAAAATTAAGCAAAAGGAAGGCGATTCGATTGTCAAAAGATCATAGAATTTATCTATCTCCTCCTCATATGTCTGGTGAGGAATTAGCATACGTTCAAGATGCTCTGCAGTCCAACTGGATTGCTCCATTAGGCCCTCATGTTAATCATTTCGAAAAGGAAATTGCCGAATATGTAGGTGTAAAGGGAGCAGTTGCAGTTAGTTCAGGGACGGCAGCTATTCATTTAGCTCTTCATGTCTTAAATGTTACGGAAGGAGATCGAGTCTTTTGTTCAAGCTTAACGTTTGTGGCGAGCGCTAATCCTATTTTGTATCGGGGGGCGGAACCCGTCTTTATTGATGCAGATCCCGATACATGGAATATGTCAACGAGTGCGCTAGAAGCTGCATTGGCTGAAGCTGCTCAAGTAGGACGTTTACCGAGGGCAGTTATTGTCGTTCATTTATATGGACAAGTGGCGAACATGAGTGAAATTTGTTCTCTATGTGATCAGTATGGAGTTCCAGTCATAGAGGACGCTGCAGAGTCATTAGGATCAACTTACGAACAAAGGCATAGTGGCTCGATGGGGTTATTTGGTGTTTACTCATTTAACGGTAATAAAATTATTACAACATCTGGTGGTGGGATGCTCGTTTCGAATGATCAGAAGGCACTAGAAAAAGCTCTATACCTAGCAACACAAGCAAAAGATCCAACAGAGTATTATCAGCATCGAGAGCTTGGTTACAATTATCGAATGAGTAATTTGTTAGCTGCGGTCGGAAGGTCACAGCTTAAAGTGTTAAAAGAACGTGTTCATGCAAGAAGAGCAGTTTTTTTGCGTTATGTTGAACAGCTTGGTGATATACCTGGATTCATTTTTACGAAAGAGCTCGAAAATACTCGCTCGAATAGATGGCTAACGACGTTAAGAGTTGATAATTCGAAGATTGCTTATCGGGTTGATGATATTAGACGAACGCTAGTAGCACATAATATCGAAGCACGTCCTGTATGGAAGCCACTCCATCTACAGCCAATGTTTAACGGTGTGAAGTATTATCCTCACGAGAAAGGGATGGATGTTGCACAGCATTTGTTCCATACAGGTATTTGTTTACCATCTGGCTCGAACTTAAGACGTAAGGATCAAATGCGTATCATTCAATGCATTAAAGAGACGATTTCATTTGAGAAAATAGCTTTCTAAATTGAAAGGAGAAGAAAATGGGACAGTCAGATAAGCTTTCCGTTCTACATGTAGTTGGAGCGATGAATCATGGTGGGACGGAGAAGATGCTCATTGATTTATATCGAAATATGGACCTTCAACATATTCAGTTTGACTTTATTACATTTAGTGGTGATAAAGCATACTTTGATGATGAAATTAGACAGCTAGGAGGTCGTGTTATTCGTGTTGTCAATCATCTGTCAATTATCGAGATGAAGCATATTATGGAAATATATGGGCCGTATGATATTGTTCATGCCCATACATTATTTCATTGTGGCTTAGTACAAATAGCTGCTCGACTCGCAGGGGTTAAGGTGAGAATCTCACATGCTCATACAACTGATGATGATCAGGAGTCATTTATGCGAAGGTTGTATACAGCTGTTATGAAGCCGACGATTCAATTGTTTTCCACATATACGCTCGCTTGTAGTAAACAAGCAGGGCGTTTTTTATTTGGTGAACGCAGGTTAGGAAAAAGGAGTAACTATCAGATTTTCCCTAACGTTATTCATTACCAAGATTTTATGGAAGAGCCGGTAGAGGAAGTGCAAGTATTTAAAAAGCAACTTAGAATTGAACAGCGATTTGTCATTGGACATATAGGCCGATTTATTGAACCGAAAAATCATTCCTTTTTGCTTGATATATTAGCCATTTTACGACAGCGAAATATGGATGTGGTGTTGTTACTAGTTGGTGATGGGGTATTAAAAGAGGAAATTGAGGATAAGGCACAAAGGATCGGATTGGAAGAATATGTTCATTTTACTGGAATACGCGAAGATATTCCAACAATGCTTCATAGTATGGATCTATTTGTGTTTCCGTCCACGTATGAAGGGCTCGGAATAGTGCTATTAGAGGCACAAGCCGCTGGAAAGAAGTGTCTTGTTTCAGAAGCTATACAACCGGAGGCCGATCTACAGATTGGCCAAATGGAAAGATGTTCATTAGAATCTGGGGCCGAAGTATGGGCAGAAAAGATAATGGAAATGAAAAAGACGAAAACGCTTGACTTAAGTAGAATTGAACAAGCTTTTATTGAAAAAGAGTATACACTAGACACTGGTGTTGACCGATTGAAGAAGCTTTATATACAGGAAAACCAAAAGAAGGTGACCGTGTGAAGAAAGTCCTTATTTCTTCCTTTGATCTAGAAATTGGTGGGGTTGAAAGAAGTTTAATTAATTTACTACATGAATTGAATTATGAAAAGCTTCAAATAGACCTAATGCTCTACCGTCATCAGGGTGACTTCTTTCATTTATTACCTGCTTCTCCTCGTTTATTACCAGAACGATATGAGTATCGTTCCTTTCGTCAATCGATCGGGGAATTGTTAAAAAGTGGTCATTGGTTATTCGCATTAACAAGAATATTAGCAAAGGTAGAGGCGTCTACTTATCGATCTGTTGAAAGTGGTTATAAACAAATGCAATATATGTGGCGAAATGCGCGAGTATTATTGCCAAAATGTAAGGAGTCCTATGATGTAGCGGTTAGTTATTTATGGCCGCATGATTTTGTTGCATTCAAAGTGCAGGCGGATAAGAAGGTCGCTTGGGTTCATACAGATTTTGAAACCGTTGATACAGATGTTTCATGTGATTTAAATGTGTGGAAAAGATTTGATTTCATTATAGCGGTGTCCGAAGATTGCCGCTCTGCATTTATATCAAAGTATCCAACTTTGGCTACAAAGGTCCATGTATGTGAAAATATCGTATCAAAAAAAGTAATTACTGAGTTAGCGAAGGAAGCTATAAGCGGTGATATGATAAGGGACTCTCGCTTTAAAATGGTCACAGTAGCAAGACTGTCACATGCAAAGGGAATCGATCGCGCTATTAAGGTGTTAAGTGAGCTTCGTCATAAAGGGTATGATTTTGCTTGGTATGTTGTGGGCTACGGCGGTGATGAAGTTCAATTACATGAGCTAATTCAGCAATATCGTATGGAGGATTCCTTCTTTCTCATTGGAAAGAAACTAAATCCGTATCCTTATATAAAGGCAGCTGATCTGTATGTACAGCCATCACGATACGAAGGGAAAGCTGTTACGGTAACGGAAGCACAGATTCTCGGTAAGCCTGTTCTTATTACAAATTACCGTACAGCTAGAAGTCAAGTAAATGAAGGAGTAGATGGTATAATCTGTAACCAATCGGTTGAAGGAATAACGTTTGAAATTATTAAGCTATATGAAAATAGACGATTGATGCACTCACTCTCAGAAGCATGTTTGCAAAATCGTTATGATTATTCAGATGAAATGGACAAATTGTATAAACTCCTTGGAGTGGAGGTGTAGGCTTTGCAAGAAATGGAAGTTAGTATTATTATACCAATTTATCAATCAGAGCGTTATTTGCATAGATGTTTGACAAGTGTTGTGAATCAAACCTTTTCCAATTTTGAGCTTCTGCTCGTTAACGATGGGTCGACGGATGGCAGTAGTAGAATCATGAACGAATGGAGGAAAAAAGATGATCGAATTGTCGTTATAGAACAAGACAACGTAGGTGCATATGCTGCGAGAAATAAAGGGTTGCAGTTGGTGCGTTCCCCTTTCGTTATGTTTATTGATAGTGACGATTGGATTGAAGAAACGATGATTGAGGAACTTATTAGTCTGATGAAGGAGCATCAGGCTGATATCGTCCAATCCCATTTTTATTATGCAGATGATGAGAGACTTACCCTTGATCAACGGTATATAAATAAGCAAGAGGTTATGATCCTATCTAATGTAGAAGCTATGAAGGAGCTTGTCGTAAATGAACGGGTCAAAAATTTCACATGGGGAAAATTATTAAAAACATCACTCGCTAAAAAGGTGCCTTTTAAAGAAGGAGTGAAGTTTGAAGATGTCTTTTGGGCACATCAGCTCATGAAACACGTCGATCGTTTTGTTCTTAGCTCTAAGCCACTTTATTATTATTATCAACGTGAGGATAGTTTAGTCCATGCGTATACGTTGGAAAATCTGAATATGATTAATGGCTTAAAGGAAAGACAAGCTTTGTTAGAAAGGTATTACCCTACTCTTTTACCTGAATCATATAAGTTGATGCTTACAACGATATTTAGTCACTACAGGCTGTTGTATATTCATCGAAGAAGTCTCGATCCGAATGGGGTAGAACGAAAAAAGCTCTATACATTTGTTAAACAATCAAAACGGGAGATAGCGAATGCAGTGGGGGGAAACCGGGATTTACTCATTTCTTTCCATTTGTTTTGTGTACACCCATTTTTATTGTTTGCTTATTTATTATGTAAAAAAGGACTTCGAACCTTGCGTATTATCCGAGTACCGGAAAGTTTAAAAATTTTTCATTCTGTTAAGGAAAAAAACTATATTCCTAATGAAGAGAGATAATGGAAAAAGCCGTTGCTAGTCCAATCAAGGGTACTGAAAAAATGATTTTCCCTATTTCAGTAGCCTCAAAAGAAGTGAGGATGGGAAATGTGAAGGTTCAATTAAAGCTTAAACAAATACAAATAAAGCAAGGAGAAATAAGAAGGGCTTGTCGATGAGAACGACATATTCAATAAGGAATCTAACGATCATGCTTGTTTCACAAATCATCCTTGCTCTACTGGGTTTCTTCTCAAGGAAAGTATTTCTCGATACATTAGGAATTGAGTATTTAGGATTAAGTAGTCTGTTAACGAATGTTCTTGCGATGCTCGCTTTAGCTGAAAGTGGAATAGGTATGAGTATTATCTATCAATTATATAAGCCATTGGCTGTTGGGGATCATCGTAAAGTGATTGCGTTAATCCAATTGTATAAAAAGGCGTATCTTCTACTTGCTATTCTCGTCCTACTTTTAAGCTTAGCTTTACTACCGTTTTTACCGATGTTGATGAATGACACCGAACCGGTTCCCTATTTAACTGTAATCTTTCTACTATTTGTATCTAAAAATATGGTGTCCTATTTAAATGCCCATAAATGGTCTCTCATTCAAGCAGATCAACGTGGCTATGTGTTATTGAGAATTGATCTAATCTTTCAAATTATCACGACTGTTATAAAGGTATTTATTCTTATTTGGACGGCGAATTTCATTTTGTATATAGTCGTAGAACTTATAATGCTTATCATTCAGCAACTTGTAAATGGTTCTATTGTGGGAAAAAGGTATCCTTACATTCATACTAAGGAAAAGTATCCACTAGACTCTGAAACAAAAACAAATCTTATTCGAAATGTTAAGGCATTGCTGCTTCATAATATTGGAGGGTTTCTCGTTTTTGGAACCGATCATATTCTGATTTCTTCCTTTATTAGTGTAGCAACGGTTGGATTGTATTCGATTTATACATTAATTATTCAGCAAGTGACTGGACTTGCTAACAATATTATTCATAGTGTGAGTGCGAGTATTGGTAATTTAGTCGCGACAGAGAATTCAGAAAAAAATTATGTGATTTTTAAAACGATATTTCTAATTCTTTTCTTTATTTATTCGATTTCAGCTGTTTTGTTATTTAATATAATCGAGCCTTTTATTAGCTGGTGGGTAGGAGAAGAATATTTATTAGAAACGACCGTTTTAATTGTTATTTTACTTAATTTTTATTTAACTGGAATGAAAGCAGCGATCGCGATTTTTAAAAAAACAGCGGGGTTATTTGTTCAAGATCAATATGCTCCGATTATAGAAGGAGGGATTAATGTAATCATTTCACTCATATTGGTGCAATACATTGGGTTGATGGGGATTTTTATTGGAACGACATTTGCAACCCTTTTAACCGTATTTTGGACACAACCCGTTATCGTCTATAAACATGTGTTCAAACGTTCAGTGCTTTCTTATTTTATACGGTATAGCTGGTTTGGTTTATTGACGGTATTTATGTGTAGTCTAACGAACTTCGTTTGTCAATATTTCATTGTAGGATATGATCTTATGTCCCTAATAAGTAGGGCTTTGATCTGTCTGACGCTTTCTGTTTTCATGTATGGTCTATTATTTATTCGTACACCGGAAATGGCCATGCTGATTCAACTTTCGAAAAAAATAAGAGGGGGAAAAGCCTTATTCAATCAATCCAAATCAATGTAAAGCCGATTCTTGTCGCTGTTATGTTCATAGTGGTACTTATTAGTTGTGGCTGTATAAAAGAGGAGACGATTGAAGAGAACCATGAAGATATATACGTACTAGAATTAGATGTTTGGAATATTTATGATGATGGATCAAACCCAGAAGCAACGACTGTTGGAATAAATGAAGCTCTTAAGTGGGCTCAAGAACAAGGTTATTCAACAGTAAAAGTACCAAACGGTGTTTATACCATTCAGGCAAAAGAGCCCTACGATCCAGCAGGCAGAATTAATATGGTCAGTCATATGACACTATTGTTGGAGGATGAAGTTATTATTCAGAAAGAAGAAAATGGATTTGAAAGATATGAACTGTTATATATTGGTCCATTAGTTGAAAATGTCACCATTAAAGGTGGTACCTTTGTCGGTGAACGTGATAAGCATGACTATTCAAGTAAAGATCATGAGCATTCTGCAGGTACACATGAGAGTGGATACGGGATTTTAATGGAAGGTGCAAAGAATGTCACAGTTGCCAACGTGAAGGCAGAGCAATTCACGGGAGACGGTCTTGCTGTTGGCGGTAAAGCAACTATGATCGGACACTTTAAAGAAAGTGATTTTGAATTCGGTGCGTTCAATGAGCAGGGAGAAAAGGTAAAAGGTGAGGCTGAAATTAGAACGAAGAATTGGTTTAATTTAGATCATGAAATTCTAGACTCGGAAAGAACAATCCAGCTTGCACGTCCCGTAGGTCTATTAAATGATGAGGTAGCACACCTTTATTTTTACGATCAAGAAGGTGTGTTTCTATACAAGGAACGCAACCATGAACTTAATTGGAGCTTAACAAAAGTACCAGAGGAAGCCAATTATGTTCATATTGTCTTTGAACAAGAGGAGTTGTCAACATTTAGTGTAGAGCTGTATGTGAAAACCATTTCAGAAAATATTCGAATTTATGATTCCGAATTTGCTTATAATCGTCGCCAAGGGATTACAGTTGGAGGTGTTGATGGGATCGAGATTTATCAAAATATTCTTCACAATATGAACGGAATAGCTCCGCAATCTGGTATAGACGTGGAAGCAGGTTTCTTTCCAAATCATGATGTCGTTATAAGGGAGAATGACTTTCATAGTAATGCTGGTTATGATTTAATTTTGTTTGATGGCCGTAACGCTGTCGTTGAACATAATTATTTTGGTTCGACTGGGGCAATTGGTCTGGCTATTTCACCGCCTTTTTCAGAGGCAGTGATACAAAAGAATGTGTTTGATGGATCAAGTCTTCATGCCAGTCATTATGCCGATTTTTATCAAAATCGAATGTACAATTCAATGGCACTTTTCACGGGGCCAGAGATTTTGATTGATGGTTTTGAATTAGAGAATTCTCAGCTTGTGTTTAATAGTTATACTCCTTATGGGATTAAGGGAAAGAATATTAAAATGAAACATGAGCAAGATGGACAAGGGTTAGTTATAAATGGAGAACCGATCCATTTACAAGATGTGACAATAATAGGTGAAGGTGAATTAAGGAATATGAGTGGAAATGTCCGTGATGGTAGTATATTCGAACGGTTATCAGTCATTGGTTACAATGGGTATTATGGGATTGATTTACCACGTGGGAAGTATGTAGACTGTCAATTAGAAGCAGGGACTAGTGGAGATGGTGAAATTCATATTAACCTTAATGGATACTATCATTTTGAACATTGCTCCATAACAACGAATGGTAGAGCGATTGTAATTGACCATCCTCAGTCTGAGGTGAGGATTCACAATACGGATCTATTCATCAAAGGGAATGGTGAAGCCATTAAGGTACACGCTACTAATAAAATATCAGTACAAAATAATCAAATAGAGGCTAACGCGTTAACGAGAGAGGTCAGTTTAATTGAAATTCTTCCACCAAGTGATGTGAGTGAAACAGATGTGCTTTTAATAGGAAATCAATTGATTTCAAATATGAATACTCCAGGAATTGATATAAGTAGGCAAGCGTTTAAAGGCCAGTCGGTTGAGATTTCTAATAATCAATATACAAATACGTATTTGTATATTAGAGAGAGTCACGAATGAATTTTTAATGGAATTTGGCCTTTCGTATATAAGAAGATTAACTTAGACAGAAAAAGTAAGAAATAATAGAAAAGACTATTGACAGCAAATAGAAAGAATGATAAATTCTTTATAAAGAACAAAAGAAATAAATTTATACCTGTAAAAAGAACGTTTAGGTATAAATTTTTTAGGGAAATTCGTTCTTTATTTAGAACAGAAGGGTGAAAGGTAAGGGGGTAATATGAGTGCTATTGCAGCTATATTTGATTGTTATCAAGATCCTATAAGTGATGAGGAACAGCATCAGTTGCTTCATAAAATACCCTATCGTGCCGATACCGTTCATGTTTGGTCAAAACAAGGAATTTTTCTTAGCTGTCACAATCAATGGATCACTCAAGAATCAGTTGACAACGTAATACCTTACTTTGATACTGATCGTCAATTAGCGATTACGGCAGATGCGATCGTTGATAATCGTGATGAATTGTGTGATAAGTTAGCCATTGCCAATAAAGATCGAGATCATCTAAGCGATTCTATTTTAATCCTATTGGCTTATGAGAAATGGGGAGAAAAGGTTGTATCACAGATTGTTGGTGATTTTGCTTTCCTTATATGGGATGGTCGAAAAAACGAGTTGTTTGGTGCAAGGGATTTTTCCGGGGCACGAACGCTTTATTATTACCGTGAAGGAAACAAAATTACCTTTTGTTCAGCATTGAAGCCTCTCATTACACAACAATCTACTAAGAAACGCTTAAATGATAAGTGGCTAGCAGAATTCCTTGCACTATCTACGACACTGGATTCAACTGATCTACATGAAACGGTTTATAACGGAATTATGCAAGTACCACCATCGCATACGATTACTGTTAATGAAGCAGGCGTTTCATTTACACGTTTTTCTGTATTACCAAACGAGGGAAAGTTGAAGCTACAATCAAATGAAGAATATATAGAAGCGTTTCAAGATGTTTTTGATCAAGCGATTAAGTCACGCCTTAGAACAACCAAACAAGTAGGTGCGCATTTAAGTGGGGGGTTAGATTCAAGTGCGGTTGCCAGCTTTGCTGCTAAAAACTTAAAAAATAAAAATCAACTGCTACATACTTATAGTTATGCACCTGCTCCTAACTACCAACCTGACCTTCCTGAGAGTCTAGTAGCTGATGAAACGAAAATGGTTTATGACATTGTTCGGTTTTCTGGGAATATGAAGCCGAATTTTTTAAGAGATGAATGGATGAATTCGTACACTGAATTAGATGACTGCTTAGAGACACTAGAAATGCCTTATAAATATCATTTAAATGCCCATTGGTTACACGGTATTTATAAAATAGCAAGCTCGCAAAATGTTAATGTCATGTTAAATGGATTACGTGGGAATTGGACGATTTCATTTGGGGATGCATTAGAATATCAAATGGCTCTTTTCAAAAACTTAAAATGGCTCTTGATGATGAGGGAAATTCACCAATATAGTCGAAGGGTAGGTATTCGGCGTCTAGCAACTTTAGGAGAATTAAAGCACAAATGGCAATCTAGAGGGCGAACCACGTCATTAATAGATGAAAATCTTGTTCATCCACAGTTGGCCAAAGAGACAAATGTGTTTGAAAAGCTAACGCATTTCCAAAAGCAATTTAATAGAAACCGTACAGCAGAGCAGCTTCGACAATTTCATTTTGATCAGCTTTCATTCTGGAATCGAACGAACACATTTTCAGCTAAAGTATCGCTACGGTATCAGATAGCAGATCGTGATCCTACGAATGATTTAAGAGTTGTTCGCTTTTGTCTCTCTCTTCCATATGATCAGTTTATTCAGAAGGGGGTAGACAGAGCATTAGTAAGAAGAGCAACAAAAGGATATTTACCTGAATCAATCCGTTTAAATCAAACGATTAGAGGTGTTCAAGGGAATGATAGCGTTTTTCGTTTAAGACGGCATTGGCAAGCATTTATAGCTGATTTAAAAGCAATGGTCAATGATTCTATTTCACAATCTGTCTTTCATATTCCTGCTTTAAAAGAAGCGATTAAAAAGCTTGAAAATAATGACAATAACATAATTACAGATGAATACGACTTACTAATGAAAGCATATATTGTTTATCGATTTATATGTAAAACGACTTGAAAGGAGGTGAGAATATGAAAAAGGTATGGCAAGAGCCTACATTGGAAGTGCTAGAAGTAGCAATGACAATGAGTGGAAAAGGGAAAAGACCAGGTAAGAAAAATGATGGTGTAGAGGACTGCTCATAATTTTATACTTAATGGAGGTCAGCAACTCGTTGACCTCCACCATCAAATTATAGGAGGTATTATGTACAATCAACCAAAAGAGAATTACTATGCATTTGCATTTGGTTTACAAATAGAAAGTGAGTGGCCGTTGCCTGAGCTTATTCATGCCGAGGAGGCCAAAAAAGCTGATGTAACAATTAAAGTCAGTGATTTAACAAATGAGTGGGAGAGACATGAAAAGGAATGTAATCTCGTCATTACAAAAGGAATTGTTATGTTTAAGATTGATCATACAGCCACGTATTTAGTTAAAGGAGGGCATACAATTGTCGTGTCTCCAGAAGTTATGGCTGATGAACGTAAAGTGCGTTTGTTTCTTTTGGGGACATGTATGGGAATTATCTTGATGCAAAGAAATATCCTCCCACTACATGGTAGTGCTATTTTGATAAATGGTCAGGTTTACGCAATTGTGGGTGATTCGGGAGCTGGGAAGTCGACTTTGGCATCGGCACTCATTAAACAAGGCTACCGGTTATTAAGTGATGATGTCATAGCTGTTTCTTTGGATGAAGACAATGTCCCAATTGTATCACCAGCATACCCACAACAGAAGCTTTGGCAGAAAAGCCTTGATTATTTTGGTGAGAAATCAGACCGTTATTCTTCTATTTTTGCAAAAGAGACAAAATATGCTGTCCCTGTACATGAATATTTCCATACAGAACCACAAAGCCTTGCAGGTGTATTTGAATTAACACTGAAAAAGAATGGTAAAGTGAGGCTTTCTGAAGTAGAAAGCTTAGACCGCTTTCGTCTATTAGGGGAACATACGTACCGTCAATATTTACTTGAACCATTAGGGTTATTAGAGTGGCATTTTACGATGATAAGTAGACTTCTAAGGAATGCTCGTGTATTTCGAATAGAGAGACCAGAAAATGAGTTCACTGCACCTATAATAATGAAAGAAATGGAACGTATGATAGTGAAGGAGGATTGCTATGAAAGCGAAAAGCGTTTTGTCTAATGAAGATCAGGTTGTGCAAGCAAAAGGAAACGTCGTAAGTGATATGGATGGTGAAAAGGTGATGTTAAATATAGCTAAGGGGAAGTATTATAATTTAGGATCAGTTGGTGGAGATATATGGGAATTAATTGAATCACCAACGACTATTGGACAGGTCGTCATGAAGCTACATGAACAATATGACGTAACAGAAGAACTATGTGAAAGGCACGTCATTCAGTTTATTGAAAAACTATTGAAAGAAGATTTAATTGTCCTTCATTCTAAAGGGGTGTAAGAAAGAAAGGGGAGAGTAAATTGTTCCAGGCATTAAACACCTTTATGAAACTGGACTTTCATAGGAAGCTGCTATTCATTGAAGCTTTTACCTTCTTAGCTATTGCACGTACCTTAAAGCTCTTTCCCTTTGCGACGGTTTCTAAATGGTTAGGAGAACAACATGCTGAGTCTGCCTTTTGTCACTCTAAAGAGACGAATCAATTAGTTGATGATATCGCATTAGCTATTGAAGTGATGAGTCGTTATACATTTTGGGAAAGTAAATGTCTCGTTCAAGCGATAGCAGCGATGAAAATGTTAGAGCGGCGTCGTGTTTCGAGTACTCTGTATTTAGGAGTTATGAAAGAAAAACAAGGGCAAATGGCTGCACATGCATGGCTTCGTAGTGGCTCTTACTATGTATCTGGAGCTGATGAAATGGAGAGATATACAGTTGTTCAAACCTTTTCTAAGCAAATAATAGCAAAAGAGAGTAGGAGAGGAGTATGAGAAGCGAGTATCGGTTAGAAGAAAAATTATCGTTAGAATGTAGGTATTTGTTGAAATGTGTGAGGAATCAAATGGATATTGATATGGTACATACGAAAAAAAAACAATGGAATTGGGATCGGTTTTTGAACTATGCGATTCATCATCGTTTATACCCCGTGCTATATCCTATTATTAAGCGTAGTAATGTCGATTTTCCGAAAACAATTATGGCAGCTTTAGAAGAAAGGTATCAAGCGAATACGTTTAAAATGTTGTACTTCACATCAGAAATGGAAAGATTGAGTGTTCGATTTTTTGAGCAAAAGTTACATGTTCTTTTTTTAAAAGGCCCTATACTAGCCGAATTATATGGTGATCTATCTCTTAGGACATCTTCAGATCTAGATGCATTAGTACCAATTAATGAATTATCTAAAATGGATCAGCTTCTTAAAGAGGAGGGATTTATTAGGGAGGAACCACTGCCGACCATTTTAAATGATTGGAAATGGCGACAGCACCACACTGTATACAAGCATGAGGAAAGTGGTATGAAATTTGAAGTTCATTGGAGGTTACATCCCGGTCCTGGAACGGAAATAAGCTTCAATACACTTTGGGCAAATAAAAGGCTACATAGCCAGTTAAATGGGCATGTATATTGTTTAGGGTATGAAGATTTATTTGTGTTTCTTATTATACATGGTGCAAGACATGGCTGGTTTCGGCTACGCTGGTTGTTAGATATTCATCACATGTTACATATGGATCTTAATTGGGAGTTAGTGTGTGCTCATATTAAGCAATACTATCATCCTGCAGTTGCAGGTCAGGCACTATTTTTAACTTCTGAAATGTTTCGTACAAAGATTCCTGAGAAGCTCACTCATTTGATGAATAGAAAAGCAGAAAGACTTTCAAGGACAGCTCTCTACTATTTAGAGGATTTAGTTGATCCCCATAGTGAACCGCTACCACGCGATATCTCTGTATACAATCGTCGTTACTTATTTTCCTTAATGTCGTTTAAGAAAAAGTGTGTCGTAATGATGGGTTATCTATACCCTTACCCAGAAGATGCTCGAACGTTAAAGCTTCCAAGGAAATTACATTATTTATATTTTCTATTGCGTCCATTTCTATGGGTATGGAGGAAAACACGAAGAGTAGCGAGTATTTAAGGGGGAAAAAATGAACTCCATCATATATTTTGTGAAACAGATCCATTCTTATAGTGGTAAAGGGCTCTATGTCAACTTAATGGCGATGTCATGTATAAGCCTATTAGAGGGTATTGGCATTCTATTATTAATTCCAATGATTAGTATGAGTGGAATTTTACCTTTACAAGGCGAGATTGCAAGAATTGCTTTTTTATTTGAACCATTTGAACAAATACCGTCATCGATCGGACTTCCAATCATTTTACTTCTTTTTGTTATGATTGTCATAGCTCAAAATGTTTTACAACGTTACATAACGGTTAAGAATACTGAAATCACAAACGGTTTTTATCGATATTTACGATTTGAAACGTATCGTTTAATTCTTCAAGCGAAATGGGCATTTTTTGTAAAAAAAAGAAAATCTGATTTAATAAATATACTTACAAATGAAATTACGAAAGTTGGAGCAGGAACATTTACCTTTTTACAATTTGTCTCGTCTTTTATTTTTACGCTGATTCAAATTAGTATTGCTTTTTGGTTATCACCTACTATTACGGGGTTTGTACTCTTAAGTGGATTACTACTGTTGTTTTTTTCTCGTAAGTTTTTATCGAATTCAATGAGATTAGGAAGTCGTAATCATGAATTAAGTAAGGCGTATTTAGCTGGTGTAACAGATCAAATAAATGGAATTAAAGATATTAAAAGTAACACACTAGAGCTAAATCGATTAAGTTGGTATGATTCGGTTACAAAGAAGATGAAAGAAGAGCAGGTTAACTATACGAAATTACAAGCTACATCTCAAATGTATTATAAAATCGCATCTGCCTGCTTAATGGCTGTGTTTATTTTTTTTTCGATTAACTTGTTTCATTCACAAGGAGGACAATTATTACTTGTTATTGTGATTTTCTCTAGACTGTGGCCTCGTGTTACAGATATTCAAGCATCTCTGGAGCAAATTGCTAATACGGTACCTGCGTTTGAAGTCGTGAAAGCCATTCAACATGAGTGTGAAGAATTGAAGGAGTTTCACAAGTTTGATAAAGGAACTCGGCTTAATGTTCATAATCATATTGAGTGTAAAAATGTGTATTTTTCATATAATGATGAAGGAGAAAGTGAATCGAATACATACGCACTTCATAACATTTCTGTAGTAATACCCGCTAACAAAATGACAGCTGTCGTTGGTCGTTCTGGAGCAGGTAAAAGCACCTTGATTGATCTGTTTATGGGCTTAAATAAACCACAAAAGGGGCAGGTTTTGGTAGATGGATTACCATTAACGGAAAAACGATTAATGGATTTACGACAATCGATTAGTTATGTACCACAAGAACCTTTTTTGTTTAATGAAACGATCCGGGAGAATTTAATGCTAGTAGCTCCACATGCTACTGAACAAGAGATGTGGGAAGCGTTAGAGTTTTCAATGGCAGCTGATTTCGTCAAAATGTTACCAAACCAATTAGATACGATAATTGGTGATCGTGGGATGAAGCTATCAGGAGGGGAAAGGCAACGTTTAGTCTTAGCTCGCGCGATTTTAAGAAAGCCTACTATTCTCATTTTGGATGAAGCAACAAGTGCCTTAGATTCAGAGAATGAGAAGAAGATTCAAGAGGCATTACGTCATTTACAAGGAAGTATGACGATTATTGTTATTGCTCATCGTTTATCAACGATACGTGATGCGGATCAAGTGATTGTACTAGAACATGGCCATATCATACAGTCAGGTGAGTATGCTAAATTGGCAGAAGAAGAAAAAGGAGTATTTAGACATCTATTACAAAACCAAAAGCAAGCGATTCCTTAATAATATAGTTGAGGCCACTTTAAAAGTACAAATCAACATTTTCAGTACCTTTGAATTGACTAGCAATGGCTTCACTCATATCAATCTATTCAAAACAGACAATGGTTTTGCACATTGCTTAAAGGGGACAGGAAAAGTTAGAAACCAAACTTTTTAAATGACCTCATAGTTCGGATGGAGGGCGTCCTCCGTTCGGGCTTTTTTGTATTGAAGTAGAAAAGGCTCATAGTGAAAAAATATGAATGGATGGAGGAAGTAAAACAGCGGTGAGTTTGACAAAGCCTCCGGAGGAGACTTTGTCTCTAGCGAGTTAAGCTAATGAGTTTGATTGTTGTATCATTTGTACGGTTAGAGAATGTTTGCTGCCTTGTTTAAGAAATAAGCGAACTTCTTCGGGGGATAACCCTATTTCCTTTGCCTCTTTCATTAATTGTTCCCACTCTTGATCAATTTCCTTAATATTCTCCAGGGGTAATACAAACATCAAGATTCCTCCATCTTTATCGGTAGCCCAGCCGTCATAGTTTGGTTCCGTAGACCTGTGGCTTTGCGTCCTTGCCTTTCAACAAGTTTGCCTTTTCTTAATTTCTGTTTTTTTAAAGGGGCATGAATTCAAGAAATGAACGGTAATTGATCGTACTATTATAATATCATAATTCGAATGTCATTTAGAGTATTTTTATTCCAATTATTCCGACATTGATCAACAAAATCAAAAATAATCATTATTGGTCAAATATAGAGTTATTAGACAAACTTCGTCAATCATACGTCATACAGTAAGTGACTTTGTATAGATGGATAGGGATAGTTTAATTTTGCTTATTGAGTTCCTAAGCCAGATCATCCAGACGTTAATGGCGGGAAATTTGGGAGCTGTCGACATAAAAAATTACATGTATCAAACATTTAATTTTCGAAATAAGAAAAAGTTTAAGCCGTTTTATGATTTAGTTGCTAGTATTACTGCTGAAGAATTTATTGCATAATTTTTTCTTGGAATGTGGTGCTAGAATACATAAGATGAGAGTTTACGAAGGACAGATTATTTAGGTATAAGAAAAATTCCATTTCCCTCTAGTATAATAGGTACTTTTGAACTAAAATAAAAGAAAGACAAATAGACTAGGTGATAAAATTGAATGAAATGCTGACACCGTTATATGATAAAGAGAGTGTTTGTCAAATATGTGCTCATAAACACTCGACTAAACGAGTGCGCACTCGTTTTTTGAAAGTAGAAAACATTCATACTGATTTTTTTACTGAGTATAAAGACTCTAGTATTCATCCTTTACTATATGAGGCTATCGTATGTCCTAATTGTGGATTTGCCTTTATGGATACATTTTCTTCTAGCATTAATAGTGATTCTCTAAATGTCATTAAAGAACAGTTAAGAGGTTGGTCAGTACAAGATTTTGGACAAGAACGACATGTGGTAGATGCTATTAAAGCTACAAAATTGGCAGTTATTAGTGGGATGGTAAAGAAGGAAAAAACAATTGTTATGGCAAGTTTATGTTTAAGATTAGGGTGGCTTTGTCGAATGAGAAAAGATGAACAAGAAGAAAGGCGTTTTTTGTTGAAGGCGTTAGAAAAGTACAAAGCGTCTTATTTGGAAGCTGATTACGATGGTACAACGATGACAGATATTAAGATGTTATACATGATTGGAGAAATTGCTAGAAGAGTTGAACATACAGAAGATGCATTGAAATATTTAGCAAAGGTTGTTGAACATAAAAATAAACACGAAGAGAAAAAAATAGTAGAAATGGCACGTGAACAATGGTATGCTATTCGTGAAAACGACAAGGAACGACAACTTTCATAATAATTATCTGTCACTATTCGACATGTGTGTTGTCGTGGTGCTTTTGGGGGAATGTTACGTGAATGTTAATCATGTTAATGCAATAAGTAGAGCGACGAAAGAGATATTAACAAATCACTTTGGCTTAGAGATTAATCAAGAAAGACCAAGTGCAGGTACTGGATCAATTCCATCAAACAATGTGGCTGTAATACTAGGAATAAAAGGGGAACTTACAGGTCAAATTATTGTAACGTTTTCAGGAGAAACAGCAAAGAAAATAGTAGGTACGATGATGGGTGGTATGGAAATCCAAGAACTTGATGACATGGGTTGGAGTGCTGTTCAAGAATTTGGTAATTGGGTAGCAGGGACAACTGCTACCGAACTTTCAAAGGAAGCCTGTACAATTGATGTAACAACGCCGATAGTCAATGAAGGAGATTCTAGATTTCATTCTAAATTACCATTTGTTACAATTCCATTCACTACTAGTATTGGAGCAATTAAAGTGCATATCGCTGTTAAGGAAGAGTAATAAAACCGCCTATAAGGTGGTTTTTTTTATAAATCAGAATTTATCGCAGAAGTAAATGTACAATATGTATGTTATTATGAGGAATATTTCTTATAATAAATAGGTAGTTGATGAATGTTGTAATAAGGGAGTGACATCGTGTCCAAAATTGATGTATCTAAATATGAAAAGAAAATGATTCTTCGTAATATACGTGAAGGTGATTTTTTAGAAATAATCGAAATGCAAAAATTGTGCTTTCGTAATATGGAGCCATGGAAAATAGAACATTTGCAGAGCCATTTAGAGCACTTTCCTGAAGGGCAATTTTGTGTTGAATATGATGGCATTATTATTGGTTCATGCTCAAGCTTAATTATTAACTTTGATGAGTATGATGACCAACACACGTGGAATGAGATTACTGACAAAGGATACATTACAAATCATGATCCTGAAGGCTATAATTTATATGGTATTGAAGTAATGGTCCATCCTGATTACCGTCGAATGAAAATAGGTAGGAGGTTGTACGAGGCTCGAAAAGATTTGGCGAGAGAATTAAATTTAAAAAGTATCATTATTGGGGGGCGTATACCGAATTATTACAAGTACGCTAAAGAATTAACGCCTAGACAGTATGTGGAAGAAGTGATGATGCATAACATTTATGACCCTGTTTTGACGTTCCAGGTGATGAACGGTTTTACGTTAAAGCGGGTAAATCCAAATTATTTACATGACGATAAAGCATCCCTTCGTTATGCGACATTAATGGAATGGAATAATATTGATTATCGTGCGACGATGCTTAAACGTCAATTTAAGACATCCTTTCCAGTACGAATTACAACGATTCAATATGAAATGAAAAAAATATCATCATTTGAAGACTTCGCTATTCAATGTGAGTACTATACAGATGTTGCGGCAAGCTTTCAGTCTGATTTTGCTGTATTTCCTGAAATTTTCACATTACAGCTATTGTCCTTTCTACCTGAAAAAAGTCCGAGCTTGGCAATTCGTCGCTTAACTGAATTTACTGAAGATTATTTAGACTTGTTTACGAATTTAGCTGTTAAATACAATGTAAATATTATTGGTGGTTCACACTTTGTTGAAGAAGAAGGGAAAATCTTCAATATTTCATATCTGTTTAGAAGAGATGGGACGATTGAAAAGCAATACAAGCTTCACATTACTCCGAACGAAAAGCGTTTTTGGGGTATTTCAGGTGGAGACAAGGTAAATGTCTTTGATACAGATTGTGGAAAAATAGCGATACAAATTTGTTATGATATTGAGTTTCCGGAACTTGGGCGTATTGCAGTAGATCGAGGAGCAAACATCATTTTCACACCATTTTGTACGGATGATCGTCAAGGGTACTTACGCGTTCGGTACTGTTCACAAGCGCGTGCGATTGAAAATCAAGTATATACCGTTTTGTCCGGGACAGTGGGCAACTTAACTGATGTAGAAAATATGGATATTCAATATGCACAATCAGGGATCTTTAGCCCATCTGATTTTGCATTTGCTCGTGACGGAATTGTCGGGGAGTGCCAGCCGAATATTGAAACGGTTGTTGTAGGTGATGTTGATTTAGAAATATTAAGAAGAAATCGCCGAGCCGGTAGTGTGAGACAATTGAAAGATCGTAGACATGATATATTTTCGATTGAATACCGTCAGAAATAACGATTTAATTAATTTCTTATACCGATAAAAAAGCAGATTAATAAAAAGGGAAAAGTATAAAGTGTTTTTAAAAGGCGCATTTCTATATTCTTTTTGTTTAAGTTTTCTTCTTGCTGGAAATGATGAATATGACAGCAAGGAGGTTAGAGATGAGAATTGCGACAAAAACGTCCTTTGAATGGCCAGTGGTCGTAGCTGGGATCGTTTGTTTAATTGGGTTTGCTATATTTCTGATCGTTCTTTTTCCTAATGAAAAGCTTATTGACCATTGGAATGTAACGACGATTAGTGAGGATGTCTATTATACAGGTAACATATCAACGATTCACCTTTATATTGTTGATGAGCGAAATGAACCAATTGAAGGTGCTGAGGTTTCGGTCGTTTTTGATCGACCAGATACTGTTCATCAAATTGAGAGGACGTTCCATTCAATAGGTGAAGGATTATATGAAGCTGACGTGATCTTTTCGGTTCCAGGTCAGTGGGTTGCTCTTGTCCATGCAAAAAAGGGTAGGGATGTTTATCAAAATCAAGTGTTTCTTTCAGTTGAAGGCGAGATAGCGGCACGTAATCGTCGTGATCCAGCTGACTTATTTCATCTAGGGCAGCCATTACCACCTGATTTAAAACTAGAAATCATTAGAAGTCAATAGCGGAGATGCGATCAAATCGGACTTAAAAGAGCGCTATGTAAAGCTCATTACAGGTGGTATCGGTACTTCATTTTCATGAAGTTGCTTAAAGTTGCTTAAAATTGCTTAAAATTCCTGTAATAGCTAACATAACGCTCCATTTATATGTTAGGAATCTACGTTTTCTTCTCGCTGTTTTTCTAGATTGGACATTTCCTTTTCCTCGTAGTCAGCAGTTTGATCGAGATTAGAATGTTCAGTTGTACTAGCAGTTTCTTTGATCTCTTCAAATAACTGATTTCGACCTCTTGAGACGTAAGTTTCTAACATTTCTTTAAGGTCCATTCCAGTCGTTTCTTTTAAGCTTTCTTGTAGACCTAGCATTGTTTTCGTTACATTATTAGTAATTTTTGATGCTCCGCCATTTGAATCTGATCCACCAAAATCAAATACTTTCATTTCGTCAATTTGTGATAAAGGTTTGGCAATTTCATGTGCATATTTCGGAAGGACTTGGATAAACATTTCGAGAATTGCCGCTTCTCCAAACTTCTCCATTGCTTGAGCCATAAGTTCTTTAGCTTCTGCTTCCGCACGACCTCGCTCACGAATAACTTCAGCCTCTGCAAGCCCCTTTTGTTTTTCAATGGTCGCTTTTGTTTCCCCATCAATTCTAGCTTTCTCTGCTTCTGCTTCTGCTTTTGCTTTAATATCATAAGCATCTGCATCAGCGAGAGCTTTACGGCGTTTTTGTTCCTCAACTTGCAATTGAACTTGGCGCTGTCGTTCGATGTATTGAATTTGCATTTCTTCTTCTTTCACTTGTTGAGCAAGCTTAGCTTTCTCTAACTCGTAGGATTGCTCTGACTTTGCTCGGGCACGCTCTGTTTCTTCTTTAATTTGTGCTTCCTTTACATCTTTTTCTTTACGAGATTCGGCAATAGCTGTTTGACGGCGGTTTTCTTCATCTTGTGCCTCTTGATCATTTTTCGCTCGGTAAATTCTTGTTTCCTTTTCAGCATCAGATTCTGCCATTTCCGCTTTTTTGCGTATTTCAGCTATTCGTGGGCGTCCGAGGTTTTCTAAGTATCCATTTTCTTCATCTGTATCTCTTAAATCATCTAAACCAAATGAAGTGATTTTAAAGCCCATATTGTCGAGCTCTTCTTGAGCAATATCTTGAACTTGATGATTAAATGATTCCCGATCATTATTAATTTCTGTGACACTCAATTTTGATAATATCGCACGAAGGTTGGTACCTAATACTTTCGAAACCTCATCTTCAATTTCTTTTTGCTTCTTTCCGAGAAATTGCTCTGCGTAATTGGCTACTCCGATAAGGGAATCGGCAATTTTTACAGAAGTGACCGCATCAGCAATGACAGGCACTCCTTGGGAGGTATAGACTTTCGGTGTTGTTAATTTAATTTGAAAGGAATTTAAATCAACCGGTGTACAAGTTTGAAAGAGTTTAAGTCTCACACCTCCACCACGAATAATCTTCATACTTCTACCATTTTCATCAACGAAAATTCGTGAATCCTCATCTGGATTTCCGAGGTTTGGCCCTGTAATGATGAGAGCTTGGTTTGTACTTGCCGTCTTATATCGCAGCTTAAAAATAATAAATACAACAATCCCTATAATTAATAGGATAGACAGAATAATACCAATAATGCTTAACCATAATATTTCAGTCATCTTAACAACTCCTTTTCTTTGTTAGTAGAATATACGCCCAGTAAAAGACATTGGTTTCAATTTTTCACTGAATTACCTCCACTCTAACATATATGGATACTCAAGTTCAGTTGAATCTTCTATATTTTTTATGAGCTTGTACAGAAGAGCTATCGAATAACCGATTGTCACTTTCTATAAGAGACGATATACTTTTCATAGTACTAGTTAGGAATAGAAATGAGGGATGAATATGACTCGTACGCATATAACAGGTAGCTTTCAATTAATGAAGTCCTTGAATCGATCGGTTATTTTAACGATTATTCGTGAATATGGTCCAATCTCACGTGCAGATATTGCAAAACAAACAAAGTTAACTCCTCCAACAGTCACGAACATCGTATCTGAACTATTGGAGTCAGGGATCGTGAAGGAGAGCGCGATTGGTAAGTCAAAAGGTGGGAGAAAACCAATTCTTCTTACAATAGAAGCAAAGCATTCTTACATTATTGGAATAGATGTAGGCGGTCGTTCAATTAGAGCTGTACTCACTGATTTGGATGCCACAATCGAGCATCAAGTAACACATGCATTACCAAAGGGAATGAATGAACAAACATTTCTTAAGGTACTAAAAGAAGTAATTACTGATGTTCTATCACACTCCTCATGCCCGGAAGAGAAAATTATCGGAATAGGTGTAGGTATGCATGGAATTGTGGACCATACAAACGGAATAGCTCTGTACGCTCCTAATTTCAATTTAGCGAATATCCCCATTAAACAGGAGCTAGAGGGGCATTTTGAAATAACGACCTATGTTGAAAATGACGCAAGAGCACTCGCTTTAGGAGAATCCTGGTTCGGAAATGGGAAAGATATTGATCATGTTCTATGTATGAATGTCGGAACAGGGATAGGTGCAGGGATTATTTTAAATAACGAGTTATTTTATGGACACCATGGTACTGCGGGGGAAATTGGTCATACTGTTGTTGATATGTATGGGAAGAGGTGTCAATGCGGAAGTGACGGCTGCTTACAAACAATAGCAAGTAGTGAAGCGCTACAGCAACGAGCATTAGAAGCACTCGAGAGTGGACGAACGTCGATTCTAATGAAAAATAACTTAAGTGGAAAAGTGATTCATGAATGCGCAATGGCTGGAGATGAATTGGCGATTGAGCTTTTAGAAGAGACAGGGACTTACTTAGGTATCGGCATCATTAATAGTATTCATTTTATGAATCCTGAAAAAGTGATTATTGGTGGTGGTGTTTCGAAGGCGGGTGATTTTATACTTGAACCATTAAAAAAAGTCGTTCAAACGAAGGCATTAACTGAGCAAGCTCGAAATACTGAAATTGTATTATCCCATTTAGGAGATAATGGAACAGTTATTGGAGCTGTTACGATCGTATTAAAACAAATTTTCTCAAGAAATAGTGCTGTTTCTTAACCAAACCTATGATATAATACTTAATAAATTTAATTAATTAACTTTGAAAATAGGTTAATGGAGGTAAACGATGGACATTCAATTAGTAAAAGATCGCTTTTTTCATGAGTTCTCAAATAAGTCACAGCACGCACGCACATTCTTTGCTCCTGGAAGAGTGAATTTAATCGGTGAACATACGGATTACAATGGAGGTTTTGTATTCCCGACAGCATTAACAATTGGGACATTTATGACGATTCGTCCCCGCACAGATCGAATGTGTACATTAGTAAGTACAAACTTCGATCAAAAGATTACATTCTCATTAGATGATCTTGCCTATAAGGATGAGGATGATTGGGGGAATTACCCTAAAGGGATTATAAATGAATTAGTGAAATTAAGTGATTCCTTAAAAGGGATTGATGTCGTGTATCACGGTACAATTCCAAATGGAGCAGGATTATCATCTTCAGCGTCTATCGGTATGGTAACAGCTTACGGCTTGAGCGAATTATTTCATGTTTCGTTATCAAGAGTCGAGCTTGCTAAATTGTGTCAAAGGATGGAAAATCATTATATTGGTGTTAACAGTGGCATAATGGATCAATATGCGGTTGGTTTATGTAAGGAAAAACACGCGATTTATTTAAATACGAATACGATGGAGGCACATGACGTACCTCTTGAGCTAGGTGAAAATAAAATTGTCATTACGAATACGAATAAACGAAGAGGATTAGCTGATTCGAAATACAATGAGCGACGAGCAGAGTGTGAAGAGGCTCTTGCGATCATTCAACAGCATCGACCGGAATGGAAAACGTTAAGTGATGCCCATGTCGGTGACCTAGCTTCAATTGAGACGTTTTTAGAAAATGATTTGCTTTATCGTCGGGTGAAGCATGTCGTAACAGAAAATGCTCGTACAGAAGATGCTAAGGCAGCGCTCGAGTCAGGCGATTTGAATCGGTTTGGAAAGCGTATGTTAGAATCTCATGTTTCATTACGGGATGATTATGAAGTGACAGGAGAAGCGTTAGATGCCCTTTATGATTCACAACATGTTGTTGAAGGTTGTATTGGGACGAGAATGACAGGTGCTGGTTTTGGTGGATGCTCTGTTAGTATTGTAGCCGCTGAACAAGTTGAATCGTTTAAAGAGCAAGTGGCAAAAACGTATCATGCAAAAACGGGGTTAGAACCATCATTTTACATTTGCGAAGCAGGTAATGGAGTGACAGAGGTTTAAGCAAAAGAAGGGGGGAAAGTGCTATGGCTATTTTAGTTGTTGGTGGAGCTGGATATATAGGCAGTCATACGGTCTTATATTTACGCGACCAAGGGGAAGAAGTCGTGATTCTAGATAGTTTAGAAACAGGACACGAGGAAGCGACATTAGGTGCTACTTTTTATGAGGGCTCAATCGAGGACGAACGGATCTTAGATGACATCTTCTCAAAACATACGATTGATTCTGTTATTCATTTTGCGGCATATTCATTAGTTGGAGAAAGTGTCGGTAATCCATTAAAGTACTATGAGAATAACGTACTAGGCACGTATAAGCTAGTGAAGAAAATGCAGGAGCATGATGTTTCTCGAATCGTATTCTCTTCAACTGCGGCAACTTACGGAGAACCTGTCTCGATTCCGATAAAAGAATCAGATCCGACGGTCCCGACAAATCCATATGGAGAAACGAAGCTAGCAATTGAACGAATGCTAAAGTGGTGTGATCAAGCATATGGTTTAAAATCGGTTTGCTTACGCTATTTTAATGCGGCTGGAGCTGATCCGAAAGGTCAAATTGGTGAGGATCATACTCCTGAGTCTCATCTTATACCAATTGTGCTACAGGTTGCGCTGAATCAGCGGGAGCATGTACAAATCTTTGGTGAGGATTATGACACGAAGGATGGAAGCTGTGTACGTGATTATATTCATGTGCTCGACCTTGCTCAAGCTCATTATTTGGCTGTACAATCATTACGTAAAAAGGATGAAAGTGCGATTTATAATTTAGGGAACGGTGCAGGCTTTACCGTGAAAGAAGTCATTGACACTTGCCGAGATGTAACAGGTCATGACATTCCGGCACAAGTAGCTCCGAGACGCGCTGGTGATCCAGCGACCTTAATTGCTTCATCTGAATTGGCGAAGGAAGAATTAGGGTGGCGGCCAACGTACCCTGCATTAAAGGAAATCATTTCACATGCGTGGAGCTGGCATCAAGCCCATCCAAATGGATTTAAATCATAATGATTGTAAGAGTTGCCTCAGAAAGAAGTATTACTGAGGTAACTCTTTTCTATATAATGAGTGAGTATATTGCGACATTTTAGGAGGTACCTTACACTAATAAAAAACATAGATAGTTTTTTAAGTGCAAGTATTTGTAGTCAGTAAGATAATGGTATAATAAGCGATGGATAACGGAAATGAAATTGTTGAGGGGGAATGAAGATGAATTGGCGAACACAATATGAGAAATGGGCAAAGCATTCAGCATTAGAGGAAGAACTTAAACAATTACTTGAACAGTTAAGCGGCAATGAAGAAGTTCTTGAAGACAGCTTTTATAAGAATTTAGAGTTTGGAACAGGCGGCATGCGTGGAGAAATTGGCCCAGGTACTAACCGCATGAATACTTATACGATTCGTCGAGCGGCAGAGGGACTGGCTCGTTACATAGAAAATCAAGGACAGGAAGCAAAAGAACGTGGTGTAGCGATTGCATTTGATTCTAGACATAAATCGAAGGAATTTGCATTAGAAACGGCATTGACGTTAGGAAACCATGGAATTCAATCCTATTTATTTCATGAATTACGCCCGACCCCGGAGCTCTCATTTGCTGTGAGATATTTAAAGGCAGCTGGTGGTGTTGTGATAACAGCAAGTCATAACCCTCCTGAATATAATGGCTTTAAAGTGTATGGAGACGATGGAGGACAGCTTCCTCCTGGACCAGCTGAAGAGCTTGTACAATACGTAAATTCTGTTGAAAATGAATTAGAGATTCCTGTTGCTGACGAAATGGAACTAAAGGGTAATCAGCTGTTGAAAATAGTTTCTGAGGAAATTGATGAAGCTTACAACGAAGCGTTAGCGTCGATTCTAGTCCAAAAAGAAATGGTTGAAGAAGAAGGCCAAAATGTGAAAATTATTTTCACACCATTACATGGGGCTGCCAACATCCCAGTTCGCCGTGCGTTGGAAAGTAACGGATTTACGAACCTTACAGTTGTTCCTGAGCAAGAACTCCCTGATCCTGACTTTTCAACGGTGAGCTCGCCTAATCCTGAGGAGCATGCGGCATTTAAGCTAGCAATGGAGTTAGGTGAAAAAGAACAGGCTGATGTACTATTAGCGACAGACCCAGACGGAGATCGTGTTGGTGTGGCTGTTAAAAACAGTGAAGATCAATATGTTGTTTTAACTGGAAATCAAACAGGCGCTCTAATGCTTGATTATTTGCTAACACAAAAGGAACATCAGCATATACTTCCTGAAAATGGTGCGGTGTTAAAAACCATTGTAACTTCTGAAATTGGTCGAGCCATTGCAGATCGTTTTAATTTAACAACGATTGATACGTTAACAGGCTTTAAGTTTATTGGTGAAAAAATTAAACAGTATCAAGAAACGGGGCAACATCAATTTTTGTTTGGTTATGAAGAAAGTTACGGGTATCTAATTGGAGATTTTGTACGTGACAAAGATGCTGTTCAGGCTTGTTTATTTGCAGCAGAGTTAGCTACCTATTATAAAACACGTCAAATGACATTATATGATGGGTTGTTAGAAATTTTCTCTAAATATGGATTCTATCAGGAAGGGTTAGAGTCTTTAACACTTAAAGGGAAAGCCGGAGTTGAAAAGATTCAACATATATTAGCGAAGTTCCGTCATGAACCACCAAAGATGATGGGCGGTCATGCGGTAGTATCAGTTGAAGATTACGAAGCGAGTATTGTGATGGAACTAGAGACAAATGAAAAGGCGGCTATTACGTTGCCTAAGTCAAATGTATTAAAATATAAACTTGCGGATGGATCATGGTTCTGTATTCGTCCTTCTGGTACGGAGCCAAAAGTGAAATTTTATTTTGGTGTAAACAAGAGTTCGTTGGATGAAAGTCAACAGGCGTTAAAAACGTTAAAAGCAGATGTGATGGCTAAAGTCCAATCACTTGTTTAACATGGCGTGCTTGCAGAGAGTGTTTCTTTGCAGGCTTTTTTTACTTAGTGGAAAGCTCATACAGTTGTGTCATGAATCTATACTTTATGTTTGCTTGTATGGATCATAAATCATCGATGAAGATAATATGATATGAATTTATAAAAACTTTATTAAATAAATTTACTAACTTTCTCGTTTAGTGTAAACTGAGGGTGAGTATCCGATACTAAGACTATGAAAGGATGCGTGAGCGATGAGTATTTATCATGATATTGAACGATTAGTTCAATACGGATTGAAAAAAAAATTAATAGAGAAAGAGGACGTCATTTGGACACGTAACCAACTGTTAGCGGTTTTGTCTTTAGATACGGTTGAAGAAGTAAAGGTTGATGAAGAGGAGCTAGATACACCAGTGACCATTCTCACAAGTATATTAGATTGGTCTGCAAAAGAGGGTGTACTCGAATCTAATTCAGTTGTATATCGTGATTTACTCGATACACAACTAATGGGTATGTTAACGAAGCGACCTTCTGAAGTGATTGATACGTTTTTGGGGAAATATAAGAAGGAAAGTTCTGAAGCGGCAACGCGTTATTTATATCAGTTATCTAAGGATGTCCATTATATTCGAACGGACCGCATTGCAAAGAATGAGCATTGGTATGCTGATACGGACTATGGACAGCTTGAAATTACAATTAATTTATCCAAACCGGAAAAGGACCCTAAGGCGATTGCTGCTGCGAAAGGGTTGGAAAGTGTTAACTATCCTAAATGTTTACTTTGTGTAGAAAACGTAGGCTATAAAGGTCGTATCAACCATCCGGCAAGGCAAAATTTACGAACAATCCCTGTTACGCTAAATGACGAGAGATGGCACATTCAATTCTCGCCGTATGTTTATTATAATGAGCATGCTATTGTCTTAAAGGAAAAGCATGAGCCAATGAAAATTACTCATTTAACGTTTAAACGTCTTCTTGATTTTGTTGATCAGTTTCCACATTATTTCTTAGGCTCTAATGCAGATTTGCCTATTGTCGGAGGCTCGATATTAAGCCATGATCATTTCCAAGGGGGAGCTCATGATTTTCCAATGGCTAAGGCGGAAATGGAAGAAATGTTTTCTTTTGAACGTTTCCCATCAGTACAAGCAGGGATCGTGAAATGGCCGATGTCTGTGCTACGGTTACAGGCAACGAATAAGGAAGAGTTAGCAAACGTTGCCTATGATATTTTAGAAGCTTGGCGTGTATATGAGGATCGTAAGGCTAACATAGTTGCACAAACAGATGGTACACCACATAATACGATTACTCCAATCTCCCGGATGCGAGGGGGAAAGTTTGAATTAGATCTAGTTTTAAGAAACAATCGAACAACAGATGAACATCCTGATGGCTTATTCCATCCTCACCAGCATGTTCATCATATTAAGAAAGAAAATATCGGGCTCATTGAAGTGATGGGGTTAGCGGTATTACCGGGACGATTGAAGGATGAACTGCAACAAGTTGTCACATATATAGGTGCTAAAGAACGTGGTGAAACAGTTAATGCAACTGGTGAGATTACAAAGCATTTAAAATGGGTAGATAAAATAAAACATCAATTTGGCTTTGACAATGAGGCTTCTTTTGAGCAACTATTACGTCAAGAGCTTGGACAAGTCTTTTTAGAAATATTGCACCATGCTGGAGTGTTTAAGCGTGATGATAGTGGTCGTTCAGCATTTGTTCGCTTTGTATCTACACTTGGAACGAAGAGAGTTCATAACTAGATACGGATACATGATTTTCCTTCTTCAATCATATACAAATAAGAGAGGTTGAAACGAGGGAGGGAAATACAATGTCTCTAATAGAGAAAGAGCTGGAATATGCCATTTCAGAAATCACTGAAATTGCCGATGGATTTGGACTTGATTTTTATGAAATGAGATATGAAATATGTCCGGCTGATATTATTTATACGTTTGGTGCATATGGAATGCCAACAAGGTATAGCCATTGGTCGTTTGGAAAGCAATATCATAAAATGAAGCTACAATATGATTTTGGCTTAAGTAAAATTTATGAGCTTGTTATTAATTCTGACCCATGCTATGCCTTTTTGTTAGATAGTAATTCATTAATACAAAATAAGCTCATTGTTGCTCATGTCCTTGCGCATTGTGACTTCTTTAAAAACAATGTTCGATTTTCGAATACACGCCGTGACATGGTTGAGAGTATGAGTGCGACTGCCGAACGAATTGCGCATTATGAACATCAATATGGGAAGGAAGAGGTAGAAAGTTTCTTAGATGCTGTTTTGGCGATTCAAGAACATATAGATCCTAGTCTAGTAAGACCTAAATTAAATTGGTCTATGACAGATGAAGATGATGACACCAATGTAAAACGAAAAAAATCAGAGTATGATGATTTATGGAATATGGACCAGAAGGGTGACAAGGAAAAGCAAAAAAAGAAGAAGAAGTTTCCACCTAAGCCTGAAAAGGATTTATTGTTATTTATAGAGGAGTATAGTCGAGAGTTAGATCCTTGGCAGCGCGATGTCTTAACGATGATGCGTGAAGAAATGCTATACTTTTGGCCTCAGCTTGAGACGAAAATTATGAATGAAGGCTGGGCATCATTTTGGCATGCACGTATTTTGAGGGAAATGGATTTAACGAGCGAAGAAACGATTGAATTTGCTAAATTAAATGCTGGAGTTGTTCAGCCATCAAAGACGACGATTAACCCTTACTATTTAGGGTTGAAAATATTTGAGGATATTGAAGAACGTTTTAATCACCCAACTGATGATATGAAGGAAAGGCAAGGTATTAAAGAGGGTAGTGGAAGAGATAAGATCTTTGAAGTTCGTGAGATTGAATCAGATATTTCATTTATTCGTAACTATCTAACGAAAGATCTCGTTATGAACGAAGACATGTATTTGTTCCAAAAGCAAGGAAGTGAGTATAAAATTGTTGATAAAGAGTGGGAGCATATTCGCGATCAGCTCGTTTTGTCTCGAGTGAATGGTGGTTTTCCGTATTTACTTGTGACAAACGGTGATTATATGAAAAACGGTGAATTATATATTACTCACTCCTATGAAGGAACAGAGCTTGACGTTGGGTATTTAGAAAAAGTGCTTCCTTATATATACCAATTATGGGGAAGAACCGTTCATATTGAAACGAAGGTAAATGATAAAGCGATCACCTTTGTGTTCGATGGTCATAAAGTACATCGTAAATATTTATGAACCAAATCCCACTGCTAATAAGTAAAGCAGTGGGATATCTTTTTAAGATAATCCATACTATATAAATCGTTTGAAAGTCTAATGGTGGAAGGTGTAACGTGGCTTCGCAGGTGACGTCGGCTCCATACGCTACAGGAGAAACCTACTTACAAACGATAATTTCTTTGTAACGGCTACACGCACGACTCAACTAAGAAAAGATTGCTGTACAGCTTTTTTAATAAAATTTTGAAAACGTTTTAAAACGTTATTGACTTCTAGTTTGTATTAGGTTTAATATAGTGTTTAGTTTCATAAAATCATTCGAGACTCTAAATAAATTTATAGAGTTTAAGAGTGTACATATTATGAGGTGATGGAGATGGATACATTTAAACGTTTGAAAGAGTTTTATTGGCCATTTAAATCATTGTTCGTTTGGTCGTTACTTGCACTCGTTGTCGTAACGGGTATGACGGTTCTTTATCCAATGATTCTAGCATTTACAATTGATGAAGCAATTGAAAATGGTCGATTTGAATTAATTCCTTATTTAGCTTTAACGATAATGGGAACGATGATTATAAAAGGTGGTGCAGTATACGTTCATCAATATTTAGGAGATTTATTCGGGATAAAGGCGGTACGTAAATTACGAGATACGTTATATGAAAAGCTTCAGTTTTTACCATTCCGCTATTATGATAATGCCAAGACAGGCGATTTAATGTCTCGATTAACCGCAGATGTCGAAGCCTTTCGCTTCTTCCTATCGTTCGGCTGTGCTCAACTCTTAAATATTATATTACTCATTGGTTTTAGTATGTCAGTAATGTTCTATTACTCCGTACCACTTACTCTCGTCTCAATGATAACGATCCCATTTTTAGCCATTAGTGTAGCAAAATTTGATAAGCGAGTACATCCAGGATTTCGTGGTATTCGAAAATCATTAGCTCGTTTAAACACAAAAGTCCAGGAAAACGTTAGTGGTATGAATACGGTTAAAGCGTTATCACAGGAAGATGAGGAAATTACGCGATTTTCTCAATCGAATGAAGATTACCGTAAGAAACATATTGACCTTGCTAAAATATGGGGAAGATATTTTCCTTTAATGGAGTTTCTAGGACATGTATCTGCTGTTATTTTATTAGCTTATGGTGGTTATTTAACGATTCAAGGTAGTTTGCAAGTTGGCCAACTTATCGCCTTCTTTAGCTTAGTATGGTTTATTATAGGTCCGATTATGCAACTAGGGTTTATTGTGAATATGTTTTCACAATCAAAAGCGTCAGGAGAGCGATTAATCGAGGTATTAGATGAGTCTGTACGTCGTGATGATGCGAAGGAACCTGTCTTGCAAAAGAAAGATGATTTTGTTGGAGAAGTGATTTTTAACAACGTTTCATTAACGTATGGGTCCAAGCAGCAACAAGCATTAAGGAACATCTCCTTTGAAGCAACGAAGGGTAAGACAATTGGATTAGTTGGTGCAACGGGTTCAGGAAAATCAAGTATTATTCAATTGATTACTCGCTTCTATGAACGTTCATCTGGCGATATTTTGATAGATGGTCGTTCGATTGATGATTACACGTTGAAGGAACTACGCGAACAGATTGGTGCTGTATTACAAGAAACCTTTCTTTTCTCATCAACGATTCGTGATAATATTGCCTATGGTCGACCTGATGCGTCGATTGCGGACATCATTGATGCAGCCAAGCGTGCTGATGCGCATGAGTTTATTGCAGAATTACCTGATGGCTATGACACGGTGTTAGGTGAACGTGGTCTAGGATTATCTGGTGGTCAGAAGCAACGTATTGCTATTGCACGATCGATTATTATGGATCCACGTATTTTAATTCTTGATGATGCTACAAGCGCCGTTGATATGCAAACGGAAACGAAAATACAACGTGCGTTTCAAGAAGTGATGAAAGGAAGAACAACGTTTGTGATTGCTCATCGTATTTCATCTGTAAAGCATGCCGATGAAATACTCGTATTGGATCAAGGTGAAGTTATTGAACGTGGGACACATGAAGAACTATTGAGAAACTCAAAAGGCCAATACCGCCGTATTTATGACATTCAAAACCAGGATCAGGAATATGTCCTGCAGCAAGTATAGAGAAAGGAGGAGTGAAAATGAGTCAAACACATACAGACGTACAACGTACACAAGAGCAGAAAAGGTCTCGATTTCATTATACAGTGGAACAAATTATTGATAAGCCTTTTAACTGGAAACAAATGAGCCGTTTACTAGGCTTTATGAAGCCGTATGCAAAAAGCTATTTACCTAAAACGATCTTAGCGATGCTCGTTGTAAGTGCAGTACGATTAGCTGCTCCGATTTTTATTGGGTGGTCAATTGATTATGCGATTGCTCCTGGTGATATGTCGCTTATGACGACAATTGCTTTGACAGTCCTATTTATGTATTTAGCATCGTGGCTTGCTAATATTTTGCGTATTCGCTGGATGAATGAGCTTGGGCAACATATGATCTATGACATACGTACAGCATTATTTAATCACATTCAACGTTTATCACACCGTTTTTTCGACCAACGATCGGCTGGGTCTATTTTGGTAAGGGTTATTAATGATGTGAATTCGATGCAAGATTTATTTACTAATGGTGTCGTCAATTTAATAATGGACATTGCGATGTTACTAGGGATTGTCATTATTTTATTCACATTAAGTCCTGAATTAGCTATTTTGGTTTTAATCGTCGTACCGATCATGTTCTTTATCTCAACAAAGCTAAGAAAGAACATACGACGTTCATGGCAGAAAGTTAGGATTCGACAATCGAAATTAAATTCGCATTTGAACGAAAGTATTCAAGGCATTCGTGTCACTCAAGCGTATGCACAAGAACATGAAAATATGGAATTCTTCGATGGCGTGAATACAGATAACTATGAAAGCTGGAGAGATGCAACAAAGAAAAATGCGATTTTCCGTCCAATTGTAGAGATGTCTGGTGCTATCGGTACAGTTGTTTTAATTTGGTATGGGGCGTATTTGCTTCAATCAGATACGAGTACATTAACACTCGGTGTATTTGTTTCCTTTGCCTTCTATTTAGGAATGTTTTGGGAGCCGATCTCCCGCCTAGGTCAAGTGTACAATCAATTATTAGTAGGTATGGCCTCATCGGAGCGAATCTTTGAATTTTTAGATGAGAAGCCATCTGTACCTGAAAAAGAAGAAGCAAAAGTGTTAGCAGATGTAAAAGGTGAGGTTACGTTTGAAGGCGTTGAGTTCTCATATGATGAGAAGAGAAAAGCATTGCATTGCATAGACTTAACATTTGAAGCTGGTGAAACGATTGCACTTGTCGGACATACTGGCTCTGGTAAATCAACGATTGTCAATTTAATCAGCCGTTTCTATGACCCGACTAACGGAAAGGTTTTGCTAGATGGAGTTGATTTACGAGACTTGAAGCTAGATGATTTGCGAAAGCATGTTAGCTACGTTTTACAAGATACATTTATTTTTGCTGGAACAATTATGGATAACATTCGATTTGGGCGTCCTAATGCAACGGATGAGGAAGTTAAAAATGCCGCACGTGCAATTGGAGCACATGAGTTTATTCTGAAGCTTGAGGATGGCTATAATACGGAAGTAGAAGAGAAAGGAAGTGTTCTGTCGGTTGGTGAACGTCAACTGTTATCCTTTGCTCGTGCATTACTTGCAGATCCGCGTATTCTTATTCTCGATGAAGCAACAGCTAGTATCGATACCGAAACAGAATTGAAAATACAAGAAGGGTTAAAGAAGCTCTTAGCAGGTCGAACGGCGATTATGATTGCTCATCGTTTATCGACGATTCGCGATGCAGATAAAATAGTTGTATTAGAGCATGGTCAAATTTTGGAAGAGGGAACACATGAGCAATTAATGAATAATCATGGCGCATATTACCAATTAGTAAAATCGCAATATGCGGCGATGATGAAAAAATAAGGAGTTTGTTGAAGAGAGTAGTTTCTGAGCTATTCTCTTCTTTTATCTCACGTTGACATTCTATCGGAATAAGGTAGTATATATATATAATATTCAAAATTTTATTACAATAGAGGTGCGTTAGATGAAGTATGCATTTTCAGATCGAGTGAAACACCTCCAATCATCAGCTGTTCGTGATATTTTAAAGGTTGTTGGTAAGGGAGACATTATCTCGTTTGCAGGTGGATTACCTGATGATGATTTGTTTCCAATTGAAGGTATTAAAGATGCGTTTGATCGGACGTTTAAGTCAGGAAAGCAGTCGATGCAATATGCGGAAACAGAGGGGTTACGTCCGTTACGTGAAGTGATTATTGATCGGATGGCGAAGAAAGATATTGTCAACTATTCACCAGATAATGTTCTCGTTACGACTGGTTCTCAGCAAGCGATTGATTTATTTGCAAGAATAATGTTAAGTGCAGGAGATATTGTATTAACAGAAGATCCTACCTATTTAGCAGCTTTACAAGTATTTCATTCCTATGAAGCGAACGTGGTCGCAGTTGATTCTGATGATGATGGAATGATTCCAGAAGATCTTGAGAGAAAATTAAAGGAGTATCGTCCTAAATGTGTCTATGTCGTCCCAACATTTTCAAATCCAGCAGGTCGTGTATGGTCACTTGAACGTCGAAAGCAACTCGTCAATCTTGTCCATAAACATAAAGTTGTTGTGTTTGAAGATGATCCGTATGGTGAAATTCAGTTTGATCGAAGTGAAACGTATACACCTCTTGCGGCATTGGATGATGGTACACATGTATTATATACGAGTACTTTTTCAAAAACAGCAGTACCTGCACTAAGAACAGGCTGGATTGTTGGTCCATATCAAGTGATTCGGATGATGGCCCAAGCGAAGCAAGCGAATGATCTCCATTCGAATTCACTTTCTCAGCATGCACTATATCAATTATGCTGCCACTTTGATTTGGATGCTCATATTCAGAAGATTAGTGATACGTATCAAGCGCGTATGGAGGCAATGGTCGCCTTTTTAAAGCAAGCGAATGTACCTGGATTGAGCTTTGTTAAGCCTAAGGGTGGAATGTTTATTTGGATTGAGGTTGATCCTTGTTTGAATATGAC
This sequence comes from Halalkalibacter sp. APA_J-10(15), assembly GCF_023017105.1. Lineage (GTDB taxonomy): Bacteria > Bacillota > Bacilli > Bacillales > Bacillaceae_D > Halalkalibacter. Next base: position 7,648 of record NZ_JALKEV010000002.1, on the reverse strand, counting down.
GGATTTATTAAGTAAAGCAGTTGATAGAGGAGTAGCTTATGTTCCAGGGGAACCGTTCTATGCTGGTGAACCAAAGAAAAATACGATGAGGTTAAATTTCACTCATGCGACTCCGGAAAAGATTGAAAAAGGATTAACGCTCTTATTAGAATTAATAAAAGAGGAAATGGAAGTGCAAGCCGCACCTATAAACTGAGCGAGCGCTTTGTCAATTATCCCTTAAAATATAAAAAATCACCAGACGTGTTCCTTTCACATCTGGTGATTTTTTTTGAAATGGTATTAGTTAAAAGCACCGACTGAACCAAGGAATACAAGCAAGATGGCAATAGGTGCAATATATCGTAATAAGAAGATCCATGTTCGACCGAGTCGAGTATCCCCAAAATCAGAGTCGCGTAATGCATCTGATTTCTTCCATCCCCAGCCCATAAAGATGGCAATAGTTAAACCACCAAGTGGTAGAAAGATATTGGAAGCGATAAAGTCTACAGAATCGATAATATCGAGGCCACCTAAACCGTATCCAGCTAATACACCTTGTGAAAGTGCCGATGGAATACCAACTAAGAAAATAATAAATCCAACGATTAACGTTGCCTTCTTACGGTTCCAGCTAAACTTACGAATGAAATAAGCAACGGCTACCTCTAATAATGAAACTCCAGATGTCAATGCAGCAGCAGAAAGGAGGAAGAAGAAGAGGATTCCAAACACCCCACCTAACGTAAAGCTATTAAAAACATCTGGCATGACAACAAAGACAAGACCTGGTCCTTCTGCAGGATTAATATTAAAAGCGAATACAGCAGGGAAAATCATTAAACCAGCAATAATAGCAAACAATGTATCGAGCGAAACAACGCTTGCTGCTGCACCAGGTAATCTTTCCTTCTTAGAAAGATAACCACCATACGTAATTAATGCTCCCATCCCTAAGCTTAGTGAGAAGAAAGCCTGCCCTAAAGCAGCTAAGTAAATGGAAGGATCAGAAAGTGCTGACCAATCTGGTGAAAATAAGAATGCTAATCCTTCTTTAGCACCACCGAGTGAAAGACCGTAAATTGATAAGACAATTAATAAAACACCTAATAATGGCATTAAGATCTTATTTGCACGTTCAATTCCTTTTTTAACACCGACATACACAATTCCGACTGTTACAATCATAAAAATGAATTGCCATATAATTGGTTGACTTGAGCTTGCAATAAAAGTACCAAAGAAATCACCATAGCCACCTTCAGGAGCTGTCCAAAGGTTACCTGTCAAGTAATTAAGCAAGTAATAGAATAACCATCCTGCAATGACTCCGTAAAACGATAGAATCATAAAAGCAGCGGAGACTCCCATAATACCTGCTATTTTCCAAGGTTCACCGGCGGCTAATCGTTCTCCTCCTGGTGAAAGCTTCTCAAATGAACCGACCGCATCACTTTGTGCTTTTCGTCCAATTGTAAATTCTGCCATAACAATAGGCAAGCCGATTAGAAGGATCATGACTAAGTAAATGAGAAGAAAGGCAGCTCCTCCATTTTCCCCTGCAACATATGAAAAACGCCAAATGTTTCCTAATCCAACGGCTGACCCCATTGCTGCTAAGATAAACCCTAATCTTGTTGCCCATTGCTCGCGACCAGGTTCTTGATTTAAGGCCATATTGTTTGTCCTCCTTTATAAATATAATTAATATCAGGATATAATATATCACACAAATGTATTCGTGAATAGTACAATTTTTATATTTTTCTTACAATTCTAAAAAAGGAAAATATAGATAAAAAATCATGATTATTAAATCATACTTTCTATAAGATTCTGCCATAAATTATCAGAAATTCATTTACATAATCGAGAAGAAAAGAATCAAACTATAGGTACACAAGGAGGTGAGACAACATGGCAAATAATAATAGTTCAAACCAACTTGTCGTACCTGGAGTACAACAAGCATTAGATCAAATGAAATTTGAAATTGCTTCAGAATTTGGTGTACAGCTTGGACCTGATGCAACTTCTCGTTCAAACGGATCAGTTGGGGGAGAGATTACAAAGCGTTTAGTACAAATGGCTGAACAGCAAATGGGTGGTCAATCTTAATAATGAAATGAATACAAAATGGCATGGGTGTCCTTATTTTAGAAGGGCACCCTTTCTGGCTGATTGTTATAAAGTGAGGGATGTGGATGTAAATGAGTATGTGTCCGGTTTGTAATGGCTTAAATGAATTAAATGAAACGTGTAAGCATTGTCATACCATCCTTGTTGATCATGGTAGAATGATGGATTTTGGTGAGAAATACGATGCTTATTTACCGATTGAAATGAAGAAATTAGATAATGGAATTAAGGATGACCAAAAGGAGGAAAAATGTGCCCATATCGTGGCTTGTCCAACATGTAATAAGGCTTCATTGGTACTCATTCAAGAGTGGTGATTATTATAGTAGAAAAAGGTGCGATCCTTTTGGAGGATACACACCTTCTTTTGTTTTTATTATTTTTTAATAACTTCCTCTGAATCTTTATCAAAGAAGTGAGCTTTGTTCATGTCTAATGCAAGCTCTACCGTTTGACCACTTGCAATATCTGTACGAGAATCAATACGAGCTACTAAGTCTTGGCCACCGACTGTTGAGTAAAGGATCGTTTCAGCACCCATTAACTCTGCAACATCAATTTTTGCTTGAATCTTTGTATCAGGAGAGCCTTCTAAGAATACGAGCTCATCATGTACAGCTTCTGGACGAATTCCGAGGATTAACTCTTTACCGTCATAGCCTTTTTCTTTAAGGAATGAAAGCTTTCCGGCAGGTACTTTTAAGTTAATGTCATTCACTTTGAAGTACTCACCTTCTAATGTACCGTGTAAGAAGTTCATAGATGGTGAACCGATGAAACCACCGACGAATACGTTTGATGGGTTATCATATACATCTTTCGGAGTACCAACTTGCTGGATAACCCCTAATTTCATTATAACGATTCGTGTTGCCATCGTCATAGCTTCCGTTTGGTCATGTGTTACGTAGATTGTCGTTGCTTGTAAACGTTTGTGAAGCTTGATGATTTCTGCACGCATTTGTACACGAAGCTTCGCATCTAAGTTAGAAAGTGGTTCATCCATTAAGAATACTTGTGGGTCACGAACGATCGCACGTCCAAGTGCAACACGTTGACGCTGACCACCAGACATTGCTTTAGGCTTACGATCAAGCATTTCTTCTAGACCTAGAATTTTAGCTGCATCTGTTACACGACGTTTAATTTCATCCTTCTTAAACTTACGAAGCTTAAGACCAAACGCCATGTTATCATATACATTCATATGTGGATATAGGGCATAGTTTTGGAATACCATCGCGATATCACGATCTTTTGGCGCTACTTCGTTCATACGCTTGTCGCCAATGTATAAATCCCCTTTAGAAATATCCTCAAGTCCTGCAATCATACGTAATGTTGTTGATTTACCACAACCAGATGGACCAACGAATACGATAAATTCCTTGTCTTCAATATCAAGGTTGAAATCTGTAACCGCTGTTACATCACCATCATAAATTTTATATACATTTTTTAATGCGATATCTGCCATGTATAACGCCTCCTATTAATGAACTAATGAAATTGTAACCCTTTTCTTTTTAAAACACTATAGCAAGCTTGCACAAAAAAATGTAAGCGTTTTTGTGCATGTTGCCGATTATGAACGAGTATCTAAAAGTAATAACGCTAGATAGAGTAGGGAGGCGTGAGTAAATTGCCTAAGGTCGAAATTCGTTCGTTCAGTAAATTTATCAATGCGGTATTGTAAGCTATTGCGATGAAGATGCAGAGCCTTTGCTGCTGCTGAAATGTTTAAATTATGTTCAAAGTAAACTTTCATGCTCTTTAGGAAGTCTTTGTCGGACCGCAGTTCTTCATCTAAAAGTCGATTAATAAATTGTTCACGTAACTCAAATGTGATTGGTTCTAGTAATAAATAAGGAATCGCTTCATACTCATAAAACACTCGATGTATGACTTTTGCTTTAATAAGTGCATCTAAGCAAGCTGACTCCCAACGAAATTGCTCTTTAGCGTGTTCAATTTCGTGGCTAGAACCAACTAGTAATGTCATATCGATGTAAAAGTCAGAAGCGATAGCTTGATTGATACTAATGAAGTCGGGAAGCTCCTCTTCCATTGTCGTATCAAGGATAATCAGTCCACGTGTGGATGATGTCCATACGATAATGACTGGTCCATCTAAAATATTATTCCAAACATCACGAAATGAATCGAGGTCATCTATACGCTTGTCGAGTGTAAAATGAATCATTCTTATTATTTTAGGATCGCGAGGTTGATCACCTTTTGCCAATAAAAAATGAGCCCAATGTTCTTCATTTGAACCTTGAGGTTTTGGAGTAGAAACAACTGGTTGAAAGAGCATCGTTAGTAGCAGCAGTTCACTTTCTGTTAACTGGTCTGTTAAAAAGCCAACAGGTTGTCTTGTTTCATCCTCAAGCCATATAATCGATTCATGTTCTTCAGTCTTATTTGTTACAATAGCATGCTTGAATTGTTTGATTAGTTTTTCATTCAATGTTGCCGTCTCCTTATTGCTTGTCTAATTACTATAAGTATAACAAAAAAGAACGTATCTGTTAGGTAAAACCTAATGATACGTTCTTTTTTCAGAAGTTTAATCAAGGAGGACGTAGTTGATTCACGTGAGGCGAGAACTTCTCTCGTTACACGTTCCGCTTTACGCAATTAAGAAAAGAGCGCATTACGGTTTTTCTTAATGATCTGTGGAGTTTGGAGGGTCTTCCTGTTCAAGACTTCCTCTTGTTTCTTCAATTAAGCCGGAATCATGACCGTGTACAGTGCCACCACCTAAACCTTCATTGATCATGCGGTCAACATCGAGAAAGGCCTGCTCCCTTGCATTTTGATCTGGGATGAACGAATGCTTTTGTTTTTTCTTCATTGATGTCACGTCCTTCTAATATTCAATGATATAGGATACTCTTTAGTTTTTGAAAGGAGGCCTAAACTTATTCATGAGACGACGTCATTTGTATTCCAATGACCTCCACCTAGCCAAAGGTAATTAGTCTCTTGTTCTTGACTGTAGGAGAAGCAAACAAGCCCAGATTCGAGAGCGGTTTTAAATTTTCTTTCATCATCGTACTTTACTTTTGTGTAAAAGACACCAAGCTGGTCGATGATAGAATGAATGAGTCGTTTATGGATTTTGGGTCGATCGAATGTAGGTGAAATAACAATTTCTGAATGTTTGGTGCCATAATGATTAATGACGGCAGTAGCTATTAATTGTCCTTCCCAAAACGCAACTAAAATACATGTTCCAGGCTTTTGTAAATCATTCTTTTTAAGATGGAATAACCGGCGGTAAAGTGAATAGTTGTGACAGTTCTCATAACGACGAACAAATAGCAATAAAGGCCAACGGTATTGTTCCCATAAGTTAGAGGTTATAGTAATTAGTTTCATTATGATCCTCCTACATCTATAATTGTCTTAATGGTGAGTGTAAACAAGTACTAGATAGGAGAGTGTACGTATCGTATACTATGTGTTACATGCCTACTTGGTGAATTGAAGAGAAGGAGTGGAGTATTAGTTTGGGTGTTTTTGGATTAATCGTATTCATGGTGATAATAGGAGCTATTATTGGAGGTTTAACGAATTCATTAGCAATCAAAATGCTGTTTCGACCATATACAGAGAAATGGATTGGACGGTTTCGTGTTCCGTTTACTCCTGGAGTCATTCCAAAAAGGCGACATGAGTTAGCCTCACAGCTCGGTAAGATGGTTGTTCATTATTTAATTACAGCGGAAGGTATATCAAAACGTCTCATGAGCACGACGTTTACAGATGGATTGACGAACTGGTTGCAAAAAGAAGCGAAGAAGTTCATGAATAGTGAACAAACAGGTGAACATTTTCTCAAGCACCAATTGGGACTAGCCTCAGCTTCTCAAAGGCTCAATACGCAAGTTGGAAAGTTAGTTGAGGGTAGTTATCGTAGTTATTTTGCTAATAATAGATATCAGAAATTGGACGAGCTTTTGCCGCTCTCAATGATGGAAAAGATTGAAACGAACATACCTACTGTCACTGACTATTTACTTGAACGTGGTGAAATGTATTTACAAAGCTCAGAAGGGAAGGATCAGCTTAGTGTGATGATCGACCGTTTCCTTGTACAAAAAGGAAAAATTGGAAATATGATTTCGATGTTTCTTGGCAATGATCGATTAGTTGATAAAATCCAACCTGCGCTTGTAAAAGGCTTACAAGATGATGAGACCAAAAAAGTTATACAACGATTACTTCATCAAGAATGGAATAAGTGGAAGCAAAAAGAATTACACGAGCTTGAGTCTTATTTAAATGAAGAAGAAATTGTTTCGTATGTACAGCAAGCAATCGAAAAAAATCTTCCGATTTTTCATTGGATGAAATCACCAATAAAGGAATGGTCTAATCAATATGAATCCACTGTTATGGATGTAGTTATTCCAAGAGCAGTCACTGTATTAATTGGTTTAATTGCTTCTCGCTTAGAAATATTATTAGAGCAGGTTCATTTAGACGACATCGTGAAGGAACAGGTAGAGGCCTTTTCTGTTGAGCGTCTCGAAGATCTTGTTTTATCAATATCACGCCGTGAATTTAAGATGATTACATATTTAGGTGCATTTCTTGGAGGATTTATCGGTTTGTTGCAAGGGTTCCTTTTATTTTTTGTACGATAAAATGATAGGAATCATATTTGACGCTTCTTCGACGGACTGTTATAGTCGTAGAGATACTTTTATTAGGAGGACGTAACATGTCTACAATTATTGAAAAAGCTCAAGAATTAAAGCAAACATTAGCTGATAGTGAAGAGTTTGCAACTTTACGTTCATTACATGGGCAAATTAATGCGGATGAAGTGGCAAAAAGAATGTTAGACAATTTCCGTAAATTGCAACTTGAGCTACAACAAAAGCAAATGCAAGGTGTTCAAATTACACAAGAAGAAGCGGAGCAAGCACAGAAGCAATTTGAACTTGTTCAGCAGCATGAATTAATTTCAAAATTAATGGAAGCAGAACAAAACTTAAGTACTATCATTGGAGACGTTAATAAAATTATTACAGAACCATTAGAAGAAATTTACGGTAATCCTGAACAATAAGATAGAGTAAAAAAGACGACTGATAAAAGATTAGTCGTCTCAGACCGTAGACAAAACGGCTTTGAGATATGACTCTCAAAGCCGTTTTTGTATTTTTCGTATGGTTTTTCGGCGATGGCACTGTCGGTTTGGTGTTCCTCCAGTGCCATGTCGCCAGTTTTTTCAGGTTCATAGCAGCAAAAACAAGCATCGCCTGCATTGAATTTTTTTCGAGCCCCTTCAGGTTCGTCCAACGCAGTCCATGCTTTTGTTTAAGATCGGCAAAGACTCGTTCAATCGTTTCTTTCCGTCTTGCATAGATCTCTCTATTTATGTCGGTGTGTCTCAAGTGCTCTGCTTCGTCCAACGCATCCTGCCAAATGTGGCGCAAGACCAGCTTCTTATGGTCTTTGTTTTTGGTACATTGAGAAAGCACGGGACCATTCTGACACACACTCGGATTGG
>NZ_JALKEV010000029.1 GCF_023017105.1 Halalkalibacter sp. APA_J-10(15) | reverse complement strand
GCGTTGGACGAACCTGAAGGGGCTCGAAAAAAATTCAATGCAGGCGATGCTTGTTTTTGCTGCTATGAACCTGAAAAAACTGGCGACATGGCACTGGAGGAACACCAAACCGACAGTGCCATCGCCGAAAAACCATACGAAAAATACAAAAACGGCTTTGAGAGTCATATCTCAAAGCCGTTTTGTCTACGGTCTGAAACATACTAATCTTAGTATGTTTTTGTATATATAAGGCTAAATTGATAGACATTTCACCTATCAAAACTATTCTAGAACATATATTACTAGAATCTATTCTTGACTGGGTTTCAAACCATCGCATCCTACAAGACTTTTATCTTCAAATCTTGTTGAGAGGACAATTAGGGTCGAGGAAAATCCAAATGTGTTGCAAACATCAAGGAATTTTGTCAATGATTCACTCGTTTCTGTTAACACCTTCATTAGATAATTATATTCTCCACTGGTTCTGTAAAGATCGATAATCTCAGGGGACGCTTCACCGAAAGTTTCAAAATCCTTGCATTTATTCGTTTTAAACAAAACGAATGCGGTTGTATGCTTACCAAGCTTTTGTGGAGAAAGCTCTGCCCGATAGCCTGTTATGACCCCTCGCTCCTCCAGCTTTCGGAGTCTTTCCGTTACCGCTGGCTGCGACATCGCGATCATTCTGCTCAGCTCTGAAATAGGAATCCGTGCGTTATCATCCAGCGTGGCCAAGATTTTACAATCGATTTGATCCATAAACACGACACCTCATTTTTTAAAGTTATTAGCCTAAAATGAATAAAAAATTAAGTTTCAAAGTCCAATACTCCTTAATAATCTTATTTATAATGTACGTTATCTCTAATAAAATGACAATAACAAACCCTAAAGGAGATTGAGAAATATGACAATGACATTAAACGAAACTAGAGCGACTGATGGGTTAAACTTTTTCACGACCGGTGATGGAGTTCGCATTGCTTATCGAATCGATGGATCAGCCAGTAAGCCAGTATTAATGCTTGCGAACTCCATCGCCACCTCGATGAACATGTGGGATGGCCAGTTAGCTGAATTTTCTCGGCATTTCCGAGTGCTTCGCTACGACTATCGGGGGCATGGTGACTCGGATACGCCTGCCGGTCCGTATTCGTTCGACAGACTGGGACGGGATGTTACCGAGCTGCTAGACGCTCTTCATATCGACCGTGTGCATTTCCTCGGGTTGTCGCTAGGCGGTATCATCGGACAATGGCTAAGCATCTACACTCCCGATCGGATCAATCGGCTGATTCTGAGCAACACCTCCTCCTACCTGGGGCCGGCTGAGCAATGGGAGAGCCTAATCTCCTCTGTACTACAACCAGAGAACCAGACCGAATTCGCCGATATGTTCATGAAGAACTGGTTCCCTTCGCATATGCTGGAGTCAGAGAGCGCTCTCGTCTCGTCGTTTCGTAAGATGGTCCTCACTACTCGTGCTCAGGGAATTGCAGGAAGCTGGGCTGCGATTCGTGATATGGATATGCGCCGGACTGCCGCCCTTATCAAGAACCCGACACTAGTCATTGCTGGCCAGTATGATACAGTGACGCTTCCCAGCCACGGCGAATTGATCGCTGAGACGGTGCAGAACGCGAAGTTCGTCATGCTACCCGCAGTTCACCTGTCGAATGTGGAGTATCAAGCCGAATTCCTGAGCACCGTGCTCGAATTCCTGCAATCGGAATAAGGAAAAATGTCCACGTACGAGGGAATGGGCGGAAATCTAGTTTGAAAAAAGCATTATGGTTAAGATAAAGTTTTATGAGACCTCCACCTTTCAGTTCGGAGTTTCACTTTTCACTATAAAAACACCCCTTTAGATGAACAGGTCCAAAGGGGCAAAACGGTATAACTTCATTTCAATCCCACACAATTGTTGCTTAGAAATAAAGATTGATAAAATAGACTTAATTGTTTCGCTTCGAACATCGCCCCGATCGGGTTGGACATCCAAGAAGTCGCTGAAAAGATCGAAGAATAGGTGAGTTATGGATTTAAGTTTTCTGGTGAACCCGAGGGCGAATAAAATACGTCACTATGGACATGCCTGAATTTTTCCCACTTACCAGGATTGGTCGAGTCTGAAACTCCCTTCTCAAGAATGGTCTGATATAGGATAGTTTTTTCTTCCAAATGGGCGACGCGCCGTTTGGCTTCTTCAAGCTGAACGAGCGCAGATTTTTTATGCTCCATCATTAGTGCGCAGCGTTGCGGGATGGTCGAATCTCCTTCGAGACAAAGATCGACGTACATTTTGATCACTTCAATTTTCATCCCAGATTGCTTGAGGCATTTGACGCCGTACAGCCAGTTAATCGATTCTGCATCGAACAGCCGAATATTATTCTCATTACGCTGTATGCTTGGCACCAATCCCTTATCGGTATAAAAGCGTACAGCGTGTTCAGTAAGTCCCGTTATCTGTGCAGCTTCTTTGACCGTATGCATATGTAACCCTCCTTGGAAAAAATTATAAAAAACCGCTTGCCTTCGTGTAACACGAAGGCACTATGCTTATTATAAAGCAAATCGACCATACGCGGAACCCCGCGTCGGTACCCGATTTCCGGGATTCGAGGTCGTTTGCTATTTTACGAACAAGGGGAGGAATTACAATGCAAACAGTAACATTGAACAACGGTGTGAAAATGCCGATCATCGGCTTTGGTGTCTATCAAATTCCTGATCCGGAAGAATGTGAAAATGCTGTATTTGAGGCACTGATGGCCGGTTACCGCCTGATCGACACCGCTGCTGGTTACCTGAACGAGGAAGCAGTCGGACGCGCGATCAAGCGCAGCGGCATACCTCGTGAGGAACTGTTCATCACGACCAAGCTCTGGATTCAGGATGCCGGCTACGAGAGTGCCAAGCTGGCGTTTGCCAAATCCTTGAATAAGCTACAGCTCGACTATCTCGATCTATACCTTATTCACCAGCCATTCGGCGATTACTACGGCGCTTGGCGCGCAATGGAAGGCCTGTACCGAGAAGGGAAGATCAAGGCGATCGGTGTCAGCAACTTCCTGCCCGACCGTCTCATGGACCTCATCGTGCATAACGAAATCGTGCCCGCTATCAACCAAGTCGAAACTCACCCTTTCTACCAGCAGATCGAGAGCGCTACCTTTATGAAAGAACAGGGAGTGCAACACCAATCGTGGGCGCCGTTCGCTGAAGGACGCAACAACATGTTCGACAACGACGTGCTGACTTCAATCGCGGAAAAACACAACAAGTCTGTCGCCCAAGTCGTGCTGCGCTGGCTCGTTCAGCATGAAATCGTTGCTATTCCTAAATCGGTGCGCAAAGAGCGGATCGTCGAAAATTTCGACATATTCGATTTTGAGTTGAGCGCTAACGATATCAAACAAATTTCCGTCCTCGATAAGCAGGAAAGTCTTTTCTTATCGTACCGTGATCCAGAAATCGCTAAGTTTCTCGGTACCTTAAAAGTCGAACTGTAACCTTTGATCGAACCGTAAATTCATCAGGAGTTTATCCTCATATCTATTAAGAAAGGACAGGAGCGCGCCTGTCTTTTCTTTGTGTCAATCGCTAGTGGTATACTAACATTTATTTACTGCATCAGAAATCTTTTTTATTTCTTCTCCTTGCCTTCTAGCAATCTCATTGCTGTTGATTTAATGAATGTACCAATATTTATCTATTATGTTAAGCTTAATATCGGGGGGAAGTTACCCTTAACGACTCTTATAGTATCAAAAACTGTATAATCAATGCTTTTTTAGATTAATGTAGTGGGAGGTGTGATGTTATAATGAATCTGAATTTAATAGAAAGTAAAATTGAACCCAGTATAGAGTTTTATGATGGATTTAATTTAAAGCAGTATCAAGACTTAGCTAAAAGATGGAATGAAATGTTATTACTTGTTCATAAAGAACTATTGAACTATATTAATGACAATGATTTGTGTTTTGATAGCGGTGAGGATGTATTTCCATTACGAAATAAATTAACAGGAAATTACTATATAGACTCTGTTTCTTATAGTAAACACGTAAATCCAATGGGATTTCAGATTATGATAAAAACCAGACTTACTGAGAATTTACAGAATGGTAAGGAGGATGATTATTTAGGGCTAGACGTTACTTTATTCACTTTGTCTATTAACCATCATTTTGAGGTTTGGGGTATTGATAGTTCTTCCATTTAGAACTTAATAATAAACCCATATCTCAACATGATGGCTTGTCAGTCTAAATGCACCCTTCTTCCCAAAGTGTTTCGTATGAAGTTTCCCAGCCAAGACATTTTCCTGGTCGATGAATATTTTAGACAAGGCTAATTCAAGTTCTGTATTGTAATTAGAACTTAATCCAGCCTCTTAGCGAAAAATTCGCATAAGAGACCATTGGCATAGTTCTTCACCTCCCGATATCGTAACTGCTAGCTTCAAGAAATGAAAAATAGGCTTTAACTCATTTCACTTCTAACATCCTCCCATTCAATCTATCGAATCATGTCTTGTTTCTTTTCTTTTAATATAGCATCTATCAACCTTTGTTCTGTTCTATATTTTGCTTTATTCGGCTGACCCTCAGCTCTAGATATTTCTAATGTGTTTAAGTTAGCTACTACCGAAAAAAGCGTTCCAAATTGATGGTCTCTTAGGTTTAAACAGACATGACCTTTCGTTTCTGACATGATGGTTTGAGCAATGGAAAGTTCCATATTATTAACATGTTCAGCAAGAGCTCTATCCAAAGTTTGAAAACGATCTATCGATTTGCTCCAATTCCAGCTCTCTACAACAGGTACACCCATATGATGGTTTGTACAATGAATATAATTGTTATGGGGCCGTCGAACTTGGAAGGTATTAGGCGTTACTTCTACCACCGCCATTTTTCCTGATGGATCAGCCAATAAATAATTATTCGCAACTGAACTTGGAAATATTTTCAAAATTCCAATTCCCTCTTCGACATTCCTACAATGTTCTAGGATTTGTTTACATGCAAAATAAAAATTCAAACCAGGTTTCTTTCCTTCATGAGGGACCGCTGTAATACCTACAAATAGACCGTGTTCGTTAATGCCATCCACTTTTCCAACAAAGCAATCGGAGTGACCTAAATATTTATTTTTATTCTTCAAACATACCAAAGACGATTCGGTAATATGTTTCAAGCTATAGAGCATATCATAATTGCGTCCAATAATGACTTCATTTCCATTAAATGCTGCAAAAATACTGCATTGGCTGGACTGTTCAAAAACTCCTATACTTAATAGAAATGAACTTACTTCTTCAAACGAAGCATGACATCCATCAGCGAAGCCTTGAATTTCCTTTACGAAATCTGCATCAAACTCAGCCAAAATAGGGATACACAATTTACCATACTCTAACTTTTCTGCCGATACTTGCGGGAATCGAAACCCATTTCTATAAAGGATTTCCGCATAATTTTTTCCCGCCTCGTACGGTTCCCCCTTCATTCTCGGATGATACATATTTATTTCCTCCTTCGTTTTACAAAACTTCTTATAATAAAAATAATAAACCCTCCAGTAGCTGGAGAGTTTAGCCAGTTTTTATAAAAGTGATCGTAAATATTACTAATGAATAGGTACACATATTTTCGTAATAAAGTCTGATGGATGTCTAGTTAAATCCGGTCGCAGGTGCCGTAAATCCATATTGTCAGGGACAAGTCCTTTTTCGTATATTTCCATCATTTCTCCATTTTGAGTCAGATCCTTTTCAACGATCCACTTGTTCAGCATTTCATAACCCATCGCCAAGTCTGTATAAGATCCTTTAACTGTAATGCATGCGTATGTTCCATTGGCTAATATTCTGCATCCATCTATATCATTCGAATCTTTTACTGGTACAAGCAACTCAACATCTACCTCATTCTCCTTTAAATCTCTATCATGGAAAATAGCCATGAGTTTTCCATTCACCTCTAGATTAAAAGCATATAATTGGTTGAATACATTTTGTACGTGTCTATCTATAAATTTCATCCGAATTTTTTTGCGTAGAGTATACACTAATGTATCTTTCCAGTTTTCAAAATAACAATCAGAGAAAATAGGCCCCTGAATAATTGGGATACCAGCATCTATTTTCATTTTCAATTGTTTCATGTCTTCTATTTCGTTAGTGATTTGTTCTTTTTGCTTTTCCAGTTCAGATATTTTTTGTTCGAACATGCTATTCCACTGTACTGGGTTCGCGCTCTCAATAATTTGCTTAATATCCGCTAATGGAACATGCAAACTTTTTAAAAGCAATACTAATTTAATTATGTCTATTTTGTCATAGTCATAATAGCGATAATTAGTTTCAGAGTCTATGTATGAGGGTTTTAGTAAGCCAATGTCATCATAATACCGCAGTGTTTTAATAGGTACATCACATATTTTCGAAAACTTTCCTATCGTATACATAACTCTATCCTTTCAATCAGTTTATTGTTTCCTAAAAACTTATTCCGTAATGACTATTATTCTTGATTTCATTTTACTAGATCTTTATAACTTTAGATAAACTGATACTGAATTGTAACGCATAACTTCATTATGTAGGAATAGAAATCGTACGACCTATACAGTGAGAATATTCACTTGATTGTTTATGAGATTGAATCCTCATTGAACAAGGATTGGAGGGATATTGAGCAAAAGGATCCAGCCTCGGTACTGTATCCTCCGTTAATACCTAAATCGTCTGCCACCTATATGGTACATCTTAATGAGCACGTTATCTTTCTTATTCTAAATAGTTGTTTTCTTAGAAAAATTCAAACTAACCTCTTACGGATATCATACCGAAGAGGTTAGTTTGAATCCACTTTATTTTTGTAGATTTGAAACAAAATTCGATCAAAAACACCTCTCAAACCCATATATACCGTATATAAGTAAGATTCCATTTTGAAAACACTTTCTAATGTTGATCTTCAACAATGGCCCGAATCAAGAAGGGGGCTGATAAAATTTTTCATTTACCTATTGAACAGCACGTAACGTGCTGTTTTATACTATAGAAAATAAAGGTGAGGTGAAGTAATGTACACGATTGGAAAGCTCTCGAAGAATACCGGTGTTACTGTGAGGACATTGGATTATTATGATGAAATTGGTTTGATTAAACCTTCATCAAAAACGGAGGGAGGGCACCGCTTATACAGTGAGGATGACGTTATGCGGCTGGAACGAGTTTTAGCTTTAAAATATATGGGATTTTCACTGGAGCAAATTAAAGATATCCTGGAAAATTCCACTTCGACCTGGCAGGAGTCGATCCAGCAGCAACTGGAATTGATTAAACGGGAACAGGAACGTCTGCAGGTCCTGGAGCAATCACTGCTTGGTGTCTCGTATTCCATTGAGATCGAAGGTGAAATTAACTGGCAAATTATTTTTAGTATTATTCAGCTGTATCAACAGGATCCTGAAGATGCCTTACAGCAATATAAAGATTACTTGAGTGACGATGAAATGAAAAAAATCATGGATATGAATGTGCAAAATATGAGTGAGGAAGACATAAGGAATTGGATGAAGGTCATTCATGATATCAAAAATAATCTTACCATTGACCCGGCTTCAGAAAAGGCACAACAGATGGTGGAAAACTGGTTAAATCAAGCAGAGGAAATGTATGGAAATGACGAAAAATTACTTGGAGATATGTGGGGAGCACTGCAGAATTTAAAGGAAGGCATTGCTTTTTACCCTATGAACAAAGATGTTATCCAATTTATTGAAAGTGTTTTTATTGCAAAGGAGGAATTAAAAAAATGATTCTCGATATAAAAGGTGTTACGAAGGTTTTTCGTGGTAGAGAAGAATCCAAGAATGTTGCCAATGACAATCTCACATTTACGATTAATGAAGGAGAAATATTTGGCCTTCTTGGACATAATGGTGCGGGAAAAACGACGTTAGTTAATCAAATATTAGGACTGTTAACACCTGATCATGGTGACATTCATTTGCTGGGGGAATCAGTCATGCAATCACCTGCACGTGCCAGGTCCATTTGTTCCGTACAGCCACAATCCCAAGTATCATTGGGCTTACTTACTCCAAAGCAGGCAGTGACGCTCATAGGGAAAATGCGATTGGGGAAAAAGTTTGAACCAAAGCGTGTGGAAGCACTTTTTGAAGCATTGGATATGGGGGCTTGGGCGAATACAGAAGGCGAAAAGCTGTCGGGTGGAGTGCGAAGGCTGACAGCCTTTTGTATGGCGGTGATTGCCCCAGGTGAGTTAGTTATCCTGGATGAGCCAACCAATGATGTTGATCCGGTTCGCAGAAGTTACCTTTGGCAGGTGATACGTGACTTGACGAAAAACGGGAGCGCCGTTATTTTAGTAACGCACAATGTTCTGGAAGCGGAAAAGACAGTGGACCGAGTGGCTATTATGGATAAAGGAAAAATATTGACACAAGGGGATCCTTCGGAAGTAAAAAGTTTAGTAGCAGACCGGATGCGAATTGAACTTAGTCTGGAAAAGGAATTTAAAAATATCGAGGTTCCTGGCTGGGCACTTTCCCCGCATCAGAACGGAACCCGTCTTATTTTCTCTTTAGATCCATCAAAAGTATCCTCCACGATTGATTGGGCAAAGAATCAGACAGATAAAGGCCTTGTTATAGACTATTCCCTGTCTCCAACTACAATTGAGGATGTTTATATTGAATTAACTTCTAAAAAGGGGGCAGTTTCGTAATGAATATGGTCAGCCATTATAAGTATGTTTTTCAAATGCAGCTTCTTAGAAATGCCGGGTTTTTTATATTTATGGCTTTATTACAAATACTAATATCCATAGGGATTGTTATAGGATTTTCCTATCTTATACCAAACCCCGATACGGAAACAATTCTATTTTTAGCAACAGGAGCCCCGACGATTATTTTGATTATTGCAGGAATGGTTATCCTGCCTCAGCAAATTGGTACGGCAAAGACAGATGGATATATGGAGTACATGCGTACCTGGCCTGTGAGACGCTCTGTTATCCTTGGGGCAGATACAACCATATGGTTATTGATTACCTTGCCGGGAATAATCGTTTCATCTATTGTTGCACACCTCATGTTCACTCCCGGATATGATATCTCCTGGACGGTCGTTCCGGTATTACTCATGATTGCATTAACTTCAATTGGTGTTGGATATGGATTTTCCTATCTGTTGTCACCTACAGCATCAATGGGTATTTCCCAGGTTGTTGTATTTGGAGCACTTATGTTTTCACCGGTAAATTTCCCAATGGATCGGCTGCCCGAATGGCTTCAGTCACTTCATGAAGTGTTACCAATTTATTCGATGGCAGAAGTGATGCGCGCTTCACTGGCTGCATCTACCTTTGATGCAACGATGGGAAATTATATTAATTTAATGGTATGGTGCATTTTAGGGTTTGGTGGAGCTATATTTATTTTAAATCGGAAGTAACGGTAAAACCAAGCCTATAGTGAACTCAAGAAGTTAGACCTATCGGGCACACAAAGAAAAAGCGTCCTCTAAGAAACTAGAGAACGCTTTTTGACATTACGTTTAGTGAAACAATTTGTAACTTTTGAAAATAGAGATGAATTGTTCCTTAGAGAGTTTATTAGGATTCGTAACATTTGCATATTTCAAGGCTTGTCTGAATTGATTTTTAGTGAAAAGAGCATGATATTCATTGTTTACCCATCTATAAACAAACGATTGATATTTTTTGTAGTCTTTCTTTAAAATCAATGGCTCGTGTCTTTCGAGAATAATCAATAAAGAATCCACACTCGGCTTAGGATGGAAATACACTCGTGGCACTTTTGTGAGAATTTTTATATCCATTTCCACCATCAATAACAAACCTAAAGCCCGTTGCAGGTTTTGTAGCCTATTCGCGAAACCTTTCTCTACGAGAAGATAACTGGATTTCACCCTGCTTTCAAAAGTTATTTTTTTAACAATATTTGTACTGATATTAAAGGGAATATTGCCAAATATTTTATAGTTTTTATCTTTTGGGAAGGCAAATTTTAAAATATCCGTATTAATCACTTTTATATTCTCAAAAGTCTCCACCGCTATTTGAGAGGTTCGACATAAGTTTTCATCAATTTCTATGGCAGTCACCGACCGACTCATTTTGACTAGCTCTTTGGTAAAATGCCCTTTCCCTGATCCGATTTCTATTACGTTGTCTAGTTTATTGATATTCGTAAGATTCAATATTTCTTTTACATGCTTTTTAGAAGTAATAAAGTTTTGCGTGTCTTTTGGATTTTTCTGATTCATTATAACCTTCTCCTTGCTGGTTATAATGAACTGACCCTAAGAGTTCATTATAACCAATTAGTTTTGATCTGGTTGATAATGAACTCTTTTAATGACGACACATATAGAACATATACCCATACTTTTATCTCCTTTCCATTCTTTTCATTATGAAAGAGATAAAGTAAAATCAACTACTGCTACGCTAGCACACATATTTGCACCCTCCATGTTTTGTTTTTACGTAACTAATTGTATCATTTTCGTAAATTGTTCACAAAAAACAATCATATCCAAAGGAGTAAAACGGTGCAACTTTTTTATAAACAATATAATGAATCGTATAATTTTCTTGCTCAGATTTTTGAAATCAAGATTAACATGTTTTATCACTTACTCTACCAATTTGTTCAAATATGCCTTGCGTATAATAATAAAGCTCAGAGTAAACAACAGCAAAATAATTCCTACACCCACCGTA
This sequence comes from Halalkalibacter sp. APA_J-10(15), assembly GCF_023017105.1. GTDB lineage: Bacteria > Bacillota > Bacilli > Bacillales > Bacillaceae_D > Halalkalibacter. The sequence continues at coordinate 9,873 of NZ_JALKEV010000029.1, read as the reverse complement.
GTCATCTGGAAAAAAGCTGGTGAAAGTACATCCCGAATACTGAATAACACGATAAATAATAAAATCGTAGCAATTGTAAGAGGGACAAAAATCAGTATTGCTAATTCTCTTGTCACAATAACACTAATTTCTTTCATAGATAGCCCGATTTTGCGAATGCCCAAATATTTTTCTTTTTCTCCCGCTAAAGAGGTCTGCAAGTAAAAATAAAGAATACTCATGGCTGCACTTAAAAAAATCAGACTAAGCATAAAACCAATAAAGAACAAGATCCTCTTTACAAATAACTCAACATCATATAATGAAATTTTCGATGCGACATAACTCTCACCTGGTTCTGTCATGATTTGTGCTTCTATTTTTTCTGCTACATCCCGCTTCTCTGTCCAGTCCTCTAATTCATAGGCAAACACATGATATTCTGGATAATTGATTTCTTCATAAATCGCATCTGGTATAACATAATATACTGCCCGAAAGCCTGTTGTAAGAATCATTCGTTCTTCTAATCCTACGTACTGAAGAGGGTCATCCACATAATCCTGAATGGCATCCGTATTTGGAATTATTCCCTCATTTCCTGCCACAACATAATATTCATTATCGTTAAGTGTTATCGCTTGGTGTGTACCAAGCGCATTGAAATTAGCATTCGACAGGAAGCCAATCCTGCGGTCTTGGTCTGTTTTGAACGCAGATTGATACGCATCGAAATCTCCCACTGTTTGCTCAAGGGTTGTCTCCATAAATTCAATATCTTGCTGTTCTTTTTCTAAAGGATTATCTGGAAGTGAAATATATTGAAAGCTATACGGATATACAGCTTCCGTATTTTCTTCGACATTATAATACGAACTGTACAAAACACTCGTCGTAACAAATACTGCAAGCAGTAAAATACTGAGCAAATAAATGACATGAGCGTGTGAATTGCCTTTGGCTTGTAAATTCGATACAAATAACATATTGGTTTTTCTGTAATACGAGGAGCTTTTTTGCAACCTCCGAATCGTAAACCAAATTCCTTGGGTTAATACAATATAAATCGTCATTAACAAACTGATAAACAAAATAATAAAATAACCAATTCCTAAGCTTTCAATGATACCTGGGCTTACTTTTAAAAGTAGTAATAACACTGCACTCACTAAGATGGATAAAAGGAACCTCCATGGAGTTGGAAGTATTAATTTTTCCTGTGTTACATCTGCTTTTAACAGTTGTACAGCTTCTTCTTTCTTGATAAATCGTGTCGTTATTTTGGAAACAATTAAAAATAAAACACTAAATAAAATGAATGTCATTGCAATAGCTTGTACGGGTACATACATTCCAAAGCTATCTGCCTCTAAGACATTTTTAACGACCATTAAAAACAGAGGAGAAACGATTAATCCAACAACAATTGCTGTAATAATTGCAGCAAATGCAATCAGCATATTTTCTCGGAATACCATTTTCTGCACTTGCTTCGTCGATGCTCCAGAAATGATAAAGACTCCAAGACTTTTGGTTTTCTTCTTTAAAAAAGCCAGCATCGAATAAATAATAAAAATAAAAGAAAAAATATAGACAATCATACTACAAAGAATCATAGTGATTCCAAGTGAGCTATGCGGATCGATTGCATTCATCATTGGATGAAATGCAGTAATCAAAAAAAAGAAAAAGACTAAAATAGAAAAGACGCTACTCAGAAAATAGGAAATATAGGTCCATTTATCCCGTAATATATTTTGAATGACAATATGATTAAAGCTCATGATATCCACCACCCAAAAATGTCAGTGTATCTACAATTTCTTGATAGAATTGCTGCTTGTGGTCACCTCTCTGTATTTCATTGTAGAGCATCCCGTCTTGCATAAAAATCACTCGCTCAGCAAAACTGGCAACATACGGATCATGTGTGACCATTAATAAAGAGGTTTGAAACGTTTCGTGAATGGATTGAAATAGCGTCATTACACTATTTGCTGCTCTAGAGTCCAGATTCCCAGTCGGCTCATCTGCTAATAATAGACTAGGCTGATGAATAACTGCTCGTGCAATGGCTACACGTTGCTTCTGTCCCCCTGAAATTTCAAAGGTTCTCTTCTTCATTATTTCTTCAATTCCTAAAAACTCAACGACTTCCGCTAAACGGGATGTCATATCCTTTGCACTCACTGCATCGAGTGTCAATGGTAATAAAATATTTTCTTCTACGGTTAATGTGTGAACCAAGTTAAAATCTTGAAAAACAAAACCCAATTCACTACGTCGAAACTTTGCAAGACCTTCATCATTCAGTTCATATGGATTTTTTTGGTTAATTGTAATAGAGCCATTTGTCGGTCGGTCTATCGTTGATATACAATTTAAAAATGTCGTCTTCCCACTTCCAGACGGGCCCATTACAGAGACAAATTCATTACGTTTCAGTTGAAAATCAATTCCTTTTAATGCTTTATAGTTCACCTCTCCCACATACTCCTTATGGAGTTGTTGAACATTTAAAATGATATCTGACATATATACCACTCCTGTCTTTTTCATTGTTAACTTTAATATACCGAAGTAGTCCATTCCTTAATATTTAAAAACATGACGGCAAAGTGACAATATTGACACATTCAAAACGGCTACCTCAATCGGCAGCCGTACTAATACTTTTCGAAAGTTCAATGGTGAAAATGGTTTCTTGATGATGAGACGTTAACTCAAACGGATGATCTAGCGTAATCAAAATCCTTTTGACTAAGTATAAACCTATTCCTGTTGCTTCGCTTCTTTTCCGTCCTTTTGAACCTGTATAGAACAAATTGAATAAGCGGTTGATCTCACTTTTTGGAATGGTTTCCCCTCTGTTATGAATCGATAACTGACCATTCCTGTAATAAATATGAACAGTAGAGTACTTCTCACCATATTTAATCGCATTACTAAGCAGTTGGTAGACAACTACTTTCATCCACTTTCGGTCTGAATAAAGAATAACTTCTTCCGCTATTGTCACCTTAGGAAATAGTTCTCCCTCAATAAAGTAACCTTTTAAATCATTAATAACCTCTTGTATGATTTTCTTTAATGGCATCGCTTCAATTTTCAAATCAGATAAAATTTTAGTAGAGCGACTATAAGACAATAGCTGATTTAACGAAAAATTTATTTTATCGCATTCGGCTTTTACTTTCTGCCATTCTCCCAACGATTTGACATCGTTTATTTGATTCGATTGAACAAGCAATTGCATGACAGAAATCGGCGTCTTCATCTGATGCACCGCATGGGAAATAAGTAGCTGCTGTTCCTGTAAGAAATCTTGATACGTGTCCTGTTCTTTTAAGAGTAAGGAGGAAAATTCCTTTAATTGATTGGCATATGCTTTTTCTATTGGAGCATGAGGACGATAGACAAGAAAACTAGCTTGGTCCACATTTTCTTTCTTTAAATGTGTATACATTTTTTTGCGACGAAGATAGCGAATAACAAGCAGAATCATTAATAAAGTGATGGCTAAAAAACTAAAATAGAAATAATGATTTTCAAAACCATCTAATTGTTCAATGATAAAAGGCAAGCAGATAAAAGTGATCAGATACAAAAGAATAAAGCTGAGATGATCCTTTATAAATAACTTCATTTGTCTTTCTCCATTAATTGGTAGCCAATTCCCCTAATCGTTTTTAGTTCTAAGGAGGATTGGACATTTTCTAATTTTTTTCGCAATCTTTTGATATTGACTGTGAGTGTATTTTCTTCAACAAATCCTTCTTCATCCCATATAACAGAAAGCAGCTGCTGTCTTGTGACAACATTTGGAAAAGCCTCAAAAAACATAGTACAAAGCTGGAGCTCTTTTACCGTTAATACTTCCTCCTGTCTCGGCGTAGATAAACGTACTGTGTCCAAATTTAAGATGGTATTACCCATTTGTACTATTCGTCGTTCTGCGTTTTTTGCATATTCTCCATAGGTACGTCGAATTTGCCCATTGATTTTTGCTAATACGACATCCATTACAAAAGGCTTAGTGATAAAATCATCTGCACCATTTTCAATACCATATATCTGGTCTAGTTCGCTCATTCGAGCAGACAGAATTATAATTGGACATGTGGATATCTGCCTTATTTTTCTTGACCAGTAATATCCATCAAAGTAAGGAAGGTTTATATCCATAATAACTAAATGCGGTTCTGTTTCTTGAAAAACATCGAGAACTCTTTTAAAATCTTCTATTGTATGACACTCATATCCGTATTTTTTAAGACGATTTTTTAATGTATTAGTAATACTGATTTCATCTTCCACAATTAATATTCTATACATAAGATCCCCCGCCTCTTTTTTCTCAAAATTTTTATATAAACATCGTATTTAAGAATATGTCTATCAATTTTTCTTAGCCTTCCTGTACGATTTTGAATGCCCAATTCCATAAATTAATCGGCGTTGGAACTAATCTTTCGGCAACCATTTCTTTTTCAATAGGATATTTTTGATTGTGATGCAGCGCCATTGTATTAATAAGAGACGTAAATAGCATTTAAGCGATAATCCTGATCTCCACGCTCCCGGTATTCCTTTTGAATAGCTCCAGGTACTTTTTGCTTGACCTTCCCGTTAAACGTACGGAATTTCCTTTCAACAATCCTTTTCCAATCTCCACGGTAAGCCGTAGTATTCTCAATTTTAATATTAAGATTATTAATTAAGTTGTCTGCCAGTTTTTATACCCTTTAATCTCGCTGACCAACCTAATGAGGAAACATCTTGAATTTTTAGCCATGGCTGATAATCTGCCCCACTGCCAGTTCCTCTACCTTCTTTAATCCATTTTTCGACTTTAGATATTCTATTCTTTTCACCAAAAAACCCCTTTAGACAATCATATCCAAAGGGGTAAAACGTCGCAACTTTATTTCAAAGCCACAATTTTTGTGTAGCTTTGAAATAAAGTTTGATTAAAAACATCTCTCAAATTCACATTTTTGGGCAAATAAAAAGAATCCGTTTTGAAAAAAAGATTGATCAAAACGGATTCTTTTCTTGTGAATGGGTGTGAAGTTTTTATAAAAAAGTTTGATCATTTTCTATCTGGGGTTATTTTTGCATTTGGTTATACATTTCTCCCCATTTATTCATTTCCGCAATCAGAGGGGTTAATGTTTTTCCTAATTCAGTTAAGCTGTACTCTGTTTTCGGAGGAATCACTGGATAGACTTTTTTGGAGATAATATTGTCTGCTTCCAGTTCATTCAGCTGCAAGGATAACATTCTTCGTGAACAGCCTGGCATATAGCGTTGCAATTCACTAAAACGACAGACCTTATGCTTGATTAAACGATATAAAATCACACTTTTCCATTTTCCAGATATAATCTGTAATGTACTTTCTACCGGGCAGCCTTCCATGCGATCATGGACTTGTCGTTTCATTTCAAAATCCCCTCTCTGCTGGTTACAAAACGGTTACTTTGTTACATATTTTACACGATTGAAAACCAATTTCATAATGTTAGAATCGGCTTATAAAGAGTTAAGGAGGAATTGGAATGAGCCAAACAATGAAAGCAATTGGACTTTATCGTTATTTACCGATTGATAATTCAGAAAGTCTCTTAGATTTAAAAGTGGAAAAACCAAAGCCAACGGGAAGAGATATGCTTGTTCAGGTAAAAGCTATTGCTGTGAATCCTGTTGATTATAAAGTCCGTTCACCAAAAGACAAGGTAGAGCAAAACCCTAAAATCTTAGGCTGGGATGTTTCCGGTATTGTAAAAGAAGTTGGAGAAGATTGTACGCTGTTTAAGCCTGGGGATGAGGTTTATTACGCAGGAGATTTCACTAGACCAGGCGGAAATAGTGAGTTTCATCTGGTGGATGAAAGAATTGCAGGTAAAAAACCGAATTATCTAGATTTTACAGAAGCTGCTTCCTTACCACTTACGTCTATCACTGCCTATGAAGCGTTGTTTGAGCGTTTAGCGATCAGTCATAACCAAGAAGATAATAAAGGGAAAACAGTTTTAATCATCGGTGCTGGTGGAGGTGTTGGATCAATAGCAGTTCAACTAGCTAAGACTGTTGGCTTAACTGTGGTTGGTACTGCTTCTAGACCAGAAACTGCTGAATGGATAAAAGAGATGGGTGCAGATTTTATTATCAATCACTATGAAGCCTTTTCACCACAGTTGGAGAAATTAAATATAACTAGCGTAAATTATATCTTATGCTTGCATTCTACAGAAAAGCATTGGGAAAATATGGCGGAAAGTATTGCTCCCCAAGGCAAGATTTGTTCGATTGAGGAGACAGACGAAACACTTAACCTAACACTATTAAAAAATAAGAGTGTCACGTTTGCTTGGGAAACCATGTTTACCAAATCGATGTATCAGACGGAGGATATGATTAGTCAACACAATCTATTAAATCATGTTGCTGAATTGGTGGACAACAATCTAATCCATGCAACTGTCAACAAAAGATTATCACCAATAAATGCGGAAAATTTACGGAAAGCTCATGCTTGGCTGGAAACAGGAAAAGCAATTGGAAAGGTTGTTTTGAAAGATTTTTAATTAAGAATCAATGTGAAGTTTACTATTAATAGTAAAAAGGAGTCATACTAGAACAAAATTACTTTCTGTATTAAAAAGAGTGTTTGCTAATTTTTATTAAAGCAGCACTCTTTTCATTCTAATACGCTACTTCTAGTCGGAATAAAATTTGTTTTTTACCATATTTTTATCAAAAATAAAGTTTAATCTTCACACTTAAAAAATCTCAAAGATACACATAGGTTATAAAGTTGTATTTGGTATGTAAAAAATGTATGAAATGGCATTTAAAATTGTAAGAGTTATTCTCAAAAATGATCCTAAAATAAAAGTAAATCGAAAGACCGTACAAAAGATCATGCAGAAATATCATCTTCAGTGTCAAATCAAAGTAAAAAGAAAGGTTTATACGGCTGGGGAAAGCAAATTTGTCGTCCCAAATCTTCTAAAACAGGATTTCAAGGCTGAGCACCCTAATCAAAAGTGGGTTACCGATATTACTTACTTACCTTATGGAGAGAAAATGCATTATCTATCAACCATAATGGACTTATATAATAACGAAATTATAGCTTATAAAGTGAGTGATAAACAGGAGGTTAAGCTTGTCTTAGATACATTAGAAGCTGCATGTAAAGGCAGAGAGACAAATAATGTTATTTTGCACAGTGATCAAGGAGCTCAATACACTTCTTACAAGTTTCAAGAGCTAGCTAAACAAAAAGGCATTACCACAAGCATGTCCCGGAAAGGAAACTGCTTTGATAATGCCGTAATCGAATCCTTCCACTCCTCGCTAAAGTCGGAAGAATTCAACACTCTAAATAGAGTGCGCCTTACAAACTCTATTGTACTAGAAAAGTAGAATCTTACATGTATTATTACAACTATATACGACCATTTGCAAAACTAAATTGCCACAGCCCTGTTGAGTTCAGGACTATGGCAGCATAGGTGTTTTTTCTTGTCCCGTTTTAATGGGTCAGTTCAAATTATATCCAAAGGGGTAAAACAGTACAACTTTATTACAAACGGTATAACTTTCTTATAACCGGTACATCTTTATTTTAAATCCACAATTTGTGTAGCATTGAAATAGAGTTTGATTAAATTAACTCTATAAACCTTGATAAAATAGCAAATAGAAAAAGCGTGTTTTGAAAAAAGATTGATCAAAACACGCTTTTTCTATATTCAATTGAATCATTCTTTTATAAAAAAGTTTGATCATTTCTATGATCCTTATTCCATTAAAGCGCCCTATGGAATAACCCCTGAACTCCTAACAGCAAGTTTAGTTAAAATATTTTTAATCTCATTATCATCCTAAAACAACGCCTTTTGTTTTATAAGGAGTATAAACAACATTACTTCTTCTAATATTTTTTAACCTCTTTTACAATAGTTCGTTCCACTAATAATTGATAAAAATAAATAACAATTGCTGTTACAACTGACAATATGTAAAAATGTTTGGGTCTCATTTTCTTGAATTCGAATACTCCTACTTTAGTGAAAAATTTTACGATAGGGAATGCGAGAAGATAATCGATTACCATATTTAATGTTAAGTACTTTATAAAGCTACCGTATGTTAATTTAAACACCCAAATAGTTGTTATAAAAAATAAGCCTAAAAGGTAAGAGAAATCTAAACGATAATTTGGAAATAAAGCATTCTTTACTTTCCACCACTTACGTCTATCAGCTATTTCGCTTAAAAAACTAAAGATATAACCAATAAAAGTTGCGACTGGAAGAAAGCGAACAAAAGAATTTTTCCCTAGCAATGGAGTAGTTAACCAGGGAATAACTAATGTACTAAAGGATAAAGCCTTCCTTTTATCAATCATAAGATCCCCCACAAGATACAATTATTTATCATGTATTATTATTCCCCATTGTTCAGAAGTTTTATTCCATTAAAAAAATGGCCCTTTAACGGAACAACTTATTGTCACTCAACAGTTCCTTAATCGTTCTTTCAATTCAGATGTTCCACTATAAAAACACCCCTTTAGACAAATATAATCCTAAAGGGGTAATGTTAATTTGAAATAAAATTTGATTAAAAACAACCTCACAAACCCGTATTTTACAGTAAATAAGAAGAATCCATTTTGAAAAAAGTACGGTCTTTTTGGTTCTATATCATGAGAGTACTTACTTTATCCACTTTTTAATTTCAAATCAACTTTTCTTCATAATGGTTCTTTTGGCTTTCTTAATAATTTTTGCTGTTGCTTTTGTATCGGATTCTTGACTCCAAATGTCACAAATCTCTATCACAAAATCAGGTTGTGATTTACTCGCATCATTTAACCAATTACCAACTGAATCTTGAACGTACTTTGAAGGGTCTGATTTTAATAAATTAAGAATAGGTAGAGCTTTCGAAGGTTCTTGTTTTAGGGCTTCAATATGTTTTGCCCACACTCCACGAGGGCGTATCGCTTCTATTGAAAATCTACGTATATTTTCGTCAGAGCTTTCTGCCCATTCCGTTAATAGTTCTATACTTTTATCCAATCGAATTGATAAATCCTCTCTGATTGCCATCCAAGCAATTTCGCGAACACCAAAATGGTGATCTGCCGCAAAAGGATATATCCTAAATCAACTGCAAAATTTGGAAGATGCATGGTTACCAAGTATAAGATAAAACCACATGTAGCAAATCCTAAAGTAGCAATCCAAAACTCTCTACTCCTTAATGCTTCGGACAATGAGACGCTTGTTGCTGCTGTAAATAAGGATGTTGAGTCTCCATCCGGCATTTGATTAACATCTGTCGGATTATTCTTTACTACAATTAATACGATTGGAACAACAATAACGAGCATGATTAATCCCAGTACCACAAATGCAGATCGAAAACCTGAACTAGCAATTATAAATCCTGTTAGTGGCAGTAGTATAAGTTGACCGATATTCATTCCCATGGAGCTTCTCGTAAGCATTTTAGCTCGTTTCTTAACATACCACCTGGATACTCATACAGAATTTGCCATGGAACCACAGCCAGCAAAACCAATAGCTGTTAATACTCCATAATAAAGAAAGAATTCCCATTGTAGCTTTGAAATAAAGTTTGATCAAAAATACCTCGCAAACCCATCTTTTACGATAAATAAAAAGAATCCATTTTGAAAAAAGATTGATCAAAATGGATGCTTCTCCAGCAGATTTAAGTTTTATTTTTATGACGGTTTGTCAATCTAACTGCGACACTTCTTCCCAAAATGCTTCGTGTGAAGTTTTCCAGCCAAGACATTTCCTTGGTCGATGATTAATTAAATATAAGGCTAACTCTAGTTCTTCTTCA
>NZ_JALKEV010000028.1 GCF_023017105.1 Halalkalibacter sp. APA_J-10(15) | reverse complement strand
CATTTAAAGATAAGTAATAGAAGTGAACGGTTGACGGTCAGTTTAGAGTCCCCTTTAGGGGGCAGTCAGTAAAGTGCCCTTATAGGGCGAAATTAAAACCGCCGGTTCTACCGGCGGATAGTTACTTAAGAGATAGTCTTGGAAGTCAAGTGTATTTGAATGTCTTATGGCTATGTGAAACAAGAAAGGTTGCATCTTGAATTTTATGTTGAAATATTTCCAATTAAATAAACGTTTAATTAAATTCGTTAAAGTTGCTATATGCTTTAGGTTATAATAGGATCAACAGCAATTGGAGAGGATGATTTCATTGAAAAAGGGTTTATCAGGCAAGAAGGTCGTATTGGCTGCTTCGCGGAAAACAGAAGAAATGAGTGTACTAGTAGAAAAGCAAGGCGGAGTTCCTCTTGTACGTTCATTACAGGGAACTGTTTTTCAAGCTGATGATGAAGTGAAGCCTATCCTAAAGGAAACTATTCAACAAGGGTTTGATTGGGCGATTTTCACAACGGGTATAGGTACACAAGCACTTATCGATATTGCAGAAGAACTTTCATTGAAAGAAGATTTTATGATTCAGCTTAATAAGGCAAATGTGGCAACAAGAGGCTACAAAACATTTGCTGTATTATCGAAACTAGGATTGAAGCCTGATGTGAAAGATGAAGACGGTACGGTTGCTGGACTCATTGAACAATTAAACGGTATACCATTTGCTGGAAAGCGAGTGCTTGTCCAGCTACATGGAGAAAATGTGCCAAGTCTAATTGAGTTCTTGCAAAAAGATGGGGCTACTGTAATTGAAATGCTACCCTATCAACATGTTCAACCTGAAAAGGAGACACTAGATCGATTGGTAACAGAACTTAAGAAAGGAGAGATAGATGCAATTTGTTTCACATCTGCGATCCAAGTTCGCTCTTTCTTTCATTATTTGCATGAAAATCAGTACGCAAATTGGCTTGTAGCGACATTAAATGAGAAGGTTATCGCAGTTGCTGTCGGAAAAGTGACGGCTGAGGCTTTGGAAGAGGAAGGTGTTACTCGAATTGTATATCCAGAATTTGAGAGGATGGGTGCAATGATTTTAGAATTATCTCGATATGTAGAAAAAAAGGGTTAAAGGACATCGAAAAAGTTAAAAACCAAACTTTTTTCAGTTTAAGATAGCTTTTCAGTGGTATTGTCTTAGGAGGTGTAGGAACTTCTAAGACTATTTTCAAAAGGTAAAAAAGTATAAAATTCTTAGACGTTTCATCTAGGAGGGAAGTAGCTTGATTCGCAGGAGTCGTTGCCTCGCTCGTTACACGCATTTATGTAAAACCGCATTTTCATAAACGCTCAACCCTTTGCAACGGCTCAGAACAACGGAATTAAGAAAAGACTGCTCGTCAGTTTTTCTTATATTTGTAATAATGGGGAGGGGAACGGAATGAAAGCCTCGTTATACACATCAATTGAAAAAGTACACGAGTCAGCAGTGTTAATTAAGGTAGGATCGACATTAAACCAAGAAACTCATGCAAAGGCGAAAGCGGTAACATCATTAATAGAAGCTAATTCCTTTGAATGGCTTATCGAAGTTGTACCGTCATATACATGTGTTATGGTCTATGTAAATCCTTTGAACGTCGTATTAGAAAGCCCATTGGACTTCATTATTCAAGAAATAAAGCGATGTTTACAGGGGAAATTAAGTCGACAAACAAAGGGAAGATTAGTCAAAATCCCTGTCGTTTATGGTGGAGAGTCTGGACTAGATTTAGTTGAGTTAGCGGATTATCATAAGCTAACACCTGCTGAAGTGATCTCACTTCATTCAGATCGCATATATACGGTTTATATGATTGGCTTCACTCCGGGTTTTCCATATTTAGGAAAGCTTGATCAGAGGCTTGCCACACCACGAAAAGATCAACCGCGGTTAAGGATTGCTCCCGGTTCTGTGGCAATTGGGGGAACCCAAACGGGGATTTATCCAATCGAATCTCCTGGTGGTTGGCACATAATTGGCCGAACTCCTAGGACGTTATTTCATAGCGAAAGAAATCCAGTCACATTATTACAATTAGGTGATCATGTTCAATTTGTACCAATTGATGAAAGTCAAATTTGGTTAGATGAGGAGGGTGAATATGACCATTGAAATTGTGAAGGCTGGTCTTTTGACAACTGTTCAGGATACTGGAAGATTTGGATTTCAAAAAGCGGGAGTTAGTATAGGAGGCGCAATGGACATAAATGCTATACAAATAGCTAATGTCCTTGTAGGTAACGATGAGAATGAGGCTGCTTTGGAAGTAACAATGACTGGACCAACTATGCAGTTTCATGAGACGACAATGTTCGCCATCACCGGTGGAGACCTTTCTCCGAAATTAAATGGAACTCATGTCCCTTTAAATCGGCCGATTCTGGCGAAAAGAGGAGATGAACTTTCCTTTCATCAAATCAAAGATGGCTGTCGCTCTTACATTGCCTTTGCGGGAGGGTTGCAAATAAAGAAGGTTATGAATAGCTACAGTACATATTTAAGAGCTGGAATTGGAGGGCTTAATGGACGACCTTTAAAAAAAGGAGACCGCTTAATATGTAAACAACGGAATAGACGATCTGAAGGTCTTTATACGTTACTCACTAGTCAGAAACGAATGGTTGCACAATGGAGCGTCTCATCTCACTTGTGCAATAATACTAATTCGAATTGTATTCGCGTGATTCGTGGAAGACATTATGACTCATTTTCGCTAGAAAGTGTCCAGCTCCTATGGAATAGCTCATACACAGTCACGACTGAAGCGGATCGTATGGGTTATCGTCTTAATGGAAGTCCTTTAACATTAAAAAAACAACAGCAAATGTTATCAGAGCCTGTATCATTTGGTACGATTCAAGTACCTGGAGATGGAATGCCGATTATATTAATGGCTGATAGTCAAACGGTTGGTGGATATCCTATTATTGGGCAGGTAGCAGCGGTTGATCGATCAAAAATCGCTCAAATGAAAGCAGGCGATTTGCTTCTTTTTGAAGAGATTGACATGAATTCAGCTGGCTATTTATTTAGAAAAAGACAAGCAAATTTAGAGAAGCTAAAAGCAAGCATTTATGCAAAATGGGTAGGAGGGGGGGAGTAGGAAGTGTTAACAGTTGATTTGAACGGCGATATAGGTGAGAGCTTTGGTGTTTATAAAATTGGGAATGATCGTTTATTAATGAAAGAAGTGACATCTGTAAATATTGCATGTGGTTACCATGCAGGAGACCATAATACGATGGCGCAAACGGTTAAGCTGGCTGCTGAGCAAGGTTTAGAAATTGGTGCGCATCCTGGTTATCAAGATTTGATCGGTTTTGGACGACGATCGATTCAAACGACACCTGAGGATATCTATCATATGATTGTGTATCAAGTGAGTGCACTTAAGGGGTTTTGTCAGTTGTTTCATGTGCCATTAAAGCATGTAAAGCCACATGGAGCGTTGTATAATGAAGCTGCGATTAATCGGGGAGTTGCAGATGCGATTGCACAAGCAGTCGTAGATTGTGATTCTTCGCTCATTTTATACGGTCTTGCAGGAAGTGAATTGATAGCAGCTGGTCGAGCTAAGAATTTGAAAGTTGCAAATGAAGTATTCGCTGATCGTACGTATCAAGACAATGGGACACTTACCCCTCGTCACTTCGGTGAAAGAGCAATTATTCATGATGAGGAAGTGGCGGTAGCGCAAGTATTGACGATATTGAAGGGGAATAGAGTTCAGTCAATTGATGGTAATTGGGTATCAATGGAAGCGGACACGGTCTGTATACATGGTGATAATGAACAGGCCGTACAGCTTGGAAGGCGGTTGCGATATGTGCTAGAGCAAGAGGGGATTACTGTTTCTCCACTAAGCAATAAAAGTTGATAAATAGTCAATCTTACGTAGCGTAAAATGCTGTATAATCGTTTTAAGGAAATTGAAAAGGTGATTTTTATGAAACTATCGAATAAAAAGCTTTTTGCAATAATTGCGGGTCTGACCGTTTTATATGGTATTTTGTATTGGACATTAGGCGGCTATTTTGTCAATTAGTGAGAAGAAAAGAAAAGCGGCTCCTTTAAAGACAAATTAAAAGGAGTATGAACAGAAGGCACTGAAAAAGTTCAGTGCCTTTAATTTGAGTAGCAATGGCTTCAATCGTTGCTCGCTTTTGCCCCAGCTTTTTTCTTTTTTAAAGATATAAATCTCTACATTAACCTAAAGATGGCTATATGGTGAAGAGACATTCTCTCTGTACCGACAAAACTTTTAATCCTTTTACATATTTCCAGGGAAATGTATGACGTCTATTTATAAACCGACAAGCTTATGTAAGAACGCCGTCGCAATACCAAAATAAATCATCAATGAGAAAATATCATTTAATGTAGTAATTAAAGGGCCGGATGCTACCGCCGGGTCTACTCCGAATCGATACAATAATAGAGGAATGATTGTTCCTGCTAATGTTCCGACGATCAGCGTCACAAGTAATGAAGCACCGACAACAAGACCTAAGTAAATGTTCTGATCCTGCCAAAGAAAAGCGATTAGAGATATAAGCACACCGCAAGCGACCCCAATAATAATACCGACACGAAGCTCACGTAAGATAAGTTTAAATGTTGTTTTTCGGTCGACGTTTGTCGTCACAATCCCACGAACGACGACGGCTAGTGATTGAGTTCCTGTGTTTCCAGTCATTCCGGCAATCATTGGCATAAAGAAAATAAGTGCTACTACTTGTTCAAGTGTTGCTTCAAAACCACTAATAATGCTTCCGGAAACAAGACCAATAAATAATAACAATACAAGCCAAGGTAATCGCCGTACTGCAGCAGTTGTAGCCTTTGTATGGAAATCGATATCTTTACCGGAAGCAGATAACTTCTCAATATCTTCGTTCGCTTCTTTAATAAATACATCAATGGCGTCATCGACGGTAATGATACCTAATAATTTATTTCGGTTATCTACCACTGGAACAGCGATGAAATCATAGCGTTCAATCGTTTGGGCAACTTCTTCTTGATCATCATCTACATGAACAGATACTACACGATTGAACATTAAATCCTCAATGACTTCGTGCATATCAGCGATAAGTAAATCTCGATAAGAAACAACTCCAACTAACTGCTTTTCTTCATTAATCACATATAAGTAATAGATGTTCTCGGAAAAATGGGCATATTCCTTTAGTTTATCGACAGCTTGTCTTACCGTCTGGTCGGCATGTATCCAGACAAATTGATTGGTCATTAGTCCACCAGCAGTATCAGCAGGATAACTCATTAAAGACTGTATGTGTTGTGAATCCTCTTTTTTCATCACATCAAGGAATTCTTGGATTTTGTCAATTGATAGTTCATTTAATAAATCAGCAAGGTCATCATTGTCCATTAAGTCCATAACTTTAGAGGAACGTTCTATACCGAGCTTATGTAAAATCTCAACCTGCATGTCATGGTCTAATTCTTGAATAAGATCGGCAATTTGATCAGGTGTAAGAAACGTAATAAATTTATGATGGTGCTTCTCAGGTAAACCTTTATATAATTGAGCGACATCATATGGATGGAGCTCATCAAGTATTTGTTGGAATGCACTTTTTTTAGCCTCTTTTAAATACTTTATGATCAATACAAGTAATTGATCCTCTGTCATATTTGCTACCATATAGCATCAGCACCTCCTTTAGTATATACTAACTTTACAAGAAAATGGAGTGATTGACTAGCTATTAATATAACCTATTAAATGAGAATATATATTCTAACTGTTCCTAAAAATATCGTGAAGGTGTTGACAATGAGAAGCTATATCAATTAATATTATGATAATGATAATTGTTATCAATTGAAAGGGGAGGGTGAAATGTCTTCATTATTAATAGTAGGTGCAGATCGTCTTGGTTCGATTCCGAAGAAACTTGAACAGCTAGGGTTTGATGAAATCATTCATTTAAGTGGACGCAAAGTGCAGATGGTGAAAAGAAGAATTCCAGCTCATGTTGATTTGATACTTGTGCTGACGGACTTTATTAACCATAATTTATCAAGTGTGCTAAAGAAAAAAGCAAGTGAGCAAGAAATTCCAATCTGTTATGCTAAACGGTCATGGTGTTCGATCTATCAAGCGATTGGTGATTGTGAAAGCCAATGCGCGTATAAAAATGAATGTGCTCACTATCAGCAAAAAGGTAGGAGATGAACACCGATGAGATCGCATGCGACATACGGAAAATTGATTAAGAACCCTTTCATGAACAGTGAAGGAAGCATACATAATCAGATAAGTTGGCACAATAAGGTTCAGTCTAGTGTGAACCGTATTGTATTTCATTGCTCGAGCACTTCGGTTACGACGTTTGAGTTTTTGAAAAAAGTATCAGTAGAATGGGAAGACTTGAAAAAGTCCACATTTTATTCTGAAAGGCACTTTTATCTGGTGCTCGTACCATTAACGGATCATTTATTAAAATGGTTTTTAGTAAATAAAATGAGTGCTGAGTTGAAAAAGATTGATAGTGAAACAATGCTTTTTATTGAGGGTAGTCAAGAGACATCATCTTTTGCTATTCAAAAAATGATGGTTGGCGTGACGGAACCCGTCTTTGAGGAATTTTGTATTTTTGTTAGTATTTATTGTAAATATAAATTTGGTCGTAAGCCTACGGTAATTGAAGTATATGATTTGTTACACGAAAAGAAATTTATATGGAGAGAGTGGAGGTAGGATGATACAGGTTCTAAATCGACCATCCTACTTCTTTTTAATGATCTTAGAAAAGACGTGAGAAAATACCGATTATAATAAGTACAGCTAAAGCGATCCAAGCGATTCGAATCATTAATTGTTTTTTCTTTGCTCGTTGCTGCCACCTGTTTGGATTAAAGACAGGCTCACTAGGCTCTGTGTGCGTTGCTCTTTGCATGTAATAAGGCTTCACTCCGACTAAGAAGAGAGGAGCGATAGCTGCACCTGAAATTAAGCCGAATAAGTGGGCGAGTATATTAATATTTGAATAAGCAAAAGTCATAATCAGTCCAATAATTAGTATCGTCACCACAATCTGTCCGCTGTTACGATCCATTAAATCTTTACGGTTAAGGACGATGTATAAATAGAGTCCAAGTAACCCGTATATAGCACCTGATGCACCTAAGTGCTGGTAAAAAGGTTGTTCCAAAAAGAAGGTCGCTATATTAGCTATGATGCCCGTTAATAAGTAAAAAATGAGGAATTTAACGGAGCCTAGCATTTTCTCAGCGGCTGGTCCGAAAATAACTAATGAAAATGTGTTGAATATAACATGTGATAGCCCCAAATGTAAAAAGATTGGTGTGACAAGTCGCCAATACTCCCCGTTTGCGACAGCTAAATTAAAACCTACTCCAAAGTATTGAATCGATTGTCCAAAAGGTAAAAAATTCATCCAAATAAATAAAATTAAGTGTATGGCTGCTAGCGTTGTAATGACTGGATAGTTCTTTCTAAAAGAGTAGAAGCTCTCATGACGAATAAACATAACTCATCTCCTTTCTATTTGCTATTATAGCAGAGAATCGGCATAATTCCTTACTATAGACTATGTGAATGGATGGTGAACATTCATAAAGTGGAAATGAGGGAAACGATGATTAAAGGAATTGGGATTGATATTGTTGAAATAGAACGAATCGAAGAAATAGTCAATCGAAAGTCTAAGTTTGCTACGAAAATTTTAACTGAAAAAGAGCATTACTATTATCAAACGCTAAAAGACAGGCGACAGTTAGAATTTTTAGCTGGCCGCTTTGCGGCGAAGGAAGCATTTGTTAAAGCGGCCGGAACTGGCATTTCGAAGCAATATAGCTGGCATGACATAACGATTATGAGTGAAGAATCAGGTAAACCTGTAATGGAAGTAGAGGGAGTAGAGGCTCGCCTTCATCTTTCTATTTCACATAGCCGTTCCTACGCGATTGCTCAGGTTATTATTGAAAGCTTGTAAAGCTAGTCTGCATATTGCCTAAGGTTGTCTCATATAGTTGTAGTGCGAATAGAAGAGGAGAGTCATTCAGCGTCTAATCATCGACAATAGTGCAGTATCTACACAGTGCATTCCCAGTCATGCACATTATGGTAGACGAAAAGCAGCAAGTAATGACGTGATGAATGCATTTGATCTTCTTTCAAATGAGACAAAGGGGTGAAGGCATGAGAAAAGTAGTGTGGTTTGTTACAACAGGCTTGTTACTCGCCATAATTCTTGCAGGTTGTGGTGAAAAAACACAGGAAGACATTATGACAGATTTAGAAAAGAAACATTCTGATATGACTGGGTATAAGTTGGAAGCAACAATGACTTTGGAAACTGGACAGGAGCAGCAACAATACGGAGTTGAGGTTTGGCATCAATCAGACAGTCAGTATCGAGTAGCTTTAGAAAATGAGAACAAGGATCAAAGTCAAATTATTTTACGAAATGATGATGGAGTGTTTGTGTTAACGCCCGCCTTGAATAAAAGCTTCCGTTTCCAAAGTGATTGGCCGACAAACGGTAGTCAAGTTTATTTATACGAATCGCTTATTCAAGATATTTTAATGGACCCAGAGCGTTCCTTCCAGGCGGATGAGGATCATTATGTATTCCAAACGAATACGAATTATCAAAATAAAAATTTGCATACGCAGGAAATTAAGTTGAACAAGAAAGATTTAGAACCGGTTGAAGTAAAGGTGATGAACACTGATCTAGAGGTGTTGGTTACGTTGCAATTTACGAGCTTTGAGTGGAATGCCTCCTTTAATGATGGCGATTTTGATACAGAGAGAAATATGAATGGAGCGCAAATGGGTGATGAACCTGCGATGGCTGAACCAACTGAATCGATGGCTGTTCACTATCCTTTATTTACACCAGATGGCACACAGTTAGCTTCCTCCAAGAGTATTGGAACAGAAGGTGAGGAACGAGTTGTTTTAGAATATAGTGGAGAAAAGCCGTTTACGATTATTCAGGAACAGAGTCGAGTCGTCCCAGCTTCTACCCCAATGAATATGAGTGGTCAAGGAGAGCCAGTTGACCTCGGCTTTACAATTGGTGTGATGACAAATGAATCCTTGACTTGGACATACAATGGTGTTGATTTCTTTATGGCATCTGAACATTTGGAGGCAGATGATATGATCGCAATTGCGAGCTCTGTTTATGGGACGGAAGAAAAGTAAGGATTGAGACTCGGCGGAATGCTGAGTCTCTTTTTTAAAAAAGAGAGGATTGTTATGAACGAATGTTAATGCTGATTGTTTCATGAAAGGGATAAGACCATTTTGTCATTAAATAAAGGTTTGATTGTAATGTAATTATAGAATTATGGTAAAATAGAGAGACTAGACATTTGTTTAGATATGAGTGGAGTTTTTATTGGAGGATCATAGGATGAGTAAGGAATTTTATAGAGATACATGGGCAGAAATCGATCTTCGCGCTATTCGTCATAATATGAAGTCGGTCTGTAATCTCTATCATAATCTTGGACGAGATGTAGAGGTTATGGCAGTTGTGAAGGCGAATGGGTACGGTCATGGGGCTATTGAAGTGGCAAAAGCAGTACTTGAGAGTGGGGCAGCATATTTGGCTGTTGCTTTATTAGATGAAGCAATTGAATTAAGGGATGCCGGGATTGGAGCACCAATTCTCGTAATGGGACGTATTAGACCTGAGGATGTGGCAATTGCGATTCGTTATCGAATCACCGTTACGGTCTTTCAAATAGAATGGTTGTATGAGGCAGAGCATTATATTGATGCTGATGCTGATCAGAAATTATTCATTCATATAAAAGTGGATACTGGTATGGGACGGATTGGTGTGCGTTTAAAGTCTGAACTCCTTCCGATCGTTTCGTTTATTTCAAAACACACGAACATGGAATTAGAAGGGATATTCACCCACTTTGCAACTGCAGATGAAATAAATACCGACTATTATGAAACGCAACATAAGCGTTTTCTCAATGTGTTAACATGGATGAAGGAGCTGGGTGTCCATATACCCCTTATTCATAGTGGTAATAGTGCAGCGGGAATGCGCTTTCCGGATCATACATTTAACATGTTCAGATTTGGTATATCTTTATATGGATTAACACCATCATTAGAAATACAAGGAGAACTACCTATCGAATTAAAGCCAGCATTTATGCTTAAAAGTCGATTAACGCATGTTAAAAAGCTTCCTGCAGGCGAAGCAATAAGTTATGGGGCGACCTATCAAACAGAAGCGGACGAATGGATTGGGACCATACCAATTGGTTATGCAGATGGCTGGATTAGAAAGAATAGTACAAACAGTGGGGAAGTGCTTGTGAATGGGGAGCGTGTCCCTTTAGTTGGACGTATATGCATGGATCAATGTATGATTCATCTTAAAGAGTCAATTGAGGTTGGAACTGTTGTGACATTAATTGGTCAAGACCATAATGCGTCCATTTCAGTTGATGAAGTTGCCGAAAGGCTTGAGACAATTAATTATGAAATTGTTTGTATGATTGGTATGCGAGTTCCAAGAGTTTATATAAATTAATTTGAATTGACTTTGCAAATGGTATTGGCAAATGGTATGATTAATTTTGGAGATAAATAGGCTATAAGCTAGTTCGTGTAATGGTGGATGCTGGGGGTGGATGTTTGTGTCAGAGCAGAGTACAGAGCGGATTGTTATTAATTTGCCACAACATTTGTTGAACGAGGTGGACGGTATGATCAAGCAAGAGAATGTCGATCGTAGTGAGTTTATTTCACAAGCAACTAAGATGTACCTTCGTGAGCGGAAGAAACGTCAAATCCGTGAGACGATGCAGCAAGGTTATATGGAAATGGCGAAGATTAACTTAAATATCGCTTCAGAATCTTTTCTTGCCGAGGAGGAAGCAGAGAATACCCTCGATCGCTTAGTGAGCGGGGTGTAGCCTTTGATGGTCAAACGAGGTGATGTATATTTTGCTGATCTTTCTCCTGTTGTAGGATCTGAGCAAGGAGGGGTTAGGCCTGTCCTTATTATCCAAAATGATATTGGAAATCGTTTTAGTCCTACGGTGATCGTAGCAGCGATTACAGCACAAATTCAAAAGGCGAAGCTACCGACACATGTTGAAATTAATGCAAAGCGTTATGGATTTGATCGAGATTCGGTTATCTTGCTTGAACAAATACGTACAATTGATAAACAACGATTAACAGATAAGATTACGCATCTAGATGATGATATGATGAATCGAGTCAATGAAGCCTTGTTCATCAGTTTAGGCCTTATTGATTTTTAAATCGAACGGCAAGCTCCGCTATGCGGGGTTTTTTTGCGTAATCATACCTTATAAATTCTATAAATCCTAAATGTGGACTTATAAGTAATTACCCGGAAATGAGATAAGTAAAACGAATGTAACAAAAATGTAAAACGCAAAAATCTTTGCAACGAAACCGGTCTCATGAAATAATATGATTATTGAAATGAGAGGGGAATGGATGTATGCAACCTTATTTAGTATCGTTTGTTTCAAGAAAGCGTGAAGAAATACTTGAAAAGTGGGATGGACAATTAAAGGCGATAAGAGAGGAGAATTATTTAGATTCTATCTCAGATTCAGTCTATGAAAATACAAATCAAACGTTTATGAATTACATCGTGAGTATGGTTAACTTGGGTTCAGCAGAAGCGAAGGTGAAAATTAGCGAGTTGGCTGATGAATACATACAGAGCGGTTGGCCGTTAGCGTATTTCACACAAGGGTTACAAGCGTTTCGTAGAGTCATTATTGATGTGTACTCTTCTAATAGTGCTAATATGGAAGAATTTATGGATGTCTTTTATGAGCTTGAAGAATGGACTAGTGGGATCATAAATCAATTGGTCTCTGATTACAGCGGTTCGTGGGAAAATATCTTCGAAATGCAAAAGCTATCTTTGTTAGAATTATCGGCACCGCTTATCCCTGTATTTGAAGGGGTAACCGTTATGCCGTTAATCGGAACGATTGATACAGCACGGGCAAAGCTTATTATGGAAAACTTATTAGAAGGGGTTATTGAGCATCGTTCTCAGGTTGTTCTAATCGATATTACGGGAGTACCGGTAGTAGATACAATGGTTGCTCATCATGTTATTCAAGCGTCTGAGGCAGTTCGTTTAGTAGGTTCAACCTGTATCCTAGTTGGAATACGACCAGAGATTGCTCAAACGATTGTCAACCTTGGTATAGACCTTAGTGAGTTTCCTACTAAGAGTACATTGAAGAAGGGAATAGAAACGGCGTTCGAGCTCGTTAATAAAAAAGTAGTCGACCTTTAAAAAGGAGGACAGAATCTATGAGAATACCAATATTAAAATTAAGTCATTATTTATTAGTAAGTGTTCAAGTTGAGTTAGATGACCAAACTGCGCTGCAGTTTCAGGAGGACTTATTAAATAAAATTCATAATGAAGGCTCATTAGGAGTGGTCATTGATTTAACTTCTGTTGATATGATTGACTCATTTATCGCGAAAGTGTTAGGTGATGTTGTTGATATGTCTGGTTTAATGGGGGCTAAGGTTGTTTTGACCGGAATACAACCAGCTGTTGCTATAACCCTAATTGATATGGGGATAAAGTTGCAAAATGTAAAAACAGCGTTGGATTTAGAGCAAGGTCTTGAAAAACTCCAACTAGAATTGGAGGAGTGAAGATGAACGAACAACCTTGTGTAGAAGTGAAAAATGAGTGGGGAATTGTTGCGGCTCGGCAAGCTGGCCGGACATTATCCAAAGAAATTGGTTTTGGTAGTGTGGACCAAGCTCGAATCACAACAGCGATCTCAGAGTTAGCTCGTAACATATATTTATATGCGAAGCGTGGAGAAATTTGCATTCAAAAAGTTGAAAAGAAGAGTCAGGTTGCTAAGAAGTATGGGATTCGTGTAATTGCTAGAGATAGAGGTCCCGGAATTCCAGATGTACGTCAGGTGATGACGGATGGTTTTACGACTTCTGGAGGAATGGGTGCCGGATTACCTGGTGTTAAGCGTCTGATGGACGAGTTTACGATTGATTCAAATGAAGGTGAAGGTACAACGATTACAACTATTAAATGGTTAATACAATGATGAAATAAAGGTGACAGGGGGAGTAAAGTGGACAAGAAGGTAACTAGCTTAGAGCAAGAATATTTGCAGATCCTTCAAACATTTCTTCATCAAAAGAGTGAGAAAGGTCTCTATCAAGCACAACAGTTTAGTAAACGTCTTTTAGAGGAGCAAGTATCACCTGAAGAATTTGTTAGTGTTCATCGATCGGTTTTAGTTGAGCTGTTTCCTAATGTGCAAGGCGAGATGCTAGATTCATTTGACCTGTTACTAGAAGTAATGATGGGATATGGTTTGGCATACCGTGAGCATCAAAGCTTAAGGGATCGACAGCTAGAGCTAGAATCTGAAATTGATGTCGCTGCGAGTATGCAGCAAACACTACTACCAGAGCGAGTACCGCAAACAAGCTCACTTGATATAGGTGTTATTAGTGTTGCTGCTAATAAGATGAGTGGTGATTATTATCATTTTATACAAGAGGAGAATAATAGAGTTGGAGTAGCAATCGCTGATATTATTGGTAAAGGTGTGCCGGCAGCATTATGTATGTCAATGATTAAATATGCTATGGATAGTTTATCGCGGCTCAATCAGCAGCCTGGTGTGATGCTTGAAAATGTGAACCGTGTTGTTGAACAAAATATAAGTGATAATATGTTTATTACGATGATGTACGGATCTTATGATATAAATAAGCATTTATTTTATTATGCGAGTGCAGGACATGAGCCAGGCTTCTTTTATAATGCGAATAATGATGCATTCGAAGAGTTGTATGCAAAAGGGATGGTTCTTGGTTTAGCAAGTGGGACGGCATATAAAGAATACGAAAAGTCTTTAAATGTCGGTGACTTTGTTGTACTGCTTTCAGATGGAGTAACAGAATCAAGAAATCAAGATCGCTTCATTGAAAGGGAGGAAATTGTGACTCTACTTCGACAAACTATGCATGCATCCGCACAAGAGATGGTTCAGCATGTGTATGAAGAAATGTCTAAATGGCAAGAGTATGAGCTCAAAGATGATTTTACGATGATTATTTTAAAAAGAAATGTTTAAGTAATAGTAAGTGGTGGTATGGAGAAACTATATAAGGTATATAAGGGAAAGGGAGTTATGAAACGATGAACCTATCCGTACGATTTGAAAAAAAAGAAAATGAACATAATGTATTTCTTACAGGAGAAATCGATGCTTATACTGCACCTAAATTAAAGGAATCTTTAGCTCCGTTGGCACAATACCATGACCAAGACATCATTATTGATTTATCAGACGTTGAATATATTGATAGTACTGGTTTAGGAATATTTATTGGTGTGTTTAAGGCGATGCATAATCATAACGGTCATTTAAAGCTTGTTGGTTTATCTGAACGAATTCACCGACTATTTTCAATAACGGGACTAGACGAAGTAATGACTATTGAAAAGAAGGAGCGAGTGTAAATGAGTCAGCATGAGTGTGATCAAATAACAATGTCGTTACCTGCAAAGCCCGAATATGTGGGGGTGGTCCGTCTAACTGTGTCAGGTATTGCCAACCGTATCGGTTTTTCATATGACGAAATTGAAGATATGAAAATTGCCGTTGCTGAGGCATGTACGAATGTAGTGACACATGCTTATGAAGAAGAAGGGAAGATGAATGTATCCTTTTCGGTACAGCCTGACCGATTAGAGGTTGCTGTTGCGGATAAAGGCCAAAGCTTTAATTTATCTGATTTAAAAGACCACTTAAGGCCAGTTGATTCAGATCAACCAGTTGCAGATTTGAAGGAAGGTGGACTTGGCTTGTTCCTTATTAACACATTAATGGATAAAGTAGAAATTAGTAATCAAACAGGAGTCATTTTAGTTATGACTAAGTTTCTTCACAGAGATGAGGTGGAGCAACATGTCGACCGAATCAATACAACGCAACCAGGGCAATGATGATGTATATAGGTGGATTGATCAATATCAGCAAACTGGAGATCGAGATCTCCAGTTGAAGATTGTTGAGCACTATAAAGGGCTTGTACATTCATTATCAAGAAAGTTTTCCAGAGGTAAGGACCATGAAGAGGATCTTTTTCAAGTAGGTATGGTTGGATTGTTGGCAGCTTTGCGGCGCTTTGATGGGGAATTTGGCAAGAGCTTTGAGTCTTTTGCAGTTCCGACTATTGTCGGTGAAATTAAACGGTTTATTCGTGATAAGACTTGGAGTGTGCATGTTCCACGGCGCATTAAGGAATTGGGTCCGAAAATAAAAAATGCCGTAGAAGAATTGACAACAGAATATCAGCGATCGCCTCTTGTTCATGAAATTGCTGAACACCTAGGTGTCTCAGAAGAGGATGTACTTGAAACGATGGAGATGAGCCAAAGTTATCAGGCATTATCAGTAGATCGTACGTTAGAAGCCGATCAAGAAGGTGGAGAAACGACGTTGCTTGATTTAATAGGCGAAGAAGAGTCTGGTTTTGAAAAAGCTGATCGAAGGATGATGCTCGAGAATGCATTGAAAGTATTAAGTGAGAGAGAGCGGCAAATCATCTACTTGACGTATTATGAGCATCTTAGTCAGAAAGAAACTGGTGAGCGACTTGGTATATCTCAAATGCATGTGTCTCGCTTACAACGTAAAGCATTGAATAGATTAAAGGAATCGATCAACATCGAAGCGTCGGAGATCTTATAATGATTAACCATTATACAGATGGAAAAACAGTGGTTGTAGCATTAGAAAAATCAAAGCCAGGGAAATCTTGTTGTGGAGATGTACATACGGTTCTACATACAGATGAATATATGCTATGTACAGTAATTGATGGTTTAGGTAGCGGTGAAGGCGCTAGAAGGTCTGCCAACATTGTTATGGACGCAATTGTCCGTTATCACGATCATCCCGTTGATGTTATAGCAGAAAAAGGTAACAAGGACTTGTTATTTGAGCGCGGTGCGGTTTTGACAATTATTAAGATTCACTACGAAAAAAGAGAAATATCCTATTGTAATTACGGTAATATTGGTTTTATGTTATGTTTGCCAGACGGGAAGCTCATTCAACCTATTCCGAAGAGAGGTTATTTATCTGGTAGGAAAAGTACGTTCAATATACATTACTTTCCATTTGAGAAAGATAGTGTGTTTTGCTTGTATTCAGATGGAGTGAGTTCACCTTTTAATAAGGAGCAACTGTTGTCGATAAGAGAATTGGAAGATATTATTCCTTATTTGAACTATAGTACAGAGCAAATAAATGATGATGTGACGGTTCTTGTCGGGAGAATAACTGAGTAGTGTGTATGCTTGTTAGCTAGCTTAAGCTAATGAGCTTTTTTCTTCGTGTAAATATAAAACTCATATGACCTTTCGTGATGGAGGTTAAAGCTTGAAAATCATCAGTTGTGATATGATATGGATAATATATGTATAAAGAGGTGCTTCTATGAATGAAGAAAAGAAAATGCAAATAATTGCTAAATTAGCTCAGGAATCAAATACTAAAGAACAATATGTGACTCAGCTCATTGAGTTAGTAGGAGAAGGAAATACGGTTCCTTTTATCGCGCGTTACCGAAAAGAGATGACAGGTGGGCTTGATGAGGTTCAAATTCGTGACATTGTTGAGAAATGGGAATATGAGAATCAATTATTGAAAAGGCAAGAAGAGGTAGTGCGCTTAATTGAAGAGCAAGGGAAGTTAACGGATGAATTACGTGTACAAATTGAATCAGCAAAAAAGCTGCAAGAAATAGAGGATTTATATCGACCGTATAAGCAAAAGCGTCGTACTAGAGCGACGGTAGCGAAAGAAAAAGGGTTAGAACCATTTGCGGAGTGGTTGTTTTCCTTGCCGAAATCAGGTGACATAGAAAGTGAATCGAACGCCTACATAAACGAAGAAAAAGAAGTGACGACGATTGAAGAAGTTATACAAGGCGCACAAGACATTATAGCAGAATGGGTGTCTGATGATGCTGACTTGAGGAAGTGGATTCGTCATCGAGGTTTTTCTGAAGGGAAAATCCAAGCGTCTGTGAAAGATCAATCTCTTGATGAGAAAAGTGTATTTGAAATGTACTATGAATACGATGAAGCGATAAGAGCGATCGTACCACACCGTATTTTGGCGATGAATCGTGGAGAGAAGGAAGGGATTCTGCGGGTGTCATTGCTCTTTCCTAATGAACGGGTGCTCCAACAAATGAAAAGGAAGTTTATCACTCAGCATTCGTTCGTAGAAAATCTGGTCTCAGATGCAATTGAAGATGCATATAAACGTTTAATAACCCCTTCCATTGAACGAGAAATTCGAAATGAGCTCACAGAAAAGGCTGAGGCACAAGCGATCCATATTTTTTCCGAGAATTTAAGGCATTTATTGTTGCAGCCACCAATGAAGGATAAGGTTGTACTAGGGGTTGATCCAGCTTATCGTACAGGTTGTAAGTTGGCTGTCGTAGATCATACAGGAAAAGTGCTGGATATAGCAGTTGTCTATCCTACTCCACCGAGAAATGAAGTAGAGAAAGCGTCGGCTGTCGTAAAAGAGTTAATTGAGAAGCATTCGGTAACTATGGTTGCGATAGGAAATGGAACGGCATCAAGGGAAACAGAACAGTTTGTCGCTGATACGATGAAAGAGATCGACCGTGAAATCTATTATCTTATTGTTAATGAAGCGGGTGCGAGTGTTTATTCGGCATCGGACTTAGGGAGAGAGGAATTTCCACATCTGAAAGTTGAAGAAAGAAGTGCAGTATCAATTGCGCGAAGACTACAAGATCCTCTAGCAGAACTAGTGAAGATTGATCCGAAGTCGGTGGGTGTTGGTCAATATCAACATGATGTCTCGCAAAAGAGTTTGTCTGAATCTTTGACATTCGTTGTTGAAACGGTTGTTAACCAAGTGGGTGTTAATGTGAATACAGCATCGGTTGCTCTTTTACAATATGTAGCAGGACTTTCGAAGTCTGTAGCGACAAACATTATTAAACAGCGTGAAGAGCAGGGGAGATTTACGGATCGGAAGCAGTTAAAGAAAGTTCCGCGTCTAGGTGCGAAGACGTATGAGCAAGCGATCGGTTTTCTGCGTATTATTGATGGGACACAGCCGTTAGATGCTACGGCTATTCACCCAGAGAGTTATAAGGAAGCTCAAGAGTTGCTTATGCGAGTCGGCGCTAAGGCTGATGATATTGGTAGTGAAAAAGTGAAGCTTAATTTGCAAAATATTGATTTGAAACAGGCTACCCAAGAGATGGGGATTGGTGTTCCCACTTTGCGTGATATTGTTGAATCACTTATTCGACCTGCGCGTGATCCGCGTGATGAAGTTGCTAAGCCTTTACTGAAGCAAGGTGTTTTGCAAATGGAGGATTTAATGGCAGGCATGGAATTGCAAGGAACTGTTCGAAATGTTGTTGATTTTGGTGCTTTTGTTGACATAGGTGTGAAGCAGGATGGATTAGTACATATTTCGAAGTTGACAAATCGCTTTGTGAAACATCCATTAGAGGTTGTATCAGTAGGAGAAATTGTAACGGTTTGGGTTGATCAAGTAGATATTGGGAAGGGAAGGATTGCTTTAACAATGAAAGAACCTGACAAGCAATGATTGTAATAGGGAAAGCCTGTCTAGATCGAGGCAGGCTTTTTCATATGGTCATAGGCTTGACTTGATGGATGTACGTATTTTTTCTTTGTAATAAAACCAACATTGATTTAAAATCTTTATTTGAGTACGATCTTTGCGTAAATAGGCTCGCCTTAATTGTTGTCTCAGCCAGTTAGGCATGAGGATCAACTCCTTAGCATCTCGGTTTTTATTAGTATATGTCAGGGAGGTTGTCAATGTTGAAAGGTAGTGGAAATATGGATAAGCATATGAAGTGGTTAAATGAAAACAGCCTCCAAAAATTAGTAGAAGAAATATCGTTAACGTACTTTAATAGGCCGTTCCAGCATCGTGCATTGTATAATAATAGGCTTCGTACAACAGGAGGAAGGTATTTGTTGCATTCTCATCATATTGAAATTAATCCTAAACAAGTTCTACATTTCGGTTATGAAGGACTTGTCGGTATTATTAAGCATGAGCTTTGCCACTATCATTTACATATAGAAGGCAAAGGATACAAGCATCAAGACTGTGAATTCAAAAGCTTAATGAAAAAGGTTGGGGCCCCGCGCTATTGTGATATGATTCCAGGGATGAAGAGAGAACACAAAGCTACGCATGTTTATCAATGTCTAGGTTGTTCTTTGGAATTTGTTAGGAAAAGAAGGATTGATACGTCCAAATTCGTCTGTGGGAAATGCCGAGGGAAATTGCAAAAAAAATCTTGAAATAGTATTGATAGATGAAGTTGTATTATGATATATTATAGAAGTCGCTGAAATAAGTGCTTTTTTAGTTGATATGTTAAAGGTGACTGTTTATAATACTTTAAGTCGACATTCGTTGATATATTCCACAGTAGCTCAGTGGTAGAGCTATCGGCTGTTAACCGATCGGTCGTAGGTTCGAATCCTACCTGTGGAGCCATGGAGAAGTACCCAAGTGGCTGAAGGGGCGCCCCTGCTAAGGGTGTAGGTCGTTTGCGCGGCGCGAGGGTTCAAATCCCTCCTTCTCCGCCATTTTTTGGCCCGTTGGTCAAGCGGTTAAGACACCGCCCTTTCACGGCGGTAACACGGGTTCGAATCCCGTACGGGTCATATTTTCATAGTGAAGTTTAGAATTCTTATATGGAGGATTAGCTCAGCTGGGAGAGCACCTGCCTTACAAGCAGGGGGTCGGCGGTTCGATCCCGTCATCCTCCACCATTAGTGGTCCGGTAGTTCAGTTGGTTAGAATGCCTGCCTGTCACGCAGGAGGTCGCGGGTTCGAGTCCCGTCCGGACCGCCACTAATTTCGCGGGTGTGGCGGAATTGGCAGACGCGCTAGACTTAGGATCTAGTGTCTTATGACGTGGGGGTTCGACTCCCTTCACCCGCACTTGGAAGTTAAAAGAATAATGGTGTTAATGCGGTTGTGGCGGAATGGCAGACGCGCTAGGTTGAGGGCCTAGTGGGGGTTGACCCCGTGGAGGTTCGAGTCCTCTCAACCGCACCAATTTAATAACCATTGGATATACTAAGAATTTTACGTGCGCCCTTAGCTCAGCTGGATAGAGTGTTTGGCTTCGAACCAAAAGGTCGGGAGTTCGAATCTCTCAGGGCGTGCCATATTATCGGGAAGTAGCTCAGCTTGGTAGAGCACTTGGTTTGGGACCAAGGGGTCGCAGGTTCAAATCCTGTCTTCCCGACCATGAAAAAAAGGTTGCTATTTTTGTATAAATAGTGTATTATAAGATTTGTCGTCATTATTAGTTTGTTATAATTTGCGGGTGTAGTTTAGTGGTAAAACCTCAGCCTTCCAAGCTGATGTCGTGAGTTCGATTCTCATCACCCGCTCCAATAATCAAATATTGGTTAGGTGCTTTTTTTATGCCTTTTTTAGGGCCTGTAGCTCAGCTGGTTAGAGCGCACGCCTGATAAGCGTGAGGTCGGTGGTTCGAGTCCACTCAGGCCCACCAAAAAAACACTTGACTATAATTGAATGAGGATTTAAACTTAAAAAGTCGCTTTAGGGCGATGAGGAAAAGTTCTTTGAAAACTGAACAAAAGCCAAGCGAAAAAGAGACAATTGTTGCGTGAGCAACAAGGAATCTCGTCAATGTTTTATGAAGTATATGAGCTAATTCAACTCAACTTTTATGGAGAGTTTGATCCTGGCTCAGGACGAACGCTGGCGGCGTGCCTAATACATGCAAGTCGAGCGAACTTTAGGGAGAACTTGTTCTCCTTTGAAGTTAGCGGCGAACGGGTGAGTAACACGTGGGCAACCTGCCCTGTAGATTGGGATAACATCGAGAAATCGGTGCTAATACCGGATGATAGCGTTTATGC
>NZ_JALKEV010000027.1 GCF_023017105.1 Halalkalibacter sp. APA_J-10(15) | reverse complement strand
ACGTCTCCATCTCGATAATTTGATTAATATTCGACTCGACCTCGCTTAATCCTAAACGAAGAGCGTTCATCTCCTTTTTTTGTTCTTCCACAAAGCTTTGCACTTCTGAAAGGTTCACTTTTAAATTGGCCACTGTCCACCTCCCAAACAAAGAAAAGATACCGCCCACATGGAAAACGAAACAACCAATTTACTAGACTTCCATACTTCTCTTAATCGGATGTGACTTAAGAAGAAATAGCTTCCATATTTTAGGGCTGTATCTACATTTATGACAGAGTCATATATTTCTTTTACCTTACATTTCTCATCCGTCATTCAATTACCATTATAATCCATGTTATATTTTAGATTATATAGGTGTAAATTTCCGTTTTGGAAGAGGATAAAAGTCCTAGGAATTATACATTCAGATTAATAATAGCGATGTATGAACTTCAGAAAGATGAGCTAGGAAAAACCCTAATTATAACTTTAAATGTCACGGTCTGGAGAATAAGATTGTGAATTAATGTACTTACGCTAACGCGTGAGTTGAAGAAGAATTAAGTGATTTTTGGATTGAGATCAAATTTTAATTATCCCATTAAAGGGCTTATATAGTACCCGATCAAAAGTATTGATATGGTGCACCGTTAACCTTTGTTTATATGTAGTCATAGATAAGATTGACTTGGAGCCTCTGTGAGTATGATTAGTCCTGAAAGACTGAAGCAAGTGTTTCAGCAGGCAAGCCCCTCCTCCAAGTAAAGTCCTATCGTTGTTTACGTTGGAAACTTTAAACTATAGGGAAAATCGGCTTTTTTCATTCCAAAATTCTCTTAGCGTATGTTTTCCGCGTTTTGTTGGTAGAACCCCGAAATGACCCTGTATCTACAGTTTCGCATTTCAGGTTATCCCTATACTGTAACGGCGTTACCCCCGTCCATTTCTTGAAGGCGTTGCTGAATGCGCTCGGTTCCGAGAAATGGAGAGCATATGCAATTTCACCTATAGAGATATGCAATTGTTCCAAATAACCGATGGACAATTGCTTTCGCACACGAATAGACAATTCGTTATAAGAAGTTTTCTCCTCTTTCAAACGAAGTTGTAACGTTCTCACACTCATTTGAAAGTGTTCCGCAGTTTGCCGTAAGGTCGGATAATGGGTGGGAAGACAGTGTTCCAACCATCGTAATACTTCATCAGAGAACGATCCTGTCACTTGTAACTTCTCAATGGCTTCTTTGGCAATCGTTTCGAATACGAATAACAACCTTGTATCGGAATACAGAACCGGATTCTCCAACAAGTCCTTACTCATACACAGCATTGTGGAATTGTCTCCAAATGTGGGAATCACTCCGAACACAGTTTCATATGGATGTATTCCCCCCGGTGACTCATGCATAAACCTGACTTCATGCAACGGAACCGTTCGATTACACAGAATTCCGATCAGACGGTAGAGCGAAGTAGCCATCCCCTCTGCACAATGGCGGGGAAAATTCCAGTTAGATTGGGTAAACATGCGTATTCTCACATCTTCATCTACGATCTTCCAATCCAGATTGAATCCGCTGCATAACACTTCATTGTAAGTCTGAAACGACTTAAGTGCAGCTTCTATGTTATTACAATGCATCATGACGTATCCGAGCACGCCCAAATCGGCAAATTCCGTAAACTCGCCCATCTGCAATCCGAAATAATCATCCTGTGTATAGACCGCCGCCGCGTTTGTCAATCTCTCTAACTCCATTGTTGGGATACGCACATCCTGCTGCGTCAGAACAGTGCTGTCAAACGATACATACCGGAAAAACGAATCTGTGTCCACGCCCTTATGGACAAGCGACTTCATGATTGGATACAGCATGGTAACAGAAACTCCCAAATCGATCACCGAATTCTCCCCTTTGCGTGATTTATCAAGTAAAAGTACGTTGTTGATCATTTCATTCAGCTAGTTGCCAGTATATACTAAGGTTGCTTTTTCACTATTATATCACAATGAAATTACCAGGGAGGTAAAAGCAATGAAATCGAAAATGCTTGTCATTAACGGCCATCCGGATGCACAGAGCTACTGTGCATCCTTGGCCAAAGCATATACAGAAGGAGTTCAAGAGAACAGCAAAGCTCAAGTCCGAACTATCGACTTAAGCTCAATCTCCTTTGACTTGAATCTGCAACATGGATACGGTAAGCGAACGGAACTGGAAAATGAACTTCTTGAAGCACAGGAGATGATCCGATGGGCAGATCACCTGATATTCGTTTATCCGATATGGTGGGGGAGCACGCCGGCTGTTCTGAAGGGTTTTATCGATCGGGTATTCTTGCCTGGGTTCGCATTCAAATACAGGCAGCATTCACCGTTATGGGATAAGCTTCTATTGGGTAAATCTGCGCACCTGATCGTTACGTCCGACACCCCTGCCTGGTACAATCGACTCGTGTACCGTCGGGCCGGTCTGAATGTCATGAAGCGAAACGTACTTCATTTCTGCGGTATCAAACCAGTACGCATAACCGAGATTGGCCCTATCAGACCATCTACATCTGGTCAGCGGGATAAATGGATTGCTCACGTTCGAGAGCTTGGTGCCAAACTCTCCTGATTTTCATGTATGCTATTTAGCCCCAAAATGAACTCGGACACTACACCCCTTATCCCGATACAATAAAATCAAGACGGAGGGGAACGCCATGACAAGAAAACAAAATGACCTGGATTTCAAGAAAAGGGTTGTCGCCAAAGGTAAAAAAATCGGCATTATGACCGCTGCAGCCCGGCAACATGAACTGGATCCCAAGATGGTGCTTCGATAGGCCAGAGAATTGGAGCGTGCAGATCTCGATCAGTTAGATGGAACACGCTATAAGCAAGCGACCTTTGTTCCTACAGCCTCTAATTATGCAGCGCTTGAAAAGAAACATGAGAAATTGATAAAGCTGTATGCTGAACAGGCATTGGAACGGGAAATCCTTCGAGACCTGTTAAAAAAACGAACCCAGGCTTGCGGATAAAATAGAGATTGCCCAAACATACATTGACCAAGGAAATCCCGTACGACTTGTACTGCGCATCCTGGAAGTGGAGCGCTCCACGTACTATGCATGTTCAAGCACAACCGCCCTCTCTAGCTGAAAAACAAAAGCCAAGCAGTCAGGCTAGAGAGCAGAGTCCTACGTACAAGAACCGCCTGAACTGCGGGGATACGTTGGAGCGTTCAACGCAGGAAGCTCATGACTTTTAGTCATGAGAGATTCAATAAAAAAATAAAGTATAATTAATTGGACGGAGGGCATTATGACTATTAAAACAGGAAGCTTTATCTTTATAAGAGTTTTTTTGGGGTTGATATATTTATGGGTAGTTGCTGACCGTTTAGGCATCTTGGGTCCAGTTGGAAATCTAGGTGTGGTCTGGGGAAACTTTGATAACTTTTTGGAGTATACAGCTACTTTGAACCCTTGGTTCCCAAGAGTAGTGTCTGATATCCTAGGTTATTTTGTAACCTTCTTAGAAGTTGTGCTTGGTGTTTTATTGATAAGTGGTATTCGCTTAAAAGAGACTGCTTTAGCTAGTCTTGCCCTGCTTTTGGTATTCCTATTGAGCATAATTATCTCGATCGGTTTTAAGGAAGCTTTTGATTACATTGTTTTTACGGTAGTTGTTGCAGTAGCTTCGGCACTTCTTTACAGGGAAGCAAAAAAGAGGAGGCCGGGGTGGGTTTAGCCTATTTCGTTTTGAATCGGAATCCACTTCGCTGAAAGTTTTAAAATTTCAGATAGAATCTGATTCTTTGTTTCTACGATGATATCCATACAATTTTAATGCGAATAAAGTAGCAAGTTTACATTCACTACGCCCTCTTATTCAATAATACTAAAGGTCGATGATTCCTTAGCGTAGGGAAAATCGACTTCTTCCCTACCAAAATTCTCTTAGTGTGTTTTTTCCGCGTTTTGTTGGTAGAACCCCTAATAGCAAATATTTATATGAGCCTTCTTTCGCTTAGCCCTAATCAATGTACTTTGACAATTTCCATTCTCTAATAAACCTAAAGCATGCTCTATTTGTTTCTTATCATAAACTTTTAGTCATCCCTCACGAAAATTTGATTTCTGTTTTGTTATTGCCTTCCCTTCTTGAGTACGCTCTACAATCATATCTCTTTCAAATTCAGCAAAACCGCTCATGATCGTTATTATTAATTTTCCAGTTGGTGTGTTCTCTATCAATCCCATATTTAAAATATGTACTTTGACTCCTTTATCAAATAATTCTCGAATAATTTGTATAGCATCTCCTGCTGATCTTGCAAATCGATCGAGTTTTGTCACTACAATTGTATTTCCTCATTTACCTTAGAAAGTAATTTTGGAAACTCTGATCTCTCTTTTTTTGTTCCTGTATATTTTCCAGAAAAAACATCTTCACAACCTTGTTCTTTAAGCGCCTTTATTTGTGCTTCTAAATCTTGACCGACAGTACTAACTCTTGCATATCCATACTTCATTCTTCACAACTCCAAACAGTCAATTTTTACAACTAATAATGATACTAAGTTATGACACCTATGTATATACTGATATTACAACATTGTCACTTTAACCGATAATTTGCGTATATTTTGAGTGTTATTTTGCACATCCAACTTTAAAAACCCAGCTACCTTCACATTAGAAGATTAGCTGGGTTTCTTAATTATTTACATTCAATCATTTATAGAACTATTCGAGTAAAAAAGCTACTGCTCATTGTTCAGCAATCGGGCTGATTGTTGAAGAAAGAATCGATAGGTATTAGGTACTAAAAGGAAACTAGCTTCTTGCACTAACGCTAACCCGTTAGTTTAAGAACATTTGTATTAGTAAGGTAACTTTTTTATAGTGCTAGTGCTCATTCAGACACTCAGTATCACCTTAACTTAAGAATTACTTTCCCTTTAGCTTTACCTGTCTCTGTATACGCTAAAGCATGTTTAGCTTCTTCAAAAGGAAACACTCGGTCAATTGTTGGTTTCACTGTTCCTGCTTCTAAAAGTTCTGATAAAATATCTAACTGTTGCCCACTATGTTTCATAAAAAGAAAGGTGTATTTTATATCATACTTTTTTTCCAATCCAGTTATTTTTGAACTGGCTAATGAGAGAATTATTTTCTTAATTAGACCAAGTCCCATTTCTTTTGCGAAACGACCATTCGGAGTTCCAGCGATAGAAACAATTTTACCCCCTTTTTTTACTGTCAAAAATGACTTCTCTAATGTTTCACCTCCAACACTATCAATTACTGCGTCATAATCTTTTATGACGTCTTCGAAATTCACAGATTTATAATTAATAATTTTATCTGCTCCAAGTGATTTGGTTAATTCAATTCCTTCGCTAGAAGTCGTTGCAACATACGCTCCCATTTCTTTTGCTAGTTGTATAGCAAAAGTTCCTACGCCGCCTGAGCCAGCATGAATGAGAACTTTTTGACCGTTTTTCACACTCAATATATCGTGAAGTGCTTGGTATGAAGTTAATCCAACTAAAGGGATAGAAGCTGCTTCTTCAAAACTAAGGTTTTTAGGTTTTAAAGCAATATCTGCTTCATGAACAGATAGATATTCTGTAAATGTACCCATCTTTTCTGAACGAGGACGACCGTAAACTTCATCACCCACATTAAATTTGGTTACCCCTTTACCAACTTCGACAATGGTTCCACTAAAATCGTTCCCTAATGTTAAAGGCATGTCGTATTGCAACAAAAGTTTTAATTCGCCTTTACGTATTTTTGCATCAAGGGGGTTTATACTCGCTGCATGTATTTCCACTAACACCTCATTATCTCTTATTCTGGGCATTGGTCGTTCAATAAAAGTAGGATCTTTTTTATATCCTTCTATTACAAATGCTCTCACGCCAAAACACCTGCCTCTCTACATTAATTACTAGTAAATTCCTGATTTTATTGTAAAAACAAAATATCCTGAGACTTCATCATTCTCTTTAAACGCAAACATTATGAAACTCCCCCAAAACTTGAATAGATATGGGAAAGTTTCATTAATCATTCCTGCTGTTTATATGCCAGTTATTGTTTCATAGAAGGATAATCGATATATCCTTCCGCCCCGCCAGCATACATTGTATTTCGGTCAGGTTCGTTCAATAGTGCGCCAACTTTTAAACGTTCCACCAAATCAGGGTTTGAGATTAACCAAGTTCCTACGGTAACAACGTCAGCTCATTGTGGAACGTGTCCTTTTACCTTTTGTTTGAAATCTTGGACAAATCACTGAATTAGTAATTTGTATTAGGAGAGATGTGGGTATATCGCAGATACACCACCGGCAAAATCTCTTTGGATCTTTCGACTCACGTCATCAGCAACAATTTCAAAGCTGTCGGATTCTAATCCATCAATAGCAATTTTTGCGATATCCTCAGGGTTGGATTTGGGAACTTCTAAGCTCGACGTCATGTCTGTCTCCATGAAGCCTACATGTAATCCAGCTACTCTCACATTTTGAGGATAGAGATTTAAACGTAGGTCGTTCGTCAATGCCCACTCTGCCGCCTTTGCAGCCGTATAAGCGCCAACAGATCCCGAACTAATCCAAGATAATGCGGAAAGAATATTCAGAATCGATCCTCCCCCATTATTTGATAGAATCGGTGCAAAAGTACGAACCATGGAAAGTGTGCCAAAGAAATGCGTATTAAACTCCAAATGTATTTTATCGAGATCACCGTCAATCAAAGAAGCACCTGTAGACGATCCTGCATTGTTGATCAAAAGCGTAACATCCTTAGCTACCATAGCGGCTGCAGCTACCTCTTGAGGGTTGGTAATATCAAGCTTTACAGGAATTACACCGGGAATGTCAATGGACTCCGGATTTCTTGCACCAGCATAAACCTTAGCCCCTCTGGATAGAAGTTCAAGTGCTAAATGGCGTCCAAAACCTCGGTTCGCGCCGGTGACAAATGCGACTTGTTCAGAAATTTTCATTTTTATGTGTCCTTTTATTATTTAATTTTGGTACAACAAAATGTCTTCCTCCTCAAAACTACGCAAGTAATGATTTCCTTAAGGAAAAGTTTTGGACATAGGCGAGTCTCACTATATGGGAATGGTCATTCTAAAAAGCACAAAATCCTTTTATGGAGAGAGCTTTAAGTAAGGCAAGACTTATATTCGAGAACGAACATTCTAAAAAGCACAAAAAAATGATCACTTCATGGAGAAAGCTTAAGCAAGGAAAGATTCATATACGAGAACGATCATTTTAAAAAATCCATAAGCAATGATATCTTCTTAGGAGTAAGCTTTACTACAGCTCAGACTTACTCATATAGGAACTATTATTCTAAGAATAAAATAATTATTTATTTAAAAGTTTTATGGATAAATTGGCTATACCGTGTAGTTTTTCTTTTGGAATGGAGGTTCTTGTCATTACCCTTAACCCAACACATACAGTATGCAGATGTTCCGCCAGTTCGCCGCCATCGTAATCTGAGGTAAATTCTCCCTCCTCCTGCCCCCACAGAATAATATCCTTGAGTAGCTGCTCTGATAGTGTGAACGATTCAGTGGACTTTGAATCCACGTAGGCATCGCGCATTGCCAATTCCACCGCCGAATTTACCATTAAACAGCCTGAAGGCGAGTTCTCTTCACCATATATCATGAAACTAAAAATAAAGTGAAGAGCCTCCGCTGCAGTTTTGGAGCGTTTAACTTCTCCCGTAAGCTCAGCTCTGACTTTATCGCGAAATCGATCCATAGCTTTCAAAAACAGCGTATGTTTGTCGCCAAATGTGTCATATAAACTTCTGCGATGGATTCCCATATGCTCGACCAGATCGGTCAAGGATGTCTTCTCATAACCTTGTGCCCAAAAGAGCTTCATCGCCTTGTCTAATACTACGTTCTCTTCGAATTCTTTGTTTCTTGCCATTCTATTTTCCTCCTCCCATCGAAAATATAACATATTGAGAACGATCGGTAAAGAAAATAAGCATCAAAATCTTCATAGTAAACTAAGTTGAATTTACAAATAGAACAACCTTGTTCTTTATCGATAAAACCTTCAAAGTCAAAGTCATCAATAATAACTAAGTCATTTTTTTCTTCTATTTTCATAGGTCCTCCCTTAATTTTACTATCGCACCCGTTATTTAATGATGGTTATAGTGGCTGATTTCAAGTATTGATAGATATAGTCCCTGACTTCTTGTTCCTCTACAATTCGGGACCCTCCACCCGGGCATCAACCTTACATATCCAACTACAACCATGGCATTAAAGAATAGTCTGTTTCATGAGGGTGTCCCAAAAGCCTAGCTTTTGGTGACACCCTCTTTTCTTATACTAATTAATTGATGTAAACGTAATGGGTTCGCTCGAATCGCTCTAGGCGGACGATTTCCGCGGGCAACGCTTCAGCCTCCTTTGGGGAAACCACCCTGCGGGGTCTTCAGCTGTTCCTTTTCCCGCTGGAGTCGCCACCTGCCACTCTTTCGAGCTTTTTTAATAAAATTGAAAAATAAAGAAATCGCCCCTTTTGGTATAATTAAAGCACCACACCAAAACCATACCAGGAGGCGATTTCTTTATGAAACATGATCATATTTCTTTCCAAGATTATAACATGGATCAGCTTTACTTACCAATGGATCTTGAAGTTGAAATCCCAATCCATCACGTTTGCCGTATTATCAATCAAGCCGTTGAAGAACTGGATCAAACTATTCTCTATCAATGTTATGATGGCGGTGGTCGTCCTCCTTACCACCCCAAAATGATGTTAAAGATTATCCTCTATGCCTATACACAGAAAATCTATTCCTCGAGACAAATCGCGAAACAGCTCAAGGAAAACATCTATTTTATGTGGCTTGCTCGTCACCAAAAACCTGATTTTCGCACTATCAATCGTTTTCGCTCCGAGAAGATGAAAGACATTATATATGAAGTTTTCTTTTCCATTGTTGATCTCCTTCGAAATCACGGTCTCGTAAAGTTAGAAGACTACTTCCTTGACGGCACCAAGGTAGAAGCTAATGCCAATAAGTATACGTTCGTCTGGCGAAAAGCCACAGAGCGATATGACAGCCAGCTTAACCAAAAATACCACACGATTATGCAGGGTATTGAAAAAGTGACCCGGCAAGACGAGGAGGCCGCAGGAGAGTTGGACGAACAAGAGAAACTAGAGGCTGATCCAATTACTTCTGAAGATATCCAACAGTCTATTGACCATCTCGAAAAGAAATTGGCTGAAGAACCAAAAAACCGTGAGGTTAAAAAAGCGAAGCGTCAGCTTGAGAAGGACCTTCTTCCGCGAAAAGAAAAATATGAAAAACAAAAAGAGATTCTGGCGGGGCGAAAAAGCTATTCTAAAACCGATACGGATGCCAGCTTTATGAGAATGAAAGACGATCACATGCGCAATGGCCAACTCAAGCCTGGTTATAACATACAGACAGGAACCGAAAACCAGTTTATCACTGGGTTTAGTCTTCATCAGCGCGCCGGAGATCCTGGTTGCCTAAAACCCCATTTTGAACTTTTAGAGAAGTACGGACGACCTCTGCCGAAGCACCTGATAGCCGACTCAGGATACGGTAGTGAGGAAAATTACTCCTTTTGTGAAAAGAAGCAGATGGAAGCATTTGTGAAATACAGTACGCTTGATAAAGAACAGACTAAAAAGTTCAAAAATCAGGTTGGACGGGTGGAAAACCTTCAGTATGATGAGGATGAAGATGAGTGGATATGCGCCAATAATAAACGTCTCACGTTTCAGTACAGTACAAATCGCCAAACAGAAAACAGCTATACGACCACCAAGCGTGTGTACCGGTGCGTGGATTGTCACAGCTGCCCTTTCCAGGAAGTATGCGCTAAAGGGAAAGATACCAAGACCATTAGTGTTTCTATGAAAAACCAGGTGCTGCGTAGACAGGTTCGTCATCGACTGAACACAGAAACTGGCAGTCAGCTTTATCGGCGGAGAAAGTGTGACGTAGAGCCTGTTTTTGGACAAATAAAATATAACCGAGGTTTTGATCGGTTCCATCTGAGAGGCCTTTCCAAAACTACGCTGGAATGGGGTCTTCTTTGTATTGCCCATAACTTTCTGAAATGGGAAACAAATTTGAAATTCAAAGAACAAAAAGAAAAAAAGAGAGAACAGATGGCAGGATAACAGCCATCTGCCCTCAAAACGATAAAAAATAAAATGAAATATCTTCTAAAAAAAAGAGGCCGTCCACAAAGAGGCTGGGACAAAACCCAGTAAATAAAAAATAGAGAGGCGCTCATCCCAATGTTTGGGTTCGAGTGCCTCTCTTTATTTTTATACTCACTAAACTTTGCCGTTTATTTTTCTACAATCAACTATTTTTTAATAATTATTCCATTTTCCACACTTAGTAATGCAGAATCGTTTACTTTTTCTTTTACTTCAAAAGTTGTAGCTCGTTATTCACTTTTTCCTTCTTTCTTCGTTTGGATAAGGGTTATCATCAAACCAGTTAATCCCGCAACAAAGAAAGGTGGAATACTCCACGCAAGATAACCCCATTGTCCTGTAAACCTTGATATAGAAGTAATTACCAATTGTGAACTTATTAGACTTTTTTGTATTGTACTTAATTAACAACCGAAAGCTTCAC
The DNA here is from genome assembly GCF_023017105.1 of Halalkalibacter sp. APA_J-10(15). Lineage (GTDB taxonomy): Bacteria > Bacillota > Bacilli > Bacillales > Bacillaceae_D > Halalkalibacter. Next base: position 10,839 of record NZ_JALKEV010000027.1, on the reverse strand, counting down.
AATAACCGTCAGGATTCCAACCTTCTTCATACCGGTATTTTTCCCAAGTATTCCCTCTTTTATCTTCCCCTTCGAAAATCTCTCCTCCATCGACTTTAACTGGATTCCCATTACTGCTTGAACCACTAGATGATGATCCATCACTAGAACTAGATTTTGAACCGCTACCGCTAGATGATGAACCACTATCAGAGTTGCTTCCACTAGATGAATTACTGCTCGAACTACTAGAAGACGGTTCGCTGCTACTGTTTGAGTTACTCCCACTAGAAGAGGAATCGTTTGATGAATTACTTCCATTCGTACTATTATTGTTGCTAGAATCGTTTGAAGAAGTACTACTATTAGATTTACTGTTAGTGCTAGTAGAAGTATTTTCACTTGATTTAGTTCTATTGAATTGACGATCAGTACCGTTCGAGTCACCGGAAGTAGCATTACTAGTTTTAGCAGAATTATCATTTGCTTGACTAGTTTCTTGAGAATCCTGGTTTAATTCCATATCTTCTTCTTTTTCAATCAAATTCAAAACTTCTGCTAAACGTTTTTTCAAATCTTTTTGGAGAGCTTGATTTAAAATAACATCTGTTGCTTCCTTCGCTTTTTTATATAATTCTCTTGTCAATTCTCTTTCTGCTTCTTCAATAAATGCTGTCGCTATACTTAAATCTATAACTTGAGCTTTTATGGTATCAAGATCCTCAGAATTTTTTTGATAAATATGTATATTGAATACCTCTAGTTCATGAACCTTCACTTCTAATTCTTCGACTTTTTCAATGTCTATATTCTGTATGATGACACCATTTTCGATTAAATGACCTAGTTCTTTCTTAACTTTGAATGCTTGCTCAATGTTGACTAATTCCTCTAATAATTCATTTCTGCCAGACGTATTTTCGATTCGATTAATGAATAATTCAACTTCATTAATAGCTTCTTGACTAATAGTATCCACCAGATCTGTTTGATCTTCGTTGTACAACGATATCAGTTCACTTTGTGCGTGCTCTAATATTTCTATTCTTTCTTGCTGCCTTTGGTTTTCTTGATAATGAGCAAATGCGTACATGCTTGATCCAGCAATCACAATTACGGTAACAGCACTGATAATTAATACTTTTTTAAGCTTCATCCTTCTCCCCCCTACTATAGTTGTTATATCAATCAAAATTTAGTAGTTCTTTAGAATCATAATTACATATTGGGTATTTTACATATTTATACGTTATCTTGTGTACAAATAATAAGAGGCTACGCTAAAATATGACATATGACCAATTAAATAGTACAATATTACTAAAATAGTAAGTTGAAATGTTAATTATGATAAAATCATTTACCACCATAAAAAAATCAAAAAAAGAATCATTTGATCACGTAATTCATTCTAATTATTTCCATTTCAAAGCTATTTTACAGGGGATTGCTGCACTTAAAAAAGATAATGGTTGATTAAGGCTTCGATTCTGATCTAGCTATGGGAAGTATGAATAATTCATGTGAAAAACAAAACATAAAGAATTATGGGTCTTCGGAATATAAAGTGGAATTACTTTTTTAATAATTTGAAACAATTGGTGTTTAAATCGGATTATCTGGTGGAATGTTGTGACAATCAATAGTAACATAATAGTATCAATCAAATACGAATGATACTTTGTGAAAAACTAAAACACTGTATCAGGGTATTCGAATTATTGTATGGAAGAATTTAATATAGATCTTGTGAAACTAACGAGGCAAGTTAGTGAAAGAGCGGTGTTTAACTTGTGTTCAACAATCTGGCCAGATCGTTGAAGAAGCTTTTTATAAAACGGATTTCTTAAACGTAATCGGATCGGAACACAGGAAAATAATCTGAAAAAAGTTGACTATACTGAACCAATCGTTTACAGTGTAGTTATTAAAAGACGGAAGGGTGAAAAAAGTACATGATTCAATAATTCTAACTTAAAGAAAAATCGATTATATTTTATATTTACTTCAGAATGGGTTTCTATGCTAATCTGAATCTTGAAATATAATTTTATCGATTGTTTTTCTGGGATAGGATTATTGAATGTACTTTATAGGAATTAAAAACGGCCTTAAAAAAGCAAACCTATTTTAATTCTGTACTATGAATTACACTATCTCCTATCTCAGAAAATGAGCATAGGAGTTTTTTGCGTTCAAAATAATTGGGAGGAATGTAAATGAATTTTTATTTAGAGGAGTTTAATTTGTCTATTCCCGATTCAGGTCCATACGGCATAGCTTCATCAGAAGACGGAAAGGTATGGTTCACACAACATAAGGCAAACAAAATCAGCAGTCTAGATCAGAGTGGTAGAATAAAAGAATTCGAAGTTCCTACCCCCGATGCTAAAGTGATGTGTTTAATTGTATCTTCCCTTGGAGACATTTGGTTTACAGAGAATGGTGCAAATAAAATCGGAAAGCTCTCAATAAAAGGTGGCTTTACTGAATATCCATTGCCACAGCCGGATTCTGGCCCTTACGGAATAACGGAAGGTCTAAATGGCGATATATGGTTTACCCAATTGAATGGAGACCGTATAGGAAAGTTGAAAGCTGATGGGACTATTTATGAATATGATTTGCCAAATAAGGGATCTTATCCTGCTTTTATTACTTTAGGTTCGGATAACGCACTTTGGTTCACGGAGAACCAAAATAATTCTATTGGAAGGATTACTAATACAGGGAAATTAGAGGAATATCCTCTACCAACAAATGCAGCGACTCCAGTGGGTATCACTAGTGGTAACGATGGTGCACTCTGGTTTGTCGAAATTGTCGGCAACAAAATAGGTCGAATCACTACATCTGGTGAGATTAGCGAATATGATATTCCAACTCCAAACGCACGTCCAAACGCTATAACCGCGGGGAAAAATAGCGAAATATGGTTTACTGAATGGGGTGCAAATCAAATCGGCAGAATTACAAACGACAAAGCGATTCAAGAATATCAACTCCAAACAGAAAAAGCGGAACCTCATGGTATTACCTTTGGAAGAGATGGATCTGTATGGTTTGCATTAGAATGTAACAAAATTGGGAAGCTGAATTTGAACGAATGAGATTGGAGTGAGCAATGTTTATGAAACCGCAAAATCAGCAAGGCCCCAATCCAGAAGAAACATACCCTATAGAAGGTAATAAACATGTTCAATTTATTAAACCATCTATTACAAAGCATAATATTTTAGTTGGGGAATATTCCTATTACGATAGTAAAGATGGTGAATCTTTTGAAAGCCAAGTTCTTTATCACTATGAATTGATTGGGGATAAACTAATATTAGGGAAGTTTTGTTCTATTGGACCCGGAACGACATTTATAATGAATGGGGCTAATCATCGTATGGATGGTTCAACATTTCCATTCAATCTTTTCGGAAATGGTTGGGAGAAGCATGCCCCTACATTGGAAGACCTGCCTTATAAGGGTAATACGGAAATTGGAAACGATGTTTGGATTGGACGAGATGTGACAATTATGCCCGGTGTAAAAATAGGAGACGGGGCTATTATTGCAGCAAAATCGATTGTGACAAAGAACGTTGATCCTTATTCAGTTGTTGGCGGTAATCCTTCACGATTAATTAAGAAAAGGTTTTCTAAGGAAAAAATTGCAGCATTACTAAAAGTAAGGTGGTGGGACCTAGAGATAGAGACGATAAATGAAAATATTGATTGCATCCTGAATGGTGATATAGAAAATTTTAAAAGAAGTTAGAAAACGAATTTTGTTTAGGTTATTGATGTTAAACAAACGGTCGCAATTGTATTGTTGAATAAGTCACTTTCATGTTCAATTAACGGGTTGCATTAGTTAAGCAAAGTCTACAAAAGGAACATTTCCACACTATTTTCCGATCACTTATTATATAAATGGTTTATGGAATGTGCTAAGAGCGATTGTGGTCACGAAAAATATTTAACAATAATGATTTCGAAATCGAAACTATACTTGATACCTTAACACCAGTTTATGGCAAAATAAAAGTACTGAGAATGGCAGCCTAAAAGTACATAAGTTGTCGGCTAAACTATGTATTTTTTACTTGCCAAACACAACACCACAAAGCAGTAAAGGATGAACAATATGTCAGACCTATTATTCCTACCAGACCTTAAAACAATAGAAGAGCCACAAGAAAATGAAACCGATATGATGTTTAAAGTGGAAGCAATCAAACCACCTGAACGTTGTCCTGAATGTGGATTTGACAAACTGTACAAACACAGTTCACGAAAACAACTAATCATGGACTTGCCTATTCGTTTAAAGCGAGTAGGCTTACAAGTAAACCGTAGACGTTACAAATGTCGTGAGTGTGGCTCCACATTTTGGGAACGCCTTTTATCTATTGACGAAAAGCGTACTATGACTAAAAGATTGGTAGAGTCCATTGAAGAGCAATCCATGTCTAAGATCTTTGTAGAAGTAGCCGAAAGCGTTGGTGTAGATGAAAAAACCGTTAGAAACGTTTTAAAGATCATGTGGCATTCAAAGAAAGAGAATACCGATTTGAGACTCCTAAATGGCTTGGAATAGATGAAATTCATATTATCCGTAAACCCCGTCTTGTACTCACTAATGTTAAACGAAAAACTATCTTTGATATTAAGCCTAACCGTAAGAAAGAAACTGTTATACAACGGCTTTCAGAGATTAGTGATAGGCATTACATTGAATACGTCACAATGGATATGTGGAAGCCTTACAAAGATGCAGTAAATACTGTCTTACCACATGCTAAAGTAGTTGTAGATAAATTTCATGTAGTTCGTATGGCTAATCAAGCCGTAGACAACGTCAGAAAATCACTTAAAGCGAATATGACTACAAAAGAAAGGCGTACTTTAATGCGTGAGAGATATATCCTTCTCAAACGTAAACATGACTTGAATGAACGAGACGCATTTCTTTTGGAAACTTGGGTAGGTAATATCCCTGAACTGAAAGAAGCTCATGAACTCAAAGAAGAGTTTTACTGGATATGGGAAACAGCTAACCCAGGTGAGGGCAGAGATCGTTTTAGATATTGGAGAAAACGTTGTTTATCGAGTAAATCTAAAGACCCTTTCAAAGATCTTGTGAAAGCCGTGGACAACTGGCAAGATGAAATCTTCAACTACTTCGACAAAAGACTCACTAATGCTTATACAGAGTCCATAAACAGCATTATTAGACAAGTTGAACGAATGGGTAGAGGCTATTCATTTGAAGCATTACGAGCCAAGATACTATTTAACGAGAATCTTCATAAGAAACGTAAGCCCCGATTTAATTCAAGTACTTTCAGCATGGCTATGTTATATGATACTTACAATTGGGATGTAGTAACAGACCACGTCATAACAGGCAACTATGGTGTAGATTTTTCCACACTTATTAAGAAATTGGAAAAGGGTGAATTATAAGCCCTTTTCCACCACAAAATCCGAACACCCAGAATTATTTAATAATTAAAAATGGGAGGGTGTTTTATGTCTGGAACTCTTAAAAATGATGATATTAATTTCAAAAAATTTGGGGAAGTAAAACTTGAGGAATATCAAGAGTATATTAAGGGGCAGTTGGAAGTATTGTTCCCAAATTCGGATGTTAAAAAAGAATGGAATGCAATGAGAGAAGAAAGGGCATTAAATATTTACTCTCCTAGAGTAGATGTTGCAGTTGGCCCTTTTGCAACTCATGGACGGTATGGGATGGACTACGACGAAATGTTTAACGTAGACAGCACCTGTGAATTTGTACAACACTTAATTACTTATAACCGGGATAATTTGAATCGTTACGGGGACTTTGTGGAAGCCGACACTTATGAAAGTGTCATATATCAAAACTCAAATGCAAGGTGTTTTATGGCAATAGAAATTGAGAACAAAGTAAGTAGGAAGCACCTAATGGGTGGTGCCATTAATGCATCTGCTCTCGGTAGATTAGGTGTAGTAATTCCCTGGACAGATGATAAGTTAAAAGCTTTTGTTAGACTAGTTCGTTACTTGCATTTTCTTAAAAAAGTAGATAAAAATACGTTTAATACTACAAATTTATTAATCGTCACAAAGGAACAATTTCATACTGCCCTGTCTGATGTAACAAATGTGTAACTAGCCAGTTTTCTTTTGACAGCTATTTCATCTATTTTAGTAAGCAGCTGTACTTTAATCCATAAGGTGCTTCTACGCTGTCTAAGGTCAACCAATATCAATTACTCAATTCTACACTTCGTTCACAAAAGATCATATCTACTTCGACTCATCTAGATCCTTATATAGTTCATATAAATCAAGCAGTTGTTTACCCAGTTCACTATTATAATCCCAGGTGTCAACAATTACTCGTAGATAGATAGGACTATGACTTTCTGATTCAATCATTCGTTCGATATCTTGATAGAATTGCTCTAATTGATTAATCGTCCCATCTTTGCCTTGACCTAATTTATGAGCATTTAATTCGCCTTCTAACTGCTTTTTAACGATCGTAGCTTTTTTGATGAAGGACAAAGTTTTATTACCTTGTCTGGATTTGTTATATGCCATTACGATTCTCTCCTTCAATATACATGCGATTCATAAACAAGAATCAACACTTTTATCTGAGTTCTGACCTCGATTTTACTACCTCTTATCAGAAAACAGTCTACTAACACAAATCATGAAAGGAATATAAGCCAAGCCAGTCAAGGTTTCCAATATGATAATCATCTTTCACTTCTCAAATATGTGATGTAGATCATGTTTGATTCTATCTAAACCTTTATTTGCTTGTAATCGTTCTTCGTAATCATCTTTCCATATAAAATAATCTGACAAACCCACTCGTGGTTGATTACTCTTTGCATATATTTCTTTTAATTTATCAATTAGTTCGTTTAAATCCCTATCATCTTGGTGGCTATCACTATAGCCTTTAATCAATTCTACACCTAATTTCACTTGATTAAGAAAGTATACAGACTCTGACCCTTGGTCATTTTCTTTCTCTAAAATTGTAATTAATTGTTGAAAGAGGTCTTGTATCTGCTTTATATTTTTATTCATATCCAACACCTTTTAAATATTTTTCTTTTATACTAGTGTCTCTATTGTACTCACGTACCTGACTTATCCTTGATAAGCGAACATATTCCTATGAGTAGACTCTACTAAAAATTCTCTAAAATAGCCTTATATAAATAATATGAAGCGAAATATCATTTTAACGATGTTTACTATTATTTACAAATCTTAAAAGTAGAGCTTTCGGAAGAAAACAGGAGATCGTTCTTTTGTAAAAAAGAGCGATTTTTTGAATTTTTCCCGATATGAGGTAACCACAGCGTAGCTACTATTACCCGCAATGAGATATAATAAATAGAAGATTAGTAGTCAAATTATGAGACAGCTAAGTCCCAACCACTAAGAAGTGGCAGTGTTAAGTTATAAAAAACAAAAATGATGCAATGAAAAGTTGCGAATATAGAGTACTATTAATAGAATTAATTTTTTTGGAGGAAAAATATGAAGAATCATTTATTTTTACCATTTACAATATTATCTTTTTTACTATTCCTAGTTGGTTGTAATTCGCAAAATGATGCTGTTTATAAATTCGAAGGGATGTCAATGGAACCAACAATCAGCGATGGGGATAAATTTGAAGTAGACAAAAACTATTTTCAAAAGCATGATATTAAAACAGGAGATATCGTAGTGTTTAAAATGAATGAAGATATTACACATACCAAACGGGTAATCGGTCTTCCTGGAGAGTTAATAGAAATAAATTCTGGGGAAATAACTATTGATGGTAAACCACTAAATGAATCATTTATTTTTAACATAATGCACGACAGCGAACAGCTAAGCATGCAACTAGGGGAAGATGAATACTTCCTTATCGGGGATCAACCCCTTTATTCTAAAGACAGTCGACAAATGGGACTATTTACAAAAAAATCAAATAATTGGAAAAACAATCAATATCAAAAAACAAGATTAAACTCCGACATGTTTGTATAATTTGAGTTTGAAATATTCATATTCATAAAAAAATCCCTGAAGTTATATCCAGGGATTTACTTATTTTTCTAATTGATATAGGAGTGTATTTGAACCACAGCTAGTTGCAAAAAGAAAAAAAAAGACTTTTCAGCTATTGAAGATAAAATCTTATCTATGTATGCACGAGGAGTGTCCCAACGTGATATTTCCTCCACTATTGAAGGCATTTATGGTTTCTCGGTGTCACACGAATAGTAACGGTACGTCCTTCATCATTGCTAAAACGCAATTCTAACGTTTGAGTAGGCATGCTTTTCACCTCCAATCAATTCAACTTTTTCTAATTACATAAGAATATGACTGTCTACAACTTCTACATCTAGTAAATCGGATTCAGACAGTGAACTTAGTGCAAGGCCAACTTCAAAAAGATCCTCAGGCTCTGCTTTAAGGTTCACTTGATAATTGGCACGACGTAGAATATTACTACCCTCATGGTCCTGACCATCAATCATGACTAATGTTAAACGTGATGGGCTGCCCTATTACTATTAAATACAAAAATAGCCGGAGGGATTTCCCACCGGCTATTTTTATTGTATAAGTCCACAAATAAATAATCAATACCTTTTTGAAAATATTACCATAAACAAATATTTAGCGTAGTAAACTATAATCGAATTTTCAGTAGGTTTTAAAAAGGAAAGGTCTTCTGTATAAAATTAATAATCCAAAGCCTTTTAAAGCTTTTATTTAGTAAATTTTATAAGTATCTTAGAATAATTGAACTCACACAGCCTTTCTTGTCAAAAACGGATTCTACTTGTCCCCAAGTATACTGATAAGGTTCCTGTCCTAAAACAGATAATAACCATTTGTCATGACTTTCTTTCTTTTTCATCTCTTTTTCTTCCGACCAATTCTCCCAAGATAGCTCTTTATCAGCTTCAGACAAATGTATCTCTTTCAGTTTTCCCTTAAAGAACAAAGTCAACAGAAAGATTTTACCGTTTATTTCTTGTGTATCTTTTAATAGATAATTGGGATCAACACTTCCTCCTTTGTATAGCGATGTAGCCATAAGTTCATTAGGAGCTATTTTAGAGTTTAATACTATATTTCCATTATCCAATAATATTGAACCTGTTCGTGAATCAATCATTTTTATTCTTCCCATCTATCAATTAGAATGCGTACGACGTTGAGAATAACTGATTTAAGAATCGACTAGTCAATTAATACGATTATTCCAGGAATAAACATTCAAATAAACGATACTCTAATTTTCAGTTGCCCTCCTATGCTGTATTAATACAAGTTCATAGAAGTAGTCAAATGCATCCGATTCACTTTCAAATACCTTAATAATATAATGCCCTAATCGTTCACCTGTCTTATATATTTTCCACTCCCCATCGACAAAGCAGCACCCCATCACATATGATGCATCAGTAATTGAGTTCAATTCAATATCAAACTCACCTAAATTTAAATTGTTTTCTTTGTATTTTTTCAAAAATTCAGTTTTAGTCATCATTCACCCTTCAATAATGATTATATCTTCCATGAACACTGACTTCTCATTGCTAAGTAAAATCCTAAAGCTATCATCTTCTACTAACCAACCTGTAGCAGACATGCCTAACTCTATGATCCATGCGGAGCATACTAATAGAAACCTTGAAAGTCAAATAGCCAGTCAAGGTTTCCAACAGAATGACTATTACCTTTCAACCTCAAATGGAAGTCTTACCTAATGATCCGCTCAAAAGGGTGGCCTGTACCATCGACTCCTTTAATATTATTCATATAATGCTAAAAAGGTTATTTCACAATAGTCAACTTCTTCATCAATCCACTCTTTTGTTCAACTTCAAATCGTCTTCCCATAAAATCAGTTACAAATAATGTTCCATTAGAATCAATATGAATACCTACTATTGGAGCACATTGATACTCTGGATTATTTTTTGGAGGAAAATTCTTAATTTGCCATTGAATCTTTCCAACTTCGTTCACAGCATAGACATTTCTTAACTCACTCTCACCCATTTTTATATTCGAAGGGATAGCCAATCTGACAAAAATATATTGTTCATTTTGTTCCACTTCAGCAATATCATATTTAAAGTCTACGACTTTCCCGAAAACATCTAGTTTATTCTTAGTGTATTCTACTTGAATCATTATTTTAGACCACTCCAATCTGAAATTTGACCTAACTCTTTAAATTCTCCAATAAATTGTCCTTTTAAATCAAATTGTATTCCTCCGCCATTGTGGCCAAATAGAGGGTTAACTTCTCCTAATCTAATATTACTTCCTTTAGGTATAGTAACTTCTCCAACATATTCTGGTAAATACGGTAAAGCAAACTTATCTTGAATTTGAGCAGGGGTTAGTCCTTTAATATCTTCAGCTTTCATAAGCCAGCCACCATGCAATCTTGAATTTGTTCCATCATACACTCTAACAAATGTAGTATCTGACAAAAGCTCTATATCTTGAACTACCGTTTTCAAAGTATATGGTGGTTGTTCATATCTTTGTTTAAACCAAAAATCATTTACACTTTCTGCTGATTCATATCTGTGTAACTTTACTTGGTTTTTCGTCATCAATTGACTATCTAAATAGTCATACCCTTTTAATTCTATCTCGGTAGATGTTTTGTTTACCTGTCCAGAATTAATATTACTATCACCCTGCCCCCCCGAATTCACTCTCGGTCCCGTATTCAACTGGTTTGTTGTACTTCTCAGCGTTGTGCCTGCTAAACTACCACCTGCAACAATTCCGGCTACTCCAATACTATTTAACCAATGTTCC
>NZ_JALKEV010000026.1 GCF_023017105.1 Halalkalibacter sp. APA_J-10(15) | reverse complement strand
AAAAACAATCGATCAGCTACTGCCTTGGTCCGAAACTCTACCAGAGCATTGTTATGTGAAAACTGATAACTAGATTTTACTATAGTCCCCATCTTGGCCATAGGTGGGGACTATTTGACGCTTACTTCTTTCCTTTCTGAAACCACAGCGCATTCCCTCACGCTCTTTCCCCACGCTCTTTTTCCACGCCTTAAAGACGCTTTCCAGGCGTTTTTCTCGACTCTCTTCCTCATGCCTTTAAGACCTACAAACGTTGTCACAACAAGCCTTCAAGCACTCTTTTTCTCCGATCTTTTCAGGCGTTCTTTCTCATGTTTTCTCGAGCTTTCTTTCTTGCGGTGAAGGAGATATCTTCGGTTCTTTTTCGCTCTTTTTACACGATCTTTAAGGGAGTAGGAACACGCAAAATTTCCCTTCGATCTCTTCCACCGTTGTTTTTGTCGGGGGTTTTTCAACTCAAAACTATTTAGCATTTTCATAAGTTTTCATTCCATATTATGGGTGGGGAAAGGGCTGTTTTGGCTCAAAACATTATTACAGATTGGGTTGTGGAAAAGAGGGGGAAATGGGGGTTGAGCGTTGGAGGAGAGGGGGTTTGAGGGGTGGGGGATGAACTCAAAACAATAAGACAAAATGACAGTAGACAACATGAGTTTTTATCGGATTTGGAACGAAATTACTTTTATTTGACTGAATTTTCCGATGTTGTCTTAGATATTCGTGAACAATTTCCTTTATTACCACAAGAAGAGACGATTGTCATTGCGGAAGCGCTTGGAATAAAACACCCAGCTGATCCAAAAACAGGCGATCCAATTGTTATGACAACGGACTTTTTATTAACAGTTGATAAGGGAGAGGGTGTATTTGAAGTCGCTCATACTATCAAAATGAAAGACAAGCTATTAGAAGAACGTGTGTTAGAGAAATTCGAAATTGAACGTGAATACTGGGAGCGTAAAGGCATTAGTTGGGGTATTGTAACAGAGGAAGAAATTGATAAGATCGTGGCTAGAAATATTAGTTATATCCATGATTATTTTGATATTCGGAGCTATGATGTATATCGAGAAATGGCTAACCAACATATAGAGGATTTATCAATGTCTCTTATGAATCGTTTGTTGAATAGTTCACGAAGTATCCGAGAAATCACTAGTGAGTTTGATGCAGATACACACTTGCCTTTTGGAAGTGGTGTCACGTTGTTTTATCATTTGCTTGCTAAAAAAATAATGGTTACAGATATGTACAAGGCAATTGATTTAGAGCAATCAATTGATATTAAGTATATTGATGAAAGTAAATTGGAGAAGGTGAAATACGGATGATTTATATTAATCAGGTATTTCAATATGTAACAGATTCAAAAAGAATTCGGGTAATAGATATGGAAGAACCGCATGTCTATATAGTAAATATTGACACGAGCAGTGCTATGCCACGTAAAGAGCTATACTCTAGTCTAACCACAGATATCAAGCAAGGTGAACTGTTAGCGATTAGTGATCCTTATGCAAAAGTGATTTCCGAAGCTGATTTAACAGAAGTGCAGATTCGTAAGCGCGAAGAAGATTGGGGAAATATACAAAAATACTGTGTCCCCAATATGCCAGATTTGCTCCAAAAACAAGGAAGAGAAAGCAAGATTCGTGAAATCGTTCAAGAGAGCAACTTGGGCAAGACAAAGGTTAAAAAGCTACTAACTCGCTATTGGCAGCGTGGCATGACCAAAAACGCCATGTTACCTGACTACTCTAGTTCAGGTGGTAAAGGGAGAGCAAAAGCTCTAACAAATGCAAAGGTTGGTCGTCCTAGAAGAATAAATATAAATAATGAATATCAAACCGGTATTAACATTACAGAAGAAGTAAAGGTTCAAATTGAACACGTTATCAATAAGTACTACAGGAAAAAGAATAACTACTCTTTAAAAGATGTTTATAATTTTATGCTACGTGACTTCTATTCTGATCGCTATAAGGAAAGCGGTGAGCTGAAATACCGTCTTTGGGATGCTACCCGAACTCCCTCATATCATCAGTTTTACTATTGGTTTAAAAAGCTTGAAGACCCAAAAAAAGATATTCAGTTTCGTAAAAGTACGAAAGAGTATGAATTGAAGCATCGTCCGATTTTAAGTAATTCTAAATCAGAGACAAACGGTCCTGGAACTAGATTCCAGATTGACGCAACCATTGCAGACATTTATTTAGTTAGCTCGCTTGATGTAAATAAAGTAATTGGGCGACCGGTTATTTATGCAGTATTAGATGTGTATTCACGTATAATCACAGGTCTCTACGTTGGACTAGAAGGTCCATCATGGATTGGTGCCATGATGGCATTAGATAATATGGTTGCAGACAAAGTAGAATTTTGTAAGCAATATGGAATTGATATCACCCCTGAACAATGGCCAACACATCATTTGCCTGAAATTATTATTGCTGACCGAGGTGAGTTTGAAGGTTATTCGGTAGACAACTTAATTAACAATCTTAATATTAAAATTGAGAATACTACGGCTTACCGTGGAGATTTGAAAGGGATTGTTGAAAGGAGATTTCGTACGTTTAACGGGAAGATAAAGCAAAAAGCACCTGGAGCGATTCAAAAGGAATATCGGGAGCGTGGGGATCGAGATTATCGGCTGGATGCTACGTTGAATTTAAAGGAATTTACGGCTCTTATTATTACAATGGCGCTGCATCACAACCAAAAAGTCATTGAAAAATACCCAGTTGAAAAAGAAATGGTTGCAGAAGGATTAGTTCCAACGCCAATTAATTTATGGAATTGGGGGGATTCAAAATCGCTCAGGGAGGCTAAGAACAATTGATAAAAATATTCTTCGTCTGAATGTGCTACCACGTGGTAAGGGAACAATTTCAAGAGCTGGCATCAAGTTTAAAAATCTCTTATATGGATCTCAAAGAGCGATGGAAGAAAATTGGTATTTGAAGTTGAAAAATAGAAGTGTAGAAGTTGTTTATGATCCACGAAACGTTGAAAAAATCTATATTCCCCACGATGACGGAATGGGCTTTGAAACGTGTATTTTGTTAGAACCAAGTCAGCAACATAAAGGAGATTTCTTGGAGGAAATTGTCTTTCAACAACAACTTCGGAATGAACTAGAAGAAATAGAAAGTACAAATCAAATTCAACTTACGGTAAATACAGATGCGGCAATGGAAGAGATTATTATGAAAGCTGTAAAAAACAAAAAACAATCTTCCAATCAACCGACGAGTAAGAAAGCCAAAATAGCTTCTATTCGCCATAACAAGGATGTTGAAAAACTATTAAACCGTGAATCTGAAAAATTTGATTTATCAGCTGATAAGGTTAGTGAATCAGCCGAAGTAATCGACTTCGCTACAAAAGAGAAGTTTGATGAGACACCACAGAAGAAATCAACCTCACGCCTAATGCAAAAACTAAAGAAGAAGCGAGATGAGGAACTTGGGAAAAATAAATGACATGGTTGTCTTAAAGGGAGAATTTGAGAAAGGTGTCTATAAGGAACAGCTTTTAAGTGAATACACCAATAATCCTTTCATCGAAGCCCTTCCATCGATTTTCAGTGAGGATGAAGTGTTAGAGCGATTTATGGTGACCCCACGAATTAGTGAGCAAGATAAATTAAGTGAATCCAATATTCGTTATCACGTATTAAAACGTGTCAGGAACTTTATCCAGCCATTGCCGATTCATTTTGAGGTGGAACGTCGGTTGTCCACTTTGATTCGACGAGGTTATTTAGCACGAAATCCATTAGACACAACATTTCTAGAGCGTGTTCGAGTGTTACATGAGTTACGTGAAGAAGATGATCTTGCACATAAACATATCAAGGAGCGTTTAAATTATATTCGCTCTACAGCTGACAGCCTTTCAATTATAGGTATCTCTGGGATTGGTAAAACAACTGCAATTGAACGTTTACTGCTCATGTATCCACAAGTGATTAAACATGAAACTTATGAGGGACAACCTTTTAATCGAACACAAATTGTTTGGCTTAAAATCGATTGTCCATACGATGGAAGTTTATCGACGCTTTGTAAAAGCTTCTTTAAGGCGATTGATGATTTACTAGGTACGAGATATTTAGAAAAATACGGTTATTTGAATCGAGTCACATCGACAATGTTGTTGCACATGACATCACTGGCGAGTATGTATGGCATTGGTGTTTTAGTCATTGATGAAATCCAACACTTACTGCATTCAAAAAATGATCAGGAAGAAATGCTGAATTTTTTTGTAACACTGTCTAATACAGTGGGCATTCCCACGGTCTTAATTGGCACTTCTAAGGCACAAAAGCTATTTAAGGGGAACTTCAGGCAGGCTAGACGGGCTGCAAGTGATGGAGCTATTATTTGGGATCGTATGGTGGGGGATAGTGAAGAATGGGAGTTCTTCCTTGAAACGCTTTGGGAATTACAGTGCTTAAAGTCCTATTCCGAGCTTACAGAGAATACGAAAAAGACATTTTACTATGAGTGCCAAGGAATTACTGCTGTCGCTGTCAATTTGTTTATTCTAGCGCAAGAACGAGCGTTATTTGATGAGAATAATCCGGATGAAATCATCACACCACAAGTATTAAAAAAGACTGCCCAAGAAGATATGCAAACTATTCAACCAATGATGAACGCTATTCGAACGAACAATTTGGCAGACATGATGAAATATGAAGATATCATGATCAATCTGGATGAAGTCATGCTGAATCATAAGCGGAACACGGAAATAGCAGGACGTATTCAGGAGGAGTTTAAAGAGCGCCAAAATACAATTGAGTATAAACGACAAGACACGATTGGAAATTTAACTGTTGAAGTAGCTGCCCTTGGTATTTTCGATCGATTGAAAGATAAGGACATTAAAAAATTGGCACTAAAAATTGTGGAGGAAAATCCACTTGACACTGATTTTCACCAGTTTAAATCAAATGTGATTGAGCAGGCGATTGCGTTAAATCAACAAAAGAAAGATCAAAAGGCAAAGGCAAATGTGCAAAAGGCAGAGGTTCTGCCATTACTGAAGCTAAGAAACAGAGCACTGGACAAAAAGCAGCACCCTTATGAATTATTGAAGGCTAATGGATACATCAAAAATCCATTGGAGGAATTCTACTAGGGGTACCGCCAACATTTCGGAAATTTTGTACGCTAAGCATAATTCGACACAAAAAAAGCCAAATCCCTGTACGTTAAGGAATTTGGCTTATGTTATTGGTTAGTTTTTATTTAAGGGTCTTAGTGAATTAGCTGGTAATCTATTTGAATCAAATTTATATTCTCCAAGAAAATTAATATGTTCCCATCCTAAAGGTGAAATATGTGGAAGTAATTCTTCTTTAAGGATATTATTCTTCTTAAATTCTTTTGTCACTTCACTTAAATACACGGTATTCCATACGTTTATTGCATTGATTAATATATTTAATGCACTAGCTCTTTGTAGTTGATCTTGTATGCCACGCTCTCTGAATTCACCACGTTTACCAAAGAATAAAGCCCTAGCTAATCCATTCATGGCTTCTCCTTTATTCAGTCCACGATGTATCCTTCTTCTTAATGTTTCATTCGTAATATAATCAAGAATAAAGATGGTTTTTTCAATTCTCCCAATCTCTCGAAGAGCTGTGGCAATTTTGTTTTGTCTTGCATATGAACCTAGTTTCCCCATGATTAATGATCCAGAAACTCTTCCTTCTCGAATTGAATGTGCCAACCTTAGTACATCATCAAAATTCTCTTTAATAACGTTTGTGTTAATCTTGCCTCGAAGTATGCCTTTTATATTTAGAAAATCATTAGGAGAAGAAATGGTATATAATTTTGTGTCACTTATATCTCTTAGTCTTGGCGCAAAACGAAATCCTAACAAATGACTTAATCCGAAAACTTGATCTGTGTATCCGGCTGTATCAGTGTAATGCTCTTCAATTGTAAGCTCAGATTCATGATGTAATAATCCATCTATCACATGTACGGCATCCCGTGCATTTGTATTAATAACTTTTGCATAAAAGGAAGAAAACTGATCACTTGTAAAACGATAAATGGTTGTACCTTTCCCAGTTCCGTAATGCGGATTTGAATCTGCATGTAATGATGATACACCGACAGGAACACGCATACCATCAGAAGATGATGTTGTCCCATCTCCCCAATATGAAGCTAATGATAAACGGTGCTGATAATTTACTAGTGTAGCTTGAGCACGAGTCATAGCATCTTCATGTAATCTCCATTGCATAACATTGGCCATCTGGCGATATGAAATATCAGGAGTTGCTTCTGCCATTTTAGTTAATCCAATATTCGTACTCATCGCCATTAATGTAGCCATTACAATAGATTTTTCCTCACCTTTAGGTGGATGATTTGAAGAAGCATGAACAAATGACTCTTCAAATCCAGTCCATTCAGCAACTTCCATTAATAAATCAGTGAGTTTAACTCTTGGAAGCATATTATAAAGAGCTAAACTGAAATTTCTAGATTCTTCGGGAGTATCTGCTTGTAGTCTCTCAACATGTATCTTTTGTTTTTCAATGTTAATACTTTCAACTTTATCAATATTTTTCGAAATCCATTGAAGCTTAGTATTTAAAGTTCCACACCTTTCCTGTATATACTGTTCAAAACTTACATTAACAGCTATATTAGTCCCTTTAACCTTTGCTTTTCCCCAATCATCCTTTGAAACTAAATATTCTTCAAAATCCTTATGTAATCGACTACCCTCAACCCAAACATCACCAGAACGGATATAGTTTTTAAGTTCCGTTAAGGCAGCCATTTCATAATATTGACGATTTATGTTACCTTCATCATCAAAAACATGTTTTTGCCAACGTTTAGGAACAAAACTCAAAGATGAACCATCAGGGATTTTCCTTTTTCCAGAATCATTTAATTCGCGTATGGTATCTAATGCTTTCAATAAAGGCTCTGCTGATTTAGTAGATTTGAACTTTAAAGAATCCAACAGGCTTGGAGTATATTTCCTTAAATAGTTATATCGAGTTTTTATTAGATCGAGGTAATCATAATCCATTGGTCTTGATAATAATTTAGCTTCTTCAATCGATTCTACAATTTTCTCCCAAGGCATGACTTGCTCTAGTGCCACAAATGGGTCAATTCCTTGTTCTTTTGCTGTAATTAAAGCTGTCCCTATATCTGCATAGTGTACAACTTTTTCATTAACGGATTTGCCATTTTGTTTTTGCATTTCCTCTTGAGTTTTTCTGCCTTTTGCTTGTAACACCATCATTTGTCTATCATGAATTTCAATGGCGTGGTCAGTTAAGTCTTGAGACAGAGTTATTAAGTGGGCGACCAATAATGCATATCTTTTATCTTCTTTAAATCTTCTAAAAGAATGTGGTTCATATCTTGCCCCAATTCGTGCCAATTGTAAAAGTCTATTGGGGTGTATTAATGCCGTATCGACTGTAATATTCATTTCTTTAATGTACTGTAATCTTTGTATGACCTTTAAAAAAGAATCTGGTGACGACTGTCCGGGAATTTCCCGTAGCCAAGCTAATTGAGTTTTATTATTGTTTACCGTTAAATCAATCAACTTTTCTAGTCCACGCTTATGTTTTTTAGAAAGATTACTTGTTAGTATGGCATATATTTTTTTCTCTGCACGTGTTCTTGCTAACCAAACCATTCTCTCAATTGTTGGTATTGCAGGAAGGATTATTTTTTCCCTTCTTAATATATCGATTGCAGTACGTACTAGAAACATAGTATTTCCATTTTCCAATGCGGATTTTAAAAGAGCATTAGAAATCGTACGATAATCACTGTTATTAAAGTTTCTATATCCATATACTTGACGTATTTCTTCTAAATGCTCACGCCTAGTTGTATCACGTTGAGCATATGAAGAGTAAACATCTGGATCTACATTAATTTGATTAGCTACGTATTTAATAAGGTTATCGGGTATTTCTAACATATTAATTAAAGTACAACCAGGATTCCTAAGAATACATAATTGGAGGGCGAACCCTAATCGATTATGATCTCTTCTATGACGATTTATAACATCAATATCATAGTCCGATAGACTGTAAAAAGAAGTAAATTCAAATTCTGATAAATTAGTAAGGTTTAAAATTTCCTTTCGCTGTTCTGGTGTCAGCAGTTCTTTCACACTCAAGTTAAATCAATCCTTATAAATAATTTTTGTATGAACCTAATTTACTTTGTCTAAATATCTATACAGTGAGGTTTTGCTGATTCCCGTTGCTTCTGTTATTTGATTGATTGTATAATCCTTGCTTTTATACATTTTAATTGCCATTTCTACTTTATCTTTTTTCTTTGTAGGTCTACCACCTTTCCTTCCTCTGGATCTTGCTGCTTGAAGACCGGATTTTGTTCTTTCACTAATAATATCTCGTTCTAACTCTGCAATACTTGCCATTGTACGAAAAAAAAACTTACCCATTGCAGTTGAAGTGTCAATACTGTCATTAATAGAGACAAAATCTACTCCCAAATCATTGAATAATTCACTAAGTTCAATTAGATGTTTTGTAGAACGCGAAATACGATCAAGTTTATATACAACAATTTTGTCTCCACTGCGTAAGACTTTAAGAAGTTCTTCTAGTTGGGGTCTATCTTTTCTAGTTCCGGTCAATTTTTCTTTATAAATTTTTTCTACTCTAAATTTTGTAAGTACATCAATTTGCATATCTAAGTTTTGTTCCTCCGTACTTACACGTGCATAACCAAATATCATCATTCATCACCTGCAAAAGTTGTTTATAACCCTATATTAGCACCAAAAACGGTGTTAGATATTAAAAATATTACTTTGATTTTGGGAATGAGTTTTGGTTCTATGAATTAATACAAATAGGTTGTTTTTTGATAAAGTGATTATTAGTACCGTAAACGTCCGTTTTTGGAACTAATTCTAAGAGGAATATAAATTATTTATGAGGAAGAATATGTTGTGGGAGAACACGTTCAAATTATAGGCGTGGGATAACGTAACATCAGAAAAAAATCCAAATCGTAAATAACCAATTAACTGTAAGGTGAGATTTTTCTTGTGTAACTAACGGAGGTTTAACAAATATATTGATTATTTAATAATCCATCTTGAGTTTTTTATCTAGTAAATAAACACATCCTCCCGCTATACTTGACCAATCGTTCTAAAATGAGTTATAGTATTAATTGAATGATCGTTCTAAAAAAAGTTAAGTAATTAGAGGAAGGTTAATATGGCTAGAAATAGAAAATTCGATGAAAAAGTCGTCCTTAAAAAGGTGATGGAACTTTTTTGGAAACAAGGTTATGAAAAAACATCTATGCAAGAACTGGTTGACCATATGGGGATTCATCGAAAAAGTATCTATGATACTTTTGGAGACAAACGATCACTCTTTTCAGCTTCACTAACGTTTTATGAGGAGTTTGTCACTATTTCGTTTACCGACATTATTAGGCATTCTAGTTCAGTAAAACAGGCTATTCGTGAGATTTTTAACTTCGTTATTCAATCCGCTGATTCGGCTGCTTTCCAACTGGATGTCTAACAGTCAATTC
Organism: Halalkalibacter sp. APA_J-10(15); assembly: GCF_023017105.1. Lineage (GTDB taxonomy): Bacteria > Bacillota > Bacilli > Bacillales > Bacillaceae_D > Halalkalibacter. The sequence goes on along the minus strand of NZ_JALKEV010000026.1, from coordinate 15,350 downwards.
AGCAGTTGAGTTATCCTTAATAGACCAAGACATTAATCATATGGTTACAAAGATGTTTAAAACTACTGAAATGATGTTTGAGAAAGTACTTTTAGATGGACAGAAGAATGGCGAATTAAAAGAAGAACTAGATCCACATATTACGTCAAAATTGTTGCATATTAACCTTGTTGGTTTACGAGTTATGGTTAAAACCAATTATACAAAAGAGAAGAAATAAGCCCAAACTATCGATTGAAACTAATTTTAAACATTTTTCTTTTTTTAGTAATACTTTACTGAACGTTCTAGTTATGTTAAATTGAAGTTAGGAGGTAAACTAGATGGCTAGAAGTAAAGAGTTTGAAGTGAGCGAAGTACTAGATAAAGCAATGAATCTTTTCTGGGAACTAGGCTATGAGAAGACATCAATGAGTGACCTTGTTGAGAAGATGGGCATTCACCGTAGAAGTATATATGATACATTTGGTGATAAACGTTCACTTTTTATACAGGCTATGGATCGTTATTGTAACAAAGTTGAAACAGCCCTTTCAAAAAAAATTATTACAAATACTGCAAGGGAAGCTATTGAGATTATTCTCCATTTTATGATTGTCGATGAGGAAGGAAAGCCTTCGGGCTGTTTAATAGTTAATTCATCGACAGAATTAGCTGCTCATGATTTAGACGTAGATACTAAATCTGTAGAATCTTTTATCACGACTGAGGAACTTTTTCAGAAGATTATTATTTGGGGACAGCAAAATGAAGAGTTTTCTAGTGATTTAGATGCAAAAGAAATGGCTGAATATCTGAACGCTCTTTCAATTGGTGTAAGAGTCATGGCAAGAACATCGATTTCAAAAGAAAAGTTAAATAACTTGGTGAATACTTCAATAAGACTGCTGAAAGGATACTAATTTTTTAACAAATTAGTATCAAATTGCATTTTTTTATTAATTTTAGAATGAGCGTTCTTGATAATGCTCTCATTCTTTGCACTCCTACTTCAACGTTATTTCAGTTGTGAAACTCAAATTATATATTAGGTGGAATGAAGATGAAAAAAACAGTTCTTATTACTGGAGCTTCAGGTGGAATTGGAAAAGAATTAGCTGATCGCTTTGCTAAAGATGGTAATAACATGATTCTTGTAGCAAGGAGCGAAGCGAAGCTAGTTAAATTGGCTAAAGAATATAGAGAGAAGTACGGAGTTCAAGTTAAGGTATTTGTGAAAGATGTATCGGTACCTGGAGTGGCTGAAGAAATAGCTGCTGATCTCAAAATTAATGGAATTACCGTCGACTACCTAGTTAATAATGCAGGTTTCGGCATGTACGGTTCATTTTTAGAAAGAGATTTGGATAAAGAAATGAATATGATTGATGTCAATATCAAAGCTTTGACAATTATGACGAAGATTTTTCTTCCAGATATAAAGCGGCGTCAAGGCGGTATAATGAATGTGGCATCTGTAGGATCTTTTTACCCTGGACCCCTAATGGCAGTATATTTTGCTACAAAAGCATACGTCCTTTCATTCACAGAGGCATTGGAAAATGAATTGTCCGATTCGGGTGTGACTGTGACGGCACTTTGCCCAGGTCCAACAGCAACTGGTTTTGTCGATCGTTCAGATGTAGGATCTTCCAAACTATATCAAAGCGGGGTTATGGAAGTAGGAGTTGTGGCAGATGAAGCATATCGTGATTTCTTACGTGGCAAGACACTCATCATCCCAGGTGCAATTCATCGGTTCATTACATCTTTACCTCGTCTTTTACCTCGTAAGATGATGACGGGTCAAATAAGAGCACGTACAGAACATGTAGATCGTTGATCTAGATCACTAGACAATGAGTAAATTGAGAGGGTAGGTTATAGGACTTATAAATATTTTTTTAGGATAACTAGAATCATTATTCTCTTAACGATGGGCAGAAGTGAAACTCAGGTTCATTTGCTATAAACTAAGGAGGTTAAGAAAATGAAATTAACTGGCAATACGATTTTTATCACAGGCGGCGGTTCTGGAATTGGACGAGGGCTAGCGGAGGCATTTCACAAACTTGGAAACAAAGTTATTATCTCTGGACGGAGCAAAGAGCGCTTAGAGGATACCATTCAAGCGAACCCTGGCATGTCTGCAGTGGAACTGAATATTCAAGACCCCGCAAGCGTAAACTCAGTTGCCCAGCACTTAATGAATGAATACCCAGATCTTAATGTATTGTTTAACAACGCCGGTGTATATACTCCTGAAGATCCGACCGGGTTGGTTGACGATGATACACTGGTTCAAACAGTTACCACCAATCTGCTTGGTCCAATTCGTATGGCGGCTGCATTGCAGGAACATCTGAAATCCAAAAAAGAAGCTTATATCATCAATACAACTTCAATACTCGGATTCGTACCCGTGGCTCAAGGGGCTGTATATTCTGCGACAAAAGCAGCGCTGCATTCCTATACACTCACCCAACGCTACATTTTAAAGGACACCTCGGTGAAAGTACTGGAGATTGCACCGCCATTGGTTCAAACACAAATGATTAATTACGATGCCAATGCGATGCCACTTACTGCATTCATTGAAGAAACGATGAAGGTACTTGGTACAGATACGAATGAAGTTCTGGTTGAGTCCGCGAAAATGTATCGTAACAATCCGGGTCCGAACGAGAACATTCTTGTAAATCAAGTTAACGATATGATGTCTGGTAAGTAATTTACTTGTGTGGTAAAGCACTCAGATGTAAAAAATGACTGCGTGCGCAAAAATTCAAGAACGATAATTCTAAAATAAGGGAGAAATAAAAATGAATATTTCAAAACAAGTTGCTATTGTCAGTGGTTCAAATCGTGGTTTAGGTAAACAATTGGCTCTTGAGCTTCTAGCAAGAGGAGCCAAAGTATACGCTGGAGCAAGAAACCCAGCATCAATCGACCTACCAGGTGCTATACCGCTGCAGCTCGATATTACTGATTCGAAATCCATCATGGCAGCGGCTGAGGTAGCTGGGGATGCAACCCTCCTGATTAACAATGCTGGTACCGCAACAGGTGCATCCCTTTTCGCAGGAGAACTGGAAGATATTCATGTTGAATTCAACACCAATGTTTTCGGTACAATTTCAATGGTTCGTGCTTTTGCACCAGTTATTGAAAAAAATGGAGGAGGCTCGATCCTAAATATTCTATCTGCATTATCTTGGTTCAATACCGGTGATTCAGGCGCGTATTCAGCAGCAAAATCTGCTCAGTGGGGAGTAACAAATGCATTACGCTTGGAGTTGGCCCCTAAAAACATTAAGGTTGCCGGATTGCATGTAGCGTTCATGGACACGGATTTGACAGCTGGTATCGAAGCACCTAAGGCTAGTCCAAAGGAAATCGCCAAGATCGCGATTGATGGAATCGAAACTGGCCTCTACGAAATTATTGCTGATGATACAAGCCGGAATCTACAACAAGGCCTTGCAGGGGGAGTCCCTTCCCTGTACCCACAATTGTTTCAATGAAATTTTCGATTAATTATGTTTAGGAGGGATTTAACTTGCGTTTTCTCGGTCATATTAAAATTGATCCATCAGCAACTGAGGAAGAAATTGCTGAATTGTTACCTGCGGAACAAACACGATTTGCTGAATTAGTGGAACAGGGTTTGATCAACACTTTTTACCTTTCCCACACTAGAGATGAGCATTGGTCTCTTTGTATTGCTGACAGCGATGACGAATTAAAAACGGCTTTGGAATCATTGCCGTTATATAAATACATGAAAATAGAATACACCCAACTAGTCGACGATGCGAACCAGGCATAAACAAAAGTAGTACCGAAACAGGTCTTTTAAAGTGTTAATTACAAATAAAGTTGTATCGGTTACAAAAAAGATGTACCGTTTACAATAAAGTTATACCGGTTGCAAAAAAGTTGCACCGTTTTAGTAAGGTAATTCTAAAAAAATATTGTTGTAGCAAGGCTTATGGAAACTTTTGATCAATCTTTTTTATAAAAACTAAATCTATCTCAAAACCAACCCCATCCATTTTGATCAAACTTTATTCCAAAGCTACAATTAACGAATAAAGAGAAATTAGATAAACAATTTTGATTATCGAAATTTAATAATGAGGTGTTTTATAATGAGAGCATTTGCAATAAAAGGATATAATGAATCCCCTACCTTTATTGAACGACCTATACCACTAGTTGGAAACAGCGAAGTTCTAGTTGAAGTTCATGCAGCAAGCATTAATCCACTTGATACAAAGGTGCGGAAGGGAGAACTAAAATTATTGTTAAAATACAATATGCCTTTGACGTTGGGAAATGATTTCAGTGGGATAATAACCAAAGTAGGAAAAGATGTAAATAAGTTTAAGGTAGGGGATGAAGTGTACGGTCGTCCTCGTGCGGAGAACATGGGGACATTTACGGAGTACTTTTCTGTTCATGAAGAAGATATTGCCTTGAAACCTAAAAATCTTACATTTGAAGAAGCTGCTTCAATTCCACTAGTTGGACTAACATCCTACCAAGCTCTTCATGACATATTGAGTATAAAAAAAGGGCAAAAAATCCTCATTCACGCTGGTTCTGGTGGAGTAGGAACATTTGCGATCCAATTAGCAAAAGAAATGGGGGCAATTGTTGCCACAACAGCTAGCGATGGTAGTGATTTAGTTAAGTCACTAGGAGCAGATAAAGTCATCAATTATAAGAAAGAGAATTTTGAAGAAATTATAAAGAATTATGATGCCATAATTGATAGTATCGGTGGAGTGACATTGGAAAAGTCTTTTCATTCTGTAAAAAAGGGAGGTAAAATCGTTTCTATCGCTGGAACTCCGAATGGTCGTTTCGCAAAAGAAATGGGACTTGGTCTAATTAAGAAAATAATTCTCTCATTAGCCAGTTCTAAAATAACGAAATTAGAAAAGAAACATGATATAGAATACACATTTCTTTTTATGCAACATAGTGGAAAGCAATTAAAGATTCTATCTGAACTACTTGAAACCGAGAAAATTAAACCGATTATAGATCGTGTTTTCGCTTTTGACAAAGCGAACGAAGCATTGGTATATTCAGAGAATGGAAAAGCTAAAGGGAAAATAATTCTCAAGCTAAAGTAAACTAAAAGGGGACGTTAGCTGTACAAGCTAAATTAAAAAGTCGATTCCTTAGCATTAGAGGAATACGACTTTTTTTTGCTCAGTTAGCGTACAAAATTTCCGAAATGTTGGCGGTACCCCTACTAGGAGGGAATCAGATGCTGCCGTTCTTTACTGATCCATATCCAGATGAATTGATTTATTCAGCAATAGCACGTTATCACTTTTACAGTGGAAATATTGATTACAAAGATACGTTGGAAGAAGTATTTCAAAGTCGTTCTGTGATACCAAGTGTAGAGACTGGTAGTCATTTTCATTCCTTGGCTGGACAGATGGGAAATCATTTTTCAGTAGAGAATTTACTAGCGAAACATACCATTTACCCGTTTTATGCCCCGTTCCTTTCCAAGCATCGACAGCAAGATATTATGCATGATGTCCAAGGTGATGGAAAGGGTCTTTATACACGGCTGGGCATGGTTGCCGGAGGTATTTGCAAGAGAGACGGTTTATACTATTGTTCACGATGTGCTCAATCTGATATTGATACATACGGTGAACCATACATACATAGGGAACACCAACTACAAGGTATAGACATATGTGCACATCATTATTTACAACTAAGAAAATATCCAGAGGATTTTACCAAGCAAAGTCGAATCAAGTTTATTCGCTTTGAGGCAAAAAGAATAGATTTTTCTATTTTACAGGAAGTGAAATTTTCTGATCATATTGATATTCAAGTTAAGCTAGCACAAATGGCATATCAATTATTGAATGTTGATATAAAAGCGTTCTCACGTGAGACAGTCTTTAAAAGGTACCGATTGCTCCTCAGAGAAAAGAATTTGCTTACTCCTTCAAATCGAATAAGGCAAAATGAGTTATTTGAAGCCTTCCAAGCAAAGTTTCCAAAAGAGTTTTTAGAAAAGCACGATTCGGGGCTAATTGAGGAAAATGGATACAATTGGTTAAAGGTATTAACCCGCAATGAAAAGCGCCATGTGCATCCTTTGCGCCATCTATTCTTTCTGTATTTTTTAGACAAAGATGTAGAGGAGTTTTTGCATGTTGGAGAAGATGAAGGTCCTTTTGGGAACGGTCTGTGGCCATGTTTAAATAAAGCTGCTGATCATTATAAGCAACTCGTTATCAACCATGTAGATATTACAAGGGATTTTAAATCAACCGCCCCCATTGGTACGTTTAAGTGTTCCTGTGGTTTCATTTATGCTAGAGAGGACCCTGATAAATCGAACGAAGATAAATGCCGTATTGGACGTGTAAAAGCGTTTGGGGATGTCTGGATGGACAAGTTACTAGTCATAGCAAAAAACGAGGATCTTAGCATAAGAGCAATGGCTGAAATGCTTGGAGTTGATTCTAAGACTGTGAAGAGGTATTTATTATCCATGGATAGGCAAAAAGAAGAGGTTGAAAGCATAGTCATTCCTCCAACGTTACAGCAGTACCGACAAAAATTACTTGAAGGGATACAACTATATCCTTATGATTCAAGAACACAAATTAGAGAACGTTTTCAAAAGGAATACACCTACTTATATCGCCACGATAAGGAATGGTTATTTAACCAGTTGCCCAACATTCGCGTGAAGGAAAAACCAAAAACAACTGTGGATTGGGAAGTTCGTGACCGTGAATACTGTTCCAAAGTCAAAAGGCTATATAAAGAACTCATCATGCTAGACAAGCCTGTTCGAATCACCGTTTCGATTGTTGGAAAACGCCTTGGAATCTTATCGAACTTAGAAAAACATCTCGATAAGCTGCGACAGCATTTGTGTATCAATTGGTGTGGCTGTTAACCAATCGTGATTTACGACAAGTATATGAAAATATTGCTTTCACGTGGTTACAGGAGCAGACGTTGAAATTTGAATGGAGACTTACACAACCGATTACAATAACTGTTCGTGTAAAGGAAAATAGAAGCACGTGGACGGTATTACAAATCGTTAATGTAAAAAATAAGCATATTCCATATGACAACATCTCCCTTTCACACCCAGAAATACAAGATAAAGTGAAGTCGAAAGAGGCAAAGAAATATACATATCGTACTTTAAATAAAACCGACAAGCAAGAAGGTTTTACATTAGATGAAGAAGTAGATGGATCTACAGATGCCTTTGATCTTGTGCAAATGAATCGGTTGAGACATGAATATACTTCAGTCCCAAACGTCAAACGGATAAAACGTGGCTTTTCAAAGCAGCGTATGGAAGAGGATGAAAACACCAAAAGATACTACGGCGTCAACGATTCCATTCGTTCTACAGCAGATGTCGGTGGACAACAACTTGAAAGAGGATTGGAACACCAAATGTTGCATGAGATCCAAGTTCAAGGGGAGCTGCAGGACTTTATAAATGTCCTAAAAATATTGGAGCAGTACTCAGAAGTAAAAGCAATTCAGACATTTATGGATGTGTTACCAGAGGGGTTAGGAGAGCGGAAGTTTACAAAGCTTAGTGACGGCGTTACAAAAAGACGTTATGTGATCGCTGAGGTATTTATGATGGATGGGGGACGGTTTAATATTATCGAGGTAGAACGTGAACGTCGTTCCCTATCTACACTTATTTTATCATCTCCTACCAAACAAGATTGGAGTACAATTTATAATCACTTGCTTATGAATCTTGTCAATGCTAGTGGCACTTGGGCTACTAAGTCATTAGCATACTTCAAAACTCAAGGAATTACCATAGCAAAAGCAAAACATAGTAGTAAAGGGATTCGAAATTGGGCTGGAATTTTATTTAGTAAATTCTTATAACACTGGAAGGGAGTAACGATATAACGGAAATTTGGGTTCCTGTTAAGAAAACGAAATAGTTAGAGTGGGGTCTTTGTGATCCCTCTTTTACTCATTAAGAATATGCTTTAACGGAATAGATGAGCAGAAAATGATCAAACTTTATTCCAAAGCTACACTTGAAGGGTTGTTTTTTTATTCTGACAAATTAACGTGGATTAATCATGGCCAATTATGAAAACTTATCACAAATATATAGCTGAAGTATACCATACTGGGGGTCTGAAATGGCTAAACATTCAAGAAGTATCCTCACTTGGCCGATCTACTCGCTTAAAGGGAAATAAAATTCCAAGGCAATATGAGTTTCTTTCAGATTTAGAACGAAATTACTTTTATTTATTTGAATATCCCGATTCAGTTGTTGATATCCGTGAACAATATCCACTTCTTCCAATTGAAGAAACGTTATTAATTGCTGATGAGCTAGGTATTAAGCATCCCAAGGACCCTAAGACGCAAGAACCTATTGTCATGACAACTGACTTTGTTGTTACAACCAAGGATAAGGAGAACACTGATGTAGCACGAACAATTAAGTATAAAAATTAAGGGCAAGGAGGTTTAGCGTCCACGATTCTGAACATATATATTGATGCTGCTTCGTTCCCCGATCGTCCCTTTGTTGTGAGTTCTTTCAGGCGTCCTTGTATTTTGTCAGCATATGCTCGAGCATGGTCTTGATCTTCGTTCTCCACTCGCCGGGTTCTTCTATTTCAGCGTCTTCGCCGAAGCTTGCAATCATCGGGATCAACCATTTTGATTCGTCCTGCGAGTTCAGTTTAAAGATGAGGGTAATTGAGCCATCCACATGATTCATTTTTTCACTATCAGGGAAAAAATCGAGTGCCAAGGCCAGAGAAGAAGACGAAAAGCGCACCCTAACTTCAACCGGTGTGGTCGCCGGTTCGGGGCGGCTGTACTTTTCCCGCATTTGTGCGGGCATTGCATGTTGTTGATGGAATGTTTCTGGAAAGGCCTGCAAATTTGCCATGCGCGATAGCCTGAATTCCCGGTATGCTTCTCGAAACCTGCAATAACCGTACAGATACCAAGTATGGTTTCTGTACATCAAACATACTGGTTCGACGTTACGAACCATTCTTTCTCCTTTCAGGTTAATATATTCCATACTGATTACTTTGTGCGATTTGATGGCCGATTTAATCAGACGCAGTGAATGTTTGGCTATCCACCGACTCTCAAAATCAAAAATGATGTCGTTTTCCGTTCCATCCCCGCGAATCGTTTGCAACTTGCGGAGGGTGTCCGACGTTTGTTCGTCTGCGAACACGTTGGACAGGCTGCCCAGCATCGCTAAGAGCGTTTCGACATCGTATGTGCTCAGCAAATTCTTGTCCAATTTATACGTATCCATAATCCCGTACCCGCCATTTACCCCATGATAGGAAACGACTGGGATACCCGTTGCGCAGATCGTATCAATGTCCCGGTATATCGTCCGCTGCGACACCTGGTATTTTTCTGCCAATTCCGAAGCAGAAATCACCTCATGATTCAATAACGTGTAGATCATGGATAACATTCGCTCGATCTTCACTTGTGTTCTCCCCTTCCGATCACTCCAAATTATTATACCATTTTTTTGAACACTGACATACAGCTGTCAGCTTTCGCCCCTTATACTTAACTTGAACTGGACAGAAATCGAGGAGGAACGAGTATGAGTACGAAACAAGTGTTACGAGGATTTGCGACCATCAGTTATTGGGCGAATGATGTGGAAGAGGCGAAGACATGGTACACACGACTGCTGGGTATAGAACCTTATTTCGAACGTTACGGGGAAGATAGCAAATTGGCTTATGCCGAATTCAGAATCGGCGATTACAAGCACGAATTAGGACTCATTGACCGTCAATATTCTCCGAATGCTGCGACATCAGATCCAGGAGGTGCTGTTATGTTCTGGCACGTCGACGACATTGAATCCACACTCCAGAAGCTTCTATCTATGGGGGCTAAAGAGTATGAACCAATGGTGCGCCGGGAGGCCGGATTCATTACGGCATCTGTGTTAGATCCATTTGGGAATGTTCTGGGGATCATGTACAATCCGCACTATTTGGAGATTTTGAATTCCCGAACTAAGGGTATTGGTGATTGATAAATTAGTGCAAGCACACACTCGACAGAAATGGCGTAGTGGCTAAATGCCTTTCACCTTCTTCACGGATATACCTATGCGATTGAACAGTCCTTGGTAAAATTTGTTCTTTTCGACAGGAATTTGGCAAAGAAGTTGTACTGGATAGAGCAGGAGGAAAATCTGGATGTGTTGCAGGATCTTGACCTACATCTAAAGCGGATCAGAGAAAGTGATAAAAAATATGTATTGGACTAAGGAAGATATTGATAAAAATGAATTTCAATACAAGGATTTGGCAAAACGCGGTCAATCACTTCCAAAGTTGATGAAGAAGGCCAGGCGCTGAACCACCTTGTGGAAATAATCATTAGAATTGCATGATGTATACGACATTATTGATGAATTAGAAGAGTAACTTAAAATCATAAAATAATCACAAAGAGAGTAAGCCGACTCCTAAATGATTGGAGGGGTTTTTAGAGAAAAGAGTTTACATAAAAGAAAGGGATGTTCATAAATGAAAAAAACAGTAGCTTTAAAAATGGGTGTTAAAGAAAATACAAAAGCATTCTTTAAAAATGCGGATATTGAAGCAATAGAAAATATTGGATTACCACCTCTTGATATATCAATAGAATTAAATGGAAGATTTGACTATATACATCTATTCACTGAAAATCAAGCGGAATTTAACGAGCATTTTCCCAAACTGAAGCTCTACTTAAAGCCTAGTGGAATGTTATGGGTTTCTTGGCCAAAAGGTGGCAAATTAGGAACAGATCTAAATATGAAAACTGTTATCAGATTAGGTTATGATTTTGGTCTTGTTGAAAGTAAATGCTTGAGCATCAATGGTATTTGGTCTGGATTAAAATTTACTTATCCCAAAGAAGGGAAAGTATATAATAATAGTTATGGGAAATTAAAAATTTCTTATAAAAACAGATAAAAACACAATTAAATGATGGAGAGCCAAAAACATCTTGGATTTTGATCAAACTTTGTTATAAAAAATGTGTAATGTCTCATAAAGTGAACGGCTGTTTTGATCAATCTTTTTTTAAAATGAATTTTATTAGATTGACGTTAACATAGACATTTCAGAAGTATTTTTGGTCAAACTTTATTTCAAAGCTACACAAATTGTAGGTTTGAAATAAAGTTGCACCGTTTATAAAAAAGTTGCACCGTTTTACCCCTTTGGATATGATTATCTAAAGGGGTGTTTTTATGTCAAAAAGAAAAAGAACATCTGAGATTGAACAGTGGATTAAACAAGGTCGAGGGACCGGTATTGGAGTAGAATATAAACCTTGGTTGAAGATTCAAGATGTATCTTCAAAGGGTCGTTCCACTCGTTTAAAAGGAATAAAAACAAACAGACAGCATGAATTTCTGTCAGATTTGGAGAGAAATTACTTTTATATAACTGAATATTCAAACCAAATTGTTGATATCCGAGAACAATTTCCTTTATTACCATTAGAAGAAACCATTGTTATTGCGGATGAGTTAGGTATTAAACATCCTACTGATCCTAAAACTGGTGATCCTATTGTGATGACAACGGATTTTTTATTAACAGCTGATAAAGGGAAAGGTGTGTTTGAAGTAGCTCGTACAATCAAAATGAAGGATGAATTACTGAAGGAACGTGTACTTGAAAAATTTGAGATTGAAAGAGAGTATTGGCAACGGAAGGATATAGATTGGACCATTGTTACAGAGGAAGAGATATCTAAAACAATGGCACGAAACATTGGCTACATTCATGATTATTATGACATTCGAGATTATGATATATTCCAGGAAATGAGTTCACCGCATATTGAAGATTTATCCTTATCTTTAATGCAAAGGCTACTAAATAACAAACAAAATATCCGTACAATTACGAATGAATTTGATACCGATACCCATTTACCTTTTGGGAGTGGTGTAACACTCTTTTATCATTTGCTTGCTCAAAAAATCATCGTTATTGACATGCTTAAACCGTTAAATTTAGAGCAACAAATTGATATCAAATCCATTGATGAAAGCAAACTGAAAAAGGTGAAATACGGATGATTTATATTAATCAAGTGCTTCAATATACTGCCGATTCTAAGCGAATACGTATTATCGAAATGGAAGAACCGCATGTTTTTATTGTAAATATTGATGCGACAAGTTCGATGCCTAAGAAAGAAATATATTCAAACCTAGCAACGGAAATTCAGCAAAGTGAACTAATCGTTGTTAGTGATCCATATGCAAAAGTTGTTTCAGATATTGATTTAACAGAAGTACAAATCCGTAAACGTGAAGAAGACTTGGAAATCATTCAACAACATTGTTTGCAACGCATGGAGATGCTTCTTCAAAAGCAAGGTAGAGAAAAGAAAATTCGAGAGATTGCAGAAAAAACTAATCTAAGTCCATTTAAGATCAAAAAGTTATTAAGCCGTTATTGGCAGCGAGGTATGACCAAGAATGCTTTATTACCCGATTACTCAAATTCTGGAGGCAAAGGGAAAGCAAAAGATTTAACAAAAGAAAAAGTAGGTCGCCCTAGAAAAGTGAAAATAGCCAATGGATATCAGGTTGGTATTAATATTACTGATGAAGTGAAAGTGCAATTTGAGGGCTCTTACGCAATTTTGGTGAAAACCTACGAATTCTTCATTGAATGCATGGATTAATTTTTTTACAGTCTATAAAGAATTCGCTTTTTTAAGAGAGTTAAACTTGCGCGTCCATATAACAATCGCTTTATGGTTTTTAAACGATTAATATTCCCTTCCAAAATAGCATTACTGTAGGTATAAGTTAAGGCTGTTCGGATAGAATTCTTTTCTTCCCGTAGTTTTACTATAAATAAAACAATGTCCTTTAGCTTATAGTTCTTCTCCATCGAAAGTAAATAATTAAATATATTTACATCTTTTGTAGTGATCATATCTCGAAATAGCTGTACGAAACCATAAAGTTCTTTTGTCCTCGGAAAACGTGCAAGGACCTGATTAAGCGTTTCTCTTTTGGATGATTTTAACTCTATAAGTGGCTTCCAAAAAAGCGACCTCACATGCTTTCTTGTTATGATATTTTCCTCATCTGCTGCACGCTTTCTGTCTCTTCGTAAGTCTTGAACACGAGTACGAATAGCGGAATAACTTCCCTTATATCCTTTGTTTCGTAAGGTCTCTTCTATGCCTTTAACAGTATATCCAAGACTGACGAGCTCCTTTAAATCGTCTATATATGGATCAATAGAAGAAGGACGATATCCACGTTGAGTATTTGGTGGTTCTTTCATGTCGATATACTTAGTGACCGTTCTTCGGCTGAGGTGAAACATACGGGCAATTCGCTGGATGGGTAACCCCTTTTTACGTATTGATTGTACCTGTTGGGCCAATTCCCATTTCTTCTGTTCATTGTGTTCCCGTTTCCTTTCTTGCTTCGTAAGAATAGACGTTGCTGAACTTTCCATAGGCTGAGAAGAAACATGGTTTGTTCTCATTTTCGCAGGCAATTCCTTAGATAGGACTCTATCTAGTAAGAAACCTAAATTGTGAACAAGGTGAAAGCGGTCGCTTATTTGAATGATGGAGTCATTAGCCCGTTCAATAGCCAGTCGAAATGTACGTGATCGGTCACGACTAACCATAAGAGTAGAAGGATGTTCAGTGAACCATTTTCTCACCGTTTCTTCCTCTCGGTTTTCTAATAAATCAACAGGTTCATGTGTTTTTAAGTCACATAATAAAGTGCCATAATGATGACCTTTCCTCCAAGCGAAGTCATCCAATCCGACGAAAGGGAGAAGGCGACTTCACCACCTCTTTACGATAGATTAAAGATAATAATGCATCATGACTGACAGACATACAGAGATTCTGACAGACCTTTTCAGCTTGGAGACAACTCATTGAAAAAGCAAGTTGCGTTAACTTTTCTTCTAAGCGCTTGGTTTTTCTACGATAAGCTTCTAGCCAAGGTAAACGTTCCGTAAATATACGAGCAGAACAGTCAGGCTGATCGCAAAACCATTTGTTTGAACATAGAAGGATATGAACTTCCTTATCGTCTAATGGTACATCCTTTAGAATACGTGTATAGTGGCTATGCTTACGCGTTGATAAGGTAGAACACTTAGGACAACCTGCATTTTTTGATAATAATTTCATAACAAAAGAGAATTGCCCTTCCCCCTTCTGCTGATGTAGCAATTGAAGGTTATAAGTAGACTCGTCTGCTAAAATCATTTTATAATCACCCCTTATAGGTCTTTACCCATAAGGGAAACTTAGAAACAAAATCACCAAAATTGCGTAAGAGCCCATTTTTCTTGACGGTCACATCTCTCGAATATATAAACAAAGAAACAGTATTTAATTTATGGAAATTGCTATTTTGAGATTAGATCAATTCATTATCGGAGATGCAAGAATAACTAATCAGGGAAGAAAGGATAATCAGTCAAATGAAAATATTAGTTATCGTTATTCACCCTAATTTGGAAACGTCTGTTGTCAACAAAACCTGGATGAATCGTTTAAAGCAAGAGAATGACATTACGGTTCATGATCTGTACGGTAAATACCCTAATTTCACCATTGATGTAGAAAAAGAGCAGCAGCTTCTGTTAGATCATGAGCGTATCGTTTTTCAGTTCCCAATATATTGGTACAGCAGTCCCGCATTACTCAAACAATGGGAAGATGATGTGTTAACACATGGCTGGGCTTATGGAACTGGAGGAACAAAATTGCATGGAAAAGAATTACTTTTAGCTATCTCCATAGGCGCACAGGAATCTGATTATCAAGCTGGCGGAGACTATAATGTTACGATCAGCGAACTCACCCGACCTTTTCAAGCCACTGCTAACTATACAGGCATGCGTTTTCTTCCTACGTTTAAGCAATATGGGGCACTTAACCTTTCAAAAGAAGATGTTAAGAAAAGTGCGGAGAAATTGGTTGACTATCTTAAAGCGGAGCATTGATCCGATATTCGCAAGGGAAGCTGAAACAAATAATATGAGCTTTCCATGTGCTTATACCTGACGATTGAGACTTTATGTTAATCTAACCGAGTGCTTTTCTTTAATAAAATTATTACGTAATCGGATGCAATTGTGGAGCAACATACATAGGAAATGATCAAACTTTTTTATAAAAGACGAATTGTAATATTAAGTGCGACACCTAAAAAGAAAAACAAAAAGCCCATGAATCTTCGTGTAAAATGAAGTTACCACACAACCCTTACACGGAGGTTTATCATGAGCTATTCCCATCTTACC
>NZ_JALKEV010000114.1 GCF_023017105.1 Halalkalibacter sp. APA_J-10(15) | reverse complement strand
AGCATGGACTGCGTTGGACGAACCTGAAGGGGCTCGAAAAAAATTCAATGCAGGCGATGCTTGTTTTTGCTGCTATGAACCTGAAAAAACTGGCGACATGGCACTGGAGGAACACCAAACCGACAGTGCCATCGCCGGAAAACCATACGAAAAATACAAAAACGGCTTTGAGAGTCATATCTCAAAGCCGTTTTGTCTACGGTCTG
>NZ_JALKEV010000113.1 GCF_023017105.1 Halalkalibacter sp. APA_J-10(15) | reverse complement strand
CCCTGTCCTTTTTTCACTTATATTATAGAAAAAAACTGATTACCTGTCTTTATTTTGAAGAGAAGCAACATTCCTTTTTCCCACTAGAAAAAGCGGACGGGATGGGAGGGTCGACTCCTGCAGGAGGGAAGGGCAGGTTGAAATCCACCGGCGCAGCCGGTTAGTTCAACGCCCGCCTGCGGAAAGCGTGCCCCCCATCCCGGTAGCG
>NZ_JALKEV010000112.1 GCF_023017105.1 Halalkalibacter sp. APA_J-10(15) | reverse complement strand
GCTTAACGACCGTGTTCGGCATGGGAACGGGTGTGACCTCTTCGCTATCGCCACCGGACTTTGAACATCAGATAACCTTTGTTCACTATATGGTTGAAAGAAAGATTCCTTCAAAACTAGATCATGGATAGGAAACACGTCAGAATTTCTTGGATAAGTCCTCGACCGATTAGTATCTGTCAGCTCCACGTGTCGCCACGCTTCCACACCAGACCTATCA
>NZ_JALKEV010000025.1 GCF_023017105.1 Halalkalibacter sp. APA_J-10(15) | reverse complement strand
CTGCAGGAGGAAAGGGCAGGTTGAAATCCACCGGCGCAGCCGGTTAGTTCAACGCCCGCCTGCGGAAAGCGTGCCCCCCATCCCGGTAGCGAGATCGGAGGGCCGAACCCTGACTACTAAACAAAAATTTTGGGTTTTTCTTTTTTGTTTGCTTTTTTAGAAAGAACCATACATACTCCATTGAAATGATCAGACTATCCGTTGATCTCATTTGTTTCATGTTAAAATAAATAAGGTACAATAATTAAATAGTCACTCACAAGCTAATCACGTCTGTTTTTCATACTGGAGGCTTTAATAATGGAAAATTTAGATTTCAAAAAAAAGTTGACGATTATGGTTGCTGTCATGTCTGCACTTCTTTTTGCTGCTTTAAACATGACAATTGTTGGGACTTCATTACCTAAAATCGTTGCTGATATTGGTGGAATGGATTTTTATAGTTGGGTGTTCACGATTTATATGCTAACAGCTAGTACAACCGCTATATTAGTTGGCAAATTATCTGATATTTATGGCCGCAAGCCATTTATTTTAACTGGAATTGCCATCTTTACAATTGGTGGCTTATTAAGTGGCTTTTCAAGTACGATTATTCAACTCATTATCTTCAGAGGCATTCAAGGTTTTGGCGGCGGCATGATTATGTCATCTGCTTTCACAACCATTGGAGACTTATTTCCACCTCGTGAACGAGGGCGCTGGCAAGGATTAATGGGTGGTGTATTTGGGGTCTCTAGTTTAATTGGTCCAACATTAGGTGGTGTCATTGTCGATAATCTTAATTGGTCTTGGGTATTTTGGATTTTTCTACCAGTTGGTGTTTTTGCATTCATGATGATTCTCAGACTGTACCCTCAAGTTGAGAAAAAAGCAGGCGAAAAAATTGATTATTTCGGATCAATGACATTAGCTGTTGCTATCCTTTCATTATTATTAGCAGTCAGCTGGGGTGGGAACGATTACGGATGGACTTCCATTCAAGTCATAAGTATGTTCCTAGTATTTATCGTATCATTCTCGCTTTTTCTTTGGATAGAGCAGCATGTACCAAGTCCTGTTGTTCCTCTCACCTTATTTAAGAACCGTATCGTTTCTGTTTCAAATTTAGTTTCTTTTTTATCGGGAGTTGGCATGTTTGGAGTCATTATGTACGTTCCTTTTTTCGTTCAAGGTGTGTTAGGTCGTTCGGCTACGGTTTCTGGTTTGACAGAAATAGCTATGACCCTGTCGATGGTCGTCTTCAGTACTATTGCCGGGCAGCTCATTACGAAAACCGGGAAATATAAACACTTTGCTTTAATTGGTTTTCTGCTATTTTCTATTGGCCTCTTCCTTAATTCTACTTTATCAACTGAAAGCTCACTCGTAACACTCATTTTTTACTTAATGATTTGTGGTATAGGTCTTGGCTTAACAATGCCGATTTTCACTTTAACCGTGCAAAACGCAGTCGAACATCGATATTTAGGTGTCGTAACGGCAACTTCTCAACTTTCAAGACAAATGGGAGGAACGATTGGCGTCGCTTTACTTGGTACGATTTTAAATGCACGTATGGGGAAACAGTTAAGTGAAATGAGTATCCCAACTTCATTAGAGGGAATATCTAGTGATACCTCTCAGCTAATGAATCCTAGCTTATTAATGGAGCCAGGGGAAATTGATTTAATCCGAAGTCATGTACCGGAAGAGTCCATCACCATCTTTGATGAACTTCTTTCTTCCTTACAAGAAATGTTGAGTGCTTCCTTATCATCTGTATTTCTTACAGCTTCCATTATAATAGGCTTGGCCTTAATCGTGACATGCTTCTTAAAAGAAATCCCACTTCGAGAATCCAATGAAGAAAAGTCGATGTGAGGATAGCTACACTAGCTACTCACATCGACTTTTCTAATCGTCTCGATCATGTTCAGACTTTTCCAATTCAGCCAATTTAGCTATTAAAATATGCTGAGGCATATGCATAATTTGCTCTAGTGGGAGCTTTAGCTTTTCTGCCAATTTTTGCGCTGTTTCTGCCGAGATTTGATGTGGTCTCATGAATGGGCCTCCTTCCACTTGTTCCAAGGGCACTGTGCCCTTTAAGCAATGAGCGAAACAGTTACCTGTTTTGAAAAGAATTAATCCGAATGGGTTTTTCATATCAATCAAACGACGAGTGCAGCCATTGCTAATTAAAAGTACTGAAAAGGTCGTTTTGTACTTTTTCAGTGTCCTCTTTATTCCTTTTATTTTATCATATTTCTCGTGTTCACATTAAGATAACAAGCTATAACTTTTTTATATTGCCATTACAACATTTCACGAAGACTGCTCCTGCTTTCGAACCCACTTATATTAGAAATAGCAAAACAAGACTACTGAATGACGAATATATTCAGTAGTCTTTTCATGAGTGTACTAAATCATTATCCGATGGCCTGACCTTAATGATTCATAACAAGCATCAATGACTTTCATATTACGGATAGACTGCTCACCAGGATAAAAAGGCTCCTGACCTTCTAATACTGCTTTAGCAAAGTGTTCTACCTGGTTTTTGTATTGATCGTCTAGTATCGTTTCCGTCCGTACATCTCCACCTGCTTCAACGATGATAAGACCTTCACCTTCGTTAACAACATCTGGTCGATACGCTCTCGGAACACGGATAACACCTTTAGAGCCTATCACTTCATACTCATTACGATTTGTCATATCAAAGCTACAATCAAACATCGCATTCACACCATTGGCCATTTTCATATGAGCAAAAACAGATAAATCGATTCCACGTTCGGGCTCCACTTCGCCATGTGCTTGGATACTTAATGGTTCAGTTCCTAATATATGGCGTATTGAATGTACAGGATAGCAACCTACATCAAATAAACTACCTCCACCTTTTTTAGCATCTGCTCTTATATTGCCAGTGCGGTCTTCTAGTAAGAAAGAAAAACTCCCTTTAATGAGTTTCACTTCACCAATTTCTCCCGAAGCAATAATTTTACGAACTCGTTCATGTTGACTATGAAACTGATACATGAATGCTTCCATAAATGTAACACCTTGATTATGACAAACATTTACCATTTCCTCAGTATCATCAGCCGTAAGCGCAGCAGGTTTTTCACATAATATGTGCTTTCCTTGTTTTGCTGCTTCAATCACCCACTTTTTGTGTAAATGATTTGGTAATGGGACGTAAACCGCATCAATATCAGGATCTGCTAACAGATCTTCATAGCTATCGTATATGTTTGATATAGATAACGATTCAGCTACTTCGGATGCCCTTCCACTTGAACTTGCAATTGCAGCTACTTCGCCATTTCGCGAGCGCTGAATTGCAGGTATCACCTGTGTTTGACCGATTTTAGCTGTACTTAAAACTCCCCATCGTAACGCTTTCATGAAAGTCCCCCCCAATTAACCTTCTTATTTGCGGAAGCTCACTAATTGTTCATTTAATGTTTTAGTCTGTGTATAAACACTTTGATATAATGCAAACAATTGCTTATATGCTTCCACATGTTCTTGATTTGGTTCATACGTTTTTTTCACTTCCAGCCATTCATCCGCACAGTCGGCAAGTTTATCATACCAACCACAACCATATGCCGCAAGCATAGCTGCACCAACACCAGGACCTTGCTCAGTTTCTAGTCGTTCTACCTTCGTATTAAAAATATCCGCTTGCATTTGTAACCAAGTTTCGTTTTTCGCACCACCGCCAATTGATAACACCTTATCAATTTGCTTACCTGCATCACGAAATAATTCGATCGATTCATTAAGCGAAAACGTAATTCCTTCCAAAACAGCCCGAACGAAGTCCACTCGTTTATGAGAAGCATCCATTCCAATGAAGCTAGCTCGAATACTCGAATCTGCATGTGGTGTACGTTCACCACCTAAATATGGTGTAAACAACAGCCCATTAGCCCCTGGTGGAACTTGATCAATGTTTGCTGTTAATTGCTCAAATGGTTCGTCTTTAGCAAACACATCCTTAAACCAGCTTAAACTATGACCCGCAGTTAAAGTGACGCCCATCGTGTAAAAAGCATTTTCTTGACCATGGTTAAAGTAATGGACTTTTCCACCAAATTCCTTCTCACCGTTCTCCTCATACGAAAGAACAACTCCGGACGTACCGATGCTACACATCGTTTTTCCTTCTGACAGTATACCAGAACCAATTGCTCCACACGCATTATCAGCACCACCTGCGAATACCTTAGTCGATTGTGGTAAACCACTATCAAAAGCAAAATCTGCGGTAATCGTCCCCACACATTCATGTGATTCAACTAATGGTGGACAAATGGATAAATCAATATCAAGCTTATCGGCAATTTCAGAACTCCATTCTTTCTTTTGAATATCTAAAAGCAATGTACCAGCAGCATCAGAGTATTCACTGTGTAACTGACCTGTTAGTCTAAAACGTAAATAGTCTTTTGGAAGTAGAAAAACAGCTGTTTCTGCCAAATTCTCAGGCTCATTCTCTTTTACCCATAATATCTTCGGTAATGTGAATCCTTCTAATGCTGGATTTTTCGTTAATGAAAGAATTTGTTCCCTTCCGACAATGTTATAAATATCCTGACATTGCTTTGTTGTACGAGTGTCATTCCATAAGATAGCTGGACGAATGACTTCATGATTTTCATTTAGTAAGACAAGTCCGTGCATTTGTCCTGAGAAACTAACCCCTTCTATCTTCGCCGCTTCTTTTGGATTTTCCTTCACTAGTTGAGACAAAACATTCGCTGTTTTCTCTACCCACTGCTCTGGGTCCTGTTCACTATAGCCTGACTTTTCTTGAATCAATGGGTACGATTCGGAATATTCAGCTACTACATTGCCTTTTCTATTCATTAATAATACTTTAACAGCACTTGTTCCTAAATCTACTCCTACTACATAACTCATTTATTCTTCCTCCTTTTTATGCTTGAAAAGGCTGTCCATTTGGTATACGGTTCCCATTGGACAGCCCCTTTCTTCATTACTAAACGTTCAAGATATATTGATTTAAAACAGCCTTAATCTTTTCTTGACGACCTGATTTATTTTGAATTGGATCTAATCCTAACGCATATTCTTCAAGCTTATGGAAATCTGCTTTTCCTTCAACGAAATCTCGGCCAATTCCATCATTGAAAGACTCGTATCGATCTGCAAGAATCGTTTCAAATACTTGGTCTTCAATTAACTGATTAGCTACTTTCGCACCAATCGCAAAGGCATCCATTCCGGCAATGTGAGAGTGGAATAAATCATCAGTATCAATCGATCCACGTCTAACCTTCGCATCAAAGTTCAACCCACCAGAACCTAATCCATCATTTTTCAAAATCTCATACATAGCAAGTGTTGTTGAATAAAGGTCTGTTGGAAATTCATCTGTATCCCAGCCTAATAATGTATCACCTTGGTTCGCATCAACTGATCCTAGAAGACCATTTACTCGAGCTAAGCGTAGCTCATGCTCAAATGTATGTCCTGCAAGAGTAGCATGATTCGCTTCAATATTAAATTTAAAGTGTTTATCAAGATCATACGTTTTTAAGAAACCGATTCCTGTTGCTACATCGAAATCATATTGATGAGTTGTCGGCTCTTTAGGTTTTGGTTCGATTAAGAATTGACCATCAAATCCAATTTCCTTTGCATAATCTACAGCTAAATGGAAAAAGCGTCCTAAATTATCAAGCTCTAGCTTCATATCTGTATTAAGTAATGTTTCGTATCCTTCACGTCCGCCCCAAAATACATAGTTTTCTGAACCTAATTCTTTTGCAACTTCTAAACCTTTTTTCACTTTTGCTGCAGCATATGCAACGACATCCGCATTATTTGAAGTAGCAGCCCCTCCAACATAACGAGGATGTGTGAACATATTAGCCGTGTTCCAAAGTAGTTTCACTTTACTTGTTTTCATGTAGTTTTGGATCATTGCAATGATTTCATCAAGATTTTTATTCGTTTCTTTTAATGTATCCGCCTCTGGTGCAACATCAAAGTCATGGAAACAGAAATACGGTACACCTAGCTTTTCGAAGAATTCAAATGCAGCTTCTACACGGGCCTTTGCTAAATCCATTCCACTTAAATGATCCCAAGGGCGAACCGCTGTACCTGCTCCAAATGGATCGCCTCCATCACCTGTGAACGTATGCCAATACGCAACTGAAAAACGCATTAAATCTTCCATTTTTTGACCTTGGATCATTTCATTTGGATTATAATGCTTAAATGCAAAATCATTTTTAGACTGAGCACCTTCAAATTGAATGTTTGAAACATTTTTAAAATAACTCATGAACCATTCCCCCTAAAATAAGATCAAATAACAATGCGAACGCTTTCACTATTGCTACTTGTTTGAATAAATTGATCATAGCACACAAAACTTTGTTTGTCTATTGGATAAACTAAGTTTATACTAGAGAAATAGAAATTGTTCTGAGTACACTTATATGTCAAAATATAAGAAAGGAAAAAGAGGCTAGAATATAATCAATGTGTTTAGCTAGGAATCTAAACATTGTACGAATAGTAAAGGATCATTCAGAAGTAGTTTATTCCCCCCTCGTACATTGGTTCTGATTCTCATATATTAAAACACAATTGTCTCAGCCTCTCATAAAGGTGATGAAATGATGAACCAATCGATGAATCAACAGCTAGTTAAAATAAGCAATAAATCGCTTGTCCTACAAACAATCATATCTGAAACACCAGTGTCGAGAGCAAGCATCTCTCAAAAATCGGGATTAAATAAAGGAACGGTTTCTTCTTTAGTTAATGAGTTAATTGAAGAAGAGCTTATATATGAATCTGGACCAGGTGAATCTAGCGGCGGTAGACGCCCGCTCATGCTACACTTCAATCAAAAAGCAGGCTTTGCTATTGCTATAGATCTTCAAGTTAACCGACTTCTTGCTGTGCTTACCAATTTACAAGGTGAAATTATAGTCGAACAAACGATTAAACTAGCAGATAGCCATTATTCTGTCGTTCTTTCTAACCTCCATTCAATCATAAAACAATTAATGAAGAAAGCTCCTAATAGTCCATATGGTATTGTTGGAATTGGCGTAGGTGTCCCGGGTATTGTTAATAATAGTGGGATGATCGTTCATGCACCAAATCTCCACTGGAAAAGTATTGAGTTAAAGAAAGAATTAGAATCTACCTATGAAATCCCTGTTATCATTGATAACGAAGCGAACGGAGGAGCCTATGGTGAAAAGAAGTTTGGCGCAGCGCAACAAAGCGAAAATGTGATTTATATTAGTGCAGGAACAGGTATTGGAGTTGGAATCATTCTAAATAATCAGTTGTATCGTGGGATTAATGGTTTTTCTGGCGAGATGGGACACACAACTATACAAGCTGGTGGTCGTAAATGTGTTTGTGGGAACAAGGGATGTTGGGAATTATACGCTTCTGAACGAGCATTACTTAAAGAAGCGAAAAAAGTCTATCAACAAGGTCATATAGATTTAGAAGATCTCATTAAATATGCCAACGAAAAAGACAAACGAGCCCTAACTATCATTCATGAAATAGGTTTATATTTAGGTTATGGCATTAACTCGATTATGAACACATTCAACCCCGATGAGATCATCATCGGAAATCGTCTTGCTAGTTTAGAGCCTTTTTTACAGGAGCCAATTGAAGAAGTAACGAATCAAAATCGCTATCAATTTCAACAGGCAAATCTTCACATTCGTTTTTCAACATTGGCCACACATTCAACTGCTCTAGGAATGGCTGCTTTTGTATGTGATGCCTTTATTCGTCCAAAAGAAGGCCTGAGCTTTTTGAGCTAATTAGACTAGTGGATATGCCTATTTGCTTCGTGATTCCTACAAGCTTATGGTAAGATAAGTAAAAGGAAACAGTAGGAGTTGAAACAATGTTATTACACCATTTAGTTCAAGCAGAACGAAAAAAACGATTACGAGAAATCGTGGCTATATTTGCTGATCGTGCGAAAGAACATGATGAAAAAAAAACATTTCCATTTAAAAATATAAATGAACTACAAGAGGTTGGCTACCCTTCTTTAAGTTTACACACATCATTAGGAGGACAAGGTTTGACATTAACTGAATGGCTAGAACTCCAAGAGATCCTCGCCATCGCTGATGGCTCCACTAGCCTTTCAATCGGTTGGCATATTGGTATTACATCGGAACTACATGATAAAAATTGGCCTGAAGAAACATTAGATGAAGTGGCAAGTGATATAACCACCAAAGGTGCTCTATTAAATGCAGCTGCAACAGAACCAGAAACAGGTAGCCCTACTAGAGGAGGTAAACCTACAACAAAAGCGGTCCAAACTGAAAATGGCTGGCTCATCTCTGGGCGAAAAAGCTTCACCTCAATGGTACCAGCACTAGACTATATTCTCGTTTCAGCTACACTCGAAACAGGTGAAGTCGGTAACTTTCTCGTCAAGAAAAAGTTTAAAGGTATTTCCATTGATGAAACATGGGATACAGTTGGTATGCGCGGAACAGCAAGTCATGACCTTATTTTAAAGGACGTCGAGGTTCCTTCCCATTATTATGTTGAAACATTTACTCCTGGACAAAAGAGTCCTGCAGGCTGGCTCTTACATATTCCAGCTTGTTATTTGGGGATTGCGCAAGCAGCACAATACGAAGCTGTTCAATTTGCTAAGACCTATTCTCCAAACAGTTTAAATGGGCCGATTAAAAATATACCAGCGGTTCAAACTAAAATTGGAGAGAATGAAGCTGATTTAATTCAAGCACGTCACTTACTTTATGGCGTTTCTTCGAAATGGGACCATGCAACCGATGAGGAGCGAATGTCGATGCAGTTAGAATTAGGAGTCGCTAAATTTCATGTCGTCAATTCTGCTCAGAAGGTTGTTGATCGAGCGATGCGAGTAGTTGGTGCTCACAGTCTATACAACAGTAGCAAGCTACAACGATACTACCGGGATGTTAGAGCAGGTATTCATAATCCTCCAATGGATGATCGAACGATACAATTACTTGCTCATGCTCAACTGAATGAAGAGTGATTGATAATAGTTAGCAGCTACCTCCACTATCACATTTCTTTATAATTAAAGCCTAATGAGTGAACCTATCTTCTCATTAGGCTTTTTTTAGTAATTAGGATATTATGCGCGGATGTCGTTTTGCTTAAGTCGAAATCGAATACAATTAGGACAATGGCTCCGCACAATGATTTAAACAACAAAAAGACTTACATGAGTTCATCATAAATAAGATTAGGTGGAGCGACTTTTTCCTCGGAATAACCATAGGCATTCTCAACGATTTGTACGACTTGTTCAAAAGAACAGTCGTTGACATGCAACGTCGCTAAATTATCACCTTGTTTAACATGATCACCAAGCTTCTTATGTAGCTCTATTCCGACTGCAAGATCAATTTTTGATTCTTTTGTCGCTCTTCCAGCTCCTAGTTGCATCGCTGCTACCCCAATTTGTTCTGTATCGATTGTTTTTACATAACCCGTATATTGAGAAACAACTTGCACAAGCCTATTCGCAACAGGCAATTTTGTAGGATGATCCACAATAGATGGGTCACCCTTTTGTGACTCAATAAACCTTTTTAACACATTTAGAGCTTCCCCATTTTCAATCACTTCTTCTAGCATCTCTCGCGCTTTCTCTAGAGACTTAGCCTTCTTCGCTGCATACACCATCTGACTTCCAAGTCTCATACATAGCTCGTATAAATCGTTAGGCCCTTCACCTTTTAATAGACCAATCGCTTCCTTGACTTCTAAAGAATTACCAACTGTATACCCTAAAGGCTGACTCATGTCAGAAATAATAGCCGTCGTTCTCCTGCCGAGTTGCTCGCCAATTTCCACCATTGCCTCCGCTAATTCTCGAGCCTGGTCATATTCCTTCATAAATGCCCCGCTACCTGTTTTTACATCAAGCACAATCGCATCAGCACCTGATGCAATTTTCTTACTCATAATAGAGCTTGCAATTAACGGTATCGAATTGACCGAAGCCGTTACATCTCGCAGTGCATATAATTTCTTATCTGCAGGAGCCAAGTTGCCTGTTTGTCCTACCACTGCCAGTTTATTTCGATTAACTAATGCAATAAATTCAGATGGTTTCATTTCAACAGAGAAATGAGGAATCGATTCTAGCTTATCGATTGTTCCCCCTGTATGACCAAGCCCTCGCCCAGACATTTTAGCAACAGGAACTCCTACAGCTGCGACAAGTGGTGCTAAGGCGATTGTTGTTTTATCACCAACACCACCAGTAGAATGCTTATCTACTTTGATCCCTTCTATTTCAGAAAGATCAACTTGATCACCTGTCTCAACCATCGCCAACGTTAACTCAGCTCTCTCTTTCATTGTCATATCTTGAAAATAGATGGCCATTGCAAATGCAGACATTTGATAGTCAGGAATCGAACCATTCGTATATTCATTAATAACATATCGAATTTCTGCCTTTTCTAATTCTTCTCCATCTCGCTTCTTAGCAATGATATCAACCATGCGCATGAATGATCACATCCTCTACTCTACAGCTCAACTTTTGCTACTAGCTCACGAACTAATTTAATAAAGGTCGGTTTCGTTTTATTAGCGACTTCAACGACTTCGTCATGGGTTATCCCTTGAATTTCTTCACCTATCGCCATATCTGTAATACATGATATGCCGATTACATTCATATTTGCGTGCCTAGCGACAATGACCTCAGGTACTGTGGACATTCCGATTACGTCTCCACCTAGCTTACGGAGCATAATTAATTCGGCTCCACTCATGTAAGTCGGACCTGTCACGCCAGCATATACACCTTTTTGAATTTGAATGTTTAATGACTTAGCCGTTTTTTCAACAAACGTAATAAGTTCAGGTGTGTAAGCATGGCTCATATCTGGAAAACGCGGACCCAACTCATCAAAGTTAGCACCAATTAAAGGGTTGTCACCAGTCATATTTAAATGATCCGTTATAACCATTAAATCCCCAGGTGAAAAGCTTTTGTTCATTCCACCACACGCATTCGTAACAAGTAAAAGTTCCACACCTAACGCCTTCATCACTCTTACTGGAAACGTCACTTGTTGCATTGTATAGCCTTCATAATAATGAAAACGACCTTGCATAGCGATGACATCTTGTCCCTCTAATGAACCTATAACTAATTGTCCAGCATGTCCTTCAACTGTTGAGACAGGGAAATGAGGAATATCCTCATAATTAATGCGGACAGCGTCTTCTACTTCATTCGCAAGCTCTCCTAATCCTGAACCAAGTATTAGCCCAACTTTTGGTGTATGTTTCATTTTTGCTTGAATAAATTCCGTTGATTCGTTAATGGCTTCTAATAATGTCGTCATTTCAACATCTCCTCTACATTGAATGTACAATTGCTTTTACTAATGCTAAAAAATCTTCCTTCACTTTTTCCGTCGTCTCAATAACTTCTTCATGTGTTAACGGCTGCGGAAGAATTCCGGCTGCCATATTCGAAATGCACGTTATACCAAGTACTTCAAGTCCAATATGACGAGCAACGATAACCTCAGGTACGGTGGACATCCCAACGGCATCACCGCCAAGCTCTCGAATCATACGAACTTCCGCAGGTGTTTCATAAGAAGGACCGCTATTCGCAACATACACACCTTCCTGCAACGTAAGATTTAACTTCTTTGCTTGCTCACGGGCAATATGACGTAACTGGTCGCAATACGCATTTGACATGTCGGGAAATCTAGGGCCTAAATCTTCATTATTTGGTCCAATTAACGGATTTTGATTCATTTGATTAATCTGATCTGATATTAGCATTAGATGTCCTGGTTCAAAGGATGTATTCACTCCGCCTGCTGCATTTGTCACAATTAATTGTTTGACACCGAGTTGCTTCATCACTCTAACTGGAAGTGACACTTCGTGAGCTTGATATCCTTCATATACATGAAAACGACCTTGCATAGCTACGACATACTTATTTTGCAGCTTTCCAAATACGAGCTTTCCTGCGTGCCCAGACACAGTCGAGACTGGAAAGTGAGGAATTGAACGATAAGGTACATCTATCGCTTCTTCAATTTCATCTGCGAGTACTCCTAATCCTGACCCTAAGATAAGTCCAATTGTAGGACTATCTCTCACTTGATCTTTTAAAAATTGTGTTGCTCGTCCAATATTTTCCTTGTCCAATTTTTTCACCCCTTGCATTTATTCTACTATCACTCATAGTTCTGACAAAAAGCTAATACCGTATTTCGGCATTGTAATGTTGAAATTGTCAGCAATCGTCGCACCGACATCTGCAAATGTTTCCCGTGTACCTAAATCATTACCTCGCTTCTGTCTTTTCGAGTAAACGAGTAATGGCACGAGTTCACGAGTATGATCCGTACCAGGATAAGTCGGATCATTACCATGATCCGCTGTAATGATTAACAAATCATCCTCGGTTACGTGTTCGATCACCTCAGCTAATTGTTGATCATACGCTTCTAATGCTTGCCCATAACCAATCGGATCTCGGCGATGACCATATTTCGCATCAAAATCAACTAAGTTCACAAAGCTTATTCCAGTAAACGAATTTTTCATCGATTCAACGAGTTTTTTCATCCCATCATCATTGGATATCGTCCGTACCGACTTCGTTATTCCTTCACCATCGTAAATATCAGAAATTTTCCCGATCGCTATCGAATCAAAACCAGCATCTACCAATTCGTTCATAACCGTACGAGCAAATGGCTTTAGCGCATAGTCATGACGATTAGGTGTTCGTACCCAATTGCCGTTTCCCCCAACAAAAGGGCGGGCGATAATTCGACCAATCATATATTGCGGATCAAGTGTAATGGCTCGTGCCTTTTTACAGATTTCATACAATTCTTCAATCGGAACAACATCTTCATGAGCAGCCACTTGTAATACAGAATCTGCAGATGTATAGACGATGAGCTTACCCGTCTTTACATGTTCTGCACCTAATTCTGCAATAATTTCTGTACCTGAGGCAACTTTGTTTCCAATCATTTCTCGTCCCCACGCTCGTTCTAATTGTTCAACAAGCTGAGGAGGAAATCCTTCAGGAAACACTCGAAACGGCTCTTTAATATGAAGCCCCATTAACTCCCAATGTCCCGTCATCGTATCCTTACCACTTGATGCTTCCTTCATGAGGCCGTAATGCGCCAATGGTGATTCGACTTTATTTATACCTTGTATCTCTCTAATATGTGCTAAACCAAGCTTTGCCATATTCGGCATATGTAGTCCATTCATTTTTTCTGCAATGTGACCTAACGTGTGTGACCCTTCATCACCAAATAAATGAGCATCAGGAGCTTCTCCAATGCCGACGGAATCTAATACAACTAAGAATACCCGCTTAAACGTATAATTTGACAAATAGATTTCCTCCTTCTTCAATCTTATATTTACTAACATACCCTAATAGAGGTAAAAAACTCAATTCAAACACTACTTTTCATGACAATTCATCATCATTGTCTGATGTCTGACAACTCCATCGTACAGAGCTAAGCTAAACAACGAATCCCGTTTAGCTTATGATCCTTTACGCTCGTGGATGATATTTCGTATATACATCTTTCATTCTATTTTTCGTTACATGTGTATAAATTTGGGTTGTAGAAATATCGGCATGTCCAAGCATTTCCTGTACGGCACGTAAATCAGCCCCATTCTCAAGTAAGTGAGTTGCAAATGAATGCCGTAGTGTATGTGGTGTAAGTTTCTTTTGAATACTTGCACTCTCAGTTAATTGTTTGAGGACTTTCCAAAAACCTTGTCTACTTAAAGGATTTCCATGTAAATTAACAAATACATAGTCGTGACGCTTCTTCTTCATTAATTGTAATCTACTCTTCTCAAAATAGGTTTGTAGCGCAGAAGTTGCAGCACTTCCTAATGGTATAATTCGCTCCTTATTCCCTTTACCGACACAACGAACAAAGCCCATTGTTAAATGTGTATCTGTAACGGTTAAGCGAATGAGCTCAGAAACCCTCATTCCAGTAGCGTATAATGTCTCTAGTAAGGCTCGATTGCGAATCGAAAAGACATCATTACCCTTTGGAGCTTCTAATAGTGCTTCAACCTCAGTAGTAGAAAGGACTTTCGGTAATTTTTTCACCGCTTTCGGAATATCCAGGTGGACAGATGGATCTTGATCAGATAACTTCTCGCGTAAGGCAAATTGATGCAATGCACGAATAGACGCAATCGTACGAGCTATGGTTGTTTCGGCTCGACCTTTTTCCTTTAGTTCATATAAATAATAAACAATGTGTTGTCGAGTAATTTGATTCAAGCTAGATATATTCTCTACTTTTTCCATGTAATGAACGTATTGTGATAAATCCCGCTTATATGAGAGAATCGTATTATTAGCTAGTCCTCTTTCCACCTGTATATAATGAAGAAATTGAGCTATTATATTGTCCAAATGATATCGCTCCTATCATAACTAAGATGTTATTCTCCTTCTTGATAGAAGAACCTTAATCTCTCAAAAAAACTCGAGACATGACCTTCCTCCGGTTGAAAGACTTTAACAGCCTTTCCTTCCGGCTCATCATACCGATGGTAACTCTCATATTCTTGACTTACCCATAGAATACCATAATAGAACAATAAGGTGCATCCCATAAAAAGAATAAATACTTTTAACGTTTGTATGACCGCTTGTAACCATGATCTCATCTAATTCATCTCCTCTTAAACAAAAGGTTCCTGTTACAAGCTATGCCAAAATAAGAAGGAATTATACTAGTAAATACAGCTATTCAAAAAATCTATACCTTATTAACAGTTAAAAAGAGCTGACACTTATAAATAGTCAGCTCTTTCCCTCTTTGCTCGTATCCGTTTCTTCATGTTCATGGCACCTATGACAAATACCATGAAACGTTAAACGATGATCTTTAATTTTAAAATTCCAATCACGTTCAACAATTTCTTCAACATCTCCTAATAAATCCTCTTGAATTTCATCTACAGCTCCACATTCAATACATACTAGGTGATGGTGAAAATGATCAGCTCCCTCTTGACGAAGGTCAAAGCGAGAAACACCATCTCCAAAGTTAATTTTATCAACAATCTTTAATTCTGCTAATAATTCTAATGTACGATAAACTGTAGCTAACCCAATTTCAGGTGACTTTTCTTTAACGAGGAGGTATACATCTTCTGCACTCAAGTGGTCCTCTTCATGTTCAAGCAAGACACGAACAGTTGCTTCACGTTGAGGTGTTAGTTTATAGCTCTGTGAGTGTAGATGCTTTTTTATCCGTTCAAGTCGTTTCTCCATCGTTATCTTCCCCCTCTCAAACCCTTAAAACCTCCTCTTATTATAATCATTCAAAAAAAGAGTGTCAATTGATAATAATTCTTATTTATAAAATTATAATTATTATCAATTTATATTAATTATTACATTGGATTTGAAATGATTAACCTCATTAATACAGGAGAAACATATGCTTCAAAAGCTGACGCGAATGAAAGCATCGCTCCTACACATAGGATTAACAACGTATATTTCATAAATTGAGGAAAAATCGGCACGTTCGTTCTTTTCATAAACTGCTGCCTAATCATTTTTAAACAAAAAGAAATACTAGCTGTCCCAACTATAATAAATGCTGGCACTAATATAAAATTTTGTGGCATGATCGACACAAATGAAATTAAAAAACCTGTCATTCCCATTTGGTTCACTAAAAATCCAACTGTAAACCCGACTACAGCACCCTTTAAAAAAAGTAAAACGAGAATAACAGGTAAACCGATTATCGATAACCCGAGTATCCACATAAGACCAAAGTATTTGGCATAATGTGCATAGCTTTGTGAAAAGATCGTTGATGATTGAGCCAGCTCCCCCTCGGTAACATGTCCAAAAAATTGATTAACGTACATATATAAATCGTGCTTTTGTGTTAAGCTCAAACTATTAACTATAATAGCTCCAAATACAATTCCCATTAAAAACAAAACCGTCGTAAACACATACATCGTTCGATTTTCTTCGAGGTGCATCGAGATCATTTCACGAAGACCATACCTCATCATAACCATCCTCCCTTGTACACTTACTACACTCTATGAGTAATAAGGAGAATCTATGACGTAAAACTTTTTTAATCTATTATCTTTCCAAATGTCCCCCCACCGCCTGCACGAATAACTAAATCACTTGTGCGAGCAAGCATAATAGACTCTACTATTTTCGGTGAAACCACTTGCTCTAGCTCTTTTTTTGAAGCATTGTGAATCACATTCATATCTGTACCAAATGCAGCTCTTAACCTATTTAATGTTTTTCGGCCTACTTTCGGGATAAATTCCAGTGGTATTTGATGCACATATGAAGGACGGCAAACCTTTGAATGGCCTAATGATAACTCTTTAATTCGTTCTGAGACCCCTTTTATAATCGACTCACTATGACATATAAGGCATCTTCTTCCCGTCATTGGTTGCGAGCAACTCGCACATATTGTTTGATAATATTTCCCAAGCAAAGGGTCTAATCCATAATTAGCAACTATTTTACGTCCATCAACTTCTTTTAACGCTAATCTCAATTCTGAAAAGCTCGGCTCCTTCATCTGTATCATTTGATATTCCCTAGCCATTTTCTCCAAGGAATGAGCATCTGAATTCGTCAGAAAAGGATAAGATTGTAGCTCAATCACTTGCACAGCCATTGCCGTATCACTGCTCAAGCCTAATTCAACCGCATCAATTAGTGAAGGTTGTAATACTTCCGTTAAACTACTTATTACTCCTTTTCCGTACAGGCTTTTAAACGGAGTAAAAATGTGTGCCGGTACAAACAAGCCTTCTAATTCACGAACTTTTTCTTGAATCGTTACTGCCTTCTCATAAATTCGCTGAGAGCTTAAAGTAGCGTTTTTCATTCGTTTTGACAACCAATTAGAAAACGCTCTCATATTTTCAAGTGTGGGTAAGTAAGCAAGTACATGAATAGGACCATGACAATTCTCATCATAAATTTCTATTTCAGTGCCTAAAAGAAGTGTCACGTTTGAAAATTGAATACCTCCCTCCGCACGTTCATATGCCTCTCCACTACGAATTTGTTCTTCAATCTGATCGAGAATTTCACCAACGTGGCTATCAATTACCCCTATGACATCAATTCCTTTCACATGCTCAGCATAATGGATAATATTTTCCAAAGTCAACGAAGAAGCAGCGGTTATTTTCACCGCTGCATTTGATCGTGTACGACCAATATGAATATGTAGATCCGTAACATAATGATTCACAAAAGTCATCCTTTCTTTTCATACAGCCTTGCATATTGAATCGCATACATCGTTTTAGCATCGTGGATTTTTTGCTCTTTAATTAATTTCTCAGCCTCTTGTAAATCAATCTCCAACACATCGATGAATTCATCCTCATCTGCTTGACTTTGACCAATTTCAAGATCTCTTGTGACATACAGATGAATTAATTCATCTGCAAACCCTGGTGAAGTGTAAAAGGAGCCAATAAACGTTAAAGAGTTAGTCTTATAGCCTGTTTCTTCTTCTAATTCTCTCATAGCAGCTAACTTCGGCTCCTCATTTTCTTCTAGCTTTCCTGCAGGAATCTCAATAATCGACTTTTGCAACGCCTTTCGATATTGCCTCACTAAAACAAGTTTTCCATCCTCTTTGATTGGTAATACAGCAACTGCACCCGGATGTTTGATAACCTCTCTTATACTCGTACGTCCATCCGGCAATTCCACCTCTTCAAGCTGAAGATCAATGATTTTTCCTTTATAAATCTCGGTCGTTTTGATCGTTTTTTCATTTAAATGGTCCATGTCTCTCCTCCAGTTCTTTTTCTGTGACTCTTCACATAAAAGTGTATCATAAGAAAGGATGTGACTGGACCGTTGAAGGTGTATATTCACAATAAAGGTCTAACAATAGCAGGAAAAGTGTGGGAAGTACGTGCCAAGTTAAAACAATTACAACATTCATTTGAAACGGTAGAGCATTATATTGACAGCTGTTATGATTCTATGCCAAATCGCAAAGCTTCTGCCACAGCACAAAAAAAGTGGGGATCTTCCGCAAAAGTCCGGCCCATCGATTGAATCGGTAAAGGTGACGCCTTAAGTGCTTCGTCAACCCACTCATCTACATGGATCGTTGAAAAATAAAAATGGTGGTCGCTCGCATATGGCTCTCTTCCAATTAATTGCGCCTTAATAATCTTTAATTTCTCTTGATCCAAAAATGGGAAAGGTATATTAGCTGGCTTAAATGTAAATTCACATAGCGTCGTTAACGTATGATGACTTAACCCGAAATGTCGACTTCGTTTATCAATGAACGAAATTCTCGGAATCCAAATTGGCTTACCTTGTAATGCGCTTACGATATGAGACCAATGCGCTTGTACCATACCAGCAAAACCATAATAGCTACCACTCCCAACAACACCTGGTCCAACGGAAATCATTAAACAATCAACTTCGAGCACATTGTAGGCAAACTGTAGGGCAGAGGCCACTGTAATCGCCTCATAATCCCCACCAAAAGCCTGCCCTACCGTTATCGTTATAAGTGTATGAGCTTTTTTAATTTCGCGTAATTGCTCACTTATAAATAAAGGCAAGGAAGCCTGGTCGTCAATAATGACACACAATCTCTTTTTCGGATATTTGACTTTAAGTAGGGAAAAGGCAAGAGGAATCATACTATGTAACTCAGCCAAAAATACGGGTAGTCCTGCTAATGAAAATGGCTTTTGAAATAAGGAATGATAGTCACTCTCTTGAGATTCGATTGTTTGAACACTATGCTGGCAAGGCGTATAGCGAGCTTTCATAATATGACCTTCGTTTTTAGCTGTCCAATGCAGAGCTCTGTGCCGATGTGAGACGACAATATCCCAACCACCTGTTCCTAATTGTAAGTCCGTTGCCGTAACGTTTACAATGACTGTATCGCCTACTTCGGCTTTGGAACAAAGACGTTTATAAAGGATTGCCTGTTTAGCACCTTTGTCCGTTCTTAGCTTTTGAATGTGCTCATCTTCAAAAGAAATCTCTTGGATCGTTACTTCTATTTCTCGGTACATCCTTTTCACGCCTTTAACGTCCTAATATATCCTATAGTATTCCTCTATTTTCACATTATATGTTATTAATTTATAAGAGAGGCTCGATTTCTTCTTCGATCATTTCATAAGTAACCTCACCCATAAAGATCTGCTTAATTTCTCCCTCTCGATCGATGATATATGTAGTCGGCATATGGCGTACATCTAATCGTTCTAGAAGTTCTCCATCCTCATCAAAAAAAACAGGTAATGTTAGATCAATTTCTTCAATAAATTCAGCAGCATCATTCAGGGTTCGTTCTGTTTTTTGCATGTTGACTGTTACAATAGATAAGCTTTTTTCAGTATAATCAGCTTGTAGCTCCATTAATTCTGGCATTTCATCGCGACAAGGTTTACACCAAGATGCCCATAAATTTAAGACGATAACATCACCTTTGTAATCATAAAGCTGACCTTCATCCTGCTCATACATAGGTAACTGAAAATCTTCCATCACCATTCCTTTTTCATTACCATACTGCTGACGGTCAGCAAAAACGATAACCGCAATAGCAAGTATTACGCAAGCACCTAGTATCATTTTCGTTCTTAGCTTTTTCATATGAATTCCTCCGTATTTGATCATCTAGTGTCATTATAAGAAGGAATGCGCTCCAATAGCAATAAACACATATGGCAATTAAAAGAATTCTTTTCGAACAATCAAAAGTTTGCTAGAATAAAACAGTTCAATAAAAAAATTCCTAGTATGAAAGGACGGTAAATATGTCTATCATTGAAGCGATTATCTTTGGAATCGTTCAAGGAATTACGGAATTCCTTCCGATTTCAAGTACAGCACATATTATTATTACACAAATGGTTTTTAACTATCAATTTCCAGGGCTTTCTTTTGAAATCTTTCTCCACCTAGCATCTGTTCTTGCTGTTGTTATTTATTTCAGACGTGATTTAATTGAAGTGATTGTTGGCTTCTTTCAATACTTTACAAATAAAAGTAAAGAAAACCGAACTCAGTTCTTCTTTGCGATTTACATTGTGGTTGCGACTGGTATTACAGGAGTTCTTGGGATGCTGCTTGAAGATTCTATCGGTGAATCATTAAAAACACCTGCAGTTATCGCTGTTTCCTTAACGATAACAGGTATCTTTCTCATTATTATTGAACGAATTGTACGCTATGGAAATCGAAAAGAAGACGAAATGACATTTATAGATTCGATGATTGTTGGCTTAGGGCAAACGTTAGCTGTTTTTCCAGGTATCTCTCGATCTGGTGCAACGTTAATAACGGCCCTATTTATCGGCTTAAACCGTGAAACGGCCGTTCGTTACTCTTTCTTATTAGCCATCCCAGTTATTCTTGGGTCGACAGTTTTAGCCATCGGCGATTTTACACAAGGCTCATTAGTAGCGGATATCGGAATTGTACCGTTAATAATTGCTTTTATCGTTACATTTATTTTTTCTTGGATTGGAATTGTATGGCTAATCGGCTTTTTGAAAAAGAGTAAATTGATTTACTTTGCTATTTATTGCTTTGTTGCTGCTATTTTTGTCTATTTCTACTTATCTCCAGACACGATTATGGAAGTGTAAGAAAATATGTGTTAACAGCATTTCTCTACTAAGACACACCTCCATACACATTTAGTTTATTATTTGTTCTAAGTATGAAAAAGAGTCTCAAAAGTTCACTTTGAACCTTCAAGACTCTTTTTCCTATTCAAAGTACCTACACATTTGCTAACGCATCACTAATAGGAATGTCCCCATTAAGAATTTCAAATGTTTGACCAAATGTATTCTCTCTTTCGATGACATCAGCTAACACAATCGCTACATCTTCTCTTGTGATCGTATTATCACGAACCTTTATTTCTTCCTCTAATTTTATCTTGCCTTGAGCAGGTTCATTCACTAAGCTTCCCGGACGAACAATTGTATATGTTAATTTTGAGCGCTTCAAGTGCTCATCAGCTAGCTTTTTTGCTACTAAATAATGACGAATTCGATCACTATTGTCAGGATCAACGGTTCCCATCGAGCTTAGCATCACGAATCGCTTTACTCCATATTTCTCAGCCGTATCAGTGACCTTAATCGCTCCCCATAAATCAATCAATATCGTTTTATCAGCACCTGTGTGGCCACCAGAACCGGCAGCAAACACAATTGCATCAATCTGATGTATCGTAAACAAATGATCAATGTTTTGCTCTAGATCTCCTACAACGGTTTCAACAGCACCTAATTGCTTTAATTCATTTGCTTGTTCCTCGTCACGAATCATCGCAATAGGACGATAGCCCTTTTCTGATAGTTTCGTTAAAGTATGTCTTGCTACTTGTCCATTAGCTCCCACTACTAGTACATTCATCTAATCGCTCCTTCATAAATAGCATTCTTTTAACTTTTCCCTTTATATTTCCAACTTAAACATGAAACGTTTTTTTAAATTGGTCAACGAGCTCGTCGTTTAAACCTGCCCCAATTAAAATAAGACAAGGTTCGAATGTTTGATCAACTGCCGTTAACTGCATGCGACCTGATGAATATTGGCAACTATACAATGTTGGGTCATTCTCCACATACAAATACCCTTTTGCACGTAACAATACCGATTGCTTTTTCAACCAATTTTCAAGCATGACTTTATTTAATGGTGGAATGTCTGTTATATTTACCGCTTGAAATGGATGATCATGATGGTCGTGATGGTGGTTTAAATCGTTCACATCATGACTGCTAGAATTCATTACTGTGTAACGCTTCTCAAATAACCGTTCTAATGACACTTGACCATATGTCGCTTCTATTATATTTACTTGTTCTTGTTTCAATTTTTGTATCCGTTTTTTTACTTTCTCTTTCTCTTTTTCATCGATTAAATCGATTTTATTCAAAATAATTAGGCTACTCGTACGTATTTGATCCTTTAGCATTTCTCTAATTTCTTTAGAACTTTGGAATATGCTTTGAAATTCCAGGTAACGACTTGCATCCACTGCACCTAAAACTTGGTGAACATTCACATAATTAATAACATTTGGATGAGCTAGAGCTTCAACGATTTCAACGGGATTAGCAATACCAGTCCCTTCAATGAACAATACATCAATATCTTCACGACTTGTTACAAGCTGTTCAATTTCTAATCTCATGTCGTCTTGAATGGTACAACAAATACAACCATCCAACATCTCAATCAATTCTTCGTCCTTGAACAGCTGCTTTTCAACATTTTCTGAAGCAAGTTCATTCAATAAAATGGCTGGAGTTAACCCATCATCCTTCGCTTTCTCAACCATTCGTTTTAATAGTGTTGTTTTTCCACTTCCTAAGAAGCCTGTTAGAATATAGGTCGAAATTGATTTATTCATGAACGTTCCCTCCCTCCATATTAAATTAGCATAGTTCTCGCACTTGCTCAAACGAGAACCGTTACGTTTTAAAATTATAGTTGCATAGACGCACCAACTGTATTATTATAAATAATACAGTTAACCACCTCGGTATGACTCTCATGAAAGGAGGACTTTATGTTTCAATTAGATATTCGTAGTCGGAAGCCTATTTATGAACAGCTTGTCAATAAATTAAAGGAATTAATTATGCAAGAAGTTTATCGGTCTGATGAACAATTACCTTCTGTCCGAATGTTAGCTCAAGAATTAACCATTAATCCAAATACAATACAAAAAGCATATAACGAGCTTGAGCATCAAGGTTATATCTACTCTATACCTGGAAAAGGAAAATTCGTTGCCCCTAAAACGGAAACGATTAATGATGAAAAGGTGAAAAAAATGAAGCAAGAGATTATTAAGCTTATAACGGAAGCACTTTATTTAGGAATGAATAAAGATGAGCTTGTATCATTAATTAACGATGCCGAACAATCACTCAAGGGAGGCGATCTTCATGATCGAGATTAAACACCTACATAAAAAATACGAAAAGTATGAAGCGATCCAGGACGTTACGTTAACTGTTCAAAAAGGATCAATTTATGGATTACTCGGTTCAAATGGTGCAGGGAAAACAACATTGCTAAAAATCATCTCGGGCATATACAAGCAAAACAATGGGTCAGTCTATATAAATAATCAACCGATTTATGAAAACAATGAATTAAAACAACGGCTTATTTTTATTGCGGATCATCTATATTTCTTCCCAAATACGACAATTAAGCAAGCTGCTCAGTTTTACTCACATATGTATAAACATTGGAATGAAGAACGCTTTCAACAACTTCGTCATGTGTTTAACATTGACATCAAAAAAAAGGTTCACCAACTATCGAAAGGGATGCAAAGACAAGTCTCTTTTTGGCTTAGCTTATCAACCATGCCAAATATACTTATACTTGATGAACCATTTGATGGCTTGGACGCAGTCATGAGACAGAAAATTAAAAACTTGCTCATTCAGGACGTCGCTGAACGGGAAATGACAATTCTAATCTCTTCTCATAATTTACGAGAAGTTGAAGACCTTTGTGATTCAATAGGAATTATGTACAATGGTGAAATGATTATGGAAAAAGAGCTAGATGATCTAAAATCAGACATTCATAAAGTTCAAGTAGCATTCAAACAGGAAGTGTCTCATCCATTTAAAGAGAATGTAGATGTTCTATATGAAGAAAAGCGTGGAAGTGTGCGTCTCTTTATTGTTAGAGGGAACCAGATAACCATCGAGGAACAGATTGCTTCATTACAACCAGCCATTTTTGACCTTCTTCCGCTTACACTCGAAGAAATCTTTATTTATGAAATGAGGGATGTCGGCTATGCTATCGAAAATGTTCTCGTTTAACCGTGGGATTTTAAATTATAATATTCGTCATATCGGCTGGTTACCACTTGCATACTTCATTTGTTTGTTGTTTACCATGCCTATTCATTTACTATTTGAATATTCAAATGCAACACCACAAAGACCATTTGTACCTCCTGAATCATTATTTGATATGTCATATGGCTTTCTATACTTTTTGACCTTTGTTTTACCAATATTATTAGGAATCTTTTTATTTCGTTACATGCAAGTCAAATTATCAAGTGACTTTATCCATAGTCTTCCGATACGACGAGAGCAGCTCTACATCCAAAAAATCATAACTGGTACCGTTTTTTTAGTTGTTCCATATGTGTTGATCGCTCTAATTCTACTAATGATCGGGTGGTATATTCCAGCACCGAACCTACTTTCAATTTCTTCGGTTAGTGAATGGCTTGCCATGATGATACTCATGAACCTTTTTGTGTTTTATATCACTGTTTTTGTCGGGATGTTTACCGGTATCTCTGTTTTACAAGGAGCACTCACCTATATTTTATTCATTTTTCCCGCAGGTATCATTGTGTTATTTCTATATAATATTTCATTTGCCATGTACGGACTTTCACTAACGTATCATCATTATGAGTCTTGGGTGCCTTTTACCGTCTTACCTAGACTTACGTATGAGGACGTATCAACGACAGAAATAACTGTTTATGCTCTAATCGGTCTAGCTGCCGTTATCAGCTCATACTTTTTATATCAAAAAAGGCATGCTGAGGCGGCAACGTCAGCGATTTCATTTTCACCTTTAAAGCCGTTATTTAAATATGGTGTGACATTGTGTTTCATGCTATTAGGTGGATTGTATTATGGCTATGTCGGGAGTGACTGGAATTGGATTCTTTTTGGTTATTTCATTGCATCGGTCATTGGTTATTTCATTGCTGAAATGATTATCCAAAAGTCTTGGCGAGTCTTTCATAAGTGGAAAGGGTATATTGGATATATCGCCGTTGTTTTGGTGATAGGGATCGCTATTCATTTCGACATTACCGGTTACGAAAAACGGATACCAGTAGCTGAATCCGTTAATCAAGTCTTCTTTTCTGAACAAGGTTATTTGTATCATTATTCAGTGACTGAAGCTTCATATGGCGAAGAACCTTCAAGTCATTATTATGAAGAACCTGAAGTCATTCAAGCGATTATAGGCTTACATGAGCAACTTATTCGTGACAAAAACCACCTAATGAATTTCACACATACGTATGATGACCAAACTAAACGCTTTACATTTGGTTATCACTTAGACAATGGGAATACAATCCTAAGAGAATATTCATTTCCAGCTTACGCATATGAAAAATGGCTAGAACCGATTATCGAATCAAATGAATATAAAAGAAATCACAATCCAATTTTGAACGTTGATACAAATCATATTCAATCAATCAGTGTAAATAACCGACATATTCGGAACCATTTGCAACTACCTTATCTCTATATTAATGAAGCAGATCATATTCAACGTATACATGATGCTCTTATTCAAGATATTAGAGAAGAAACGATTCATGATACGTTAAACCCCAACTATTGGGAAACAGATATAACGTTCAATTTAAATAATGGCAGAGTGCTATCGCTAACTTGGAATAAATCGTACACACAATTCGATCAATGGTTAGAGGAAAATGAACTACAATCGCAAAGCCGATTAACATCCGAGCATATTCATCACGCCATTGTAATCAAAAGTGACTATTTCCCTTATGAAATATTTGATACGCTTCACTCAAAAAGTGATTTGAGCTTACTCTCCATTGACTATTTTGAAATTGATTCTTCTGATGAAATCGACGAGCTACTCCACGATATTCATCCTTATGCGCACAGCTCTTATTATGTCGTTTTATTTTCTGAGAATAAGGTATTAGAGGAAGTGTTCTTTCTTAATGAGCAGGAGGGACAAAAGTATATAAATTAATCCATTCATATTTGAACCACTCCGCGAATATCCTTTTAGAGTGGTTCAAAATTCATCCTTAGGAAGGAGGTATCATCATGTGGGAACTTCTATTATATGCAATGGTTGCTCCAATGATGACAATCATTCTTTCTCTTGTGTTTGCATGGAAATATGACGACCTATTTGCTGCGCCGATGATCACATTTATTCTTTTTAATTTACCGACCATTTTTATTTCGATGAATTATTCGATTGGTTGGAACATATTTTTTGGATGGTCCATATTCTATACATTTCTC
Organism: Halalkalibacter sp. APA_J-10(15); assembly: GCF_023017105.1. Taxonomy (GTDB): domain Bacteria; phylum Bacillota; class Bacilli; order Bacillales; family Bacillaceae_D; genus Halalkalibacter. The sequence continues at coordinate 3,898 of NZ_JALKEV010000025.1, read as the reverse complement.
TCCTTATTCATTTCTTTGTTAGTATGGTTACTACGAAAACATCAACAAACATCGACTTCATTATAAAAATGGATCAGTAAGGTTTTAAGTATCCTTACTGATCCATTACTTTTTATTGTGCTTTTATCGCTTCCTTCTGTTTTCTTCTTTTCTTCATTGCTTTCGTAATGTATCCTCCTCGGAAATTACGAGGCTCGTAGGATACGACAAAAGCACTCGGTTCATACGTACTTACAATCTTAATAAACTCTTCTTCGCGATCTCTTCTTGCTGTACAATCTAAACGGTATCGTCGAGCGTTATTCATTCCTTCCACTTCAGCTGATGAAACGCTAAAACCTTCATCACGAAGATGTTTCGTTAGCTCTTCATTTTTATTCATAATGTTAACCTCAATCGTAACATACCCAATCGCTAGCTTTTGTTCAATAATTTGCCCTATATACAATCCAACACCAAAGCCTATTGCATAGGATGACATATTTAAATAATTTGATAAATCACTGAAAACAATTCCAAGTGCAATCACATAAATAAATCCTTCTAATATACCAAGTGCTGCAGCCTTTTCTTTCATACCCTTCACCATCATAATCGTTCTTAATGTAAGAACTGGAACGAACAGAAGTTGTGCAATAAAAATAACAATCGCTTGTAGCATGAAATCTCACCCCTTCTATTAAATTCAACTTACGTAGTCTAACAGGATTTTCTTCATCAAGCTACCTAAATTGATAATATTTTTTTGGAAATATTTCAAATATGTTTTCAACTTGATGACATTTTAAAAAAAATTATCCCCCAGAAAAAGTTATATGTTAGAATTATTCCTACTATGTTTCTATTAGAAGGAGCTCAATACTATGAAATCATTTAAAGGAACCCTTCTAGGTTTCGCTAAGGACTTAAGTGGATTTATTCTCCTTATCTTGTTCCTTATTCTCTTTTTTAATATAGATTCTTTTAAAAATGAACAAGTTGGAATAACGGTTCCTGATACGTGGTTGCTCATACATATGAACTTCCTAAGTATTGTCTTAGAAGCAGTTCCATTTATTCTATTAGGCGTTTTCGTTTCAGCCTTGATCCAAATTTATGTAAAAGAAGAAATTATCCATCGTTATTTACCTAAAAATGCTTACGCAGCCCTTTTACCGGCAGCGATTATGGGGGCGATCTTCCCTATTTGTGAATGTGCGATCGTTCCAATTGTAAGACGTTTAATAAAAAAGGGAATGCCCCTTCACGTAGGAGTGGTTTTCCTAGTAGCTGCACCGATATTAAATCCGATAGTTGCTGCTTCAACCTTTTTTGCATTCCGAACTGATCTATCTGTTCTCTATGCACGAATGGGACTAGCCTTTATTCTTTCCATTCTCATTGGTGCGATCCTTTATATCATTTTCAAAAATAAAGATCAATTGAGATGGACAAAGGACGAACTTGTTGGGCGACAGGTAGTTGTAGACCCTATCTATCCTAGGAAGATGAATCGTATGAAACAAACGATGTACCATGCAGCTGATGAATTTTTCTTAATGGGTAAATATTTAATTATGGGAGCCTTTGTCGCTTCTTTGTTCCAAACATTACTTGATCGTGAGTTCCTTCTAGCTATCGGAACTAACGAATGGAGTTCTACAGCAGTCATGATGGGATTTGCCTTTTTAATCTCTCTTTGCTCTGAGGCTGATGCGTTTGTCGCTGCATCATTTAACAATACATTCTCAACAGGCTCATTAGTTGCCTTTTTAGTATATGGACCAATGCTTGATTTAAAAAATACGTTTATGCTATTTGCCTTTTTCAAAGTACGCTTTGTCGTGATCTTTATGACTGTCGTTACGGTTGTTGTATTCGCCGCAATGATTGCACTTCAATATCTCCAAATCTTGTAAGGAAGGTGTTGTAAATGAAAAATAATCAATCTGATACTGGATTTCACGCCTATATTCGTGGAATTATTCTAATAGGTTTTGCTTTACTTATGCTTGCATTTTTAATGACGGGTAATATTACGTATTACATCGCACCGACAATGTTCCCGCTTATTTATTTTGCCACTGCCGTCTTCTTAATACTTGGTATTCTACAAATTATTAGAAGTACAAAAAAAGGGCAGGAAGAGGAACAGCTTTGTGATTGCGGTACCGATCACTCCGTACAAGGACCGTTTTTTGTTAAGCTAATTATTTATACGATTTTCATCACCCCGATTGTATTAGGTTTCGTTTTACCAGACCGTTTATTAGACAGCTCAGTCGCAGCGAATCGTGGTGTTCAATTTGGTTCTGGTTTAGTTGAGACGACTCCAGTAGCACAAGAGCCTGCAAACTCTTCATCAACTTCACGGGCAGAAGCATTTCTTGATGACCCGGAGGCCTACTATGCTGAATTAGAAAACCAAGAAGGAGCAGATTCTATATCTAATGAAGAATTTTACACTGAAGAAGGATATAACCAATATTACAGCGAGCTTTCTTCAGAGTTAGTAGAAGAAGACACCGTTATTGTAACGGAAGAAAATTACTTAGATGTCATGACGATTCTTGACCTACATTTAAATGATTTCATTGGGAAATCAATTGAAATGGTCGGGTTTGTTTTTCAAGAAGATGACTTTGACGATGACCAATTTGTCGTAGCCCGATTTGGAATGACATGCTGTATTGCCGATGCCTCTGTTTACGGAACGATGGTTCGTTCAGATGAGCCTCTTGAACTAGATAATGATACTTGGGTACGAGTAAGTGGCATTATTGGAGAAAGTACGTATGGTGAGATGCGTATTCCACAAATCATGTTACGTGGCTTCGAAATTATCGAAGCACCTGATAGCCCTTATGTATACCCTCGGTTTAGTTTTTAAAGCCATTTCTTTTAGGCCACTGAAACATACAACCTTTTCAGTGGCCTAATGATTAAAATGTTAAGATGATTTGATTGAGACGGTTAATACCTCTGTCGCTCCTCCAATGACATCTATATGCGACTCTTTACTCATTTGCGCTATTTTTTCCACATTCGTAACGACTACAGGAGTGATCGTACTCGTTGCCTTCTTTTTAATTACATCGATATCAAACTCGACAAGTGTATCACCTTTCTTAACGTGATCTCCCTCTTTCACCTGTGTGGTAAACCCTTCTCCTCCTAAATGAACCGTGTCCAGGCCAATGTGAATAAGTATTTCTAAGCCACCTGCTGTTTTCATTCCTACCGCATGTTTAGTTGGAAAGACTTGTACAACATCTCCATCAACAGGGGCTACAACCTTACCTTCAGTTGGAGCAACAGCAAATCCATCTCCCATCATTTTCTCACTAAAAGTAGGATCTGGTACCTCTTCAATCGGAATTAATGTGCCTGTTACTGGGCTATAAATCTGTTCTTCGGTAGGCTTCGTTTCTTCTTTTATTCCAAACAATTTTTTTAGCATTTTCAGTGCACTCCTTCATGCGTTCAAGTTAGTCTTACTATACCCTTTATTAACATAGCAAAACGTACAATTTACCATCGTCCTTCACTTTTTCCGCTGTTGTCTATTCATCATTTTTTATTTAACATAAACTATAGGGAAGTAAAGAAAGGAGCTGAGGACAATGAGTTACGGTTATAACGGATTTACGTTAATTGTCGTTTTATTCATCCTCTTGGTTATCGTTGGCTCTGCATATGTTTGTTAAAAGAACCGCGTAGCGGCTTTTCTCTGAATTCACTTACACCCACCTTGATTAAGTCTCTAAATACTTTATAAATTTTGTCTTTTCTAGTAACTATCCGCCGGTAGAACCGGCGGTTTTAATTTCGCCCTATAAGGGCACTTTACTGACTGCCCCCTAAAGGGGACTCTAAACTGACCGTCAACCGTTCACTTCTATTACTTATCTTTAAATGG
>NZ_JALKEV010000111.1 GCF_023017105.1 Halalkalibacter sp. APA_J-10(15) | reverse complement strand
GATCCTGTCGTGTTAGTAAAAATGGTGTTCATTCAATACATATTCGGCATTCGCTCTATGCGCCAAACGATCAAAGAAATCGAAACAAACGTCGCTTATCGTTGGTTTTTAGGTTTTGGTTTTGATGATAAGATCCCCCACTTCTCTACGTTCGGGAAGAACTATGCCCGTCGATTCCGTGAAAGTGATGTGTTCGAACAGATTTTCTACCGCATCCTTCGGA
>NZ_JALKEV010000110.1 GCF_023017105.1 Halalkalibacter sp. APA_J-10(15) | reverse complement strand
TCCGAAGGATGCGGTAGAAAATCTGTTCGAACACATCACTTTCACGGAATCGACGGGCATAGTTCTTCCCGAACGTAGAGAAGTGGGGGATCTTATCATCAAAACCAAAACCTAAAAACCAACGATAGGCGACGTTTGTTTCTATTTCTTTGATCGTTTGACGCATTGAACGAATACCAAATATGTATTGAATAAACACCATTTTTACTAACACGACAGGATCAATACTAGGACGAC
>NZ_JALKEV010000109.1 GCF_023017105.1 Halalkalibacter sp. APA_J-10(15) | reverse complement strand
AGAAAATCTGTTCGAACACATCACTTTCACGGAATCGACGGGCATAGTTCTTCCCGAACGTAGAGAAGTGGGGGATCTTATCATCAAAACCAAAACCTAAAAACCAACGATAAGCGACGTTTGTTTCGATTTCTTTGATCGTTTGGCGCATAGAGCGAATGCCGAATATGTATTGAATGAACACCATTTTTACTAACACGACAGGATCAATACTAGGACGACCTTTATCAGAAGAGTACA
>NZ_JALKEV010000108.1 GCF_023017105.1 Halalkalibacter sp. APA_J-10(15) | reverse complement strand
GGCAACGTCCTACTCTCACAGGGGGAAGCCCCCAACTACCATCGGCGCAGAAGAGCTTAACGACCGTGTTCGGCATGGGAACGGGTGTGACCTCTTCGCTATCGCCACCGGACTTTTGAACATCAGATAACCGGCGACCTTCTTGGTTCTCTTTGTTCATTATAAGATTGAAAGAAAGATTCCTTCAAAACTAGATCATGGATAGGAAACACGTCAGAATTTCTTGGATAAGTCCTCGACCGATT
>NZ_JALKEV010000107.1 GCF_023017105.1 Halalkalibacter sp. APA_J-10(15) | reverse complement strand
CCGAGGTTGTTCGTCGATTAGAGTTAGTTACTCCATAGAAAGGAGGTGATCCAGCCGCACCTTCCGATACGGCTACCTTGTTACGACTTCACCCCAATCATCTGTCCCACCTTAGGCGGCTGGCTCCAAAAGGTTACCCCACCGACTTCGGGTGTTACAAACTCTCGTGGTGTGACGGGCGGTGTGTACAAGGCCCGGGAACGTATTCACCGCGGCATGCTGATCCGCGATTACTAGCAATTCCGG
>NZ_JALKEV010000106.1 GCF_023017105.1 Halalkalibacter sp. APA_J-10(15) | reverse complement strand
GAATGGATTTGTTCTTGGAACCGTTGTTACCCCTGCCAATGTTCATGATAGCCAAGTATTTCACGAGTTATTTGATCAACTAAAAGAGAAGGTCACCAAGCCACAAGTCGTAGCCGTCGATGCAGGCTACAAGACACCAAGTATTGCGAAGAAGCTTCAAGAAGAAGAAACAAGAGCGGTCATGCCTTACAAACGACCAATGACGCCTCCGGGCTACTTCCGAAAGCACGAGTTTGTGTATGATGA
>NZ_JALKEV010000105.1 GCF_023017105.1 Halalkalibacter sp. APA_J-10(15) | reverse complement strand
GAAACACGTCAGAATTTCTTGGATAAGTCCTCGACCGATTAGTATCTGTCAGCTCCACGTGTCGCCACGCTTCCACACCAGACCTATCAACCTCATCATCTCTAAGGGGTCTTACTGGATTAACTCCATGGGAAATCTCATCTTGAGGGGGGCTTCATGCTTAGATGCTTTCAGCACTTATCCCGTCCACACGTAGCTACCCAGCGATGCTCCTGGCGGAACAACTGGTACACCAGCGGTGTGTCCATC
>NZ_JALKEV010000104.1 GCF_023017105.1 Halalkalibacter sp. APA_J-10(15) | reverse complement strand
AAGAAGAAGATATACATAGGATGTACAAGCAATTAGAAGGCATTTCAAAGGAAATAGATGCGATTATAAAGAGTGTCTCGGATATAACTTCGGCACAATCTCCTTCGTTTTCGAATGTGATGAATCGAAAAGAAGAAACAGTGGAAGTGACTTCAGATGTAACGGAACAATTAGTCGCTTTTACGAAAAGAGGAAAAACAGACCATCATCACGTTCAAGAGGTCATGGCTGAAATAGAAGTGTTAATGAAAGCGG
>NZ_JALKEV010000103.1 GCF_023017105.1 Halalkalibacter sp. APA_J-10(15) | reverse complement strand
AATCGGTCGAGGACTTATCCAAGAAATTCTGACGTGTTTCCTATCCATGATCTAGTTTTGAAGGAATCTTTCTTTCAATCTTATAATGAACAAAGAGAACCAAGAAGGTCGCCGGTTATCTGATGTTTAAAAGTCCGGTGGCGATAGCGAAGAGGTCACACCCGTTCCCATGCCGAACACGGTCGTTAAGCTCTTCTGCGCCGATGGTAGTTGGGGGCTTCCCCCTGTGAGAGTAGGACGTTGCCGGGCGAACAA
>NZ_JALKEV010000102.1 GCF_023017105.1 Halalkalibacter sp. APA_J-10(15) | reverse complement strand
AAGAAGAAGATATACATAGGATGTACAAGCAATTAGAAGGCATTTCAAAGGAAATAGATGCGATTATAAAGAGTGTCTCGGATATAACTTCGGCACAATCTCCTTCGTTTTCGAATGTGATGAATCGGAAAGAAGAAACAGTGGAAGTGACTTCAGATGTAACGGAACAATTAGTCGCTTTTACGAAAAGAGGAAAAACAGACCATCATCACGTTCAAGAGGTCATGGCTGAAATAGAAGTGTTAATGAAAGCGG
>NZ_JALKEV010000024.1 GCF_023017105.1 Halalkalibacter sp. APA_J-10(15) | reverse complement strand
GATGTTCAAAGTCCGGTGGCGATAGCGAAGAGGTCACACCCGTTCCCATGCCGAACACGGTCGTTAAGCTCTTCTGCGCCGATGGTAGTTGGGGGCTTCCCCCTGTGAGAGTAGGACGTTGCCGGGCTTTTTTATCGTTCCACAGTAGCTCAGTGGTAGAGCTATCGGCTGTTAACCGATCGGTCGTAGGTTCGAATCCTACCTGTGGAGCCATTTTTTGTGCTTCCATAGCTCAGCCGGTAGAGCACTACCATGGTAAGGTAGGGGTCAGCGGTTCAAGTCCGCTTGGAAGCTCCAGATGAATCCTATATATGACACGCCTTTCAGTGACTGAAAGGCGTTTTTAATTTGTTTGGAATTCCGCTCGTGCCGACATTTCAATTTGGTAAATCGTCTTTAAGCAGTCAATTATGGCTTCCAAATTGCGGTTGATGGGTTACCGGGTCCCGAAAAAGCTATACGAGACTTTCAACGTGCTCAAGGTATCAAGTTGAATGGGCTTGTAGGACCGCAAACGTAGTCGCAGATGTTTGGATAAAAAAAGAGCCCTCATGCTTGTGGGGGCTTCAATTTAATGTTCTAATTCAACGAAAACTTGCCGTCAATGAGGCGCTGGACGATATTTTTTATAATGATATCGGCTATGTAAAAAGCTATACCCGCAATCATAAAAGGGTATACCGTTTGAATATCAAACTGTAAATTAGGTATGCTCTGATTTGAAAGTATATTTATTATAACTCCTGCAATTACCCCTGCTATAGCATAGTAAATAATTTTCCAATTTGGGTTAAGTTTGTCCATAAGCATTGAAAATGGAATGCCAAGTAGCAAATAAATAGGGAGAGTAAACATATAAATAATAATAACGAATTCAGAGAAGAAAAAATCGAAACTTAATGGCTCCCCTCTAAAAAATGTTACAACATAGTCAACAATAGACGCAACAATCATGAATATAAGAGGTGATAAAAATGCGGGGAAAAGTTTGAACATTAGTCTAGTATACCATTTGAAATTTATCATTATCTACATCCTTTCCTTTTGCATCCTCACCACTTCATTACAGCTGCTCACGTACATTCATCTGAAGAAACTCTTCAAGCTCTTCAATTTGTATTAAGAAATGACTGGCATTGTATATAGAGTTGATGTTACTTCCACTGTTGATCGCATCGTTAACGACGGTAGGAATGTGTATGGAAAAACGGGTGCGATCAACGGGATCACGCAATAGTGCGCCTTGTGAAACAGATAAAATAGACATGAAATCATGGAAGTCCTCTGAGTGAAGTCGTTCAAAAGGTGGGTTAATGGAATAACTCACAAATTCTTTTTTCATAGTCGCATTAAGTAAAAGCCACTGTGGATATAAATGTCCGTCTATTTCATTATAATAAACGCTTAACGTCATAGCTTAACTTCTCCTCTCCGACTTGGTCTTTCAATTGATGGAGAATGCTCTTCGTTGAACTGTATATTTGCCCAGGTTGGAGGGACCTTCGTGTTCTTTGATTTTCAATCGTTTGCAGTTTCAAATGGAACTCGGTTCTTTCCTGTTCTCTCTTTATAGAAGCCATTCGCTCGATAATCGCATTTTGAGGTAATTCAAATAGATCGTGTAATTTTTCGACGGATTGATATTTCATTGCCAAAGGTTCAAATAAATATCTAGGCATTGATAAATAAAGAGCGAGCCGGTTTGCTTGCGCTTCCTGTAAGTCAATAAATTCTTTCTCTAGCTTGTTTTGTGAACCCTCATGGGAAATAACATGAGCCAGTTCATGAAAAAACATCAATCGCTGTTCATAATAAGGCAGTCTGCTATCAAGGTAAATGACTGCGTAATCTTCATCATACAAACAATTGCTCTTTCTTTCATGGTAGAGTATGTCAACTTTAAATACTTCACTTACGTTTTCTAACGATAATTCCTCTATCGTATTAATGTTTTTCTCTTTCATCATATTCGTCACTTGGATTTCCTTCAAAGTAGCATATTTCATATGTATTCACCCTTGTATAGGAATGTATGTTCGTTTTTTCTTGTGAAGAAAAGCCCTAATGAAGGACTTCAAGTTAGTCACATTTACTATTTTAAACGTAAAGCAACCATTTGTTCTATACATTCGACAAAAACAGTCAAAAATCATATTTATTTTTATGACTCATGCATTCTTTGTTGCATTCTTTTTTTAAGCTTGCGAAATTCCTCACGTTGTCGCATTAAATAGTCTCTCTCTTCCTCATCTTCAACATCGACCACACCACCATCATAGGCAATATTGATTTTACTTCGAGGCTGATTTGAGCGGCAGAGAAGGTAGTCGGTATCAACTTCAAAGAAATCAGCAAATTTATTAATCATACTGGCATCCGGCATTCTTGCGCCGTTTTCATATCCTGAAATAGTAGATTCGGCTAGGTTGAATGTTGAGCCGAATTCCTTAACGGTGTATGAAGTTTGGGTTTTTCTTAAATGACGTAATCTTTTTCCGAATTCTTTTTTATCCATTTGATCACCGCCTCTCTCTTTATATTATATCGTTAACTTCGCATAATGAAAAGAATTATTGATTTAATTCACATAACGCATTGACATCTGTGCGATATGAGTTGTATTATGTCATTAACAACGCAATATGAGTAGTATAATAGTTTCAAGAAAGGAGAAGAGGATGCGACTTAAAAATATAAATACAAATCCCACATCTGGAAAGATAGAAATTGAAATGGGAAATTGTGATATGCCTTTTGTTGTAATGGTTTCAGATGGACGTGTGAAAACTACGGAGCTACCTGCCTTTGGTGTAACGAGTATTGTTACGCATCAGAATAAAGTGAAACGAGTTAAATTTGATGAAGGAGAGGATTTTTAAGGATTACGGAATAACCGTTCTACCAGTCAGCTGGAGGACACTAATGGATGATGGTGTAACCATATCCGTTAGTGTCTTTTTTTAGATGATAAAAAGAAAACGCTGCTGGGAAATTTTTCTTATATAGTCTGTTCAAAAAAGCAAAAAAAAATGGCAATGGCTCCGATCGCTACACCTTGTGGAGAGAAAAGCACTTATCACAAAAACTATTAAAAGATGTAGCGACTCCATTCATTGCTTTGGTTATTCAAAAAGGGACAACCTCTCTTATTTAAAATATTTGAAATAAAAAATAAAGGAGTTGTAGCAATATGACAAAGCCATTAACACAAGAAAATCGAAACAATGTAAAGGAGGCCGTGGAATCGGCGCTAGAAAGGTATCAATTATACGTCTTATTGTTGGATGAAGACGTGATGCCAAAAGTAACACAATCCTTCTCTTTAATTCCACCAACTAAGACAAATGAATTCTATTCGAGCACAGAGCATGCAGCAATAGAAAATATTGAAAAGAAAAAGCAATATGGTGAATATATTGAGCAGTTGAGAAAAGCAATTAATAAACTATCAGAGCAAGAAAGAGCCATTATTATTCAAAGGTATTTAACAGAAGGAGATACCTTTGATTATCAAGTATATAATGAGCTGAGCTTAAGTGAGAGGCAGTATTATCGCATAAAAAGCAAAGCTATTCATAAGCTAGCATTTATCTTACAGCTATGATGGCAGACATTTGGCAGAATGAAGGCAGAGCATAACGTGAAAAAACGATTAAGATGATAGTAAGTTAAGTTTTCATAAAAAAACAAAATGAACTTGCAACTAGTAGGCGGTGTTACTTCTAGGGGCAAAAAGGAGGAACTGAGCATGAATGTTTCGTTTAAGAATCAGCATCCTATGATCATGCATCTTCAGCGCTTCGCAACTGATAGCGATGCTAATGTAAGTAGAAAGAGAGAGAAGTGGCAATGTACACTTCCAAAGACGATTGAAGAATATCGCAAGGCACTCCAGTCTGAAGGAGATAAACGCGTAACGATGGCTCTACAAACGGCTAAAGCAAAATGGGAAGAGGAATATAAGCAAAAGCTTTATAAAGAAAGATCAGAGGCTATACAAGCTGCCCAAGTTTCTGTGGAAGCTAGAGAGAAAGCGATACGTGAAAAAGCTGAAAAGGACATGGCTGCTTTAGAAAAGGTTTTAAATCAAACTGAACTAAAGCTTAAAACAATCTATCTACTAAACGAAAGAAAGCTGCCGATTACATTTGTAGACTTTTTGTTAGATCAGAATGTCAAAAAGATAGAGAGACATATCGATCAATTTCAAATAGCGTTTAATCGAGCAGTAGAAGAGGCGGTTAAAGAAAGCCATGTTACCCAACGTAGGGAAGAAGGTGCTTAAGATGAATGTAGAGCAACTGGTCTTAGATGTATTAAATGAACAGAGCTATGATGTACCTGTCGTATCACCTATTCTTCTCGAAGAAAATAGCATTGCAGTCATGGGAATGACTACGAATGAGTATCGTCATTATTATGATGGGGCAAAAGAGCAAGCCTTCCTATTTCAAGTGTTAGTAAGACATGATGTACAGTTTGAAGCATATCGAACGTTACTACAAATAGTAAATGATTTGCTGAAAACAGAAGGTGCTTCAAATAGCGATTCGTATGATTTTAAGAAGATAACAATAACAGAAGATCCTAAGAAGATTGTACAAGCAGATGAATATTATATTTTTGGGGCACAATTCAGTGCCGATTTATACATTAGAGGAGTGGTAAATAATGACTAGACAAAAGAACGCATTAACAGGATATTTTGTGGCTTCTATGCCATCAAATGGTGAAGAGCCAGAATACATGCAGCTGGCAAAGTGGATTTCATCTGTTACGGACGATACAGATGAAACGAGTGAGGCTACAGGCTATTATGATGGGGATGGAAATCCAACAACGGATGTAACAGCTCGCCTTGAACAGTACTCATTTGAAGGGATGTATGACAAGGGTGATCCGGCAATGGCGTTTATTAATAGTATTAAGCGTGAAGTAGGAGAAGGCCGGAAAATTATGTTTAAGAAAGTCGATTCAGATGGGACGGAAATTGAAGGTCCAGCTACGGTGACCGTACCGATTACAAGTGGTGGAGAAGCGACCGAGTTTGCTACCTTTAGCTGCACGATTGGATTTGACCGTAAGCCAACCATTACAGCTACGCCCTGATGAACCTCCAGAGCATGATGGGGGATTAGAGGAAGAAGAGGAATAAGTAAAGGGAGGGGAATCCCCCTTCCTATATCAAGTGAGGAGTGATAGGATGGCTATTAAAATTGAGACACAGAAAACAGAGATCCCTGTTGTCATTGGAAAGTTAGAATTTACGGTGGATGCATCTGATGAATCTTCGTTAAGATTACGAGATGCTCACAAAAATTTATTAGATGAAATAGAAGCTATGAAGGCAAAGGACAGTAATTATGAAGCAGATTTTGAACAAACGAAAGAAGTTCTCAAGAAAAGCTATGACATTATCCTAGGTGATGGAGCTTTTGACAAGCTATATGAACAAACAGCATCTATCCATTTATTATCTAAGTATTTTATGGATTTGGCCAATTCGTTAACAGAAGAATTATCTCATTTTGGAGTCGATCAATCCCAAAAGGCAAAGCTCAAAAAATATATGAAAAAATCATAGGTGATAGATTGTGTTTACCCTTTTTTATCCATTGGAAACTAAGATTGAGATAGACGGTACTATTTATCAAGTGGACATGTCTTTTGATAATATATTACGTTATTATGATTTGCTAAATGATGATGACATTCATGATGTACTACAGGTTGAAGCGGCTTTAAGAATGCTAATAGGGTGTGAGCTTAAATACGACATTCAAACGAAGTGGAGTATTTTACAAAAAATTCATTATGGATTAATTGCAAGCGAAAAATCGACACAGCCAGCTGTAGATATTCAAGGGAACCCTATGCCAATAGCAGGAAACGAAGGAAAGCAGCCTTATTCCATTAAACAAGATGCTGAATTTATTTATGCTTCGTTTATGCAGGACTATGGGATTGATTTAATCGAGGAACAAGGGAAATTGGATTGGCGTAAGTTTTTAGCGTTACTTGATGGCTTAAAAGGAGACACACGTTTTAAAGAAGTAGTAAATATACGAACGATGGAATTGCCAACGGGAAAAGGAAGCGCAAAACAACGAGAACAAATTAATAAAGCTAAAAAAGTGTACCAATTAAAAGAATGATATCCGTATCTCTTTATATATCTGAAAATGGCATACCCATTAACCGTATATAAAAATAAAAAGCAAATTAAAACCACTCATGACCGAGTGGTTATTTTTGTATGATTTTTTGAAAGGTAGGTGAGGTAATTGGCAAATGGAAAAATAGGTATTCATATTACTCTAGATGCTGAAAGTGTCGTGGAGAATTTAGAATATGACTCTATTTCAATTGATGTTATAGAATCAATTGAATCAATTACAGTAAATAGTGAAAATGCCGCTACGGCTTTAAACTGGCTGGAAGAAGCGATCAAAGGAATTGTATTTGGATTTGACGCTACTGTTCAAACTATAGAAAAATTTAATACCTTAATTACAACATTCGATAATTCCATTGAAGCATTTGATTCATTAAAAGATATAGTAGAAATTGTCAAATATAAAATGGATGGTTTGGGGAAAACAATGATTGCTAGCCCTTGGTTTTGGGTGATAGCAGCTATAACCGCATTAGTACTGGCATTTATTTACCTCTATAACAACAATGAATGGTTTAAAGAGCAAGTTGATCGTATTTGGTTAGAAATACAGGAATATATTGCTGTTGCATTAGAATTTATTCAAAATATCGTAACGGTTGTAATGGAGTGGTTGTCCGATTTTGTTGGAACCATCTTAGAAACGATTAGAGAGTTTTGGGAAACACATGGTGAGGAGATCATGTATTATGTCGGTTTAGTATGGGGGTTTATTGAAACGGTCATCAAAACGATAGGTGAGACGATTGTTATGATTGTGACTGGCATTATAGGTATCATCGAAGACACTTGGGATAAGCATGGTGAGACGATTATGACAATTATTGAGTTTATCTGGGGTGTTATAAGTAGTCTGATAGGTGTGTATATCCATTCGCTATGGACAACCATTAAAGTTGTATTAGATTTTATAAATAAATATTGGGAAGATATTTGGAATGTCATTAGCATGGTGCTTACTGTAGCTTGGGCTACGATTCGAAGAAACGTGCAAAATGGGATTGACCTTGTCATGGGTATTATAAAGACAGTAATGGCGTTAATTAAGGGCGATTGGGAAGGCGCTTGGGAAGCAATAAAAGAGACGGCAGAAAATATAATTCAGAATTTCATTAAATTTTTTGAAGCTATTAACCTATCTGACACAGGCAAGGAAATTATAAGTGGGTTAATAAATGGTATTTCATCCATGGGGAGTGCTGTTTGGGATTCCGTGAAAAATATAGGTAACAGCATCAAGGATGGTTTTAAGAGCTTCTTTAATATTCGTTCTCCATCGAGGTGGATGAGAGATCAAATTGGTGTCAATCTAATGAAAGGCTTTGAAATTGGAATTGATAAAGAAAAAAGAAATGTGCTCAAAAAATCAGATGAGGCTGCCGAATGGATGAAGCCAGAAATTTTTCAAGTAGAACATGCAATTCCTAACATGAGACAAGGCCTATCTAATAATACAAGCATTATCAATCAAAGCAATGGAAGTACTTTAAATATGGATCATGTAGAAAGGTTACTAGAAAGAATTGCGGAAAAGCAAAGTGATGTTTATTTAGACAATAGAAAAGTAGGTATGATGCAGTGGAAAATAGTAACGGAATTACAAGAAAGAAATAAATCGAGACAGCAGCGAGTACCAAGTCAAAGGGGGGCTTTTGTGTGATTTTTAATGGAATTGAAAAAGAATACATTCGCGTGACAAGCGAGTTATTTCGACCTCCAACACCTCCTGTTGAATTCTTAACAACCCCTAAGTTAACCGGTGGTGATCGGGTGAGGAAAAAGAGCTTTACTAGTGCCGAATTAACGGTTCCGATTACAATAACAGGGAGTAAGAGAATTGAGGAAAGAAAAGAGGATTTGTCTACTTGGTTAGTTCATGACCAACCAAAAAAGCTACTATTTAAAGATTCACCACAGCGCTATTATCTTGCTTTGTATCACGATATGGAGCTGGAGGAGAATTATACGTTTGCCAAGGGACATATTCGTTTCTATTTGCCAATCGCTTGTCGATTTGGTGAGGATAAGCAAATCGACATTCATTCAACATTTACAAGCTTCCCTATTACAGGTCAGATCGAAGTGCCGTGGAAAAGTCGGACAGTCTTTACGAATGCTGAGTCTAGTTTTACTTTTGAAAATGATCAGGGTGGCATGCTTCGTTTAAATTACGGATTTATAGAAAATGACGTATTAGAAATAGACTACACAAAACGAGGAATTCGGTTAAATGGTGAGAATTTAGCAGTTGCCCTATCGTTACAGTCAAACTGGTTTTTGCTTAAGCCAGGAGAAAATACGTTAAGAACGAGCCAACCAACAACCGTCACGTATACGGAGCGATTTTATTAAAAGTGAATCTAAGTATAGAAAGGAGGAGCTCTAATTGGCTGAAATATACATTCTAGATCAGGATGATCGTTTGTTGACGATGATCACTGAAGAAACGGGACTAATAGAAGCGCCATTTCGAGAAGAGCTGAATCGTATTTCAAATCAGCCCTTCTCATTTACTGTTGAAGCAGATACAGAAGAAGCGTCGTATATTGTAGAAGAAAATCAGGTTGCCTTTCGCGATAAGGAGGGCGACCTTCGTTTATTTATTATTAAAGAGTTAGATGAATTGGATGATGCAGATGGCCCACAAACGACAGCTATTTGTATGCCAGCTTTTGCGGAAGAGTTACAAGAGCACATTGTCGTTGAGCGAAGCATTATTAATCAGTCGGCGCAGGTCGCGCTAGATGCAGCTCTTGTCGGAACGCGATGGACTGGTGTTGTTGAAGGGGAGTTTGGTCAAGGATCGACTCAGTTTCATTACATTTCATCAGCGGTTGCCGTTTGGAATATCCTTGAAATATGGGGAGGTGATGTAAAGGACGTTGTTGTATTTGACGAGCAAAATCATATTGTTGCTCGTAACGTCATGCTTTTGCAGAGGCTTGGAGCGGATAACGGCAAGCGTTTTGAGATTGACCATGATATGACTGAAATACAACGGACCATTTTATCGTATCCGGTTACTGCATTGTATGGGCAAGGTGCCTCTTTGTCTGCAGAAGGTGATGAAGGAGGTGATACTCAGTATCTTGATTTTACAAATGTTGAATGGAATATGGCAAGCGGAGATCCAACTAATAAGCCATTAGGACAAGCTTGGGTGGGTGATCCTCAAGCATTACAAAAGTACGGTCGACAATACGACGGAGAGCTATTGCATCGAGAAGGAATTTGGCAGGATCAAGACATCGAAGACCCAGAGTTACTTTTGCAAAAAACGTGGGAGCACCTTCCGAAAGTCAGTGTACCGGAAGTCCATTATCGATTGTCTGTTCATTTACTTGAGCATATGGCTGGATATGAGCATGAAAGAGTAAGTCTCGGTGATTCAGCTAGAGCCATTGATCGACAGTTCAGCAAGCCTATTGAAATTCAAACACGCATTATTGCTGTTGAATATGACCTTACCGATATTGAGGGAACGGCGATGGTGGAGATGGGGCAATTTCTGTCTGTTCATGAGGAAGATGATCGAATTGACAGAATCGAAGCGGATATAGATCGAAATCGTGGAAGGTGGGATTCAGAAGCACAGCCTATTACGAATGAGCGTTACCCTAATATTAAACCACAAACACCGGCTAATGCGAGAGCAGAAGGTGGCTTTCAGGTCATTCAACTCTATTGGGATTATTCCGATGAGGTGTACGTGCACTACTACGAGGTGTATGGTAGTCAGGTTAAAGATTTTGTACCTGATCGTCAGCATTTATTGTGGCGTGGAAAAGTCGGTGCATTTGCCCATAATGTAGAGACGGATCAACAGTGGTACTACCGTATACGAGCAGTGAATACACACGGCACAGCTTCTGATTTTACGAATGAAGTAACAGCGTCTACGGTGAGAGTCATAACGGATGACCTATTATTTGGTGAAGATATGGCAGCTCGTTTAAGGGAGCTTAATGAGATTAGTCGGATTATCGGAGAAAATGGAGTTGACTTTGACCAGATTAGTGAAGTGGCAAAAGAGACGATTCATCAGGAGGCGAAGCAATACACCGATGTTGAGCTCGAAGAAAAGCGCCAAGAGCTTATGCAAGAAATCGCTAAAAAGGCAGGCCTTGAATATGTCGATGGAAAGCTGCAGCTAAAAGTAGATCAAGAAACATATGATGATCAGAGACAACAAATGATCGATGATCTACAGTCCAAGGCGGACGAGGCCGATATGCTTAATTGGTTGTCAAACAAGGCAAATATGGCTGAAGTAGAGGATTTGTTGGATGGAAAAGCTGATCTAACATATGTAAACGGGCAATTGGCTGACAAAGTAAATGTTGGCACAGTTTATACTAAAAAAGAGATAGATGATCAGTTTGAAAATGCCGTAAGTGTAACGGAGTACGAAACAGATCAACAAGGAATTATTACAAGGCTCGATAGTAACGACTCACACATATCACAAAGTCAAGCAGACATACGGCTTCGAGTAAAACAGCTTGAGTATGACAACAAGATGGAGGAAATTGATGGTGATTTACAAAGTATAGGTACGACCTTAACAGCCCATGAAACTTGGATTAACCTAAATGCCGAGGAAATCCAACTTCGTGCGACAAAATCAGAGGTAGAGACGATAGAGGGAAGGATGTCTGATGCAGAAAGTGCGATTACAGTCCAAGCGGGGTTGATTGAGCAGCGAGTGACTTTAATTGAGTATACGACAGACCAAAATAATATCATTAGTCGTTTAGATTCAGCAGAAAGTGGAATTGTGCAGAACGCCGATATGATCCAACATCGAGTAACGACTACTGCTTTCGATCATGCAGTTGATGAGATAAATGATCGTATGGCTGAGGAATACAAAGTACACGGGACTCAAGAAGCATCAACTGATTATCTCATTCTCCTGTGTCGCTCTAATTTAAGTGGAGAACATAATTACGTCTTAGGTACTTTAAGTGGTAAGCGTGTAAGTGGATATATGAGTGCTGGGAAAATTGACATTGTTTTTAATAATAGTAGTGATGGAACAAGAGGTACAGGTTTTATTGAGTTAATGGAAGTCCAAACGATAAATAAATGGTCACTGGTTACGTGTATTTATAACGGTGATGAATATATCGCCTTAAGACACGAGCCTACTAATCAATTTCATGCATGGACTCATGGAATTAACTTTTACGGTCAAATTGGCTCAAGTGGTGAAAAGTTGTTATGGGTCGAGCCATCTCATGTTAGCGATATACAAGAGTTTCAAAGCTTTGAAAATGTAGATAGTACGACAAAAAGAGTCGAAACTAGAGTGGAGCAAGCAGAATCTTCTATCACACAGCTATCTGATCAAATCGAACTACGCGCTACTAAAACAGAGGTTAACTCCCTTTCGAATCGTTTGACGCAAGCAGAATCGACATTAACGATCCATTCTAATGAAATATCAGCAAAGGTTGATGTGAACGGTGTGGTTAGTGCACTTAATTTATCTAGTGAAGGTGTACGAATAAAAGGAAGTCTTATTCATTTAGATGGCCTTACGCTTATTAATAATGGGGTAATTAAGAATTCACATATTGAGAATTTATCAGCTGCGAAAGTGACAACAGGCACGATGCACGGGAACCGTATCCAAGCAAACACGTTAAACGGTAATCGTATTACAGCTGGAACGATTACAGCTGATCATTTGAATGTGGCAAATTTAGCGGCCGTCTCTGCTAATTTAGGTGAGGTTACAGGCGGTAAGATTACACAACAGTCATCTGGTCGTAGGTTAGAACTGGCTCAAGGGTTAATTGAAAGTTATTATAATAATCAGTTGGCCATGAGATTTGGCCAATTTAGTCTAGAGTTTTATAATCGTATTAATGATTCTTTAGGTCGTATTATTCCTATATCAGATACTAGCAATCCTAATAAAAAAGGGTTAGGTATTATAGTAGATAATGACATCTTAAATATTGGTTTTGAAAAAGGTGGTTTATATCGTGCCATTCTTCGTACAGATTTTGTTGATAGCGTGACGACTATTTCAGGGCCATACAATAATTTAAATGCTGGAGCGACTTTAAGACTCTTTGCTAACAGGCGACAGGTTTCGGAAGGTAGGTTTACAAGTCATGACCAACCAGCTATTATTTTAGATCAGTCAGATACGAGCAATGACATTGATATATGGTATGGCGGCTTTGGAAGAAGAACAAATGCTAGTACGTATTTTAGACATCGCACCTCCAGTAGTACCTATTCAACAAAGATGAGAATTGCTCACAACTTTACGAGAATATATGACGAACTACGAATTGGATCACAAGATCACAGCATACGTATTGAACCTTATGCTAATAGTGTGCAGTGGAAGTTTGATCAAAATAACTATATTAGACAGACAGATATTGGTAATTTTAGGATTTATGCAGGTGGTAACGTTAATTTTGAAGTTGCATCTAATGGTCGAGTTGATGTTAGTGGTGCCTTACGCATACCAAGCGCTTATGAAAACACCACTTCAAATTCAGTCAATTTGCATATATTTTCTGGTACAGGAAGGTTGGCTCGATCTACTTCAGCTAGAAAATATAAACAAGAAATTGAAGTAGCCGCTGATTTGGAATACAGGAAAATTTTAGACTTAAATATTAAGAGTTGGTATGACAAGGGTGAAATAAGAAATAACGGTGGGTCTACCGAAGGTCTTAAACGTTATTATGGATTAATTGCAGATGAATTTAGTGAAATAGGTTTAAGTGAGTTTGCAGTTTACGATAAGGGTGAAATCGAAAACTATAGTGATCGGGCCTGGACTTTATTAATTCCTAACATTAACGAACTTAAAGGTGAAATTGGTAAACTGAAACTAGAAAATCAATATCTAAAAACAAAAATTAAACAATTAGAGGAGAAGATAGCATGATGAAATTACAATACAAAGATTTGAAAATGACAGCAGATTTTTTGAAGAATATGTCACTAAAGGGGAAGGAATCCGTACATCGTATGCGAGTAGTAAAGGTTTTAGAAGAACAGAATAAGAAGCTTGCTGAAGAAGAGCTTGAATTATTAAAGACCTTCGCTGAACTTGACGATCAAGGTGAATTAGTACAAGCCCAAGGAGGTGGTTTCAAGATTAAAGAGGACAAAGACAAGAGAGAGTTCAAACAGCAACAAGAGGAATTGTATCAAGAGTATTTCACAGTAGGTGATAAGAACTTAGAAACGGCTTTGAAGACAGTTGAAGAGATTGTAAATGATTATAACGAAGAGCTTTCCGATAAAGATGCGGAGGCTCATTTTTTATTAGTCGAATCATTTGAAAATGTTGAAAAAAAGGAGAGTGCTGAATAAAGGTTGATCGGAAGAAGAGGAGACCGAGGTTGAACCAAAAGATGTAGACTTTTTTAAAAGAGAAGTAAGTATAAAATCTTAGACGTACTGTGGAGGATTAAGAAGACGAAAGCAGACTCAGTGATGTGCGTCGGCTCCGTTCGTTACACGTTATTCTGAACGAACCTCACTTTCAGAATAACTTCAACCCATTGTGACGACTGCACACGACGCTTTTAATAAAAGACGCTGCGCGTTTTTTTATTTTGGTTAAAAGAGGAGGCTGGGACATAACTAAAGTGTCTATCTGGAAACCCGAACAAAAGATGAACGTAGCGGATGAAATATACGTAGACTCCTGCGGGATGAAAAGCCAAGGGTGAGACCCCGCAGTGCGAAGCACGAGGAGGCTCACCGGCTTCCCGCGGAAAGCGAAGTATATTTCAGGAGCGGTTTACGTCCACCATCTATCATTGTTCGGCTTTTCTTTTAGTTAAACCACTTTTGTCCCAGCCTCTTTTAAAAATGAGGTGGGAAAGTGTCAATCGAACTCGGAGTATTGGTTGCGATTGCTGGATTAGTCATCAGTTATCTAGCTTATCAACTTACTCATATAAAAGAGGTGAAAATGGACAGTCAGGAAAATGCGGAGGTTAAAGCAGAGCTAGGCTATATTCGTAGAGGAGTGGATGATATCAAGATAGATCTTAGGGCAAATGAGAAGCAAATGGCGCAAATGGGTGAACGGATAACGAGGGTAGAGGAGTCGACAAAGCAAGCACATAGGAGAATTGATCAATTAAAAGGGGGGGATCAGTGATGATGTTTGATTCAGGAAGTGTTACGCGTTTTTTCGGCCTAATCGCGGCATTGTTAGCCTACTTTGGGATTCATGTTCCAGAGGATGTTACTGAGGCAGTAGCGAGTTTAGCGATTGCTGTATTAGCTGTTTATGCTGCATGGAAGAATAACTACATTACAAAAAAAGGACATGAGCAAAAGATGGCCATTGAAAAAGTAAAAAAAGGTGAGGTTGCATAATGGCCTATCAATTTGAAAACCTTCCTCAACTCTCAGATCAACGAAAGACACTACCGAGAAAGGGCCTATATTCTAAACGGACACGTGTCATTACCGATCGCGCATGGCATCATTCGTTAACGAAAAAGGATTTAGCAGGCTCTACAGCTGCTGGTTTTGCGAGATATCACGTAGAGTCATTAGGATGGCCAGGCGTTGGCTATACATTTGTGATTGAACCACAAAATGTCGTTAACACGTCTAACGGGAGGCGTGCTCGTATTGTGTATTGTCACGACATTGATCGCCGTACGTATCACGTCGGTAATAGTAATCAATTTGCATTGGGCATTTGTGTGGCTGGTGACTACCGAACAGAAGAGTTAGATGATTATACGATCATGTCTATTGCAGAATTACAGCAAGCACTTGTGGATGATAGGATTGGACAGGTAGATAAATCTCACCACGAATTCCCAGGGTATTCATGGAAACAGTGCTGTCGATTTGATTATCAAAACGTTATTAATATTACAACAAACATATCCACTTTCCCCAAAAATGAGGTACCATCAACCTATATGATTCAAGAGGGTGATACTTATTGGAGTATTGCACATAAAGAAAGTGCTGCTGGTGTGACAGTAGACGATCTCAGACGTGCGAATCCTAATGTGGACCCTACTCAATTACGTGTCGGTCAAGTGATCAATTTTAACTTATCTGAAGCTGACGTTAAAGGAAGTAAGAAAATTAATGGATTCGTTGAAGTTCTATCATCAACATTAAATAGACGTAAAGAGCCATCGTTTACATCGACGGTAACTGGACAATTAACCCGGGGAATGATTGTAAAGGTTTACGCCAAGCAAGGACAATTATTTCATATAGGCAGCCTTGATTGGTGCTCGGCCAATGCACCATATGTTAAGTATCACCAAGCGATTCATTACCGAAGATTATTACGTGTAGGATCTCCTCTATTGAGAGGAGACGATGTTCGATATGTGCAAGGTCGTATTAAAGTTCTTGGATTTGATCCTGGTTCTATTGATGGAATCTATGGTAATAGGACACGTTCTGCTGTAACGATGTACCAACAATCACAACGTATTCAAGTGGATGGGATTGTAGGCCAACAAACGTGGGGGCGGTTGTTTGATTGAGGTGTTTTAGATAGAGGAATGCTCCCATTAAAAAAACAACTTTTTATGAATCAGTTTTTTTATTGGGAGCTATTCTTATTTATTAAAGAAGATTTTTGTTTCTGGTAAGAATCTACTTAAGGAAAACACCTATATAACGGAAGCATGAATTAAATTCGAAACGTAATGAATAATAGAAATCCTTTATGTATTAAAATTCGACTCTAAGCTCTATATCTTCGCCTATTTCATTCTTCTCTTCATCCATCGGAGCATCAATATGGATTTGTACCCATTCGACATCCGCTGCTAAAGAGCTCTCAAGGGAAAACATGATGTATCCATGCTTTCTTTCACCTCCAGCATACTCTTCATCCGTAGAACCTGAATCTAAATATTCGTTTATTCTTAAATCAACTTCAAGTTGTTCATCTGTACTTGTTGTTAAAGTAGCGTTATCTGTGTTGAAGATAACCGTTTCTTCAGAATTGTTTACAATGCTAAAGTCAAAGTCAATAATTTCAATGTAGTCAGTCCCCATATGTTGAGAGAAATCTCCCTTAAGTTGACCAGTTGTGATCCCAACGTGTGAAATGTACAATGTCAATGGTCCCACTTCTAGTGTTTCAATGTCTTCATTAATTTTAAGTAATGTAAATATACCTTCATCACTTTCAACTGTATTTTCTTCGGGAATGTCATTACTCTCGGCTGCAGCTTCTACATCTGTAGCATTTTCTTCGTGTTCAGTATCCTCCAGTGTACGCTCTTCTGAGGAATGATCATGATCATCTTCCTCAATTGCATTTTCAGTGGTGCTTGCATCTTCATTACTACAAGCAATGATTGTGCAACTTAGAAAAATGAAAAGTAAGCCAAACAAACATTTTTTCATCAAAAATCTCTCCTTTCTCTTTTGTAAATGATAGATTATACTAATTTTCTACTGAAAGGAAGTTTTTAAGGAAAAAAAGTTCTTTATTTATAATAATTGGTAAATTGGTATTATTAGGATGAGTTTGATAATAGGTATAAATATACAAATGGAAGGGGATATAAATTATGTTTGTTTAGCTGGTTAAGAATTTTAAAGATTCATATTGGTTTTACATATTTTTTATAAAAATCTCTTGCCTTCAATGACCGATTTAGCTATAATATTTTTTGTCAGTATGAAAGTACAAGCTGGCCCGTTGGTCAAGCGGTTAAGACACCGCCCTTTCACGGCGGTAACACGGGTTCGAATCCCGTACGGGTCACCATACATATTGGAGGATTAGCTCAGCTGGGAGAGCACCTGCCTTACAAGCAGGGGGTCGGCGGTTCGATCCCGTCATCCTCCACCATCAGATTGTACAATTATAGTGGAGGGGTAGCGAAGTGGCTAAACGCGGCGGACTGTAAATCCGCTCCCTCCGGGTTCGGCGGTTCGAATCCGTCCCCCTCCACCATGTTTATTTAATGGGCTATCGCCAAGCGGTAAGGCAACGGATTTTGATTCCGTCATGCGTAGGTTCGAATC
Organism: Halalkalibacter sp. APA_J-10(15); assembly: GCF_023017105.1. GTDB lineage: Bacteria > Bacillota > Bacilli > Bacillales > Bacillaceae_D > Halalkalibacter. Next base: position 23,738 of record NZ_JALKEV010000024.1, on the reverse strand, counting down.
CTGCTAGCCCAGCCATGATTATTTTTTAGGCAAGACGATTGCCTTTCGAGCCATTAGCTCAGTTGGTAGAGCATCTGACTTTTAATCAGAGGGTCGAAGGTTCGAGTCCTTCATGGCTCATTTTCAGACATGCGGAAGTAGTTCAGTGGTAGAACACCACCTTGCCAAGGTGGGGGTCGCGAGTTCGAATCTCGTCTTCCGCTTCTACATAACGGGGCCTTAGCTCAGCTGGGAGAGCGCCTGCTTTGCACGCAGGAGGTCAGCGGTTCGATCCCGCTAGGCTCCACTTAAATAAACAAAAGGTGTTTAAAAGGAGTGCGGATCCTTTTAAACACCTTTTTGTTGAGCACTAGTAATAAACCAGATAGTCTTTTGTTAATGAAAGAGAGGTGAGATTCCTGCTTTCATTAATAAGTTAAAAAGCGAAGCAGGTGGATTTATATTACAACAACATTTACATCATGCATTAATAGGCTATGTTCCTAATATTTCACTTTTTTTAATGTCGTACTCTTCTTGGCTAATTGCCCCTGCATCTAATAACTGTTTAAATTTTATAAGTTCATCTGCATCAGAGGTTTTGTGTTCATTTTGATGGTTGTCGTTTTTTTGCGCATCGCAGATAAGTTGTAAGGTTGATAAGCATTCCTGGGCACTGTCATATATATTTTTGAAAATAAATCCGTTTCTTTTGGTCGAGGACTCAATAAAATTGACATAAACAGTTGGACTATGAAAGTCATTAACAGTAATTTTTAGTTTTAAGCTGTTACACACATTTGTATTCTTTCTTTTGCCAGTTATTCCACCGACTATTGCACCAGTCCCGCCGAATAAAGCTCCACCTATAAGCGCCTTACCTAGTCCACCTTGAGCCACTGATTCTCCATCTTCTAATAATTCAAAGTCTATGATATCACTGTAATTATAAACGGTAGACTTATTTCTTTTTCCCAGAAAAGAAGAAAGCGCTAACCATTTTTTGTTATTGTCATCAAATTCCATAAAACTCCCGATGCTTTTGGTAGGGGAAAAATTACTGAGTTCAATTTCATTTTTTATTTTTGCTTCAATAGCAGCGTTTACGTCATCTTTGGTCATTTTATTAATTGGTTTGTTCATTTGTCCGATTTTTTTCAAGCCTGCTTTTTTAAAGCAACTCGGGCATATCCAATTTTTATCTGCTATTCTGTATCTGTTTAAACCAGCCTCTTGATCACAAATAGCACAAACTGCTTTTAAACTAAAAAAACCCATAACATCACTCCTTATTATAAGTATTGAAAATTAAGTAACAAATTCTTACTTATCACAATAAATACTAACATTTTCCTATTGTGCTATCAATTACTAAATCAAACGTCTTTTACTTAATGAAAACATCATGGGAAAAGAGAACCATATTTTAACTGCAGATGCTTAGAGATTTAGACGATAAGGTAGTCCTAGTTCATTTGAAAAGGGTTAATTAGATGGAGCTATAATCAAACGAAGGTAATTATTATTACTTTGTCTGCGAATTTTCGGAGATACTCCCTGAAAAATTAATTATTTGGTGTGTTAATTGAGGTTGCTTATAATATGAATTTAGGTGAAATATACTCTCCTCCCTCCAAAAATTTACTCTATTAGAAAGAAGAACCCCTTTTAGAGCTATAGAGTGAACATGACAGGAAAAAAGAAGGAAATCCTAACCTAAATACTGTTATTTTATGATATTATTAAAAAGATTGAAACCTTGATGAAGGTTGATGCGTATATGATGTCAGAACCGTTTAGGTAGGGATATGAGAGATGGAGAGTACAATTAAACGATTAATTGGGGAAGTGAGAAAAGGCGATCAAGAGGCATTTGCTGAAATTGTTGAGCTATATAAAGATAAAGTCTATCAAATCTGTTATCGCATGCTCGGCAATGTTCATGAAGCACAAGATGTCGCTCAAGAAGCATTTTTGCGTGCCTATACAAATATCGATCGCTATGATATAAATAGAAAGTTCTCGACATGGCTTTTTCGAATTGCGACGAATGTATCGATCGATCGCTTGCGGAAAAAGAAGCCAGACTTTCACTTGCAGGATGAAGTGAAGGGGACAGATGGTGTGACGTTTGAATCACAGCTAGCTGCGGATGAGGAGCTGCCTGAGGATCAAGTCGTAACAAGGGAACTGCAGGATTGGGTTCAAAATGAAATTAATCAATTACCGATCAAATACCGAACCGCTATCATATTGAAGTACATTGAAGACCTCTCTATAAATGAGATAAGCGAAATATTAGATATGCCGCCTGCCACTGTGAAAACAAGAGTTCATAGAGGGAGAGAGGCGTTACGTAAGAGAATGCGCCACATGTAGAAAGGGGGGCCTTTGGATGACATGCGAAAAGCAATATGACAAGTTGATACAAGCGTACCTTGATGAAGAAATAACGAGTGAAGAACGAAAGCAGCTTAATGAGCATTTGGCTGAGTGTGAAGAGTGTAGAAGACGGGTTCAAGAGTTGAAGAAGACGATCGCCTTTGTCCAAAGTTCTTCGCATATTGCAGCGCCGTCTAACTTTACAAGCGCGGTTATGAACCAGTTACCAGAACGAAAGCAAACGTCAAAGTGGAAGCAGTGGACACGGAGGCATCCTGTCATCGTTGCGGCTGCTGTGTTTTTTTTACTTATGGCGATGAGCTTATCAACGATGTGGAACGATGAGAATGAATTAGTCGTTCGAGGCTCTTCACAGCTCTCCATTAATCAGGAAAATGGTGTGGTTATTGTACCTGAGGGGGAAGTCATAGAAGGAGATTTGACGATTCAAAATGGAAAGCTGCAAATAGATGGCGAAATTCAAGGCAATGTTCTACTCATTAATAGTGAAACGTACTACGCTTCTGCCGGTCATGTGTCCGGTGATATCCATGAGGTCGACCAAGCACTTGAATGGATTTGGTATCATACGAAGAAGTTCTTTAAAGATGTTATAGCTATTACAAATGGTGAGAAGTAAGGCAATCCTACATTAACGAGGCCACCGAAAAAGTTAAAATTAGACTAACAATGGACTCACTCGTTGCTCGCCTGATACGAGAAAACAACTCGTATCAGGCTTCTTAAAATAGGCAGTGGTTTCGCTCATTGCTTAAAGGGTATCGTTAAAAAGCAAACTGTTTCAGTGCCCTTTGTAGCTTGTGGAGACTTATCTATGTTATTTAGAACAGCAAATGTAATTAGTAGGCGAAGTCGGAACGTTTTGTGATATAATGGACAGCAGTTGATTTCACGTATGTTTGGAGGCCGAGCCGTGTTTTCTGCATTAGGGGATATTCGTTTGCTCAACTATGTTGGTCAAATTGTAGATATATTACTTGTGACATTTGTAATTTATAAATTAATTATGCTTATACGTGGGACAAAGGCTGTTCAATTATTGAAGGGGATCACGGTCATTTTGCTCGTTTGGTTCCTGAGTCGTTTCTTTGGTCTGCGTACGCTAGAGTTTATTATGAATCAAACGGTTATTTATGGACTGTTAGCGATTATTATTATTTTCCAGCCTGAATTAAGGCGTGCGCTTGAGCAACTGGGGCGTGGCCGTTTCTTCTCAAGTCGTATTATTCCGGAGCATGACGCGACGAAGCAATCGATTGATGCGATTGTGAAGGCTACAGTGTATATGGCGAAACGTCGTATCGGAGCACTTATATCCATCGAGCGCGAAACAGGAATGAATGACTACGTTGAAACCGGTATAAAAATGAACGCGCATTTATCTTCCGAATTGTTAATTAATACATTCATTCCGAATACACCATTACATGACGGAGCTGTTGTGTTAAAAGGAGATTCCATCTTAGCGGCAGCTTGTTACTTACCATTGTCGGAGAATCCATTTATTTCAAAGGAGCTTGGTACACGTCATCGTGCGGCACTAGGTGTCAGTGAAGTAACTGATTGTATTACGATTATTGTGTCCGAGGAGACAGGTTCAATATCATTGACGAAAAATGGTGAGCTGCATCGCGATATTGATGAACCGCAACTGCGTGAGTTATTAGAACAGGAACTATTAGAAGAAGGGAAACCTACAACCGCTTCACGCTGGCAGTGGGGAGGGAAGAAAGATGGATAAGCTATTTAATAATCATTGGTTTGTCAAAATGATTGCTTTTTTTATTGCGTTAATGCTGTTTACAATGGTGAACATAGATGATATGACAAATCAGGCAGGGTTACTTCCAACGAATCAAGCAACGTATACATTGGAAGAGGTTGAGTTATCTGTCTTATACAATGATGAGGTATATGAATTGATCGATTACCATGAGCATGTACAAGTGACGCTAAAGGGTCCGCAAACATCGATAACGTTATTTCAGTTAGCAAGAGGCTCGTATGAAGTCATTGCTGATGTATCAGATCGTGGTGAAGGGGCTCATACTGTAAGTATAGAGCACAGAGGGTTCCCAAGTGATTTATCGGTTACGGTTGATCCTCAATATGTTCGGGTGGAATTACAGGAGAAGCAAACCGTATCCTTGCCTGTTCAAGTGGAATTTATGAATGAGGATGACGTAGTAGAAGGATATTCTTTAGGGACGCCCATTGTTTCTCCTGTGAATATCGAAGTGACAGCAGCAAGGGATCAAGTTTCCCAAGTGAAGCATGCACGAGCGTATATTGATGTGAGTGAGGCTGATCAAACGATTGAAGATGCAGCTCCTGTCCAATTGTATGATGAGAATGGCAACGAGCTCGATCTAGAAGTAGAGCCAGCTGTTGTCGATATTACAGTGCCAGTTACGAGCCCAAACCGAACCGTGCCGACACGGGTCACTCGAGTCGGTGATTTGCCTGAAGGTATGAGTATTGATGAGCTAGAAATTGAACCTGAAGAGGTGACGATCTACGGACCGCTAGAAGTCATTGATAACATTAACGTCATTAGTGTTGGTGAGCTAGATTTAAGTGACTTAGACGAGAGTCAAACGATTGAGATGACGATCCCATTACCAAATGGGGTAGAGAGTGTTTCGCCAGAGATTGCCACGGTCGAAGTGAGTATTGCTGAAGAGGAAACCGAGGAGTTTGAGAATATTTCGATTGATTTAATCGGTGGCAGTGATGAGGATGAAGTGACTTTTATGGATGATATCGAACCTTCGACGACGGTCATCGCGCAAGGAGCAGCTGATCTATTGGAAAGAATGACGGCTGACGATATACAAGCGTTTGTTGATGTCAGTCAATTATCTCGAGGTGAGCATGATGTTGACATTCAAATTAATGGACCACCGCATATTCGTTTTCAGATAATGGACGAAACAATTCCAGTTCAAATACAACTCAAATCTGAGTGATGATTTTTTGAAGGAGAGAATAATTAATGGGTAAATATTTTGGTACAGATGGTGTAAGAGGTGTAGCGAATAGTGAGTTGACACCGGAGCTTGCTTTTAAATTAGGGCGTATGGGTGGATATGTGTTAACAAAAGCAGAGGATAAGCCTCGTGTGATCATTGGGCGCGACACACGTATTTCTGGGGAAATGTTGGAAAGTGCACTAGTCGCGGGCCTCCTTTCCATTGGTGCTGAAGTGATGCGTTTAGGAGTCATTTCGACTCCTGGTGTTGCATATTTAACGAAGGCACTAAGTGCGAGTGCAGGAGTGATGATCTCTGCTTCACATAACCCTGTTCCTGATAATGGGATTAAGTTCTTTGGACCAGATGGCTTCAAGCTTTTGGATCAACAAGAGGAAGAAATTGAACATTTACTTGATCAAGAGGATGGCTTGCCTCGCCCTGTTGGTGGAAGTCTCGGTCAAACGACGGATTATTTTGAAGGAAGCCAGAAATATTTACAGTTCTTAAAGCAAACGGTTCAAGAGGATTTCACCGGAATTCATGTTGCGCTTGATTGTGCGAATGGCGCGGCTTCATCACTAGCCTCGCATTTATTCGCTGACTTAGAAGCGGATCTTTCGACAATGGGAGCAAGCCCAAATGGCATTAACATTAATGAAGGCTGTGGTTCAACTCATCCAGAAGCATTAGCACAATTTGTCTTAGAGAAGGAAGCTCACATTGGTCTTGCCTTTGATGGAGATGCTGATCGCCTTATTGCTGTAGATGAAAAAGGTCAGATCGTTGATGGCGATAAAATTATGTACATATGCGCAAAATATATGAAGGCTCAAGGCTGGTTAAACCACGGTACGGTTGTCTCAACAGTGATGAGTAATCTTGGCTTCTATAAAGGATTAGAGGAAATCGGAATTGAAGCGAAGCAAACGGCTGTTGGGGATCGTTACGTAATGGAGGAAATGCGTAAAGGTGGCTATAACCTCGGTGGTGAGCAATCAGGACATATTATCTTCTTAGATCATATTACGACAGGTGACGGGCTGTTGACGGCTGTGCAGTTAGTGAATATTATGAAAGCAACTGGAAGAAAGCTGTCAGAATTAGCGGGGGAAATGGAAACCTTCCCACAAGAGCTCGTTAATATTCGAGTATCTGATAAGAATGGTTTAATGGACAATGAAGAAGTACGTAAAGTAATTGAACAAGTAGAAGAAGAAATGGGTGGCGAAGGTCGTGTGCTCGTTCGTCCATCTGGAACAGAGCCGCTTGTTCGGGTCATGGTAGAAGCAAAGACAGAAGAGCTTTGCGCAAGCTATGTGAATCAAATTGCTGAGGTTGTAAAAGAAGAGCTTGGACTAGACGAATAGTTTGTTATGATGCATAAGCTGCACCAATTGGTGAGCTTATGCATATTTTTATAGAGAATAGCGGTTTAGAAGATAAATAATCGATGGAGGAAGACATAAGAAGGTCGTTGTAGATCATCTGACAAGTTGGTTGATTGGTTATTGACGTGTAAAAGGCAATAAGGTATGATGTTCCGTGAGTCAAGAATAGAAAGGTGGATCGTAAGGTTCGGAACGAAAAGCGCCAGGACTACACGAGGGAATGTGTAGTTGACGAGGAGAGGGTTTATCGATTGTTCGGCGGATGCCCTCCGGTTGTAGCATGACAGCCGCCAAGCTTCTGTAAAAAACATAGAGGTAACTCTATGGACAAAATCAGAAGCAACATGCCTTCTAAAAAAACAAAAAGAGAGTGGGGGCAAGTGTGCCCTCAAGAGCAGCTTGCCTTCACAATAGGAGGTAGCTACAACATGTGTGGAATTGTTGGTTATATCGGAAATGAAGAAGCTAAGGAAATCTTATTACGTGGCTTAGAGAAACTGGAGTATCGCGGTTATGATTCAGCGGGGATTGCTTTGCGTAACGACGAAGGTGTGCAAGTCTATAAGGAAAAGGGTCGCATTGCAATGCTACGCGATGCGGTTGACCAATCAGCGCAAGGAACGGTAGGAATTGGTCATACACGTTGGGCAACTCACGGTGTACCGAGCAAGTTGAATGCTCACCCACATCAGAGTGAGACGTCACGTTTTACCCTTGTACACAATGGAGTGATCGAGAATTATGAACAGCTTAAGCGAGACTATTTAGAGGTTGAACTGCAAAGTGATACGGATACAGAGGTGATCGTTCATCTCGTGGAACACTTTGTTGCACAAAATCAACAAGTCGAGGAAGCGTTCCGTACGACATTATCACTATTAAAAGGATCCTATGCGATTGCTTTGCTAGACAAAGAGGATGCAGACGTTGTTTATGTCGGAAAGAATAAGAGTCCGCTCCTTATTGGTGTCAGTGATCATGCGAACGTGATTGCATCAGATGCGATGGCAATGCTGCAAGTAACCGATCAATTCGTTGAGATTATGGATGAGGAAATAGTCCTCGTTCGACGTGATGAAGTGACAATTAAGCGATTAGATGGCACAGTAGTGGCTCGTTCTCCGTATACAGCGGAATTAGATGCGAGTGACATTGAAAAAGGGACGTACCCTCACTTCATGTTAAAGGAAATTGACGAGCAGCCATTTGTTATTCGCAATATTATCCAAAAATACCAAAACGAAGATGGAACCGTTCGACTTGATGACGACATTCGTCAAGCGATGAGCGAAGCCGATCGTATTTATATTATTGCAGCTGGAACGAGTTACCATGCTGGATTAGTAGGAAAGCAGTTAATCGAACGAATTGCCCAACGTCCAGTAGAAGTGCATATTGCGAGTGAATTTCTTTATAACATGCCACTCCTTTCCGAGAACCCACTCTTTATTTTCATTTCACAAAGTGGAGAAACAGCAGACCTACGCGGTGTGCTTGTTGAAATCAAAGAAAAAGGCTATCAAGCCCTAACGATTACGAATGTACCAGGCTCAACGCTCTCGCGTGAAGCTGACTTCACCCTTCATACGTATGCCGGCCCAGAAATTGCCGTTGCATCAACGAAGGCATATACAGCACAAATGGCTGTTCTGACACTACTTGCAGTCGATACGGCACGAGCAAGAGGCGTTGAGCTCCCATTTGATCCATTGCAGGAGCTAGCAATTGTCGCCAATGCAATGGAAACATTATGCGGTCAAAAAGATCAGCTTGAGCAAATCGCAAGTGATTACTTGCACACAACGCCAAACTGCTTCTTCATCGGACGCGCAGCTGATTACTTTGTGTGCTTAGAAGGAGCATTGAAGCTGAAAGAAATCTCTTATATTCAGGCAGAAGGCTTCGCCGGTGGAGAGTTAAAGCACGGAACGATTGCCCTTATTGAAGATGGTACACCAGTTGTCGCGGTAGCTACTCAAGCGCACGTCAATTTAAGCATCCGTGGTAACGTGAAAGAGGTCGCTGCACGCGGAGCGAAACCTTGCATTATTAGCATGGAAGGCTTAGAGCAAGAAGGAGACGCTTTTGTCCTACCAAGCGTACACCCAATGCTCTCGGCACTGGCAACCGTCATTCCGTTACAGCTCATTTCTTACTATGCCGCTCTACATCGCGGTTGTGATGTTGATAAGCCGAGGAACTTAGCGAAGAGTGTGACTGTGGAGTAGGGTTTGTGTGGATTGTAATCAAATTTGTTGAATGATAATAAAGTTGTTTAAATCATAATAAAGTCGTTTAAAAAATAATAAAGTTGTTTAAAAACTGTCAGCATGGGAAGACTTACTCAAACAAAGCCCCTGCTGGCAGTTTTTTTGTATAGAAAAGAGGTTATGTATGGCTAAAAGAAAATATGGTTGGACAGAAGCTAAAATTGCTCGCTTTATCAAAGAAGGAAGAGGTCAAGGAGAACTTTCTAATTATAAGCCGTGGCTAACGACATATGATGTTCCATCAGAGGGGAGGACGCATCGCATACTAGGTTTAAAGAATGAAAGAATACATCATCTTCTTTCAGATTTAGAAAGAAATTATTTTTATTTGTCCGAATGGTCTGATCAAGTAATTGACATTCGAGAACAATTCCCTCTTAATCGTGAAATTACAACAGCCATTGCAGAAAGAGTAGGGATAAAACACCCCGAAGATTCTACATCAAAGACCCCTCTTGTAATGACAACAGACTTTTATATTACTGCAAGAATTGATAATGAAGTCATTAACTTAGCAAGAACAATCAAACCCTCAAAAGATCTTAATTCATCCAGAGTTATAGAAAAATTTGAAATTGAACGAGTGTATTGGGAAGACAAGAATATAGACTGGGGCATCGTCACCGAAAAAGAACTACATAAAGAAACCATAGAGAATATAGTGTGGCTACGCTCATCGAAGAAACTATCGGAAGCTATAAACCCTACTTTAATAGAGTTACTGATGAATAGTCTGAAAAAAGAATCGGGGACAATTATTTACAGATTAAATGAGTTTGATGCGACGTATCAATTAACTGGTGGAACAGCGTTGTCCATTTTAAAACACTTGATTGCCCATAAAAGATTAAAGGTTGATTTGACTAAGAAAATTGATTTAGAAACATTGAATATCGACTTTACTTCAATGTTAAAGAGTTCAACATCAGAGAGGTGGGGAACGTGAATTTTTTTGTTAATGAGCTATTAAGAGATTCTCAAACTGATAAGCAATTTCGCATTCTATGGGTCGATGAGGGAAATATCATTGCCTATTTAATAGATATAGAGGATACCAAAGCATTACCTTTTAAAAGGACGATTTCAGAAATCAAAGATGAGGTTATTCAAGAATTGCTTATAAAAATTCGAAAAGAGCCGTTTGCTTTTCCTGATATAGATGAAGTTTCCGAAAAGTATTTATTATTGCGAAATCAATCATGGGAAGTTATTGAAGAAATGATTAAAGATGAACCCGCTATTTTTGAGAAAAAACCACGGTCGAATCATATTAATAAAGCTATTAAAGTCCACGGCGTTACTTATCCAGCTGTTCGAAAGTATTTAAGGAAGTACTGGCAAAGAGGCAAAACGATTAATGCACTTTTACCAGACTATAAGAATTCTGGTGCAAAAGGAGTGACAAGGGAAGCTGGGGACAAGAAGCGAGGCCGACCAAGAAAGCATTTCTCTACTGGTATAAATGTGGACGATTCAACAAAAAAAATCTTTAGAGTTGCCCTTGAGAAGTATTACTTAACTTCAAAGCAAAATCAACTCACAGATGCTTATAAAATGATGATTAAAGAATTTTATGCAAAAGACATTTATTTTGATGATGGCATTCAGAAAGTCATTATAGAAGATAAGGAAAAGATCCCTACATTAGTTCAATTCCGTTATTGGTATAACAAGGAATATAACATTGTTGAATCAACGATTGCTAGAAAAGGACAAAAAAAGTTTAACAAAGATTATAGAGCGATATTAAATACATCAAATTCAGAGGTAAATGGACCTGGTTCACGTTATCAAATTGATGCCACGATTGGAGATGTATACCTAATATCAAAATTTAATCCGAATTGGGTTATCGGTAGACCAATTATATATTTAGTAATGGACGTTTTTAGTCGTATGGTTGTTGGAATGTACATTGGTTTGGAAGGTCCCTCGTGGTTAGGGGGGATGATGGCAATAGCTAATACAGTTTCAAATAAGGAAAAGTTTTGTGCTGAGTACGGTATTACCATCAATAGAGAAGAATGGCCAAGTGAACATTTACCCGAGACGCTTTTAGCAGACCGCGGAGAATTTGAAGGGTATAATGTGGAACGATTAATTGATGCATTCGGTCTTCATGTAGAGAATACAGCCCCATATCGAGCTGATTGGAAAGGGATTGTGGAGAAACACTTTGATCTAATACAAAAAAAGGTTAAACCTTTCTTACCAGGCTATGTCGATAAGGATTTTCAGCAAAGAGGAGCCAGGGATTACAGGTTAGATGCAGTTTTAACACTTGATGATTTTACAAAAATCATAATTAAGCAAATCCTACATTATAACCAAAAGCATTATTTAAGTGGTTATGTTAGAGAAGAAGAAATGGTTCGAGATGATGTAACTCCTGTTCCTTTAGAGATTTGGAATTGGGGCATGAAAAATAGGACAGGTAAATTAAAATATTCCCCTGAAGACACAGTAAAAATAGCTCTTATGAAAAGGGAGATGGCTACTGTTACTCATAAAGGAATTAACTATAAAGGTATCTTCTACAGTTGTGATAGAGCAATTCAGGAGTCATGGTTTGAAACAGCACGTCAAAAAGGGACGTGGAAGATAAAAGTAGCTTTTGACCCTAGATGTATGGATAACGTTTATATTGTAGATTCTGATCCAACTTTATATGAGGTTTGTACGTTACTCCCTATTTCACAGCGATTTAAAAGTTCAGGTTTGGACGAGATAATTTATCTACAAGAGCAAGAGAAGCATTCGAAAGTTAATGTTAATCACCAACAATTGCAAAAAGATATAGATTACATTTCGGAAGTAGAAGCCATTGTAAAAGAGGCTGTAAAAAAGAGAAAAGTTGAAGAGGATACTAGTTTAAGTAAGGCTGAGAAAGTAGGAGCAATCAAAGAGTATAGAAAGCATGAAAAAGACGAAACTCGAAAAGCGGAAGCTTTAAAATCAGAAAAAGAGAGGCCTTCAACCAAAGCAGGTGAAGTAGTGTATTTAGAACAATCACCAGAAAATGGAGAAACATATGCTAGGCCAAACATAAGGGATTTCTTAGGAAGGAGAAAAGAGAACAAAGATGAGTAGTATTGAAGACAAGTTGTCTAGTGCTGAGGTAGCTGAATATAAGCATCAAGTAGTGATTGATTATCAAGGAAATCCTTTAATAGAAGCACTTCCCCCTATCCTTTCTCCAGAAGAAGCTTACGAAGCTATGAGTACGGAGTTTGACTATCAAGAAGGAGAACGGCTTTTACCATCACATTATCGCTATCATTCTATTTCAAGAATAGCTCGTTTCTTTCAGCCGGTCATGCAACATATTGATTTAGAACAAAGGTTCTCTAGGCTGTTAAGACAAGGATATGTTAGTAGAAATCCAAACTCACCTGAATTCAAAAATCAATTATCATCAGCCCATCATACATTACAAGGGCGACCTAATACTAATCATATGTGGTCCACTGCATCAAGTTTTACGTTAATGGGTTTCTCTGGTATTGGTAAAACGACAGCCATTGGTAGGGTGTTAGAACAATACCCTAAACTTATCATCCATAAGCATCCACTAAATATTACTCAAGTCGTGTGGCTAAAGTTAAATTGCCCTCATGACGGCTCTTTAAAATCATTATGCATGGATTTCTTTTTGAAGCTGGATGAACTATTAGGTACCAATTATTACGAACGTTTTGGTTCTAGAAGAAATTCAATTAGCTCTATGGTGACAAGAATGGGCCAGATAGCACGTATTCATTGTGTTGGTGCATTAATTATTGATGAAATTCAACATTTACTTACGACGCGTGATAATAACTCAGAAAAAATGATGAATTTCTTGGTCACGCTTGTGAATGAAATTGGTGTCCCAGTGATGATGATTGGAACGATGAGAGCAAAAAGTATCCTACAAAAAGATTTTCGTCAGGCCCGAAGAGGAAGCGGACAAGGTGATATGGTATGGCAGCAAATGAAAAAAGATGATGATTGGGACTTATTAATTGAGAGCATGTGGAGATATCAATGGATTCAGAATGAAACCCCATTAACAGACGAGTTAAACCAAGTTTTATATGAAGAAAGTCAAGGCATTGTTGATATCGCAGTTAAGCTATTTGCATTATCTCAGGGCAGGGCAATTGAAACAGGTGTAGAGAAAATAACGCCAGCTCTTATCAAAAAAGTTGCAATAGATGATTTGAAGCTCGTTCAACCTATGTTAAAGGCATTAAAAAATGGACAGTTATCAGATTTGGAACGATACGAAGATATAATGCCAATGGATATTGAGACGCATTTACAGCACCATCAGTCCAAAATTGACCTTAGAGCTACTATTCAGAAGAAAAAAGCAGAGCAAGAACAGAAGCGTCAAAATGTAGAGGTTTCAAAGTTACAAAAGTTATTAACAACTTTAATAAGTCTTGACGTAAATGCAAATGTTGCTGAAAAGGCAGCAACTAAAGCAATCAAAGAAGCCGGTGATGTGGCACACACTGAATTGATGCAGCGGGCGTTGACCATTATTGAGGAACTGAATACACCAAAAAAGCAGGATAAACCGGTTCAAATAAGTGTTTTAAAAGACATCATAGGAAAAGGTGAAAAGAAAAAACAATCGGCTTATGAATCATTAAGTGATACAGGGTATATCAAATATCCCTTTAATGATTTTGCTTTGTAGGAGGACAAAATGATTACCTACTTTCCGACACTATATGAAGATGAATTGTTATACAGTTGGTTTGCCCGTTATCATCTTCACTCTTCTAATATAAGCCCTAAACAAACAATGAGAGACCTCTATGGCGTTTCAAATATGGTGGCTGTTCCAGATTTACCAACTGGGTTAGCCAAAATACACGACAAAATACAGCATTTTGGTGTGCCTAACGTACAAAGTTGGATTGAAAATCATACATTTTATCGATACTACACGTCTTTTCTTCCAAAAAGTAAGAAAAATCAGGTGTATTCTGCAATGGCACAGGGAATGAGTTCTAAATCGATTCATATGTCTACTGGTGTAATGGCAAGTTCTATAAAAGATATAGCATATTTTCGCTTATGTCAAAGTTGCATTCGAGAAGATTTAGAAAATAAGGGAGAAACCTATTGGAGGCTAGCCCATCAATTACCGGGTGTATTTGTTTGTTGTAAACACAGTGAGATGTTAGTTAGTTCAGACGTTCCTTTTCGAGGGGATAATAAACATCAATTTTCAGGTGTCAATCTCACTAATTATTTTCCATTAGTAAACAAAACAATAAATCCAAAAACAGAGTACTTCCTCAACCTATTGGCTATACAGAGCTTAGAACTAATAAATAAAGATTTTCAATTTACGTTGAAAGGCATTCAGGCTGGGTATCGGTATTTACTTCAGAAACAATCGTTTGCGAATTTTAAAGGAACTGTTGACCAAGAAAAATTAGCGAAACAATTTATTTTATATTATGGCCATGAGTTTTTAGAATTGGTCCAATCGAAAGTCGAACCATCAGATGAGTCATGTTGGCTTAAAAGTATTACTAGAAAACATCGAAAAGCATTTCATCCAATAAGACATCTATTATTTATCAATTTCGTTGGAGAAACAATAAATAGCTTTTATCAATTTTCTAATGAGAAATTTCTTCCGTTTGGAGAAAGTCCTTATTACTGTTTAAACTCAGCAGCTGAACATTATCAAAAACGTGTCATCTCATCGGTCGCGATAACAATATGTACAGATACTAGAAGACCAGTAGGAACTTTTGAGTGTTCATGTGGCTTTATCTATTCTCGACGTGGTCCTGATGTTGATAGTGAAGATACGTTTAAGATTGGGCGAGTGAAACAGTTTGGACAACTATGGTTTGATAAATTGCAAGAATTAGTGTCGCAAGGTCTAAGTAATTACGACATATCAAGAAAGTTAAATTGTGATATTGGAACCGTAAAAAAGTATAGAAATCAAAAGCAAATTGTTCAGTGTACTGACTGTAATAAAGAGACACAACAAGCAACTGACTATCGGAAGGTTTGGTTAACGCTTATAGAAACACATCCAAACAAATCCGTAACTCAACTTAGAAATTCAAACAATAATGCATATTCATGGCTCTATCGTAATGACAAGAAGTGGTTACAGGAACATTCTCCTAAACTAAAAAGAACTTCCCCAGCTGTAAAAGTAAACTGGAATGATAGAGATGAAGATATTTTAAGCGAGGTAAAGGTAGCGATTGCTCTGTTAAAGAATAGAGAAAAGCCTGTTTTTATAAATAGAAGTCAAGTGGGAAAGAGCATTGGTCAGCTTGGAATTATCGAGAAGCATTTAAATAAGTTTCCTAAAACGAAAGCTTATCTGGATATCCATTTGGAATCAAGAGAATCGTTTCAATTAAGAAGGGTGAAATGGGCTTGTCAGGAGCTGTTAATAAGAAATGAGTGCATTGTTGAGTGGAAAATAGCCCGTCTAGCGGGTTTAAAGCAGATGAATGAGGAGTTTAAACTAACAATACAAAAACAAGCATTATTGCAGCAAGAATCCTTGTATAAGAGGAAGTGATAGTATGCTTAAGATTAAACCTTGGCCTTTTAAAGATGAAGTTGTCTCTCTGCATTGGATTGGAAATGTCAAAATGAAGCCAAACCAGCAGTGGCATATTGAAGTTGCATTTAAAGTAAAGGATAAACTTCAAATAATTACTCTACCTATTGGTTTGCTTCCTATTCTTAGAGTAGGCCAATATTATCAGAACGGATTGCAATTTACAACGCAAAAGGAAGGGACGTACGGCGAAGCAAGAGTAAAAGAGTTTCAAAATGGTAAGGTACAAAATGCCATTGATGTATGTAGAAAGTTTAACTATTTTTTATATAGAGAACCCACATTAATGAATCAGAAAGTCTGGTCATTTCAATCAAATAAAATTACTTATCATATTCCACAAGTTGAATTGATTCGCTCCCTATTTGCAAAGAACAAAACATTATCGAATTTATTGTTAAGACCGAACGGATTAGACTTTTTGATTTCTGAAGCAGCCTACTTTGGAGAAAATAGTGCCGTCATCGATTTTAACAATCACCTTCCTGCTGCAGTCATAAACAGTAAATTTGTTCATTACTTTGCTTGGTTATATTTGAATAAGGCTATTAAGCAATCTTTTGCTTCAGTTCAAAGCAACATTTATGCTAACGCTGCAGAAAGAAGTGGACATCTAGCTCTAGAAGTTGCAGTACCTGCACTAAAAAACAATAAAATTGCATTTCGGGGTTTAATAAAAAATCATGAAGTAATGATTTTAGAGTTAATAGGTATTGATAATATAACCATTCCAGTTTCTCAAATTGAATACAGTCACCCGTCTATTAAGAAACGTAAATATACAAATGCGCCTAGAAAGCATCGTTTAGGTGAGTCAAACAGTAAAGAAGGGCAGCATACCCTTAATGAAAATGAAGAAAAGCGCTCCAGGGAAGATACAAATCAATCAGTGATTGAAGCTGAGCCAATTCAATTAGGATTTAAAGAGCCAGCTGCAATAAAAGCAGTTAGAAAGTGTGAACAAGAAATAAATAAGGGGGATATATATGTATCTAATAAGGGGAGCGGTGGGGGAACTAAGAAGGAGAAGGTAGTTGGTGTCGATGAAGCTATTTATGGAGGTGCAATTAAGCCATTGGAGTTTCAGACATTGGAGATTGCGAGGGAACTTTCAGGTTATGGGCTTGAGGGTTTTATTAAGATGATAAATTACATAATAGAGAGCAACCCAGAATTATCTGTTTCCTTAAATATTGTTTATCTCCCATTAGGTAGAAAGTTCTCAAATATCCCCGATGGTAGAAGAAGAGTGTGTGCGATTGCAAAAGTTTCTAGTTCTGTTAAAACTTCATACATACTTGAAGTATCAGTTCCGGATAATAGAACTGTTTCAACACTAATAATTCCTACAGAAGGAAGTTATCAGAATGATGAGAGCAGGATTATGGAACTACTTTCAAAGTTAGTTTTTTCTAGTGGAAATTGGAGTAAGTCTTTTATGGGGTCGATTCAACACATAAAAGTAAGACACTTAACAGAAAGTCCTAGTAAGTGGGGAAGTAGAATTGCACGAATTATCTTTTAATAATGTGTTTTCGTACGTGAATAGAGAAAATTTATCAACTTGATCAGTTGTAAAAATATTGTTATGTGGGGATAATGAGAATTAACGCTCTTTTACTTTGATTTCATAGTTACTGTATTATTTATGAGTTTTTTAAGAAATAAAATTGACAAACGTATTCTTTAATCGATAAACTTTATTTATCGATTAATTTTACTTATCGATTAATAAATGAGAGGAGGGTAGAAATGAAATTATATCCTATATATGAATTTCCTCCTTCTTTAGAAGAGCTGGAAGAATTAATAAGATTTATTGATTTAAGTCCATCATTATCTTTAGAAAAATTAAGGGATATCGCTAGCCAATTATATGGTAAACGTATGTCAAGAACTAATATTCTTATAAAAGATCTTGCGAAATTAGGTTTAATTGAGGGGAGAAGTGTAGTCACTCTTACATGGGAGGCACAATTGTATGTTGATTTGAATAGAAAACTAGATAAATTATTAGTGCATAATGTATATAAGATTAATGACTTGTTTGAAAGTTGTAAGTTGATATGTAAGATCGATCCCAAAATTACAATGACTAATCCATCATTATATAAAGAAGTTTTAAAACATGGTTATAGTGAGGAAAATATACGGACTGTCACTGAAAAATTATATGCAATAAAGCGCCTTATTAAAGCAAGTCAAAGAGAAGGCGTATTTAACCCTTTTTTAGAGTATGAACAATATATAGACTTCCTTTCATTATTGAAAAAGGAATATCTAATTCTTGTAGGTGGGTATGGGAAAAATGCATCTATTACTAGTCTTTTTGAAGCGTTACAGAAATATGGTTATGAAAGAGAAGACTTCAAAAGGAATTTAGATTTGCTATATAGTGATCCTATATTTGCAACTTACACATCTTTTTCGACTGTTAATATTGATTTTGCTAAGAAAGATTATTTTTTAATTAAGGATGATACCTTTTATTATATCAAAATTAAAAAGTCTTTTTAAAAAATGGGGGCTAAATAAATGAATATTGAAAAATTATTTAGGAATGAAGAGGATTTATCAGTTCCTACCGTTAGAAAAGAGTTAACTGGCATGAAAAATTCACAGCCACCTCAATCCCCAACATTTATTATTAACCAACAAGTAGTAAAAGATAGAATTACACAAAAGCTTTTGGATTGTGATAGTGGTTGGGATTTCGCACATATAGTTTTAACTGGTAGAGTTGGAGGAGGGAAAACTCATTTTTTAAACTGGATAGAATCTAGGTTAAAAGACCAGGGTAACTATTATACAATGAAATTTCAAGTTCAAGAGACCAATGTCGTAAAGTATAGCTTTGTAAGAATGGTTGTCTCCAAATTATTTCAACTTCATTTTAGTGACTTTACAAGTTGCTTTAAACAACTAGTTAATAATATGACGATAACTGAAAGTCAAGATAGAGATACAGATATAAGTATAATCAGCGAAAAACTTGGAGTTAGTAGTAATTTAGCAACTCTTTTTTTTACAATATACAAAGGTGAAAATAAGAGTAGTGCAGCTATGAGAGTTTTAGGGGCATCACATGGCAGAACAGAAATAAGTAAATTAGGAATCAGGGAATTAAATAATACTGATTATATAAATATAATACATTTTTTTGTAAAAGGAAAAAAGAAAGAAGGTTTTCTTCTTATTCTATTAGATGAATTTGAACATGCTTTTTCAGCATTAACAACTGCAGCAAGGAGAAATTTTTATATTAGTTATAAAGAGTTTATTGATAAGGTTATAAGTTTTGAACCACCATCAGTTGCATTAATCACATCTGTTACTGAACAATATGAGGGGAATTTAAAAGAAGCGGTTTCTAAAGGTGAATTTGCCTTATGGACTCGTTTAGAACATCATGTGCTTGAATTAAGTGAATTTAATCCTTCAGATGTACATGAATTCGAAGAATTATTTCACGAGTTGGCAGTTAGATATCAAAAAGGTTATGGATATGACGTAGGACTTGAATATGCTAAAGAAATGAAAAAGCAATTTTATGCTTACTTAGGTGATACAACTCAGGCAATAAGTTATCGAGATGCGATTTCAAATATGTTAAAGATAATGGACGACTTAAGATTAAAAGGGAAAAACTTATCCGATTTTCAAAAAGAGAAACAAGTCAGTTCAAATCTTATAGACAATATTGTAGATATCAAAACTCCACCTAATGTTAAAACAGACGAGGAAAGAATTTTAGATGAAGTTAGTGCACAATGGCAGAAGGCACATCATAATCAAAGGCCAGGTCTAATAAAATCTTCACTTGAGAAGATATTTTCAGATTTAAATTACCAAATTGTAAGGTTTAAAACAGAGTTTGGTCTAGAAGAATTAGCGTCAGTGTTGTATATTCGAGAAAATATTAATGAAAAATTGATTTATATTGCTACTGCATCTAATCCTAAGAGTCTAGGGAATAAATTTCAACGGTGTTTAAATTTTAAAGATGAACTAAGTGAAGTTGGAAAAGAGAGTGAATTTGCTACTGTTTTCGTTTACCAAAAAGAAGCTGAAACTGAAACGGTTTTAAATTACTTTAGAAATCATCCAGATATAATAAATGTGCCTTTAGATCAAAATGAATTGTTAAATTTACTTGCTTACAGTAATGCTAACACAAATGCTCTAAAGAAAAAGTTATCAACAAAGTTTGAAAGATTTGTATCTAACTTTAATTAAACGGAGAGGTTGTTTAAAGTGCTTGCTGATGAAGTGAAAAGTTGGTTATTTATTGAATTTTCTGTTCCAGAAGGTGTTGAACTAGAAGAATCAGACGTAGTAGAGATATTGGACTCTTTAAAACTTAAGTATAAATTTCTAATAAGCCAGGTTATTGTCTTTGATTCAAACAATAAACCAAGTATTGATAAAGTAGATAAACTAAAGTTAATGATAGCTCAAATTGTCCTAGCAAAATATAAAAAGTCTGATGATGAATCAGACTATGATGAGGACTCCTTGAATTTTTTAATCTATGAATCGCAAGAGATTTTATTTAGTTTTAATATTGTAGGGGAAGATATAAGCGATGAGGATTTTATAAATTATTTAGTACGCATTCAAGATGGCGAAGTAATAAACTATGATAAAGAATCTGAGTTTCTAGCAAACGTAGATTATGAAGTGAAACATTATTCGCCGATACCTCTATTCCATAATATTCGTTGTAGTAATATTGCAATATTCAAGTTGAGAACTTTGTCGCTGGGTTTTGCTATTATTGGTTATATGAAAATAAATAGTGAGTTTAGGGTCACTATAAAAGCATTTAAATATGATATGTTAAAGTATATTATAGATAATTTGCATAAATATGAGTGGATCCAAAATGTAAAGTGGGAAAATAATATAAATTGGAATTGGTTAATGAGTAGAAGTGTACCCTCAGGCTATCGTATAGCTGAAGAACATATTACATCAAATGAACTAATGAAATCTTTCTTGAAGATCACAAAAGCAAATGCATTAGAAGGTAAAATGTCGTTTGTTTTAGAAAGATTATTAAATAAAGGTTACTTGAACGAGAAAGAATATATTGAAAATATTTCTTCGGATAGAGAGATAAACAAATTTTTGTCTACTTATCATAGGCTTATTAGTAACAATTTCCCAGAGAAAGGTATCTGGATTGATCCATCATTAGGTCTTATTTTTGATGAGAAAAATAGAGAAGACCCTAAAAGAATTATAGAGAATAATTCTTTTGAGAAGATATATGCTCCTACATATCATTTATTACACTATATAAGAATGTTTTGGCATCAAGAGTTTGTAGAAGAAGTTGTGAAAAAAGTGAAGGAAGAATTTAATATAGAACATAGCAATTATAAAATAATAAATATTAAAACTGATGCTCAATTTGATTTGAAAAGGGACGGCGATCCCATTAGTAGCTCTAGAGACATAGATATATTAATTAGAATTAAAGATAATAGGAAAAATTCTGAGTATATTGTTGCGATCGAAGCAAAAAGGAATGCGGATGAGTTTGGTAATGTAAAAAAAGACATTGAAAAAAAGATTACTCAAAGATATGCACGTATTTTCAAAGCATTTATAATGATAGCCTATTTTAATAAAAATGATTCTGTAACTAGGCAAGATGATGTAAAGTGGGGACACGATGAGACGCCCCTAAAGAGGCCGTTATTTTTGTGTGCTAATACAAATTTTCAAAGTTTGGTAAGTGATTTAAAGGATACAATAACCATGCTGAGTGAGATGACCAATGAATATGAATAGTAAAATGACTAATTCATATATATTAGATGCCTCACAATTTCTAAAGAAATTTGTATCAAAAGAATTAGATACTTTCTCATTACTGTATGGACTTTTGTATTGTAATAAATATGTTGAATTAGCTTCATTATTAAACAAGCCATACAATATTGAACAAATTAAATTAGAAGCTATGAGTAAATTTAATGAAGAGATTTTTAATACACTTAATGTGAATTCATTATCTGCGTTAAAGATGTTAGATTGGCTTATAAAAAATCCTCCTCCTGAAACTGACGAAGATATTTTAGGGTCTATATATTTGATATTGTCAGAAGGAGAAAAGAGAAAAAAATTAGGGGAGCATTATACCCGAATGGATCTTGTTAACCTAATTTATAATGAATATAAAGTGGAAGAAAACATAGAAAGAAAGATAATAGACCCGGCATGTGGTTCTGGAAACTTTCTAGTCGCATATTTAAATAGGTTGCTTTTAAAATTTAATGATAATGCTGTGTTAAAAAGGAATATTATAGAAAAATTATATGGCGGAGAAATAATTGGAGTAGATATACAAAAAAATACTTGTCTGATCGCCAAGCTTCGATTATTGATGCTAATCTTTAAATATTCATGCCAGAATAACCCGAAAAAAACTATACCCATTTATCAATTGGATAGTTTGAGTAATGAAAAAAGTGAAATCCTAAGGGAGAACCAGTATGATTTAGTTGTAACTAATCCACCTTACCTAAGGTATCATTCTTTAAATGTAAACCAAAGAAAGTTATATAAAAAGAAATATTATTCTGCAAAAGGCAAATATGATTTATATACACTATTTATAGAAAAATCAATTCAACTTGTAAATAAAAAGGGAGGGAAAATAGCAATTGTAACTTCTGACAAATTTATGAGTGCATCTTATGGGCAGGCGATAAGGGAGTATGTGGAAGATAACGTTTATTTATCTAAAGTATTGGATTTAAGTGCTATTTTTCCTTTTAAAGCAGCTGTTCTTTCTGCTGTATATTTTTTTGAAACACCTAAAAGAGAAGTGAATGAATTTGCCATCTGGGAAAAAGTGGTGCAACAAGATGAGTCCTTGTCTGTAAATAAGCTGGGTACAGTTAATTTGGGGAGTTATTGGCGATACAATTTTCCATTAATGGAAGGAGTAATAAAAAAAATAAATGAACACCCTAAGGTAAAATATTTAAGTGAGTATATTGAAAGTATACTAGTTGGTTTTCAAAGTACGGCAGATTCTGTGTTTTGTAAACAAATAACCAATGAATTTATCAATAAAAATAAATTAGAGAAAAATTTAGTATTCCCAATGTTAAGAGGTAAGAATTTAAGAAGATGGACGTATCAATGGACAGGTGATAAAGAAGGTTCAGATACTTTTGTTTTATATCCTTATATTGAAAAATCAGGAATGACTCATAGGATTAATTTAGAAGATTTCCCTAATGTAAATAAATATTTGTCAGCACATAAACCTGAGCTAGAACAAAGGAAATATATAAAGAAAAGAAACGGTAAAGAATGGTACGAGCTTTGGGTAGAACGTTCACATAATACATTTAAGAATATAAAAATTTTGACCCCTGATCTATCTTCTGAATGCAGATTTTCATTAGATACAAGTGGATTCTTTTATAACGGGACAATTTACGCGATTCGGCTTAAAGCTAACTTCTCGTTAGATGATTATAAATTTTTGTTGGGGATATTAAATAGTAAATTAACTTTGTTTATTCACAAGCAATTAAACCCTGTCCATTTAAATTCAAAAAGATTCCGATTTCAGTCTCCTATTATGAAAAGATATCCAATCATTTTCTTAGATAAAAAAGATACTTTATACTGCGAAATGGTGTCACTCGTTGATAATATCTTAGAAGCTAAATTAATGAAAGGTGATATTGAGAAAAAAGAGACGAAGGTGGATGATTTAGTATATAGGATATATGGGCTTAGAAAAGAAGAAATAGATATTATTGAAAATTTTTTGTCCGAAAAATAAACTTTTAAATTAAGAGTGCAGAGTATGTAAGACTCTGCACTTTTATTTTGCTATAAACAGGTGTAACTTTGTGCATTTTTCTCTATAAGTTAAACAACTTTATTATTAATTATCTTTCATTAGTTGCTGAGTAAGTAAATATTTTTAAACAACTTTCTATAATACCATTTGATTATCTGAACGGTTGAATGTAGTATAGATACATGGACACAACTTGGTTAAGTCATTAAAATTGAATGAACGAAAGGTCGTGTCCGAATTATGAGTCAAAAACGTTATAACCAAGAATTTAAACAAACAGTGATTGAGCTT